>CAWBRL010000024.1:0-389735 GCA_963791165.1 uncultured Alphaproteobacteria bacterium | reverse complement strand
TTTTGGCGCGAAAACTTTCCGCCGCGATCAGGCGATGTCGAAGCGATCGAGGTTCATTACCTTGGTCCACGCCGCCACGAAGTCTTTGGCAAACTTCTCCTTCGAGTCCGTGCACGCATAGACCTCCGCGAAGGCGCGGAGTTGCGAGTGCGAACCGAAGATCAGATCGACACTGGTGCCGGTCCACTTCGCCGCACTGGTCTTCCGGTCGCGGCCTTCGAAGGTGCCATCGGCGGCCGGCTGCCAGACAGTGCTCATGTCGAGCAGGTTGACGAAGAAATCGTTCGTCAGCGTGCCCGGCTTGCTGGTGAGCACGCCGTGCTTGGAACCGCCCGCATTCGCGCCGAGGACGCGCAGGCCGCCCACGAGAGCCGTCATCTCGGGCCCCGTCAGCCGCAGCAATTGCGCCCGGTCCACCAACGCCTCCTCAGGCGCCATGAACTGATGCTTCTTGCCGTTGATGTAGTTGCGGAAGCCGTCGGCACGCGGTTCGAGCGGAGCAAAGGACTCGACGTCGGTTTGATCCTGCGACGCATCCATGCGCCCCGGCGTAAAGGGAACCTTCACGTCGACGCCCGCATCCTTTGCGGCCTTTTCGACCGCCGCGCAGCCGCCGAGAACGATCAGGTCGGCAAGCGAAACCTTCTTGCCGAACTCCTTCTGGATCGCTTCGAGCTTCTGCAGGACCGTCTTGAGTTCGGCCGGCGCGTTGACCTCCCAGTCCTTCTGCGGGCTGAGACGAATGCGCGCGCCGTTGGCGCCGCCGCGCTTGTCGGAGCCGCGGAACGTCGACGCCGACGCCCATGCGGCCGAGACAAGCTGGGACACCGACAGGCCTGAGCCAAGAATCTTCGTCTTCAGCGCGGCGATGTCTTGTTCGCCGATGACAGGATGATCCGCTGCCGGGATCGGGTCCTGCCAGATCAGCGTTTCCTTCGGCACCAGCGGGCCGAGGTAGCGCGCGATCGGGCCCATGTCGCGGTGCGTGAGCTTGAACCACGCCCGCGCGAACGCGTCCGCGAACTGGTCCGGATGCTCCAGGAAGCGCCGCGAGATCTTCTCGTAGGCCGGATCGAAGCGCAGCGACAGGTCGGTGGTCAGCATGGTCGGCACATGCTTCTTCGACGTGTCGAAGGCGTCCGGGATCGAGGCTTCCGCCCCTTTCGCCTTCCACTGCTTTGCACCGGCCGGGCTCTTGGTCAGCTCCCATTCGTTTTCGAACAGGTTCTTGAAGAACAGATTGCTCCACTTCGTCGGCGTCTGCGTCCAGGTGACTTCGGGACCGCCGGTGATGGTGTCGGCGCCGATGCCGGTGCCATGCTTGCTCTTCCAGCCGAGGCCCTGGTCCTCCAGCGCACCGCTTTCCGGGTCCGCTCCCACCAGCGACGGATCGCCGGCGCCGTGGGTCTTGCCGAAGGAGTGGCCGCCGGCAATCAGCGCTACGGTTTCTTCGTCGTTCATTGCCATGCGGAAGAACGTTTCGCGGATGTCCCTGGCCGCCGCGAGCGGGTCCGGATTGCCGTTCGGCCCTTCCGGATTGACGTAGATCAGCCCCATCTGCACGGCGCCGAGCGGCTCCGCGAGCTGGCGTTCACCGCTGTAGCGCTCGTCGCCGAGCCAGGTGCCCTCAGGCCCCCAGAACAGTTCCTCGGGCTCCCAGACGTCGGCGCGGCCGCCGGCGAAGCCGAACGTCTTGAAGCCCATCGATTCGAGGGCGACGTTGCCTGCGAGGATCATCAGGTCGGCCCAGGAGATTTTCCGACCGTATTTCTGCTTGATCGGCCACAGCAGCCGGCGCGCCTTGTCGAGGTTTGCGTTGTCAGGCCAGCTGTTCAGCGGCGCGAAGCGCTGCTGACCGGCGCCGGCGCCGCCGCGGCCATCGGTGATGCGGTAAGTGCCCGCGCTGTGCCACGCCATGCGGATCATCAGACCGCCATAGTGACCGAAATCGGCCGGCCACCACTCCTGCGACTCCGTCATCAACGCCGTCAGATCCTTGATCACGGCGTTGAGGTCGAGCGTCTTGAACTCCTTGGCGTAGTCGAACGTCTCGCCCATCGGATCGGACAATCTGGAATTGCGGTGCAGAACCGAAACATCCAGCGCATCCGGCCACCAGTCGCGGTTCCCGTGTCCGCGAGCGCCCGTGAACGGGCATTTTGTCTTGTCATCCATGATTGCCTCCTGATGGTTCGCCCCTGTTCGAATTGGAAGCAATCTAAGCAGCGCCTTCCATCAGGTAAAGTTGATTTTAATGATCGAACCGATAAGATGTTCTGATGATGCAGATGACGCTCAGGCAGCTTCGCTACTTCGATGCGCTGGCACGCCATAGCCATTTCGGGCGCGCGGCGGAGGCATGTTCGATCTCGCAGCCGGCGCTATCGATGCAGATCAAGGAAATGGAGGAAACCCTCGGCGGCGTGCTGCTGGAGCGAAGCGCACGACAGGTCACGCTGACGAAGTTCGGGGAGGAGATCATTCAGCGCGTCCGCGAGATCCTGCGCTCGATCGACGAGTTGGGCGACTTTGCGCGCGCCTCGCGCGACCGGCTTGCGGGCCGGCTGCGCATCGGCATGATCCCGACGATTGCGCCCTATCTGCTGCCCAAGGTCATCGAGAACCTCGCGCGCATGCACCCCGAACTCGACATTCACGTCCGCGAGACGCTGACGCCGAAGCTGATCAAGGAGGTCGCCGAGGGCCGGCTGGATACGGCAATCGTTGCGCTACCGGTGTCCGAACCCTCGCTGACCGAGGTCGCGTGTTTCTCGGAGAATTTCCTGCTGGTCCGGCCGGAACAGGATAAGGGAACGCCGGTGCCGAGCCATGAGATGCTGCGCGAAATGAGGTTGCTGCTGCTGGAAGAGGGGCATTGCTTCCGCGATCAGGCGCTATCCTTCTGCAATATGCAATCGTCGCCGCCGCGCGAGGTGCTGGACGCGAGCTCGCTGTCGACGCTCGTTCAAATGGTCGGCGCCGGCATCGGCGTCACCCTGATCCCGGAAATGGCGGTCGCGGTGGAAACACGCTCGGCGCCGGTCTCCGTTGCCCGCTTCAGGAATCCGCAACCCTCGCGAACCATTGGCATGGTCTGGCGCAAGACGAGCCCGCTGGCCGGACAGCTCCAGCAGATCACCGAGGTGGTTTGTCTCGCGGCCGACGCGTTGCGCAAGCAGCACAAGGCGGGATCGGCAGCACGCAAATCAAGTTGACCGACATGTCGCCTGGAGCGCGGCCCGTTCGTCCTGGGCGTAGCGCGTTGCCAATTCGCGGCAGCCGCGCAATGAACGGGACGCTGTTCGTCCCATGCCGATGAAAGGTTCCGCCGATGATCCAGCTCTATTGGTCGCCCCGCTCCCGTTCCATCTCGGCGATCTGGCTGCTCGAAGAAGCCGGGCTGCCTTACGAGCGCGTGCTGACCGATATTTCGACCGGCGCGCAGAAGGCGCCGGAGTATCTGACGATCAACCCGATGGGCAAGGTGCCGGGGCTGAAGGACGGCGACGCCGCGCTCGGGGAAGCATCCGCAATCTGCGCCTACATCGCCGACCGCTATCCCGAAACCAGGCTGGCGCCGGCCGCCAACGATCCGCTGCGCGCGCGATATCTGCAGTGGCTGTTCTTTTCGCCGAGTTGCATCGAGCCGGCGCTGATCCAGATCTTTACGAAACTCGAAGTGCCGGCGAGCACGGCGGCATGGGGAAGTGCTGCCCAGACCTTCGACGTGCTCGATGCCGCGCTGCAGAAGGGCCCGTGGATCCTCGGCGAAAAATTCTCCGCCGCCGACATCATGCTCGGCTCCGGACTGAATTTTGCAGTGCGAATGTTCAAGATGGTGCCGCCGCGGCCGTCGTTCGACGCCTATATCGACCGCTGCGCGGCGCGTCCGGCGTTCCAGCGGGCAGAAAAGATCGCGGCGGGGTGAGACTGTAGCCCGGGAGCAAAATCGCGAAAACAACCCCATGCAAAGTAGAGCCGCTTCCCGAACCGCTCACGTGACGACGCGGGGGTCCACGTCCTGTGAATAGTCGACGCCGTCGATGCCAAATCCGAACAGGCGCAGGAATTGGCTCCTGTATTCCGGGAGGTCTGCCAATTCGCCGAGCGTCTCCGTGGAGAGCAAAGGCCACCGTCGTGAAACCTCGGCCTGGACCTCAGGCGAAAGTTCCCAGTCGTCGACCCTGATGCGCTGCGCCTCGTCGAGTTCGACATCCGGGTCCAGTCGTGTCCGGAACAGGCGATCGATCTGTTCGATGCATCCTTCGTGGCGCCCGAGTTGCTTCATGACCTTGAACAGCACCGTGCCATAGAGCGGCACCACCGGAATCGCTGAACTCGCCTGGGTGACTACGGCTTTCAGCGCCACCACGCGGGCCGCGTCCTGGCCGAGCCGGCCTCGGATCTCTTCGGCCTTGCGGTCAAGATCGACCTTGGCGCGTCCCAGAGTGCCTTTCCAATAGATGGGCCAGGTCAGTTCGCTGCCGATATACGTATAGTTGAGCGTCCGGAAGCCCGGCGCCAGGACGCCGGCGTCCGCGAGTTGATCGATCCAGCGCTTCCAGTCGTCGCCACCCATCACGGCGACCGTGGCGGTGGCTTCATCCTCACTCGCCGGCGCAACGGTCGTCTCGTAGACCTCGCCGGTTTCAGTGTTGAGGGTCTTGATTTCGACGGGATCGCCGAGCGGCTTGATCGCCGAGCGGTAGGTCTTGCCGGTGTCCGGGTCGGTCCGGACCGGCGCGGCCATGCTGTAGACCAGCATGTCCAGTTGTCCGAACTTTTCGCGAACACGGTCGATGAAGGTTTTCTTCAAGTCATTGGAGAAGGCGTCGCCCTCGAGCGTGAGGGGAGATCGTCCGATCTTCTGTGCCTCGATTTCAAATGCGCGGTTGTTGTACCAGCCGGCGCTGCCTGTCCTGCTTGCGGTGGGCTCGCGCTCCAATGACACGCCAATAGTCTCCGCTCCGCCGGCGAAGGTCGCCACGATGCGGCTCGCGAGGCCATATCCCGTCGAACATCCCAGCACGGCGACGCGCTTGGGGCACTCGGGAATGCCCCCTTGCCGGAGAACATAGGCAATCTGTTCACGAACATTTTTGGCGCAGCCGACAGGATGCGCCGTCGTGCAGATGAAACCCCGCACGCGCGGTTCGATAATCATGCCTACCCCATTTCGGATTGTTGCAAAGGCCCACCCGCTGCCTGCCGATCTCTCACCGCAAGCGGGGAGAGTGAATTGAAATCAAGCATCCATCCGCTTGAACACCAGCGTGGCGTTGGTGCCGCCGAAGCCGAAGGAATTCGACAACACGGTGCCGAGCTTGGCGTTGTCGATGCGCTTGCGCACGATCGGCATGTCGGCAAAGACAGGGTCGAGCTCGGTGATGTTGGCGCTCTCGCAGACGAAGCCGTTGTTCATCATCAAGAGCGAGTAGATCGCTTCCTGCACGCCGGTGGCGCCCAGCGAGTGTCCGGTCAGCGCCTTGGTCGCCGAGATCGGCGGGCACTTGTCGCCGGTGCCGAACACTTTTCGAATCGCCTCGATTTCCGGCGGATCGCCTGCCGGCGTCGAGGTCGCGTGCGGGTTGATGTAATCGATCGGGGTCTTCACGGTCGACATCGCCATGCGCATGCAGCGTTCGGCGCCCTCGCCTGACGGCGCGACCATGTCGTAACCGTCCGATGTCGCGCCATAGCCGACCACTTCGGCATAGATGCGCGCGCCGCGCGCCTTGGCATGTTCGAGTTCTTCCAGCACCACCACACCGGCGCCGCCGGCAATGACGAAACCGTCGCGGCTGACGTCATAGGGGCGCGAGGCGGTGGCGGGGGTATCGTTGTATTTCGAGGACATCGCGCCCATCGCATCGAACAGCACCGACAGCGACCAGTCCAGTTCCTCGCAGCCGCCGGCGAAGATCATGTCCTGCTTGCCGATCTGGATCGTCTCATAGGCGTTGCCGATGCAATGGTTCGAGGTCGCGCAGGCCGACGAGATCGAGTAGTTCACGCCCTTGATCTTGAACCAGGTCGCGAGCGTGGCCGACGCCGTGGACGACATCGCCTTCGGCACCGCGAACGGCCCGACACGTTTGGGTCCCTTGGCCCGGGTGATGTCGGCCGCTTCCACGATGGTGCGCGCGGATGGCCCGCCGGAGCCCATGATGATACCGGTGCGGACGTCGGACACTTCTTCCGGCGACAGCCCGGCGTCCTGGATCGCCTGCTCCATGGCGACGTGATTCCACGCCGCGCCCTCGCCGAGAAATCGCATCGCGCGGCGGTCGATAACGTCGGACGGATTGAGCGTCGGAGCGCCCTGCACCTGCGAGCGGAATCCCATCTCGGCGTACTTCGCCGCGCGGGTAATTCCGGATTTCGCCTCATGAAGGCTCGCAAGCACTTCCTGGGTGTTGTTTCCGATGGACGAGACGATGCCCATCCCCGTGATGACAACCCGCCTCATGACCGCCTCGCCCTGCCGTTACGTTCTTCTGTGAAAGGTGTGTGGTGTGTGATCGCGTTGCTCAAGTTGGTACGGAGCCCTGCTTGAACAGCCCGACCTTCAGATCCTTCGCGCGATAGATAATCTCGCCATCCATGGAAAGCCACCCGTCGGCAACGCCAAGCACCAGCTTTGAACGCATCACGCGTTTCATGTCGATGTTGTACACAACCTTGCGGACGTTCGGCAGCACCTGGCCGGAGAACTTGAGTTCTCCCAACCCCAGCGCCCGGCCGCGACCCTCGCCGCCGATCCAACCCAGGTAGAATCCGACCATTTGCCACATCGCGTCCAGGCCGAGACAGCCCGGCATGACCGGATCGTTCTTGAAATGGCAGCCGAAGAACCAGAGATCCGGCTTCACATCGAGTTCGGCGCGAATCAGGCCCTTGCCGTACTCGCCGCCTTTCTCGGTAATGTCCGTGATCCGGTCGAACATCAGCATCGGCGGCAGCGGCAGCTGCGCATTGCCGGGGCCAAACATCTCGCCCCGGGCGCAGGCCAGCAAATCCTCGTATTCATAACCGTTGCGCCGATTCAGCATCGTATTGGCCTCTCTCAGATGTCCCGATGGAGCGCTTCGAGCGAACCGGACCTGTTTCCCCGCGGGAACGTTTTGTTTCCCGCAAATAGGCGCTACTTAGGGTGCAAACGGCAATAGCCTCTGCCGAATTCGCATATGTGGTCCGCGCGCTCCTTAACATAGGCCTATGGGCCCGGCAAAGCACCGGAAAAGGCCAAAATGCCATGTTGGCGCGGCCGGTTCCGGTTTACCCTTGAGCCGGTTCTAGTTGCGAAAAACTTGCATCTACCTGATTTTCTTCTATATTGGGCAAGAATATTGCCAGAGTTAGCGCGCGTGGTGCCTGAAGTGGACATGAACGAAGAAGCCCAGACCTTGAACGACGACGGTATTGATCCGGCGGCCCGCGCTGCCGGGCATCAACCGGCGTTGACCGGCTGTCCATGGCACGACGTCAACGAAATGCTGCAGGCTGCCGGCCTCCGGCCCACCCGCCAGCGCATGGCGCTGGGCTGGCTGTTGTTCGGCAAGGGCGCCCGGCATCTGACCGCGGAAATGCTGTACGAGGAGGCGACGCTCGCCAAGGTTCCGGTGTCGCTGGCCACCGTCTACAATACTCTCAACCAGCTTACCGACGCCGGCCTGCTGCGTCAGGTTTCCGTTGACGGCACCAAGACCTATTTCGACACCAACGTCACGACGCACCACCACTTCTATCTCGAGAACAGCCACGAGCTGGTCGATATCCCCGATCCGCATCTGGTGCTGTCGCGGATGCCGGAAGTGCCTGATGGTTACGAGATCGCCCGCGTCGACATGGTCGTGCGGCTGCGCAAGAAGCGCTAACGCGCCGTACTCCGGGTCGTCCCTGCGAACGCAGGGAGCCATAGCCACAGATGCTTGTTGTTAGGGAAGGCGTCTACCCGCACGCCTTACCGAGAGGCCGCGGCGTATGGGTCCCCGCGTTCGCGGGAACGACGATGGAGTTCGCGCTACCTCACTCCACCTTCTCGTCGGCGTAAACGCCCCACAGCCGCTGCTGTTCGATCCAGCCGTCAAAGCCGTTACCGATGACGCGGCACCAGCCGGAGTTGCATTTCTTGACCTGGGCGACGACGCCGGCCTGCAGGCGGGCTGCCACGGCGCTGCCGGGATCGGCGCGATCGTAGAGCGGCGCAAGCTCTTCCTTGGTCTTCATGGTGACGACCGCGGTGCGGCGACCCGACAGCAGCGAATGATAGACCCAGCCCTCGGCGCCCTCAAAGTCGCGCACGCGGCGCCAGTTCTCGAATTCGGCTGTTATTTCGACCGGAAGCCCGGATCGGGTGTAGATCCAGGCGACGTCGTTATCCTTGGTCGGCCCGGCCCTGACATTTACATGATCGGATTTGAGGCTGACATATCGCGGCACCGGCAGGCCGCTTGTCGTGATGCCCGAATCCTTGGCCGAAAACCCTGTGCTGACCGATGCGCCAAGCCAGCACCCCGCCAGCACCGCCACCGAACAGAAACGCCCCAACGCCATCAACTCGCCTCCTGCCGAACTCCTTCCAACTCAAATTCTTCGAGTTGAAATCGCTCGCTAACGCCCGAAAACCCCAAAACCCTGTGCCCCGCTTTGGTCGTCCCCGGATGCTCGACCTCCGAGGGGTTCTTGTCTTGGCCCGGCCTTCTGATAGAGAGGACGGAACGCCGAGAACAAGAACGCCCGAATTTTCCGCCTGAAATCCGTGGCAAGTATTTGGGAACCCAAGGACTTACCTTAAGGAAACAGCGGGACACCGGGACCGCGCGGCATCCGCAGTGTCGAACAACCGGGTTAATGAGGTCTGAACGGTGAGCTCCGGCGAGCCATTGCCTCATGAGAGCAGGACATGTCGGTTAAGAAAAAACCTCTCGTCGTCGTCACCCGCAAGCTGCCGGACTCGATCGAGATCCGGATGCGCGAGCTGTTCGATGCCAGGCTGAATCTCGACGATACGCCGATGACATCAGAGCAGATCGCCGAGGCCGCGCGCTCGGCCGATGTGCTGGTGCCGACCGTCACCGACATGATCAACGAGGAGATGCTCAACCATCCCGACTGCAAGCTGCGCATGATCGCCAATTTCGGCAATGGCGTCGACAATATCGACGTCACCGCGGCGCATGCGCGCGGCATCACGGTAACCAACACGCCGAAGGTTTTGACCGAGGACACCGCCGACATGACCATGGCGCTGATCCTCGCGGTGCCGCGCCGGCTGATCGAGGGCACCTCGATCCTGACCGAGGGCAAGAACTGGCCGGGCTGGTCGCCGACCTGGATGCTCGGCCACCGGATCGGCGGCAAGCGCCTCGGCATCATCGGCATGGGCCGCATCGGCCAGGCCGTGGCTCGCCGGGCGCGCGCCTTCGGCCTGCAGATCCACTATCACAACCGTCGCCCCGTGGCGCCCGTCATCGCCGAGGAGCTCGGCGCGACCTATTGGGAAAGCCTCGACCAGATGCTGGCGCGGATGGACATCATCTCGGTGAACTGCCCGCATACGCCGGCGACGTTCCATCTGCTCTCGGCGCGGCGGTTGAAGCTGATCCGCAAGGACGCCTATGTGGTCAATACCGCACGCGGCGAAGTCGTCGACGAGGACACGCTGATCAAGCTGATCGAAAGCGGCGACATCGCCGGTTGCGGCCTCGACGTCTACGAGCACGAGCCCGCGGTCAATCCGAAGCTGGTGCGCCTCGCCAAGGCCGGCAAGGCAGCGCTGCTGCCGCATATGGGTTCGGCCACCATCGAAGGCCGCGTCGAGATGGGCGAGAAGGTGATCATCAATATCAGAACCTTCCTCGACAACCACAAGCCGCCGGATCGCGTGCTGCCCAGCATGCTGTAGGGTGTCGTCCCGGCGAACGCCGGGATCCATACGCCGCGGCGGTTGTTGGTTAAGGAAGGTATCTGACGCCTGTGCCAAACCGAGCAGCCGCGGCGTATGGGTCCCGGCTCAAGGCCGGGACGACGATGGAATTTTTTGCGCGGCTATGCCGGCTTGCTCTTGCGCCGTTCCCGCTTCCGCCATTCCGCGACAAAGGCCACGAACGCGGCGAGCGCCGGTGGCGGCTGGCGGCGGCTCGGGTAATACAGAAACGGCCCCGGAAACGGCGTGCACCAGTCGTCGAGCACGCTGACCAGCGCGCCGGACTTGATGCCGTAGCGAACATACCCCTCGAACGTCAGCCAGAAGCCGACACCATCATGGACGGCGCGCAACGCGAGGCCGAGATAGGTCGCGACCAGCTTTGCCGGCGGTGAAACCTTCACGACACGTCCGGCCTTCTCGAACTCCCAGTCCAGCATCGCGCCGCTGCCGAAGCGGGTACGGATGCAGGCGTGATCGAGCAGATCCTTCGGCTGGTTCGGCCGGCCGTGCTGCGCCACATATTCGCGCGAGGCCACCACCGCGTAACGCTGCGGCGAACCCAGCGAGACCGCGATCATGTCCTGCGCCAGATGCTCGCCATAGCGCACGCCGGCGTCAAAGCCTCCAGCGACAATGTCGACAAACGAACTTTCTCCGACGATCTCCAGATCGATCTTGGGATGGGCTGCAAGAAACGGCGCGACCATCGGCGCCAGCACCAGGTCGATCGCCGGCGGCGGCGCATTGATGCGCAGACGGCCCGACGGCACGGCTCGCAGGCCGCGCACCTGATCCAGCGCCTCACCGACGTCAGATATCGCGGGGACGATTCGGGCCAGCAACAGTTCGCCGGCTTCGGTGAGCGCAACGCTGCGCGTGGTGCGGTTCATCAGGCGGACGCCAAGCCGCTCCTCCATGTCGCGCAGCCGCTGGCTGAGGCTCGAGACGGAGACGCCCTGCTCCACCGCGGCGCGGCGGAAATTGCGCGTGCGCGCCACGGCGACGAAAGCATCGAGGTCGCGGAGGTCGAAATTTTTCATTGTCCGATATACTGAACAGTCCATTTATAATTGTCCAGCTTATCGGTTCAATCGAAAAGGTCCATATCAGCCTCGTCATCACGGCGCGGAATGTCCGCCACCGACTTTCGAGGAGAGCCACCATGGAACAACGCAAACTCGGCACCACCGGCCCCAACGTCTCCGCCATCGGCCTCGGCTGCATGGGCATGTCGGACTTTTACGGTCCGGCCGACCGCAGCGAGAGCATCGCCACTATCCACGCCGCGCTCGATGCGGGCATCACCCTGCTCGATACCGGCGATTTCTACGGCATGGGCCACAATGAAATGCTGATCCGCGAAGCGCTCGTCGGCAAGAAGCGTGACGACGTGCAGATCAGCGTCAAGTTTGGCGCGCTGCGCGATCCGCAAAAGGGCTTTCTCGGCTATGACAGCCGTCCTGCGGCCGCGAAGAACTTCGTCGCCTATTCGCTGCAGCGGCTCGGCGTCGACCACATCGATATCTACCGCCCGGCGCGGCTCGATCCTGATGTGCCGATCGAGGATACGATCGGCACGATGGCCGATATGATCCGGGCCGGCTGGATCAGGCATATCGGCCTTTCCGAAGTCGGCTCCGAAACGATCCGGCGCGCCCATGCGGTGCACCCGATCGCCGATCTGCAGATCGAGTATTCGCTGGTCTCGCGTGGCATCGAGAGCGACATCCTGAAAACCTGCCGCGAACTCGGCATCGGCATCACCGCCTATGGCGTGCTGTCGCGCGGGCTGATCAGCGGACACTGGACCGCGGATCGTGGGGCCAAGGACTTTCGCGCGATGAGCCCGCGCTTCCAGGCCGGCAATCTCGACGCCAATCTGGCGCTGGTGGAATCGCTGCGCAAAATAGCTGACGATCTCGGCGCGTCGCCGGCACAGGTCGCGATCGCCTGGGTCGCGGCGCAAGGCAACGATATCGTGCCGCTGGTCGGCGCACGCCGCCGCGACCGTCTTTCGGAAGCCCTCGGCGCGCTCGATGTCAAATTGACGGATGCGCATCTTGCGGCGCTGGCCAAGGCGTTCCCTCCGGGCATCGCGGCAGGCGCGCGGTATCCGGACTCGCAGCTCGCGCACATGGATAGCGAGAAACGGTAAACGCTACGCCGCGTGCCCGCTCAAATCGGTGATCACGGGTGTATCGCCGTTGAGCGGGTTTTGCGGATCCCGTGCGTAGCGCAGGGTTTCAAAGCGCATCGCGCGGGCATCCACCATCACGAGCCGGCCGACCAGGCTCTCGCCAAAGCCGACGATTTCGCGGATCGCTTCCAGCGCCATCATCGAACCCAGCATGCCCGCCAGCGCGCCCATCACACCGGCTTCGGCGCAGGCCGGCACGGTGCCGGGCGGCGGCGGCTCCGGAAACAGGCAGCGGTAGGTCGGATTGAACTCACCGTCGGCGCCATATTCATGCGCGCGGATCGTGGTCAGCGATCCGTCGAACTGGCCGAGCGCTGCCGTGATCAGCGGCTTGCCGGCAAGGAAGCAGGCATCGGAAACCAGATAGCGGGTTTCGAAATTGTCGGAGCCGTCGAGCACGAGATCGTAGCCGCCGATCAGCGACATCGCATTCTTCGCGTTGAGACGCACCGCGTGCGCTTCGAAATGAACGTGCGGATTGAGGGCGTGAATCGCTGACGCGGCGCTGTCGACCTTGCGCCGTCCGATATCGGGCGTGGTGTGGATGATCTGGCGCTGCAGATTGGACAGCGAGACCACATCGTCATCGACCGCGCCGAGCGTGCCGACGCCGGCAGCCGCAAGGTACATCAGGACCGGCGCGCCGAGACCGCCGGCGCCGATCACCAGCACCGACGCCTCCTTCAGCGCGGTCTGGCCGGGACCGCCGACTTCGCGCAGCACGATATGGCGGGCATAGCGTTCGAGTTCGTTGGCGGTCAGCATTGTCGCACTACTTCCTCTCTCGGCATTGCACTCATCATACCCTCATGGTGAGGAGCGCCGAACGCGCGTCTCGAACCACGAGGCCCGGCCGTGGCCTCATCCTTCGAGACGCCGCTCCGCGGCTCCTCAGGATGAGGAGAAAGCAATATTCCCTGAACCGGGGCGCGGTTGGTGCCGACCAAGCAGATGTGCTTAATTGGCGCGACGTCAATGATCGTCCCACCCTTCCACTCCTGTATTCTCCCGGATTTGTCATGAGATCGGTGCTTTCGGCAACATTGATGGTCGCGGCCTCGGTTTTGGCGCTCTCGGGACCGTCGGCACAGGCGCAGATGACGCCACCCTCTACGGTGGGCGCGAAGCCGAAGCCGGTCACCACGGTGCCGGTCCGTCCCGCGCTGCAGAAGCCGGAGGAAACGGCGAATGCGATGGGGCAGGCCGAGCGGCTGGCGCTGCAGTCGGACCTCGCTTGGGTCGGCCAGTATAACGGCGCGATCACCGGCGACGTCAGCGAGCGCATGGTCAACGCCATCAAGGAATTCCAGAAGGGGCGCGGCGGCAAGCCAACCGGCGTGCTCAATCCGCAGGAGCGCGGGGTGCTCGCCGACACCGCCAGGCGAAAGCAGGAAAGCGTCGGCTGGAAGGTCCAGACCGATCCCGGCACCGGCGTGCGGCTCGGCATCCCCACCAGGCTGGTGCCGCAGCAGGCCAGCGACGCCAACGGCACCAAATGGACTTCGCCGACCGGGACGATCCAGATCCAGCTGGCGCGGCGCAAGGAAGCCAACCCCGTTACGGCAAAACTCGCCGAGCGCGAAAAGAAAGAACCGGGACGTACGATCGACTACACCGTGGTCAAGCCCGACTTCTTCGTGCTGTCCGGCCTGCAGGGCATGAAGAAATTCTACCTGCGCGGCACCTTCAGGGGTGACGAGGTCCGCATCCTCACCATCCTCTATGATCAGGCGACGGAGAACACCGTGGAGCCTGTGGTGATCGCGATGTCGAGCGCGTTCAACGCGTTTCCGGCGGTGGCGCAGGTGGCGGGACCACCGCCGCGCAAGACGGTGGAATACGGCACCGGAGTCATCGTCAGCGAAGACGGCGCCATCGTCACCGACCGGCAGATCACCGATGGCTGCGTCACGGTCGCGATTGCAGGCTTCGGCAATGCGGATCGCATCGCCGAGGACAAGGAGCACGACCTCGCGCTGCTGCGCATCTATGGCGCGCGCGGGCTGAAGCCGATCAATCTCACCAGCGCCGCCGCGAAAACTGCGCTCGACCTCACAGGAATTGCCGATCCGCAGAACCAGGGCGGCGGTGCGGCCGTCAGCAGCGTCAAGGTCTCGGTCGCCCAGCTCGACGGCGGCAACGACGTGGCGCTGACGCCGGCGCCGGCGATCGGCTTCTCCGGCTCGGCGGCATTCGATGGCGACGGCAAGTTCGCCGGCATCGCGCTGTTGAAGCCGGTGCAGCTGGCCGGGCCGGCGAACGGCGCCCCGGGAGCGCAGGCGGTGCTGGTGACATCAGACACGGTGCGTCATTTCCTCAAGGCCAATGGCGTCAGCGCGGCCGCCGGATCGCCGGACGCCAAGGCGTCCGTCGTTCGTGTCATCTGCGTGAGGAAATAAGATAAGTCGTCTTCACCCGCCAGCGGGTCGCGCGAATGCGCGCCCGATGACAGGCTCCGGCGGGTGACCCAGTATTCCAGAGACGTTCGTAATAGAACCGATAGGCCGCGGCGTACTGGATACCCGCCTTCGCGGGTATGACAGTCTTTGGTGCGGTTGGAATACGGCTCAGCGTAACGCAAACCTCACACCAGCGCGCGCCAGACCGCCGGCGATCCCGACCGGCGTACCGTCGGCGCGCCAGCAGGCCGCGCCCGACATCCCGCCGTCATCGTGAAACTCGATCGCGTTCATGCCGCCCGCGACGGTCGGCATGACCTGCACTTTATGGCCCATCGAGGTCAGCTTGGCGCGAACGCTTTCAGGCACGGCGGACTCCACTTCGAGCGCATTGCCCTCGGTCCAGACCCGCGGCGCCTCGACCGCTTCCTGCAGGCTCATGCCGTGGTCGATCAGATTGATCAGCGCCTGCATGGCGCTGGGAAAGATCCGCTTTCCGCCGGGCAGGCCGAGCGCGTAAACGAGCTTGCCGTCGCGCAGCGCCATGACAGGCGACATCGAGGTGGTGACGCGCTTGCCGGGCGCCAGCGACAGTGCGTGGCCGGGGCGCGGATCGTACAGGTTCATGTAATTGTTCGGCACGGTGCCAAGCCCGGGAATCAGGATCTTCGCACCGAACAGATTGTTGATGGTCTGCGTGGTCGCAACCACGTTGCCGAACGCATCCGCCGCCGTCATGTGCGTGGTGTGTGCGCTTTCGAGCTGTTGGATACCGGCGCCCCAAGCCTGCGCACGGCTTGAATCGATCGCGCGGCGGCGCTCGTCGGCATAGGCTTTCGACGTCAGGTGCTCGACCGGCACGTTGATGAAGTCAGGGTCGCCGCTGGCGGCGGCGCGATCGGCAAAGGCGATCTTGAGCACTTCGGCGAGGTAGTGAATCGTCTCGGCGCTGCCAAAGCCGAGCTTTGCGACATCATAGCCTTCGAGAATGTTGAGCATCTGCGCGATGTGCACGCCGGATGCCGCAGGCGGTGGCGGGCCCAATATTTGCCAGCCGCGATAATCGGCGCGGATCGGCTGACGCTCGACCGTCTTGTAACGCGTGAGATCCTCGCGGGCGATGAAGCCGCCCTTTTTCTTCATGTAATCGACGAGGATGTCGCCGAGCGGGCCGTGATACAGCGCGGCCTCGCCCCGCTGGGAGATGTAGGTCAACGTTTCCGCATATTCCGACTGCACCACGCGCTCACCGGGCTTCAGCGGCACCCCGTTCGGCAAATAGATCGCCGAAATCTCCTTGTCCTTCAGCATCTCCCCGGCGCTGTCGGCGATGCATTCGTGCAGATATGGCGTCGCCGCGTAGCCGCGCGCGGCATGCTTGATCGCGGGCTGCATGACGTCGGCGAGGCTCATGGTGCCGAACCGTTGCAGCGTCTCGCACCAGGCCTTCAGCGCGCCCGGCACCGCCACCGCTTTCGGGCCGGTCAGGTTTTCGTCGCCGACCGTATCGAACACATCATGCGCCGAGCCCGGTTTGGATTGATAGGTATCGGGCCTGACCGCCAACGGCACCGCACTCTGGCCGTCGATGAAGCGATGGCTGCCGTCAGCCAATCTGATGTGGGCCATGCCGCCGCCGATGATGCCCACCATCATCGGCTCGACCACCGTGAGCGTGAACAGCGTCGCGATCGCGGCATCGATGGCGTTGCCGCCAGCTGCAAGCATTTCGGCGCCCGCGCTCGAGGCCAGCGGATGATTGCTGACCACCATGCCTCGGCTGCCGGATGCCGGCTTCTTCCGACATTGAAAGCTGGTGGCTGCGCGATCCCGCCAATGACCCGTCATGCTTTTTTTCCTGCTTCTTGTTGTCGTTTTCATCGGGGCAATTGCGCCGCTCGGCAGTATTTGCCCGGATGACCACAATTCCATAATCGGGCATCATTGCAAACTGACTGATTCGGACTACCGCGATCCCCTGACCTTTGGATCGGGCTGGGCACGTCTGAACGAGCGCGTAACTCGGCGTCGCAGAATGCGGCGCAGCTCGTGTGGCGTAATCCTTATGCCTGAAAGCCATCCAGAGGATCTGAAATGCAGACGATCGTATTGACCACCCAGAAGGGTGGCGCCGGCAAGAGCACGCTCGCCATCAGCCTTGCGCTCGCCGCCATCCGGGCCGGGCACAATGTCCGCCTGATCGAGACGGACCCCCAGGGCACGGTTTCGAACTGGAAGCGCCGCCGTCCCTATGCCGCGCCGATCATCGAACCGGTCTACGCCGCCAGGGAAGTCGAACAACGCCTGCAATCGCTCGACCGAGAGGGCGTGACGGTGACGATCGTGGACACCGCCGGCGGGGTCAGCGCCGCGACCGTTTCGGCCATTCGTTATGCCGACTTCTGCCTGATTCCAACGCGCCCGAGCATCGCCGATATCGAGGCGACCGCCGCGACGCTCAGCGTCGTCAGGGCCTGGCGCAAGCCGTTCGCCTATGTCCTGAACCAGACCCCGATCAGGGCTGCGGCGCGCCTCGCCGGTGCGGAAAATGCGCTGAGCGACGAGGCCGCGCTCGACATCGACGATATCATTGCCAGACCCTTCATCGTGATGCGCAACGATCACCAGGACGCGCTGAGCGCGGGCCTTGCGGTCTGCGAATACGCACCGGGCGGCAAATCCGCCGAGGAGATCCGCGCCCTCTGGCAGTGGATCGACGCGCGGATGGGCAATGAGGTTGCGGCCACTGACGAACCGATCATCGAGGAGTTCGTGGAAATACCCGCAATTATTCCTAAATGGGCTGTGCTCCCGTCTTTCGACATCGACAGCGCTCGCTTCCTGAGAGCGCCAGCCCGAAGCTGACACCCGTTCCTCGCGGCGTTCCGGTTATTTCTGACACTTCGGGCACCAGAAGGTCGAGCGACCGTTCTGGACGAAGCGGCGCACGATGCCGCCGCAACCGGCGGTCTGGCACTTCTCGCCCTCCCGGTCATAGACCTGAAACGAGTGCTGAAAATAGCCGAGTTCGCCCGAGGTCAGGCGATGGTCGCTGATCGACGAGCCGCCGGCCTTGATCGCCTGATTGAGTACCGCGTGGATCGACGTTACCAGGCGATTGGAACGATCGGTCGGTTCGCCCTTCTTGGTGGCCAGCGTCGCGGCCAGCCGGCGCGGCGACAGCTGCGAACGGAATAGCGCTTCGCAGACATAAATGTTGCCGAGCCCGGCAACCACGCGCTGGTCGAGCAGCGCCGCCTTCAGGCTGGTCTTCTTGTTGGCGCAGGAGCGCGCCAGCATCGCGGCATCGAATTCGTTGCCGAGCGGTTCGGGGCCGAGGCCCTTCAGCAGCGGCTCGTCCTCCAGCGCATTGCGGGCAATGATTTTCATGTAGCCGAAACGGCGCGGATCGTTGAACACGACAGCCGCGCCCGACGACATGTGAAACACCACGTGATCGTGCGCGCGATCTTCGCTGCGCGGATGGTGGAATTGGCCCGGCGTGTCGTTGCGGCTGCCTTCGAGCACCCGGAACGAGCCGGACATGCCCAGATGCATCAGCAGCACGTCGCCGGAGGCGAGATCGGCCATCAGATATTTGGCGCGGCGGCCGAGGCCGGTCACGGTCTGGCCCTCCAGCCGCGCGGCAAAGTCTTTTTGAAAAGGAAACCGCAGATCCTTGCGCCGGGCTTCGGCTTTGAGGATTTTCGACCCCTCCATGGCGGGCTGCAGGCCGCGGCGGACGGTCTCAACTTCGGGCAATTCGGGCATACAGGCATTCACCTTATGGAGGTGACGTGATAGCGCCATTGCGGCGGGCGCGCTATGGTCCGCACTGGAGTATGCGTTGATGGATCGGCCGGACCAAACCACCCATTTTGGCTTCAGGGACGTCGCCCCTGGGGGACAAGCAGACGCTGGTGAACGACGTCTTTCACAGCGTGGCGTCCCGCTACGACCTGATGAACGACCTGATGTCGATGGGCCTGCACCGGGCCTGGAAAGACATCATGATCAATGCGCTCAACCCGCCGAAAGGCGATGCGCCGTTCGCATTGCTCGACGTTGCCGGCGGCACCGGCGATATCGCCTTCCGCGCCGCCAAGGCCGCTGGCCTGGGCTTCCACGCCACCGTCTGCGACATCAATACCGATATGCTCGAGGTCGGCCGCAACCGCGCGCTCGCGCGCCACCTCGACCAGCAGGTGTCGTTCGTCGAGGGCAATGCCGAGGCGCTGGCTTTCCCCGATCGCAGCTTCGACGCCTACACCATCGCGTTCGGCATCCGCAACGTGCCGCGGATCGATGCCGCGCTGCGTGAAGCCTACCGCGTGCTGCGGCCCGGCAGCCAATTCCTGTGCCTGGAGTTCTCCACCGTCGACGTCCCCGGGCTCGACCGGCTCTACGATTTCTTTTCGTTCAATGTGATCCCGCCGCTCGGCCGCGCCGTGACCGGCGATGCGGAATCCTATCAGTACCTCGTCGAGTCGATCCGGAAGTTTCCGAGGCCCGGTCAATTTGCCGAGATGATCCGCGCCGCCGGCTTTTCGCGGGTGAAGTGGGAAAGCCTGTCCGGCGGGATCGTGGCGCTGCATTCGGGCTGGCGTTTGTGATTTCTGCGGCGACCCACATCGCGCGCCTCGTCCGCGCCGCCTACGTTTTCGCGCGCGAGGGCGTGTTCGGCGTCGTCGATCCGAGCCTGGTGCCGCCGCCCGGACAGCTTGCGCTGCGGCTGGCGCGGCTGATCGAACGTCCCGGCGCCAAATCCGGTCCCCGTTTGTCGCGCGCGCTGACGCGGCTCGGCCCGGCCTATCTGAAACTCGGACAATTTCTGGCGACCCGGCCCGACGTGGTCGGCGTCGCCATGGCACGCGACCTGGAAAGCCTGCAGGACCGGCTGCCGCCGTTTTCGCAAACCGAGGCCGAAGCCGTCATCGCCCAATCGCTGGAACGCCCGGTGGCGCAGGCGTTTGCCAGCCTGGGTCCGCCTGTGGCCGCGGCTTCCATCGCGCAGGTGCATCGCGGCGAGACCGAACGGGACGGCGTACGCAAATCGGTCGCGGTAAAAGTGCTCCGGCCCAATGTCGCCGCGCGTTTCCGCCGCGACCTCTCCGATTTCTTCTTTGTCGCGCACAACGCCGAGGCGCATTCGGCGGAAGCGCGGCGGCTGCGGCTGATCGAGGTCATCAACACGATGTCGCGTTCGGTCGCGATGGAGATGGACCTGCGGCTGGAAGCAGCCGCGCTGTCGGAGATGGCGGAGAACACAAGCGACGATCCGGATTTCCGCGTGCCTGATGTCGATTGGGACCGCACCACCCATAACGTGCTGACGATGGAATGGATCGACGGCATCGCGCTCAATGACCATGCGCGGCTGCAGCAATCGCACGTCGACCTGCCCGATCTCGGGCGCAAGGTGATCCAGAGTTTTCTGCGGCATGCGCTGCGCGACGGCTTCTTCCACGCCGACATGCATCCCGGCAATCTGTTCCTCGACGATGCCGGCCGGCTGGTGGCGGTGGATTTCGGCATCATGGGCCGGCTTGGCCTGAAGGAGCGGCGCTTCCTCGCCGAGATTTTGCTGGGCTTCATCACGCGCGATTACCGCCGCGTCGCCGAGGTGCATTTCGAGGCCGGCTATGTGCCCGGCCACCACTCGGTGGAGAATTTCGCGCAAGCCATTCGCGCCATCGGCGAACCGATCCATAACCGCACCGCCGAAGAAATCTCGATGGCGAAGCTGTTGACCCTGCTGCTCGAGGTCACCGGCCTGTTCGACATGCAGACCCGGCCCGAGTTGATCCTGCTGCAGAAGACCATGGTGGTGGTCGAAGGCGTGGCGCGCGGCTTCGATCCCAAGCTCGATATCTGGAAGGTCGCCGATCCCGTGGTGCGCGAATGGATCGAGCGCAATCTCGGCCCCGTGGGGCGGATTCAGGGCGCGATATCGGGCGCGGGCGAACTCGGCCGCGTCGCGGCGGGCCTCCCGGCCATCGCTTCGCGCGCGATTGCAGTGCTTGAGAATATGGAGAAAATGACCCGGGAAGGCCTGACCCTGTCGCCGGAGACGATCGCGGCCATGGGCCGGGCCGAGGGCCGCAAGAGCCGCTGGCGCACGGTGGCGCTCTGGGTCATCGCGATCACCTTTATCGGGATTTTGGTCGCTATCCGGCAATTGTGATTGCAGTGATAGCATATTGTGCTAGCATTGACTGCATTCGCTGCCGGAGGCCCCCATGGCCAGCCTGACCATCCGAAAGCTCGACGACGCGATCAAGTCCTACCTGCGGCTCCGCTCGGCCAGGAACGGGCGCTCGGTCGAGGAAGAGGTCCGGGTGATCCTGCGCGAGTATTGCGAGGGCAGCCCGGTGCCGGCCGCCACTGCATCGGCCTCGTCACTGGCACCGGCCGACCGGCCTGCGGCGCTGCCCTTGGCCGTTGGCAACCAGGCAAGCGTTACCCTGATTATCGGCGGCGGCATTGCCGCCTACAAGGCGCTTGACCTGATCCGGCGGCTGAAGGAGCGGCACATCGACGTTCGCTGCGTGCTGACCAAGGCCGCGCAGCAGTTCGTCACGCCGCTCGCGGCCAGCGCGCTGTCGCATGAGCGCGTCTATACGGATCTGTTCGACCCCGGCAGCGAATTCGACGCCGGGCACATTCGTCTGGCGCGCGAATGCGATTTGATCGTGGTGGCGCCGGCGACCGCGGATCTGATGGCGAAAATGGCGCAGGGCCATGCCGACGATCTGGCCAGCGCGATCCTGCTGGCGGCGAACCGGCCGATCCTGCTGGCGCCCGCCATGAACCCCCTGATGTGGAACAACGCCGCCACCCGCCGCAACGTGCTGCAGCTTCGCCGCGACGGCATCCAGATGATCGGCCCCAATGCCGGCGAGATGGCCGAAGCCGGTGAAGCCGGCGTCGGGCGGATGTCGGAGGCGATTGAAATCGCAGCTGCCGCTGTTGATATCCTGCGTCCGCCGCGCCCGCGCCCGCTCGCCGGAAAACGCGTGCTGATTACGGCGGGGCCGACCCATGAGCCGATCGATCCCGTGCGCTACATCGCCAACCGCTCGTCCGGCAAGCAGGGTTATGCCATCGCCGCCGCGGCCCGGGCCGCGGGCGCCGATGTCACGCTGGTCTCGGGACCGGTGGACTTGCGCGATCCCGCTGGTGTCACGGTGATCCGGGTGGAATCGGCGCGCGACATGCTGCATCGGGTGGAGGCCGCCTTGCCGGCCGACATCGCGATCTTCGCCGCAGCCGTCGCCGACTGGCGCGTCGCCAGTGAAGGCGAGCAGAAGCTGAAAAAGACTTCCGCCGGAATGCCGCCGCTGCAGCTGGTGGAAAATCCCGACATTCTGGCGACGGTCTCAAAACTGAAAGACGGGCGTCCGCCGCTGGTGATCGGCTTTGCCGCCGAGACCGAGCACCTCATCGACAACGCCAAGGCCAAGATCGCGCGCAAGGGCTGTGACTGGATCGTCGCCAATGACGTTTCGCCGGCAACGGGCGTGATGGGCGGCGACCGCAACACCGTTCATCTGCTGATGCGGGACGGCGAGGATATCAGCGTTGATTCCTGGCCCGTAATGACCAAGGAACAGGTCGCGACCGAACTGGTGGCAACCATAGCCAAGACGTTGGGAAAGACTTCATGAGCGCGACAGTGAAAGTCGACATCTGCCAACTGCCGCACGGTGAGGGCCTGGCGCTGCCGGCCTACCAGAGCGCTGACGCCGCCGGGCTCGATTTGCTCGCGGCCGTGCCGGCCGACACGCCCCTGATCCTGCCACCCGGAAAGTACGCGATGGTGCCGACCGCACTGACGATCGCGCTGCCTTCAGGCTATGAAGCCCAGGTCCGGCCGCGCTCCGGGCTTGCCGCCAAGCACGGCGTCACTGTCCTGAATTCGCCCGGGACGGTCGATGCGGATTACCGCGGTGAGATCAATGTGTTGCTGATCAACCACGGCGAAGTGCCGTTTCCGATCCGGCGCGGCGAGCGCATCGCGCAAATGGTGATTGCACCGGTAGTGCAGGCAGAGCTTGTGCCCGCCACTTCGCTGTCGGCGACCGACCGCGGCAGCGGTGGCTTCGGGTCGACCGGGCGCTGACAAAGAACTCCATCAAAAACACGGAATTAGTCCGCAAAATCCGCTTTCGCCGGTTCCCGGCGAGGTTTTTTCACAGGCAGTTTTGCGTTCACGATCTGGACTCTTACCGGTCAACTCCCGAAGGGGATACTCTCAACCCGATTCGAGCACGGCGGGGGTAAACGCCGGGCCTGCAGTCGTGCGTTTTTGGGGCAAATAATGTCGGGCGTAGTCGCGGCGATGCGTCGAAACCTGCTGTCGTGCACCTCACTGGCGCGCCACGGCCTGATGGCGCTCGCCACCACGCTGACCGCGTTGCCGGAAACCGCGCTTGCCGGCGACTTGACCGTCACGCAGGTGATTTCGGCCTGGCTCGACCTCAATCACCAGGAATTCGCGGCGCTGACGACGGCGCTCTCCCTGCTCGGCTTTACCGTGGTGGCCGCAATCCTCCTGATGCGCACCCGCATCCGCGCTACCCGGACCGAACTCCATCTCCGCACCGACATCGCCGACCTGCAGGTTCAGGCCGACCGGCTGCGCGCGCTGTTGTTCGCCGAACCCCAGATCCTGATCGCCTGGGCTGCCGGCGACAACCGGCCCCAGATCAGCGGCGACACCTCGCTGCTGATCTCGCAGGACGCGCAGTTGAATTCGGCGCAACGCATCCTCGCCTTCGGAACCTGGCTGCCGCCGGAACCGGCGCTGCAGATGGACCATGCCGTCGATGCGCTGCGCGAGGCCGGCGAAGGCTTTCTGCTCAATCTCTCCACCTCGAACGGCCGCGCCATCGAGGCCATGGGCCGCGCCATCGGCGGCCAGGCCATTGTGCGGATTCGCGAACTCGGCGGACTGCGCCGCGAACTCGCGGAATCCAATCTCCGCTACAGGACGCTGCAGGAGGAGACCGAACTCTTGCGCGATTTCGCCGCCGCTGCGCCCTGGCCGATATGGGCCAAGAGCATCGAGGGCAATCTGCGTTACGCCAATGCGGCCTATGTCCGGGCCACCGAGGGCGGAAGCCTCGCCGATGCCATCCACCGCAACCTCGAACTGCTGGAGAACGATCAGCGCGCCGAGATGAGCCGGGTGCTGAACGACAATTCCAGCTTCAGCGCGCGGCTGCCGATCGTGGTCGGCGGCGAGCGGCGCATCTATGACGTACAGGCGCTGAGGCTCAATACCGGCAGCGCCGGCATCGCGATCGACGCCAGCGAGGCGACCGCGTTGCGCGACGCCATGGAGCGGATGGCCGAAGCCCATCGCCGCACCCTCGACCAGTTGTCATCGGGCGTCGCCGTGTTCGACGGCCAGCGGCGGCTCGCCTTCTATAACGAATCCTACCGGCGGCTGTGGAGCCTCGACCAGGCCTTCCTCGACTCCAACCCCGACGATTCCAGCGTGCTCGACCGGCTGCGCGCGGCGCGCAAGCTGCCCGAACAGCCCGACTTCCGCGCCTGGAAGGCCAAGCTGCACGAAGCCTATCGCGCCGTCGAACCGGAGACCTACACCTGGTTCCTGCCCGACGGCCGCGCCGTCAGCGTCGTCACCACGCCAAATCTTGAAGGCGGCGTCACCTATCTGTTCGACAACGTCACCGAAAGCCTCGACCTGGCGCGACGATTCGACCGGCTGACCCGGGTCCAGCACGAGACGCTCGACAATCTCGCCGAGGCGGTCGCGGTGTTCGGCAGCAACGGCCGGGTGGAACTGTTCAACCCGGCTTTCGCGAAAATGTGGAAGCTGCCGGCGGAAGCGCTCAAGGAACAGCCGCACATCGAGACCGTGGAAGCCTGGTGCTTGCCGCTGTTCGACGACGCGCTGACCTGGCGGGCGCTGCGCGAGGCGATCACCGCGATCGACAACCGCGCGCAGGTATCGCTGAAGCTCGAACGCAAGGACGGCAGCGTGCTGGACTGCATGACCATGCCGCTGCCCGACGGCGCGACCATGCTGACGTTCCAGGACATCACCGACACCGAGAATGTCGAGCGCGCGCTGCGCGAACGCAACGAGGCGCTGGAGACTGCCGACCAGATGAAGGTCGATTTCGTCCACCACGTGTCCTACGAACTGCGCGCGCCGCTCACCACCATCATCGGCTTCGCCCATTTCCTCAGCGACCCCTCGACCGGTCCGCTGACGAAAAAGCAGGCGGAGTATCTCGACTACGTCACCAAATCGACCAACGCGCTGCTGGCGCTCACCAACAACATCCTCGATCTCGCCACCATCGATGCCGGCGCGATGAAGCTCGAGCTCGGACCGGTCAATATCGAGAAGGCCATCGAGGCCGCCGCAGAAGGCATCCAGGACCGGCTGGCGACCGACCGCATCGAACTCAAGGTCGATATCGACCCCAATATCGGCGACTTCATCGGCGACGAGCGGCGCGTGGTGCAGGTGCTGTATAATCTGCTCGCCAACGCCGTCGGATTCTCGCCGCACGATGCGACGGTCACGATCAGCGCGCGGCAGACCGACCATCGCGTCGTCTTTACCGTCACCGATTCAGGCCCCGGCATTCCCTCCGATGTGAAGGACAAGGTGTTCGACTGGTTCGAGAGCCATTCCAACGGCTCGCGGCATCGCGGCGCCGGCCTCGGCCTGTCGCTGGTGCGCTCCTTTGTCGAACTGCATGGCGGCAAGGTGCGCGTCGATTCGGTGGTCGGCAAAGGCACGACGGTCTCTTGCGACTTTCCGATCGACCAGAACGCACACCGTAACGCTGCCGAATGACCGCGCCCACGACATTCCCGGTGGCGCTGGCGAACGAGACGGCGACGGCGCATTTGATGGCCGACCTCGCGCTGCTGGTCGGCCCGGGCGACGTGATCACGCTCTCGGGCGACCTCGGGGCCGGCAAGACCGCGGCGGCGCGGGCAATGATCCGCTATCTCGCCAACGATCCGGCGCTCGAAGTACCAAGTCCGACGTTTACACTGGCGCAGAGCTACGACGTACCGTTTCCGCTTCTCCATGCCGACCTCTACCGCATCAATGATTCGAGCGAGCTGGAGGAGATCGGATTGTCGCCGCTGCCCGAGGGTACGCTGGCGCTGATCGAATGGCCGGAGCGCGCACCCGATGCGCTGCCCGAAGATCGCATCGACATCGCCTTCAGCCATCGTCCCGCGCTCGGATCGAGTGCGCGCGCCGCCGCAATTACCGGTTATGGCAAGGCCGCGGCGCAGGTGGAACGGTTGCGCAATTTGCGGGAATTTCTCGAAGGCGCCGGCCTTCTCAATGCGCCGCGCGAGCGCATGCCTGGCGACGCCTCGACCCGCTCCTACGCGCGGCTGATCGGCAGCGACGGCACGTCGATCCTGATGAATTCGCCGCGGCGGCCGGATGGCCCGCCGATCTATGCCGGAAAATCCTACAGCGCCGCCGTGCATCTCGCCGAGGACGTCAAGCCGTTCGTCGCCATCGACAATGGCCTGCGCGCCCGCGGCTTCTCGGCGCCGGCGATCCGTCACGGCGATCTCGATACCGGTTTCCTGATCACCGAGGATTTCGGCAGCGCCGGCATCATCGAAGGCGATCCGCCGCAGCCGATCGCCGATCGCTATGAGGCCGCGGCCGACATGCTGGCGGAGCTGCATGGCAAAACCCTGCCCGAAACGCTGCCGCTGACACCGCAGCTCACTTACGACATTCCGCTATTCGATATCGATGCGTGGCTGGTCGAGATCGCGCTGATGCTCGAATGGTACCTGCCGGATCGCGGCGCCGACGTAAGCCAGCAACGGTGCGACGAATTCGGCGCGATGTGGCGCCGGCTGCTGGAGAAGCCCGCCGCCGCGGCGCGGACCTGGGTGCTGCGGGACTTTCATTCGCCCAACATCATCTGGCTCGGCGACCGCCAGGGGATCCAGCGCGTCGGGCTGATCGATTTCCAGGATGCCGTGCTGGGGCCTGCCGCCTACGATCTGGTGTCGCTGCTGCAGGATGCGCGGATCGACATTCCCGAACAACTCGAGCTGACGCTGCTGACCCGCTACATCCGCACGCGCCGCGCCGCCGACGCCGATTTCGATCCGGCCGGTTTCGCCGAACTCTACGCGATCATGTCGGCGCAGCGAAACACACGTCTGCTCGGCACCTTTGCCCGGCTCAACCGGCGCGACGGCAAGCCGCAATATCTTCGCCACCAGCCCCGGATCTGGACCTATCTGAGCCGTTCGCTGGCGCATCCGGCGCTGGCGGCGTTTCGCCAATGGTATGCGGCGAACGTGCCGCCACCCGTTGCCTGATTTACCTCCTGTTAGCCAGCCTGGCTTTAATCTGGAACCGGCCATGCCGCAGGCGTGGTTTCAGCCATTTTGAAACGGGAATGCGGCCATGGCGACGGCGGAACGGCGCAAGGGAGACCGAGTCACATTCGAGCGCGGCTTTGCCGCGCACATGATGGGCATCGACGGCACCTGGCGGCGCGACTGCGTGATGGAAGACGTCTCCGAGACCGGCGCCAAGCTGACGGTCGAGGGTTCGGTCGAGGGCCTGCATCTGAAGGAATTTTTCCTGCTGCTGTCGTCGACGGGGCTGGCCTACCGCCGCTGCGAACTCGCCTGGGTCAATGGCGACCAGATCGGCGTCAATTTCCTGAAGCAGGGCGACAAGAAGAAGAAGGCAGCCAAGCGCGGAACGGAGGAAGCCCAGGCCTGAAATCCGGTGCGCGGGCGTCGTCGTACCGCCGTCATGCCCGGCAACTACAGCGTTATCGGTCACGATCGAATCAGAACCGAAGCCCCTGGATTCCAGCGTTTTTCTTCAGGCGAACCGATATCCATCTCGCTCGAAAACGCTATAAAAGCCCTACAGTTGCTGGTTCAGGCGAATCGCCGTGATATGATGCGCGGCGCGATTTGAATGGTACGAGAAATTCAGCAGATGTCCGTTACGCCCACCAAAGCCATGGTCCTCGCCGCCGGTCTCGGCCTGCGCATGCGCCCGTTGACCGACCACATGCCGAAGCCGCTGGTGCGCGTCGCCGGCCAGCCGCTGCTCGATCACGTGCTGGACAAGCTCGCCGGCGCCGGCGTCGTCGAAGCTGTTGTCAACGTGCATTATCTGCCGGACCAGATCATCCAGCATACCGCCAGCCGTACCCGGCCCCGCATCATCATCTCCGACGAGCGCGACGTGGTGCTGGGCACCGGCGGTGCCGTCGTGAAGGCGCTGCCCCTGCTTGGCAGCGAACCATTCTTTCACGTCAACGCCGACACGATGTGGATCGACGGCGTGCGGCCCAATCTGACGCGGCTGGCCGAAACCTTCGATCCGGACCGGATGGACATCCTGCTGCTGATGGCGCCGACCACCAGCAGCATCGGCTATGCCGGTCGCGGCGATTACGGGATGCTGCCGGATGGCGCGTTGCGCAAGCGCCGGGAGCATCAGGTGGTGCCGTTCGTCTATGCGGGTGCGGCGATCATGTCGCCGTCGCTGTTTGCCGACGCACCGGCCGGCGAATTCTCGCTGACGAAAATGTTCGACCGCGCCAACGAGCAGGAACGGCTGTTCGGCCTGCGGCTCGACGGCGTCTGGATGCATGTCGGAACCCCCGACGCGGTCCAGGCCGCGGAAGAGGCGTTTTTGGAAAGCGTGGCTTAGGTCCTCCCTATCGTCGTCCCTGCGAACGCAGGGACCCATACCGCGTGATCTATCGATGAGGGGCGGTGGCAGACGCTGCGCTATGTCAATCCCCCGCTTGCTGAAGCGAAGCCGTCTCCCAGTGTGCCCATTCCGTCGGCCGCGGCGTATGGGCCCCTGCGTTCGCAGGGGCGACGAGTTGGTAGGCTCTCGCCTTGAGCCGAGGGCGCAACGCGGTATGGGTCTCGGATCGCGCGGAGCCTGTCATCGGGCGCGCATTTGCGCGACCCGTCGGCTTGTCCGGGACAACGGTTGGAAAGAGCCTCCACCCCGCATGATTCGCTCCCTATATTGCGCCTGACCTCGAATCAGGAAGCCCATGCGCGTTTTCAGCGTTCCCGTATCCGTGCCGTTCCTGCGCACCGTTATCGCTGCGCTGGTCGATGGCCGGCTGGTCGACGGATTCGAGGCGCGCGCGAATCCGCTCAATCTCGCACGCGCCACGCTCTATCTGCCGACCCGGCGCGCCGGGCGACGGGCGCGGGAAATCTTTCTCGACGAACTGAAGACCGATGCCGCGATCCTGCCGCGTATCGTCGCCCTCGGCGATATCGACGAGGACGAGCTGGCATTCTCGGAAGGCTCCGAACAATTCGGCGGCGTGGCGCCGCTGGACCTTCCGCCAAAGCTGGGCGAACTCGAACGCCGCCTGACGCTGGCGCACCTGGTCGCAGCGTGGGCGAAAAGTCCGGTTTCGGCGCCGCTCGTCGTCGGCGGCCCGGCATCGACGCTGGCGCTGGCCGGTGACCTGGCGCGGCTGATGGACGACATGGTCACGCGCGGCGTCGCGTGGGAAGCGCTCGATAAACTGGTGCCGGACCAGTTCGACAAATACTGGCAGCACTCGCTGGAATTCCTGCGCATCGCGCGCAAAATATGGCCCGAACATCTCAAGGAAATCGGCAGGATCGAGCCCGCGGAACGGCGCGACCGCCTGATCGAGGCCGAAGCCGCGCGGCTCACCGCGCATCATGAAGGGCCTGTGATCGCAGCGGGGTCGACCGGCTCGATGCCGGCGACCGCGAAATTTCTCACCGCCGTTGCCGGCCTGAAGCAAGGCGCGGTGGTGCTGCCGGGGCTCGACACCGATCTGGACGACGCGGCCTGGCAGACGATCGGCGGCGTCAGGGACGCGCAGGGCAAATTCACCACGCAACCCTCCTCGAACCATCCGCAATTCGCGATGCAGGGGCTGCTCGATCGTTTCGGCATCAAGCGAAGCGACGTCGAAATCCTGGGCACGCCGGCGCCACAGGGGCGCGACGTGCTGGTGTCGGAGACGATGCGCCCTTCCACCGCGACCGAACAATGGCATGACCGGCTGGCGCAGCCGGATGTCTCCGCGAAGATCGCCGGCGGCATGACCAACCTCGCGGTCGTGGAAGCGCCCAACTCGGAAATGGAGGCGCTGGCGATTGCGGTGGCGATGCGCGAGGCGCGGCATCTGGACAAATCAGCCGCCCTGGTGACGCCGGATCGTGCGCTGGCGCGGCGGGTCATGGCAGCGCTGACCCGCTGGAATCTCGAATTCGACGATTCCGGCGGCGACGCGCTGCTGGACACCCCGGCAGGTATTTTCGCCCGCCTCACCGCCGAAGCCGCAGCCAGGGGGCTGGAGCCGCCGACGCTGCTGGCGCTGCTGAAGCATCCGCTGTTTCGGCTCGGCGGCGCGCATGGCGCGCAGAAGCGCGCCATCGAAGTGCTCGAACTCGCGCTCTTGCGTGGCACCCGGCCGCAGGCCGGAGCGAGCGGACTGGCGCGCGACTTCGATCGCTTCCGCGCCGAGCTCAGCAAACTCCGGAACAACGAGACCTCCTCGCTTCACGCCGCCGAGCAGCGCGCGAAGTTGAAGGACCCTGAACTCGATCAGGCGCAGGCGCTGATCGCGGCACTGCAGAAAGCGTTGTCGCCGCTGGAAAGCGTCCCGCCATCGAAGCCGCATGACTTCGCCGAACTGGCGCACCGTCATCGCGAGGTGCTGATGGCGCTGTCCTGCGATCACAACGGCGTTGCTGTCGTCTTCGAGGACAGTCAGGGCTCGGCACTATCAGCAGCATTCGACGATCTGCTGGCCGAGCAAAAGCCGAGCGGCCTGATGGTGCAGCTCGGCGATTACCCCGAAGTGTTCCAGACCGCCTTTGCCGATCGCATGGTGCGGCGGCCGGAATCGGCGAGCGCGCATTTGCATATCTACGGTCAACTCGAAGCGCGGTTGACGGAATCCGACCGCGTCATCCTCGGCGGATTGGTCGAGGGCGTGTGGCCGCCGGCGCCGCGGGTCGATCCCTGGCTGAGCCGGCCGATGCGCCACGAACTCGGCCTCGATCTGCCGGAGCGGCGCATCGGCCTGTCCGCGCATGATTTCGCGCAGCTGCTGGGAACTGATGATGTCATCCTGACCCATTCGGCAAAGGTCGGCGGCGCGCCGGCGGTGGCCTCGCGCTTCCTGCACCGTCTCGAAGCCGTCGCCGGCGAGGCGCGCTGGGAGGAGGCCAAACGTGCCGGCGAAAACTATGTCCGCTTCGCCGCCGAACTCGACCAGCCCGACAAGGTCGAGCCGATCCCGCAGCCCGCGCCAAAGCCGCCCCGCGCGGCGCGGCCGTTGAAGCTGTCAGTCACGGCGATCGAGGACTGGCTGCGCGATCCCTACACGATCTATGCGAAATATATCCTGCGGCTGGATCCGCTCGATCCCGTCGACATGCCGTTGTCGGCGGCGGATCGCGGCTCCGCGATCCATGACGCGCTCGGCGAGTTCACCCAAACCTTTGCCACCGCCCTTCCCGACCAGCCGGCGCTGGTGCTGCGCGGCATCGGCGAGAAATTTTTCGCGCCGCTGATGGAGCGGCCCGAGGCACGTGCGCTGTGGTGGCCGCGGTTTCAGCGCATCGCCGGATGGTTTGCCGATTGGGAGCTGGCGCGGCGCGGCGACATTGAGAGGATTGCCGCCGAGATCAGGGGTGAGATCAAGATTCCGCTCGACGACGAGCGCATCTTCACGCTCTCCGCGCGCGCCGACCGGATCGAACAGCACCACGACGGCCGCTTTGCGATCCTCGACTACAAGACCGGGCAGCCGCCGACCGGCAAGCAAGTGCGGATGGGGCTGTCGCCGCAGCTGACACTGGAAGCCGCGATCCTGCGCGAAGGCGGCTTTGCAGGATATCGACGCCGGTTCGTCCGTCGGCGAACTCGTCTATGTCAGGCTCAGCGGCAACAATCCGCCGGGCGAGCAGCGTTCGCTGGAACTGAAGATCAGGAACAACGATACGCCGCAGCCGCCGGACCAGGCTGCGGACTACGCCCGCGAGCAGCTCGAAATCCTCGTTCGCAAATTCGAGAACGAAGACGAAGCCTACACCTCCCTGAACCTGTCGATGTGGTCGAACCGCTACGGCGCCTATGACGATCTCGCCCGCATCAAGGAATGGTCGGCGGCCGGCGGACTGGGGATCGAGGAATGGTGAAGGCTCCCCGTATCATCCCCGACACCGTTCGCGCCACGCAGGCGCGCGCGTCCGATCCGGCGGCCTCCGCCTTCGTTTCGGCGAATGCGGGATCCGGCAAGACCCATGTGCTGGTGCAGCGCGTGATCCGGCTGCTGCTCGAGCGACGTGCCTCCAGAGAAGATCCTCTGCATCACCTTCACCAAGGCCGCTGCCGCCAACATGGCGGAGCGGGTATTCTCGACGCTCGGCCATTGGGTCACGCTGGATGACGCTGCGCTCGACGCCGCGATCCGCGAAGCCGGCATTGCGAATCCCTCAGCGAAGCTGCGCAAGTCGGCGCGCAAATTGTTCGCCTGCGCGCTGGAGACGCCGGGCGGGCTGAAGGTGCAGACCATCCACGCGCTGTGCACGCGGCTGCTGCAGCAGTTTCCGTTCGAGGCCAACGTCCCGGCGCGTTTTGCCGTGCTCGACGACCGCGACCAGAACGAGATGATGGAGCGCGCCAATCTCGGCGTATTCCTCGAGGCGTCGCGCAACCCTGACAGCGCCACCGGACGCGCGCTCCTGACCGCGATGGCGAGCGCCGCCGACGTCACGTTCAAGGATGTGATCCGCGAGGCGTGTCTCAGCCGCGATCATTTCATGGCCTGGACCGACGCCGCCGGCAGCGCGCATGCGGCAGCGGCGCAGATTTCCGCGGCGCTCGGCGTCGATCCCGACGATCGCATCGATGATGTCGAGCGCGCAATCGTTGACGGACCGAACCTGCCGCGGGCGCGCTGGCAGGAAATCGCAATGGTGCTGGATACCGGCAACAAGTCCGATCAGGATCAGGCGGCCCGACTGCGTGAGGCGCTGATCTTTACCGGTGCGGCGCAGGTCGATGCGTATCTCGGCGTATTTCTCACCGATGCCGACCGCACACCGCGCAAATCAGTGGTGACGAAAAAATTCAGCGACAAGAACCCCGTGATCGGACGTCTGTTCGAATCCGAAGCTGATCGCCTCACGTCCCTGATCGAGAAGCGCCGCGCGGTGATCGCCCGCGACCGCACCGAGGCGCTGCTGCATATCGCCACGGCGGCGGCGGCCAATTACCGGCGCGAGAAGCAGGAGCGCGGCCTGCTCGACTATGACGATCTGATCGACAAGACGCTGGCGATGCTGGACCGCGTCTCCTCGGGCTGGGTGCATTACAAGCTCGACCGCGGCGTCGACCATGTGCTGATCGACGAGGCGCAGGACACCAGTCCCCGGCAATGGGACATCGTCGCCCATATCATTTCCGAATTTACCTCGGGCGCAGGTGCCCGCGACGGCGTGATGCGCACGGTGTTCGCGGTCGGCGACGAGAAGCAGTCGATTTTCTCGTTCCAGGGCGCGGCCCCGCGCGAATTCGATCTGCGCCGCCGGGCGTTGAAGAAGAAGTTCGAGGACGCCGGGCTGAAATTCGATCCGGTATCCTTTACCTACTCGTTCCGGTCCGGACCGGCGATCCTGCATGCGGTTGACCATGTGTTCCGCGAACAGGACATCTTCCGCAGCATTCATTCGGTCGAGACCGGATATCCGATCCACCATGCGCTCGAGGATGCAGGTCCCGGCCTGATCGATCTCTGGGAACTCGCCGAAAGCGACGACAGGCAGGACATCGAAGGCTGGCGCGCGCCGTTCGACGGCGTCTCCGCGACGAGCCCGGAGGTGAAGCTGGCGCGGCGCATTCAGGCCGAGATCAGGTCGCTGGTCGACGGCCGCACCATGACGGGCAGCAAGGGCGGCCGCCGGCCGCTCCGCTATGGCGACATGCTGGTGCTGGTGCGGCGGCGCGGCAATGCGTTCGACGCCGTGATCCAGGCGCTGAAGCACGCCGGCATCCCGGTCGCCGGCGCCGACCGCCTCAAGCTGACCGAGCACATCGCGATCATCGACCTGATGAACCTTGCGGACGCGCTGCTGCTGCCGCAGGACGACCTGGCGCTGGCGGTGGCGCTGAAGAGCCCGCTGTTCGGCCTGACCGACGACGACCTGTTCACGCTCGCCTGGCAACGCCACGGATCGTTACGCGCGGCACTGGCCGCCCGGGCCGCGACCGACGGCCGGCTGCGGGATGCGCTGTGGCGGCTCGAACAATGCGAACGCCGCTTCGTCAGCGAGACGCCGTTTACGTTCTACGCCTGGCTGCTTGGCGGCGACGGCGGCCGCGCGCGGATCCTGCGGCGACTCGGACATGAGGCCAACGACGCGCTCGATGAATTTCTGGAACTCGCGCTCAACTACGAGCGCAAGGCGCCGGCCTCGCTGCAGGGGTTCATGGCGTGGCTGCGCGCCGCCGATACCGAAGTGAAGCGCGACATGGAAATCTCGCGCGACGAAGTCCGTGTCATGACCGTGCATGGCGCCAAGGGCCTGGAGGCTTCCGTGGTGTTCCTGGTGGACACCACGACGTCGCCCTCGGACACCCAGCGGCTCAAGCTCATCAACCTGCCGCAGGGCAATGCCGGACCGCATGCGCCCGGCGTTGTGGTCTGGGCCGGCAGGAAGGCCGAAGATCCTCCCGCGGTCGTCGCGGCGCGAGCCGCGATGATCGGGGATACCGAGGATGAATACCGCCGGCTGCTGTATGTGGCGATGACGCGCGCGGCGGACCGGCTGATCGTCGGCGGCTGCCTGCCCGGCAACATGAAGAATGTCCGGCCAAGTCCTGGTACGATCTGATCCGCAAAGGCCTCGAACGTTCTGGACTGCAGCTTCAGGAGATCCAGAACGCCGCCGGCGTGGTGAAGCGCTACACGCGTCCGGAGGAAGCCGCGCCCGCCGCTGGCGCAGCCGCCACACCGCACCAACCGCGCCGGTCGTGCTGCCATCCTGGCTGCTGACACCCGCGCAGCCGGAGCGATCGGCAGAAAGCCTGTTGCGGCCATCCGACCCCACTGAGGGCGAAAGCCATCAGGTGCGGACAGCCGAGTCGCTGATGCAGCGTGCCCGCGCCCTGCAGCGCGGCACGCTGGTGCACCGGCTGCTGCAATCGCTGCCCGATATCGCCGCCCCGCGCCGCCGCGAGGCCGCGCTGGCCTATCTCGCCCGCAACGCCGGTGGCTGGACCGCGGAAGAACGGCAGGCGCTGGCGGAAGGCACGCTGGCCTTGATTGCGGATGCGCGATTCGCGCCGGTGTTCGCGCCCGGCAGTCGCGCTGAAGTCTCCATCGTCGGCCGGCTGGAGCGGGCGGCCGGCCGGCCGGCGCTGGTCTCCGGGCAGATCGACCGCCTCGTGGTCACCGAGAGCGAGGTCCTGATCGTCGATTTCAAGACCAACCACACCCCGCCGAGCCAGCCCGCCGAGGCTCCGAGGGGCTATGTCCGCCAGCTCGCGCTGTACCGGGCGGTATTGGCCAGGCTTTATCCCCAGCTGCCAGTCAGGGCTGCACTGCTTTGGACCGAAACCCCTGAATTAATGGAGATTTCCGCCCCCGCGCTGGAAGCCGAGCTGGCATCCTATCATCTCGGCGTGACCGCGCTTGACCCGGCAGGATCGCGTTCATAGGTTTGCGGCTATCATCCTTGGGCGCGATTCTCCGCTGCGCCGCTTAATTCCTAACCGAACGAGGTATTCCCATGGCCGTTGGCAAGGTTTCTGACGCCGATTTCGAAGCCGAAGTGCTCAAGGCAACCGGGCCTGTGGTCGTCGACTTCTGGGCCGAATGGTGCGGCCCCTGCCGCATGATCGCCCCCGCCCTCGACGAGATTTCCGGTGCGATGGGCGACAAGGTCAAGATCGTCAAGCTGAACGTCGACGAGAGCCCGAAGACGGCCTCGAAATACGGCGTGATGTCGATCCCGACCCTGATGATCTTCAAGGGCGGCGAGATGGCTTCCCGCCAGGTCGGCGCCGCGCCGAAGCAGAAGCTGCAGCAGTGGATTACAGCTGCGGTCTGATCGGCGTCTCCAGATAATGATTTCCGACAACGGCCGGCTCATCGCCGGCCGTTTGCGTTGAGATAACCTTCATCGCTTCGCGCGCTACCTGATCCAGCCCGTCGCCAGCGCCGACGCCAGCTCAGGCTGGCCGTTCTGCCGCGCCAGCGCGGCCATCGCCTCATGATCGTACGGCACATGGCGGAATGTCACCTGCCACGCCCCGTCGGCCAGTTCGAGGATCGCGTAGCGCGCGTCCGGCGTGCCGGCTTCGATGACATGCGGATACGGGTGCGTGTCGCGATAGCCGGGCGAGCCGACGCTGCCGGGATTGACGATCAGCCTGCCGTCGCGAAGCCTGACCGCGCGGGCAAGATGGGTGTGGGCGCACAGGATCAGTGACTGCGTGACTCCCTTCGGCGCGCGCCTCGATCGCATCCAGCGACGCCATCCGAACCGTGCCGTCGGCGCAGAACCGTCTCCAGCCAATAGACCTCGTCATGGTCGGGCGTGGCGTGACAGAGAAAGACCTGGTCGCGGAACACGGCCGTCTTCGGCACCGCGCGTAACCAGTCGAGATGCCGCGCGTCGAGTTGCGCATGGGCCGGACGGTCCCACGATCCCATCTTCTCCGGCGGCCGGTCGATCAGGTAGCGATCATGATTGCCGAGCACATGGACGGCATCGAGCGCCATCAGCGCGTCCATGGTCGGCCGCGCATCGAGGGGACCGCTGGCCATGTCGCCAAGATTGACGATCTCGCCGATCCCGCGCGCACGGATGTCGGCCAGCACGGCTTCCAGTGCGAGACAGTTTCCGTGCACGTCGGCGATCGCTGCAAGACGCATGTTCATTCGACCTATCCCGAGGGTTGTTTTCCCAGCAAAAACAAAGGAAAGCGCCTACCCCATTTGGGTGAAACCGCAGCGCAACATGCGCCTCGGATATTCTGCGTAAGCAGAGTTCCTTGTCGCCGCGCCTGATCGCCTTGGCTAGAAACCGGGTGTACCGGGGCTGGCGAATTCATAAACAATCGATACTTTTTCCCGGACCGCCGCTGGAAGCAATTCCAGCGGCATTTCTATTGGTACCTATGCAGGCGGCGTGCCGTTGACGGCCAGCACATGGCCGGCGAGGTAGAGCGAGCCGGTAATCAGAATCCGCGGCGGCACTTCGTAGGCAAGGCGTGACAGCGCGTGCAGCGCGGCCTCGACGCTTGCGGCGTTTTCCACGCGCATGCCGAGCGCACGCGCCGCATCCGCCAGACGGTCCGGTGGCATCGCATTGTCGCGGCCGGGGATCTGGACGGCGATGATGTGGCGCGTCAGGCCGGCAAAATTGGCGAGGAACGCACGCGCATCCTTGTTCGCCATCATGCCCGCGATCACCACCAGCGGGCGCGACACCCGCTCCTCGAGATCGCCGAGCGCCGCAGCCGCGACACGGCCGCCTTCGGCATTGTGGCCGCCGTCGAGCCAGATCTCGCACGCCTTCGGTCCCTGATCGACCAGCGCGCCAGCGGCCAGCCGCTGCATCCGCGCCGGCCATTCGGCGTTGACGATGCCGGCCTCGAACGCGGACATGCCGATCTTGAACGCATCGATCGCGCGCAAGGTTGCGATCGCAAGCCCGGCATTGTCGAACTGATGCCGGCCGAACAGTTTTGGCGCCGCGAGATCCATCAGGCCGCGCTCATCCTGGTAGACCAGCCGCCCGCGTTCGACGCTGACATGCCATTGCTGCCCGGCCGCATGCAGCGGCGCGCGCATACGGCTGGCCTGCGCCTCGATGACCGTCATCGCTTCCGGCGCCTGCTCGGCGCAGACCACCGGCATGTTGCGCTTGATGATGGCGGCCTTCTCGGCGGCAATCGCGCTCAGCGTGTTACCGAGAAACTCCATATGGTCCATGCTGACCGGCGCGATGACGGCCGCGACCGGCCTGTCGATGACGTTGGTGCCGTCGAGCCTGCCGCCGAGTCCGGTCTCCAGCAGCACGACATCGGCTTCATGCCGCGCAAACAGACAGAATGCCGCCGCGGTCTCGATCTCGAAAATCGTGATCGGCTCGCCCGCATTGACGTGCTCGCAATGCTCCAGCACCCGGCGCAACTCGGCGTCATCAACCAGCCTGCCGCTGCCGCTCTCGCCGATGCGGAAGCATTCGTTGATCCGCACCAGATAGGGCGAGGTGTAGACGTGGACGCGCAGGCCCGCGGCTTCGAGGATCGCGCGCAAATAGGCGATAGTCGAACCCTTGCCGTTGGTGCCCGCGACATGGATCACCGGCGGCAGCAGGGCTTCCGGATGATCGAGCCGCTCCAGCAGCCGGTGCATGCGATCGAGGCTGAGATCGATCTGCTTTGGATGCAACGCGGACAGCCGCGCGATCAACTCACCGATCGGCTCGGGGTTGGCGGCAGGCAGGTTCACGCGTGAGGTGCAGCCGGCACCGGATCCGCCGCCGAAACGATCTGGGCGGGGTCCGTCACCTGCGGCGCGGGCTTTGAGGCGACTTCGAACGCCGGGGATTTGGTCAGCAGCCGGCACAAGCGCGCCAACGTCGGACGCATCTGATGGCGATGCACCACCATGTCGACCATGCCGTGGTCGAGCAGATATTCGGCGCGCTGGAATCCCTCCGGCAATTTCTCGCGGATGGTCTGTTCGATGACGCGCGCGCCGGCAAAGCCGATCAGCGCGCCGGGCTCGGCGATCTGCACGTCGCCCAGCATGGCATAGGACGCGGTGACGCCGCCGGTGGTCGGATTGGTCAGCACCACGATGTAGGGCAGTTTCGCTTCGCGCAGCATCTGCACGCCGACGGTGGTGCGCGGCATCTGCATCAGCGACAGGATGCCCTCCTGCATCCGCGCACCGCCGGAGGCTGCGAACACGATGAAGGGCGACTTCTTTTCCACCGCAAGCTCCAGCCCGCGCACGATCGCCTCGCCCGCGGCCATGCCGAGCGAGCCGCCCATGAAGTCGAAATCCTGGACGGCAATGACGACGCCGGCGCCTTCGAGCTTGCCGTAGCCGACCTTGATAGCGTCGTTCAATCCGGTCTTGGCGCGCGCATCCTTGATACGGTCGGCATATTTTCGTTCGTCGCGGAATTTCAGCGGATCGGCCGACACGTCGGGCAGCGCGATATCGTACCAGGTCTCATTGTCGAACACCGATTTCAGCCGCGCCACCGCGCCCATGCGCATGTGGTAGTTCGACCCGGGAATGACGAACTGATTGGCCTCGACGTCCTTGTAGAATACGAGCTGCCCGGAATCCGGGCACTTGATCCACAAATTCTCCGGCGTCTCGCGGCGCAGGATGTTGCGGATTTTTGGCCGGACGACATTGGTGAGCCAATTCATGTTTCGCTCCGAAATGCGGCTAAACGCATCAACTGGAATATGGCGACCCGGGCTCAGCCCAACAAGCCGCGACTCACGCCTAATCCCACGCAATTATGGCTTATTCTGCGGCCTGTTTCGCGCCCCGGACGCCCTGCGCCAGGGCAGCGACCAGATCGGCAACGGCGCCGACGGTCTTGGGCGTCGCCCGGCCCTCGGCATCCAGGCTGGCGCGGAGCGCATCGACCAGCGCGGTGCCGACCGCGGCACCATTGGCGCTTTCAGCAATCGCGCGCGCCGCCTCCGGCGTGCGGATGCCGAAGCCGACGCAAACCGGCAGTTTTGTATGCCGCTTGATACGGGCGACGGCTTCGCCGACCACCTTGGAATCCGCACTGCCGGTGCCGGTAATGCCGGTGATCGCGACGTAATAGACAAAGCCGGAGGTGTTCGCGAGCACGGCGGGCAGGCGCTTGTCGTCGGTCGTCGGCGTCGCCAGCCGGATGAAATTCAGCCCGGCCTTCATCGCCGGCAGGCACAGTTCAGTGTCTTCCTCCGGCGGCAGGTCGACGATGATCAATCCATCGACGCCGGCGGTCTTTGCATCGGCGAGGAACTTGTCGACGCCATAGATGTAGATCGGATTGTAGTAACCCATCAGCACCAAAGGCGTCGCGTCGTCGTCCTTGCGGAAGCCGCGCACCAGCTCCAGCGTCTTCTTCAGGGTCATGCCGGCCTTCAGCGCGCGCAAGCCCGCCGCCTGGATCGACGGCCCGTCCGCCATCGGGTCGGTAAAGGGAATGCCGATCTCGATGATGTCGGCACCCGCTTTCGGCAGCGCCTTGATGATGTCGAGCGATGTCGCGGGATCGGGATCGCCCGCCATCAGGTAGGTGACCAAGGCCGCGTGGCCTTGCTTGGCGAGTTCGGCGAACCGTGCATCGATGCGGGTGGTCATGGTGCGGCATTCGGTGTGCTATACCTCTCCCCGCCGGGGAGAGGTCGGCTGCGCAGCAGCCGGGTGAGGGGGATGGACAGGTTCAAGGCAAGAGCGAGGGCCCTTCGCGCGTCGCAGACAAGCGCGGAGGCGAAGCTATGGCAGGCGCTCCGTAATCGGAAATTGGCGCGCTGGAAATTTCGTCGCCAGCACCCGATCGATAGATACATTGTCGACTTCGTGACACTCGACGGCAAATTGATCGTCGAGGTCGATGGCGTGACGCACTCCGAGCCGTCGGAGATACAGCGAGACAAGGCGCGATCGGAAGTCCTCGAGGCCTGCGGCTTCCTTATTGTTCGGGTATCGAACACCGACGTGTACGAGAACCTTGAAGGAGTTCTTGAATTGATCGAAAGCTCATTGAGATTCGATTGAGCGGATAGACCCCTCACCCGGCTGCTACGCAGCCGACCTCTCCCCGACGGGGAGAGGTGAAGAAAAGCGCGCCTTGCGAGCATCACTTCTTCTTGCCCTTCAGGATATCGCCGACCTGCGGCACGTCCTTGTCGCCGCGTCCGGACAGGTTGACCACCATCAGATGATCTCTGGGCCGCTTCGGTGCGAGGTCCATCACCTTTGCGATGGCGTGCGCCGGTTCGAGTGCGGGGATGATGCCTTCGAGCCGCGACAGCAGTTGAAATGCCTCCAGCGCCTCGTCATCGGTCGCCGACAGATAGGTGACGCGGCCGGTCTCGTGCAGCCAGGAATGTTCCGGCCCGATGCCGGGATAGTCCAGCCCCGCCGAGATCGAATGCGCGTCCTGGATCTGGCCGTCATCGTCCATCAGCAAATAGGTGCGATTGCCATGCAGCACGCCGGGCCGGCCACCGGCAATCGAGGCCGCGTGCAATTGCGTGAGCCCATGGCCGGCGGCTTCGACGCCAAAAATTTCCACCGAGGGGTCGTCGAGGAAGGGATGAAACAGGCCCATCGCGTTGGAGCCGCCGCCGATGCAGGCTACAAGCGAATCCGGCAGCCGCCCTTCGGCCTCCTGCATCTGCTTGCGGGTCTCGATGCCGATGATTGACTGGAAGTCGCGCACCATCATCGGATAGGGATGCGGGCCCGCCACCGTGCCGATGCAATAGAACGTGTTGTGCACATTGGTGACCCAGTCGCGCAGCGCATCGTTCATCGCATCCTTCAGCGTGCGCGAACCCGATTGCACCGGGACCACCTTGGCGCCCAGCATTTCCATGCGGATGACGTTGGGCTGCTGCCGTTCGACGTCGACCGCGCCCATATAGACCACGCAGTCGAGCCCGAACCGCGCGCACAGCGTTGCGGTAGCGACGCCATGCTGGCCGGCGCCGGTCTCGGCGATGATGCGCTTCTTGCCCATGCGGCGCGCGACCATGATCTGGCCGAGCACATTGTTGACCTTGTGCGAGCCGGTGTGATTGAGCTCCTCGCGCTTGAAATAGATCTTTGCGCCGCCGAGGTGCTCGGTCAGGCGTTCGGCGAGATAAAGCGGCGACGGCCGGCCGACATAGTCCTTGAGATAACCGTTCATCTCGGCCTGGAACGCCGGATCGGCCTTGGCGTCGGCATAGGCCTTTTCCAGATCGAGGATCAGCGGCATCAGCGTCTCGGCAACGAAGCGCCCGCCGAAAATGCCGAAATGCCCGCGTTCGTCGGGGCCGGTGCGGAATGAATTTGGAAGGTTTGGATTCATCGGACCATCAGTTCTTCGCTGGCGCGTGCGGCGCGAATGAAATTACGGATCATCTCGGGATCCTTGTGACCTGGCGAACTTTCAACGCCGGACGACACATCGACGCCGCCGGCCCGCGTGACACGAACCGCCTCCGCGACGTTCTCGGCGCCAAGCCCGCCCGAGACCATAAAGGGCAGTTTGAGATCGAGATTTTCCAGCAGGTGCCAGTCGAACACCGCCCCCAACCCGCCGGGACGGGTGGCGTCCTTTGGCGCGCGGGCATCGAACAGGATGCGATCGGCAACGCTCGTGTAGCCCGGCAGCGCGGCGAGGTCGGCCGGCGTCTCGACCGCGATCGCCTTCATGACCGGCAGTTGAAACTTCGCCTTGATGTCGCGCACCCGCGCGATGGTTTCCTTGCCGTGCAACTGCAGGAGGTCGGGCCGCAGCGTCTCGACGATGTTTTCCAGCGTCGCGTCGTCGGCATCGACCGACAGCGCCACCTTGGTGGCCCGGCCCTTGGCCTGCCTGCCGAGTTCGCGCGCGGTCTCGAGGCTGAGATGGCGCGGCGACGGCGGAAAGAACACAAAACCCACCATGTCGGCGCCGGCCACGAGCGCCGCGTCGAGCGTCTCGCGCGTGGACAGGCCGCAAATTTTGACGAGCAAGGACATGGTCTCTCAAGGGCGGTTTTCGAGCCCAGATCCGGTTGAAACGGGCTGACGGGGCGCGTTCTACAACGTCGCGCCCTGCTTGTCTCGCCCGGCAGCCCCATAGATTCCGCGCGGCAACGGCGCCGGAAGCCGCTGCTGGTCAAGCCGGGACACTGCCGCGGCGGCCCGCAGATCGGCCGCCTCGGCCCTGGCCCGGCGGGCATCCGCCTCGTGCTGGCGCGCGGCACGGCGCCAGCGGCGCTGCCGGAACCAGGTCGCCATCCCGCCCGCTACCACCCCCAGAATGGCGACCGCAATAATCACGACGAACAGCGGCAACGACACCGCGACCGCCGGATCGACGGAATTGAAGGGATCGAACGACACCGTCACGAAATGGCGATTGGCGACCGCGAAAACGATGAAGATGATCCCTAAGGGAATGACAACCAGCGCCGTGACGAACTTTCGCATGACCATCTCTCGTATTGATGGAGATCGGCGGGCACGAGACCCGCAACACGGCTACAGATCAAGCCCGAAAAAGCGGTTACGCGCCGGCCTCGGGCGCGCCGCCCTCGCGGTTCAGCCGCTCGCGCATTTCCTTGCCGGTCTTGAAGAACGGAACGCTCTTCTGGTCGACCGGAACATGGGCGCCGGTGCGCGGATTGCGGCCTGCGCGCGCGGGGCGATGCTTGACCGAGAAAGCGCCGAACCCTCGCAGTTCGACACGGTCGCCGCGCGCGAGCGCTGCGACGATCTCATCGAGGATCGCGTTCACAATGTTCTCCACATCCCGCTGGTAAAGGTGCGGGTTGTGCTCGGCGATGCGCTGAACAAGTTCGGATTTGATCATCGAAGTTGGGATCCGGGGGCGTGCGGATATCCATTTCCGTGAAAATACCTTGATCTGTCAAGCCGCTAAATCAGTTTTGGGCCGTGCGAATAGCGTGAGAAGCGGCCTGTAGGGGCTATGCGGCAACACTCGCAGTGCGGGAGGAAGCAACCCACGGCAGCCGCGGCGCATCAATTGGAGGCCGCCGGCCGCCACAAGGCCAGCATGCCGTCGAGGCTGAGCTGATCGACCGCCTGTGTGACGCCGGCCTGCTCGATCTGGCGCGCAATGGAACTCAAGCCCAGCGCATCGAACGTGATGGAAGCCGCCGTGCGCAGGAACGTCATGTCGCCGAACCGCGGGGTCAGCCTGAAATCCCGCACCGGCGTGTCGCTCTTGATCTTCTTCTCGGCAACCAGCCAGGCAACGGCCACTTTTTCATCGCCGAGCTGGTCGATCAGCTTCAGTTCCACCGCCTGGCGGCCGGTGAAGACCCGCCCGTCCGCGACTTTTTCGATTAGCGCGTCATCCATGCCGCGCCGCTCCTTCACGAGGCCACGGAACCAGGCATAGGAATCCTTCACCAGCGCGTCGAGCGCCGCCCGCGCCTCCGGACTGGTCGGCTCAAAACCGTTGGGCGCAGCCTTCAGCGGCGAGGATTTCACCTCCTCGACCTTGACGCCGACGGTCTTCAAAAGCTCGGTGAAATTCGGAAACTGAAACAGCACGCCGATCGAACCCACCAGCGAACTCTGCCGCGCGACGATCTGATCGGCGGCGAGCGCCGCGATGTAGCCGCCCGAGGCGGCGAGCCCCTCGACCACCACGACGATCGGCTTCTTGGCCTTCAGCCGCACCAGCGAGTCATAGAGCTGCTCGGAACCGGCCGTGGTGCCGCCGGGCGAATTGATGTGCACGATGACGGCGACGGCCTGCGACTTCTCCAGCCGCTCCAGCGCCTCGACGCGGCTCTGGTCGCTGCGAATCAGCCCTTCGATGTTGACGCGCGCGATCGATCCCGACGATGTCAGCGAAGCGCGCCCGCCGGGCGTCGCGAAGAGGCCGACGGCGACGATCGCCGCGATCGCAACCACGACGGCCGCGACCCGCCAGAAGGTCAGCTTGCGACGGATCCTGCGGCGATCGACGATCACGTCCGAATCGAGCGACATCGTATTTCTCCTGAAACAGGTTTTGCATTCTCAGCGTGACCTAAGCGTTATCTGATTACATCAATTGCGATGCAATATGAAGAGAACAAGGCCCGCTGGTCCTTCTGCCGCCGTCATGGCCGAGGCTTGGCGCGACGGCCATCCGACGTCTTTGTCCGCAGAAACAAGACCCCTGACTGTCCGCGACAAGCGCGGGCATGACGACGGTGTTCCCGTGGAGACGGCGAATACAAAAAGGCCCCGGTCGAAACCGGGGCCTGATGTTGGTCGACAGGTAAGCGCGCTTACTTGTCGCGGTTCTTGAGCGCGGTGCCGAGAATATCGCCCAGCGTCGCTCCCGAATCGGAGGAGCCGTACTGCGCGATGGCTTCCTTCTCTTCGGCAACTTCCAGCGCCTTGATCGAGACCTGCACCTTGCGGGCCTTCTTGTCGAACTGGATCACGCGCGCATCGACCTTCTCGCCGACGGCAAAACGCTCAGCGCGCTGATCGTTGCGGTCACGGGCGAGTTCCGAACGCTTGATGAAGGTGGTGAAGTCGGTGCCCGAGATCTTCACCTCGATGCCGGCTTCCTTCACTTCGAGCACTTCGCAGGTCACGACCGCGCCCTTCTTGACGTCGCCAGGTTCTGCGAAGGGATCGCCTTCGAGCTGCTTGACGCCGAGCGAGATGCGCTCCTTTTCGACATCGACGTCGAGCACCACGGCCTTGACCATGTCGCCCTTCTTGAAGTTGTCGATGACCTGCTCGCCCGGAAGCTTCCAGTCGAGGTCGGACAGATGGACCATGCCGTCGACGTCGCCGTCGAGACCGAGGAACAGACCGAACTCGGTCTTGTTCTTGACCTCGCCTTCGACCGTGGAGCCGACCGGGAACTTCTCGACGAAGACTTCCCAGGGATTGCGCATGGTCTGCTTGAGGCCGAGCGAGATGCGGCGCTTGACCGAATCGACTTCCAAGACCTGCACTTCGACTTCCTGCGAGGTCGAAACGATCTTGCCGGGGTGCATGTTCTTCTTGGTCCACGACATTTCCGAGACGTGGATCAGGCCTTCGATGCCCGGCTCCAGTTCGACGAACGCGCCGTAGTCGGTGATGTTGGTGACGCGGCCGGTGAAGCGCGCGTTCAGCGGATACTTCGCCTCGATGCCCTGCCACGGATCGTCCAGCAACTGCTTCATGCCGAGCGAAATGCGGTGGGTCTCGTGGTTGATCTTGATGATCTTGACCTTCACGGTCTGGCCGATGGTGAGCACCTCGGTCGGGTGGTTGACCCGGCGCCATGCGATATCGGTGACGTGAAGCAGGCCGTCGATGCCGCCGAGATCAACGAACGCACCATAATCGGTGATGTTCTTGACCACGCCGTCGATCACCTGGCCCTCTTCGAGGTTCTGCACCAGCTCCTGGCGCTGCTCGGCGCGGGTCTCTTCGAGAACCGTGCGGCGCGACACCACGATGTTGCCGCGGCGGCGATCCATCTTGAGAATCTGGAACGGCTGCGAGTTGTTCATCAGCGGCGCGACGTCGCGGATCGGGCGGATATCGACCTGCGAGCGCGGCAGGAAGGCGACCGCGCCGTCGAGATCGACGGTAAAGCCGCCCTTGACCTGGTTGAAGATGACGCCGTGAACCTTCTCGTTGTTGTTGAAGGCCTTCTCGAGCTTGCCCCAGCTTTCCTCGCGGCGCGCCTTGTCGCGCGACAGCACGGCTTCGCCGAGCGCATTTTCGATCCTGTCGAGGAACACCTCGACCTCGTCGCCAACCTTGAGTTCGCTATCGCGGCCGGGGCCGGCGAATTCGCGCAGCGCCACGCGGCCCTCGGTCTTCAGGCCGACGTCGATGACGGCCATGTCCTTTTCAATTGCAACTACCTTGCCCTTGATGACGGAGCTTTCCTGCAGATTGCCGCCGGCGAAGGACTCGTCCAGCATTGCAGCGAAATCGTCGCGGGTAGGATTATAAGAAGCAGCAGTCGAAGTCATTTGTTCTCCAGATGCGGGTATTGCCGGCCATTCGGGTTAAAGGGCGTATCGCGCGTGAAGTGTCAGGGGTCCGCAAATCCTGACGACCGCTGTTTGCGGGAGGCGCAACAGCGAGCCGGCAGCATGCCTTCACGTTCGGTACGTTGATGACGCGCATTCCGCAAAAGTGGGAACCGGTTTTGCGAAAAGAATGCGCGCGACTTAGATGTCCGGAGCCTGAAACGAGCGTATCGACTTCAAGAACCTGGAGCGGGCTTTCCTCCAATGACGGCATCGGTTTAGTTTGAATGCGTTCAAACCCGATGCCGGCCCGCTCGGACAGCCCTGATCTTATCGATGGCAGCCACGGATGGCGCTGGATATAGCCCCAAGGGCCATTTTCGGCAAGCCGGAAATGCCTGATTTATCGGCCTTTAGGGCCGAAAGGGGCTCCGCCATGCCGCCCGAAGATCGGCCCGTTAGCGCCTGGCGCGGACGGCCTCGATGATGGCGATGGCGGCGCGCACGCCGCCTTCGATGTCGAGATTGGAATTATCCAGGATGTGGGCGTCGGCGGCCGCCTTTAGCGGCGCGGCGGCGCGATTCCGGTCCCGTTCGTCGCGTTTGAGGATATCGGCCAGCACCATCGCTTCGTCGGCGGCTTCGCCGCGTGCGCGGGCTTCCAGCGTCCGGCGGTGGGCCCGCACCTGCGGGTCGGCGACCACGAAAATCTTCACATCGGCATCCGGGCAGATCACGGTTCCGATATCGCGTCCGTCGAGTACGGCGCCCGGCGGATCGGCCGCGAACTGGCGCTGAAAACTGACCAGCGCCTCGCGCACGCTGGCGATCGCCGACACGACGGAGGCGGCATCGCCGATGCGCTGCGTCTTCAATTCGGGATGTCCGAATTTTTCGGGATCGAGTTCCATCGCAACCGCCACCGCCCGCGCCTCGTCGGTGAGATCGTAGCCCCCATCCAGCAGCGCCTTCGCCACGGCGCGATAGATCACGCCGGTGTCGAGGTGGCGATAGCCGTAATGGTGAGCGAGCCGCTTACCGAGCGTGCCCTTGCCGGATGCCGCCGGCCCGTCGATGGCGATGATCATGATGCCCTATTGCCTGGATGGATACGGGCCGCGCGCGCGCCGCAGCGGCCGTTCTTCGGTAAAGATGTTGCGCGACGCGAACTCGGCGGGACTACTGAAGGTCAGGTATTCGCGCAAGGCGTCCGAAGGGTTGGCCGCCGTAAACCAGGGACGATCCAGACGTCGCGCGGGATCGCAGACCCAGTGTGGAACGCGCCCCAACCGGCGCTGCTTGGCCAGATATTCGGCGATTGCGCCCACGAGAGCGTCAAGCCGCTCGTCACCGGTCAATTCGGGTTCGCGTTCGATCGACGCGTAGCGACCCTCGTTGGTTTTCGCCAGATCGAACGTGTCGATGAACCCCGCAAGCATCACATCTTGCGGCTCCCCCTTCTCGATCCTCTCAACGGCCTCAGCGAGCGTTTGTGGGCGCATTGAATTTCTCACTTTACTCAGTGTTATTCGCCTGCCTCATGAAAACTCCGCCCCCAGCGAGCGCATCATCGGGATGAAATCCGGAAAGCTGGTGGCGATGAAGGCGGTGTCGTCGACCTTGACCGGCTTGTCGGCAGCCAGCCCCATTACCAGCGCCGACATCGCGATGCGGTGATCCATGTGGGTGGCGACGAGACCGCCGCCGGGTACATGTCCGCGCCCCTCGACGATCAGATCGTCGCCTGCGACCTCGACCTTGACGCCGTTGACGCGCAGCATATCGGCGGTCGCCTCCAGCCGGTCGGATTCCTTGACGCGCAGTTCCTGCAGGCCGCGCATGATGGTGGTGCCTTCCGCAAACGACGCCGCCACCGCCAGCACCAGATATTCGTCGATCATCGAGGGCGCGCGCTCCGGCGGCACCTCGACGCCACGCAGTTTGGAGGCGCGCACGCGCAATTGCGCCATTGGCTCGCCAGCATCGCCGCGGACTTCGCTTTCCTCGATGGAAGCGCCCATCTCGCGCAGCGTCGTAAACAGGCCGGTGCGCAACGGATTGGTCATGACATCGGAGAAGACGACATCGGAGCCCTCGACGATCAGCGCCGCCACGATCGGGAAGGCCGCGGACGACGGATCGGCCGGGACCACGACATCGGCGCCGTGCAGTTCGGGCTGGCCGGTGAGCGCAATCTTGCGGCCGTGGCTGCCCTCATTCGCCGAGACGATCTCGGCGCCGAAATGCTTGAGCATCAGCTCGGTGTGATCGCGGCTGGCTTCCTGCTCGATAACAGTGGTGACGCCGGGCGCGGCGAGGCCCGCCAACAAGACCGCCGACTTGATCTGCGCGGACGCCACGGGGGTCCGGTAGAGAATCGGCACGGGATCGCGGGCGCCGTGCAGCGTCAGCGGCAGACGGCCGCCTTCTTTGGCCTCGCCGGCCTTCGCGCCCATCAATTCCAAGGGATCGAGGATCCGGCGCATCGGCCGGGAACGCAGCGAGGCGTCGCCGTCGAAAATCGCCGTAATCGGGCATCCGGCCACCGCCCCCATCACCAGCCGGCATCCGGTGCCGGAATTGCCGAAATCGAGCGGGGAAGCTGGCTGGGCGAACCCCGCCACCCCAACACCCCTGAGCTGCCAGGCAAACGGCCCGGTCCGCTCCACCTTGGCGCCCAGCGCCTGCATGGATTTGGCGGTGTTGAGGACGTCTTCGCCCTCAAGCAGGCCGGAAATCCTGGTTTCCCCGACCGAAAGCGCCCCCAGAATGAGGGCGCGGTGCGAAATCGACTTGTCGCCGGGAACGCGTACTTTACCGGCAAGGGGACCGCTGGAACGGGATTCCAGCGGTGTGGGGGTAGCTGAGTGGGCCAAGATTGTGTCCTCTGCGGGGGCGGCAGTATCACATGGGCCACACGGCGTCACGCGGCCGTCAAATGCGTCAAAGCGCTATTGACAGCAGCCCCTCAACTAGCCAAGTGAAGCACCGTTTTTCAGAAATTCCCAGGATCCACACGTGGCCAAATCCGATCTCGGAACCAAGCGCATTTGCCCGACGACGGGTAAGAAGTTCTACGACCTGAACAAGAATCCGGTGATTTCACCCTACACCGGCGAGGTGGTGCCGATCGCGCCGATCGCGCCGCCGCGGGCCGCGCGTGGCGATGCCGCACGCGCCGCCGCGGCTGCTTCGGCTACCGCCGCTGCCGATGCGCCGGAAGCCGCAGAGGCCGAAGAGTTGGTTTCGCTCGAAGAGGCCGATGCCGAGGAGAATACCGGCAAGGTCAAGGCCGTGGTTCCCGAGTCGGAAGACGACATCGAGATCGACGAGACCATCGAAGACGATGACGACGACGATTCGACCTTCATTCCGGACGAGGAAGAGGGCGATGAGGACGTCACCGACATCATCGGTGATGTCGGAGGCGACGAAGAGACTTGAGATCGGCCCTGAACTGTGGTTCTGGGTCATTCCCCGCACGCCGACTCGAGGCGCCGCGAGACCTGCCGTGACTATACGGGGCCATAGCTCAGCTGGGAGAGCGCTTGCATGGCATGCAAGAGGTCGGCGGTTCGATCCCGCCTGGCTCCACCACGCTTCGCCCTTCGGGCTTCGCGTGGCGCAGCCACGTGATGGCCGAAGGGTGAAGCGTGGTGCCCGGCGTAGCCCGCAGGGCGAAGACGGGCTGGTAGATGTTGCGTGATAGCCCCCTGATTGCGATCTCGCGGATAATCATGTGGTACGTCTACATACTCCGCAGCCTCAATTTCCCTGAACAGGAATACATTGGCGCAACCGCGGATTTGAAGCGGCGGTTACCCGAGCACAATGCGGGAAAGTCCACGCACACCGCAAAATTCAAACCTTGGGAATTGATTTGGTACTGCGCTTTTCCTGACAAGCACAGAGCGCTCGAATTCGAGAAATACTTGAAATCCCATTCCGGCCGCGCCTTCGCCAAAAAGCGCCTCTAGCCCGCCCTCCCCCTACTCCCCCAACACCGCATTCAACTTGTCGCGCAGCGCGACGATCCCGTTCTTCATCGCCACCAGTTCGCCGACCGAGCAGGCTGACGCCGCAAGGATCGCCTGCGGCACCGTCCGCGCTTTCTCCCGCAGCGCTTCGCCCTTCGAAGTGAGCGCGATCATTACCTGCCGCTCGTCTTCGATGCTGCGCGTTCGCTTGATCAGTTCGGCGGCCTCCAGCCGCTTGAGCAGCGGCGTCAGTGTGCCGGAGTCCAAAAACAGCCGCTCGCCGATGTCCTTGACCGGCACGCCGTCGCGCTCCCACAGCACCAGCATGACGAGGTATTGCGGATAGGTCAGCCCCAACTTGTCGAGCAACGGCTTGTAGACGCGGTTGAACGCGTGCGCGGTGGAATACACCGCAAAGCAGATTTGATTGTCGAGCCTGAGCGGCGTGTCGGCCGCGTGTTTTCTAGCCATCACAACCTCGTCAGCTGGCAGCGCCCCCACTATGATCTGGGGCTCTAAGCGCTTGATTTCAATTGCATACAATCAAATCGCGCCACATGCAATAATTTATATTGTGCACAATCTAATTGTGTGCAATATATCATCCATCGAAACGGCAACCCAGAGGGAGACCGACATGTCTGTGAATGTGCTCTACAAGACCAGCGCCAAGGCCACCGGCGGCCGCGATGGCACCGCCGCAACTCTCGACGGCGCGCTCGACGTCAAGCTTACCACGCCGAAGGAACTCGGCGGCGGCGGTGGCGCCGGCAACAACCCCGAGCAGCTGTTCGCGGCCGGCTATGCCGCCTGCTTCATCGGCGCGATGAAATTCGTCGCTTCGCAGGGCGGCCCGAAGGTCCCCGCGGACGCCACGGTGACTTCCACGGTCGGCATCGGACCGCGCTCGGAAGGCGGCTTTGGCCTCGATATCGACCTCGCCGTCTCGCTGCCCGGCCTCCCCAAGGCGGATGCGGAAGCGCTGGTCGCCAAGGCGCATCAGGTATGTCCGTACTCCAACGCCACGCGCGGCAATGTGGATGTGCGCCTGACGGTTGTGTAACGACGATCCGAATGGCCCGCCGCGATGTCCGGCGGGCCGTTCACCTCACGGAATTTACCGCGCGCTGACATCCCGTCATGCGTCTGTGCGCGCCAAGCCATTGCTGCCGCGCCGGAAGACCGCTAGCTCAGGGAATTCCATTCTCACCTTGAGCGAAGGTTGTTTCCATGAGTTCACAAGCGGCTCCCGGCGCAATGACCGGCCTGCGCGTCGTCGACCTCACGCGCGTGCTCGGCGGCCCCTACTGCACGCAGATCCTCGCCGACCACGGCGCCGACGTCATCAAGGTCGAACCGCCGGCCGGCGACGAGGTGCGCGACTGGGGCCCTCCGTTCCACGACGAGGACGCCGCCTATTTCGTCGGCATCAACCGCAACAAGCGTTCGATCGGGCTCGACCTCGCCTCCGAAGGCGGACGCGCCGTGCTGCTCAAGATGCTGGAGACGGCGGACGTCCTGATCGAGAATTTCAAGCCGGGCACGCTCGACAAATGGGGCATCGGCAACGACATGCTGCGCGCCAAATTTCCCAAGCTCGTGCATTGCCGGATTTCAGGCTTCGGCGCCGACGGCCCGCGCGGCGGCAACCCCGGCTATGACGCGATCATCCAGGCCATGACCGGCATGATCGCGGCGACCGGCTCGGCGGAGAGCGGCCCGATGCGGATCGGCGTTCCCCTGGTCGACATCACCACCGGGCTTTACGCGGCGATCGGCATCCTGATGGCGCTCTCGGAACGGCAGCGTTCCGGTCTCGGCCAGTTTCTCGAGACCACGCTGTACGAAACCGGCCTTGCGATCATGCATCCGCACGCTGCGAACTATTTCATGCATGGCAAGCCGCCGGGGCTGACCGGCAACGAGCATCCCAACCTCGTGCCGTATGCGACCTTCGCGACCAGGACCGACGACATCTTCATCGGCGTCGGCAATGACGGCACCTTCCGCAAGCTTGCCAAGGAAATCGGCAAGCCTGAGCTCGGCACCGATCCTCGATTCGCCCGCAACAAGGACCGCATCGCCAACCGCGACGCGCTGCGCGCTGAACTCGCCGCCGTGTTCAGCCAGCACGAGGCCGAACCGCTGTGCAATCGCCTGCTGGCGGCCGGTCTGCCGGCGGGCCCGGTGCAGAAGATCGACCAGGCGCTGACCAATCCGCATACGCTGCATCGCGGCGATATCATCGAGAAGGACTGGTACAAGGGCGTCGCCTCCCCGATCCGCCTTGAGCGGACCAAGCCGAGCCTGCGGCGAACGCCGCCGAAATTCAGCCAGCACACAGCCGAGGTGCTCGGCGAGTTCGGCTATTCCAAGAGCGAGATCGATGCCCTGGTCGCCAAGGGCGTAGTCTGCGGCGCCGAGCGCAAGCGCTAGCTGTTGTCGCCCCTGCGAACGCAGTGGCCCATACGCCGCGGCTTCGGTTTTGAGCGCTGTGGGAGTTGCCCTTCTGCAATCACAGACGGCTGTGGTTATGGGCCCTGCGTTCGCAGGGGCGACAGGGAGCTCGTGTCTTCGCCTATTTTCCGGCTTTCCCTGGCGTACGCTTCCCCGATACCATCCTTTCGCTTATACGGTCATTTGCACGTCATCCTGCGCTGTTATCGCGCGAAATGAAGGTGGCGACCCCAACCCGGAGGAATTCCATGGCACTTCGACAATTCGGCGCAGCGGCGGCAGTGACTGTTGCGCTGGCGCTGGCAACGCCTGCCCACGCTGTAACCGAGATCCAGTGGTGGCACGCCATGACCGGCGGCAACAACGACATCGTCAACAAGCTTGCCGAGGACTTCAACGCCAGCCAGTCCGACTACAAGGTCGTCCCGACCTTCAAGGGCAGCTATCCCGACACCATGAATGCCGGCATCGCCGCGTTCCGCGCCGGCACCGCGCCGCACATCATTCAGGTATTCGAAGTCGGCACCGCCACGATGATGAGCGCGACCGGCGCCATCAAGCCGGTCTACCAATTGATGAAGGACGCGGGCGAGCCGTTCGATCCGAAGGCCTATCTGCCGACCATCACCGGCTACTACTCGACCTCCAAGGGCGACATGCTGTCGTTCCCCTTCAATTCCTCGTCGATGGTGATGTGGATCAATAAGGACGAATTGAAGAAGGCAGGCGTGGCCGAAATTCCAAAAACCTGGCCGGAAGTGTTTGCTGCCGCGAAGAAGCTCAAGGCCGCCGGACACGAGACCTGCGGCTTCTCCAATGCCTGGGCATCGTGGGCGCACATCGAACAATTTTCGGCGTGGCACAACGTGCCGATCGGAACCAAGGCCAACGGCCTCGATGGTTTCGACACGGTTCTTACCTTCAACTCACCGCTGCATGTGAAGCATTTGCAGAACTTGATCGATCTGCAGAAGGACAAGACCTACGATTATTCCGGCCGCGAAAATAAGAGCGAAGCCCGCTTCGCTTCGGGCGAATGCGCAATCTTCCTGACCTCGTCGGGCTACTACGCCACCGCCAAGAGCACTGCCAAGTTCGACTTCACCTCGGCGCCGATGCCCTATTATCCGGATGTCGCGGGCGCACCGCAGAACTCGATCATCGGCGGTGCATCGCTGTGGGTGATGGGCGGCAAGAAGCCCGATGAATACAAGGGCGTGGCGAAATTCTTCACCTTCCTGTCCGACACCAACCGTCAGGCCAAGCTGCACCAGGAATCCGGCTATCTGCCGATCACCAAAGCTGCCTATGAGAAAACCAAGGCCGACGGCTTCTACGAAAAAAACCCGGTACCGGAAACTCCGCTAAAGGAGCTCACCAACAAGGAGCCGACCGAGAATTCGCGCGGCCTGCGCTTCGGCAACATGGTGCAGATGCGCGACATCTGGGCCGAGCAGATCGAAGCGGCCCTCGCCGGGCAAAAAACCGCGCAGCAAGCGCTTGATGAGGCCGTCGCCAAAGGCAATGCGATGTTGCGGACGTTCGAAAAGACGGCAAAGTAGACAATCGGCGTTGGCTCCCCTTCCACCCCGGAAGGGGAGCCGGTCTGCCACCTAAGCGCGGAAGGCTGTAAAGCGCCCTAGATGGAAAAGTCGGTCGTCTTCAACAACAGACTGTTGCCATATTTGCTGCTCGTACCGCAGCTCATCATCACATTCGTATTCTTCTACTGGCCGGCAAGCCAGGCGGTCTGGCAATCCTTCCTGCGCGAGGACGCGTTCGGATTGCATTCCGAATTTGTCGGACTGGAAAATTACCAGAGCCTGTTCGCCGATCCCGGCTATTACAAATCGATGCTGACGACGGTGATCTTCTCCTCGCTGGTCGCCGCCTTGTCGCTCTCCATTGCCTTGCTGTTCGCGACCCAGGCCGACAAGAACCTGAAAGCCGCCGGCGCCTACAAGACGCTGATGATCTGGCCCTACGCGGTGGCGCCCGCGGTCGCCGGCGTGTTGTGGATATTCATGTTCCATCCGACCCTCGGGACGCTGGCACGCCCGCTGCGCTGGATGAATTTCGACTGGAATCCGTTGTTGAACGGCAACCACGCCATGGCGCTCGTGGTGATGGCCGCGGTGTGGAAGCAGATTTCCTATAACTTCCTGTTCTTCCTGGCCGGGCTGCAATCGATTCCCAAAAGCGTGCTGGAGGCGGGCGCGATCGACGGCGCGGGCCCGATGCGCCGGTTCTGGACCATCACCTTCCCGCTGCTGTCGCCGACGACGTTCTTCCTGCTGGTGGTCAATGTCGTCTACGTCTTCTTCGATACGTTCGGCATCATCGACGCGGTCACCGGCGGCGGCCCGGCCGGCGCCACCACCACCATGGTCTACAAGGTGTTTGCCGACGGGCGCCTGGGAGGCGATCTCGGCGGTTCCGCGGCGCAATCGGTGGTGCTGATGGTGATCGTGATCGCGCTGACTGCGGTCCAGTTCAAATATATCGAGCGCAAGGTGCAGTACTGATGGTCGAGCACCGCCCGCTCAGCGACATCATCGCCTACACGATCCTGACGCTCGGCATCTTCATCGTCGCCTTTCCGGTCTACCTGGCGCTGATCGCCTCCACCCATGACGCCGCCACCGTGGTCGGCGGCAACATGCCGCTGACGCCAGGCGGCCATATGCTTGATAACTACTACCGCGCCATCATCGTCGGCGGTTCGCGTGCCATCCGCGAGCCGGTCGGCCAGATGTTGATGAACTCGTTCATCTCGGCGATCGGCATCGCGATCGGCAAGATCTTTATTTCGATCCTGTCAGCCTATGCCGTGGTGTATTTCCGCTTTCCGTTCCGCAAGACCGCGTTCTGGATCATCTTCGTGACGCTGATGCTTCCGGTCGAGGTGCGCATCTATCCGACCTACAAGGTGATCGCCGACCTGAAGATGCTCGACACCTACGCCGGGCTGATCCTGCCGCTGATTGCATCCGCCACCGGAACACTGCTGTTCCGGCAGTTCTTCATGACCATCCCCGAGGAATTGCTGGAGGCGTCGCGGATCGACGGCGCCGGTCCGTTCCGCTTTTTCTGGGATACGCTGCTGCCGCTGTCGGTGACGACGATCGCCGCCCTGTTCGTGATCCAGTTCATCTATGGCTGGAATCAATATCTGTGGCCGCTTTTGGTCACCACGCAGGATTCGATGCAGACCATCGTCACCGGCATCAAGAAGATGCTGTACACGACCGACGAACTCGCCGAATGGCAGCTCGCGATGGCCACCGCCATCCTCGCGATGCTGCCGCCGGTCGCGGTCGTGGTGTTCATGCAGCGCCTGTTCGTGCGCGGCCTGGTCGAGACGGAGAAGTAAGGATGAGCATGCGAATGGCGAATAGCGAATGGCGAATGGAAGGCTCTGAACGAGCCTTCTCGGCTGCGCCCCCTTATTCGCTACTCGCCATTCGCCATTCGCCGGTGCAACCCATGGCCAACGTCACCCTGCGCAACGTCAGCAAAACCTATCCCGGCGGCTTCGAGGCCATCAAGGGCATCGAGTTCGAGGTCGGCGACGGCCAGTTCTGCGTGCTGGTCGGCCCTTCCGGCTGCGGCAAGTCGACGCTGTTGCGCATGGTCGCGGGACTGGAGACCATCACCGGCGGCGAGATCGACATCGGCGGCCGTGTCGTCAACCAGATCGAGCCGGCCGACCGCGACATCGCGATGGTGTTCCAGAACTACGCGCTCTACCCGCATATGAGCGTCTACAACAACATGGCCTACGGCCTGCGCAACCGCGGCATGGCCGAACCCGAGATCAAGACGCGCGTGGGCGAAGCCGCGCGCATTCTCGAACTCGGCGCGATGCTCGAGCGCAAGCCGCGGCAATTGTCCGGCGGCCAGCGCCAGCGCGTGGCGATGGGGCGGGCCATCGTGCGGCAGCCAAAGGTGTTCCTGTTCGACGAGCCGCTGTCGAATCTCGACGCCAAGCTGCGCATCGCCATGCGGGTCGAGATCCGCAAACTGCAGCGCCGGCTTTCCACGACCTCGATCTACGTCACCCACGACCAGCTCGAGGCGATGACGCTGGCCGATATTCTCGTGGTCATGAACGGCGGCCAGGTCGAGCAGATCGGCAATCCGCTCGATATCTACCAGAAGCCGGCCACAACCTTCGTCGCCTCGTTCATCGGCGCCCCACCGATGAACCTGATGCCGCTGCGCTCCGATGAACTCAAATCGCAACTGGCCGGCGATGTCAGGCTCAGCGAGGCCGGCATCCTCGGCATCCGTCCCGAGGATTTCGTCATCACCAACGAATCCGTTTCCGGCGGCGTGGCGCTCGACCTCACCGTGGAAGCGATCGAGCGCGTCGGCGCCGAAACCTTCATCTACGGCACAAGACAGCAGGAAGCTCAGGGCGTCGCCGCCACCCCGGGCGAGCTGCCGCCCGGCGAGGTGATCGTGCGAATTCCGGGCGCCGTCGGCCCCGCCATCGGGGAGCGAATCAGGGCCGTGGCCGCCAGCGACAAGCTGCATCTGTTTACCGCCGACGGGCGGAAACGTGTGGGCGGGTGATCCCGTCATTCCCCGGTGCGCAATTGCGCACCTGAGGGCGCGAAGCGAACCCGGAATGACCGTTTCTTAACCTTCCGCGGCCGATTTACGCAGCTTTCTGAGGCGCTTGAACCCACCCCTGATCACCCCCATATTCCCTTGTGACCGGACGGCGAGTCGGCCGGCCGGTTGAATGGGGCGCCGCAAGGGCCCCTCAAAGTCGCTTCGAGAGGACTTTGTGATGTCTCGTGTTCCTTCGTTGTCCAGTCCGTTCCTGCTTGGGTTCGACGAAATCGAGCGTGCGCTCGATCGCGTCGTCAAAGGCGCCGACGGTTATCCTCCCTACAACATCGAGCGGTGCGACCGTTCCAACGGCCAGCCCGAACGCCTGCGCATCACGCTGGCGGTGGCGGGATTTACCCGCGACCAACTCGATGTGACCATTGAGGAAAACCAGCTCGTGATCCGGGGCCGCCAGCAGGACGACAAGGCCCGGCAATACATCCATCGCGGCATCGCCGCGCGCCACTTCCAGCGCACCTTCGTGCTGGCGGAGGGGATGCATGTGCTGGGCGCGGATCTGAAGAACGGGCTGTTGTCGATCGACCTCGCCAGGCCAGAGCCTGAAAGGGTCGTTAAGACAATTGCTATCAATGAACACGAATAATGGAACCAGTAGCGGACTCGACCGCTTAATCTCCAGGAGGAGTCGAGACCATGAGTGAAGTGAGCGTTACGTTCGAAGCCGAAAAGGTTTCCGTCGAGGCGTTGGCCCATCTGGGCGAAGGCCATATCGCCTACGTGAAACAAGTCCGTTCCGAGGACGTGCCGGGACTGTTTCCGCAGGCGCCGAAGATCGCGCCGGGACTGAAACTGTTCGCGCTGCATGCCGCCGACGGCACGCCGATCATGCTGACCGACAGCCGTGAGGCTGCGATCGCCAATGCATGGAGCAACGAGCTTCAGGCCGTCAGCGTGCACTGAAGTAGCGCTTGCTACTTCGCTGGCTACGGCACTTGCCACCGACGCGTCGCTAAACGCGCGCGAGAACAGGATTCAGATACGCGGGCATAGCCCCGCGTATCGTCTCCTCGCAGCAATGTTCGATCCGATCTTCAGGCCGCGCGCACGGTCGAGAGGAATTTCTCCACCTCGCCTTTGAGATGATTGCTCTGTCCCAGCAGGGACTGAGCCAGCCCGTGCACATGCGACGATGCGGAGCCGGTCTCGGTTGCGCCGCGATTGACGTCGGTGATGCTGGAAGCCACCTGAGAGGCGCCTTGCGCCGCTTGCTGGACGTTACGCGATATCTCCTGCGTCACGGCGCCCTGCTCCTCGACGGCGGCAGCGATCGTCTGCGAGATTTCCGCGATGCGGCCGATCGTGTCGCCGATTTCCTGGATGGCCGAGACCGATTGATTGGTCGCCGACTGCATCTGGCCGATCTGGTCGCTGATTTCCTCGGTGGCTTTTGCGGTCTGCGCGGCAAGCGCCTTGACCTCGGATGCGACGACCGCAAATCCCCGCCCCGCCTCGCCGGCGCGCGCCGCTTCGATCGTGGCGTTCAGCGCCAGCAGGTTGGTCTGCTCCGCGACCGCGCTGATCATCTTCACCACTTCACCGATCCGGCCGGCGGATTGCGCCAGATCGGCAATCCGGGCGTTGGTCTGCTCGACCTGGCTGACGGCCTCGCGCGATATCTTGTGCGAATCCTGCACCTTGCGGCTGATCTCCGACACCGACGAAGCCATCTCATCCGCCGCAGCCGCCGCGGACTGCGCGTTGGCCGAGGACTGCTCGGAGGCGGCGGCAACCGTCGCCGAGAGCGTCTGGGTCACTTCGGCGGTCTTGGTCAGCCGTCCCGCCGATGATTCGAGTTCGGACGAGGCGCTCGATACGGTCTGGATGATTTTTCCAATCGCGGCATCGAAGCCGCCGGCCATCTCGTGCATCGCAGCCCTGCGATCCGCTTCCGCCTTCAGCTTCAGGCTCGCCTGCTCGGCCTCCATCGACTGAACGCGCTGCGCATTTTCCTTGAACACCTGCACCGCGCGAGCCATGGCTCCGACTTCGTCGTCGCGGCTGAGCGCCGGGACCGCAACGTTGAGGTCGCCGCCCGCCAACCCCTTCATCACGTCGGTCATCGCCGCGATCGGGCGAATGACGCCGAACGCCACGCCGAAGAGGCCGCCGCCGATGATGAGAAACACCACCGCGGAAACACCCCATAGCAACAGCGTAAACATGCTGACGCGCTCGGTCGCTGCGACTTCCGTGGCCGCATTCTGATCGTTGGTCTGCTTGACGATGTCGTCGATGATGGCGCGGTGCGCGGCGTAACGCGCGGCGATCTCCGCATAGGATTTTGCCGCCGCAGTTCCGTCGGCCTTGGCCAACGCCGGCAGCAGGCCGTCCTGGATCGCGGTCCAGAAGCGCTGCACCTCGTTGTGGGATTTTTCCACGAGCTTGGTCTTCAGCACCGGGTCGAGGTCGGACTTGATCCAGAACTGGTGCCGCTCGTCATATTCCTTTTTGAGCTGCGCAAGCCTGTCGCGATGGGCCGCAAGCTGCGACGGATCGCGCAGGACGAGCGTGGCCTCCAGATAGGCCTCGATGACATATTCCGGCGGCGGCAGAATATCGGCGATCAGGTCGTTGCCGAGCTTGATCTGGTTGTAGAGCGGACCGCCGACCTTGAGCTGGGCCAGCCCGTAAACACTGGTGGCAATGACGGCACCGAGGCCCGCTGCGGTGACCAATCCAAAAATCAATATCGCGCGTGAAATCGTCAGCCGCAGCTTCATGGCAAAGCCCCCGAACGCGGGCAATATCCGCGCCGGACGAAATAACTGTCATTTAGCTTAAAATTGCGTTAGCCGGCCCGCGCTGCTGCGCCTGGAACTGCGCCGGCAAGCGGCTACGCCGCGCTTGCCGGCGGCAGCGCCAGCACCGAATAGATCGCCTGGGCATCGCGCGAGGCGCGCAGTTTCTTGGCGACGTCCTGGTCGCGCAGCAGCCGCGCGATCCGCGCCAGCGCCTTTAGGTGATCGGCGCCGGCGCCTTCCGGGGCCAGCAGCAGAAAGATCAGGTCGACCGGCTGGCCGTCCATGGCCTCGAAATCGATCGGGCGTTCGAGGCGTGCAAAGAACCCGAACAGCTTTTCAAGCTTCGGCAGCTTGCCGTGCGGGATGGCGACGCCGTAGCCGACGGCAGTAGTGCCCAGCTTCTCGCGCTGCAACAGCACTTCGAACACCGAGCGTTCGTTCTGCCCGGTCAGCGCCGCGGCGCGCGCTGCCAGTTCCTGCAGCGCCTGTTTCTTGCTGATGACCTTCAAAGCCGGGAGAATCGCCTCGGGTGCGACCAGATCGGTAATCATCATGGGGCGTTCCGAGGTGAATTGAAGCGTCTGGTTGCGAAGTAGGTAATAGAACCGGGGCGTCAAGAAGGAGAGGTCGGGAGGCGGTCCTAGGCCCGGGTCCCGATTTGGGGGCTTCTACTCCAACGCATGATCGGTGCCAACTCCCGAAGGGTCAATTCCTGTACCCTGGCGGTTGAGGCGGCGGACCATAGGGAGGGCGGCTGTGGGCGTCAATGCCGTAAGACCCACATGTCATAGGGTAACCGCCGGGGGGTCGACCCAGCCGACATTGCCGTCGGCCCGGCGGTAAATGATGTTCACCCGGCCGCTGGAGCCGTGCATGAACACAATACAGGCAGCCCCGGTCAGGTCGAGTTCCATGACCGCCTCGCTGACCGAGAGCCGCTTCAACGACGTCGTCGCCTCGGCAATGATCACCGGGCTGTAGGCGGTGACCTCCTCGTCACCCTCGGCCGGCGCCTCGATCACATAGCTCGGCGCATCGAGCGTGGGCGCGTCCATCTCCGCCAGCGCCGCATTGGCGGCATAGGTCTTGCGGGCCGAGCGGTCCTTCAGCCGGCTCTTGTAGCGGCGCAGCCGCTTCTCGATCATCAGGAGCGCCTGATCGGCGCTGGCATACGCGTCGGTGGCGTTGGAGTCGGCCTCGAGCGTGATTCCGGAATCCAGGTGCAGCGCGCAGTCGGTGCGGAAACCGAAACCATCCTTGCTCAGCGTGATGTGGCCGGAATAGTTGCCGTCGAAATATTTCCTCAGGACCTCATCGGTGCGCTCGCTGACGCGCGAGCGAAGGGCATCGCCAACACTTATGCTTTTCCCGGAGATTCGAAGGGTCATTGGATGCCTCGCTTGATGCCTCGACCACTCTGGTTGGTTGGAGATCTTCTGGAAAGACCGCAGCCACTCTCCATCATGTTTTGTCGGGGAATCGACACTATCGCGATTTGACGCGAACGCAATCAGGCCGGGGCCGTGTCGCGGGAACGGTCGGCAGAGGCGGCGGGGGCGGAAAGTGCGTTACCGAGCATGCTCTGTTTGTCGCGGCGGCGTTGGACCGAGGAAGGAATCCGCATCGCTTCGCGATACTTCGCGACCGTGCGGCGGGCTATATCAATGCCGGTTTCGCGCAATCGTTCCACGATCGTGTCATCGGAAAGGATCGCGGACGCGGCTTCCGCATCGATCAGCTGTTTGATGTGGTGACGGACCGCCTCTGCCGAGTGAGCCTCGCCGCCGTCAGCCGATGCGATCGAGGCGGTGAAGAAGTATTTCAGTTCGAAACTGCCGCGATTGGTCGCCATATATTTGTTGGCGGTAACCCGTGACACCGTCGATTCATGCATCTGGATCGCGTCCGCTACCGCCTTGAGATTGAGCGGCCGCAGATGCGCGACACCATGGGTGAAGAAACCATCCTGCTGGCGTACGATTTCGGTCGCGACCTTCAGAATCGTGCGGGCGCGCTGATCGAGCGCGCGAACCAGCCAGGTCGCATTCTGCAGGCAATCGGTGAAATAGGATTTGTCGCCGTCCTTGCGGATCGTCTTCGACAGCTCGGTGTAATAGACCTGATTGACCAGCACGCGCGGCAACGTGTCGCTGTTGAGTTCGACATGCCAGCCGCCGTCCGGGCCCGGCCGCACATAAACATCCGGCACCATGGTTTGCGTCCGCGCCGAGCCGAACTTCAGTCCCGGCTTGGGATCGAGGCGGCGGATTTCGCCGATCATGTCGGTAATGTCGTCGTCGTCGACGCCGCACAGTTTGCGCAGGCCGGCAATATCGCGCTTGGCGAGCAGATCCAGATTCTCGACCAGCGCCTGCATGGCGGGGTCGTAGCGGTTGAGCTCGCGGAGCTGAATTGCAAGGCACTCGCTCAAATTCCGGGCGCAGACGCCAGGCGGATCGAACTTCTGCAGTACCGTCAGCACGGCCTCGACATCCTGCTGCGACGCCCCCAGCCGCTCGGCGGCCTGTCCGAGATCGGTCGGCAGATAACCGGCGTCGTCGACCAGATCGATCAGGTATTGTCCGATCATGCGCTGCGCCGGCCCGCTGAATGCCACGGCGAGCTGCTCGGCGAGATGGCTGCCCAGCGTCACCTCGGCGGCGACGAAGGCTTCCAGATTATAGTCGTCGTCATTGGAGGCGCCGCCGCCCCACTCGGTGTAGGCGGTGGGAGCTGCGTCCTGCGCCACGCGCGCGGCGGCTTCGGCAGGTTCTTCGGAAAAGACGTTGTCGAGGGGGGTGTCGAGCGTCTGCTCGATCTCGGTGCGGGTGCCGAGGTCCCGGTTCAGCCACTCCTCCTGGCCGGGCTCGAAGGCGTCGCCGGACGGACCGGCCATATCGGAGAGTTCCCCGCCGCCGTCCTCGCCATAGCTGCCCGAATCGGCGTATTCGGGGCGATCGGCGACCGGTTCGCCCGCGACCGGGGCTTCGGGGCCGTCGCTGGCGCGATCCAGCAGCGGATTGCGCTCCAGTTCCTCCTCGACAAAGGCCGAGAGGTCGAGATTCGACAGTTGCAACAGCTTGATCGCCTGCATCAACTGCGGCGTCATGACCAGCGACTGCGACTGGCGGAACTCTAATCTCTGTGTCAGTGCCATGGAGGCGAGAAACCGATCCAATGTAAGTTGGTCCGATTCTTGCTTATATTAGTCCATTGACCTTGTACACGGCTTGACGAACGCCAAAATTCGGTTAGAGGCGGAATTCCTCGCCAAGGTAAAGACGGCGTACATCCGGATCGTTGACGATTTCTTCCGGACTGCCCTCGGTCAGGATTTGCCCGGCATAGACGATGTAGGCGCGATCGGTCAGGCCCGAGCGTTTCACGCACATTGTGGTCGGTGATCAGGACGCCGATGCCGCGATTGGTGAGGTGGCGGACCAGGTCCTGAATGTCGCCGACCGCAATCGGATCGATGCCGGCGAAGGGCTCGTCGAGCAGCATGTAGTTCGGGCGCGTCGCCAGCGCGCGCGCGATTTCGACCCGGCGGCGCTCACCGCCGGACAGCGCGATCGACGGCGATTTGCGCAGCCGCGTGATGTTGAATTCATCCAGCAGCGAATTGAGTTCGGCCTCGCGCTTCTTGCGGCTGGGCTCGACGACCTCGAGCACGGCGCGAATGTTCTGCTCGACCGTCAGGCCGCGAAAGATCGAGGCTTCCTGCGGCAGATAGCCGATGCCGAGCCGCGCGCGCTGATACATCGGCAGCTTGGTCACGTCGTGGCCGTCGAGTTCGATGGCGCCGCGATCGGCCTTGATCAACCCGGTGATCATGTAGAACACCGTGGTCTTGCCGGCGCCGTTCGGGCCGAGCAGGCCGACCGCCTCGCCGCGGCGAACATAGATGCTGACGCCACGCACGACCTGGCGGGTGCCGAAACTCTTTTCCACGCTATGCACAGCCAGATAGCCGGGCCGCTTGGTGGGGCGCGGGGCAGCGGCGCCGTTGGTCTTTGGATTGGAAGCCTTGGGATTGGAAGAATTGGGATTGGGAGAATTGGGATTGGGGGCTTGCGCGCGTGCGCGCGGTCGTTCCTCGCGCGGCGGCGCGTCATCAGGCTGCGGCGGCAATTCCAGCCCGGGCAGCGACGCTGCGCGCGCCATCGGCGGCGCATCACGTACGGGGTTCGTCAGCATGTCGCCGAAGGAATCGCCGAGCGCGGTGATGTCCTCGCGCGAACGCGCAAATCCTGCCGCACCGCGCTTTGCGGGGCGTCGACGGAACATGCCGAGTAAATCCACCATCCCGCTTCGCTTAACCTTTCACGATCCCGCGACGCGCCCGCCGGCGAATCGCTTCGCCAGCGAACCATGAATGAGTGGATGTCCCCTGCCCAGCGAAACACCCCGCCGCGCCCCGCCTGTAGATACAGGCTCGCCCCTCAAGCTTCAACCGCCGACGCCCTAAATATTCCTCAAGGCATTGATATGTTTATTTTTTCCCGGGGATCAACGAGGGGATCGCCGGTGCCGGTTTGGCTCCGCCCGTCCCTGAGCCGCAATCCTGTCCCTGGATAAACATGCCCTGCACCTTGCCGCTGTCGGATTCGACCCGCGACACGCCGGTGGTCATGTCCACCTTGAGGCGATCGCCGCGCAGCACGTTCTTGCACTGGGTCAGCACGACCCCGCCCACCATCGTGATGAGGTTGGCGCGCGTGTCGAAGATCGCGGCTTCCCCGGTCACGACCTGGTCCTTCTGCGTCACCACCACGGAGCCCTTGGCCTCGAGCCGGCGGATCGAGGAGCTGCCGCCGGGTCCCGGAGCGGCGGCTTGCATCGGCCCGGATTTCGATCCTTTGGCAGCGGCGGGCGGCGGCGTGGCCGGCGCCGACCCGCCTGAATCGTAAAACACCACCAGCGTTTTCGAGGTCATGGTGGTGTCGCCCTGCACGACCTTCACATTGCCGGCGAAGGTGGCTTCCTTTTTCTTGTCGCGCATTTCGAGCGAAGCCGCCTCGATCTGAATCGGCTGGTCGCGGTTTTGCGAAAAGCCCTGCATCGCATTCGGCACGCCCGACATGGCGCCCTGCGCACGCGCGTCGCCGGCGACACCAAGCGCGAGCGCAAATGCCGCCGCGGCAAAACTGCGCGAGAAGAACTGCATCATGAAGATCATTTCGTGTTGGCGGACTTGCCGTTGACGGACCGCGTCTTCGGCGGTGGCGGCGGCTCCGGCTCGGGCTCAGGCGCCGTGGGGCTTTCCATGACCAGGTTCATCACGACATTGCCTTCGAAACGCACCACCTCGCCGCTGTTGATAATCCTGAGCTTGTCGGCCGTGAGCGTTCCATTCAGCAATTTGACATCGACATGCTCGTCCGACGTCACCGATCCCTTGTTGATATCGACATAGGCCTGCGTGAGTTTGGCCTCGTATCCGGTGGAGGATTGCAGGAAGATATCCTTGCGCAGATCCAGCAGCTGCTGCTTGCTGTCGAAATACCCGGTGTGGGCATCCATCGTCACCGTGCTTTTATCCTCCATCATGACCTTGGCCCGCAGCGTCTTGAGTTCGACGTGATCGGGGTCGGTCAGGTCCTGGATCGCGGCCTTGGCCCACAATTCGTAGGGCCGCTGGTCGGTCGAGAAGCCGGCGAGGTGCGGCGATTCCATCGTAACCTTGGTGCCGGATACCACGAGGTTACCGATATCGACCGGCAGTTTCAGAATCGGAATCCGGAACGGATTGTAGGCCCACACGAGGACGAGGAAGGTCATCGCCAGCAGCACGGCCGCCGGGACCGCAACCCGCAGCACCCGCACCATCCGGCTGTGCCGGGCGGCCGCCGCAAAGCGGGCCTCCAGGCCGGCGCCCGAGGCTGCGTTCTGCCCCAAGGTCTGCCCCAGGGCTGGGTTCTGTATCGAGTTCAACGCGGCTCCGGGCGATGCGAGAAAACGCCAGTCTACCCGAGATCACGGGATTATGCAGCCCGGACACGCGCTATGAGTGTGACCGAAACGGGGCGGAAGCGGCCCATTGGCCGCTTCAAAAGGCCTCGTTCACGAATGCGCGAAGATATCCTCGGCCTCCCAGCCGCCGAGATCGAGCTTTGCCCGGGTCGGCAGGAAGTCGAAACAGGCCTGCGCCAGCGCCGCGCGGCCTTCGCGCGCCAGCATGGCATCGAGCCGCTCGCGCAAGGCATGCAGATGCAGCACGTCGGACGCGGCATAGGCGAGCTGCGCCTCGCTGAGGCTCGCCGAGCCCCAGTCGCTCGACTGCTGCTGCTTCGACAGATCGATGTTGAGCACCTCGCGCACCAGATCTTTCAGGCCGTGCCGGTCGGTATAGGTGCGGGTCAGCCGTGAGGCGATCTTGGTGCAATAGACCGGCTGCGGCATCACGCCGAACGCGTTGTAGAGCGCGGCGAGATCGAACCGCGCGAAGTGAAAGATCTTGGTGACGTTTGGATTGGCCAGCAGCGCTTTCAGGTTCGGCGCGTCGCTATGGCCCTTGGGAATCTGGATGACATCGGCGCTGCCGTCGCCATTCGACATCTGCACCACGCAGAGCCGGTCGCGGTGCGGATTGAGCCCCATGGTCTCGGTATCGATCGCCACGGAGTCCTTGTAGCGGGACAAATCGGGCAGGTCGCCGCGATGCAGGCGTATGGTCATGAAGGGAAGCCTCGTGTCTCAGGTCGGTTCGACGGAAACACTAGCGCCCAAATTTACGGGAGGCGAGCGGCTGAGCATGGCTTTTAGGACGGGATTTGGCCTTCGCGTCGTGATTTTTGCATGCGCGCCGTGTATGCGGCCGTTTCGCCCCAGCGTCGCTGGCGACGCCGTCGCGGCTTGGCGCTTCAAGCGGTCAGTGTCATTCAGGCCGCTTTCCCATCGGATGATTTCGGCGGCTGAAGCCCCGGGCTGTTGGCCCAGCGGTCGAGATTTTCGATGACGTCGGCGTGGCTCGGCCGCCGCGGAGGCGGTGGCTTCTGCTCCTCGGACAACTTGCGGGGCAGTTTGATGCTCTCGGTCATGGGACTACTCCAAGCGCAAATTATGCTCCCGGCCAAATCGTAAATCAACTGGTAAGTTATTGTTATTATTATAGTATTTGTCTAACTTGGTGCATAAATCTCGTTTGACGGAACCGCCGCCAAGGACGAGCGTTGAGTAAACTACTCAATGATCTCAACTTGGGTGTTTTCGATGTCCGATATGCGAGGCGAGCGGCTACAGGTGATGCTATCGCCGGAGGAACTGACGGCGATAGACGATTTCCGCTTCAAGCACCGGATGCCGACGCGGGCAGCCGCTGTGCGCGAGCTGTTGAAGCTCGGGCTGGCGGCCCTGGCGTCCGACGGCGGCCGGATGAAATCCAGCGATTATGGCGTATTCAGCCGCGGTCCGGATGGGCACACGGGCGGCTCCGATCATGAGCAGGGCGCGTAGCGCGTCGCGCCGAGTGGCGATTTCCGCGCCGCGCGGCAGCCTTCGCCGCGTCGCTCAAAGCAGCATTTCAATAGGTTTGGGCAAGGGCAAAAGTGGTGCCCAGGAAAGGACTCGAACCTTCACGGCCGTTAAGCCACTGGCACCTGAAGCCAGCGCGTCTACCAATTCCACCACCTGGGCCTTGGCCGGTTAGTAAGGATCGGTCGCACGCTTGTCAAATACCTTCAACACAGCCCAAATACGCTGTACAGCGACGCTGCGTTGGCGTATCGCGAATCCGCTAAATGCAACCGATATCTCCCGAATTTGACGCAGGAATCAGGCCATGGGATCTAACTTGGCATCGAACCAGGAAACGCTCGTCACGGTGTTTGGCGGATCGGGTTTTCTGGGGCGGAACGTGGTCCGGGCGCTGGCCAAGCGGGATTACCGCGTTCGGGTGGCGGTGCGCCGGCCCGAACTGGCCGGATACCTGCAGCCGCTCGGCAGGGTCGGCCAGATCCACGCCGTGCAGGCCAATGTGCGCTACCCGGCCTCGGTGGAAGCCGCGATGCGCGATTCCAGCGTCGCCATCAACCTGATCGGCATCCTGACCGAAGGCGGCGCGCAATCCTTTGACGCGGTGCAGGCCAAGGGGGCGGAAACGATCGCCAGGGCCGCCGGCGCCACCGGCGCGCGTATGGTGCATGTGTCCGCGATCGGCGCCGACGAGAATTCCCCCTCGGCTTACGGGCGCACCAAGGCATCAGGCGAAAAGGCCGTGCTGGCCGCCGTGCCGTCGGCCACCATCATGCGGCCGTCGCTGCTGTTCGGGCCTGAGGACCAGTTCACCAATCGGTTCGCCGCGCTGGCGCGGATCTCGCCGTTCCTGCCGCTGATCGGCGGCGGGGTGACGAGAATGCAGCCGGCCTATGTCGGCGACGTCGCGACCGCTGTCGCTGATGCCGTCGACAGCAAGACCAAGCCGGGCGCGACCTACGAACTCGGCGGGCCGGAAGTGTTGACCATGCGCGAGATCATGGAAATCATTCTTGAGATCACCGAGCGCAAGCGCATGCTGGTTTCACTGCCGTGGGGCCTGGCGAAATTTCAGGCGATGTTCCTGCAATTTGCGCCGGGCGCGCTGAAGCTGACGCCGGACCAGGTGATGATGCTGCAGTCGGACAACGTGGTTTCGGACGCCGCCAAGGCCGCGGGCCTCACGCTCGAAGGGCTCGGCATTACCCCGGATTCGATGGAAGCGATCGCTCCGCAGTATCTCTGGCGCTTCCGCGCCGCCGGGCAGTTCCAGCGCAAGAACGCTTAAACAGGCCCCTCACCTCCCCAGCGCCAGCGCGATCAGGCCGACCGCGCCGACAATGACGCGCCACCACGCAAAGAACGTGAAGCCGTGGCGCGTGACGTAATTGAGGAACGTCTTCACCACGATCATCGCCGTGATGAACGAGACCACGAACCCGATCGCGATGACGCCGAGATGGTCGGTCGTCATCTCGCCGCGGTTCTTGTAGAAATCATAGGCGAACGCGCCGATCATGGTCGGGATCGCGAGAAAGAACGAAAACTCCGCCGCCGACCGCTTGTCGGCGCCCAACAGCATCGCCGCCACGATGCTGGCGCCGGAGCGCGACACGCCGGGGATCATCGCAACGCATTGCGCAATCCCGATCCACAGGTACATCAGCAGCGGGAACCGGGTGGCATCGTCCTCGTGCGGCTTGAGATCGAGCTGGTCGACCCACAACAGGATCGCGCCGCCGACGATCAGCGTGAAGCACACCACCCACGGATTGAAGAGAAATTCCTTGATGTATTTCCCGCCAAGCAGGCCAATGACCACCGCGGGCAGGAACGCCACCAGCACGCCGATGACAAAGCGCCGGTCGTCGGGATTGGAGAACATGCCGAGCGCGACGCGCCACAGTTTGGCAAAATAGAGCACGACGATCGCAAGAATCGCGCCGAGCTGAATCAGCACGACAAAACTCTGCCAGAACGCGCCCTCGCCGAGGCCGAAGAATCGTTGCGCGAGCAGCATATGGCCCGTCGACGAAACGGGCAGGAATTCCGTGATACCCTCGATGATGCCGAGAATCACCGCCTTCAATACATCCGACATTATGAGGCCGTCCATTTTGACTGGAAAAGCGGGGTTCTTCTCGCCTATTCGCCCCCATGCCGCAATCGCAAAAAAAAGCCAAACTCCGGTTGCCTCGTGCGCGTGCTTGGCTAGTGTCCCGATTCGTTTGACCGTTTGAGGGTTCCGAAGGCGCCGCGTCGCTACCAAGGATTCCATGTACACGCTCTATCATCATCCGTTCTGTCCGCATTCGCGCTTCATCCGCCTGGCCCTCGGCGAACATGGCCTCGATGTGCGCCTGGTGGAGGAGCGGGCCTGGGAACGGCGGGAGGCGTTTCTCGCGCTCAATCCGGCAGCCGCCACGCCGGTATTGATCACCGAAGGCTTTCCGCCGATTCCCGGCGCCGGAATCGTCGCCGAGTACCTCGATGAAACGCACGGCCTGGAAGCCGGCGAGCGGCGGCTGCTGCCGGCGTCGATGGCCGAGCGCATCGAGGTGCGCCGGCTGATGGCGTGGTTCAACGAAAAATTCTTTGAGGAGGCGTCGAACCCGCTGGTGAACGAGCGCATCTACAAGCGTTTCATGAGCGAGGAGAATGGCGGCGGCTCGCCTGCGGCCGAAGTGATCCGCGCAGCCAAGGTCAATGTGCGCTATCATCTGGCCTATATCGGCTGGCTGGCGCAGACGCGGAATTTTCTCGCCGGCGACCGGCTGTCCTACGCGGACCTCGCCGCCGCGGCGCATCTTTCGGCGATCGATTATCTGGGCGACGTGCCATGGAGCGAGGACGAGGCGGCAAAGGCGTGGTACGCGCGGGTGAAATCCCGCCCGTCGTTCCGCCCGCTGCTGAGCGAATGGCTGGCCGGCGTGCCGGCGTCGCGGACCTACGTGGACCTCGACTTCTGAATTCGAAGCTCTCGCCCGCCGACCTCAAGCGTGCGCTCGCCCGCGAGGCGCAGACCCTCGGCTTCGACTGCATCGGCGTCGCCGCGCCGGATGCGACCGGCAAGGCCGGAAAATACTTTCGCGAGTTTCTCGATGCGGGCGGCCATGGCGACATGGACTGGCTTGCGGCCAATCCGGAACGGCGGATGGATCCGCGCGTGCTGTGGCCCGGCGTGCGCTCGATCATCATGCTCGGCGTCAATTACGGCCCCGATGAAAATCCGCTCGCGCTGCTTGCGAAGCGCACGCGCGGCGCGATCTCGGCCTATGCCCAGGGCGACGACTATCACGACGTCATCAAGAAGCGCCTGAAGGCGCTGGCGCGATGGCTGGTGGCGGCGTCAGGCGAGGAAGTAAAAGTGTTCGTCGATACCGCGGCCGTGATGGAAAAGCCTTTGGCGCAGGCGGCCGGGCTCGGCTGGCAGGGCAAGCACACCAATCTCGTCTCACGCGAATTCGGCTCCTGGCTGTTTCTCGGCGCGATCTACTCTGCGTCCGAACTGCCGCGCGACGAAGCCGAAGTCGATCATTGCGGCTCCTGCAACGCCTGCCAGGAGATCTGCCCGACCGCGGCATTCCCCGCGCCGTACAAGCTGGATGCCCGCCGCTGCATTTCCTATCTCACGATCGAAAACAAGGGCCCGATCCCGCACGAGTTTCGCAAGAGCATCGGCAACCGCATCTATGGCTGCGACGATTGCCTCGCGGTGTGCCCGTGGAACAAGTTCGCCCAGGAAGGCCGCGAAGCGAAATTATCCGCGCGCGCGGAATTGCGGGCACCACAGCTTTCGGACCTGGCGCGGCTCGACGATGCCGCGTTCCGCGCGCTGTTCACGAAATCGCCGGTCAAGCGCATCGGCCGCGACCGCTTCATCCGCAACGTGCTGATCGCGATCGGCAACGCGGACGACCCGTCGCTGGCGCAGGAAGCCGAGCGCTTGCTCGATGATGCAAGCCCGCTGGTGCGCGGCGCGGCGGTATGGGCGCTGTCGCAATTGATCGAGCGGGAGAGGTTCGAGGCGCTGGCACTAGAGGCGATCGGCGCGGAGAAGGATAAAGATGTTCGCGCGGAGTGGCGGCGAAGCTCCTAGGTCATGCCCCGCCACCGGGTCGGCGCGAAGCGCCGCCCGATGACAGGCTCCGGCGGGGCATCCAGTATTCCACTGCCTTCCGAGTACCTCCGCTATGTCACGGCGTACTGGATCGTCCGCCTTCGCGGACGATGACAGGCGCAATGGAATCCGCCATGGTCGCGCGCCATGACAAAAAACCAGCCGTTCTTCACGCACGATCGCACCAGCGACGCCTTCATCCCCAATCCGGTCTCGAACGGTCCGTGGGACCCGAACTCGATGCATGGTCGCGTCGTCATCGGTCTGCTGGCCCATGTGATCGAGGAGCGTCACGGCTCCGACGAATTCGTCCCGGCAAGGCTGACGGTCGACATGTTTCGGTTACCGAACATCCAAACGCCGGTGGAAGTCACCACGAGACTTGTCCGCGACGGCATGCGGATCAAGGTGGTGGAAGCCGAGTTCCTTTCCGGCGGCACCAGCATGGCGCGCGCCTCGTGCCAGTTGTTGCGGCGGACGGAAAATGCGCCCGGCAACGTCTGGTCGCCAGCGAACTGGGACGCGCCGTTGCCCGACACGATCCCGGCGCCGACCGACCCCCGGCTCGGCATGAACGGCAAATGGACGACGCGGCCCATCGTCGGCGCGATGGGCTCGCTTGGCCCCCGGCGATTGTGGATGAGCGAGGTCCGCGAGCTGGTCGAGGGCGCGCCGATGTCGCCGTTCGTCCATGTCGCAACAGGCGCGGATTTCGCCAGCCCCTTCGCCAATGCCGGCGACCAGGGGCTCGGCTACATCAACAGCGACGTCACGCTGTATCTGCACCGCCTGCCGGTGACGCGATGGATCGGCTTCGACGTCGTAAACCATCACGCCAGCGACGGCATCGCGATCGGCGAGTGCTGGCTCTATGACGAGAAGGGCCCGATCGGCACTTCGACGGTTGCCGCGCTGGCCCAGCGCAAGCCGATGACGAATGTACCGCCGCCGTAGCCCTGGACCGTCATGCCCCGCGAAGGCGGGGCATCCAGTATTCCAGAGAGGGCAGAGTGGAATCGAGAAGCCGCGGGGTACTGGATCGTCCGCCTTCGCGGACGATGACAGCGTCATCTATAACGCACCGCCGTAGACGGCTGCGCCGTCACTCCACCAAATGCCGCTTCATCTCCGGCCGCGCCTTCAGTGCCGCACCCTGCCTGGCGACGATCTTCGCAATACGCTCGGGCGCGAACTTGATATCGACGAACGCCGGCGCGGTGTTGGCAACCTCGTGATACTCCAGGATCTTGCCGTCGCGCAGTTGCATGATCGCGACGCCCTCGAACATCGCCCGCGCGCCCTCGGCCTCCGGCAGCGTCGAGCGGTAGCTGAACGTGTAGCGCGCATAGAGCGTGTGACCGTCGCTGACGGGTGCATGCATGTCCCAGCGGAAATCGGTGGCGGTGCGATAAAACCAGTCGTCGATCAACTCGGCAATTTTGGCACGGCCCGCGAACGCGCCGTAGAACACGTCGTGATAGACGCCGTCCTCGGTGAACAGTTCCGCAAACGCCTTGCCGTTGCGTTGCTCGACGGCGTCGCAGAAGGCGCGGAGCATGGTGGACGCGTTCATGGCGCTTCTCCCGGGTCTTTTTTGTCATGCCCCGCGGAGGCGGGGCATCCAGTATTCCAGAGAACGTAGATTTAATCGATGGGCCGCAGCGTACTGGATCGTCCGCCTGAGCCTGTCATCGGGCGGCCATTCGGCCGACCCGGTCGCGGACGATGGCAGCGTAGTTGGGGCGAGAAGCTCACCCCATCTCCGCCACCGCCGCCATGATCCGCGCGATGTCCTGCGGACGCGACAGGCGGTGGTCGCCGTCCTGGATCATGGTCAGCACCACGTCCTCGGCCGGAAGGCGATGCGCCAGCGCGAAGGCGTGCTGCCAGGGCACATCGGGATCCTGCGCACCCTGCAGGATGCGCACCGGGCATCCGACCTCGATGGCGCTGCCGAGCAGCAGATGGTTGCGGCCCTCCTCGATCAGCGCGCGCGTGATCGGATAGGGTGTGCCGTCGCCATATTCCGACGGCCGCATCCACACGCCCTTCGTCCTGATCTCCTCGCGGATCTCGTCCGAAAATCCGTTCCACATCAATTGCTCGGTGAAGTCGGGCGCCGGCGCGATCAGCACCAGTCCGGCGAGCGTCGCCTGCTTCGCCTCCCGCTGGGCGATGGCGCGCGCCAGCAACAGCGCCATCCAGCCGCCCATCGACGAGCCGATCACGACCTGCGGACCCCGGCAGAACTGCTCGAACACCGCGACGCTCTCTTCCAGCCAGCGCCCGATGGTACCGTCGATGAAGGCGCCGCCCGATTCGCCATGGCCGGAATAGTCGAACCGGACACAGGCGCGGCGGTGTGCCGCGGCCCATTCGTCCAGCGCCAGGGCCTTGGTGCCCCTCATGTCGGAATTGAAGCCGCCGAGCCAGAACAGCCCGGGCGCACCGCTTGTGCTGCCGGGCGCACTGCTTGTGCTGCCGGGCGAGCCGCCTGCGCGGGCACGCACTGCGATCCGGCGGCGCCCGTCGCCCTCTCCCACCTCGATATGCGCCGGTTCCTGGTCGATTGCAGCTGAATTGGTCATGGATTGGTCACCCCCGTCCGCTGCTTGTCGGCGAGCGCGCCTGTCCGGTCAAGCAAGGCGGGGCTATCCTTGCGGATCGGGCTGCCGCGCTATATTTGCCGGGCGTGATCAAAATGCCTCGCATTTGACGGTTTTCGGGCGCAGACATCGAGTTCGCTTGCCCCGCGCCGCGTCTTGCTTCAAAATATAGCCCTTCCTTCACAACTTTGGAGAGTTACCCATTCGCCGTCCCAACAGAGCCCCGCCCGCCGCAACCAAAGACGGGCCGCGCACCAATGATGAAATCCGCAACGCACAGATCCAGCTGATCGATCAGACCGGCCTCAACCATGGGACGGTCGAGACCGTGGTTGCCGTCAAGATGGCCCTTGAGGCGGGCATGGATCTCGTCGAGATTTCGCCGAACAATAATCCTCCCGTTTGCAAGATCATGGACTACGGGAAGTTCAAATATTCCGCGCAGAAAAAGGCCGCCGAGGCCCGCAAGAAACAGAAGGTCGTCGAGATCAAGGAGATCAAGCTGCGGCCGATGATCGACGATCACGATTACGACGTGAAGATGCGCGCGATGCAGCGGTTCTTCGAGGAAGGCGACAAGGTCAAGATCACCTTGCGCTACCGTGGCCGCGAAATGGCGCACCAGGAAATCGGCACCAAGCTGTTGGACAAGGTCAAGGCCGACGTCGCCGAGTTCGCCAAGGTCGAGCAGGATGCGCGTTTCGAAGGCCGTCAGGTCGTAATGGTGCTGGCGCCGCGCTGATTCGGATTGCTGAAATTGCGAGCGGCCCGCCGGATGATCCGGCGGGCCGTTTTTATTTCCCGTAGCCCGAACTAGACGCAGTAGTACTAGCTCCGCGTCGCCTGCCAGGTGCCGCTGCAGCGGTCGCCACTGATGATGCCGCTCCAGGATCCCGCGCCGTAGCTGCCGGCGAGGCGGCCACCGCCGCTCGCCCTGGATGCGCCGACCGAAACTCTGACTGCAACCGCCCCGGCGCGATTGACCGAGCCCGAGACCCTGCCGCCGCCGGCCGATGACACGCGGCTGCCGGTGACGGAGAAGGGGACGCTGTAGCCGGAACTGCAGTTGCCTCGCGTGGTGGCGAAGACCACGTTCCAGGTGCCGTCATAGGCACCTGCGGCCCTGCGCCGGCTGGCAGCGTCGGCGGAAAATGGCGCTGCCACCGTGGCAAACACGGCAAAGATCGGCAGCCAGCGCAGCAGGCGCCAGGTGGGAAGAGCGGCAAAATCGGCAATCGATCGAGGAAATGAGGTCATTTTCGCTGCTCCGGGACCTGATGTTAACGACATCAGCGATATAGGTAGCCGCACCGGCTTGTGCGGTTCATCGTTGCCAATTGGCGCTTGCTCTGCCATAAGCCCAACCTTCATCGCCCGGCTGATCAAGGGCTGCCGTGTCGATGTCCGTGCGGGTTGTTTCGTTTTCGGAAAAACCTGAGCACTTTCAACGCTCTAACGAGCATTTTAAGCCGCAAAAGCGCCCCTCGGGCGCATTTTTCTGTGGCCCATAGGAGAGCCAAATGCCCAAGCTGAAGACCAAGTCAGGCGCTAAAAAGCGCTTCAAGGTGACTGCCACCGGCAAAGTGATGCACGCCCAGCGCGGCAAGCGCCACGGCATGATCAAGCGGACCAAGAAGCAGATTCGTCAGCTCCGCGGCACCCGCGTGCTGTTCAAGACCGACGGCGACAACGTCAAGAAGTACTTCTTGCCGAACGCCTGATCGCGCTCGCAATCACGCTTTAGCCGGCCGCGCATGCGCGGCGTTCCATCACCGATTTAAAATTCAAGGATCACAGTCATGTCTCGCGTCAAACGCGGTGTGACCTCTCACGCCAGGCACAAGAAAGTCTACAAGGCCGCCAAGGGTTTCCGCGGCCGCCGCAAGAACACCATCCGCGCCGCCAAGGCCGCGGTCGAGAAGGCCGGGCAATACGCCTTCCGCGACCGCAAGCGCAAGAAGCGCACCTTCCGCGCGCTCTGGATCCAGCGCATCAACGCCGCGGTTCGTCCGTTCGGCATGACCTACAGCGTCTTCATCAACGGCCTCGCCAGGTCGGGAATCACGGTAGACCGCAAGGTGCTGTCGGATCTCGCCATCGCCGAGCCCGCGGCGTTCCAGGCGATCGCCGAGAAGGCCAAGGCTGCGCTGGCGGCCTGAGGCACTGGCGGCCTGAGGCATGGGCTAGCGAGCCTTTGACCGGCTCGCCTGCGCCAGCGCCTTTTGCGAGTAACGCCGGGCGACCTCCGCACGGCAGAAGGCTGCAGCCGAGAGATACATGGTGCCGGACTGGTTCCGGTATTTCCGGTCGCAGACGCCCATCTCGCGCGCATAGGCCTGCTTTCGCGGCGCCTTGAGGCCTGCAAGGAAGTCGCCCTCGCACTTCTTCTCGACGGCGGCACCGAACTGGACGTCAGCGCTCGCGCCATAGGCACACGCCTCGGCCACCTTCATCGCCCGGTCACAACCCGGTGCGCCGTTCACAGCCGCAATGATGTCGTCCATTCCAGTCGACTTCGCCGGACAGTCTTCGGCCCACGCAGGCGCCACGGTAAACGACAGAATGACGGCCAGAATGGCCGGGCCGGGTCCAAAACGCATTTCATGCTCCTGCTCGAACTGACCTTGGGTAGGGACGGACGTCAAAAGGGTTCAAGGTGCCCGTCTCCTGACGGGCTTTTTGCTTGACGTTTCGGCCCGCCAGCGGCGACAACCGGCGGCCTTTTGCGAAAGAGATTTGACCGTGTCCGACCTCGCCACACTCGAACAAACCATTCTCGCCGATATCGCAACCGCCGGTGACGAACCAGCCCTCGAAGCCGTGCGCGTCGCAGCGCTAGGCAAGAAAGGCTCGATCTCCGCGCTGCTTGCCACGCTCGGCAAGATGTCGCCCGAGGAACGCAAGACGCAGGGCGCCGCGATCAACCTCGCCAAGGACAAGGTTACGCAGGCGCTTTCCGCGCGACGCGACATCCTGAAGTCGGCGGCGCTCGATGCGCGGCTTGCTTCTGAAACCATCGACGTCACGCTGCCGTTGCGTGAAAGCCCGGCCGAGCAGGGCCGCATCCATCCGCTCAGCCAGGTCTTCGAAGAGGTCAACGTCATCTTCGCCGATATGGGATTTTCGATCGCCGAAGGTCCCGATATCGAGACCGACGATTACAACTTTACAAAACTGAACTTTCCCGAAGGCCATCCGGCGCGGGAGATGCACGACACCTTCTTCTTCAACCCGAAGCAAGACGGCTCGCGCATGCTGTTGCGCACCCACACCTCGCCGGTGCAGGTGCGCACGATGCTGAGCCAGAAGCCGCCGATCCGCGTGATCTGCCCGGGCCGCACCTATCGCATCGATTCGGATGCAACTCATACGCCGCAGTTTCATCAGGTCGAAGGGCTCGTCATCGACAAGGGCTCGCATCTCGGCCATCTCAAATGGATCCTGCACGAGTTCTGCAAGGCGTTCTTCGAGGTCGACCACATCAACATGCGGTTCCGGCCGTCGTTCTTCCCGTTCACCGAGCCTTCGCTCGAAGTCGACATCCAGTGCCGGCGCGACAAGGGCGAGATCCGTTTCGGCGAGGGTGAGGACTGGCTGGAGATTCTCGGTTGCGGCATGGTGCATCCGAACGTGCTGCGCGCCTGCGGCATCGACCCCGACGTCTACCAGGGCTTTGCCTGGGGCATGGGCATCGACCGCATCGCGATGCTGAAATACGGCATCGCCGACCTCCGGCAGTTGTTCGACAGCGACGTGCGCTGGCTCTCGCATTACGGCTTCAAGCCGCTCGATGTCCCGACGCTCGCGGGGGGACTGAGCACGTGAATCCGGGCGCCGTCCCTAAGCAATATCGCAGCCTGCGATCGTTCGCGTTCGGCGACGGGCCGGAGCTTGCCGACGAATTGCTCGGCCTCGTGATGAAGGGCATCAAGACCGCAACCTGCTCCACCGAGGACGAACCGAACACGTCCACCCCAGGCGAGCGCTGGATCGTGCTCGACGGCCGCGGCGAAGCGCGATGCGTGATCGAAACGACCGAGGTGACCTACCGCCGCTACAACGAGGTAGACGCGGCTTTCGCCCGCGACGAGGGCGAAGGCGACCGCAGCCTTGACTATTGGCGATCGGCGCATCGCAATTATTTCGGGCGCCAGGGAAAGTTCAGCGAAGACATGATGCTGATGTGCGAGCGTTTTCGTCTGGTTGAGGTTTTTGAAGACAGCACGGTGGCACCATGAAATTCACGCTCTCCTGGCTGAAGGAACATCTCGACACCGACGAGCCGCTGGAAAAGCTCGCCGACAAGCTCACCATGATCGGGCTCGAGGTCGAGAACATCGAGGACAAGGCGAAGGCGCTGGCGCCGTTTTCGATCGCGCGGGTGATCTCGGCCGAGCAGCATCCGAATGCCGATCGTCTGCGCGTCTGCATGGTCGACACCGGCGATGGGGCAGCGCCGGTGCAGGTGGTTTGCGGTGCGCCGAACGCGCGCGCGGGACTGGTGAGCGTGTTCTCGCCGCCCGGCACCTTCATCCCCGGCAAGAACATCACGCTCGGCGTCGGCACCATCCGCGGCGTCGAAAGCCGCGGCATGCTGTGTTCGGCCGCCGAACTGCAGATTTCCGAGGACCATGACGGCATCATGGAATTGCCGGCCGATGCACCTGTCGGCAAGGGCTACGCCGAATGGGCCGGGCTCGGCGATCCCATGCTCGAAATCAACCTGACGCCGAATCGCCAGGACTGCACCGGCGTGCACGGCATCGCCCGCGATCTAAGCGCCGCCGACATGGGCAAGTTCAAAGACCCCGCCATCAAGCCGATCAAGGGTGAATTCCCCTGCCCGGTGAAGGTGACGGTGGAAGACGCGACGCTGTGTCCGGGCTTTGCGCTGCGGCTGGTGCGCGGCGTCAAGAACGGACCTTCCCCCGAGTGGCTGCAGAAGCGCCTGACCTCGATCGGGCTGCGGCCGATCAACGCGCTGGTCGATATCACCAACTTCATGACCTACGACCGCGCCCGTCCGCTGCATGTGTTCGACGCGGCGAAGGTGAAGGGTAATCTCACCGTGCGGCGCGCCAGGAATGGCGAGAGCCTGCTGGCGCTCGATGGCCGTACCTACACGCTCGATCCCGGCATCTGCGTGATCTCGGACGAACACGGCGTCGAATCGCTCGCCGGCATCATGGGCGGCGAAGCCTCCGGCTGCGATGAAAATACCACCGACGTGCTGATCGAATTGGCGCTGTGGAACGAAATCAACATCGCGCAGACCGGCCGCAAGCTCGGCATCAATTCCGACGCGCGCTATCGCTTCGAGCGCGGCGTCGATCCGGCCTTCATGGTGCCGGGGATCGAGCTTGCGACCAAACTCGTGATGGAGATGTGCGGCGGCACGCCGTCGGAGACTTTCGTCGTCGGCAACGCCTTCGGCGAAGATCGCGTGATCGATTTTCCGTTGGCCGAGGTCAAGCGCCTCGCCGGCATCGACGTGCCGCTGGCGGAGACGCGACGCATTCTGACTCATCTCGGCTTCATGGTGGCCGGCAGCGGCCCTATCGTGAAGGTGGCGGTGCCGTCCTGGCGCACCGACGTGCATGGGAAGGCCGACATCGTCGAGGAAATCGTGCGCATCGTCGGCGTCGACAACGTGCCGATGACGCCGTTCGAACGCGGCGACGCGCCGCGCAAGCCGGTCCTGACCACGATCCAGCTCCGCACCCGCCGCGCCAAGCGCGCGCTCGCGGCGCGCGGCATGGTGGAAGCCGTGACGTGGTCATTCATTTCGAAACCGCATGCCGAATTGTTCGGCGGCGGGCAGGCAGCCCTCGCGCTCGCCAACCCGATTGCCTCCGACCTGTCCGACATGCGGCCGAGCCTGCTGCCGGGCCTCGTCGCCGCCGCGCAGGCCAACGCCAATCGCGGCTACCCTGATGTCGCACTGTTCGAAGTCGGCCAGGTGTTCAGGGGTGACAAGCCCGAAGACCAGTTCGTCGCAGCGTCAGGCGTCCGCCACGGCTTTGCGTCCGCAAAGGGCATGGGACGGCACTGGTCCGGTTCCGCCATGACGGATGCGCTCGACGCCAAGGCCGATGCGTTCGCGGTACTCGCGGCCGCCGGCGCGCCGATGCAGGCGCTGCAGGTCGTGCCGGGCGGCGCGAGTTGGCTGCATCCGGGCCGCTCCGGCACCATCCAGATCGGGCCGCAGAACGTGCTGGGTTACTTCGGCGAAATGCATCCGCGCACGCTGGAGACGCTCGGCGCCGACGGTCCGATGATCGCATTCGAAGTGATCCTCGACCGCATTCCCGACGCCAAGAAGAAGCCGACCCGCGCCAAGTCGGTGCTCGAACTCTCCGCGTTCCAGCCGGTCTCGCGCGACTTTGCCTTCATCGTCGATCGCGGCGTCAAGGCCGGCGATATCGTCCGCGCCGCGCAGGGCGTCGATAAAAAGCTGATCACTGAGGTCAGCGTGTTCGACCTCTACGAGGGCAAGGGCATCGACACCGACAAGAAGTCGATCGCCATCGCCGTCACGATCCAGCCACGCGAGAAGACGCTGACCGACCAGGAGATCGACGCGGTGGCGGCGAAGATCGTGGCCGAGGTGACCAAGAAGACCGGCGGCACGTTGCGGGCATGATGCCGGGAAGTACGACGTCGTGACCACGCGGTTCGCTGCAACCTCTCCCGCGTGCGGGGGTCGAGACGAGCGAAGCTCGCTCTTAGGTCGTATCGCATCGAAAGATGCGATACGGGTGGGGGAAGCTCTCTCCACACGGGCAGTGTCACTTGTGGCGACACCCCCATCCCCTTCCCCCGCAAGCGGGAGAAGGAGCGCACTTGCGGCGTGGTCAAAGTTCGACCTCCTCTCACCACGTGTCAAAGCATGAGTCCTGCGGGCTTCATTCCGGCTGACATCAGCACCAACGCCGCGATCGCGATCTGCGCGATCGCCTTTGTCTCCGGGACGGCGCGCGGTTTCTCCGGGTTCGGCTCGGCGCTGATCTTCATGCCGCTGGCCAGCAGCATGGCCGACCCGCGGCTGGTCGCGGCGCTGCTTTTGATTATCGATTTCGTCGCCGCGGCGCCGCTGCTGCCGAATGCGTGGCGAAAGGCCGATCGCAAGGCCACCGCGATCATGGTGTTCGGTGCCCTGATCGGCGTGCCCATTGGAACCTATTTCCTGAGCCGGCTGGAGCCTGTCACCACCCGCTGGATCATTTCCGGCTTCGTGTTGGCGCTGCTGGTGCTGCTGCTCTCGGGCTGGCGCTATCGCGGCAAGGACCACGCGGCGATTTCCATTGGCATTGGCGGCCTGTCCGGCTTCTGCAGCGGACTGGCGCAAACCGGCGGGCCGCCGATCGTCGGCTACTGGCTCGGCCGCCCGATTGCGTCAGTCGTTGCGCGCGCCAACATCGTGCTGTTCTTCGGGGCGTCGGATTTCTTTTCTGCCGTCAGCTACGCCGCGACCGGCCTGATCACGATGGACGCGATCCGGTTCGCGCTGGTGGTCGGCCCGGTCTACGGCATCGGCGTCTGGTTCGGCGCCTCGCTGTTCGGCAAAGCCAGCGAAGTGCTGTTCCGCGCGATCTGCTACGCGCTGATCGCCGCGGCCGTGCTCTTTGGGCTGCCGGCGCTGGACGGCGTGTTGCGCTAGAATCGTAGGGCGGGCCCACCCTACGGCTCCGCGCTAGCCCCGCACCAGATCGCAGTACGCGTACCCATCGCGCTCGACGCGTTCGCCCGATGTGACCGCAATCCGCCGCGAAAACATCGGCCCGGCCACCACGCAGGTGTGAAACTCGCCGTTCTCGCCGCAAGGATCGACGCCAGCGGGCAGATCGGCCAGCAGGCTGGCATCGAATTTGCGGCCGGCGAATTCGGACCGAAGCTTCTTCAGATCGACGGTTGCGATATACGCTTCCAGCCCGCTCGCGATCATCGCCTGTGCCAATTCGGGTGTCGGCCGCTCCCACAGCGGAAACACCGGCGTGATTCCGGTGCCTGCGAGTTTCTGCTCGCGATAGGCGCGGATGTCGGCGAGATAGAGGTCGCCGAAGATCATGTGGGTGATGCCGTCGGCAACGGCGCGCGCGACCGCCTCGCCCATCCGCGCCTCGTAAATCTCGTTCGGGCAGGGATAGGGGATCGGCACGATCCGTTGCGGCAGGCCTGCGGCCTCGCATTGGGCCTGCAGGATCTCCTGCCGCACGCCGTGGATCGATACCCGGCCGAAAGTTTCCGTCACCGTCGTCAGCGCACCGACCACCTCGAACTCGCCCGCTTGCATCACCTCATGCAGCGCAAACGCGGAGTCCTTGCCGCTCGACCAGGAGATCAACGCTTTCGGACGGGCCATCAGTTGGAGGCCGGCGCGCGCCGCCGCGACTTCGTTGCCCGTGGCGGCGGTTCCGGATCCCTCAGCGCGCCTATACGCCGCAACGCGGCTTCGGCGGCGCGCTCGCCGCTCTCCCAGGCGCCGTCGATCGTTCCCCACAGCGTTTCGTGGGTCGCCTCGCCGGCGAGATACATGCAGCCGATCGGCTCGCTCAAGACCTTTCGCGACGCTTGCCCGCCGGGGCTGGCTGCCGACATCGCGCCGAGCGCGAACGGCGCGGCGTTCCAGCGCGTCGCGCTCGATTTGTTCACGGCGGCGGCGACTTCGCTGCCGAACAGCTTTGTCAGCCACTCCTTCGCAAACGCGACCATGGCGGCTTCGCCCTGGGCCGAGAGATCGCGGCCAAACGAGCCGCCGACGTCGATCGAACACAGCGACGAACCGCCGATATTGGCGTAGATCAACGCCGTCTTCATTGAATTGCTCTGCTCGATGACGATGTCGTCGCGCGCGAGGCCGAGCGGATTGCCCGGCATCTGCAACGCGATCCGATCGTAGCTGCCCAGACTCAGCTTCGAAGCCGCATCGAGCGTGCGCTTCGGGAGTTCAGACGCGAACTTGATGTTGCCCGCCGCCAGAACGTTGCTCGACACGGTAATGACGGCGGCGCGTGCGAGGATCTTGCCGGCTGACGTTTCGACGCTGACGTCACGGCTGCCCCACACGATGCGATTGGCCGGCGTCGACAGCGACACCGGCACCTGTTCGCCGAGCTTTGCGATCAGCGTGCCGAGCCCCTGGCGGCAGGCGATCGCGGTGTTGCGATCCTGCGCGCGGGCCTTGTCGCCGACGGAGATGTCCTTCAGATCCTTGCCGGAGAAGTTGGCGCCGAGCGTGAATTCCGCCGTGTCCGCCCAAACGCCGAGGTCCTTCGGCAGCACCGACGCGCAGGAGACATCGAATCGGCGCGCGGCGTCGTCGATGGCGCGGTTGGCGCGCACCAGCGCGGCGAGAAATTCCTCGGTCTCGCCGGGACGGGCGTTGCGGCGGCCGATCCGGATTTTCTGGCCCTGCGGAGCGGTGGTGATCTCGAGCCCTGCCGATCGCGCGAGCTTGATCATCGGATTGGTCTCGGGATTGTGCATCCAGCGCGCGCCGCGATCGAACGGCACGTCGAACGTCGAGACATCGGTCTGACAGCGGCCGCCGATCTGGTTCGACGCCTCCACCACGATCACCTTGCGGTTCGCCGCCATGATGCGCCGCGCTGCGGCAATGCCGGCGGCCCCCGCGCCGACCACGACGATATCGGCCTCGCGCGGCAGAGGTGCCGCTCCCGCACGACCGCCGGAAAGTGCCGGAGTCACCGCCAGCGCGGCGGACGCCGACAGGAAATGGCGGCGGGTCATTGTCATGTCATGGTTTCCGGGGCCTTGAAGGAAAGAGAACAGCTAGCGAACTGTGCCGCATCTCACGAACCGCAGCAACACTCATGGTAAATCAATCATGATTGATCCGCTTGAGGCATGAACTAAATTGAAACGGCTTGCGACCATGCTAAGGGAACAAAAAAGGCGGACGAAAAGCCGCTTCAGGGGAGTTACATGGGCGTAATGCTCGATACCGTCGGCAAGTTGATCGCGAGCTACCTGCAAAAGGAAGTTCCGGGCTACGAGCCGTTCACCCCCAGCGATCCCGAACATCTGCGCGGCGTCATCGAGCCCGGCGACGTGCTGCTGGTCGAAGGCAACAACCGGATTTCCGGCATCATCAAATATCTCACGCAATCCACCTGGTCGCACGGCGCGCTTTACGTCGGCCCGGTTGACGGCGCCTACGAACCCGACGGCGAGCCGCATGTCCTGATCGAGGCCAATATCGGCGAGGGCGTGACCTCGGCGCCGCTATCGAAATATTTTCCCTATCACACCCGCATCTGCCGCCCGATCGGCCTGTCCTACGAGGACCGCAACACGGTGTGCCGCTACGCCATCAACCGGATCGGCTTCGGCTACGACACCAAGAACATCGTCGACCTGATGCGCTTTCTGATTCCGCTGCCGGTGCCGCAGCGCTGGCGGCGACGCATGATCGCGTTCGGCTCCGGCGATCCCACCAAGATCATCTGCTCGGCGCTGATCGCGCAGGCGTTCGACGCGGTGCGCTATCCGATCCTGCCGAAAATTACCCGCGCGGCCTCGCGCACGGCCCGGCGCGAAATCCTGCATATCCGCGATTCCTCGCTCTACATGCCGCGCGATTTCGACATCTCGCCCTATTTCGAAATCGTCAAACCCACGATCGTGCACGGGTTCGACTACACCGCGTTGCACTGGGCCGACAAGCAAAAGCCGCTCCGGGAGGTAGCAGGCGAATTCGGTGTGTTTCCAGAGATCGAATCGCCGACGCTTGTTCCTGAAACGATTGACAAGGAAGCGACGCTTCCAACTGCGGAAGTGACCGCGGCACCTGCGGAAACCATCATGGTCGAGCGCGTGACCGTTTCGGAACATTTCCTCGCCGTCGAATATGTCCCGGTCCGTCCGCCCGAACGCCGCGCGCGTCCGCGCAACGGGACGCCGGAGTTAATCGCGTAGTTACGAGCCCCAATCCATCAAAACTTGCCGGCCAGCGTCAGCCTCACCGCCAGCGGCTCTGCTGGATGAACGTGACGATCGGCGACACCGCCGATCGGCTCGCCCGGCAATCGCGACAGATAGTAGTATTCGATCTGGTTGGTGTTCGCGTTGAAGAGATTCAGCACGTCGAGCTGAAACCGCAAGCCGTTGTCGAATTTGTAACCCGCCCGCGCATTGAAGATCAGCGACGACTGCGAACGGACGCTGTCGTCCTCGATCAGTGGGCGCGGGCCGAAATAACGTCCCTTCAGCGCGCCGAACCAACCGGTCTCGTGGCCGAAGGTGACCGCACCGCTCGCGATCCAGGCCGGTGCCCCGGGGATGCGATCGCCCGCGGGGTCGAAGTCGGTAAAGCGGGCCTGGGTATAGGCAACATCCAGATCGAACGTCATCCACGGCACCGGCTTGTAATTGTTGGTCCACTCCACGCCGACGCGGCGGCTCGGCCGGCTGGCCTCGGTGGTACCGGCATCGCCCACGAACAGCAGTTCGGAATCGAAGTCGAGCATGAAGACAGCAACCGAGTTCGTCAGTCCATCGATTGCCTTGGTGCGAATGCCGAGTTCGGCGCCCTTCGACCGGACCAGCAGCGGCACGCGATCCTGCGGCGTCACCTTGTCGATGGGATCGACCGTGATCGTTGCGCCCCTGATGTCGTTGGAGTGCAGGCCGTAGCCGGCATTGCCGTAGAACTCGGTCTTGTACCAGGGCCCCAGCACGATACCGGCCTTGGGGCTCGTCATCGATGCCTGTGCATTGCCGGAATTTTCCGGCGTGTCGCTGATGACGCGACCCGCAAAATAGTCCTCCCGGATGCCGACCGTGGTGCGCAGCCAATCAGTCCAGCGCGCCGTCGTATCGGCCCACAGGCCGACATTGCCTTCCCTCACGCGGTCTTCGCGAACGGTCGAGAGCGTGTCCCGCTGCAACGTCTTGAACAGGCCGACCCGGATATCGTCGCCACGCGTCTGCAACCCGACGCGGGTCTGGGTCTCGATGCCGCCCACCCGCACATCGAAGGCGTGGCTGGCATTGAGGCCGTAGACCGTGCGCTTGTCGAGCTGGCTGAACTGATCGCCGTTGACGGGGTCGTCGAGGAAGTAGGTGAAATTGTTGTAGAGGTTCATCGACGAGCGGATCACATAGGCGTTCGCCTTGGTCTGCCCATACTCGCTCGAATGCGCCCAATTGCTCGACAGCGAGAAGCGGCTCGACGTGCCGCCGTCGGTCGGATCGAGCGTGCCGAACCGGCCGATGATGCTCTGGTCGATCGCGCGCTGTGCCACCTGGTCGGTCGAGTTCCAGCCGTTGGAATAGGCCATCCCCGTTAGCGTAAAGCCGTCGGTTGCGGTACCCTGGCTATAGCGCATCACACCGTTGATCTTGCGTATATTGTCCGGCACGTCCCACGGGCCGTTGTATTTGACGCCTTCGACCGCGGCGAGCAGCGTGCCCGCACCGACGGCCGTCGACCCCGCCGCCAACCCACGGTGATAGCCAAAGGTGCCGTTGGTCGTCTCCAGAATGTTCTTGGGCAGCCTGTTGATGTAGTCGATCGCGATGGCGCCGGCGGAGCCGAAGTCGCCAACGTCGGCGTAGTACGGTCCCTTGCGAACATTCACCGACTGGATCAGCTCGGGAATCATGAAATTGATATCGGCATAGCCCTGCCCGTGGCCATGGGTCGGCATGTTGACGGGCATGCCGTCGATCTTGATGGCGAGATCGGTGCCGTGATCGAGGTTGAAGCCACGCAGAAAATATTGATTGGCTTTGCCTTCGCCGGAATGCTGGGTCACGATCAGTCCAGGCACCACCTCCAGTGCCTCGCCGGGGCGCGCGAAGGGCTGGGCGTTCACCTCCGCGCCGCTGATGGTCATGGCGCTGGCCGCGGTCGGTTGCATGTATGCCGGCCCCGCAGTCGCAGCCCCCGACGTTACGCCGGTGCTGACCTGCGACGGAACCGACGCGCTTGGTTGGACCGCGGATGGATTTCGCGCGATCCGCTCGCGACGCGACGGCTTGGGCCGGTTGCGCGGCCTCGCATCGGGAGGAGTTACCGTCACCGCGGGAAGCTGGTCGGGCGCACCCACCGCGACGCTCTGTGCAACCGCCGGTGAGGCCACGACCCATATGGATGCGGCGGCGGAAAATATCCCCCAAGCGGCCCTGCGCAACGCCCGTGCCCCTGAAAGATAACTGCTACACTCGGCGCACGACCGCAACAGCTCGACCAAACCCGGCACGACACGCTAGCAGCGCTAGTATGACGATACAACGGAATTGTCATACCGCGCAGACGGAAATTCAGGATGCAACGGATCACCATCACCATCGAAGACGAGCTGCTTGCCGAGATCGATGCGGCGGCGGAAGCGCGCGGCTACCAAAATCGCTCCGAGATCATCCGCGATCTCGCGCGCGCCGGGCTGCAGCAGAACGCCGAGGATGCCGCGCCTTTAGGCCAGTGCGTCGCCGCCCTGGTCTATGTCTACGATCACGCCGCGCGCGACCTGTCGAAACGGCTGGTGCAGAACTTCCACGGCCACCATGATCTGTCGCTGGCGACGCTGCATGTTCATCTCGACGATGACAGCTGCATGGAGGTGACGGCGCTGAAAGGTCAAAGCGGCGAGGTCCGGCACTTTGCCGATCACATCATCGCCGAGCGCGGCGTGCGCTACGGCCGCGTGGTGATGATCCCGACCGCGTCCGACAAGAAGCCGAAGGCGCGCAAGCCCGGCCATCACCACGACTGACGCTCAACGGGCGGCGTTGCGGCCACTACCTGTCGGAACGGCCGATCACGGCCATCAGCTCCGCGATCTTTTCGCGCTGGTCGGCCTTGTTGCCGCTGGTGATGGCGTGCTCGACGCAATGCGAGACGTGATCCCGCAGCACTTCTTCCTCGACGCGGCGGAGCGCGGCCCGCACCGCGGAAATCTGCGTGACGATGTCGATGCAGTAGCGGTCCTCGTCGACCATTTTCGAGAGGCCGCGGACCTGGCCCTCGATTCGGCTCAAGCGCTTCTGACAGGACGCCTTGATGTCTTTTCGCATGGGGCCTATATACCCCCATAGGGTATCTAGTTCAAGCGCCGGAGACGTCATGCACGAGGCCAGCAACAGCACCGAAAAAGGTGAACCGGCCAAGAGCGCCTGCTGCAGTGGTGACAACCACATTGGCCACGACCACAGCCATCACGCGCAAGACGCAGCGACCGTGCGCGACCCCGTCTGCGGCATGACCGTGAACCCGGCAAGCAGCAAGCACCGCTTCGACTACCGCGGCGAGACCTATCATTTCTGCTCGGCCGGCTGCCGCACCAAATTCGCCGCCGATCCCGCTCGCCTATCTGGAAAAGGACAAGCGGCCTAAAGCCGCCGTGCCGGAAGGCACGATCTACACCTGCCCGATGCATCCGGAGATCCGCCAGGTCGGTCCCGGAAGCTGCCCGATCTGCGGCATGGCGCTGGAGCCCGAGGTCGCGAGCCTCGATGCACCGCCCAATCCGGAACTTGCCGATATGACGCGGCGCTTCTGGATCGGCCTCGTCCTTGCGCTCCCTGCCGTCGTGCTCGAAATGGGCGGCCATCTCGTCGGCGGTCACGGCTGGGTCGATCCGACATTGTCGAACTGGATTCAGTTCGCCTTCGCCACGCCCGTCGTGCTCTGGGCCGGCTGGCCGTTTTTCGTGCGCGGCTGGCAATCGCTGCTAACGCGCAATCTCAACATGTTCACGCTGATCGCGGTCGGCACCGGCGTGGCCTATCTCTACAGCGTCGTCGGCACCATCGCGCCCGGAATCTTTCCGGCCACCTTCCGTGGCCATGGCGGCGCGGTTGCAGTCTATTTCGAATCGGCCGCCGTCATCACCGTGCTGGTCCTGCTCGGCCAGGTGCTCGAACTCCGTGCGCGCGAAGCCACGTCAGGCGCGATCAAGGCCCTGCTCCAGCTCGCGCCGAAGACCGCCCGCCGCATTGGAGGCGACGGCGCCGATCATGAAGTGGAAATCGACACGCTGGCGGTCGGCGATCATCTGCGCGTGCGGCCGGGCGAGAAAGTGCCGGTGGACGGCGTCATCCTCGAAGGCCGCTCCGCGCTCGATGAATTGCTGGTGACGGGCGAATCCATGCCGGTCACCAAGGAAGCCGGCAGCAAGGTCATCGCGGGCACCCTGAACCAGTCGGGCGGATTCGTGATGCGCGCCGACAAGGTCGGGCGCGACACGCTGCTTTCGCAGATCGTGCAGATGGTGGCGGATGCCCAGCGTTCGCGCGCGCCGATCCAGCGGCTGGCCGATCAGGTCGCCGGCTGGTTCGTGCCTGTTGTCATCGTCGTGGCGTTGCTGGCGTTTGGCGCCTGGGCCTGGTTCGGGCCGGAGCCGCGCATGGCGTTTGGCCTTGTCGCTGCCGTCAGTGTGCTCATCATCGCCTGCCCCTGCGCGCTCGGCCTCGCCACGCCGATGTCGATCATGGTCGGCGTCGGGCGCGGCGCGCAAGCCGGTGTGCTGATCAAGAACGCCGAAGCGCTGGAGCGGATGGAGAAGATCGATACGCTGGTGGTCGACAAGACGGGCACGCTGACCGAAGGCAAGCCGAAGGTGGTCGCGATCGTGCCGGCTGCGGGGTTTGATGAGACGGAGATTCTGCGGCTGGCTGCGACCGTCGAGCGGGCGAGCGAGCATCCGCTGGCCGATGCCATCGTGCGTGCGGCCAGGGAGCGCAAGCTCGACCTCGGCAAGGTAGAGGCGTTTGACTCGCCGACCGGCAAGGGAGCTACCGGCGAGGTCGACGGCAAGACCATCGTTCTCGGCAATGCAAACTTCCTTCATTCGCTCGGCATCGACGCGAGGGCATTGAACGAACAGGGCGAGCGCCTGCGCGGCGAGGGTGCGACCGTGATCAATATGGCCGTTGACGGCAAGCTCGCGGGGCTGTTCGCCATTGCCGATCCGGTGAAAGCATCGACGCCGGATGCGCTGAAGGCGCTGGCGGCGGAGGGCATCAAGGTTATCATGCTCACCGGCGATAACCGAACCACTGCGGACGCCGTCGCGAAGAGTCTCGGCATCGCCGATGTCGAGGCGGAAGTACTGCCCGATCAGAAGAGCGCGGTGGTCGCAAAACTGCAGAAGGCCGGCCGGATCGTCGCGATGGCCGGCGACGGCGTCAACGACGCGCCGGCGCTGGCCGCCGCGGAAGTCGGCATCGCCATGGGCACCGGAACGGATGTTGCGATGGAAAGCGCCGGCGTTACGCTCTTGAAGGGCGACCTCACCGGCATCGTCCGCGCCCGCCGCCTGTCACAGGCGACGATGCGCAATATCAGGCAAAACCTGTTCTTCGCATTCATCTACAACGCCGCCGGCATACCGATCGCCGCGGGCATTCTCTATCCGGCGTTCGGTCTGCTGCTGTCGCCGATCATTGCCGCCGCCGCGATGGCGCTGTCCTCGGTGAGCGTCGTCGGCAATGCGCTGCGGCTGCGGGTGACGCGGCTGTAGGTCGCTGAAGCAGCCAGCAGAAGGTCGTCATGCCCGGGCTTGTCCCGGGCATCCACGTCTCGACGGTATCGCCGCAAGAAAGACGTGGAGGCCGGACAAGCCCGGCCATGACTAGAAATGTAATCACGCCGCTTTGGCCGCGCTCCCGCCCGGCAACCCGGCGCGCGCCATCCCGCCATATAGCGCCTCATCAGGCATTTCCGATCTCAGGATTCCGCGCACCGCGACCAGCTTCTCGATATCGATGCCCGTTGCAAAACCCTTGCTCTCGCACAGGAACACCAGATCCTCGAACACGACATTGCCGGTCGCGCCCGGCGCGAACGGGCAGCCGCCGAGGCCGCCGAGCGATCCATCGAGCACGCGCGCGCCGGCATCGAGCGCGGCAGACGCATTCGCGATGCCCATGCCGCGGGTGTCGTGCAGGTGAATGCAGATCGGCTTTGAGCCCGCGATCTTCACCGCGCCCGCGGTCAGTTCGCCGACCTGCTTCGGCCCGGCATAGCCGACCGTGTCGGCGATCGCGACCATGTCGACGCCGGCCTCGAACAATTTTTCGGTCAGCCGCAGCACTTCCTTCGGATCGACCGCACCCACGATCGAACAGCCCAGCGCCATCGAGATCGCGGAATTCACCACGGGCTTGTGCGGGCTGGCATCGCGCAATTCGCACAGCCGCCTGACGTTGGCGATGGCGGATTCGCGCGAGCGGTTGGCATTGGCCTGGCTGTGTTCTTCGGTGGCCGAGACCACCGTCGCCACTTCGGCAACGCCGGAGGCCAGCGCCTCGTTGACGCCGCGCTCGTTCAGCGTCAGCGCGATGCCGTAGGCGCCGGGCAGCGAGGCGACCGTCTGGATGATATCGCGCACATCGGTGAATTGCGGAAACGTCTTCGCCGGCAGGAACGACCCGACCTCGAAATGCCGCACACCCGCGGCATATTCATCGCGCATCCAGCGCTGCTTGGCTGATGTCGACGGAAATTTCTTCACGAGCTGCAGGCCGTCGCGCAGGCCAACCTCACGCAGAATCACTTTGTCGTCGGGATAGATGTCCTGGACACGGGTCATGGCAGCCTCACGCGGCGTTATCGGTTGAAGACAGATCTTGTTTTTCGAGCTCAGCGCGAACGGCTTCGGTGTCGGCGCCCAGCACCGGCACCTTCAGCCCTTCGCCGATATTGCCGCCGTTCCATTCCACCGGCAATGCCGGAACGCGGAACGGCACACCGTCGGCGTTGAAATTCTGCACCAGCCCGCCGGGCCGCAGCACATGCGGATCATGCAGCAGATCCTCGGGACGGTTGATCGGCGAATAGGCAATGTTCAGCGCATCGAGCCTCGCAGAGAGATCGGCGATGTTCCAGCCCTTGATCACCTCGGTGACACGCGGAATGATTCTCCCGCGCGCCAGGATCCGGTCCGTGGTGTTGCGCAAGGTCGGATCGTCGGCGAACTCCTGCAGGCCAAATTCGCGGCAAAAGCTCCACCAGTGCCCCTCGGTGACGACGCCGATGAAGATGCGTTCGCCGCCGGCCGTGTCGAAGATGTCGTAGATCGGCCACGCGTGTTCGCGCTCCGGCATCGAGCGCGGCTTTCGGCCGGTCATCTCATACTCGACCATGTGCTGGGCAACCAAAAACAGACAGTTCTCGAACAGGCCGATGCGGATGTCGGCGCCGTCCTTCTTGCCGCCGCGCTTCTCGTAGAGTGCGGCGAGGATTGCGATGGCGCCGAACATGCCGCCCATGATGTCGTTGGCGGAGGAACCAACGCGTTGCGGCTTCTCGCGCGTCCCGGTCATGGTGGCGAGGCCCGACATCATCTGCACCACCTCATCGAGCGCCGGGCGATGCTCATACGGACCGGACAAAAACCCCTTATGGCCGGCGACGATCAGATGCGGATGTTTTCGCCGAAGCTCTTCAGGGCCGAGCCCCTGCTTGTCCAGCTGCCCGTCGCGAAAATTTTCCAGGAACACGTCGGCGCTTTCGAGCAGCCGGTGCATGGTGTCGCGGTCTTCGTCCTTGGCGAAATCGAGCACGACGCTGCGTTTTCCGCGGTTGAACAGCGGAAAGAACGAGGTTCCCATGCCGCCGAGCGAGCGCGTCTTGTCGCCGACCGGCGGCTCGACCTTGATGACCTCGGCACCCAGCTGGGCGAGGATCATGCCGCAGGTCGGGCCCATCACCATATGGGTCATCTCGACGACCCTCACGCCGTCAAGCGGCAGTCCCGTCCCGGTCATCGCGCGTCTCCCGTACAAACCCCATCTGTTGGTTTCCAGACTAGGCCTTCGGAAGTGCTTGGGAAGGTACAATCTGTCGAACCGCCCGTTCGCTGGCGCATAGCGCAAATGCGGACCATCCGGCGCCGTCTGCGCCGCCGTCCTCGACCGGAGCAGGCCTTGCCGAAACCCCCGCGCATATCTACCTCTCGCGAGGGTTTTCACGAGAGGTTGAACTGCCATGTTGGACGCCGCCGTCAAGGCGCTTTCGCAGATCCTGTCGCCGCCGATGCGCACCATCCTGTGGCGCTCGATCGGGCTGGCGCTGGTGGTGGTCGCGGTGCTGGCCATCGGCTTGCAGCGCGCGTTGAGCTGGTTTGCCGAATATGGCGAAGGCTGGGCCGAGGCGATGCTGGGGCCGGGCTTCCACACGACGCTCAACGTTCTTTCCTGGATCCTCTCGATCGCTGCCGGGCTCGGCGTCGTGCTCGGCGGCATTTTCCTGATGCCGGCGGTCACCTCGCTGATCGCGAGCGTGTTCGTCGATGACGTCGCCGAGCATGTCGAGCGCGAGCATTATCCGGCGGAGCGTCCCGGAGACGCGCTGCCGCTCGGCGTCGCCGTCCCCGAAGGCATCAAGACGGCGCTGCTGACCATCCTGGTGTACCTGATCGCGCTGCCCTTCGTGCTGTTCGCGGGCGCCGGTTTCATCATTTTCTTCCTCGCCACCGCCTGGCTGCTGGGTCGCGAGTATTTCGAACTCGCGGCGATGCGCTTCCGCTCGCCGGCGGAAGCCAAGGCGATGCGCAAGGACAATGCGGCCACGGTCTTCACCGCCGGCCTGTTCATCGCCGCTTTCGTCTCGATCCCGATCGTCAACCTGGCGACGCCTTTGTTCGGCATGGCCTTCATGGTCCACATGCACAAGCGCCTGTCCGGTCCGCGGCCCGAGCTGATCGAGCCGGCACGGAAATCGGGAATGCCGGCGGTGTTAGCCCCTCATGGTGAGGAGCGCATCTTCGCGCGTCTCGGACCATGCGGCCCGGGCGTATCCTTCGAGACGCCGCTACGCGCTCCTCAGGATGAGGACCGAGCAAGCGTTTCACGTTCGTCATTCCGGGATGGTCCGCAAGGACCAGACCGGAACTCGAAATTCGGGTTCGATGCTTTGCTCGCCCCGGAATGACGCAAGTCCTCACACCGTCTTTTCCGGCCACCGACACAGATCGTTGATCAAACACACGTCGCAGCGCGGCTTGCGCGCCAGGCACGTGTAGCGCCCGTGCAGGATCAGCCAGTGGTGGGCGTGCAGCATGAATTCCGGCGGGATGACCTTCTCAAGTCCCAGCTCGACTTCGAGCGGCGTGTTGCCCGGCGCCAGTCCCGTCCGGTTGCCGACCCGGAACACATGGGTATCCACCGCCATGGTGCGTTCGCCGAAGGCCATGTTGAGCACGACATTGGCGGTCTTGCGCCCGGCGCCGGGCAGCGTCTCGATCTCGGCGCGGGTGCGCGGCACCTCGCCGCCGAACTCGGCGATCAGCTTCTCGGACAGCGCGATGACGTTCCTGGCCTTGTTGCGATAGAGCCCGATGGTCTTGATGTAGTCGCGCACTTTCTCTTCGCCGAGCGCCAGCATCTTCGAAGGCGTGTCGGCGACCGCGAACAGCGGACGCGTCGCCTTGTTGACGCCGGCGTCCGTCGCCTGCGCCGACAACACCACGGCGACCAGCAGCGTGTAGGGGTTGAGATGTTCGAGCTCGCCCTTCGGCTCCGGATTGGCTTTGCGAAAACGGCTGAACGCGTCGTAGACCTCGGCCGGCGTCCAAGGTTTTGGTTTCTGGGGCTTCGGTTTAGGTGCCTTCTTCACCCCAGCTTTGGGCGACGCCCTGACGGCTTTTTTTGCCGGTTTCTTCGGCACGGAGGGAGCGATGGATTTTCTGCCGACGGAAGAGCTGATGATTTTGGCCATGATCGGGATATACTGATACGCGATGACAGCAGGCAACGACTTTGATCCGGCGCTTGACCAGCCGACACTGTTTTCGGCGCGGGTGACCCCGCATCGCTCGCTCAACCGCACCGGCTTCCTGGTGCTGATGGGGTTCATCGGCATCGTCAGCTTCGTCGCCGGCGTCGCGTTCTGCCTGATGGGCGCGTGGCCGGTGCTCGGCTTTTTCGGCCTCGACGTGCTGGTGATCTACCTGGCGTTCCGCGTCAATTTCCGCAGCGCAGCCGCCACCGAGGACATCGTGATGACGCCGTCGGAATTGCGCGTGCGCCGGGTCAGCCATCGCGGCCATGTCATGGAATGGACGCTCAACCCGCTCTGGGTGCAGCTCGAGCAAACCGGCGACCCCGAATTCGGCATCGAGCGGCTCTATCTGGTCTCCCGCGGCCGCCGCGTCTCGATCGGCCATTTTCTGGGACCCGACGAAAAAGAAAGCTTTTCCAAAGCTTTACTGGCGGCGTTGCAGACCGCCAAGCGCGGCATCACCTACAATCCCATAAACTGAACTCCATTTTTCTTGACGCGTTTTCTTCACGCGAACCGGTGCCCATTTCGCTCGAAAACGCTACGTTGTCTGAAATCGGGTGGTCTGGACCTCGGATGAAGCCTAAATCAGATCCCATGATGACCCTTGCCATACATGACCAGCGCCTGACCAAGCCGGGCCCCCAGAACGCCGCGCTGCGCGACTACGACTCAGTGCGCCGTGCCATTGCCTTCATCTCGGAACACTGGCGCAACCAGCCGACCATCGAGGCGATGGCCGATGCCGCATCCGTGACGCCGGATGAACTGCATCATCTGTTCCGCCGCTGGGCCGGGTTGACGCCAAAGGCCTTCATGCAGGCGCTGACGCTCGATCATGCCAAGGGGCTATTGCGCGATTCCGCCAGCGTGCTCGATGCGGCGCTCGACTCCGGGCTGTCGGGCCCGGGCCGGCTCCACGATCTGTTTGTTACCCATGAGGCGATGTCGCCGGGCGAATGGAAGAATGGCGGCGCCGGCATGACGCTGCGCTATGGATTTCACGCCTCGCCATTCGGCACCGCGATCGTGATCGCCAGCGGCCGCGGCCTGGCCGGACTCGCCTTCGCCGATCCCGGCGAGGAGCCATCGGCCTTTGCCGACATGAAGCGGCGCTGGCCGAACGCGACCTATGTAGAAGACCACGACGGCACCGCCGATCTTGCCCAGCGCATCTTCGATACAAAACTATGGCGGCCGGACCAGCCGCTGCGCGTGGTGCTGATCGGCACCGATTTCGAGGTGCGGGTGTGGGAGACGCTGCTGAAGATCCCGATGGGCCGCGCGGTCTGCTACTCCGACATCGCCAACAAGATCAGCAATCCGAAAGCTTCGCGCGCGGTCGGCGCCGCCGTCGGCCGAAATCCAGTATCGTTCGTGGTACCGTGCCATCGCGCGCTCGGCAAAGGTGGCGCGCTGACCGGCTATCACTGGGGCATCACGCGGAAACAGGCGATGCTCGGCTGGGAAGCCGGGCAAGTGGGCGTGCATTGACTTCGTAGGATGGGTAGAGCGCAGCGAAACCCATCATTTACGCCGTTGACGACTGTTGATGGGTTTCGCTGCGCTCTACCCATCCTACGAATTCCTCGCTACCCCGCCAGATCGAGCTTCGACGCCACCGTTGAATCCGCATTGAGCCGGTAGATCACCGGCGCGCCGGTGGCGAGTTCGCGCTTCAGAATCTGCTCCGGCGAAAGTTTCTCCAGCACCATGATCAGCGCGCGCAGCGAATTGCCGTGGGCGGCGACCAGCGTTCGCTCGCCGCGCAACACGCCGGGCAGGATTTCCTTGACGTAATAGGGCAGCGTGCGCGCCAACGTATCCTTCAGGCTCTCGCCGCCGGGCGGCGGAACGTCATAGGAACGGCGCCAGATCAGCACTTGGTCCTCGCCCCATTTCTTGCGCGCGTCATCCTTGTTGAGGCCCGAGAGATCGCCGTAATCGCGTTCGTTGAGCGCGAGGTCCCTTGTCGTCGGCAGTCCGGTCTGCCCGATCTCGGCCAGCATCAGGTCGAGCGTGTGCTGGGCGCGAAGCAATACCGAGGTGAAGGCTGTGTCGAACGTCAGCCCTTGTGCCTTCAGCTTGCGGCCGGCTTCCTTGGCCTCCGTGATGCCCTGCTCGGTGAGATCAGGATCCTTCCAGCCGGTGAACAGGTTCTTCAAATTCCATTCGCTCTGGCCATGACGCACGAGCACGAGAAGACGATCGCTCATTCCAAAATTCCGTTTTCGTTTCGAGACGTTGAATTCAGCTTTCAGGGAGCCCCAGAACATCGGCCATCGAGTACAGGCCGGGCTTCTTGCCATGCGCCCACAGCGCCGCCTTCAGCGCGCCATGCGCGAAGATCATGCGATCCTCGGCGTGGTGCGCAAGCGTGATGCGCTCATAGGGCCCTGCGAAGATCACGCTGTGATCGCCGGCAGCGGTGCCGCCGCGCAGCGATGCAAAGCCGATATCGCCGGGCCGCCGGGCGCCGGTAACGCCGTCGCGGCCGCGCGCGGAGACAGCGTGCAGGTCGACGCCACGGCCGGCGGCGGCGGCTTCGCCGAGCAGGAACGCGGTGCCCGACGGCGCGTCGATCTTGGCCTTGTGATGCATCTCCAGAATTTCGATATCGAAGTTTTCGTCCAGCGACAGTGCGACGCGCTTGACCAGCGCGGCCAGCAGGTTGACGCCAAGGCTCATATTGCCGGATTGCACCACGGTGGCGCGCGACGTCACGCTCTTGATCACGGCCATGTCGGACTCGGACAGCCCGGTGGTGCCGACGACGTGAACCAGCCCGCGCTGGGCGGCGATCGCGACATTGGCGATGGTGGCGGCGGGGACGGTAAAATCGAGAATGCCGTCCGCATTCGCCGACAGTTCCCACAGGTCGGCCGAGAGTTTGACGTCATTGGCCGGCAGGCCGGCAAGCACGCCGGCATCCTTGCCCAGCAGTTCCGACCCCGGCGCTTCCAGCGCGCCTGCCAGCACCGCGCCCGGCGTCTCCGAAATGACGCGCACCAGCGCGCGTCCCATCCGGCCGCCGGCTCCCGCAACGATCAATCGCATATCGGCCATGGCTACACCTCTTTACGCCCTATAGCGGGACGGGGGCGTTCCGGCAACCAATTGGGGTCCCAACACCCGTCATGGCCGGGCAGAAGCGCGAAGGGCGCGCTTCGGGCCCGGACACGACTAGAGGATGGTAGCCGCCAACCACTCACGGCTACGGGCCGTCATAGCCTTCGATGATGATCAGATCGGCGACCGAATGCGGCTGCCGGCGCTTGATGTTTTCCTGGTACTCCGGCGACCGATAGCAAGCCAGCGCCGTCTCATAGTCGGGAAATTCGATCACCACATTGCGCGACCGGCTTTGACCTTCGATGCCTTCGAACTTGCCGCCACGCACCACGAAGCGTCCGCCAAATTTCTTGAAGATGGCGGGGTTGGCCGCCATGTAGGGCTTGTAGCCTTCCTCATTGTGTACATCGACGCGTGCGATCCAGTATCCCTTCGCCATACTCGTTCTCCCGTTTTTGTCTGTCTATTTTTGACGCGTTTTCTTCAGGCGAACCGGTATCCACTTAGCTCGAAAACGCTATGCCAGCGCCTGTTTGATTTCCGCCTGAATGGCATCCGCCGCTGCTTTGGGATCGGCGGCCTCGGTAATTGGCCGTCCGACCACGAGATAATCAGCGCCGGCGGCGATTGCGCGCGCCGGCGTCATGATGCGTTTCTGGTCGCCGGTCGCAGCACCTGCGGGGCGGATGCCCGGCGTCACCAGCGCCATCTGGTGGCCGACGATCTTGCGCAGCGAAGCAGCTTCTTCCGGCGAACTCACCAGCCCGTCGACGCCGAGCACCTGCGCCTGCTGCGCGCGCGCCTCGACCAGGTCCGAGACGTTGAGGCGATAGCCGGCGGCGTGGAGATCGCCGTCGTCATAAGACGTCAGCACGGTGACGGCGAGAATTTTCAGGCCCGATCCCGCGCGCGCCTCGACCGCGGCCTTCATGGTCTGCGGATAGGCGTGCACGGTGAGGAAGGTCGCGCCCAGTTTGGCGACGCTCTCGACGCCGCGCGCCACGGTGTTGCCGATGTCATGCAGCTTGAGATCGACAAAAACCTTCTTCCCGGATTTCGCCAGTTGCTGCGCCAGCGGCAGGCCGCCGGCATAACCGAGCTGATAGCCGATCTTGTAGAAGCTCACGCTATCGCCGAGCCGCGCGATCAGCGCTTCCGCCTCGGCCACGCCCGGCAGATCGAGCGCCACGATCAAGCGGTCCTTCGGCGCAATACTGGCTGGCTGCATGTCACCTCACATCATGCGTTGGGAAATGTCGATCAACTGCCGCACCAGCGCGTTCAGCGCCTCGCTGTCGGCCGAATTCTTCAGTCTGTCCATCTCGTCATAGGCTTCATCGGCGAACGGCAGCGCCAACTGGTTTGCGATCACGGTGGCGTGGCATGCCGAGAGAATGAGCCGCAACGCCGACAGTGCGCGGGCGCCGCCGAGCCGTCCGCCGGATGCCGAGGCAATCGCAAACACCCGCTCGCGAAAAACCTGCCCGCGGGTCTCGTGCGCGTCCTGGACGCGGCTGACCCAGTCGATGGTGTTTTTGACCAGCGCCGGCACCGAGGAATTATATTCCGGCGTCACGATCAGGACGCCGTGATGGGCCGACATCATGCGCTTCAGGTTGACAGCGTGCTTCGGCACGCCCGACTTCGCCTGCAGGTCGCCGTCGTAGATCGGCAGCGGATAATCGGCGAGCGAGATGCGGGTGACTTCGGCGCCGGATTGCGCCAGCTCATGGGCGGCGACCGCCGCCAGCCTCGCATTGAGCGAGCCTGATCGCAGCGATCCCGGGATCACGAGGATTTTCAGTGCGGACATATTTGAATTCGTATTCGGGGCAGAACCGCCGCGCGAATACGCGGCATCAGCCCTTGCGATACACCCAGACCCGCGCGGGCGGAAGGTTCATCCAGATCCGCTCGGAGGCTTCCGTGGAGACGCCCGGCAGCGATTTCGGGATCGGCGGCGCCACCGAATAGGTGAACTGCACGAACGGCGCGCGCGGCGCCAGCGCGGTGAAGGCGTCGCGGATCAGTTTCAGGCGCGTCAGCATCGGCTTGGTGACCAGCGGCAGGCCGGAGACCACGGCAGAAGCCCGCGCATCCAGCACGCCCCGGAGCGAGTCGCGCAGCGCATAGGCATCGCCCTGCACCACCTTGGCCTGCGGATAGCGATCGCGCAGCAGCGCGCAGAAACCCGGATTATACTCGACCAGCACGAGCCGCTTCTGATCGACGCCGTGCTCGATCAGCGCGTTGGTGATCGCGCCGGTCCCGGGCCCAAGTTCGACGACCGGCCCTTCGGATTCGACATCGACATATTCCGCCATCGTGCGGGCGAGCAGCTTGCTCGACGGCATCACGGCGCCCATGTGCAGCGGTTTTTCGATCCATGAACGAAGGAAGCGTACCTCATCGTCAAGACGGGGCTTCTTCAACGCGCGCACGGACGATTGCAAAGGCATGTCGCTACCAGGCGGGACCGCCAACAAAGCGGGGGATGTCAGAAAACAGTCATAAACACGTATAGGTCGAAGGGGACATGGTCAAGCCAAACGCTAACGCGCCGGGTCCGTCAAAGTGCCCTCGATCCGCGATAACATCATGTGTAAGCTGAATGAATCATGACTGCGGGCGATCTCACGCGCGCCCGCATGTTATCGCGTGCGTGCGGTCAGGAGCCCGCGCGGTTGCCGAAGAAATCCTTGACCTTGGTGAAGAAGCCCGCCGCTTCCGGCTGCGTGGCGCCGGACGACAGCTTTTCGAACTCGGCCAGCAATTCCTGCTGCTTCTTGGTCAGATTCTGCGGCGTTTCGACCATGACCTGGACATACATGTCGCCGGTCTGGCGCGAACGCAACACCGGCATGCCCTTTGATGCAATGCGGAAACGACGGCCGGACTGCGTCCCCGGCGGCACCTTCACCTTGGTCTTGCCCTTCTCGATGGTCGGGACCTCGAATTCGCCGCCGAGGGCTGCCGCCACCATCGATATCGGAACCCTGCAATGCAAATCGGCGCCGTCGCGCTGGAAGAATTCGTGCGTCGAAAGCGACAGGAAAATGTAGAGGTCGCCGGGCGGCCCGCCGCGGACGCCCGCTTCGCCTTCGCCGGCCAGCCGAATGCGGGTGCCGTCCTCGACGCCCGGCGGAATGTTGACCGACAAGGTACGATCGCGCGTCACGCGTCCGGAGCCTGCGCAATTGGGGCAGGCATCCTCGATCATCTGGCCGCGGCCCTGACAGCCCGGACAAGTCCGCTCCAGCGTGAAGAAGCCCTGGGCCTGCCGAACCCGGCCCTGCCCGCCGCACACCGAGCAGGCCTTCGGCTTGGTGCCGGCCTTGGCGCCGGTGCCGGAACAGGGCTCGCAGGTGACCGAGACCGGAATCTCGATCTGCGCGGTCTTGCCGAGGTAGGCTTCCTCCAGCGTGATTTCCATGTTGTAGCGCAGGTCGGCGCCGCGCTCGCGCCCGCCACCGCGCCCGCGCTGCCCGGCCATGCCGAACAGGTCCTCGAAAATATCGGAAAACGACGAGGCGAAGCCGGCGCCGAAGCCGGGACCGCCGCCGCCCATGCCCTGCTCGAACGCGGCATGGCCGTAGCGGTCATAGGCGGCGCGCTTCTCGCCGTCTTTCAGGACTTCGTAGGCTTCGTTGATTTCCTTGAATCTCACTTCGCTGGTGGCATCGCCCGGATTCTTGTCCGGATGCCATTTCATCGCCAGCTTGCGAAACGCGGCCTTGAGCTTGCCGTCGTCCGCGCTTCGTTCGACTTCCAGGGTTTCGTAGTAGCAGCGCTTGGTGGACATCAGTCAAACCCGCCCGAAATTCGTCTTCATGCCGCAGGCACGCTCAATAGAAAGATGCAGCCTTCGGCTTAAAGAAAAATGACCCCCACCCATCGAACGCAAGCCGCGCGCTCTTTTGGATGAGGGTCATGATCGAAAGCCCGCTTACGCCGACTTCTTGTTGTTCTTGTCGTCGTCGACCTCGGTGAATTCCGCGTCGACCACGTCATCCTTCGCCGCATCCTTCTTGGCGTCGGCCTCGGCCTGCTGCTTGTACATGGCCTCGCCGAGCTTCATCGAAGCCTGCGCCACGGTGTTGGTCTTGGCCTTGATGGCCTCGGCATCGTCGCCCTTCAGCGCTTCCTTCAGATCGCTGACGGCATCCTCGATGGCGCGGCGCTCGGACTCTTCGACCTTCGAACCGTGCTCGGCCAGCGCCTTCTCGGTGGAATGCACCAGCGCGTCGGCATGGTTCTTGGCGTCGACCGCCTCGCGGCGCTTCTTGTCCTCGGCCGCATTGGCCTCGGCATCCTTGACCATCTTCTGGATGTCGGCTTCCGAGAGGCCGCCGGATGCCTGAATCCGGATCTGCTGCTCCTTGCCGGTCGCCTTGTCCTTGGCGGACACGTTGACGATGCCGTTGGCGTCGATGTCGAACGTCACCTCGATCTGCGGCATGCCGCGCGGCGACGGCGGAATGCCCATCAGGTCGAACTGCCCGAGCACCTTGTTGTCGGCCGCCATTTCGCGTTCGCCCTGGAAGACGCGGATGGTGACGGCGTTCTGGTTATCCTCGGCGGTCGAGAACACCTGGCTCTTCTTGGTCGGGATCGTGGTGTTGCGGTCGATGATGCGGGTGAACACGCCGCCCAGCGTCTCGATGCCCAGCGAAAGCGGGGTGACGTCGAGCAGCAGCACGTCCTTGACGTCGCCTTGCAGCACGCCGGCCTGGATCGCAGCACCGATGGCGACGACTTCGTCCGGGTTGACGCCCTTGTGCGGCTCCTTGCCGAACAACTGCTTCACGACTTCCTGGACCTTCGGCATGCGGGTCATGCCGCCGACCAGCACCACTTCGCCGATCTCGGCGGCGGTGAGGCCTGCGTCCTTCAGCGCCTTGCGGCAGGGCTCGATGGTCTTCTGGACGAGGTCATCCACCAGCGCCTCGAACTTGGCGCGCGTCAGCTTCATCGTCAGATGCTTCGGCCCGGTCTGGTCGGCCGTGATGAAGGGCAGGTTGATTTCGGTCTGCGTGGTCGAGGACAACTCGATCTTGGCCTTTTCGGCGGCCTCTTTCAGGCGCTGCAAGGCAAGCTTGTCGTTGCGCAGGTTGATGCCCTGCTCCTTCTGGAACTCATCGGCCAGATAGCTGACGAGCCGCATGTCGAAGTCTTCACCGCCCAAAAACGTGTCGCCGTTGGTGGACTTCACCTCGAACACGCCGTCGCCGATTTCAAGAATGGAGACGTCGAAGGTGCCGCCGCCGAGGTCGTACACGGCGATGGTGCCGGTTTTCGATTTGTCGAGACCGTAGGCGAGCGCTGCCGCCGTCGGCTCGTTGATGATGCGCAGCACTTCGAGACCGGCGATCTTGCCGGCGTCCTTGGTGGCCTGGCGCTGCGCGTCGTTGAAATAGGCGGGAACGGTGATGACGGCCTGATCGACCTTCTGGCCGAGATGGGCTTCCGCGGTCTCTTTCATCTTCTGCAGAATGAAGGCGGAGACCTGCGAGGGCGAATAGGTCTTGCCGTCGGCTTCGACCCAGGCGTCGCCGTTCGATGCCTTGACGATCTTGTAGGGGACGAGCTTCTTGTCCTTCTCGACCATCGGGTCGTCGTAGCGGCGGCCGATCAGGCGCTTCACCGCAAAGAACGTGCGCTCGGGATTGGTCACCGCCTGACGCTTGGCGGGCTGGCCGACGAGGCGCTCGCCGTCATCGGTGACGGCAACGATCGAAGGCGTCGTGCGCATGCCTTCCGCGTTCTCGATGACTTTCGCAGTCTTGCCATCCATTACGGCGACGCACGAATTCGTGGTGCCGAGATCGATCCCAATGACCTTTCCCATGGTCCTCATATCCTTCTTGTTGCGGCAGGTTGGCTGGGCCCTGAACGGCGCACCTAACCGAACCCCCAACGTTCACATACTCGCGATATTGCGACGATGAGCCTCATATAGGAGGGGGGGTCGGGCCTGCAAGGACCGAACGTAACCTTAGGGCCTGAAAAGCCTGACGTTTGAAAGATTGTGTCAGCTCGGGGCAGATCGGATTCCCCCTCCCCGAAGGCGTTAAGAGATCAGGAATGGCAGCCGGCGCGAACCGCGGCGCGTGCCCCGAAATGCGCCGGGCAACGATGCGCCGTCGCCCCGACGCGCGGCCGCTGGCCTGCGGGCGGGGACGCGGTATTTCGCCGCTGCAGATGCCTCAAAAAAGCGCACAGGCCAGGCCAAATCCCGCGAAAAGCCGCCGTTCCCGAACGCGATGGGGGAACGGAAGCCCGCCCTGCCCTGTTGCAGGGCCATCAAAACCGCTAAAAGCGGGCCGACTGAACGACCCCCGTCGCAAGGCAAAAAATAGCACGCTGCACGGCCGACCGTTGAGCGGCCCCAATGCAAACCCGGTAGATCCTTCATGAAGCTACTTCGATACCTCGCTGCGGTCGCCCTCGTCGTTGGCGCGACATCTTCCGCGTTCGCCGCAGACCCGGTCTTCCCGCCGGGTGCCAAGGTTGGCATGACGCCGCTGGTCGGCCTCAACAAGGCCAAATCATTTCCCGGCTTCGAGACCGAGGACCAAGGCGTCAAGGTCCTGATCGCGGACCTGCCCGCCGAGGCCTATGGCGAGGTCGCCAATGCCTTCAAGGCCAATCCCGGCGGCACCGGCGGCGTCAAGCCGGAGAGCATCGAGACCGCGGCGGGGCTGGCCTATTACACCGTCGAAAGCGCCAAGGATGCTGCCGGCAACGTAAAACGCTATTCGATGATCCTGCCGGGCCCCACCTTCTCCGGCTATGTCGCCGTGCAGGTGCCTGAGAACGCCTCCAGGATCTACACTGACGACGCGGTGCGCCAGATGTTTGCGACCGCCGTGATCCGCAACGAGGTTCCGGTCGAGGAGCAGCTCGGGCTGTTGCCGTTCAAGATCAGCGAGCTGTCGAGCTTCAAGAACGTTCGCACCCTGGCGCCGGGCGCAGCGCTCATTATTTCCGACGGCGACGAGAAGACCGGCTTCGAGGTCGCGCCCTTCATGATCATCGGCCTGATCAGCTCGACGCCGGCAACGCCTGACGATCGCGGCCGCTTTGCCCAGCAGATCGCGACCACGATTCCCGGCGTGCGCGACGGCAAGATCACGATGTCCGAACCGGTCCGCATCGATGGCCAGCCCGGCTACGAGACGCGGATCGACGCCATCAGCGGCAAGGACAATACGCCGGTGACGATCGTGCAGTGGCTGCGCTTCGGAGCGCAGACCTCGATGCGCATCATCGCCTCTTCGCCGCGCGACAACTGGGCCAAGGCGTTTCCGCGCTTCCGCGCCGTGCGCGACGGCATCCAGCCGCGCTAGAGCGTTCTCCAGCGAAGTGGGGACCGGTTCGCGTCAAGAAAACGCGTCAACTTAAGGACCTGGAATCAGCGCGGTTTGAGAATGCCGATGCCGTTGATGGTTTCCACCGGCTGGTAATCGCCCAACAGGCCCGAAACATCTGGATGCGACCGCAGCCATTCGCTCCAGTCGCCGGTCAGATCATCCACCAGGACCACGCTCGGCCTGATGCGCTTGAAGTCTTCGATCAGCATCGCGCGTTCGCGGGCGGCGTAGGCATCCAGCACCGGGTCGGCCTGCGGCCCGATCACGCCGTGCTTGCGCATGTATTTGAGATAGGCATCGACCCACAGTCCCTGCTGCCGGGAGACCCAAACACCGTCAAGCGCACGAACCAGCGGATGTCCAAGCCCGGGCTCCGCCGTGATCGCCAGGATTTTTGGATTGGGTCCAAGCCGCGCGACCGCGGCCTGGAGCGGCCGCGCATCGAATGCAAAATTGAACCACAGCATGGATTGCACGAACAGGACCGCAAACAGGGCGACCGCGCCGATACGAAACGCGCGATCGATCGCGGTGCGCGGCACGTTTGAAACAAGCGCATGCCCGAGCGCCAACAGCGCCAGCGCGATCATCGGGTAGGAATGATAGGGCCACCCCTTCCGCTGCAACAGGAATACGACAGCGAACCCCAGCGACGTCGCGAGCAGCAGCAGGCATGCCGGATCGATCTTGTCGTGCCGCTTCAGGAACACCGTCGCCACGATCGCCGCGCCCCAGATCGGCAATGCCGGCTTTTCCAGAAGCGCCGGGAACGACAGGCCAACGGCAATATACACATCCCGGACCAGAGGCCCGATGACGGTAAAGAACTCAGGGTAGAACGCGACAACGCCTGCGGCGTAGAGCAAGCCTATGGCGGCAGCGATCAGGCTTTCCGGAGCAAAGACGGCCTTCCACGATCGCAAATAGATAGCGAGGCAGACGACGGCACAAACGATCGCAACTGCAAACTGCGGCTTGAACGAAACGGCGAGACCGGCGCCGCAGCCGGAGACGACGATCATCCAGGTCGATGGGGCTTCTTCTTTCATCCGCACGGCAAACACGGCGAGCAGCGGCAACAGCTCCACAACAGCGATGTGTTCGCGTTGGCCGAATGCCTGCATCGGCAGGATCGCAAACGCCGCAAATGCGAGAGGCGCCAGCAACCAGCTGTCGGCGCTTGGAAGCGATGAATGCTTCAGGATACGCGCCACGATCGCAAGTGAGACGAAGATGGCGGCGAACATCAAACTGTCGGTAACGATTTCGACCGGCAGCCCGAGTGCACGCGCGATGACAATTCCCGGCATATAGACCAGGACCGCCATCGGCGGATTGGTCTCTACCACGTCGACATACAGACGCTGACCATCGAGAACCCGTTCGGCGACGGTGAGCAGCCAGCTCACATCGGTATTCGCGGCAAGCACATGCCGCAGGGCAACGGCCGCCGCAAACAGGATGACGATCGAAATCCAAGGCAGCAGCGCAGGCAGCTGCGTGGACAAGGCTGCCGGGCCCGCCTGGGTCAAGCGCGGCTGAGCCTCTGTATGCATGGTCATGGCGGTATCCGGCAGAGGTACCGCCGGACGCTAGGAGACCAGTCGTTAAGAAGGAGTTTCCCGCGGCCGGCACGCTGCCCAAGATTCACGCCGTTCTGGCGCGTAAACTTTGCTTTACGCTCGCCGTGCGACCTGATTTGCTGGCTCAGGCGCCTGATCGGATCCGATCAAATCGGAGCCGGGCACCAGGTCTTATGTTTGGACGCGTTTCTTGACGCGAACCCATGTTTGCCACGGATCGAGTCCGAGAGCATGGTTCGCTCGAAAACGCTCCAGTCTTCGCGGGGAGAGATGCACCATGTTGGACCGGCGGCAGATGGTTTGGGGCATGGGCGCGACCGTGATCGCGACCGCACTTTCGGGAAAACTTTGGGCCGCGGCGCCGATCAAGCCCGACGAGGCGTCGGCGCTGCTGGTGATCGACGTGCAGAACTGTTTCCTTCCCGGCGGCAGCCTCGCCGTCAAGGACGGCGAGCAGGTCGTTTCCATCATCAACCGCATCGCCAAGGGTTTTGCCAATGTGGTGCTGACGCAGGACTGGCACACCGCCGGCCACGTCTCGTTCGCGACCTCGCATTCCGGCAAGAAGCCGTTCGAGACCGTCAGCCTGCCCTATGGCAAGCAGGTGCTGTGGCCCGATCACTGCGTGCAGGGCACCGAGGGCGCGGCGCTGTCGAAGGACCTCGCGATCCCGCAGGCCGGGCTCATCGTCCGCAAAGGCTTTCACAAGGAAGTCGACAGCTATTCGGCCTTCACCGAGGCCGACGGCAAAACCACGACCGGCCTCGCCGCCTATCTGAAGGCGCGCAAGGTGAAGCGGCTGTTCCTGGCAGGGCTCGCCACCGACTTCTGCGTGGCATGGTCCGCGCTCGATGCGCGCAAGGCCGGCTTCGAGACCTACGTGGTCGAAGACGCCTGCCGCGGCATCGACACCCAGGGCTCGCTCGCCAAGGCCTGGGCCGACATGGCCAAAGCCGGCGTCAAGCGCATCCAATCGAGCGATATCGCGGCTTAAGGGCAGCCACTCTCCTGCTGCTTGTCGGCGTCCGGCGTTCCAGATTCTCCCTCCGAAGGTGTGATGATGAGCGATATTATCGCTTGACAAATTGCGATTTTGAGCGATATTATCGCTTGTGAAAACGATCATCCTTACGCTGAGCGCCGCGAAAGATATCGATGCGCTTCCCCGAGACGCTCGTGAGCAAGTGGAAGCTGCGCTTCATCGATACGCTATGACGGGCCAAGGCGACGTGAAGGCCCTTCAGGGCCGCGACGGCTACCGCCTCCGCATTGGCAGCTACCGGGTGATCTTCGATCAGGATGCAACCACGATCCTGGCAATCTACATCGGCCGCCGGGCTACGACGACTTACACGAGGAGCTGAGGCTATGAGTGCACCACAGATCATTCGAACGCCCAGCGGCGAAGAGCTGGTGGTGCTGCCCCGGGCCGAATATGAGGCGCTCCTCGCGCGCGCCGATCACGAGGCCGAGGATGCCGACGACGTCGCCATCTACGATGCTCGGAAGGCCGAATTGGCTGCTGGCGGCGTCGTGCTGCCCCCGGAGGTTAGTGCTGCGATTCTTCGAGGGGAGAGTTGGTTGAAAGCCGTTCGTAACTGGCGCGGCGAGACACAGCTGCAATTGAATTTCAAAACAGGTATCGGTCAGGGCTATCTGTCCGATCTCGAAAGTGGCCGCCGTACCGGAACCCCCGAGACCATTGCGAAGCTGGCGCAGGCATTGAGTGTGCCGGTTGAGTGGCTTTCGTAGCCTACATCATGCCTAACCGCGCTCTGGCGGTCTCGCGGACAGATACTCATAAGGCGATGGCGTAAACACAGTCGTTCGTGGCCGGAAGTGAGAAACTCAGTTCGCCGCCGGCGCGGCCTTCGCGCCACCCTTGGAGACGGCGACCAGCGCCGGGCGCAGCACGCGCTCGCCGATCATGAAGCCGGCCTGCACCACCTGGACCACCGTCCCTGCCGGGACGGACGGATCGGGCACCTCGTACATCGCCTGCTGGAAATTCGGGTCGAACTTCTCGCCCGACGGATCGAACTTCTTGACGCCGTTCTTCTCCAGCGTGTTGAGCAGCGAGCGCTCGGTCAGCTCGACGCCTTCGATGAAGGCCTTGATGCCGGGATCGGCGGTCTCCTTGGCCTCGGCCGGGATCGCATCGAGCGCGCGCTGCAGATTGTCGGCGATATCGAGGATGTCGCGCGCGAACCCGGTGATGCCATAGGCGCGCGCATCGGCGACTTCCCTGGCGGTGCGCTTGCGCAGGTTTTCCATCTCCGCCAGCGTGCGCAGCATCTTGTCGCGCAACTCGGTCGCTTCCTTGACCAGCAGCTCCATCGATCCTTCCTCGGGATCGTCGGGCATGATGTAGGGTTTTGAGACCACGGGCTCGCCGGCCTGGGCCGCCTTCACCGCGTCGTCACTCGGCCGGTTGGGATCGGTCATAAAACTGCCTTCTCAAAAAACGCATCTGGTTCGATGGGGATTTGCTGGGCGGGATATCGTGCTTTAGGGACCGAAAATCAAGCGTAACCACACCGGATTGAGGTCAATTTCGGGCCGATTAGCCGCCCAGCATGCGGCTGACGATCCGGGCGGCGTAATCCACGGTCGGAATCACCCTTGCATAGTTCAGCCGCGTCGGTCCGATCACGCCGAGAACCCCGACGATACGGCCCGCGGCGTCGCTATAGGGGGCGATGATGGTGGAGGAACCGGACAGCGAGAACAGCTTGTTCTCCGATCCGATGAAGATCCGCACACCCTCGGCGCGCTCGGCGCGGCCCAGCAGATCGATCACGCCGCGCTTGGTCTCGAGATCGTCGAACAGCGACTTGACGCGTTCGAGATCCTCCAGCGCGTGCAGGTCTTCGAGCAAATTGGCGTGGCCGCGCACGATCAATTGCCGGTCGTCGTTCTCGCCGCCCGACCAGCTCGCGATGCCGGCCGCGATCACCTTTTGCGTCAACTGATCGAGTTCGACGCGGCTTTGCGTCAAGGCGGTTTCGAGTTCGAGCCGCGCTTCGGCGAGCGTACGCCCGCGAATCCGTGAATTGAGGAAATTGGTCGCTTCCGTCAGCGCGGAAGAGGGCACGCCGGGCGGCAGCGTCAGCACGCGGTTTTCGACCTGGCCGTCTTCGCCGACCAGCACCACCAGCGCACGTTCCGGCTCCAGCCGCACGAATTCGATGTGTTTGAGGCGCGAATTGGATTTGGCGGTCAGCACCACGGCGGCGGCACGGGTCAGGCCGGAGAGCCGCGTCAAGGCTTCACCGAGCGCCGCTTCGACCGATTGCGCGCGGCCTACGGAGGCAAGCTGGTTCTGGATCGATTCCCGTTCCGGCTCGGTGAGGTCGCCGACCTGCATCAGGGCGTCGACGAAGAACCGCAGGCCGAGTTCGGTGGGCAACCGTCCGGCCGAGGTGTGCGGGGCATAGATCAGCCCGAGCGCTTCGAGATCCGACATCACGTTGCGGACCGAGGCGGGCGACAGCGGCAGCGCGATCAGGCGCGAGATGTTGCGCGATCCGACGGGTTCGCCGGTCGCGAGATAGCTCTCGACGATCTGGCGAAAAATGTCGCGCGAGCGCTCGTTGAGCTGGGCGAGCCCGGCATGCGGCGCGATCAAGCCGATCGGATCGTGGTGGGCCACTGTTTACTCCCTGACGTCCTAATCTGTCTATCCGCAAGGCCGATGACAAGCGTGCAGATTAGCGTTATCGAGCGAAGGCCTGCCCCGGACTTGATCCGGGGTGGACGCCGGTTCGCGTCAAGAAAACCCGTCAAAACAAAAGGATAGGGCTTCGATACCGAAGCTCTATTGCCCCAGGCAGTGCCAAAAGCCCTTGCCGCTGCCCGCTGCCCCTCCTACAAGCACCGCGAACGAATTTTCGCTCGATTTCGAAAGGACTTCCCATGCGGCCAAGCCGCCGTGCGCCCGATCAGCTGCGCCCCGTGTCGCTGGAACGCGGCGTCGTCAAATACGCCGAAGGTTCCTGCATGGTGAAATTCGGCGACACCCATGTCCTGGTCACGGCCACGCTGGAAGAGCGGCTGCCGCCCTGGCTGAAGGGTCAGGGCCGCGGCTGGGTGACGGCCGAATACGGCATGCTGCCGCGCGCCACCCTGGAACGCACCCGCCGCGAGGCCGCGGCCGGCAAGCAGGGCGGCCGCACCGTCGAGATCCAGCGCCTGATCGGCCGCTCGCTGCGTGCCGCGGTCGACCTCGAGGCGCTGGGCGAGCGCCAGATCACGGTCGATTGCGACGTGATCCAGGCCGATGGCGGCACGCGCACGGCCTCGATCACTGGCGCCTGGGTGGCGCTGGCCGACTGCATCTCGTGGATGAAGACCCGCAACATGCTGAAGGCCAATGTGCTGCGCGACAATGTCGCGGCGATCTCCTGCGGCATCTATAACGGCACCCCGGTGCTCGACCTCGACTATGCCGAGGATTCCGAGGCCGAGACCGACGCCAATTTCGTCATGACCGGCGACGGCCGCATCATCGAGGTGCAGGGCACCGCCGAAAAGACGCCGTTCTCGCAGGACGAGTTCCTGGCGCTGATGGAACTCGCGCGCAAGGGCGTCGCGCGGCTGGTCGACTTGCAGAAGATGGCCATCGCGTAGTCAGATTGATCATGCACCGTCGAATCACCGGCCGGCTCGTGATCGCGACCCACAATCCCGGCAAGCTTGCCGAGATGCGGGAATTGCTGGCGCCCCACGGCGTCGAGGCGGTTTCCGCGGGCGAGCTCGGCCTCGGCGAACCCGAGGAGACCGGCAAGACGTTTCGGGCCAATGCGGCGATCAAGGCGATCGCGGCAGCAAACGCTGCGCAGCTTCCGGCGTTTGCCGATGATTCCGGGCTGGTGGTCGATGCGCTGGATGGCGCGCCCGGCATCTACTCGGCGCGCTGGGCCGGAGAGGGCAAGGATTTCATGGCGGCGATGAGCCGGATCGAGCGCCTGCTGCAGGAGCGCGGCGCCACCGCGCCCGGGCAACGCGGCGCGCATTTCGTTTCCGCGCTGTGCGTCGCCTGGCCCGACGGGCACCTCGAAGAGGTCGAGGCGCGCGTCGATGGAACTTTGGTTTGGCCGCCGCGCGGCACCGCCGGATTCGGCTATGATCCGGCGTTCCTGCCCGACGGACACGTCAGGACGTTCGGCGAAATGACCTCGATCGAGAAACACGGCCTGCCCCCGCTCGGGCTCGGCCTGTCGCACCGTGCCCGCGCCTTCGTCAAACTGGCGGAGATCTGCCTTGGCTAGCCCCCACCCTAACCCTCCCCCGCATGCGGGAGAGGGAAAAAAAGAAGCCTTCGGCGTCTACGTGCACTGGCCGTTCTGCCTGTCGAAATGCCCGTATTGCGATTTCAACAGCCATGTCCGGCATGCGCCGATCGACGAGGAACGCTTTGCGCGCGCCTTTGCGCGCGAGATCGAAACCACAGCGGCGCGTGCGCCAGACAGAACCGTCACCTCGATCTTTCTCGGCGGCGGCACACCGTCGCTGATGCAGCCGCAGACCGTAGGCTCCATCCTCGATGCGATCGGAAAGCACTGGCGCGTCGCGCCCAAGGTGGAAGTGACGTTGGAGGCCAATCCCACCAGCGTCGAGGCAACGCGCTTTCGCGGCTATCGCACCGCCGGCGTCAACCGCGTCTCGCTTGGCGTGCAAGCGCTGGACGACGCCTCGCTGAAGGCGCTGGGACGTCTGCACACCGCGCGCGAGGCGCTGGATGCGGTCGCGATCGCCCGCACCGCGTTCGACCGCTATTCGTTCGACCTGATCTACGCCCGCCCCGACCAGACGCCGCAGATGTGGGCCGATGAGTTGAAGCTGGCGATTTCGGAAGCGGCCGAACATCTGTCGCTCTATCAGCTCACGATCGAGGAAGGCACGCCGTTCTTCGGCCTGCATGCGGCGGGCAAGCTGAAGACGCCGGACGAGGCGCTCGCGCGCACGCTCTACGACGTGACGCAGGAAGTCTGCGCGCAGCAGGGTCTTCCAGCCTACGAGATTTCCAATCACGCCCGCGTTGGCGCGGAATGCCAGCACAATCTGGTCTACTGGCGCGGCGACGAATATGCCGGCATCGGCCCGGGCGCCCATGGCCGGCTGGATATCGATGGCACCAGACACGCGGTCGCGACCGAGAAGCGTCCCGAGGCGTGGCTGATGCGCGTCGAAGCCAACGGCCATGGCGTCGTCACCGACGACCGCCTCAACAGCGAAGAGCGCGCCGATGAATTCCTGCTGATGGGATTGCGGCTTGCTGAAGGCATCGACCCCAGGCGCTATGCGGCGTTGTCGGGCCGTGCGCTCGATCCGGGCCGGATCGCCATCTTGCGCGAGGAAGGCGCCATCAGCGTCGACGCCGACGGCAGGCTGCGCGTGACGAAAGACGGCTTTCCGGTGCTGGATGCTGTCGTGGCCGATCTCGCGGCGTAAAGTTCTTACGCCCCAAAGCTCTTCGGCGAGCCCGCGACCGGCGTGGCGCCGCCGGTGGCGACCTTCATCACCGCAAGGCCGCGCTCGTTGGTGCCGTCGGTGCGGAATCTGAACAGGCCGTCGATGCCGGCAAAGCCTGAAGGATTAGCCAGCGTTTCCGGAGCAAAACGCTGCGCGCCCTGCTGCTTCGACAACGCCGCGACCAGGGCTACCGCGTCATAGGCCAGCGTCGCGGTGCGCACCGGGTCGGCGCCGTATTTGGCACGATAGCGGCCGGCAAAGCCTCGGAAGCCCGACGGATCCGGCGCGGCGTAGAGACCACCCTGCAGCGCGGGGCTCGCAAACACGCGCGGATTGTCCCACAGACCCGTGCCGAGCAGCTGGATGTTCTGCAAATTCGCACCCGCCGCCGTCAGCGCATCCGCCGTCGCCACCACTAGACTCGCCGTCGTCGGCGATGAACAGCGCGTCGGCCGAACCCAGCGACTGCGCCACGGTCCGTGCCGGCGCCGCACGATCCGATCCGTATTTCTCGAAGGCTACGATGCGTCCGCCCTTGCGGCCGACCGCCTGCTTGAAGGCGGCTTCCACCACGTTGCCATAGGCATTGTCGGGCAGCATCGCCGCAAACGACTTCTTGCCGATGCCGGCGGAGTAATCGACGATCCGGTTGACGTCGGATTCCGGCAGGAAGCTCAGGAGATAGACGCCGCGTCCGGCGATGCTGGAATCGGTCGAGAACGCGATCACCGAGATGCCGCGGGTGCGTGTCAGTTGCGCGGTGGCCGGGACCGAGCCCGCGAACAGCGGACCGAGAATGATCTCGCTGCCTTCTTCGAGCGCCTGCTGGGTGGCCTGCTGCGCGCCTTGCGGGGTGGCGCCGTCATCCTTGATCAGAAGCTGGATGTTGGGATTCTGGAATTCCGCCAGCGCCATCTCGGCCGCGTTCTTCATCGATTGCGCGGCGACGCCGGCGTTGCCGGCGGCCGAGAGCGGCAGCAGCATCCCGACCTTGACCTGCCCGGTGCCGATCGCGGCCGGCTGCTGCGGCGGTCCGGCAGGTCCCGCGTTCTGGGACGATCCGAAAGAGTTCTGCCCCCCGGAGCACGCGCCAAGCAGGGGTGCGCCGAGAATGAGGCCGACCACCGTCCGCCGGGTCGTCCCCGGCAGCCGCGGATCCGAAGATCCAGGCTTGCGATTGAACGGGCCTACCATCGTCTCTCTTCTCTTGACCGACCGCCGTCGGCCAGGACTCCAGCCATCTGGGACCAAGCCTCCTGAACCGCTCCTGAACCCAATGCCGGATTCAGCACAAAGTCGAGAAATAGTTAACTAAAACAAAAGGATTATGGCCCCCGCGGCGCCGTTGCCCGTGCAGGAAACCTGCCTCCCTTCCCTGCCCGCTTGTATCCAGCCCACCGCACGGTGGCGCTGGCGCTGCGGGGCCTCTAGAATTGCCATTATGCGCGCAAAACCCAATTCCAACTACGGGCCTGAGGCCGAACCGGGTTCGGCTCACAGAACATTTTCGATCGGCAGCCAGGTCCTGAAGGCCCCGAAGCCGGTTCCCGGCCTCTATCTGGTGGCAACCCCGATCGGCAATCTCGGCGACATCACGCTGCGCGCGCTGGAAACGCTGGCCGGCGTCGACATCATCGCCTGCGAGGACACCCGCATCACGCGCCGCCTCACCGAGCGCTACGGGATTTCGGCGGAGCTCAAGCCGTACCACGAGCACAACGCCGTGATGGCGCGGCCAAAAATCCTGGAAAAGCTGGCGCAGGGCGCTGTCGATCGCGCTGGTGTCCGATGCCGGCACGCCATTGATCTCCGACCCCGGCTTCAAGCTGGTGCGCGAGGTCTGCGCCGCCGGCCACGCCGTGATCGCGGTGCCTGGCGCATCGTCGGTGCTGACGGCGCTCTCGGTGGCGGCACTCCCCACCGACCGGTTCTTCTTCGAGGGATTTCTGCCCGCCAAGGAAGGCGCGCGGCGCACGCGGCTCGCCGAGCTCGCGCGGATCGACGCCACGCTGGTCATGTTCGAATCCGGCAACCGGGTGCAGGACACGCTGGCCGATCTCTCCGACATCATGGGCGGGCGCGACGCCGCGATCTGCCGCGAACTGACCAAGCTGCATGAACAGGTTACGCGCGCGCCGATCGCGGAACTGGCGAAGGCTGCCGCTACGCTGGAAACCCGTGGCGAGTTCGTGCTGGTGATCGGCCCGCCGCGCGCGGAAGAACAGGTGATGACGCAGCACGACCTCGACGACCTGTTGCGCGCATCGCTTGCGCGCGACAGCGTCAAGGACAGCGTCGCCCATGCAGTCGAACTCTCCGGCCGTCCGCGCCGCGAGGTCTACGCCCGCGCGCTGGAGCTTGCAAAAGAAACCCGAGGCAGCGATGGCGAAGACTGAAGGCACCTCGCCACCGGACGCGTCCGCAAAACTCGCCTCGCCGGCGCGGGTCGCGGCCTTCCGCACCGGGCTTTCCGCCGAGAGCCGCGCCGCCGCCTTCCTGATGGCCAAGGGCTATCGCATCCTCGCCAAGCGCTTCCGCACCCCCTATGGCGAGATCGATCTGGTGGCGAAGAAGCGCAATCTGCTGGCCTTCATCGAGGTCAAGGCCCGCGCCAGCCTCGATGAAGCCGCCTACGCGGTGACGCCACGCCAGCAGGCCCGCATCATCGACGCCGCGCAGGGGTGGCTGGCGGCGCATCCCGAGCATGCCGAATTCGACCTGCGTTTCGACGCCATCCTGATTGCGCCGCGGCATTTGCCACGCCATCTGTTAGCGGCATTCGACGCCAGCCCCTAATGGCGCTTATTTGGACGCGTTTTCTTAACGCGAACCGGTACCCACTTCGCTTGAAAACGCTATGAACCCTCCAGAGACCCGGACCCCCAATATGAAACTGAATGTCGCCGTCCAGATGGACCCCATCGCGCGTATCAACATCCGCGGCGATTCGACCTTCGCGCTGCTGCTTGAAGCGCAGAAGCGCGGCCACAGCCTTTCCTATTACACGCCGGACAAGCTCTCGCTGCGCGGCGAGGAACTGGTGGCGCCGGTGCAACTGCTGACCGTGCGCGACGAGGTCGGCGATCATTTCACGCTCGGCGAGCCGAAGCGCGAATCGCTCGAAGCCTTCGACGTCATCCTGCTGCGGCAGGACCCGCCGTTCGACCTCGCCTACATCACCTCGACGCATTTCCTCGAGCGCATCCACCCCAAGACGCTGGTCGTGAACAACCCGGCGTCGGTGCGCAACGCGCCGGAAAAGCTGTTCGTGATGAACTTTCCGCATTTGATGCCGCCGACGCTGATCTCGCGCGACCTCGACGAAATCAATTCGTTCCGCGATGAACACGGCGCCGTGGTGATGAAGCCGCTGCACGGCCATGGCGGCGCCGCGGTGTTTCGCGTCCTGCCGCAGGACATGAATTTCGGCTCGCTGTTCGACATGTTCTCGGTCACCTTCCGCGAGCCTTGGGTGATCCAGCGTTTCCTCCCCGAAGTGAAACATGGCGACAAGCGCATCATTCTGGTCGACGGCGAGTTCGCCGGCGCCGTCAACCGCGTCCCCGCGCCCGACGACCTCCGTTCCAACATGGTCCGCGGCGGTGCCGCACAAGCCACCGACCTCTCGGCGCGTGAGCGCGAGATTTGCGCAGCCCTCGGCCCGGCGCTGCGCGAGCGCGGGCTGCTGTTCGTCGGCATCGACGTGATCGACGGCAACCTGACCGAAATCAACGTCACCTCGCCGACCGGCATCCGCGCCATTGCCCGGCTCGGCGGCCCGGATGTGGCGGGAAAGATTTGGAACACCATCGAGAAAAAGCGCGGCGGGAAATGAGCCGGGTTAACCGTGCGGCCTGGCCGCCGGGTTCCGGGGCTATCGCCGTGCGATCCAGTATTCTACCATCATACGGCCATTGTTTGGACAAGACTGCTCGGAGGCCCGGCCGATGGTCGACCGGCGGATGACATTGGAACGAGTAAGGTAAACGCCAGTGAACTCCACACCGACGCCAAAAGAAACCGATGCCCAGAAAGCTGCCGATGCCGAGGCCGGGCGCGCCGATGAACGGCTGGCGCACGCCTACGAAGAGATCAAGCGCGCCGATGAACAGCTCACGCAGATGAGCGAACGCCTTGCGAAAATTGAGGGCGATACCCCGCGCCCAGCTGCGGCCGCACCTGCCCCGCCATCGCAGCCCGCGCCAGCGGCAGAGCCGCCGCCCACGCAGGTATCACCTGCGCAAGTACCCCCGCCGCAAGGATCGCCAGCAAAGCCGGCGTCCCGGAGCCCCATGGCGTTGCTGCTGGCGGCGGGCTTCGTTGTCACGGCCCTGGTCTTGTCGGCCTATGGCGGCGGGATTGTCACCCGGTGGGCGCCGCAACTCGGTTCAACGCGATCGTCGCCCGAAGGTCCAACGCTTGCCGCGCAGTCCGCGCCATCCATCGTTCAGGTGGCCTCTGCGGAGACAGCGCCACTTCCGGCGACATTAGAGGCGGCATCGCCACAGACAACGCCACCGCAAGCAACATCCCTGGCTCAGGCCCAGACCGCGCCGCAGGATGCCGCGCCACCTGCCGTCGCGCCGCCAGCAGCTGCAGCGCCAGCCGCCGCGGCGCCTCTCGATCAAGCCCAGTTGCTGCAAAAGATCGCGCGCGATCTCGCGACGCTGGAGCGGAACATCGATCAGCTCAAGGCGAACCAGCAGCAAATGGCCACTGACAATTCAAAAGCTATTGGCGAGCTCAAGGCCAGCCAGGAAGAAATGAAACGTACGCTCGCGAAGACGTCCGAGCCGACCCCGCCCAAGGCGTCGTCACCGCCCGCGACGCAGCCGGCTTCGGTCGTGCGCAGGCCCGAGCGGACGTATCAGCCGCCGCAGGCGAGAGCGCGGCCGCGATATTACCCGAGGGAGCAGTGGTATCTACGACGATTGGTAGCCGCCGGCGCGGCGATCGTCGAAATCTTTTCCTGCTACAACGCCCGGCGCGATACGGAGTGCGGCGCAACACCGTCCGGGATGACATCGCGAAGACGCGGCTTGCGTAGAAGCGCGCCACGTCCGGCGACCCGTTTCTCCATCTCTCCTCTCGCCTCATCCCACTTGCCAATTTCGGGAAGCAGGCGCAGCCTGTAGTCACGGATGAATCTGTCCGGGCAGCAAACTGCAATACATAAAAACAGTGGAGGAAGACGCATGACGACGAATCTTTCGCGACGGTCTATGCTTGCGCTCGGCGCAGGCCTTGGTGCGGGTCTTGGCGCTTCAACCATGCTCGGCGGCAGCGCGCTGGCCAAGGCGCCGAAGCTCAACACGCAGACCCCCTACTGGCACCGCTTCGTTCTCGGCGACGCCGAAGTGACCGTGGTTTCCGACGGCCCGCTGCCGCTTGGCCCGCCCAAGGGCACCTTCGTCGGCGTGCCCGATGAAGAAGTGCGCAAGATGCTCTCCGACAACTTCCTCAACCCGGACAATGTCGTACTCGAGCAGAACTCGCCGATCGTGAACACCGGCGACAAGCTGATCCTGTTCGACACCGGCATGGGCACTTCGAAATTGTTCGGGCCGACCACGGGCCGTCAGCAAAAGAGCATGGCGGAGGCCGGGATCAAGCCGGGCGATATCGACGCCGTGGTGCTGTCGCACGCGCACATCGATCATATCGGCGGCATCGTCGGCGCCGACGACAAGCCGTTATTCCCCAACGCGCAATATTACATCACGCAAAGCGACTTCGAGTTCTGGACCGATGAAGGCAATCTCGGCGGTCCGTTGAAGGATTTCATAGTCCACGCCCGCAAGAATTTGATGCCGGTGCGCGATCGCATCGTGTTCATCAAGGACGGCCAGGAATTCCTGCCCGGCGTGCAGGCGATCGCGGCGCCCGGCCACACCATGGGCCACACCATCTTCATGGTGACCTCGGGCGGCAAATCCTTCGCCTTCCTCGGCGATCTCACGCACCACGCCGTGCTGTTGCTGGAGAAGCCGCGGATGCAATTCTCCTACGACAGCGATCCGAAGCTGGCGGCGGACACGCGGGTGAAGTTGCTCGACATGATCGCGGCCAGCAAGACCCCGGTCATGTCCTATCACTTCAACTGGCCCGGCTTCGGCAACATCGCCAAGACCGGCGATGGTTTCCATTACTATCCATCGGCGATGGTGATGAACCTCTAAGCGCTGCGTTTCCGGGGCGGCTGTTATTCGGCCGCGCCCGGAGGCCGGCGCTCTGGCGTTTTCGAGCGCCCGGTTCTGATTCAGTCAGGACCGACCAGGCTCTAGGGAGGGACCCCGGTTTAGCGTAAGCAGGTATCGACCAGCCCTGACCTTACGCGACCCCGGGAGAGTCCATTGACCGACCAACCGACCACCAAGCCGGGCGACCTTGTCTATGAGGACACCGGGGCTGCGGCCCCGCTGGTCTATTTCGACATCGTCGGCGCCTACGGCACCATGAACGGTTCGATCGAGATCGAACTCGCCACCCGCATCCTCGTGCCGAAGCCGGATGGATCGACCGAGGTAAAATTCATTTCCTCCGGTCGCCTCCGCTGCACCCAGAACGCCGCCACCAACCTGCGCAACGCGCTGGATTCCGCATTGAAGATGCTGGAGCAGCCGCAAGCCAACGCGGCGGCGATTGCGGCGGGAAAACTGAACTGATCGTTCGATCGCCATTCTTCGACAGCGAACATTGCTGCGCCTGCTTCAAAGACCCTTCCGAAAGGTCTGGTAGGCCCGGCTCTCACGCAGCGTGTCGGCGCCGCCCTGGATCAGGAGGTCGATCTGGTCGGCCGGCAAGACAAACCGCGTCGGGATCGCCTCGAGGATGCCGGCGCGCTCCGGGCCGAGTTGCTCGAAGCCAAGCCGGTCGATGAGGATGGTGAGGTCGCCGCAACGCCAGTTCGTGCCGACGCCGAGGCGCGCGCGCTCAGCGGCCGACAGGCCGCAACGCCAGCGCTTCACTTTGGTCGACCATTCGTTGAGCTGCGAAGAAAACGCCGCGTAGCTCAGCCGCACGCTGGCGTCGATCGCGGTAGAAGCCGCGGCGGAGACCAGTTCGACGCCGCTCGGCCCCTCGAGCCGCTGCGCGAAGTCGCCGGAGGTGCCACGGCCGGCATCGACGACGAGGAACATGATGCGCCGCACTTTTGCCGCCTGCCGTTCGGTCATCGGCTCGAACGGCCGCTGCGCCGCCATCAGCGCGATGCTGAACCCGGACAGGCCGAAATTGTCGACGAGGCCGCCGTCGAGCAGCTTTACAAAACGCATCGAGCCGTCGCGGTAGCGCGCATTGGCTTCGGCAAACGATCGCAACAAAGGCTGCGCTTGCGGATCGCGACGCGCACGTTCGAGCAGCGGCGGCAGTTGCTTGGCGCAACCGCCCGGAAACGTCTCCAGCACGATCGGCGCAAACGCAAGCGGCACCGCCGCTGAGGCCGCGACCGCTTCAGCGACGCGATAGGGCCTGATATCGCTGCAGAGGGCGTCGAACGCGGTCCTTCCGAACACGAACGGTGTGCGGTTATAGATGTCGGAAGCGTTGATCCAGACCCGCGGCCGACGGTCCTCGCGAAAAGCGTCGAACCGCGCGCCGTCAAAGACGTTCACATCCAGCCAATTGGTAAACTGGCTGTCGTTGACGCCGCCACCGATGGCGCGCGCGATATTGCCGAGCGAAACGCTGGTATTGAGGCCTTCCTCCGCATTTCGCAGCAGGAAACGTTCGCGGAAATCATCCAGTGCCGCGCGCTTCTTGAGTCCGAAATACGCCGCCGTCACCGATCCTCCCGACACGCCGGATATGAAGTCCACGCGGTCGAGCAGCGATTTCGTCTTGTTGGATCCGGCGCGGGCGCGCTCCAGTTCGGTCAGGACCCCGAACGAGTAGGCCGCCGCGCGGGTACCGCCGCCGGAGAACGACAGCGCCAGCAGCACGTCGTCGTCGAGGTTCGGAACCTCGCGGCCGAAATTGTTGTCGGCGAGCGCCTCGCCGAGCGGGACATTGCCGGGCAGATTGTAGACCGTGGCGCATCCTGCAAGCAGGGCGGCACACGTGAGCGCCAACGCAGGCAGTATCCCGGCCCGCATATAAGACGTTCTCACGCACGTTCCTCGCTGCAGGAAATTCAAGATTACCGGAGCGTCAAGCGTGCCACGCCCAGCGCGAGATTGATACCGATCTGGCCTTCGACCGACAGCGGCTGCAACGAAATCGTGCGATTGGATCCGCCGACGAGAACGTTGGCACCCAGACCAAGACCAAGCGAGGCGTTGCCGCTGGCGCCGACATAGGTTCCCCGCAGCACGCCATATCCGACGCGCGAGGTCGGCGCGAAGACGCCCCAGAACAGTCTACCCCCGCCGGTAATTCCGACATCGAGTCCGAGCCGGCCGATCGTCCCCGTGTAAGTGTAGGTGCGTCCCGTCGCGTTCGAGCGAAACACGCATCGCAAATTCTGCCGCGAGCCGACGATCAGTCCGACGCGCGGGGCTGCATCGCAGGTCAATCCGCCCACCCGAACGGGCTGGGCCTGTGCGAATGCAGGCGCCGTGAACGCGGTCGCATGATCGCGCACACAGTAGCCGCAAGGCGTATTTTCGACATGTGTCTCTCCAACAGCTTGGTTTGCTCGACTTTTCTGCGCACAGACGCTTGGGGCCTTACTACGTGGCCGTTGCCTGCCCAGCAACCTGCTGAAAACCCTGAGTGCCCGCGATTGATCGGCATCCAGCGTTGCGCCTGCGCGCACCAGTCGGGATGGGCGCCATTTATGTTCCTGTAATGTTCTTGACACGTCCTCCGGTTCCCCGCTACCTTCGATTGCGTCACGAGGGGCGGGCATGGTTCAGCGGGTTTCTACCGTAGCCTTTGAGGGGATCGAGGCCCGCGCGGTCGACGTGCAGGTGCAGGTCGCGCCTGGCCTGCCGGCGTTTGCGATCGTCGGTCTTCCCGACAAGGCGGTGTCCGAGGCGCGCGAGCGGGTGCGCTCGGCGCTGATCGCCTCGGGGCTGGCGCTGCCGGCGCGCCGGATCACGGTCAACCTCGCGCCGGCCGATCTGCCGAAGGAAGGCAGCCATTACGATCTGCCGATCGCGCTCGGCCTGATGGCGGCGATCGGCGCGATCCCGCCGGATGCGCTCAACGGTTTTACGGTGCTCGGCGAGCTTGGGCTCGATGGATCGATCGCGGCGGTCGCGGGTGTGTTGCCGGCGGCGATCGGGGCGAATTCGCGCGACGAGGGCCTGATCTGTCCGGCGGCGTGCGGAACGGAAGCCGCCTGGGCGAGCCCGGACATCCAGATCATCGCGGCGAAATCGCTGATCCAGATCGCCAACCACTTTAAAGGCACGCAGGTGCTGTCACGGCCGCAGCCGAAGGTGCACGAGCCGGAAGCGACGCATCTCGATTTGCGCGACATCAAGGGCCAGGAGAGTGCCAAACGCGCGCTCGAGATCGCCGCGGCCGGCGGGCATCACCTCCTGATGATCGGCTCGCCCGGCGCCGGCAAGTCGATGCTGGCGGCAAGGCTGCCTTCGATCCTGCCGCCGCTGTCGCCTTCCGAACTGCTGGAAGTCTCGATGATCGCCTCCGTCGCCGGCGAAATCCGCGACGGCGCATTGACCGCGCGGCGGCCGTTCCGCGCACCCCATCATTCCGCCAGCATGGCAGCCCTCACCGGCGGCGGCATGCGCGCCAAACCCGGCGAGATTTCACTGGCGCACCAGGGCGTGCTGTTCCTCGACGAATTGCCGGAGTTCGACCCGCGCGTATTGGACTCGCTGCGCCAGCCGCTGGAGAACGGCGAGGTCTCGGTGTCCCGCGCCAACCATCGCGTCACCTATCCGGCGCGCTTCATGCTGGTCGCTGCGATGAACCCGTGCCGCTGCGGCCATGCCTATGAGCCCGGCTATTCCTGCAAGCGTGGACGCATCGACCGCTGCACATCAGACTATCAGATGCGCATCTCGGGCCCGCTGATGGACCGCATCGACCTGCGCATCGAGGTCCCCGCCGTGACCGCCGCCGATCTGATCCTGCCGCCGCCTTCGGAAGGCTCGGCGGAAGTCGCAGCCCGTGTCGCCGCCGCCCGCGACCTCCAGCTCACGCGCTACGCCAATGCCGGCATGCCGCATGTCCGCACCAATGCCGAAGCGCCGGCATCGCTATTGGAGACCATCGCGCAGCCGGATTCGCAGGGACAAAAACTGCTGCGCGACGCCGCCGAAACCATGAAGCTGACCGCGCGCGGCTACCACCGCGTGCTGCGCGTTGCGCGCACGCTCGCCGACCTCGACGGCGCGGAAAAAATCGGCCGGCTGCATCTGGCGGAAGCGCTGTCGTATCGCGCGCTGGCCGAGGATTTGCGGCGCGCGGCTTAGAAGGTTTCAGCGGACGAGTTGCTTCGCTTGCAAGCGCTAATTCGCTGTCAGCGCCGCGAGATCGCGAAGTGATATTCAGTCGTCATCCCCGCGAAGGCGGGGGATCCAGTATTCCAGAGAACGTCAGTGATGGAATTGAGAAGCTGCGGCGTACTGGATCCCCCGCTTTCGCGGAGGATGACGGTCGAGTGTGAGGCCGCGATATCGAACGCCCCGCCCCACTCGCGACCAGGATGCCGAGCCACACAAAAACAACCGCCGTCAACACACCGGTAACTACTTCCGTTTACCCTCTGCCAACCATAAGCCCGCTGTCGCGGGCTGGTGTCGAGTGGGTTGCGTGTCATGTTGCGTTTGAAGATTCTGGCCTCGGTGATTCCGTTGGCTGTTGCCGCCCTGTTCGCGCGCGGCGAGTTATGGGCCGGTCCGCGGCCTTGCATCGAGATATCAGGCACATCGGTCCAGATCGCCACGCTCTCCTGGCAGGCGAATCGGCACGTCAGCTTTACCAGCGATCCCGGCCGCGCGACGGTACGGGTCCAGATCTCGGAAAGCGCGGAAGCCGCCGACTTCACCGTCATCGACGACCTCGACACGGCCGAAGCCGGCACCTGCGAGAGCGAGGCGCCGCCGCAACTGGTCGCGATCTCCCGCAATCCTTCGGAGGCCGACCCCGTGATCTATCTCTCCAAGGACGGGCCCGCCGACTACCGGATCTTCGTCAGTTCGAAGAGCTTTTCGGTGCGCGATGCCGCCGCCCTGATCGTCGGCGCCCGCGGCGAGCGCCACCGCGTCGATTCAGCCTCGCTTTAACGCTTCATTCACCCTGTTCTCATCGCGGCCAACAAGCGGCCGCAACCTCAAGCACTTTGCAATGTCGGCGACGCATCGTCTGCGTCAAGCACGCGGCGAATCGGGACGCCTCAGTTCAAGCAACAATCTCAGGGTCATTGGCGATGATGGGGCGGACTTTCCGGATCAAACTGCATTTGCGCCGCTTCGCCCGCCGTCATCCGTGGATCGCCTTCACTTTTCGCTCGCTGATGGTGTTCTCCGTCGTCTTTGGCGGCGCCTATGGGTTCATTGCCGGAAGCCGGGCGGAGAACTCCGGCTATAACCCGCACACATTCGCGATCGGCGTCGCCTTCCTGTTTGCGATCGCCTGCGTCGCGCTCGCGGCCACGAGCCTTCGCCTGCGCATGATGCGCAGGAAGCTGCGCAAGATCGCGCTGCATAATGAAGTGATGGCCGACCGGAACTGGGAACTGCAGGAAGCCGAGCAGCGCGCCCGGCTGCTGTTCGAATCGCAGGGCGATCTGATCGTGCTGCGCGACGCCGAAGGCTGCATCAGCTACGCCAACGACGCCTATTGCGAGCTGGCGCAATCGCCGCGCAGTGCGCTGATCGGCAGCCGCGCCTGGCTTACGGTTCTTGAACAGGGCGATACCGCGCTCGAAGCGAACGGCACCCGCGTTCACGACCAGAAGATTGCGGGCCCGCTCGGCCCGCGCTGGATCGCGTGGCGCGAGGGCCTCGTCCGCAACGACGCCGGCGGCCCTGCCGAGATGCAGAGCGTCGGCCGCGACGTTACCGATCGCACCGAAAGCGAACGTGCGCTGGCCGAGGCCCGCGACCAGGCCGATGCGGCGAGCCGCGCCAAGTCGCGCTTCCTTGCGATGGCGAGCCATGAAATCCGCACGCCGCTGAACGGCATCATCGGCATGAGCGGCCTGTTGATGGACACGCCGCTGACGCCGGAACAGACGACCTATGTCAAGGCCGTAAAGACCTCCGGCGACGCGCTGCTCTCGCTGATCGAGGAGCTGCTGGACTATTCCAAGATCGAGGCCGGCAAGCTCGATCTCGAACACCGCCCGTTCGCCCTTCCCGGCCTGATCGAGGACATCACCGAATTGCTGGCGCCGCGCGCGCAGGCGAAACGAATCGAGATCGCCGCCTATGTCGACGATCGGCTGCCGATGCGGGTGATCGGCGACGCGGCGCGATTGCGGCAGGTGCTGCTCAATCTCGCCGGCAATGCCATCAAGTTCACCTCGACCGGCGGCGTCGCCCTGATCGTCGAGCCCGGCATCTGGCCCAACGAGATCAGTTTCCTGGTGCGCGACACCGGCATCGGTATCGCGCCCGAGGCGCAGGCGCGGATCTTCCGCGAGTTCGAGCAGGCCGACGACCGCATCGCCCGCAGCTATGGCGGCACCGGGCTGGGCTTGAGTATCTCCGACCGCATCGTCAAGCGCATGGGCGGCCGCATCACGCTGGAGAGCAAGCCGGATGCCGGCTCGACCTTCGAAGTGTCGATCCCGCTCGCGGCCGCTGGCGGCGAACAGAAGTCCTTCACCGCGCCTGATCTCTCCGGCCAGTTCATCATGCTGGTCTCACCCGAGAGCATCGAGAGCTCGCTCGCCGCGCGGCGGCTGCAGCGTTGGGGCGGCCAGACCTGCATGGTGTCGGATGCCGATGTCGCGCTTGCCCTGCTGCCCGAGCGTTCATGGCACACCATCCTGGTCGACCATGCGCTGGGGCTCGCCGATATCGAGCGGCTCGGCGAAGCCGCGCGGCTTCATGCCAGGCAACGTATCGTGATGTTCACGCCGGCGACGCGGCACGAATTGCAACCGTCCGTCACCTCCGCCTTCACCGGCTATCTGGTCAAGCCGTTGCGCGCGGCCTCGCTCGCCGCACGCCTGATGGCGACCCCGGAAATGGCCGCGCCCGGCCTCGCCGCCGAACCGCTGATCGAACCGGCCGATGCCGCCGACGCGCCGGTTGCCCCGTCGGCGCCGGGCCTGTCGATCCTGGTCGCCGAAGACAATCAGATCAACGCGCTGCTGATACGCTCGCTGCTCGCAAAGCTGGGGCACCACACCGTCATCACCACCGACGGCACCGAGGCGCTGGAATCCTGGCTGTCGGCCAAATCCGCCGGCAGCCCCTATGACCTCGTCCTGATGGACATCCAGATGCCGAATCTCGACGGCATCGAAACCACCAGACGAATCCGGAGCCTGGAAGCCGGCCAGCCCGATCGCCGGACGCCGATCCTGGCGCTCACCGCCAACACGCTGGTGGAAGACCGCTACGCCTGCTTCGAGGCCGGCATGGACGGATTTTTGATCAAGCCGCTGGACCGCGAAAAACTCGCCGAAGCGCTCGCAGTCCTCGCCGCGTCACGGCACATCCCGGCGTGAGGGTGAGGCAATCTCAACGTCGTCCCTGCGAACGCAGGGACCCATACCGCGTGATCCATCGTTGAAGCACGGTGGCCTGACGCTCTGCGTTGGCCAACGACCGCACGCGTTGCGAAATCGAAGCCATCGCCCAGTGCCCAATACAACGGCCGCGGCGTATGGGTCCCTGCGTTCGCAGGGACGACGTTCAAAGCCGCCGCAGCGCCACCGTCTCGACCAGATGATCGGCGCGCTTTTTCAGGATCAGCGTCGCGCGCGGCCGGGTCGGCAAAATATTGTCCTCGAGATTGGCGAGGTTGGTACGCTCCCAGATCGCAATCGCCGTCGCCGTCGCCTCGGCGTCCGACAGCAGCGCGTAGCGGTGGAAGTACGATTTGGGATCGTGGAACGCGGTGTCCCGGAGCGCCAGAAAGCGCCGCACATACCATTCGCGCAGCACGGGCTCGTCGGCATCGATATAGACCGAGAAGTCGAAGAAGTCCGACACCACGGGCACGGCCTTGCCGTCGCGCGGCAGGCGGCCGGTCTGCAGCACGTTGACGCCCTCGACGATCAGGATGTCGGGACGATCGACCTCGATCCACTGGTTCGGAACGATGTCGTAGACCAGATGCGAATAAACCGGCGCGCGCACCGGCCGCCGTCCGGCCTTGATGTCGCTGAGGAACGAAAGCAGCGTCGGCAGGTCGTAGCTCTCGGGAAAGCCTTTTTTCTGCATCAGGCCCTGCCGCTCGAGCACGGCGTTCGGAAACAGAAAACCGTCTGTTGTCACCAGGTCGACCTTGGGCCGCGGCGACCAGCGCGCCAAGAGCGCCTGCAGCACGCGCGCGGTGGTCGATTTGCCGACCGCCACCGAGCCGGCGACGCCAATGATATAGGGCACCTTGCGGTCGCGGATGCCGAGGAACTGGCGCTGCGCCTGATAGAGCCGAACGGTGGCGTCGACATAGATCGACAAGAGGCGCGACAGCGGCAAATAAATGTCCTCGACCTCTCGCATATCGAGCCGGTCATGCATCGAGCGCAACCGCTCGAACTCGCCCGGCTCCAGCGTCATCGGCGTGTCGTCGCGCAGGCCGGCCCATTGCTCGCGGGAGAACAGGCGGTAGGGGTTATATTGCTGTTCGGTGGCCCTGATATCCATGAAGTGCCCTCCCGGTCAGTCGCGCTTGCGCGATGCCTTTTCCTCGAGCCCGGACATCGACGTCCGCTGCGCCAGCGCGGCCTCGACCTCCTCGAGCTTGACGCCACGAGACTTCAAAAGCACCAAAAGGTGAAACAGCAGGTCGGCGCTTTCGGCGATCAGGTGATCGCGATCGTCCTCGACGGCCGCGATCACGGTCTCGACCGCTTCCTCGCCGAGCTTCTTGGCGCAGTGTTCCGCACCCTTGTCGAGCAATTTGCGGGTGTACGACGCCTCTCCTCCCGATGCGGCTCTCGCATCGATGGTGGCGGCCAGATCATGGATCGTGAAACGCGGCATCAACTGAACTCAACACTGGCGCCAGGCCGAAGGCCGCGGCACCGTCCCACGGAGGGACTTAGCACTTTTGTGACAGCGAGTCGTCAGGGATCGAGCCGCATCGGCAGCCCGGCGCGCACCATGTGCTCCTTGGCTTCGCGTATGGTAAATTCGCCGAAATGGAATATCGAGGCCGCCAGCACTGCCGTTGCGTGGCCTTGCCGGATTCCGTCGACGAGGTGGTCGAGATTGCCGACGCCGCCGGAGGCGATGACCGGTACGGGAACACTGTCGGCGATGGCCTGGGTCAGCGGCAGGTCGAACCCCTGCCGCGTGCCGTCCCGGTCCATCGAGGTCAGCAGGATTTCGCCGGCGCCGAGCGAGACCACTTCCTGGGCATATTCGATGGCGTCGATCCCGGTGGAATTGCGCCCGCCATGGGTGAAAATTTCCCAACGCTCACCGCCGCCGCCGCGCTTGACCCGCTTGGCGTCGATCGCGACCACGATGCACTGCTCGCCAAACTTCTCGGCCGCCTGCCTGACGAATTCTCGGTTGCTGACAGCAGCCGAGTTGATCGAGACCTTGTCGGCGCCGGATCGAAGGAGCGTCTTGATGTCGTCGATGGTGCGCACCCCGCCGCCGACCGTCAGCGGCATGAAGCAGGCCTCCGCGGTGCGCCGCACGACGTCGAGCATGGTGCCGCGGTTTTCGTGGGTGGCGGTGATGTCGAGGAAGCACAATTCGTCGGCGCCGGCGGCGTCATACGCAATCGCCGCTTCGACGGGATCGCCGGCGTCGCGCAGGTCGACGAAATTGACGCCCTTGACCACCCGGCCGTCTTTCACGTCGAGACAGGGGATCACGCGGACCTTGAACATCGTAAAACTCCTAAAGCGTTTTCAAGCGAAGTGGGTACCGGTTCGCGTAAAGAAAACGCGTCAAAATAAAGAGGTAGAGCCATGGTTATAACCATGGCTCTACGCCGCGGCGCGCGCGGTGCGGATCAGCGCCAGCGCCGCAGCGGGATCGAGCCGGCCGTCATAGAGCGCGCGGCCGGCAATCGCACCGGCGAGTTTTCTGGCGCGCGGCTGCAGCAGCGCCTTGACGTCCTCGATCGAGGCGAAGCCGCCGGAGGCAATCACGGGTATCGAGATGCGCTCGGCCAGCGCGATCGTCGCATCGAGGTTGAGGCCTTTCAGCAGACCGTCGCGCGCGATATCGGTGAAGATGATGGCGGCGACGCCAGCATCTTCGAACCGTTGCGCGATTTCCAGCGCGGTCACCTGCGAGGTCTCGGCCCAGCCTTCGACGGCGACCTTGCCGTCGCGGGCATCGAGCCCGACCGCGACACGACCGGGAAATTTTTTTGCGGCGCTCTTCACCAGCTCCGGATCGCGCACCGCGGCCGTACCGATGATCACGCGCGCGATGCCCTTGTCGAGCCAGGCTTCCACGGTCTTGAGATCGCGGATGCCGCCGCCGAGCTGCACCGGCATGGTGACGGCCTTGAGCATCGCCTCGACGGCGTGCGCGTTCATCGGCTTGCCGGCAAAGGCGCCGTCGAGATCGACGACGTGGAGATACTCGAAACCTTGCTCGGCGAAGGAACGCGCCTGCGCCGCGGGATCGAGGTTGAACACGGTCGCGCGCGCCATGTCGCCCTGCTCGAGGCGCACGCACTGGCCGTTTTTCAGGTCGACGGCGGGGAAAAGAATCACGGCTTCCACTTCAGGAAATTCGAGATCAGGGCCAGGCCGAAACGCTGGCTTTTTTCCGGGTGAAATTGCGTACCGATCGCGGTGTCCTTGCCCACGATCGCGGTGACCGGCCCGCCGTAATCGGCGCGCGCCAGCACGTCGGCCTCGTTGGTGGCGTTGAGGTGATACGAATGCACGAAATAAGCATGGCGGCCCTTCGGCCCGAGCGGCAGACGCTCCAGCACCGCATGCTCGCGGATCATGTCGAGCGTGTTCCAGCCCATGTGCGGGATTTTCAGATTTTCCTCGCGCGGCGCGATCTTCTCGACGTCGCCCGCAATCCAGTTGAAGCCGTCGGTGGTGACATGCTCCTTGCCGCGCGTCGCCATCAGCTGCATGCCGACGCAGATGCCGAAGAACGGCCGCGCCTTGACGCGCACCGCTTCCGTCATCGCCTCCAGCATGCCGTCCACCGCATCGAGACCCCGTCGGCAGTCGGCGAAGGCGCCGACGCCCGGCAGCACGATGCGATCGGCGCGGTACACGGCTTCCGGATCGCGCGTCACCATGATCTTCTGCGGATCTTCCATGCTCCGCGACGCCCGCTCGAACGCTTTCGCAGCCGAGTGAAGATTGCCGGAGCCGTAATCGATAATCGCAACGCTCATCGCGGTGCTCCGGCTTCCGGAAACAAGCCGATGATGCCGCCCTGCGGCAGCGGCGGCGCCTTCGAGAACGGCTGGCCTGGAACGTTGCGGGTCGGCGGCGGGCTGCCGCGATCGACCGCCCATTGGTCGTTGGTGAGGCCGCGCTGGCGGGCGGTCCAGCGATCGAAGAAGCGGTGCTCGGCGGCCTCCGCATCGGCGGCGACCACGATGTCGAGCTGTCGCCATTTGCGGCGCGACAGCGTCCAGCGCTGCAGGCTGGCCGCTTCGAGCCCCATCAGAAGGGCTATCAGAACATCGACGGCCAGGATGGTGCCGCGGCTGGCGCCGAGCGCCCCCATGCCAAAATTGATCGCAACCGTCAGGGCGATCCAGCCAAGCAGCACCAGCCACAGCCGGTGCCAGAGCAGCCAGATCACGGTCGCTGCCGCGGCCCAGAAATGGAAGCCGTCACGAACGAACACGAATTTGTCGGCCGCCGCGAGATCGGCGCCGCTGGCCACGGGGGCATGCACTGTGTAGACCCGCATCGTAACTCTCCGCCGCGGATGAGAACGCGAACAGGAAATCAGCCGCCGAGCTGACCCTTGGTGGAAGGCACTTCACCCGCGGCGCGCGGATCGATCGCCACCGCGGCACGGAGCGCCCTCGCCAGACCCTTGAAGCAGGACTCGGCGATATGATGGCTATTCTCGCCATATAAGGTCTCGACGTGCAAAGTCACGCCCGCGTTGATGGTGAAGGCGTTGAACCATTCGCGCACCAGCTCGGTGTCGAAGGTGCCTACCTTGTCGCGCGGGAATTCGACCTTGAACACCAGAACCGGCCGGCCCGAAATGTCGATCACGACGCGCGACAGCGTCTCGTCCATCGGCATGTGGATCGAGGCATAGCGGGTGATGCCGGCCATGGTGCCGAGCGCCTGTTTCACGGCCTGGCCGAGCGCAATTCCGACGTCCTCGGTGGTGTGGTGGTGGTCGACATGGAGATCGCCATCCGCCTTCACCGTGATGTCGATGCGCGAATGCCGGGCCAGCAGGTCGAGCATATGGTCGAAAAAGCCGATACCGGTTGAAACCTTGGACACGCCGGTACCGTCGAGGTTCACGGCGACCTCGATGTCGGTTTCCTTGGTCTTGCGCTTGACGGACGCTGTGCGCATGAAAACTGCTTCCCTTTGGCCGCCTTGGGGGCCGAAAACGCGGCCCTTGTAACAGGCCGATGTCGCCTTCGCTACTGCGGGATGACGCTTGAGGGGCCGATCTTCGGCTCATGGTGACCGGAATCCCGGCTGAAATGCCCCGATTGTAACCCTCCCCGCCAGCCCTTAAATCTGACGGGAGCGAGGAGAATTCATGCAAGCATCCGAGAATAATCTGCCGATCTGGCACGGCACCACGATCTTGACGGTCCGCAAGGGCGGCAAGGTGGTGATCGGCGGCGACGGCCAGGTCTCGATCGGCCAGACCGTCATCAAGGCGAACGCCAAAAAGGTCCGCAAAATCGGCAAGGGCGACGTCATCGGCGGCTTTGCCGGGGCCACCGCCGACGCCTTTACCCTGTTCGAGCGGCTGGAAAGCAAGCTCGAGCAGTATCCCGGGCAATTGACCCGCGCGGCGGTCGAACTCGCCAAGGACTGGCGCACCGACCGCTATCTGCGCCGGCTGGAGGCGATGATGATCGTCGCCGACAAGGACGTGTCGCTGGTCCTGACCGGGACCGGCGACGTACTGGAACCGGAAGCGGGCGTGATGGCGATCGGCTCCGGCGGCAACTACGCCCTGGCCGCCGCCCGCGCACTCGTCGACACCGACAAGGATGCCGAGACCATCGTGCGCCGTGCGCTCGATATCGCCGCCGACATCTGCGTCTACACCAACCGCAACGTCACGATCGAATCGCTCTGAGGAAGCCGCCGATCATGGCGCCGGACTACGCCTTCCGCCCGATGACAACCACCGACCTGCCGCTGGTACAACGCTGGCTGGCGGAGCCGCATGTCGTGCAATGGTGGGGCAATACGCTCGAACAATTCGAACTCGTCAGCGGTGATCTCGAAGTCGAAGCCATGGAGCAGTTCATTGTGGCGATCAACGATCGCCCCTTCGGCTATCTGCAGTGCTACGATCCCGATGTCTGGCCGGAAAACGGACTGGGCGCCCATCCCCGGGGCACGCGGGGGATCGACCAGTTTATCGGGGAGCAGGACATGGTCGACCGCGGTCACGGATCGGCGTTCATTCGGACCTTCATCGACCGGCTGCTGGCCGCCGGTGCGCCACGCGTCATCACCGATCCAGATCCGGCCAACGGCCGCGCGATACGCGCCTATGAAAAGGCGGGATTTCGCCGCCAGCATCTGGTCGACACCCCCGATGGTACGGCGCTCTTGATGGTGCGTGACGCATGACCACAGACAATCTTGCCGGAAAAGCCCCTGCCGTCCGCAGTCTTTCGGCGTGGCACTGGTTTGCGATCGCCACGGGCATCCTCGTGCTCCAGGCCGCCATCCTGTACGCGATGGGCCGGTTGCCTATCTGTGCCTGCGGCTATGTAAAACTCTGGCATGGCGTGGTGCTCAGCTCGGAGAATTCGCAGCACATCGCGGACTGGTACACGCTGTCGCACATCCTGCACGGCTTCCTGTTCTACGGCGCCGCATTTTTGGCGTTCCCTCGCCTCGCCTGGCAGGGCCGCCTGATCCTTGCCATGCTGGTCGAAGGCGGCTGGGAACTCCTCGAGAATTCCAACTGGATCATCGACCGCTATCGCGCCGGCACGATCTCGCTGGATTACTTCGGCGATACCATCGTCAATTCGATCTCCGATACCTTTGCCATGATCGGCGGCTTCCTGCTGGCGAAATGGCTTCCGGTTGCCATCACGGTGGCGCTGGCGCTCCTGTTCGAGCTCATAATGCTGCTCCATATTCGCGACAATCTGACGCTCAACATCATCATGCTGATTCACCCCTTTGAGGCGATCAAGGTTTGGCAAGGCGGACCACCGATCATCTAGCGCCGTCGCTTACGCCTTGCCCTCACGACATTCGAACCCTAGCTGGAACAAATGACCGACTTTTCTCCCCGTGAAATCGTCTCCGAACTCGACCGCTTCATTGTCGGCCAGGCCGATGCCAAGCGTGCGGTATCGATCGCGCTGCGCAACCGCTGGCGGCGACTGCAGCTCACCGGCAACCTGCGCGAAGAGGTGCTGCCGAAAAATATCCTGATGATCGGGCCGACCGGCGTCGGCAAGACCGAGATCGCGCGGCGACTGGCGAAGCTTGCCGCCGCGCCCTTCATCAAGGTCGAAGCTACAAAATTCACCGAAGTCGGCTATGTCGGCCGCGACGTCGAGCAGATCATCCGCGACCTCGTCGAGGTTGCGATCGTGCAGGTCCGCGAGCGCAAGCGCAAGGACGTGCAGGCCCGCGCGCAACAGGCCGCCGAGGAACGCGTGCTGGACGCGCTGGTCGGTCCGGCGTCGAGCCCCGCCACCCGCGATTCCTTCCGCAAGAAGCTGCGCGCCGGCGAGCTCAACGACAAGGAAATCGAGGTCGAGACGCAATCGTCCGGCGGCATGCCGATGTTCGAAATCCCGGGCATGCCCGGCGCGCAGATGGGCGCAATTTCGATCGGCGATATCTTCGGAAAAATGGGCGGACGAACCAAGACCCGCCGCCTGACGGTCGAAGGCTCGCACGAAATTCTCGTCAACGAGGAATCCGACAAGCTGCTGGACAGCGACCAGCTGGTGCTGGAAGCCATCAACGCCGTCGAGAACAACGGCATCGTGTTTCTCGACGAGATCGACAAGATCTGCGTGCGCGACGGCCGCAGCGGCGGCGACGTCTCGCGTGAAGGCGTGCAGCGCGACCTGCTGCCGCTGATCGAAGGCACCACGGTCTCGACCAAGCACGGCGCGGTCAAGACCGACCACATCCTGTTCATCGCCTCAGGCGCGTTCCATATCGCAAAGCCCTCGGACCTGCTGCCGGAACTGCAGGGACGCCTGCCGATCCGCGTCGAGCTGGAAGCGCTGACGCGCGACGACATGCGCCGCATCCTGACCGAGCCGGAGGCATCGCTGATCAAGCAATATGTCGCACTGCTGCAAACCGAGGGCGTGACGCTCGACATCACCGACGACGCCATCGACGCGCTGGCCGATGTCGCGGTCGCCGTCAATTCGACGGTGGAGAATATCGGCGCGCGGCGCCTGCAGACCGTAATGGAACGTGTGCTCGACGACATTTCCTTTGCCGCGCCGGATCGGCATGGCGAAACCATCAAGGTCGACGCCGACTACGTGCAGAAGCACGTCGGCGACCTCGCCAAGAACGCCGATCTGAGCCGGTTCATTTTGTAGTGGAACCGCCCCACCTGCCGTCGTCCCTGTGAAAACAGCGGCCCATGGCCGCAAATGTCGATTGTGCGCCCGGGCGGGGGCCGCTATCCCGTTCAAGACCACGGCTGATGGTCATGAGGGTGCGTGCGCAATTGCGCACCAGGCAGGGATGACGGGCGGGGCCGAATGAACGGGCGGGTGTGGGAAAACCCCTGGCGCTTGATGCTTGCCGTCAATGCTGTCGTCATGATCGGGGTTTTCTGGCACAAGATCACGTTGACGCCCTACGTCCCCTACCTTCATCTGCTGGTCGATTATCATTTCGGCTTCACCAAGCGTGCGCTGATCGGCGCGATCGTATCGCTGTTCACCGACAAGGTTCCGGTGTGGCTGGTGTTCGCGCTCGGCAGCGCGGTGTGGCTGGTCACCGCGGCCTTGTTCGTCCGATTGTTTCGGCAGACCTTCGGTTTCAATCGCGAGCAGCTGCCGCTATTCGTGCTGATGGCGGGTTCGCCGTTCTTTCTCAAGAATTTCCTGCATACGCTGGGGCATTTCGACATCTACGGCTGCGCGATTGCGATCTGCCTGTTGCTGGCGCCGGCGCGCTCCGTCGCCTTCGTGCTGTGGGCAGCGCTTGCGTCGATGGTGCTGATCCTGATTCATCACATCCACTTTCTGATGTACGTGCCGACGATCGCAGTCATCGTGGTACTGCGCTACTATCTGGCGCAGGGTGCGACGCCCCGAACTGCCGTCGTAGGAACCGCCGCGGCGTTCGCCGTCGGTCTCCTGTTCCTGGTCGCACAGTTCAAGGGAACCCTTGTCGTGCCGGCGCCCGAGTTCGTGGCCCATGTTCAGAGCCGCATCGCCGATCCCTCGCGGGAAGATCTGCTGCGCCATACCCATGCCTTCTCCTACATCTGGTATCAGCCGCTTTCCCAGGAAGTCCGCGATACCTGGGATCGCATGCCGTCCAACCTGCTGGGAGTCCCGGTGTTTGCGCTGCTGATCTGGCTGCATGCGCCGCTATGGCGGTATTTCGACAATTCGATCCAATTGCTCGCTTCAGATCGCCACCGACGCATTGTCATCGCCTCGCTCATTCTCGTGACCGCCGCGTATCTGGTGATGTTCGCGATGATATTCGATTATTCCAGGTGGATTTCGAATTGGGCGGTGTGCCTGTTTCTGATCCTGCACGCCGTGAAGGCGCTGCCGGCTTTCAAGGACGCACCGCCGATATCGGCGGACGATCGGAAGACGATGGCATTCGGCTGGATCGTGACGCTGATTCCGCGAGTTGGAATTGTTCGGCCGTTTTAAAGTCGCGCCCGCCGCACCCGGACATACAGCGCGCCCTCGCCGCCATGGCCGATATGGGCTTCCTCGAAGCCGACCACGAGCGAGCGGAACTCCGGCAGCCCCAGCCATTGCGGCACCTGACGCCGCAGCACGCCGCGTTCGGACTCCGCGCCGATCTTGCCCTTGCCGGTGATGATGAGCACGAAGGTCAGCCCGTCATGGTGAGCCCGCTGCAGGAAGCCGAACAGCGCGCGATGCGCCCTCGTCTGCGTCATGCCGTGGAGGTCGAGCCGGGCATCGATCTCCTTCCGGCCGCGCGACAGATGCGATCGCTCGCGACGGCCGATCGGCGCCAGCGGCGGCGGTTCCGCTTTTGGGGCAACAGCGATGCGCGGCGGCGCGGCGTGCTTCGGTGAAGCAGCCGGTTTCGGCGCGGCATTCGTTTCCGGCGCCGCTGACACCGCCGGCGGCTTCACACGGTGTCGTTTGCGCAGCGGCTTGACCTGCTTGGCGACGCTTTCCCACAACGCGCGTTCCTCTTCGCTCAATCCACGCTTGCGCCGCGGCGGCGCCGGCAATTCGGTGATCGAACTCGACGTCCGGCGTTTCATCTGACGTAGCGATAGCGGCGCAGGTGACGCTGGTGGGGTTTTGCCGAGACCGGCGCGATGACGGGCCGCGGTTCAGGCAGCGGCACGGGCGTTGCCGCGGCGGCCTGGATGGCCGAGGTTTGCGAAGGCCCGGCTGCGGGCGCTATCGCCGGCGGAGCCGCAGGTGCGCGTGTTCGTGGCCGCGGTAACCTCCGGTGGCTTTGCAACGCCCTTCTGTTCTCTGGACGGATACTTCGACGGATCGGTTTGCGGGAACAGCCTTGCGATCTTCTCCGACGGCCGCTCATCGGGCACCGGCATCTTGCGGCCCCGCGCCGCCGGATCGAGGCTCGTCGGCACCAGCACGAAAAAGCGCGCATTGTGGCGGAGGCGGCCGGCAACCTTGCCGGCTTCGAGGCCGGCGCCGAAATAGAGATCGGCGCGTGCGGGCCCGACGATGGCGGAGCCGGTGTCCTGCGCGATCATCAGGCGACGGAACGGCGTCTTCGATTGCTCCGATTCGATCGGCAGTTCACCTTCGACAAAGAACGGCGTGCCGTAGACATGCAGCGCCTTGTCGACCGCGATCGAGCGCCCCGGCGTCAGCGGCACGCCCTGGGCGCCGACTGCTTCGTCCTTGTCGGAAAGCTGCACCTCGCGGAAAAAAACATAGGACTTGTTCTGACGCCGCAGTTCGTCGGCCTCGTTAGGATTCTGCTCCATCCATTCCCGGATCTTATGCATCGACATCTGATCCTTGGGGATGATGTTGCGCTCGATCAGAATGCGGCCGACTGCCGTATAGGGATAGCCATTATGGGCATCATAGTTGATACGAACGGTCGAGCCGTCATCGAGGCTGACCCGCGCCGAGCCCTGGATCTGCGAGAACAGCAGGTCCGTCTGTTCCTTCAGGTAGCAGATTTCGAGCCCGCGGCCCGCAATCGCGCCATCCTCGATCTCACCGCGGTCGTAATAGGGCACCAGCTTGCGGCGGCCGATCTTGCGGAACACCTGACCCTTGTTGGGCAGGCCGGCCGAGCTCTGTGTGGTACCGCGGACGAACAGATTGGACGGCCGGCGATAGACCGGCACCTTGTAGACCTCGTTCTCCGTCCGCGAGCCGTCGACGATGGGCTCGTAATAGCCGGTGACAAAACCCTCGCCTTCGCCAAGCCGCGAAATGCGCAAGGGAAGAAAATGCTCCTCGAAGAAAGCTTTTGCCTTCAGTCCGTCGGACAGTTCCAGGCCTCTCGCGATATAGCAGGGATCGCGCAGCGAGGTGCCGAGCGCCTTCGGATCGGCCGGCGGCGTTCGTTGGGCCGATATCGGCCTGCAGCTCACTCGAAACGCCTTGTAGGCGGCGAGATGATCGTCCTCGCTCCAGCCGGCGATATCGGACCAGGCGACCGGCGCGTATTGGCTGCCGCTGATCTGAAGCGGCAATTCAAGATCGGGATATGGGAGGTGACGGGCGGCAGGCGCCGGATGCAAATGTTTTTGCTGACGCGAATAACGCGCGGCAAAGGCATCCAGCGGAGCGATCGACAATGCGAAAGCGGCCACGCCAAACGCCAGCCCGGCAAGGCGGCGCGCGTTAGGCGGCGCTTCCGGTGCCAACCAGCTTCCAGTTCGGATCGCGAGAACTCGTGTCGCGGGCGAATGTCCAGACATCGGTGATATCGGCGACCTTATCCGGGTTGCCATCGACAATGGTGCCGGCCTTGTCGCGGGTGACCGAGATCATCTGCGACACGAAGCGAACCGTGAGCTGCGCCGCGCGGTCGCGGGCCTCTGCACTCACGAGCTCGGCCTTGTCGATCGAAACAAACCGCGTTTCGGTTTTCTGCTCGTGCTTCTCGCGGTCCTTGATCACGGCCTCGAAGCTCTCATAGACCTCGCCCGACAGCAGATCCTTCAGCGCGCGGCGATCGCCGTTGGCGAAGGCGAGCACGATCATCTCATAGGCGCTGCGGGCGCCCGAAATGAAGTGCCGGGGATCGAACGAGGAGTCCTGGGCGACAATGGCGTCAAGGCCTGCCGCGAGTGGCGTGCCGGGCTCGGCAATGTCTTTCCAGCGATCGGCCTGTGGCGCGACATCCGCGGCCGGCGCCAGCGGCGTCTGATCGATCACGGCGCCCGGCATCGGAACCACGTTGTTGTTGTCCTGGGTACGCTGCACGACGTTCGGCGCGGCGCGATCATAGGGCGGCCGTTCGCTCCCGGTGCGCTGTCCGAGGACGCTGCGCAGGCGCAGGAAGATGAAGACCGCCAGCGCCAGGAAGATGATGGTGTAAATGTCCACGTCGTATTCGCTTTCTGGTTCTAACGCCGGCAACGGGCCCGACGGTCGAGCGTTCCCTGGAGAGAAGCTCCCTTACGAGTTTTCCCTGGGAACGGTAGAGATTAAATCACCGATTTGAGTCTTGAGCATGTAGGCATGAAACTGCGCCCGGCCAATGGCGCGTTTTGGCGCGGGGGAATTGTAGCGCGTTTTGGCGACGAGGGGAAACCCGATCCTGTCCGGAAATCACGCATCTTCAATAATTTAGAGTAAGTACCGGGCGTCTGGCGCGGCGGTATTAGGCATATCCGCCACAATTCGCCGCCGCTCCGGTCCGCCGCTGGCGCCATCGTCCTTGTGGAACGAGGCGGGGCTATGATAGCCACTCGCCCGGAAAAGGCTTTTCCGTCCATCGAGCGAATTCAGACGAAATCCGGGCTGCGCTCGCCAAGCTTCAGGAGACAGTTTCATGACCAACGGCAACGGCGCGCCTCCCGAGCAGGCCCCTCCCCAGCTGAACGTGCTGGCGCAATACACCAAAGACCTGTCGTTCGAGAATCCGAACGCCCCCTCCTCCCTGGCGCCGCAACAGCAGCAGCCGAATATCAACATCCAGATCAACGTTTCCGCGAACAATCTCGCGGAAAACGAGTTCGAAGTGACGCTTTCCATCGAAGGCAAGGCTGAAAACGCCGGCAAGGTGATGTTCAGCTTCGAGCTCGCCTATGCCGGCGTGTTCCGCATCGTCAATGTGCCGCAGGAAAACCTGCATCCGCTGGTCATGATCGAATGCCCGCGGCTGTTGTTCCCGTTCGCGCGCGAAATCATCGCGACCGCGGTGCGCGATGGCGGCTTCCCGCCCCTGATGCTGGATCCGGTCGATTTCGTCGGCCTGTACCGCCAGAACATGGAGCGGCAGGCTGCGGCGCAGGCCGCATCGGGCGCAAAGCCGAGCTAAGGCAAGCGAACGACGGGCGCAGACACAAAATCCCGAAAACAACCCCATGCAAAGTAGCGTGGGGTCAAATCCGGAGCAGCTTTCTGGCTCTCGTAGGATGGGTAGAGCGAAGCGAAACCCATCATGCTACCGCGCAAGGATTTGATGGGTTTCGCTTCGCTCTACCCATCCTACGGACCAGCCGATGGCCTCAGAAAATCGTTCCAGATCGGCTTGTCGCCCAGCGTGGCGATGAAGGCGCGATGCGCTGCGCGGTCGGCATCGGTGATGCGGGTCGCCAGCGGCACTTCGCGCTGCCGCCGCGGCGTTTCGCCAAATCCGCCGGTCTGCGTGGCGCGGGTTTCCGAAGCCAGGATCAGTTGCGACTGCCGCGCCCCGATCAGGTCGATATAGACTTCGGCGAGAAGTTCAGCGTCGAGCAGCGCGCCGTGCTTGGTGCGGCGGGAATTGTCGATCGCATAGCGCGAGCAGAGATCGTCCAGCCGGTTCGACACCCCCGGATGCTTGCGGCGAGCCAGGAGTAGCGTATCGACCAGCCGGTCACGCAAAATTGGTTGCCGCTTGATGCGGTCGAGCTCGGCATTGATGAAGCTGATGTCGAACGAGGCGTTGTGAATGACGAGCGGCGCGTCGCCGATGAATTCCAGGAACTCCTCGACCACTTCCGTGAACAGCGGCTTGCTGGCAAGAAATTCGCTGGACAGGCCATGCACGGCAAACGCTTCCGCCGGCATGTCGCGCTCGGGGTTGATGTAGCGGTGAAACGCCTGCCCGGTCGGCATGCGGTTATAGATCTCGATGCAGCCGATCTCGACGAGCCGGTCGCCGCGCAGCGGATCGAGGCCAGTGGTTTCGGTATCGAGAACGATTTCGCGCATGGATGTTTGGTGATCCGGAGGTTCGGCGAATCAGATCCGCCGCTGCGGCATCTTAACAACCTCATCCAGAATGTCGCTGAGTTGCGCGCGCACCGGATCCAGTCCATGCGACGTATCCACTACGAAATCCGCGCGCTTGCGCTTTTCGGCATCGGGCAATTGCCGCGCCAGAATGGCGTCGAGCGCCTCTGATGTCATGGTGCCGCGCGCCAGGATCCGCTCGCGCTGGCTTTCCGGCGAGGTCGTGACCACGACCACGGCATCGACGCGCTTCTCGCCGCCGGTCTCGAACAATAACGGGATATCCATCACCACGACCGGGGCGCCTGCCCGTTCGGCATCATCGAGAAATTTCTTGCGGGAGGCGCCGAGCATCGGGTGAACGATCTGCTCGAGCTGCTTGATCGCAGCAGGATCGTGCACCACCTTGGCGGAGAGTTTAGCGCGGTCCACCCTGCCCTCAACCGTCGTACCGGGAAACGCGGCTTCGATCGCCGGCGCCGCCTCGCCTTCATAGACTTTGTGAACGGCTGCGTCGGCGTCGTAGACCGGAACGCCAGCCTCGGCGAACAGTTTGGCAGTGGTGGATTTTCCCATCCCGATCGAGCCGGTCAGTCCAAGGATCCGCATCTCACATCGCCGTTTCCTGAAAGAGCCTAGACATTGAGCAGCTGCTCGCGACGCAGGAACGCGAGCAAGGGCAAGAGCGGCAGCCCGAGAATGGTGAAATGGTCGCCCACGATGCGTTCGAACAAATGCACCCCGAGTCCTTCGAGCTGATAGGCACCGACGCTGGTCGTCACCGCCTCCCCGGCCTGGTCCAGATAGGCCTCGATCTCGCTTTCACTCAAGTGCCGCATCGTCATTCTGGCAACACTGACATCGGCGAACACTACCTTGCCGTCGCGGGCAACGGCAATTGCGGCGTGCAGTTCATGGGTGCCGCCGGCGAGCAGGCGCAATTGATCCGCGGCCTGCGCGCGGCCGGCGGGCTTGCTGAACAATCGTGTCCCGAGCGCGAGCGTCTGATCGGCGCCGACGACGTAACGTTCAGGATTTTGCGCCGACACGAACCGCGCTTTCTCGCGCGCGAGCAACCCTGCGATCTCGCCAGGCGCCGAAAGGCCGGAGTTCTTTTGCGCCGCCCGCTCATCGATATCGGCGGGTATCGCGTCGAACGGAATGCCGGCATTGGCGAGCAGCATTTGCCGCGCGCGGCTCTGCGACGCCAAAATCAGCGGATGTTTTCCACGCCAGATGGTCATCGCAAGTGCATCATTCGGGAAGCCGCTGGCGCTGGCGGTCGGTGAACAATTTCAGCACGGCTGCCGCGGTTTCCTCGATCGAGCGTCGCGTCACGTCGAGCTGCGCCCAACTGAATTTGGCGCTCAGCTTCCGGGCGTAGGCCACTTCATCGGTCACCGACTGACGATCGATGTACTCGTCATTGGGCGTATCGGAGCCCATGCTCAGCAACCGGTTTTGCCGGACCTGGATCAACCGCTCCGGCGTCGCATGAAGGCTGACGACCAAAGGCTTTTTCAACGTCTCCAACTGGTGCGGCAGCGGAATGCCCGGCACCAGCGGTACGTTCGCGGTGCGGACGCCGCGGTTGGCGAGATAGATCGAGGTCGGCGTCTTCGATGTGCGGGACACGCCGACCAGAACCACGTCGGCATCTTCCAGGCCTTCGACGTGCTGGCCGTCGTCATGGATCATGGTGTAGTTCAGGGCGTCGATGCGCTTGAAATATTCCGCATTGAGAACGTGCTGGGCGCCGACGCGCCCCGTCGTGGCCGCGCCGAGATAGGCCTCGAACAATTGCATCACCGGACCTATGATCGACAGGCTCGGGATGTTGATGTCCCTGCACTTGGTCTCCAGCCGGCCGACCAGATCCTTTTCGAGCAGCGTGAAGAGCACGATGCCGGGTGCCTCCTCGATCTCGGCAAGCACGCGATCGAGCTGCTTCTGGCTGCGCACCAGCGGATAGACATGTTCGACCGCCGTCACATTGGCGTATTGCGCAGCGACCGCGCGCGCCACCGTGATCAGCGTCTCGCCGGTCGAATCGGACACCAGATGGAGATGAAAATAATTGCCGGACGTGGGCACCAGTACCCCTGTGTAATTCTGTGTATCCTGTGGAACGCTGTGGAGCTTAGCCGAGATATTTGGCCCTGGGTCGTCACGTCCGGGATAACCCGGACCTTTCTTCACAGGGCCGCATGCGAGGACAAGTCCACGGGCTCATCACCATGATAGTGGGAAGGTGTGGATTTGTCTCTTCATAAGCTGACCACGAAACGGCGCAAGCGATTGATGCACGTGGCGTTATCGGGGTGATCCAACGTTCGACCAAAATTGGGGACGGCTGTGAACAAGCCTCGCAAACATCCGGGATCGTTTTGTGTGAGTCATAATCACCGCTACTTAGACTCAAACCTAAGATTCTAAAATTATTAGTTTAGAGAAGCGGTGCTTTGCGGATATGTCTTGCGTCCCCTCGCTGGCAGAGCTTCTTCGCAACGCTGCGAGCGTCGGAAACGTTCCAGCGACGAGCAGGTTCAGGCGATTGCAATGTACGAATGGATTACGACCACGGCGTATCCGTGGATCAAGGCGCTGCATGTGATTGCCGTCATCTCGTGGATGGCCGGCATGCTCTATCTGCCGCGGCTGTTCGTCTACCATTGCGAGGCCGAGGTCGGATCGAAGCAGTCCGAGACCTTCAAGGTCATGGAACGGCGATTGCTGAAAGCGATCATCAATCCGGCGATGGCCGTTACCTGGCTGGCCGGGCTGTATCTCGCCTGGAGCGGGCACTGGTACACCTCCGGCTGGTTCCACGCCAAATTCATGCTGGTGATCGTCCTGTCCGGCGTCCACGGCGTTTTTTCCCGCTGGGTCAAGGATTTCGCCGCGGACCGGAATACCTTAAGTCAGAAATTATACCGTATTATCAACGAGGTGCCGACTGCCCTGATGATCCTTATTGTCATCCTGGTGATAGTGAAGCCGTTCTAGCGTTCGGCTTTCATCAATGATCGCACTTCGCACCTGCTTGCGAAGCGCCGGGCGATTTTCTATATTGTCGAAATCCCACCCCACGCAGGCGGATGTGGTTGCGTTCCGGCTCCTTTACTGGACCGGCCGCCGCATCAGGTTTGAAGCCTCACCGGCGCTTTCCTTGCTTAGACCTGCGGACCTTCCATTTTTCGTGTCCGCTTTTTCCTTAAGCCACCTCGCATCCCTTCCCCCAGAGAACACTCCACAGGACCACCCCAATGCGGGAAATGAAACTCCAAGACCTCAAATCGAAAACGCCGGCCGAGCTCGTCTCGTTCGCGGAAGAGAATGGGGTCGAAAATGCCAGCACCATGCGCAAGCAGGAGCTGATGTTCGCCATCCTCAAGCAACTCGCGATCCAGGAAATCGACATTATCGGCGAAGGCGTCGTCGAGGTTCTCTCCGACGGCTTCGGCTTTCTTCGCTCGCCCGACGCCAACTACCTGCCCGGCCCTGACGACATCTACGTCTCGCCGTCGCAGATCCGCCGCTTCGGGCTTCGCACCGGCGACACCATCGAAGGCCACATCCGCAGCCCGAAGGAAGGCGAACGCTATTTCGCGCTGCTGAAGGTCAACACGCTCAATTTCGAAGATCCGGAAAAGTCAAAGCACAAGGTCAATTTCGACAATCTCACGCCGCTGTTTCCGGATCAGCGCTTCCGTCTCGAACTCGAAGACCCGACGCGAAAAGATCTTTCTGCAAGGGTTATCGACATCGTCGCGCCAATCGGCAAGGGCCAGCGCGCGCTGATCGTCGCGCCGCCGCGCACCGGCAAGACGGTGCTGATGCAGAACATCGCGCACTCCATCACCGCCAATCATCCGGAATGCTATCTGATCGTTCTGCTGATCGACGAACGTCCGGAAGAAGTCACGGACATGCAGCGCTCCGTAAAGGGCGAGGTGGTGTCGTCGACGTTCGACGAGCCGGCGGTGCGTCACGTCCAGGTCGCCGAGATGGTGATCGAGAAAGCCAAGCGGCTTGTCGAACACGGTCGCGACGTCGTGATCTTGCTGGACTCGATTACGCGCCTGGGCCGCGCCTACAACACCGTGGTGCCGTCATCCGGCAAGGTGCTGACCGGCGGTGTCGATGCCAACGCGCTGCAACGGCCGAAACGATTCTTCGGCGCCGCGCGAAACATCGAGGAGGGCGGTTCACTCACGATCATCGCCACCGCGCTGGTCGATACCGGTAGCCGCATGGACGAAGTGATCTTCGAAGAATTCAAGGGCACCGGTAACTCCGAATTGATCCTCGACCGCAAGGTCTCCGACAAGCGGACCTTCCCGGCGATCGACATCTCGCGCTCCGGCACCCGCAAGGAAGAGCTGATCACCGATCCGCAGCTCCTGAAGAAAATGTACGTGCTGCGCCGGATCCTCAATCCGATGGGCACCATGGATGCGATCGACTTCCTGCTCGACAAGCTACGCAACACCAAGAACAACTCGGAGTTCTTCGATTCAATGAACACCTGAGCCAATGGGCCAGGCTTAGGGGAGGGCGCCTCGCACCAGCGGGGCGCCTTTTCTTATGGCCTCATGGCCGGGGCTGGCTTGTAAGGGAAGGCGGCAAGCGAAATTCGTAGGCCCATCGCGCGGCAGTCTACTAAGTATCTGTAATACATAGCATTTATACCGAAATCGGGAGCTGGGGCAGGGCGGTTAGGTAAACTGCGGAACCTGCCCGACACCGGGGCTGCCGGACGCCCGACAAACCCGATTGCCCGAATCGAAATGGCGTTGCCTTTCCGGGGCCTCTTGCACAAATAGGCGATGCATCCGCGAGACCAGACCATCTTTGCGCTGTCGTCCGGCCGGCCGCCGAGCGCGATTGCGATGGTGCGGGTCTCCGGCGCGCACGCCGGAAAGGTCGTGACGGCGCTGGTGGGAAGGATGCCGTCGCCGCGAACGGCTACCCGGGCGTTGCTGCGCGATGTCGGCCAGCGGCCGATCGACGATGCCGTGGTGTTGTGGTTTCCAGGTCCCGCCAGCGCGACCGGCGAAGACGTCGCGGAATTCCACGTCCATGGCGGACGCGCGGTGCTCGCCGCGTTGTTTGCGGCGCTCGCCGAATTCGAAAATGTTCGTCCGGCTGAGCCCGGCGAATTTACCCGTCGCGCTTTCGAGAACGGCAAGCTCGATCTCACCGAAGCCGAAGGTCTCGACGATCTCATTCACGCCGACACCGATCGCCAACGCCGCCAAGCGCTGCGTCAGCTGAAAGGTTTGCTCGGCGACAAGGCGCGCGACTGGCGGGCGCGGATCATCGAAGCGTCGGCGTTGATCGAGGCCGGCATTGATTTTTCGGACGAGGGCGATGTGCCGGCGGAATTGATCGCGCCGGCGCTCAAACGGATCAAGGCGCTGCAGGCTGAGATCCGGGAAGTCCTGGCGGCGGAGGGACGGAGTGAACGCCTGCGCGATGGACTCGTGGTGGCGATCGCAGGACCGCCGAACGTCGGCAAATCTACCCTGATGAATCAGCTCGCTCGCCGCGAGGTTGCGATCGTGTCGCCACATGCAGGGACCACGCGCGACGTCATTGAAGTGCAGCTCGATCTCGACGGCTATCCGGTGACGGTCATCGACACCGCCGGGATTCGCGAGACGGATGATCCGGTAGAGCAGGAGGGTGTCCGTCGGGCGCGGGCCCGCGCCGCAGATGCGGACCTCGTGCTGTGGCTGGCGGACTCGTCGGAAGGCCCCACGCACGATGCCGCGGCTCCAGTCTGGATGGTCCGCAACAAGATCGATCTCGAAAGGCCGAGTCAGCCGTTGGCCCAGTCCGGAGAGCAATCCAGTTTTGAGATTTCAGCTAGCCGGGGAGACGGGGTGCCGGATTTGATCGCGGCCCTGGTGGGGTTCGCTCAAGCGTACTTCGGTGGAAGCGAGGGCGGCCTGATCGGCCGGACGCGGCAAAGAAAGTTACTGCAGGAGACGGTGGCCTCGCTGGGGCGGAGCATCGAGGTCGTCGGGGAGGGTGAAGAACTCGCCGCAGAGGAACTGCGGACAGCAGCTCATTCGCTGGGGAGGCTTCTCGGACGGGTCGATGTCGAGGACGTGCTGGATGTGATCTTCCGCGAGTTTTGCGTCGGGAAATAATTTTTCGTCGATTAACCTTAACGACCTGTTTCACGTGAAACACTTTGGGGCCCGTCGCGACCCTGTTTCACGTGAAACAAAGATCCCTCCAAACTTCCTGCTTCCGGGTTTTCGAACTCCACGATAGAAGTCGCGGCATGTTTTCCCAAGCGGACTCCTTCGACGTCATCGTCATCGGCGGCGGCCATGCAGGCTGCGAGGCCGCGAGCGCTGCTGCGCGGATGGGCGCCAGGACCGCCCTCGTCACCCATCGTTTTTCGACACGTCGGCGCGATGTCATGCAATCCCGCCATCGGCGGACTTGGCAAGGGCCACTTGGTCCGCGAGGTCGACGCCCTTGATGGCTTGATGGGCCGGGTCGCCGATGCCGGCGGCATCCAGTTCCGGATGCTGAACCGCCGCAAGGGCCCGGCTGTCCGCGGACCGCGGGCTCAGGCGGATCGCCAGCTTTACGCCGCGGCCATGCAGACCGCGATCCGGGAGACCGACAATCTCAGCGTGATCGAAGGCGAGGCGGATGAGCTGATCGTTTCGAACGGTCGGGTCACAGGCATTCGACTGGGCGAGGGGCGGGAGCTCACAGCGGGTGCCGTCGTCATCACGACCGGGACCTTCCTGCGTGGGCTGATCCACCTCGGCGAAAAGAACTGGCCAGCCGGCCGTGTCGGCGAAGCGCCGGCGCTGGGACTTTCGGGTTCGTTCGAACGCGCCGGCTTCACCCTAGGAAGATTGAAGACAGGCACGCCGCCCCGGCTGGACGGCACGACGATCGACTGGTCTGCGGTTGAGATGCAGCCCGGCGACGATCCGCCGGAGCCGTTTTCGGTCATGACGGACCGGATTACGACGCCGCAGATCCAGTGCGGGATCACCCGGACGACCCCGGCCACCCATGAGGTGATCCGGGCCAACGTCCATCGCTCGCCCATGTACTCCGGCCAGATCAAGAGCAGCGGCCCGCGCTATTGTCCCTCGATCGAGGACAAGATCGTCCGCTTCGGCGATCGTGACGGACACCAGATCTTTCTGGAGCCGGAAGGGCTCAACGATTCCACGGTCTATCCCAACGGCATTTCGACCTCTCTGCCGGAGGAAGTTCAGCTCGCGATCCTGGCCACCATTCCCGGACTCGAGCGGGTGAAGATGGTCCGGCCGGGATACGCCATCGAATATGATCACGTGGATCCTCGCGAACTGGCGCCGACGCTGGAGACCAAGCGTCTGCCGGGTCTCTTCCTGGCCGGACAGATCAACGGCACAACGGGCTACGAGGAAGCCGCGGCCCAGGGCATCGTCGCTGGCCTGAACGCTGCGCTGGCGGCGGGTGGTGCCGATCCGATCGTGTTCGATCGCGCGGACGGCTATCTCGGCGTGATGATCGACGACCTCGTGACCCGCGGAATCACTGAGCCGTATCGGATGTTCACCTCGCGGGCCGAGTACCGTCTGACCTTGCGGGCCGACAATGCCGATCAGCGCCTGACGGACAAGGCGATTGCCTTGGGCTGCGTAGGGCAGGCGCGTTCGCAGCGGCACGCGGCGAAGATGGCGGCTTTGGAAGCCGCCAAGTCGCTGGCGAAGTCGCTGGCGATCACGCCCAATGAAGCCGCCAGGCACGGCCTGGCGTTGAACCGGGACGGGCAACGGCGCTCGGCGTTTGAGCTGCTGGCCTATCCTGACATCGAGTGGTCGATGCTGCGGGGCATCTGGCCGGAGCTCTCGGCGATTGAGCCATCCATCGCGGTCCATCTCGAGATCGACGCCAAATACGATGTCTATCTCAAGCGCCAGACCGCTGACGTCGATGCCTTCCGGCGTGACGAGGGGCTGGTCCTGACCGACATCGATTATGCCGATGTGCCGGGTCTTTCCAACGAGGCGCGCTCAAAGCTGGAGGCGGCCCGGCCGCGGACGGTGGGGCAGGCGGGTCGGCTCGACGGTTTGACGCCGGCAGCGCTCGGTATCCTGGCGGCCTATCTGCGCCGAGAGACCCGGCGCAAGACTTCGAAGGCGACGGCTTAGAAATCTGTTTCACGTGAAACGCTGATGTAGGATGGGTGGAGCGAAGCGATACCCATCGGACAGCAGTCCGGTATTGATGGGTATCGCTGCGTTCCACCCATCCTGCAAGTGCACCCAACGAGACCCGCCCCATGGCGAAAGCCGCCGTCCAAGTCCCCTCGCCCATCTTGTCCGCGGACAAGATTGCGGCGTTGGCGCTCACTCCCGTTTCACGTGAAACGGAGTCCCGACTGGATCGCTACCTCGACCTCCTGGTGGAATGGCAGGCCAAGACAAATCTCGTCGCGCCCTCCACGCTTCCAAATCTATGGACCCGCCATGTCGCCGATTTGCTCCAGCTCCTGAGCCTGGCGCCATCGTCAAAGATTTGGGCCGACCTCGGGAGCGGCGGTGGTTTTCCGGGTGTGGTGCTCGCCTGCGCATTGACGGAAACGCCGGGTGTCAACGTCCACCTGGTCGAACGTAACGCCAAGAAGGCGGCCTTCCTGCGTGAGGCCATTCGCATCACAGCCGCGCCAGGGACCGTGCATTTGGCGGGCATCGGGGATATTGTGGATAGAATCGGTAGCCGAGTTCGATTGCGTCACTGCACGGGCGCTGGCTCCGTTACATCAGCTGGTCGGTTACGCGGAACCGTTTGTGAAACAAGGCGCAAAAGCTTTGTTTCTCAAGGGTCAAGATGTAGAGTCTGAATTGACCGAGGCTACTAAATATTGGAATATTGAACCGCGACTCCATTCCAGCCGCACGGGCGGGCACGGCTGGATCGTCGAACTCGATCGGATCGAGCGGCGCAACCCCTCCGCGATCACAGATGGCGATCGGGCATGAGCGAATTAGATCAGATATTTCAAAAGGATAGGGATCCTACTCCACCGCCCCATCCGCGCATCCTGTCGCTTGCCAATCAGAAGGGCGGCGTTGGTAAGACGACCACAGCGATCAATCTGGGCACTGCACTCGCTGCAATTGGCGAGCGTGTGCTGATCGTCGATCTCGATCCGCAGGGCAATGCCTCTACCGGGCTGGGCATCGATCGCCGCAACCGTAACTGCTCGACGTACGACGTGCTGATCGGCGAAGCGCCGTTACGCGAGGCGGTGGTCGCCACCGCGGTGCCGCGGCTGCACATCGCATCGTCGACCATGGATCTGTCCGGCCTCGAGCTCGAACTCGGAACGACGCCCGGCCGTGCGTTCCGCCTGCGCGACGCGATCGCGGCGCTGAACAAGAATGCCGCGCCGGAAACCGATTACACCTATGTGCTGATCGATTGCCCGCCGTCGCTGAACCTTCTCACCGTCAACGCGATGGCGGCCTCCGACGCGATCCTGGTGCCGCTGCAATGTGAGTTCTTCGCGCTGGAGGGTTTGTCGCAATTGCTGCAGACGGTGGAGCAGGTGCGCTCGACGCTCAATCCGAACCTGTCGATTCACGGCATCGTGCTGACCATGTTCAACTCGCGCAACAATTTGTCGAACCAGGTTGTCGCCGACGTGCGGCAGTTCATGGGCGGCAAGGTCTACAACACCATGATCCCCCGCAACGTGCGCATCTCCGAGGCGCCGTCCTACGGCAAGCCGGTGCTGGTCTATGATCTGAAGTGCGTCGGCAGCGATGCCTATCTGAAGCTTGCGACGGAGGTGATCCAGCGCGAGCGTGACCTGAGGGCGCATTAGTCCGCGCGACGTCATTCGGGACAATCCGCGCGAGCGGATTGGTCCGGAATCCCGACTTGGCAGAGGAATACCAACTTCGAGATTCCGGTTCGCGTCTGACGACGCGCGCCGGAATGACGGCAAGGTCAAACCGAATTTCTTGTTGCGGAGTAGCTAAGTGAATCCAAGGGAGTTGGCGACAATGGCCGACGAGGCGCGTTCAAGACTGGGTCGTGGTCTTGCAAGTCTGATCGGGGATGTCGGCGGCGAGGCCGCGCATGTCGACCGGCCGCGCAACCAGCGCAAGGTGCCGATCGAATTCCTCAAACCAAATCCGCGCAACCCGCGCCGGACGTTTTCCGATACCGAACTCGGCGAACTCGCCAGTTCCGTCAAGCAGCATGGCGTGATCCAGCCGATCGTGGTGCGGCCGGTAAAGGGCGCGCAGGATCGCTACGAGATCATCGCCGGCGAGCGCCGCTGGCGCGCCGCGCAGCTCGCCGGCCTGCATGAAGTGCCGATCGTCCCCATCGAAGTCAGCGACTCTGACGCGCTCGAGATCATGATCATCGAGAACGTGCAGCGCGAAGACCTCAACGCGATGGAAGAGGCGCAAGGCTATCACGCGCTCGCGGACGAATTCAAACGCAGCCAGGAAGACATCGCCAAGGAAGTCGGCAAGAGCCGCAGCCACGTCGCCAACATGATGCGCCTGACGAAATTGCCGGAAGAGGTTCAGGGCTACATCGCCAGCGGCGAACTGATCGGCCGGGCACGCCCGCGCGCTGATCGGCGTGCCGGACCCGGTGGCCGCGGCTAAGCGCATCGTCGCCGAAGGCCTCAACGTGCGCCAGACCGAAGCGCTGGCCCACGAGGAGGGCGTACCGGAGCGCAAACCGCAGAAGGCGCGCGGTGGTGGTGAGACGAAGGCCAAGGATCCGGACACGATCGCCCTGGAAAAACGCGTCAGCGACGCGCTCGGCCTTGCCGTGACGGTCAACCACCGCGATCCCGGCGGCAGCGTCCAGATCAGCTACCGCAACCTCGAACAGCTCGACGAGGTAATGCGAAGGCTGGCGAAGGGCGGCTGAGTCACAAAGCTCTCCGCGTCATTGCGAGCGCAGCGAAGCAATCCATCTTGCAACAAAGTAAGCGTGGATTGCTACGCTGCGCTTGCAATGACAGTTTGCTACCCTCGCCGTTTCGCATTCGCCGCGATCGAGAGCAGCGTGCGCTGCGCGATCGCCGACGCCAGCGAGGCCTGCTTGCGCATGTCGAGCGCGGCGGTGCCGAGCTGGTCGATGATTGCCACGAGCCGTACCGCGCTGAAATTGCGCAGCGCGATTTCGACGGCGCCTTTGCGCGAGAAATGCAGGCGCGGATATCCGCTTTCGAGCAAGGTCGAGACCGGCGTGCCTTCGGCCACCGCAAGCGCCGATTTGTGCAGCCATGCCGCCTGGCGCTGCGCGGCCGAGATGATCACGCCGGGATAGGTGCCGGCGATCATCGCTTTGGCAAACTCGCTTTCGACCAGCTCCGGCTTGCCGGCAAAGGCGCCATCCACGATCGGGTCGAGCTTCAGCTCGGATGCGTCGGAGACTACGGTCATGACATCGTCGAGCGCGATCTCGCCCTGGCCGTGGGCATAGAGCGCAAGCTTGCGCAGTTCGTTGCGGGAGGCCTGCCGGTCGCCGCCCAGCAGCGACATCAGCACCGCGCGCGCGTCGGCCGCGATGCGCAGATTGGAAGTCTGAAGTTCCTCGTCGATCAGCCGGGCGAGGTCGCGCTCGCCGTCGGGATAGCAGGCAATCGCAACCGCGGTCTTGGCGCGCTCGCAAGCCTTGCGCAACGGCGACTCCGGCCGCAGCTCGCCGGCCTCGATCACGATCCGGCAGTCCTTTACGGCAGAATCGGCCAGCGTATCGACGCCGCTGGCAAAACTTCGTGAGCCCGCGCGTACCCGGATCGCGCGACGGCCGCCGAACATGGGTATCGTCATGGCTTCGTCGACCAGCCGCGACGGCTCGGCCGACAGCTCATCGCCGTCCAGCCGCACCAGCGAGAAGGGATCGTTGGGATCGTCGACCGCGGACGCAACAAGCGCGTCGGCGCGTTCGCGCACCAGACCGGCATCCGGACCGTAAAGCAGGATAATGGGGCGGCCGGGATCGGGCCGGGCGAGAAAGGCGTCGATGTCTTTTCCGCGGAGCGCGACCACGACGGACCTTGTTCTTGGAGTCATTCCGGGACACGCGCCTTCGCGTGGACCCGGAATCTGGAGATTGCAGCAGGAGATTCCGGGTTCGTGCTTCGCACGCCCCGGAATGACGAAGTATCAGGTGCCGGCGACGAAGAACGAGGCCAGCCGGGTCTGGATGTTTTCCGCGATTTCCTGGGCGGCGCGATCCTCGGCATCGCGGAAGGCGCGCTGGCGGGCGAAGCGCTGCAGATTGCCCGGAATGTCGTATGACACGCGGGAGAAGGTCGTCCCGGTCATGACGGATTTGTTGGTCGCGAGGTCGATCAGATTGTACTGCGCGTCGATGCCGTAGTTTTCGCTCGACGGCAACGCGGTGTTCGGGTCGAGCATCAGTGAGGAGCGGGAGGTGCCGAACCGCAGCACCAACCGGTGGGTCGGCGGCATCCCAGTGGCGTTGCCATAGAGCTTGAACGCCAGCGCGTTGCGGATCTCCACCTGGACCCGGGCTTCGCGAGAAGCGTTGGGCTTGTCGACCGGCGGGACTTCCACGCCCATCAGCTTTTCGCGCAGGCCGGGCGTGCCGTCGGCACGTTCGGCATACATCGGCTGGAAGCAGCCGGCCGTGAGCGCCGCCAGAGCGGCGACGGCGAACAGCCGGGCGGCGATCCGGAACCTAGCCAACGACATTCACGATCCTCATGGGAACCACGATTACCTTGCGGACGGCCTTGCCGCCGAGAGCGAGTTTTACCGCATCGAGCGCCAAAACGGCAGCCTCAATTTCCGGATTTTGGGCGACCCGTGGCACGGTAACATCACCCCGTTTTTTGCCATTGACCTGGACCACCAGCGTCACAGTGTCTTCGACCAGCAAATCGCGTTCGATTTGGGGCCAACCGGCCTCCGAAACCAGCCCGGACTGGCCCAGCACCGTCCAGCACTCCTCGGCCAGATGCGGCATCATCGGGGCAAATAGCTGGACCAGGATGACGGAAGCCTCCCGGACCGACCAGGCCAGGTCCGGCGCCGGCTGGCCTTCCCGTCCCAGTACCTCGGCCAGCGCATTGGCGAATTCGCGGATATGGGCGAGGCAGACATTGAAATGCAGCCGCTCGATGCCGGAGGACACCTTGTCCAGCGCGCCATGGGCCGCCTTGCGTAAGGCGAGTGCGTCGGGGCCGAACGAAGCCGGCCGGGCCGCCGGCGCCGATTTCGCCAGCTCGACGGATTCGTTCACCAGACGCCACAGCCGTTGCACAAAGCGGAAGGCGCCCTGCACGCGCTCGTCGCTCCAGATCACGTCGCGGTCGGGCGGCGAATCCGACAGCATGAACCAGCGCGCGACATCGGCGCCGTAGGTCGCGATGATGTCGTCGGGGTCGACGGTGTTCTTCTTCGACTTCGACATCTTTTCGATCGGCCCGATCGTGATGTCTTCGCCGGTCGTCAGCAGAGTGGCGCGCTTGCCGTTGCCGCCGGCTTCGACCTTCACCTCGGCCGGCGTGACGTAGGAGCCGTCCGCCTTCTGATAGGTCTCGTGCACCACCATGCCCTGCGTGAACATGCCGGCGAACGGCTCGTCCATGCCGATATGGCCCGTCGCCTTCATCGCGCGGGTGAAGAAGCGGCTATAAAGCAGATGCAGGATCGCGTGCTCGACGCCGCCGATATACTGATCGACCGGCATCATCCGGTTGGCGACAGGGGGCGTGGTCGGCGCGTTCTCATTCCATGGATCGGTGAAGCGCGCAAAATACCAGGACGAATCCACGAACGTGTCCATGGTGTCGGTTTCGCGCTGGGCTTTGCCGCCGCATTTCGGGCAGGTGACGTGCTTCCAGGTCGGATGATGGTCGAGCGCGTTGCCGGGCTTGTCGAAGGTGGCGTCCTCCGGCAGCACGACCGGCAGATCGGCGTCGGGCACCGGCACGACATCGCATTTCGGGCAATGGATGACGGGGATCGGGCAGCCCCAATAGCGCTGGCGTGAAATACCCCAATCGCGCAGGCGGAAGTTTACCTGCCGCTCGCCCACCGGCATGTTCCCGCGCATCTCGCTTTCCAGCCGCTTCGCGACTTCTTCCTTGGCCTGCTCGATGGTCATGCCATCGAGGAAGCGGGAATTGATCATGCGGCCGTCGCCGTCATAGGCGGTGTCAGTGATGACAAACGTCTTCGGGTCCTGGCCCTCGGGGCAGACCACCGGGACGTTGCCGAGATTGTACTTGTTGACGAAGTCGAGGTCGCGCTGGTCGTGCGCCGGGCAGCCGAAGATAGCGCCGGTGCCGTACTCCATCAGCACGAAGTTCGCGACATAGACCGGCAACTTCCACGATGGATCGAACGGGTGGACGGCCTTGATGCCGGTGTCGAAACCCTGCTTCTCGGCGGTGTCGATGATTTCCTGCGCGGTGCCGATCTTTTTCACGTCAGCAATGAATTCCGCCAGCTTCGGATTTTTCGCCGCCGCAGCCTGCGCCAGCGGATGATCCGCCGCGATCGCCATGAACTTGGCGCCGAACAGCGTGTCGGGCCGCGTCGTGAAAATCTTCAGCTCCGTTTCGCCTGATGGCGTCGTGGCCGGATCGAGCGCGAAGCGCAGCAGCAGGCCTTCCGAGCGACCGATCCAGTTGCGCTGCATCAGCCGGACCTTGTCGGGCCAGCGGTCCAGACCGTCGAGGGCGTCCAGCAGTTCCTGCGAGTACTTCGTGATCTTGAAGACCCACTGGTTCATCTCGCGCTGCTCGACGACGGCGCCGGAACGCCAGCCGCGGCCGTCGATCACCTGCTCGTTGGCGAGCACGGTCATGTCGACCGGGTCCCAGTTGATCTTGCGCTTCTCGCGCTCGGCGAGGCCAGCGCGCAGGAAGTCCAAAAACATCTTCTGCTGATGCTTGTAGTAGCTGGGGTCGCAGGTCGCGAATTCGCGTGACCAGTCCAGCGACAGGCCGATCGACCGCAGCTGCTTCTTCATCGCGGCGATGTTGTCGTAGGTCCAGGCCTTCGGCGCGACCTTGCGCTCGATCGCGGCGTTCTCGGCCGGCAGCCCGAACGCATCCCAGCCCATCGGGTGCAGCACGTTGAACCCCTTGGCGCGCATGAAGCGCGCCAGCACGTCGCCCAGCGTGTAATTGCGGACATGCCCGATATGGATGCGCCCGGACGGGTAGGGGAACATCTCGAGCACGTAGTATTTCGGCCGCGGATCGTCGTTTTTGGAGGCGAAGATCGCCTTTTCGTCCCACTGGCGTTGCCAGCGTGGCTCGGAATCTCGGGCGTTGTAGCGTTCGGAGGTCATGGAATCGCAGGGCTTTTTGTGGATTCGGGTCCCGTCAGAGGACGGCGGACTAGGCCACAAAAGCGGCTGCGGGGTCAACGGCTCGAGGAGCGGGGAGGGCCGTCTGTACCGCCGGACGGGAGGGTATTGATGAGGGTATCGATTACCCCGTCATCGCCATGCTGGCCTCATCGACCGGCTTGGCAAAACCGTGCTCGACCACGGTGTTGCGGCCGCGGTGCTTGGCGGCGTAGAGGGCGGCGTCAGCCGCCTCGACCAGGTCGCCGGGGGACTGCGCATCGCTCGGCAGGGTCGCGGCGACGCCGACGCTCACGGTGACGGTCTGGTGGCTGGAAGTGATGTGAGGCATTCCGAGGTCCTGAACGGCCGCACGCACCGTCTCGCCGATCTCCAGCGCCTTGGTCGGACCGGTGTTCGGCAGCAGCAGGCAGAATTCCTCGCCGCCATAGCGGCCGGCAAAACCCATGGTGCCGGCGGCTATGCCGGCCAGCGCTTCGCCAAGCCTGGTGAGGCAGGTGTCGCCTTCCGGGTGGCCATAGGTGTCGTTGTACAGCTTGAAGTGATCGACATCGATCATCAGCAGCGACAGCTCGCTGTTGAATTGCTGCGCCTTCATCCATTCAAAATCCAGCCGGCTCTGGAAGCCGCGGCGGTTGGCGAGACCGGAGAGCATGTCGATCGAGGCCATCACGGTGAGCCGGTCGTTGGTGGCGACGAGTTCGCGCTCACGCTGGCTGAGTTGGGCCGCCATCGCATTGAAGGCGCGGGCGAGCGGCATGAACTCCGCAGGCAGTCGGTCGCGCGACACCCGGGCCGAAGAGTCGCCCTCGCCGAACCGCCTGGCCATTCCGGTCATGACTTCGATCGGCTTGATGATGAGCTTCTCGGCACCGATCAGCGCGCCGAGCAGCACGAACAGGCAGACGAATCCCAGTTGAAGATAGGCGGTACGAATCTCGCGATTGATCGCCGCGGTGACCTTGGCCTCGTCGATGCTGACGATCAGCCGCGATAGCGTTCCCGGGATGCGCGCGAAGCTGATCGCACGCCTGGAGCCGTCGGAGGCGGTAAAGGAAATCGTCCCGGTTTCGGAGTTGGAGCTGAGCGCCTTGTAGGCGATAGCGGACAACAGCGGCACGTTATCGAGAGGCTGCCCGATCATGCTGGCCTGGTCCGGCGGTGCGGCCAGCACGACGCCGGTGCTGTCAATCAGAACGGAAGAAATGCCCGGACGGCCGCCGAGCTTGGCCATGATCTTGGACAGCCAGTCGAGATTCATGCCGGCGACCGCCACGGCATCTTCCTCCGGGTTGATCGCAGCGACCGGATAGGCCGCCATCATGATCGGCCGATTGTTGGTCTTGCCGAACAGATAGTCGCTAAAAACAAAATCGCGGGTGTGCTGGGCCTTTCGGAAATAGTCGCGGTCGCCAATGTTCATTCCAACCTGAATGTTCAACGTGGAGCATTGCACCACGCCCTCCTTGCTGACGAGCATGATGCTGCGAATCCACGGCAGGTTGGTTGGCAGGCTGGCGCGCAGGATTTCGCAGCTACGCCCGATGCCGCTGGAAGCGCGAATGTACGCCGCCGATTTCAGCATCGTTTCGACCGAGGAGATCACCTCGCGCTGCGTCTCGGCGCTGTGCTGGGTGATGGTGGCGTATTCCTCCGCCGCCAGCGCGATCTGCTTCGTGCGGGCATCTTCGAGCGAACGGACACGGTCCAGCATCAAGGGCGCCACCAGCAGCAGAGCCAGCACCGCAAGCCGCGCCCGGATTCCCAGAAGCTTCTTGAGTTTGAGCCGATTGCGGTTGAAAGTAACGCCAGACATCTGTTTTCCCCCGCATCGGAAGGTAGAGCGAAGGTTTCAAAAAGCCTTTCCCGAACTTGGTAAAATTAGCGGAAATGCCGTAAAATTACCGGCGCCAGGACCACGTCCAAGGCGCAATGCAAGACGACATGATGCGAGAGAAATGACGATTTCGGTAACCAGCTCTTTACCAAACGGACTTGCCCAGGTGGAGCAGGACATCGCGCGCGCGTGCAAGGAAGCCGGGCGCGATCGCGCCTCGGTGACGCTGATCGCGGTGTCGAAGACGTTCGACGCAACGGCCATTTTGCCCATTATCGACGCCGGGCAGCGCGTATTCGGCGAAAATCGCGTGCAGGAAGCCAAGGCGAAATGGCCGGAATTGATCTCGGCCTGCCCGGGGATCGCGTTGCATCTGATCGGGCCGCTGCAATCCAACAAGGCGAAGGAGGCGGTGGCGCTGTTCGACGTCATCCATTCGGTCGACCGTCCGAGCATTTGCGAAGCGTTAGCCAAGGAAATCAACTTGCAGAACAAGCGGCCGGAATTGTTCGTCCAGCTGAACACTGGCGAGGAGCCACAAAAGGCCGGCGTCGCGCCCGGCGACGCCGATGCGTTCATCGCAAGCTGCCGCGAAAAATATGGTCTCGTCATTTCCGGCCTGATGTGCATCCCGCCGGTCGACCAGGCGCCGGCGCCGCATTTTGCGCTGACCGCCAAGATCGCCGCGCGCAACGGCCTGCAAAACCTGTCGATGGGCATGAGCGCCGATTTCGCCATCGCGATCCAGTTCGGCGCCACGCATGTGCGCGTGGGCTCGGCGATTTTCGGGACGTCGGTAGATCGTCGTCCCTGCGAACGCAGCGAACGCAGGGACCCATACGCCGCAGCTTCTCGATTTATAACGGCTGTTCGACGGCTTTCGCGCAATAATAAACGCCGGTGGCTATGGGTCCCTGCGTTCGCAGGGACGACACCGGGTGTGACGTTCCTACTTGAACCCCACCGACACCTTTCCAAGCGCGCCGAAATCGACGGCGCAGAAATCGCCGGACTGGATCGGCAGCGGTGGATGGCAGGTGCCTGTCGTGACGATCTGGCCGCCTTTCAGCGTTACGCCAAGCTGGCGCAATTCGTTGGCAAGCCATGTCAGGGCGACCCGGGGATCGCCGAGCACGTTCTTGCCGTGACCGACGAATTGCTGGCCGCGCATCGTGGTGACGGGCCGCTCCTCGACGAGGTCCATCGCGCGCCAGTCCGCGGTCGTGGCAGGCCCGAGCACAAACAGATGCGCGCAGGCGTTGTCGGCGATGATCTGCGCGGCGCCGGCGCTGACGAAATCTCCAAAGCGCGAATCCGGAATCTCGATGGCGGGGTGCAGCGTGTCGACCGCATCGAGAACATCCTGAACCGTGTAGGGCGCCGCGCGCGCCGGCAGATCCACGCGCATGCGGAAGGCGAATTCGGGTTCGGCGACGCGCATGTCGTTGCCGGCCATCGAGGCCGTTCCGCCATCCGGTATCACGGTCTCGGCCAGGATACGTCCGGCCATCGGGCCATCGACATTGATATGCTTCTGTCCGGCCTCGCTGGTGGCTGCGATCTTCCAGCCAAACAACGGCTCGGACGAGTATTTTTCAATCGCGGCCTGGATCGCGTAGGCCTCGGTCCGATCGCGCGGCCGCAGAGATGCATCGAGGCTCGTCAGTTTGGTGCCGCCGCGCCAATGGTCGTGCAGGATCTTGGATGCTGCCGTTATCGCGTTCCTGTCCAGCATGGTTGTAATTCCCGGTCAGCCGATGATGATCTTCGTTTGCGGGCTCATTCGCCGCAACAGCCGCAGCATGGCGGATTTCGTCATCGAGACGCATCCCGCCGTCGGAGAAAAATTGGTGCGCGCCAGATGCAGGAACACGGCGCTGCCACGGCCGGCGATGCGGGGGGCCGCGTTATGATCGATCTCGACGATGAAATCATAGAGGTGATCCTCGCGCGTCAGCCGGTCTCCCGCCTGATCGCGGACCAGGCGGATCGGCTGATTGTAATGGCGGTCCTGCGGGTCTTCGCACCAGGCGTCTTCGGGCCGGATTGGCCGGACCGGCAGCAAGGTGCGCGGCTTCGGGTGGCGGTCGGCACGCCACCACAATTGCCGGGGGTAGAAGGTGCCTCGGGGGGTGCCGCCGTCACCCTCCCGCTTGTTGGCAAGGATGCCGCCGCGGCCAAGTGCCACCGGCACGGTCCAGCCGTCGGCGGTCAGCCAGCCCCGGCGCGGATCGCCGGCAGCGGCTCGAACGCTGATCGCAGAGAGCGGTCGATCACGCGCATCTGTCTGATAAGTGATTGAAAACGTGTTACCACCCATGCCCGTGCCCAAACCCTGGGGTTGCCTGTCCGGCCGCAATTGCTCTATTTGACCCCATTACAGGACATTCATCCAAACGCCGCTCAAATATGGGATAGACTGCCGAACAGCTTGTGAATCTGTAACAATCTCTTACCTCAATACGAATCGGTACGTGACGGCCCGGTCTGCTAGCGAAATTTGCCCGCGAATCAGGTTCGTCATTGACCAAGACCCGGCTTGAGACGCTTCCACGTGTGTCCGCCGCCTGCCTCGAGAGGATCGTACCCTATGCCCAACGCCCGCAAGATCCTGATCGTGGAAGACGATACCGACCTGCGCGACACGCTGGTCGAACAGCTATCGTTGCACGAGGAATTCGAAGCTTCCGCGGTCGATACCGGCGCCAAGGGCGCCAGCGCCGCCAAGGCCAACTCCCCCGATCTGGTGCTGATGGACGTGGGCTTGCCCGATACCGACGGTAGAGAGGTGGTGCGCAGCCTCCGCAAAGGCGGCTTCAAGGCGCCGATCATCATGCTGACCGGCCATGACACCGATTCGGACACCATTCTCGGCCTCGAATCGGGCGCCAACGATTATGTGGCCAAGCCTTTCCGGTTCGCCGTCCTGCTTGCCCGGATCAGGGCCCAGCTTCGGCAGCACGAGGCCAGCGAGGACGCGGTGTTTACCGTCGGTCCCTACAGCTTCCGCCCCGGTTCCAAGATGCTGACCGGCGCCAATGCGCGAAAGGTGCGGCTGACTGAAAAGGAAACCGCCATCCTGCGTTTCCTGTATCGCGCCGGCCAGATGCCGGTGTCGCGCGAGACGCTGCTCCAGGAAGTCTGGGGCTACAATTCGGGCGTCACCACGCACACCCTGGAAACCCATATCTACCGGTTGCGGCAGAAGATCGAAAAAGATGCCGCCAATCCGGAGATCCTGGTGACGGAAGCCGGTGGCTACAAGCTGGTGCCGTGATAGGATTCGCAGTCACTATTCGTAATTTATTGCGCATCCCGGCCACCGGTCCTTATGTCGATCGAAGATGATGTAGCCCTGCTCGAGCGGGTCCCGACATTACGTCTGTTGGGAACGGCTGCCTTGCGCATGCTGGCGATCGGCTCCGAGCAGCGTAATTATTCGAACGGCGATTACCTGTTCAATGCCGGTGACGAAGCGGATGCAGGCTACATCGTCGAGCGCGGCGCGATCCGGGTCGAGGATGGCGGTGCCGAAGTCATTGCAGGGCCCGGCTCGCTGATCGGCGAATTGGCGCTGATCGTCGCGATGCGGCGGCCGTCCAGTGCCGTCGCGATCGAAAATTCAACCGTGATCCGGGTGGCGCGCAGCCTGTTTCAGCGCGTACTCGAAAGCGATCCCGCCGCGGCACGCCGCCTGCGCGACGAACTCGCCACCCGCACCAGCCAGCTTGCCAGCGATATCCTGATGGCCGGCGCCAAGCTGAGCATTTGAACTTATCCATCCGTCGTCCCGGACAAGCGAGCGGAGCGAGCGCGATCCGGGACCGATACGCCGCGGCGGTTGTTGTCCAGGCAGGATGGTCGCCGACCTTCCTTCAACAATTGGCGACGGTGGCTATGGGTCCCTGCGTTCGCAGGGACGACGAAGCAGCTACACCTCCAGCGTCACCGTGACGGGCACATGATCGGACGGGCGTTCCCAGCTCCGTGCGTCGCGGGTGATCCTGAAATCGGTGACGCCATCCTTCAGTGCGCGCGAGACCCAGATGTGATCGAGCCTGCGGCCGCGGTCGCCCACCGTCCAGTCGGCGGCACGATAGCTCCACCAGGTGTAGACCTTTTCCGAAAGCGGAATCCGTTCGCGCGCGACGTCGAACCATTCGCCGTGAGCCTGCGCCGCCAGCAGCTTCTCGCATTCGATCGGGGTGTGCGAGACCACCTTCAGCAGCTGCTTGTGCGACCACACGTCGTTTTCATGCGGCGCGACGTTGAGGTCGCCGACCAGGATGTGCCGGTCGTCGCCGCGCGGATGCAGCGGCTCGCACGCCTTCATCTCGTCGAGAAATTTCAGCTTGTGGTCGAACTTCGGGTTGAGCGCGGGATCGGGAATGTCGCCGCCGGCGGGAACGTAGAAATTGTGCAGCACCAGGGGCTTTGCAAGCTGCGCCTTTTCGCCGAACGCCACCGAGATGTGGCGCGAGTCGATCTTGTCGCAGAAGGTTCTGATATCGGTGGTCTCGAACGGCAGTTTCGAGACGATGGCGACGCCGTGATAGCCCTTCTGCCCGTTCAGCGCGACGTGTTCATAGCCGAGCCGCTTGAAGCGCTTTAGCGGGAATGCGTCGTCGATACATTTGGTTTCCTGCAGGCACAGCACGTCCGGGCGCGCCGATTTCAGGAATTTGGCGACGATGTCGATGCGCAGGCGCACCGAGTTGATATTCCAGGTTGTCAGGGAAAAGCGCATGCGGGTGATGTAGCAGAATTTCTCGCCCGTCATGGCCGGGCTTGTCCCGGCCATCCACGGCTTTCTGCGACCGCTCAAGAGGAAGTATTTCGTAGCGCGGGCAAAGGCGCATCTGCGACGTGCCCAACCTCAATCGACATGGTCGAAGGCAACGTGGGCACGCTACGCTTTGCCCACCCTGCGGACCGTCGCTTAGCCCGGCGGGAGCGAGTAGTTGGTGAAGTCGATCTTGAACAGGCCGGGGTCGACCTTCTTGGAAGAATCCAGATTGTAGACCGCAATCGTGGTGTCGTAGCCCTGCGGATCGGTCACCGTCCACTGCTTGAGCTGGCCGTCCTTGGTGCCGATCATCAGCATGAGGCGGCTGGTGCCGATCAAGGCCTGCTTTTCCTCGATCGTGACGCTGATAAAGACGTCATCGGCGGTGACGCTGACGACATTGGTGTCCTTGAGCAGATCGATCCGGTCCGACAGCAGGAAGCGCAGCGGAGTCTGCGACAGCGGATAGATATCCTGGGTCGCAAGCTTCTTGTCGCGCACGGCAAGCGACGATCCGTCGGCGATGATCGCGATCGGAGTCGGATCGTCATATTCGAAACGAACCTTGCCCGGTTTCTGGATGTAGAAATCGCCCTTGGTTTTGCTGCCGTCGGGTCCGACCTGCACGAAATTTCCAACCAGCGTCTGCAGCGATGACAGATAGGTGCTCACCCGGGCGGCCTGCGCCTTCTGATTGGCGTCGAAAGTCGCGAACACATTGGCCGGGACATTGCGGTTTGGATTGGGAATCACCGGCGTTGGCGGCGCTTGGGTCGTGCCGGTGGTCAGCGGCTTGTCCTGTGCGCTCATCTGCAGGCCGCCGGCGCGAGCCTTGGGCGCGGGCTTCGGAACCGGAACGGCCTGGGGAACCGGAACGGCCTGCGAGAAAGCGGCCGTCGCGAAGCCTGCGCCGGATATCGCGATCAGCAGGGCCAGTCCGCAATGCAGCCCGCGGTGAGTGTATCGTTGTGTCATCAGGTATTTCGGATCTCTCTTCAACGCGTCGTCCCGAGAAACACCATTTTATCGCGCTTTCGGCCAAAGAAGGTATCGTTTTTCCGTGAAAATAATGCGTCCAGGCCCAATTTGGCGGCCGAATCTAAAATCCGCCCTCTTCTTCCTCGACCAGAATTTCACGTTTGCCGGCGTGATTTGCCTGCCCGACGATGCCTTCGAGTTCCATCCGCTCCATCAATGAGGCGGCGCGGTTATAGCCGATTTGCAGACGGCGTTGAATGTAGGAAGTCGAGGCCTTGCGGTCGCGCTTGACGATCGCGACAGCCTGAGAGAACAGGTCGCCGCCGCCATCGCCGCCCATCCCGGTGGAATCGAACACCGCGCCGTCTTCGTCGGTCGGCTCTTCCGCGGTGACGGCTTCCAGATACTCCGGCTGCCCCTGCGTCTTGAGATGACGCACCACCTTCTCGACTTCCTCGTCGGAAACGAACGGACCATGCACGCGGCTGATGCGTCCGCCGCCGGCCATATAGAGCATGTCGCCCTGTCCGAGCAGTTGCTCGGCGCCCATTTCGCCGAGGATGGTGCGGCTGTCGATCTTCGAGGTGACCTGAAACGAAATACGGGTCGGGAAGTTCGCCTTGATGGTGCCGGTGATGACGTCGACCGAGGGACGCTGGGTTGCGAGGATCACGTGCAGGCCGGCGGCACGCGCCATCTGCGCCAGGCGCTGCACCGCGCCTTCGATATCCTTGCCGGCCACCATCATCAGGTCGGCCATTTCGTCGACGATGATGACGATATAGGGCAGCGGATCGAGGTCGAGCTTTTCTTCCTCATAGATCGCCTTGCCGGATTCCTTGTCGAAGCCGGTATGCACCGTGCGCGTCAGATCCTCGCCCTTGCCCCGGGCTTCGACGAGGCGCTGGTTATAGCCGTCGATGTTGCGCACACCGAGCTTGGCCATCTTCTTGTAGCGCTCTTCCATTTCGCGCACAGCCCATTTCAGCGCGACCACGGCCTTCTTCGGATCGGTCACGACTGGCGTCAGCAGATGCGGAATGCCGTCATAGACGGAGAGTTCGAGCATTTTTGGATCGACCATGATCAGCCGGCACTGATCCGGCCTCAGGCGATAGACCAGGCTCAGGATCATGGTGTTGATGGCGACCGATTTGCCGGAGCCGGTGGTGCCGGCGATCAGCATATGCGGCGTGCGCGCGAGATCGATGATGATGAATTCGCCGCCGATGTTCTTGCCGAGGCAGAGCGGAAGTTTCGCGTGCGACTCGTCTTTCGCGGTCAGCAACTCGCGCAGGTAAACCTTTTCGCGATGCACGTTCGGCAGTTCGATGCCGATGGCGTTGCGGCCGGCGACCACGGCGACACGCGCCGAGAGCGCGCTCATCGAACGGGCGATATCGTCGGCAAGCCCGATCACGCGCGAGGATTTGATGCCGGGTGCGGGTTCGAGTTCGTACAGCGTCACGACCGGACCGGGGTTGGCCTTGACGATCTCGCCGCGGACGCCGAAATCGCCGAGCACGCCTTCCAGTGCGCGCGAGTTTGCTTCGAGCTCGGCCTTGCTGAGCGGTTGCCGGTCCGAGGCCTTGGGCGCGGTGAGCACAGAAACTGAAGGCAGTTCGAATTTGTCGGAGGATTTTCGGGAAGACGGTCGCGGCGCGGCTTTCTTGCGCGGGGCGGGGGCTTCCTCCTCTTCCTCGTCTTCTTCCTCTTCGTCTTCCTCGTATTCTTCTTCGTCCTGCGGCGCCAATGACGGTGCGGCGCGGCCGCCGAGGCTCGGCTCCTGGCGTTCGAACGAAGCCGTCCGCGGCTGCGGCGAGCTCGATACCAGCGAGCGGTAGGCCGAGCTCATCAGCCATCCGAGCCGCGCCTTGGCGCTCATCAGTGCGTGATACACCCATCCGAGCGACACCGAGCTGCGATCTTCCTCCTCGACGAAGGGGGTGTCGTCGTCCTCGATCGGCGTCAGCTCTTCGTCCCTCGGACGCGAACCCCAGCCGCTTGCAAACAGGAAAGCCGCGCACATCGCCGCGAACAGAATGACGCCGAGTACGAACCGATAGGTGAAGCCGGCCGGGCCGAACACCACGGCGGGCGCTCGCACCAGCGCGTCGCCGACGACACCGCCAAGTCCGGTCGGCAGCGGCCACGCCCCGCCATGCGGCCAGCAGCTCGCGAAGCCCGCGGCGATCACCGTGCAGAGAATCCAGCAGCCGAGGCGCAGCGCCTCGCGGTCGAAGGTGCGATGGGTGAGCATGCGCCAACCCCACACCGCAATCGGCAGGATCAGCATGATCGCGCCGAGGCCGAGGATCTGCATCAAGAGATCGGCGCCGATCGCGCCGGGATAGCCGAGAATGTTGCGGATCGGACGCGACGTCGCGTGGCTCAGGCTCGGATCCCGCACCGACCACGTGATCAATGCCGCCGCCGCCACGCCGGACAGCGCGATCAGGCTCAAGCCTGCAAGTTCGCGTACGCGTCGCGCGAGGGCCTCGCGGATCGCGGCCGGCAGGTGGCCGACGAGGGGAATGACACGTTCGATCGCTGGCATGCTCATTGGGGCCCTGCGACTAATCCAGAATTTCGACCAGCCGGTGCAGTGCCTCGGCCGTTGATTCACTATCGGAGACCAGCGCGAGGCGGATGTAGCCTGTGCCGGGATTGAAGCCGTCGCTCTGCGGTCGCGACAGATAACTTCCGGGGATCACGCGGACGCCCGCATCCCGATATAGTTTCACCGCCGCCGCCTCGTCGCCGCCGCGTTCGGAGACGTCGAGCCAGACGCAGAAGCCGCCGGCGGGCCGCGCGTAGCCGTAGCGGCTGCCGAGAATCTGGTCGGCGAGATCGAACTTGATGCGGTAGAGCCTTCGGTTTTCCTCGACATGCGTCTCGTCGCTATAGGCGGCCACCGCGACATGCTGCAGCGGCACCGGTACCTGGGGGGCTGCGACGTTGCGCAACTCGTGAAAGGCGGCCAGAAACCTGCGGTCACCGGCGGCAAAGCCGACGCGCATCCCCGGCAGGTTCGAGCGCTTCGACAGCGACTGGAACGCGACGACGTTGGTGAAGTCGGGGCCGGCACATTCCAGTGCGCTGCCCGGCGCCTCTCTGGTGTAGATTTCCGAATAGCACTCGTCGCTCAGGATCATGAAGCCATAATGGTCCGCAAGCTTCTTCAAACGGGTAAAGTAATCGCGCGAGGCGACTGCGCCTTGCGGATTGGCCGGCGAGGCGATGAAGATCGCAACGGTCCGCGCCAGCGTCGCCTCGTCGAGCGCGTCGAGATCGGGCAGGAATCCGTTGGCGACCGTGGTCGGCAGGTAGATCGTCTCGCAACCGGATGCGCGGGCTCCGGCGCCATAGGCCGGATAGAACGGGTTGGGCACCAGGATCGCCGGCTTTCCCCGGCGCGGCCCGACATAGCGGGCGGCCGTGATCGCCGCGAAAAACAGTCCCTCCCGGCTGCCGTTCAGCACCAGGATTTCGCTCTCGGGATCGATCGGCCGCGGCAGGTCGAACCGGCTGGTCAGCCAGTTCGCGGCCGCCCTCCGGAACGGCTCGATGCCCTTGGCGAGGGGATAGCGCCCGAAATCGGCGATGTGCTTTGCCAGCACCGGCCCGACAAAGCCCGGCACCGGATGCTGCGGTTCGCCCAATGACAGCGTAATCAATGGCTTGGCCGGCTGATAGGGCGCCAGCAGTTCGGCCGTCCGCGCAAACGGCGAACGCTCGGCCTGACCGGCAGGGGTTGCGCTGCCGGCGCCCTGCGCCACGCCGGAAGAGGCGGTCATTGCCATGTCTGAAACGCCAGTACTTTCAAGAGCGGTCAAAGGGCTTAACCTGCGACCGGAAACTCATCAAACCACCATAGATACGGCGAGGTTAAGACGCGATTAACCATCGGTCGAACTGGACAATTCGTGCGGTAATACCATATTCTTGGTCGGTAATACCGCAGCGTGAGAGTTAGCTATGGCGACGACAGTTACGAGCAAAGGACAGGTGACGATTCCGAAACCTGTGCGGGACCACCTCGGGATCGCACCGGGAAGCCAGGTTGAGTTCCGGCGCGCTGCCGACGGCAGCATCGTGATCGAAAAAGCCGACGGAACGAGGCAGCCTAGCCGCTTTGCCAAGCTGGTCGGTATCGCCGGCCCAGGCCTTTCCACGGACGAGATCATGGCGATCACGCGCGGGGATTAGACGGGTGACGCTGGTGGATTCCAACGTCCTGCTGGACATTTTCACGCGGAACTCCGGGCTGGTGGGAGTGGTCGCTGGCACAGCTTGAGGACGCGGCTCTCCACGGTCCACTTCTGATCAACGACGTCATTTTTGCAGAAACGTCGATTCGCTTTCCATTGATCAAGGATTTCGAAGCCGCTTTGGCGGAAGCCGGAGTCAGCGTTGCGCCGATGCCGCGGATGGCGCTGTTCCTTGCAGGCAAGGCCTCGGTTCAGTACCGCAACGCGGGCGGCGTCCGTAGCAGCGTACTGCCGGATTTTTTCATTGGCGCGCACGCCACGGTCGAACAGTTGCCACTTCTGACGCGGGATACGCGGCGCTACCGCACCTACTTTCCGACAGTTGAATTGATCACGCCGTCGGAGAGCGGAAGGTAGCGCCCCTGGAGCGCTACCGTTGCGGCAGCCGCTCGAAAGCCGGCATGCCCTCGGGCACGTGGTGGTACGGTTGCTTGTCGACGGTGTAGATCGCAATCTTCGGGCCATCGAACAGGGAGGGATCGTCGAGTGTGCCGACCTTGAGGACGACACCAGGCAAGCCCGGCGGCCGGGTCACGACATGGGTGCCGCATTCGGCACAGAATTCGCGCGTCACGGCGCGTTCCAGGTCTGCGCGCTTGAATTGCTTCGGGGGTTCGCCGGTGTATTTGAAGCCGGCGATCGGCATGACCAGGAACATGTTGGTCGAGCCGCCCGAGATATACTGGCATTCCCGGCAGTGGCACTGCGCCTTCATCATCGGCTCGCCCTCCGCGATATACCTCACCTTGCCGCAATAGCATCCGCCTTCGAGTTTCATGACGCCTCTCCCTGTGTGCCGTTGCCGGCATTTCGACGGATCGCGCCCGGTTTGGCAAACCCTTTTCGCCCAAAAGAAAGGGGCCCCAGCTTGCGCTGGAGCCCCTCAACGGTCAGGGCATTGCCGGGTATGTGCCCGAACCGGAGTTGTGGATGCGATCCGTGGGGGTCGCATCCCGGGAGAACCTACATGTTGTAAGCGCGCTCCGTGTGCTCGGTGACGTCGAGGCCTTCACGCTCGGTCTCGACGTTGACGCGCAGACCGACGATGACGTCGACCACCTTGTAGAGGATCGCCGAACCGATGCCCGACCACACCAGCGTGGTGCTGACGCCCCAGACCTGCGAGAGCATCTGGGCGGCGAAGTCGTAGTCCGCGACCTTGCCGAGGGCGTAATCCATGACGCCGGTACCGCCGAGGGCGGGATTCACCAGGATGCCGGTGCCGAGCGCGCCGACGATGCCGCCGACGCAGTGGACGCCGAACACGTCGAGCGAGTCATCGTAGCCCAGCGAGTTCTTCACCACGGTGCAGAAGAACAGGCAGACGACGCCAACCACCAGACCGAGCACGATCGCTCCCATCGGACCGGAATAGCCGGCCGCGGGCGTGACCGCCACGAGGCCCGCCACCGCGCCCGACAATGCGCCGAGCACGGAAGGGTGACCCTTGACGATCCATTCCGCGAACATCCAGGAAATCGCCGCCGCTGCGGTTGCAACGAAGGAGTTGGTCATGGCGAGCGCGGCGCCGCCGTTGGCTTCGAGGTTCGATCCGGCGTTGAAGCCGAACCAGCCGACCCAGAGCAGCGAAGCGCCGATCATGGTCATGGTCAGCGAGTGCGGGGCCATCAGCTCCTTGCCGTAGCCGACGCGCTTGCCGATCAGCAGCGCACCGACGAGACCGGCAATACCGGCGTTGATGTGCACCACGGTGCCGCCGGCGAAGTCGATCGCGCCCTTCTTGAAGATCCAGCCGGCGTCGGCGTTGATCTCGTCGAGCTTGGCCTGCGCCGCAGTCTTCGCCGCCCCGTCAGCTGCCGCGGCGAGAGCCTTGGCTGCATCCGTGATCGCGTCCGGTCCGGGCCAGTACCAAACCATGTGCGCGATCGGGAGATAGATCAGCGTGACCCAGAGCGGGACGAACAAGGCAACTGCCGCGAACTTCATCCGTTCGGCGAAGGCGCCGACGATGAGGGCAGGGGTGATCGCCGCGAAGGTCATCTGGAAGCAGATGTAGATCAGCTCGGTGATATTGGCGTCGACGCTGAAGGTCGCCGCTTTCGAATCGGTCGTCACGCCCATCAGGAAGGCCTTGGAGAAGCCGCCGATGAAGTCCGAACCGCCGGTGAAGGCGAGGCTGTAGCCATAGAGCGCCCAGAGCAGGACGACGATGCAGACGGTGTAGAAAACCTGCATCAGCACCGAGAGCATGTTCTTGGAGCGGACGAGGCCGCCATAGAACAGCGCGAGGCCAGGGATGGTCATCAACAGCACCAGCACCGTCGACGTCAGCATCCAGGCGTTGTCGCCCTTGTTGACGGTCGGTTCGGCGTAGGCAGCGGTTGCGGCGAACAGGCCGACTGCGAAGGCCGCCAATCCCGCGCTATAGGGACGTTTAAACGTCATTGATTTTACTCCTGAGTGTAAGGTTGAGCGCGAAATCAGAGGGCCGCGGCATCCGCCTCACCCGTGCGGATGCGAACCGCATGGTCGAGGTTGATGACGAAGATCTTGCCGTCGCCGATCTGTCCGGTTTTGGCAGCGGAAGTGATGGCGTCGATGGTCTTGTCGACCTGGTCCGAGGCGACAGCGACCTCGATCTTGATCTTTGGCAGGAAGCTCACGGCGTATTCGGCGCCGCGATAGATTTCCGTATGACCTTTCTGCCGGCCATAGCCTTTGACTTCCGTCACCGTGAGACCGTGAACGCCAATGGCGGTCAGGGCGTCCCGGACTTCTTCGAGCTTGAATGGCTTAATGATCGCCATAACAATTTTCATGGGTCTTATCCCCGCTTGGGCCCGGCTCAGACAGACCGGGCGTTCTCGACTGAGGTTCACCACGCGGAGAGGTTCACTACGCGGGCACAGCCATGACCATTAGAATCAAATGCCGTGCCAGATCGGGCGCATTGCCTAACGGACTATGAATGCGGCTGTTTTCGCGCTTGGCGGGAGTTGCTCGATCCTGCGCCATTCGGTCGCGCCCAAAGGATAGGCACAGCTGCTCAAATCATGGGCGCGCCCGACTCCGAACATATTCCTGCCCAGCGGTCGGGCAGGAAAACGGTATTGCGGTGAGCAGGCGCTACTGCAGCGCTTCGCCATGCTGCGAGATATCGAGGCCTTCCAATTCCTGCTGCAGCGACACCCGGAGCGGCACGAAAACGCTCACCAGCTTGAGCAGCACGAAGGTGACGCCGCCGGACCAGACCAGAGTGGTCGCGATACCGTAGAACTGGATCAGCACCTGCTGCGGGTTGCCCTCGAGCAAGCCGGGAGTGCCGCCGATCGCGTTGACCGCAAACACGCCGACGAGCAGCGTGCCGGTCATGCCGCCGATGCCGTGGACGCCGAACACGTCGAGCGAGTCGTCATACTGCAAACGCTGCTTGAGCCAGGTGCAGGCCCAGAAGCAAACTGTCCCCGCCACGACGCCGATGATGACGCCGTGCCAGGGTGCGACAAATCCCGAGGCTGGCGTAATCGTTCCGAGGCCAGCGATCGCGCCGGAAATCATCCCGAGCACCGAAGGCTTGCGGCGCGTCGCCCATTCGATCGCACCCCAGGTCAGCGCGCCGGCACAAGCCGCAAGATGCGTTGCGGTGATCGCCATCACGGCGCGCGAGTTCGCAGCGAGCGCCGATCCGCCATTGAAGCCGAACCAGCCGACCCACAGCAATCCGGTGCCCATCACGGCAAGCGACAGGTCGAACGGCGCGAGATTCTCGCTGCCATAGCCGTGACGCCGGCCCATCACTTTGGCCGCCACCAGCCCGCCGACGCCGGCGGAAAGATGTACGACGAGACCGCCGGCAAAATCCAGCACGCCCATGGTCGCGAGGAAACCGCCGCCCCACACCCAGTGCGCGAGCGGCACATAGACGAACATGAACCAGCCGACGCAGAACAGCAGATAGGCCGAGAACCGCATCCGGTCGGCCACGGCGCCGGCCACCAGCGCTACCGTGATGATCGCAAACGTCATCTGGTAAAGCATGAAAAGCGCTTCCGGGATGGTCTTTGCCGCCGGGTTGACGCTGTCCATGGTCATCCCGACCAGGAACCAGCGATCAAGCGTACCGATCCAGGGGCCGTCGCCGACGAACGCCAGCGAATAGCCGAACGCCACCCAGAGGATCGAGATCATTGCAACGGCAGCGAGGCTCTGCGCCATCGTCGCCAGCACGTTCTTCTTGCGCACCATGCCGGAATAAAACAGCGCCAGGCCCGGTATCGTCATCATCAGCACCAGCGCGGTGGCGACGATCATCCAGGCGGTGTCGGCGGCGCTGATCGCGGACGTCTCGGCAGCCGCCGGCGTCGTCAGCAAAAAGCTCGATGCAAGAATGGTGAGCGCAGCATTGCTCGCTGCACGATACGATGGTGCCCCCATGGAATTCCCCCGGCCTGTTGTCGTTTCTTGTCGCGCGCGTCAGGCTTCGTTGCCGTCGCGTTTGGAAGTACTGAAGCTTCAGAGCGCGTCGCTGTCGGTCTCGCCGGTACGGATTCTCAGTGCGTGATCGATCGGCGTCACGAAGATCTTGCCGTCGCCGATTTGCCCGGTGCGCGCATTGGCGGTGATGACGCTGACCGCCTTGTCGGCGATGTCGGACGCGACCGCGATTTCGATTCGAAGTTTGGGCAGGAAGTTCACGACATATTCGGCGCCGCGATAGATTTCGGTGTGGCCCTTCTGGCGGCCGTAACCCTTGACCTCGGTCACCGTCATGCCGTGGACGCCGATGGCCGTCAGTGCCTGGCGCACCTCGTCAAGCTTGAAGGGTTTGATGATCGCGACGACGAGTTTCATGGTCAGGCCTTCGTTTCCGGTGGGTTGGTATTTCCGGTGGGTCGGTATCTTGGGTCGTACATCTCAAGCCAGGCGGGTCGGTCAGCCGTCGCTCGCCTGCCAACCAAATCTGGCATCTTTCTGGGCAAATGGCACAAAAAAGTTGCAGGTATACGGGAAAACATTTGGCTCCGGTGAGGTCGCTCACTGTACAGGGAACATGGTCGTCCGACACAATGCGGTTTCACCGCCTGCCGTCCCTCCGCGTCCCCCATTTCCACGCAAGAGATTAAAATGTCGAACCGATCGTGGTTTTATGCATCCAACGGCCAGCAACAGGGCCCTTTTCCCGAGGCCCAGCTGCGCGACCTCATCACCCGGGGCACGGTCAGGCCGGATACGCTGGTCTGGACCGAGGGAATGTCAGGCTGGCAGCGGGCCGGCGAGATTCCCGGCCTGGTCCCCGGTGGGTCGGGTCCCCCTTCCATTCAGCAGCCCGGCGGCCCTCCGTCGATGGAGGCTCGGCAGTTACGGCGGCGGCCGCTTTCGATCGAACTCGACCTTTTGCCCTTCCTTGGCTGGAGCCTCTTGTTCGTGATCGGAATGATGCTGGTCATTCCAGCGCCGTGGGTTGCGATTATTTCTATCGGTGGATCGCCTCCCGGCGTCGCGTGCCGGGTCGGCCGAACCTCGCCTTCGCCGGCCAGGTCGATGACGATCGTTCCCTGGTACGTCTTCGTCGCGATCGGTATCCTGACTACGTGGGCTGTTCGACTCTATTATCTGCAATATCTCTCCATATCCTATTCAGATCGCTTCTGTCCTGGTTGGTCATCTCGATGGATCGCCGCAAATCTCAGCTCGAACGGGCAGAAGCTGCCGATCGCCTTCAACGGCAGCGCGTCTGGGTTACGTCGGCTGGCAGGTTCTGATGTATATTTCCATCATCACCATCGTCGGCTGGGCCTGGGTGATCACGTGCCTGGATGCGCTGGATTTGCAGCAATATCCAGGGCACCCGCCGAGAAGTCATCTTCGTCGCGACGGGACTGGAAGTGTCTGTGGCGAACCCTCGTGTTTGCGATCGGCTGCATCTTCATCATTCCCGATTCCGTGGGTATTGCGATGGTACGCGCGTTGGTACGTTTCGCAACTCGTGCTGGTCGACCGTACCGCCAGGCGACGCGCTCGGCGTTTACCTGCGCTGGCGCACCGAGCCTTCCTGGGCCACTGAGGCCACCAGCGTGCCGTCGGGCTTGAAGATCAGGCCGCGGGTCAATCCGCGGCCGTCTTGCGCGCTGGGTGAATCCTGCGCGTAGAGCAGCCATTCGTCGGCGCGGAACGGCCGGTGAAACCACATTGCGTGATCGAGGCTGGCCGGCATCATCCGCTTGTCGAACAGCGTGCGGCCATAGCGCGCCATGATCGCATCGAGCAGCGAAAAATCCGACGCATAGGCCAGCGCGCACATGTGCAGCGCCGGATCGTCAGGCAATTTGGCCGCGGTGCGAATCCAGACATTGATCCGTCCGTCGTCGATCTTCTGGCCGAAATAGCGGCCGAGTTCGACCGGGCGCAGTTCGATCGGCCGGTCGGATTCGTAGTAGCGGCGGATGAACTCCGGCATCTCCTTGAACATCGGCTGCTTGGCGACTTCCTCGGCGGTGAGTTTTTCCGGCGGCGGCACGTCCGGCATCTTGTCCTGATGGTCGAACGCGCCTTCCTCCTCGGCGTGAAACGACACCATGATGGAGAAGATCGCGTTGCCGTGCTGGATCGCGGTGACGCGCCGGGTCGAATAGCTCTTGCCGTCGCGCAGCCGCTCGACCTGGTAGATAATCGGAATCTGGGGGTCGCCGGGCAGGATGAAGTAGCAATGCAGCGAGTGCGGCAGCCGGCCTTCGACGGTGCGGCAGGCCGCCACCATCGCCTGTCCGATCACCTGCCCGCCGAACACCCGCTGCCAGCTCGTTTTCGGACTGTTGCCACGGAAAAGGTTAACCTCGAGCGGCTCCAGATCGAGAATGGAAATCAGGTCAATCAGGCCGTTGGACATGTGGGCTGCTTTCAATTTCCCGGTCATTCCGGGGCACGCGCCGGCGTGAACCCGGAATCTCGAGATTCCGGGTTCGACACTACGTGTCGCCCCGGAATGACGATCATGACGGTTAAGTACCTTGTTTGGTGACCCTGTTTCGCCCAGCTATTATCAGGTAGCAAGTCTGGTCTGATGTGACGGCGTAACCGGGTAAGGGATCGCATGGCGGCACAGCGAAGCATTGTCATCTGCGGCGGGGCATTTGCCGGGCTGGCGCTGGCGTTGGCGTTCCGCCAGGGCCTTGGTCCCGATATTCCCGTTATCGTCGCCGATCCCGCGCTGGCCGTGCGGCCGAGCCGCGATCCGCGCGCGACCGCCATCGTAGCGGCCTGCCGGCGGCTGTTCGAGGCGCTCGGCGTCTGGGATCAGCTCGCGGCCGATTCACAGCCGATAACGGACATGGTCGTCACCGATTCCAAACTGGAAGACGCTACCCGTCCGGTGTTCCTGACGTTTGCGGGGGATGTCGAACCCGGCGAACCCTTCGCCCATATGGTCGAAAACCGCCGCCTCATCGATGCGCTGGTCGCCCGCGCTGAGGCCGAGGGCGTCGACCTGCGCGCCACGGCAGTCTCAAGCTACGACTCGCGTGCCGACGGCGTCACCGTGACGCTCGCCGACGGCGATGTCGTCGAGGCAAGCCTGCTGGTGGCCGCCGATGGCGCGCGCTCGAAGTTGCGCGAGCGCGCCGGCATCGCCACCCATGGCTGGGACTACGATCAATCCGGCATCGTCGTCACCGTCGGCCACGAGCGCGATCATCATGGTCGCGCCGAGGAACACTTCCTTCCGGCTGGACCGTTCGCGATCCTGCCGCTGACCGGAAAGCGTTCGTCGCTGGTGTGGACCGAGAACCGCGCCGAAGCCGCGCGCATCACGGCGCTCGGCGAAGATGAATTCCACGGCGAACTCGAACGCCGCTTCGGGCTGCATCTCGGCGAGATCAAGGCGCTCGACAAGCCGCGGGCGTTTCCGCTCGGCTATTTCGTCGCGCGCTCGTTCATCGCAGAGCGGCTGGCGCTGGTCGGCGACGCCGCGCATGTGATTCATCCGATCGCGGGGCAGGGCCTCAACATGGGCCTGAAGGACGTCGCGGCGCTGGCGGAAGTCGTGGTCGATGCGGCGCGGCTCGGCATGGATCCCGGGCAGGCCGACGTGCTCGATCGCTATCAGCGCTGGCGCCGCTTCGACACCATGGCGATGGGCCTTGCCACCAATTCGCTGAATTTTCTGTTCTCGAATGAATCGACACTGCTGCGCACCGTGCGCGATATCGGCCTCGGCCTCGTCGATCGCGCGCCGCCGCTGAAGAACCTGTTCATCCGCCAGGCCGCCGGATTATCCGGCGAGGTGCCGCGGCTGTTGAAGGGCGAGGCGTTGTAGCTTCTCGCAGGGCCGCAGGATGGGTAGAGCGAAGCGAAACCCATCAACAGTCGTCAACGGCGTGAATGATGGGTTTCGCTGCGCTCTACCCATCCTACGAAGATGGCCTCAATCGATCTTCCTTGCCTCTTCCGGCAGCATGATCGGGATGCCGTCGCGGATCGGATAGGCAAGCTTGGCCGAACGCGAGATCAGTTCCTGGCGCGTCGAATCGAATTCGAGCGGACCCTTGGTCACCGGGCACACCAGGATCTCGAGTAGCTTCGGATCCACCGTGCTGTCGAGGCGTTCGGGCGTGGCGTTCATTTGTGGTCTCCGGTGGGCAGCGGTCCCTTAGCATACTCGATCGCAGCGTGTCATGACGCAGCGATCCGCAGCAGCTCGTCGAGCACGGCCTGCTGGCGCGCTTTCGGCAATTGATGATCCGATAGCGCAAAGCCAAGAAACGCCCAATAGAGAATTTGGGCGCGGGCGCGGGCCAGTTCCGCCGATAACCCGGCCTGCGTCAGAAGGCTTTCGACGTAGCCGAGCCGACGTCGGTCGATGGCCTGCACGGCGGCGCGGGCCGCGGGATCGACGCTGGCCCAGTTCCGGACCGCTCGCTCCAACATCAGCCGCTCGCCGAACACGCGGCGCAGCAGCAAAGCGTGCGGGTTTTCGTCCTTCGAAGCCGCCTCGACATTGGCGATGATCTGTTCGGCGGCGACCTCGTGCCAGCGCGCGAGGATCGCGGCATGGTAGGCGGCGATATCGGCAAAATGCCAATAGAAGCTGCCGCGCGAGACGCCCATCGCCTTCGCCAGCGGCTCGGCCTTCAGTGCCGTAAAGCCGTCTTTAGCGAGCGTCTTGAGGCCCTGATTGAGCCAGTCCGTGGCCGAGAGTTGATCGTTCATGTTTCTTCCGCGCGATCTCCCACCATACACTACTGTATTGACACGCGCCAGGATGCGAGGCATAACCATACAGTACTGTATGGAGAAGGTCCGATGCGCGATATCATCCTGCAATGTGCCGGCGTCGCCGGTATAGCGGTCGCCCTGATTCACGGCGTGCTGGGGGAAACCAAGGTATTCGCCAGGGCGACCATCCAGCCCGAGAGCCTGCGGACGCTGATCCGGCTGGTCTGGCAGGCGGGCACCGTGGCCTGGATCGGCGGCGCCGTGCTGCTGATTGCGGCACCCTCGATGGGATCGGAGAGCGCCCGGCACTGGATCGTCGTGACGATCGTCGCGATTTATGGCTTTGCCGCCGCCGCCAACGCGTGGTGGTCGAGGGGCCGCGGGTTCGGCTGGAAGGCGCTCGGTGTGGTCGTCGTGCTGGCGGTCGCGGGGTATTAGAGAAGTCGAAGCTGGCGGGAAATGTCTCTGCCTAGCCGAGCCACTTTTTGGCCCTCTGCAGGGTCGCCGACGGCAATTCACCGAACGAGTTACGATAGTCGCGCGCGAAATGACCGGGATTCTGGAAGCCGCATTTCAGGGCGACCTGTATCACCGAGCCGCTATCGTTCGCCTGTTCGAGCATTTCTCGCGCGCGGCTGAGCCGCACCCGTTTTGCAAAATCCGCCGGGGAGTAGCCCCGGTCTTTCCTGAATTGCCGGAACAGGCTTCGCGCGCTGACATTCGCTATGGTGACCATCGTCTCGATGTCGATCGGCTTGCTCCAGTTGGCTTCGATAAACTCCTCAACTGCCCTTACCGCGGTCGACGAAACCTGCAGCGGCTCACGCAGAAGCAGATGGGTATAATTGTGCCGGTGGCACATCAGGAATTTCATGATCACCATGCGCTCGACCTCGGCCGCCGCCAGGTCGGAGAAGAAGGTGCCGCGTTCATTGTAGTCGATGGCCAGATGAAAAACACGCCGGCGCAGCGCTTCCATCGCCGATGGGGGCGCCGGCATTTCGTCGAAAACCAGATTTCGGCCGACGTCCCTGCCAATCAGGGTGCTCAGATTGCGCAGCAGGGCGTCGAACTCGATTCGCAGCACAAGCTGGCGATGACCGGATTGGTGATCGAACTTGAGCGGCTGCGCATGCAAGACCGGAGTCCATGATCCCCGGCGCGAATCTCGCCGGATTGCGTGCGGCCTGCGTAGCGAGCCGCGCCCTCGATACTAAAGCACTGCCGGACAAAGGAAACTTCGCCGAATCCGACCGAGACGTTGCCGGTGTACTCTCCATAAGAAAGCCCCAGGCCGCCGATCTGCAGGTGGTCGGCGTTGATTGCAAAGGCACTGTCTGCCCTTCCGACGTCGAAACTGTTTGCGCCGTACACGCTGAAGAGGCGGTCGCGCACAAGCGCAGGATCGCTGGAACGTACGACCGGGTAGTTGCTCAGGAGGGTAGAGCGGCCGGGCATCAAAATGAGCTGTTGCAAATGATTCGAGAATTTAACGATCAGAATGCTGGGTAAATTCCAACACAACCATTCAATAGTTGCGCATAAACACGGCAAACTGTCGCACATAAGAATCAAATCACGCCATCGTTGCTCAGTTTCCGCCATGCAAGACATTCGCAACAGTCCGCGTTTTTACGGGGCGCTTGGCAGGATTCGGTCATGGCTGTCAGGATCCGGTCTCAAGCAACGCTAACTTGATTAACCTAGTTTGCTGTCTGGCGTTCGCCGTTGAACGTAACGTTGAGATCGACAGGTCGACGGATGGCACAGGTAATCGTTCTCCAGAAGGCGCGGCACAACCGCGAGAAGCTGGAGCCGTATCCGCCGAGGGGCACGGTCCCCCAAGCAGACGCGACGGCTTTACCTCCCGCTAGCGAACGTGAAATCGGGAAAGAGGATGTCGATCGCGCGCTTCTGTTGCTCGATATTGCCGCCCGGCAGGCACGCCTGCTGGTGATGGAAATTGACGATCCTTCATGCAGGGAGGATTTCGAAGCGCAGATTGCAACGATCGAGCAGCTGCTTCAACTCGCCCGCGGCATGGCGTTGCAACTTTGAATCATCGCAGGGGCCAGATCGCGCGCGAGAGACCGAAAATTGTGACTGAGATACCCCAAACCCGGAGACCTCTGATGTCGATCGACCGCCGAATGTTGATTCGTGGCGCAGTTGCGTGTGCCTGCTGTCTTAAGGCGGGTGTGACCATGGCATCGGACAAGCCGTCACCTGACGGCGCTACGCAGCCGCACTGGAGTTATGAAGGCGACGGCAGGCCCGAAAAATGGGGAGAGCTGCGATCCGATTTCAGGACATGCCAACTGGGCCTGGAGCAAACCCCCATCGACCTCGGCAATGGCATCAAGGGCGACGTCGGTTCTGTCGACTATGATTACAAGCCGTCGCCGCTCCGGATCGTCAACAATGGTCACACCATTCAATTCAATGCCGATCCGGGCAGCGCCTGCATCATTGCCGGAACGCGTTACGAGCTGCTGCAGTTTCACCTGCATCATCCGAGCGAGCATCTGCTGGCGGGAAAAGGTTTCGACCTCGAATGCCATTTCGTCCACAAATCAAGCGCGGGAGCGCTCGCGGTGACCGGTGTGTTCATCAGGCCCGGTGCGGCGAACGCCTGGCTCAGGACGTTCTTCGATTCGATGCCTGCCAAGGAAGGTCCGGAGCAGAAGGTCGGCAGCTCAATCGATCTCGCGGCCATTCTGCCGAAGACCGGCGGCTACTTCCGTTACATGGGCTCGTTGACGACGCCTCCCTGTTCGGAAGGGCTGACCTGGACGGTTCATAAGGAGCCGGTCGAGGCATCGGTCGAGCAAATCCAAAGATTCGCGGCGCTGTTCCCGGCGAACGCTCGTCCGGTTCAGGGGCGAAATCGCCGTTTCGTCATCGACGCCTCCTGATCCCTCATTCCCAGAACCAAGGAATAACACCGTGAGCACTTCATCGCTACCGTCAGCCCTCGATAGCCTGTTTGGCTTCTTCACCAACCGCAGGATCAACACCAAGATCATGATCGGCTTTGCGATCGTGCTGGCGCTATTGGCCGTGCTCTCGGTACTGTCCTATCGGGGCTTCATTAAAGTTTCGGACGGTTTCGGGGCCTTCAACCAGCGCGTCAAGGTGGTCAGTATCGTCCGCGACGTCGATCGCGGCTTCGTCGCATTCCGCCGTTTCGTACGAGAATTCGCGCTCTCGGGGGACGAGAAACTGATCGCCGAAGCCCGCAAGCAGCAGGAAGTTCTCGCAAAGAGCGTCAAGCAGGGGTTAGACGAGATCAAGAACCCCGAGCGTCGCGCCAGGATGACCGAGATCAGTGAGCAGTTCGAGAAATACGCCAAAAGCTTCGACAAGCTCGTCGCGCTGAAGCAGGAGCAGAACGAACTGACCACAGGCGTTCTCGATCCGCTTGGTGCCAAGTCGCTCGTCATGATCGTGGAGTTGCAGAACGCGGCGGTGAAGGCGGGCAACTCGAACAACATGATCCTGGCCGGCGAAGCTCTCAAGCAGTTGCTGCTGGCGCGGTTGAATGTCAACAAGCTGCTCGGTCGCCATGAGCAGAGTTCCGCGCAGGGCGCTGAAACAGCGCTCGCGGCTTTAAAGACGGCGATGACCGCGTTCGGTGCGGGGATCACCAGCGACGAGGCTCGCAAGGTGTTCGCCGACGCCAACAGCAATGTCGAAAAATATGCCGACGCTTACCACAAGGCGGCCAAGGACGCCCACGAGGTCGAGGATCTCGCCAATGGCGAGATGGCGAAGGAAGCCCAGGCGATCGCCGCCGCTGCCGAAGGCGTCAAGCAATCCGGCGTCGCCGAGGAAGCGCAGATCGAGCATGAAACGATAGATATGATTGTTTCGACGGAACACCTGATCCTTGCGATTTCGATCGGAAGCCTCGTTCTCGGCATGCTGCTCGCATGGCTGATCGGGCGTGCGATTTCGAAGCCGGTCATTGGTCTTTGCGCCGGAATGCGCGAACTCGCCGAAGGCAATTTTGAGGTCGTCCTGCCCGGTCTCGGCCGGGGCGACGAAGTGGGTGACATGGCGCAGGCGGTGGAGACCTTCAAGGTCAAGGCCGAGCAGAAGGCACGCGCGGAAGCCGAAGCCAAGGCTGAGCAGGACCAGCTCGCGGCCCGGCAGCGCAAGGCCGACATGATCAAGCTGGCGGATACCTTCGAAGCCGCCGTCGGCGAGATCGTTGAGACCGTGTCTTCGGCCTCGACCGAATTGGAGGCCTCCGCTTCAACGCTGACAACGACCGCGGAACGCGCGCAGGAACTCACCACGATGGTCGCGGCAGCTTCCGAGGAAGCTTCCACCAATGTGCAGTCGGTGGCCTCTGCGACCGAGGAACTGACCTCGTCCGTCACCGAGATCAGCCGGCAGGTGCAGGAATCGGCGCGGATCGCCAACGATGCGGTCGATCAGGCACGCAAGACCAACGATCGTGTCGCCGAACTGTCGAAGGCTGCGGCGCGCATCGGCGACGTGGTCGAATTGATCAACACCATCGCGGGTCAAACCAATCTGCTCGCGTTGAACGCCACCATCGAGGCCGCCCGTGCCGGTGAGGCCGGACGTGGCTTCGCCGTCGTTGCTTCCGAAGTGAAGGCGCTCGCCGAGCAGACCGCGAAGGCGACGGGTGAAATCGGCCAGCAGATCAGCGGAATCCAGGCGGCAACGCAGGAGTTGGTGGGGGCGATCAAGGAGATCAGCGGTACGATCGAAAGGCTTTCCGAGATCTCTTCGACCATCGCGGCTGCGGTGGAGGAGCAGGGCGCGGCGACCCAGGAAATCTCTCGCAACGTGCAGCAGGCCGCGCAGGGCACCATGCAGGTCTCGTCCAACATCACCGACGTCCAGCGTGGTGCCAGCGAGACTGGATCGGCTTCCTCCCAGGTTTTGTCGGCGGCGCAAATGCTGTCCGGCGACAGCAACCGGCTCAAGACGGAGGTCGGAAAGTTTCTCGCAACGGTCCGGGCAGCCTAGCGGCCGCTAGGCAGTGGCGGTCGAGGGGTACTAGACGGCTTTGGCTCCTCGGCCGCGTGACTGATGGATTGCCCAGAAGGTAAGCGCGATCCCGATGATCGCCGGCAAGGTGACGGCGGGAAAGTCGCGGGGAAGTACCGAGGGGGAGCAGATGCCGACGGCCACCTCCCAAAAGTGGAACAGGGCGTGGCCGGTCAGCCAGATCGACGCGGCGGCCCAAAGCGCCACACGCAGGTGGGGCTGTGCCGCCCCGACCAGAAACGCGCCACCGAGCAGCAGGAATATCAACCCGATATCACGCAGAAAATGCTGATTGAAGGGTCCGGTGGATGTCACGCCCGGAACCGCCATGTACCAATCGGCGGGCGCCACAAGCATGAAGACGCCGTTCGCTATCAGTGCGACGCCGAGCAACACCGCAATACCGAGATTTGCTGATTTCAACATGACCGTTCCATTCATTGAAGGTGATGAGGATGGGATGCATGACCCGGTCAAGCCGCTACCGGCCTGACCGGGGGATTTGCGAGCGATCACTGATTGAGCCAGTCCTCGAAACGGATCCGGCCGAGGCGCGGGTGTTCGCCAGGGGTCAGCGTTTGATCGTTGATGGCGGCGCCGAAGTAGCGGGCATGAACGTCGGCGATCACCTTGCGGCCATCGCCCTTCGCGGCCAAAAACTGCCGCGCGATCTTGTCGAGCGGAATCGGCTCGGGGCCGGCAACTTCAACCGTGCCGTTGACCGGCGGAGCTACAGCAACGTCCGCCAGAGCAGCGGCGACGTCTTCCGAGGCGATGGGCTGGAACAGAGCGGGCGACATGCGAATGGTGTCGCCGTCCGTCCCCGACTGGACGATGCCGCCCACGAACTCGAAGAACTGCGTGGCACGCAGGATCGTGTAGGGAACGCCGGACGCCTTGATCAGCTTCTCCTGCGCCAGCTTGGCGGGGAAATAGTCGCTCTCGAGCAGGCGCTCGGTACCGACGACCGACAGCGCGACATGATGCGCAACGCCGGCAGCCTTCTCGGCCGCAAGCAGATTGCGACTGGAGGTCTCGAAAAATTCCAGCACCGCCTTGGCTTCCCACGACGGCGCGTTCGCGACGTCGACGACCACTTGCGCGTCCGAAAGCGCCTCAGCCAGCCCCTCGCGTGTGATGGTGTTGACGCCGGAACTGGGGGAGGCTGCGATAACTTCGTGCCCTCTCTGCTTGAGGATGGCGCTGAGCTTGGTTCCGATGAGGCCGCTGCCTCCGATAACGACGATTTTCATGTCCGCTCTCCTGTTGTGCCCCGGCACCGGGCTGTTGACGTGAGCGGACAATGCCTCCCGGCCGGCCGGAAAGCCTTGCAGCGACCTTGCACTACGCTTGGATTTGTCTTGGTTGTTGGTCCAAGCGGGCCATCATCCCGCGGGGTGCCCGCTTCATAAAAAGTTCGCGCGACAATCGGTGGCCCTCGGGGAATGCCGTGCTATCAATGACTTGCCCGGAGAACAGTGTCAGCCCGCCCTGGCGCCGCGCCAGTGGTGATGGAGTGCCGCCGTGCAATTCTTGTTTGAGGACTATGTGCTCGACCTGGACCGGCGGGAGCTCACCCGTGGATCAAAGGCCATCGCGATCGGGCCGCAAGTCTTCGACCTGCTGGCATACTTGGTCCGGAACCGTGAGCACGTCGTCAGCAAGGATAATTTGCTGGACGCGGTGTGGGGCGGACGGATCGTTTCCGAGTCGACCCTGACCAGTCACATCAACGCGGTCCGCAAGGCGATCGGCGACAACGGTGAGGAACAGCGCCTGGTCCGCACCATCGCCCGCAAGGGATTCCGGTTCGTTGGCGAGGTCAGGGAAACCGACGCACCGGATGGCTTCAGTTCGCCGAAGGCGGAGTCCGCTACGTCGGATGAAACAGCCGCACCTGCGCGGACCCTTCCCGACAAGCCGTCGATCGCCGTACTCGCCTTCCAGAACCTGAGCGGCGACGCCGAACAGGAGTACTTCGCCGACGGCGTGGTGGAGGACATCATCACCGCGCTGTCGCGCATCCGCTGGTTGTTCGTGATCGCGCGCAATTCGAGCTTCACCTACAAAGGCCGCGCGGTGGACGTAAAGCAAATCAGCCGCGAGCTGGGCGTGCGCTACGTGCTGGAAGGCAGCGTACGCAGGGCCGCGAACCGGGTGCGCATCACCGGACAGCTGATCGACGCCGCTGCCGGGACGCATCTGTGGGCGGAACGCTTCGAAGGCAGCCTCGACGATATTTTTGAGTTGCAGGACCAGGTGGCCACGAGCGTCGTCGGCGCGATCGCGCCGCAACTCGAACGCGCCGAAATCGAGCGCGCCAAGCGCAAGCCGACCGAACATCTCGGCGCCTACGATTATTACCTGCGCGGAATGGCGGACCTGCATCGGGGCACCAGGGAGGCCATCGACGAGGCGCTGCGTCTGTTTGAAAAAGCGATCGAGCTCGATCCGGATTTCGCTTCCGCCTACGCGACGGCGTCGTGGTGTCATCTGTGGCGCAAGGTCAATGGATGGGTGATTGATCCGCAGCGCGAGGCTGCCGAAGGCGCGCGTCTCGCTCGCCGCGCTGTCGAACTCGGGCGCGACGACGCGGTCGCGCTCGCGCGCGGCGGCCATGCGCTGGCCCATTTTGCGGGTGACCTCGATGGCGGTATCGCCCTGCACGACCGGGCGGTGATGCTCAATCCGAATCTCGCGGCCGCCTGGTTTCTTGGTGGATTTTTACGGGTCTGGCACGGTGAACCCGACGCCGCGATCGAGCATTTCGCCCGCGCGATGCGGCTCAGTCCGCTCGATCCCGAAACCTACCGAATGCAGGCCGGAATGGCGACGGCGCATCTGTTCGCCGGGCGTTTCGACGCAGCGTCCTCGTTGGCGGACAAGGCATCCAGTGACCTGCCAAGTTTCCTGCTCGCGGCCGGCGTCGCGGCGGCCAGTCACACGCTGGCCGGCCGGCCGGAAGAAGGCAAGAGAGCCATGGCTCAGCTGCGCAAGCTGGATCCTCTGCTGCGGATCTCCAATCTCAGCGATTGGCTTCCGATCCGCCGCGCAGAAGATCTCGCGACGTTTGCGGACGGCTTGCGTCGGGCAGGGCTGCCAGAATAGGGTTTTCGAGATGGCGCGTGAGCGCTACTGCAATCCAGTCTCGCCGCTGGTGCGTTTCTTGGCGAGATCCATCTCGGTCACCGCGACCAGGATCTCGGCGCGGGTTTTGAGGTCCGGCGCTTCCAGCATCGCCTGCTTTTCCGCGGGTCCATAGGGCGACATCATTGCGAGCGCATTGACCAGCGCCTCGTTCGGCGCGCTCTCGATGCCTTCCCAATCCACTTTCAGATTGTTGGCTTCGAGAAAATCCGTCAGCACTTCGAGTAATGCCGTGCGGTCTACCGCCTCTTCGCCCTTGCGTGCGACGAAATCGTCCGCGTAGCCAAAGAAATCCACCTTGCACTGGCGGTACGCGGTCAGCGCGGTGACTTCCTCGAGCACCTTGAAACGCGCGACGCCGGTCAGTTCGAGGATGTAGCGACCATCCCCGGATTCGGCGAGCTGGGTGATGCGGCCGACGCAGCCGACGCGAAACAGCGTCGGTTTGGCTTCGTCCCTGGAGTGGGCAATATCCGGCTGGATCATTCCGATCAGCCGGTGCCCGTCGCGCAGCGCGTCGTCGACCATCGCCAGATAGCGCGGCTCGAAAATATTGAGCGGCATCTGGCCGCGCGGCAGCAGCAGGGCGCCGGGCAGCGGAAATACCGGGATGATTTCGGGAAGCTCGCCGGGTCCGCGATATTCGGCATTGATCGGCATCTGCGATCCCGATGCTGGCTAGGAGAAAAGTATCGTCGACAGCCGCTTGCGTCCATCGACGGTGGACTCGTCGGCACCGCCCCACGCTTCGAAGAACTGCACCAGCTGCTTGCGCGCGCCGTCATCGTTCCATTTGCGATCGCGCTTGACGATTTCAAGCAACTGATTGGTCGCCTCGGCGCGGTTGCCCTGGGCGTTGAGCGCGGTGGCGAGGTCGAATCGCGCCTGATGGTCCAGCGGGTTCGCAGCGAGCTTCTGCTCCAGCTCGGTCACCGGACCGACCGCCTGGGCCTGCTCGGCGAGGTCGATGGAAGCCTGCACCGCCTTGACGGCGGCGTCGTTGCGCTTCGATTCCGGCACCATCGCGAGCGTCTGCTTGGCCTGCTCGATGGCGCCCGTCGTGACGTAGCATTTCGCCAGCCCGGCAAGGGCGGCAACATTGGTGGCGTCGAAGCCCAGCACCTCGGCATAGATCTGGGCGGCGGCAGCAGGATCGCCTTCCGCCAACACGGCCTCGGCCTCCTGCAGGATCTCCGCGATATTCGGCTCGCCCGGCGCCGTCACGCCCTTGGTGAGCTTGTCGATGAAGGCGTTGACCTGGCTCTCCGGCACCGCGCCCATGAAACCGTCGGCAGGCTGGCCGCCGACGAAGGCGATTACGGCCGGGATCGACTGAATACCCATCTGGCCCGGAATGGCCGGATGCTCGTCGATGTTCATCTTGACCAGCTTGACCTTGCCCTTGGCGGCGCGAACCGCCTTTTCCAGCACCGGCGTGAGCTGGCGGCAGGGGCCGCACCAGGGCGCCCAGAAGTCGATCAGCACCGGCTGGCGCTTCGATTCCTCGATGACGTCCTTGACGAAGGTCTGGGTGGTCGTTTCCTTGATCAGATCGGGTGCTGCCTGCGGCGCCGGGCCGCCGCCCTGCTCAACTATCGTCACGGTAATCCTCGCCTGATGTCTGCTGGTCGGGCCCGCTTCTAGCACGGTCCAGCGCCAAGTTCTCGCTCGCTAGATGGCGGTTTGGCCGCAAAATTCAATCCGCCCCGCGGCTCCCTTTCGGCCACTTGCGACCACCGCGGACGATTGTTGCTCCACCGAAAGGCGAAGGCCGCCGGGGGTGTCCGCCGCGGCTAATTGACCGCGACGGGCCGGGTCCCGGTCCGAACAGGCTCGAATTGCTCCTTCGGACGCCGGCTGCAGACCAGAGTTCCCGATACCGTCCGCCGAAATCGCGTTTGGCCGTTGTTTCGGTCCGATTTGCAGCCATTTGTTCACGAAATCAGATATTCCGGCTGCCTCCAGACTGTCAGCGGACTGTTGCATTCACGGTCTGCATTTGGCATAGCTCTGCCGTTGACGGCGAGCGATCGCCGCCTTCTCGGATGCGGGTGTAGCTCAGTGGTAGAGCACGACCTTGCCAAGGTCGGGGTCGAGGGTTCGAGCCCCTTCGCCCGCTCCAGATTTTCTCAAGCCGCAAGATTCCGATGGAGGTCTGGCCTTTGGGGCCGCGCCTCGCGCGCCCCAGGATGGGCCGGCTATCATGAGTTCGGGATACGGTAGACCCGGAGCCTTGCGGTGCCGGAGTTCACGCCGTTGAAGAGGCCCGGCCAGAATCCGCTGACTGGCTTGTTGAGATAGACGAAGAGTTCGCCGTCGCGCGTCGGCCTGAACGTCTCCTCCAATTGATCGACCGATTGCGGCTCCGTGCCGGGGTCGATGAAGTTCTCCTCGTTGCCGGTTTCGCCGTAACGAATGATGACGCGTCCAAAGGGACGATCGAACGAGCGCTTGATCGGGTATGCGATGGCGAGGGCTGCCGTTCGCAGCAACGCGACGGCGGAATCGCGCCAGCCATCATCCTTATGCGGCAGGAATTCCCTGAGCGGCATTCCGGCCGGGCCCGACGGCGCACCCAGAAATGACCAGTCGTCCTTCTTGCTGATCTCGAATTTGTAGCGCTGACGCCGCTCCACCTTGAGCCTGGCCGAGGTGCAAGAGTTACGTGTATCAAATTCGGTTTCAATTCCACGACACTCGGCCGTGCAAGTGGCCGGAAGGTTGCCGCTGGAATCTCGCTTGCACAGGGCCAGTTCGCTCGGCCGGCAGATGTCGAGTTCTTTCGCCTTGGGGTCGGGCTGGCAGAAGGCGCCGAAACTGTCGCGAACGTTGAAAATGTAATGGCTGGCCAGCGCAAGGCCGCCGTACAGGAACAGCACAGCAAACAAGCCGGGAGCGATCTTGAGTTTGATGGTGGTGATAGCCTGCTTGTAGCCGTCTTTCAGCCTGAACCAGGCGATCGTCGAGTCCTTCAGCAGCATCGTGATCAGGATAGCGATGGCGAAGAACCGGAAATAGGGCGTGGTTATGCGGTCGATGAAGATCTGCAGGGCTTCCGGCGCCTTCGGGACCGGGTATCCCAACCAGCCTGGAGCCGGATAGAGCGCGATCGACAGCAGGCAAAGGCAGATGAGCTTCAACAAGACGCCCGCGCCGCTGCGCGGCCCGGAATGTTGCGGGTGGACGTCGAACTTCGACAGGCTGAGCCGCCAGGCGGAGCGCATCTGGTCGGTGATCCGGCTGCGCAGGCTGACGCTCAACCACAACAACAGCGCGACAAGTCCTGCATGAAGCACAAACGAAAGCGGATCTCTCGCATAGGCGTTTTTCCAGCGTGAGAGCGCCTCCGGCAGGGCCATGCCGACGATGCGAATGAGGTCGGAAAGCGGCCTGAGGCGGGTGGTGTATTCGGCCGAGGCCGGAAGCTGCGACGCCACCGGATAGGCCAGCAGATAGATCGACGCGATGACGGTCAGGAAATAGATGATGCGCCGCCGCCAGATCGAACTTCCGACCACGCGCTCCTGGGTCTTTTCGCGGTGACGCGCGGAGCCGGAGCTTTCATATTGTGGTCTGTTCGGCCCGACCGTCAGGTTGTCCGGCGAGACGATCCTCTCGTCGTAGGTCAAGACCTCATAGACCGGCGGCAATGCGACCGGCGCATAGACGTGCGCGTCGACACTGATCCGTTCGAACACGCTTTCATGGATCTTCGGGATCGCGATGGTCACGCGATCCCGCTTGTCGGCGGAAAATTTCGTGTCCGAAAGCGCGGCCACGCTCCTTGGCCCGTATCGGTAGTAACCGCCCAGTCCGTTTCGCGAATTGTAGATCCGGCCGTCCTTGTCCTGGGTCGATCGTACCCGCGTGAACGCATCGGGATCGGCTCCCGGCGCCGCCTTCAAGGTGAGGCCGCGGCTGCGCGCTTCGGACAACATCCAGGTCAGCGATACATGGGCGAGCGAGTCATCCGGATATCCGCCGCCGACATTGGAATGCACGCCGGCGAACCAGACCTGGGTGATCCGTTCTGAACCGGTTTTCCGGGTGCCTTCGGCAATCGTCTCCGGCTTCTCGTCCCACAGCAGGGGATGGAACGTGGTGCGTTCATCGTCGAGCGAGAGGGCGTGGCAGGCCTTGCGCACCAGGGGATTGAGTTGCCGGTCCGGCAGTTCGAGCGGCCACAGATAACGGCTGACGCCCCGCGTCATTTCGTCGACGGGAAGGCCGTAAGCCGCAACGGTATCCCAGAGACCGAGGAAGGCGATGTGATCGACCGGGCGCTCGTTCTTGTCGTGCTTGGCGGAAACGAACAGGTTGCGCAGCTTTCGGAATACCCATTCGACCTGAAACCGCGATTTGAATTTTTCAGCCCGGTGCGCCCGGTAGGCCACCGCGACCTTTCGATCGAGTTCCTCTTCGGTCTGGTAATTCACCAGCCCCTGTTCGCATATCAGTCCGTTCACCACGCGGATGGTGAAGGCACCCCGGCTGAACCCAAAGGCAAAGATGTCGTCGCTCTGGTGGGGGCCGTATCTCTCCGCGCGATTTTCAGCCTTCGCGGCGGCGGCTTCGAGCGCCAGATAGTCTAGATGCGAACGATAGTTGCGGCAGGCGAACTTGTAGATATCCAGTACGTTTCGCTTCAGGCCAAAACCGAAGGCGCCCCCAAGGATCGCGAAGGGTTTGAAGGACGAGGTGCCGACGCCATCGTCGTAGAACGCGATCTGCTGCGAACTCGTCAGGTCCAGCGATTCAAAGACGCGCCAGACATTGGTCCGCCAGACCTTGCCGGCAGAATTGCCGGTGCCGTCCGAGAGCAGGATGATCCGCTTGTTGGCCATAGCGACGCCCGCCCAAGCCCGGTCACGGGATACGGAATTTGCGCAAAAGAATGTTGCCAGCTTCCCAGCGATTCGTCCCCTTTGGTATGAGCCAGGCCACAAATAGATTCATTCGCGGGACCGCCGAGAACGCGCGATCGGCTCCGTGGAAATCCGTTCATCCGCCGCCGCTTGATCACCGCAAGCGTTCGCTCCCAGCCGATATTGCGATGCAGCGCATGTCGCAAAAAAGTCTCAAACAAAACCGGACGAAGAAAAATTTCTTCCAAAACTGTTTTGGTCTGATGGAGCCGCGCATCGCGCGCTTCTCTCCCGCGGCGGATGTGCTACCATTTCTTGGTCTGCTTACTTCACCAGACCAAGTTCGCCTCTCGAACGTTCAAAATAATAACAGGCGCAGCCCTCGGGCTGCATAGGGAGTGACGCGATGAAATCGGCTTTCAATCGATCTATTCTTGCGCTCGCAGCAATCCTCGTTGTCGCCGGGGCCGGTCAGGCCACCGCGCAACAGAAGGCCCTGAAGAAGTACGAGTCCGGCACCAAGCAGTTCTGGACTAATCCGCCGGACGACTGGTTCCTCGGCGACGAGACCGAAGCCCAGAAGGGCCAGGCGCCGCCATCCGGTCCGCCGACCGGCGCTTCGGAAGCCGAACTGGCGGCGATGATGAAGAAGATCAAGCTGCCGGCAGGCTTCAGCATCGAGGTCTACGCCCCCAACGTGCTGGCGGCGCGGCAGATGGCCTGGGGCGACAAGGACACACTGTTTGTCGGCTCCTTCGGTCTCGGCAATGTCTATGCGATCAAGGACAATGGCGGCAAGAAGGAGGTCAAAACGGTCCTCAAGGGCCTCAATATGCCGACCGGTCTCGCGTTCCAGGATGGCGCGCTCTACGTCATTGCGGTCGACAAGCTGATCAAATACGAAAACGCCGAAGCCAATCTCGATAACCTCGGCGCCGGCAAGGTGGTGTATGACGACATGCCGTCCTACGCCGCGCATGGCTGGAAATATATTGCCGTTGACAAGGAGGGCTGGTTCTATCTGCCGTTCGGACCTCCGTTCAACATCGGTATCCCCCCAACCGGCGTCTCGCAGATCCGCCGCGTCGATCCCAAGACCGGCAATGCCGAGATCTGGGCGCTCGGCGTCCGCAACAGCGTCGGCGGCGACGTCGATCCGCGCTCCGGGCGTTACTGGTTCACGGAGAATGCCCGCGACTGGATCAGCGACGACATGCCGAGCGACAAGCTCAACATGATCACGAAGATCGGCGAGCATTTCGGCTATCCCTATTGCCACCAGGGCGATATGCCGGATCCGAAATTCGCGATGGGTCACAAGTGCTCGGAATTCACCGCGCCCGTCGTCAATCTCGGGGCGCATGTCGCGCCGCTCGGCATGAAGTTCTACACCGGCGATCAATTCCCCGCCGAGTACAAGAACAACATCCTGATCGCCGAGCACGGCTCCTGGAACCGGTACAAGTACCAGGGCGCCCGCATCAAGCGCGTGATCGTCGACGCTGACGGCAAGAACGCCAAGTCGGAGATCTTTGCCTCCGGCTGGCTCGAAGGCGATCAGGGCTATCTCGGCCGTCCGGCCGATATCGTGCTGGCCAAGGACGGTTCGATCCTGGTGGCCGACGATTGGGCCGGTGCGATCTATCGCATCAGCTACAAGAAGTAGGACGCCAACGATCAAGGGGCTGCGGTTGCTCGGGAACGGGTGGCCGCAGCCTCTGTTGTCTGGGATGTGGTGTTGTCCGGGATGTGGTGTTGTGAGGAGCTGACATGCGAATTGCATTGGTCGGAACCATGCTGGCGACGGCAATCGCTTGCGGTTCGCCCGCCCGGGCCGCCGATATCGCCGCCGGCAAGGAAAAGGCCGAGCTGTGCGTCGGCTGTCACGGCGAGAACGGCATTTCGCAAATGGAAAACATTCCCTCGCTCGCGGCGCAGCCGGATCTGTTCATCCAGTGGCAGCTCGTGTTCTTCCGCGCCGGCACCCGCAAGAACGAGCAGATGCAGCCGATCGTCGAACAGCTCAATAACGAGGATATCCGCAACCTCGGCGCCTATTATGCGTCGCTCGAGCCGCCGAAGGCGTCCAAGCCTGACGACGATCCGGATCTGTCCAGGAAGGGCGCGCAGGCGGCCGTCGGCCGGCGCTGCGCGTCATGCCACACCGACACCTATGCCGGCACCAAGGCGGTGGCCCGCGTCGCCGGCCAGCGCGAGGAATATCTCGTCAAGGCGCTGCGCGACTACAAAACGAGCGTACGAGCCGGTGGCGCGATGGCGGCGATGGCCGATGTCGCCTTCCCGCTCAGTGAGGAGGAGATCGAAGCGCTGGCGCACTATCTCGCGCATTTTCAGAACTAGATGCAGAACCTCATCCTGAGGAGCGCGCTTCAGCGCGCGTCTCGAAGGATGGAAGCGGAAAGGCCGCCGCCTTGGCGCTCATGGTTCGAGACGCGCAAGATGCGCTCCTCACCATGAGGAGCTCACCCCCGCTGCTTCTCATACGCCTTGAGGTGGGTGTAGGCGATCCGCAGTTTCGGCACCGGGATCTTGGCGGCGTCGGCACGCGCGACAAGATCGCCGATCACGTGGTCGGCCTCGACCGGCAACCCCGCCTTGATGTCACGGAACATCGAGGCGGTCATCGGCGAGCCTTCCGCGGTCAAAAGGCCGCGCGTGCGCTGGAAGAACGGCCCGCCTGGCGAATAGCCCTCGGCGGTCGCAACCGCGCTGCATTCATCGAGCATGCCGAGCAGGAAATCCTTGCCGCCGGTGACCGCCAGGATATTGCCGACAGAGGTGCGCATCAGACAGGTCGAGGCGGCGAGTGAGGCGAGGAATACCCATTTCTCCCACATGTCCTGCATGATGTGTTCGCTCGCCACCGCGCCGAAATTGCCGCTGGTGAAAATTTGCGCGATCGCTCGCACCCGGTCTGACATCGTGCCGTCGCGTTCGCCGAAATTGAGCGATTGCATCGGCGTCAGTTGAACCACCTCGCGCGCCTCGTTGAGCGTCACCGCGATGGCACAGAGGCCGCCGAGCACGCGCTCGGGTCCGAACTTCGCGTCCAGCTCGTTGAGATGCAGCATGCCGTTGAGCAAGGGAATGATCGCGGTCTTGGGCCCGACGGCGGGTCCAAAGGACTTGATCGCATCGTCGAGATCGAATGCCTTGCAGCTCAGCAGCACCACGTCGAATTTTTCCGCGAGCTTGTCGGCTTGCACGGTCGGCGGGTTTTTCAGCGTGAAGTCGCCGGAAGGGCTCTTGATGACGAGACCGGCGGTCGCGAGTTCGGAGGCGCGCTTCGGCCGGACCAGGAATGTCACATCGTTTCCGGCCTGTAACAGCCTGCCGCCGAAATATCCGCCGATGGCTCCGGCGCCGACCACGAGAACGCGCATTGCGAGATTATCCTTGTTGTTGTTCTTGGGGAGCGAATAGCGAATAGCGAATGGCGAATGGCGATTGGCGAATTGGGAAGGGGCTATTCGCCACTCACCATTCGCTTCTCTACCACTTCTCGCCGAACGGTCTGATTTCCATCTCAAACGTCCAGGCGCTGCGTGGCTGCTGGTAGAGCTGCCAGTAGGACGCTGCGACCGAGGCCGGCGGCATCAGCAGATCCGGATTATCGAGCGCTTCCTTGCCCCAGAGCTGCTCGCGGCGCTCGCGCACCCAGGCGGTGTCGACGCCGGAATCAATGACCAGATGTGCGACATGAATGTTTTTGGGCCCGAGTTCGCGCGCCATCGATTGCGCGACGGCGCGAAGACCGAATTTGGCGCTGGCAAAGGCGGCATAGCCGCTGCCGCCGCGCAGCGACGCGGTCGCGCCGGTGAAGAAGATGTTGCCCTTGCCGCGCGGCAGCATCAGCCGTGCCGATTCGCGTCCCGCCAGGAAGCCGGCCCAGCACGCCATTTCCCAGACCTTTCGGAAGACGCGGTCGGTCGTCTCCAGGATCGGGAAATTGACGTTGGCGCCGACGTTGAAGATGCAGACCTCCAGCGGCGCGTGCTTGTCGGCGTCGTTGAGGAAGGCTGCGACCTCGTCCTCCTTCCGCGCATCGAGCGTGCGCGCCACGATCGATCCGCCCGATGCCTCGATCTCCTTGACCAGCGGCTCCAGCTTGGCGCCGTCGCGCCGGCCGGCGAACACCGTAAAACCCTCCGCGGCGAACTTCTTGGCGATCTCGCCGCCGATGTAATCGCCGGCGCCGATGACAGCACAGGTGGCGTTTCGTTTTTGCATTTGCTTACTCCTTGCTCCGTCATTGCGAGGAGCGAAAGTCGACGAAGCGATCCGAATGCTTACTTTGTGCGGCGCCATGGATTCGCTTCGCTGCGCTCGCAATGACCTGACGGCGATTACTTCCCCGAGACCAATTCCTCGACTTCGCGCAATTGCTCCTTGCCGAAGAACATTTCCTTGCCGATGAAGAAGGTCGGCGAGCCGAATGCGCCGCGCTCGACCGCCGATTGGGTGTTCTCGATCAGCTTCGCCTTCACGTCGGCGTCCTGCGAACGCGCGAGCAGTTTTGCCGCGTCGAGGCCGGAGGCGGACAATGCCTTCATCGCCACATCAGGATCGTCCATTTTCTTCGGCTCGACCCACATGTGATGAAACGCGGCTTCGACATATTTCTCGAATACGCCTTCGGACTGCGCCGCCACCGCCGCACGCATCAGGTTCAGCGTGTTGACCGGGAAAAACGGATTCCAGGTGTAGGGCTTGACGCCAAAGCGCTTGACGAAGCGCTCGGTCTCCAGCGCATGGAACTCGCGCTTGTTCTTGACCCCGGCGAGCGTTTCGGCCGGCGACTTGTTGTTGGTGGCCTTGAAGATGCCGCCGAGCAGGACCGGGACATATTCGAACTTCACGCCGGTGCGTTTTTCGATCGCGGGGATCGCCTCGTGGCTGAGGAAGGCATTGGGGCTGCCGAAATCGAACAGGAATTGCGGATTGGTACTCACGGCGGTCTCCCTGATGTCCTTGTGCGGTATTCTGGCGCAAGGCAGGCAGCGCGTCTACAGTGTCATGATGACCGTAATATTGTGAAGTGCTTGATCGCCTGCTGCTACGGTTCCGCGCGATCGCTGAAGGCGAGCTTGACGACGTGGTCGCGGATATCGTCGGGCCAGCCGGCGATGAGACCAACGAACCGCCGCCGGTCGTCGGCAAACAAAGCCCGCGAGGCTTCCTCGAAGCCGGCGAGGTTGCCGGCCATGACGGACATGAAATGATAGGCGGCGTCCCGCGCGGCGCGGTTGCGATCCGCATCGCCATTGGCGCGGCGCGCTTCGTCCACGAGCTTTCGGAGCGCTACCGACGCCCCGCCCGGTTGCGCGCCGAGCCATTCCCAATGGCGCGGCAACAACGTCACCTCGCGCGCGACGACGCCGAGTTTGGGGCGCCCGCGCCCGCGCGGCTCCGCCGCCGCCGTCTCGTCGGTCGCGATTTCCGGATCCGGGGCAGGTTGCGGCAACCGCGCAACAATTTCGCGCTCGGTGCCGCGAAGGTCGAGATCGATCGGCCGGCCGGTGGCGTCGCTGAATATGATGATCGGCGGGGCCGCCGGCCTTCTTGAAGCATTCATGACCGCAAGCGCGACCTCGGCGAGCGGGCCCGACGCCAGGAGCCGTTGGCCCATGAAGGCGGTAAAGTGGGGTCGGGTGCTGTGAATCATCGGAAACACTCTGGATTTTCGGTCAGTTTAATTTACCCGGATAAATTTTCCTGTCAATATCACCCGGGTAATATAACTCCTCCCCCTGGCCGTCTCGACTTTCCTTCGCCCGGCTGGCACGAACGCCGCGCCAACCCCGGGGGGACGCCATGCTAACGGTTCATCATCTCAACAATTCCCGCTCGCAGCGTGTGCTGTGGCTGCTCGAGGAACTCGGCGTCCCCTACGAGATCGTCCGCTATCAGCGCCAGCCGGATATGCGGGCGCCGAAGGAATTGCGGGCCATTCACCCGCTCGGCAAATCGCCCGTCATCACCGACAACGGCAACACCATCGCCGAATCCGGCGCGATCTGCGAATACATCATCGGCACCTATGGCAACGGCCGCCTGATCCCGCCGCCGAACACGCCGGAGCGGCTGCGCTACACCTATTGGCTGCACTATGCGGAAGGCTCCGCAATGTCGCCGCTGCTGCTGAAGCTGCTGTTCACGCTGATGCCGAAGCGCGCGCCGGCCTTGCTCCGCCCGCTGGTGCGCAAGGTCTGCAACACGGCGCTGACCACCCTGGTCAATCCGCAGCTCAAGCAGCACATGGACTACTGGGAAGGCGAGCTGGCAAAAAGCGAATGGTTCGCCGGCAGCGAATTCTCCGGCGCCGACATCCAGATGAGTTTTCCGCTCGAGGCCGCCGCGGCGCGCGGCGGGCTGGAGCAGGGCCATCCCAGGGCGATGGCGTATCTCGAACGCATCCACGCGCGGCCGGCTTATGCGCGCGCGCTGGAAAAGGGCGGGCCGTACGCCGTTGGGCGGTAGCATATCCTTGTGCTCCGTCATTCCGGGATGGTCCGAAGGACCAGACCCGGAATCTCGAGATTCCGGGTTCGATGCTCCGCATCGCCCCGGAATGACGAGTGCTGGGTTACCGCGATCACTTCCTTCACCAGCCTCGCAACGCCCCTGATATCCCCGGTCGGATCGACGCTGTCGCCGAGCCGGACCACGACGAGCTTCTGCGACGGCATGATCACGACGCGCTGGCCGAGATCGCCGGATGCGAAGAACGCGTCGCGCGGGATGCCGAGCTGCACGCGCCCCCGCGCGTTGGGGTGCTCGCTGCGATTGGTCCAGAAGCCGGCGGCGTAATCGGTGTCGAGCGTGGCGGCGGCGCAAAAATCCACCCAGTCCTCGTGCAGGATACGTTTCTCCCCGACCACGCCGTCATTGAGATAGAGCAGGCCGAATTTCGCCCAGTCCCGCGCGCTCGCCAGCATATTGGTCGCGCCCTGCAGCGTGCCGACACCATCGAACTCCAGCGTGACGCTATGCATGCCGAGCGGATTGAATAATTCGCGCCACGCAAACGCCAGCGTCTGCTCCGGCCCGCCGACGGCATCGCGAACGATGCGCGCCAGGATCTGCGTGGTTGCGCTCGAATAATGCCAACGCTGGCCCAGCGGTGCGATCATCTTCGCATTCACGGCGTAGGCGGACATGTCGTTCGCCAGGAACATCCGGTCCGATCCGCCGAAGCCGGAATTGGTCTCGTCCAGGTCGAGGCCGGTCGTCATGCGCATCAGATGCTCCACCTCGATCTCGCGCCGCGGATCGTCGGCGCCGCGCCATTCCGGTATCGGCGCCGGCATCGAGGGCGTGACCAGCCCCTGCTGCGTCAGGATACCGATCAGCGCGTTGACCATGGATTTCGTCATGGAGAAGCCGGGCAGCGGTGTCTCGATCCCGACGCCGGCCGCGTAGCGTTCGGCAATCACCTTGCCGTTGTGGACCACGACCACCGCCTTGGTCCGCCTGAACGGCGGTGTGGCGGGCTCTTCGAAGGCGTGATCGAGCGCCACTCTCAACGCCGCATCGGATGGTTCGACCAATGCCGGACCGGCAATCTCGGGAAGCAGCGGCGACGTCTTCGCCTTCAGCGCCTCGACGTCGTTTTTCAGGAGATAAGGCTCTTTCGATCCGAGGAGCTCGACGCATCCGAGCCCGTCGTGGAACGCCGCACGGCTGCCGAACAGTCCGAACGTCGAAGCATCGACGGTCCTGGTGGTGCGGTCGATCTGGAATCGGAGCGCGTAACGCAGACGCCTGATCCCGGCGCGGTCGGAGAATTCGGTAAATGCCGCTTGCGGATCGAGACCCGAGACGAAGGTCTTGCTGCAGACGTTGTGGGCGACAAAGCCGGTGGCGAGCCTGATGGCGCGGTCGGGGCGGAAATGGACGATCGCTCCGGCCAGCGCAGCAATGGGGATTGCGACGGCTATGACGACGGCCCATTTTCGCAAGTTCAATTGCTCCGCGCCCGAACAAACAACGGCAGGCCCCTATCGCGCCTTCTGCGCCGCGCCAACCGATGGCAGCGCCTGCACGGTGACGCCGGGCGGCGGGACGTCGTCATCGGGTACGAAGAAATCCGACATCAGCGCGACGGAAGGATCGACGCGGTAGTGCTCGAAATCCCTGACGCCGGTTTCGTAGAGCACCTTGTCGTCGATGCAGAATTGCCCGGTGAACTCGCGCGAAGATTTTGTCAGGATCGCATGCGCGGCATCGCCCATGATCTCGGGCGTGCGGCTGGCGCGCATCATGGCGTCGCCGCCGAGCAGGTTGCCGACCGCGGCGGTGGCGATGGTGGTGCGCGGCCACAGCGCGTTGACGGCGACGCCCGCGGATTTGAGTTCGCCGGACAGTCCGAGCACGCACATGCTCATGCCGAACTTCGCCATCGTGTAGGCGGTCGAATGCTCGAACCATTTCTGCTTCATGTCGAGCGGCGGCGACAGCATCAGGATGTGCGGGTTGGCCGCCTTCTTCAGGTGCGGAATGCAATATTTCGACACCATGAAGGTGCCGCGGGTGTTGATGCCCATCATCAGGTCGAACCGCTTCATGTCGGTTCCTTGCGAATTGGTCAGGCTGATGGCGCTGGCGTTGTTGACGCAGATATCGATGCCGCCAAACTCGGCGACGGTCTGGTCGATGGCCGCGACCACCTGCGCCTCGTCGCGGATGTCGCACAGCACCGGCAACGCCTTGCCCCCGGCGGCGCGAATCTCGTCGGCGGCGGTGTAGATGGTGCCCTTGAGCTTCGGGTGCGGCTCCGCGGTCTTCGCCGCAATCGCGACATTGGCCCCATCACGCGCGGCGCGCAGTGCGATTGCGAGCCCGATGCCGCGGCTGGCGCCGGATACGAACAGCGTTTTGCCTTTGAGGGATGTCATGAGGAGTCTCCAGTCCAGCCAGTGGATGCGAGGCAGAGTAATCCTACGCCGATGGCGCGATCAGGCAAATTGGCAATCGCGGATCCGCTTCGCTATTGCCCGGCCGCTTCCGCGCCGCGGGTACGTGGATCGGGGGCGCCCAGCAAGCCGTTGGGCGTGACGGCGATTGAATTGGCGGAGGTCTGGCCGAGCGGTTCGATCACGCGATGACCTTTGGCCCTCAGCGCATCCAGCGTTTCCGGGGGAAACCCGCTTTCCAGCCGCACGTCGTCCGGCATCCATTGATGATGCACACGCGGGGCGGCCACGGCGGCGGCGACATCCATCCTGTAATCCAGCACGTTGACGACGATCTGCAGCACCGCCGAGATGATGCGGCTGCCGCCGGGCGTGCCGGTCACCAGCACCGGCTTGCCGTCCTTCAGCACGATGGTCGGTGACATCGACGACAGCGGTCGCTTGCCGGGGCCGGGCAGGTTGGCCTCGAAGCCCACCAGCCCGAAGGCGTTGGCGGCGCCGGGCGCCGCGGTGAAATCGTCGAGCTCGTTGTTGAGCAGCACGCCGGTCCCCTCAGCGACCAGGCCGACGCCGTAGGGGAAGTTCAGCGTGTAGGTGTTGCTGACTGCGTTGCCGCGGGAATCGACGACCGAATAATGCGTGGTGTTGGCGCCCTCCCGCGCCGGACTCACCGACAACGCGTCGGCGGCGGGCGTTGCGCGATTGAGATCGATGCTGGCGCGTTGCCGTGCGGCGTATTCCTTGGTGATCAGCACATTGACCGGCGCGTTGACGAAGGCGGGATCGCCGAGATAGCGCGCGCGATCGGCGTAAGCGCGCTTCATCGCCTCGATCATGACGTGCAGCGAGGGTGCGGCGCCTTGCTTCATCTCGGACATCGAAAACCCTTCGAGGATGTTCAGCGTCTCCAGCAGCACCGTGCCGCCAGAGGAGGGTAGCGGCATCGACACGATGTCGTATCCGCGATAGCTGCCGCGCACCGGGCTGCGGATCACGGCCTGATACGATTTCAAATCATCTGCCGTCATGATGCCGCCGGCATTGCTGACGGCCTTTGCCAGTCTTTCGGCGACCGGCCCTTCGTAGAATCCTTTTGGTCCCTGATCCGCGATTGCCGACAGCGTTGCCGCGAGGTCGGTTTGCACCAGCCGGTCGCCTTCCTGCAGATGCGTGCCGTCGTCGCGGGAGAACGTCTTCGCCGAGTTCGGCCATCGTGACATGCGCCGATACATGTCTGACAGCGTGTCCGCCGTGTCGTCGGCAACTACGAAGCCATCGCGCGCCAGTTCGATGGAAGGTTTCAGGATCTGCGCCAGCGTAAATTTGCCGGAGCCGTATTTTTCCAGCGCCAACGCCAATCCGGCGACGGTGCCGGGCACCCCGATGCCGAGCGCGGAGTTGCGCGACTTGTCGCCGTCGGGCTTGCCGTCCGCTCCCAGAAAGATATCGCGCGTGGTCGCCGCCGGCGCGGTCTCGCGATAATCGATCGCGATGTCTTCGTTGCGCTCGGCTGAATAAATCACCATGAAGCCGCCGCCGCCGATGTTGCCGGCGCGCGGATAGGTCACGGCCAGCGCAAAGCCGGTGGCGACCGCCGCGTCGACCGCATTGCCGCCTTTTCTCAGGATATCGGCGCCGACCTGCGCGGCGAGCTTTCTCCTGCGCCACCAGCATGCCGCGTTCGGCCGGAACGGCGCGAACCGTGGAGAGCTCAGGCGGCGAGTAGAAGCGGCGTTCCTGCGCAACGGCCACCGTGCCAAAGGCAAACACCAGTGCGACGGTGGTAATTGCCCTGCGCCACTGGATCGAAAATACCGCCATCGAAAATCCGCCGCAGTTGGAGCCCGTATGACGCCTGGCCACAGCGCCAGCGTCGGTGACGCATGCTATATGGATTTGGATCTGACCGGCGCAACGCTTGGCGCGGCTCTCGAGGGAAATTCCTGACATGGCGGTGATCGCTTCCGAGGCAATTGGCGCCGAAAATCCCACGAGATACCCGAGCCGGGCCGCCGTCGTCAGCTGGATCTTCTTCGATTGGGCGACGCAGCCTTATTTTACGCTGATCACCACCTTTGTGTTCGCGCCTTATTTCGCGAGCTTTGTGGCGGCGGATCCGGCGCAAGGACAGGCGCTGTGGGGATTTGCCACCGCCGCCGCCGGCCTGATGATTGCGCTGATGTCCCCGGTGCTCGGCGCCATTGCCGACGCCAGCGGTCGGCGCAAGCCGTGGATCGCCGGATTCGGCGTGCTGCTGGTGATCGGCTCCAGCCTGATGTGGCTCGGAAAGCCCGGCGACCCCAGTGTCATCCCGCCGCTGCTGCTGGCCTATGCCATTGCCAGCGTCGGTGTCGAGTTCGCGATCGTGTTCAACAACGCGATGATGCCGACGCTGGTGCCGCCGGACAGGATCGGGCGGCTGTCGGGCACCGGCTGGGCCACCGGCTATATCGGCGGCATTCTCAGCCTCGTCCTCGTGCTCGGCTTCCTCGCCGCGAACCCTGATACCGGGCGTACGCTGTTCGGCTTGATGCCGCTGTTCGGCCTCGATCCGGTCACCCATCAGGGTGATCGCATCACCGGGCCGCTGACGGCGATCTGGTTCATCATCTTCGTGCTGCCGATGTTCCTGCTGACGCCGGATTATCCGGCGAAGCGCCCGGTGGGCGAGGCGCTGCGCGTGGGACTGAGCGGGCTCAGGCGAACGCTCGGCGAATTGCCGAAGCAAAAATCGTTGGCGACGTTCCTGCTCGCCAACATGATCTATACCGACGGCCTGGTGTCGCTGTTTGCATTCGGCGGCATCTATGCCGCCGGCACCTTTGGCTGGCATACGATCCAGATCGGGACTTTCGGAATTCTGCTGGCCATTGCCGGCACCCTCGGGGCGTGGATCGGCGGCAAGCTCGACGATCGGCTGGGACCAAGGCGCGTCATCGCCGGCAGCTTGATTATCCTGCTGTTCGCGATCGGCGCGATCCTGCTGGTCGACAAGGATTCGATTCTGTTTGTGGCGGTCGCGCCGCCGGTGCCGGGTGGTGCGCTGTTCTCCGGCGCGGCCGAGCGCGCCTATCTCGTGCTCGGATGCCTGATCGGCGCCGCCGGCGGACCGCTGCAGGCGGCGTCGCGCTCGCTGTTGATCCGGCTCGCGCCGAAGGATCGCATCGCGCAGTATTTCGGATTGTTCGCGCTGACCGGCAAGGTCACCTCGTTCATCGGTCCGCTTCTTATCGGTACGATCACCGCCGTGACCGCGAGCCAGAAGGCCGGCATGGCGACGCTGGTGGTATTTTTTGTTGCGGGCCTTGCGCTGCTGATGCGGGTGAAGGAAGATTCGTAGCCCGGATGGAGCGAAGCGAAATGCGGGGCCTTGTACCCGTGGATGAATCTTCCCGGATTGCACTGCGCTCCATCCGGGCTACGGGTGCTGCCGTCATGGCGAACTGCGCAACACTCATCCGTCATTCCGGGGCAGCCCGCAGGGCTGAACCCGGAATCCATTTCACCACAAAGCTTGCGGCCTGATGGATTCTCGGATGTGCAATTGCACATCATAGTTCGTGCTTCGCACGCACTGGAATGACGGCGTGGCCGCGTTCGCAGTCTAGTGCCTGAAATGTCTGACGCCGGTGAACACCATGGCGATGCCATGGTCGTCGGCGGCCTTGATGACTTCGTCGTCGCGGATCGAGCCGCCGGGCTGGATCACGGCGGTGGCGCCGGCTTCGATGCAGGCCAGCATGCCGTCGGCGAAGGGGAAGAACGCATCGGACGCAACGACGGACCCTTTGGTCAGAGGTTCGGCGAGCTTCAGCTCAGCCGCCGCATCCAGTGCCTTGCGCGCGGCGATGCGGGCGGAATCGACGCGGCTCATCTGGCCGGCGCCGATGCCGACGGTGGCGAGATCCTTCGCATAGATGATGGTGTTCGACTTGACGTGCTTGGCCACGCGAAACGCGAATTTGAGATCGCGCAATTCGGCTTCCGTCGGAGCGCGTTTGGTCGCGACCTTCAGCGCCATGTCGTCGACCACGGCATTGTCGCGGCTCTGCACCAGCAGACCGCCGGCGACGGTCTTTGCGGTCAGGCCTACGGTGCGCGGATCGGGTAAGCTGCCTGCCAGCAACAGCCGAAGGTTCTTCTTCGCGGCAACAATCTTGATGGCTTCTTCGGTCGCATCCGGCGCGATGATCACCTCGGTAAAGATTTCAGTGATGGCGCGGGCAGACTCCGCATCGAGCGTACGATTCAGCGCCACGATGCCGCCAAACGCGGACGTCGAGTTCGCAGGCCAACGCCTTGCGATAGGCGCTGATCAGATCGGTTCCCTCGGCAACGCCGCAGGGATTGGCATGCTTGACGATCACGCAGGCCGCGGTACGCTTCCGCATCGAACTCGGCGATGCACTCATAGGCGGCATCGGTATCGTTGATGTTGTTGTAGGACAGTTCCTTGCCCTGCAATTGCCGCGCGCTGGCAACGCCAGGGCGCTTGTCGGGCGTCGCATAGAACGCCGCCGTTTGATGCGGGTTCTCGCCGTAGCGCAGCGACTGGATCAGGCGTCCGCCGAAGGCGCGGAAATCCGGCGCGTCGTTCTTGAGTTCTCGCGCAAACCAGTTCGAGATCGCCGCATCGTAGGCGGCGGTGCGCGCGTAGGCCTTTGCAGCGAGGCGGCGGCGCAGCGACAGCGTCGTCGCGCCCTTGTTGGCGGCGAGATCGTCGAGCACGGCCTGATAGTCCTGCGCCTCGACGACGACGGCGACATCGTCGTGATTCTTCGCGGCAGCGCGGATCATGGCGGGACCGCCAATGTCGATATTCTCGATGCAGTCCTCGTAACTTGCACCTTTGTCGACGGTCGCCTCGAACGGGTAGAGGTTGACCACGAGCAGGTCGATCGGCGCGATGCCGTGCGCCTTCATCGCGTCGACATGTTCCTTGTTGTCGCGGATCGCGAGCAGGCCGCCATGCACTTTTGGATGCAGCGTCTTGACCCGCCCGTCCATCATCTCGGGAAAGCCCGTGAGGTCGGAGACGTCGGACACTTTCAGCCCTGCCGCGGCGATGGCCTTCGCCGTGCCGCCGGTCGAAACCAGTTCGACCCCATGTCCCGCCAGCGCCTGTGCAAATTCAATCAGGCCGGTCTTGTCGGAAACGGACAAAAGAGCGCGGGTTACACGGCGCGGATGGTCGGTCATGGGAGGTTCCTAGGCTGGTAAGGCAGCCCGGTAGCACGGTTTTAGGCCTTGTGAAACCGCAGGCAGCGGCGGGACAAACGCTGGCCACAGGAAGCAAAAGGACCCTGGACCAGCACGGCCTGGGCAGGATCCCTTCTATTAAGCGGCCTTTAAGCGGACTTGGCCCTGATCGTTGGAATGTGACTGACGTCTTCGGTTCGCTCCGCATGCCAGGTATCGTAAGCGCCCTGCATCCTGGTCCAGATTCCCGCGCCGTCGCCAAAAAGCTTGCCGAGGCGCACCGCGATGGCGGCGGATACCGGCTTTCGTTCCCCCAGGATGTCGTAAAGGTGCTGGCGCGAAATTCCGAGCAGACCGGCGATCTCGACCTTGGTCCGGCCGGTCGCCGGAATAATGTCATCGCGAAGCAGCGCGCCGGGATGGGTGGGGCAGCGGTTCTTGCTGCGCTTGGCTGCATAGACCATGTTTGCTCCTTGGAGATGTACCCTCAGTGAACGACTGAGAAGGCATCACCAGAATTAGGACGTGAACCCATAGATTCGGAATTGTCGGCCGAAGCCTGCTTTGGTGTGGATGCCGACTCGAACCGGACATCGCGTAAGGTCCGATAAAGTGCCATAAGCTGCCGCGCCGCTCACAACAAGACGACGCCTGCTCAGAATTGCGGAATTGGCCAAATCCGATATTCGTTGGTATTCGTCGGCAGGCTGACGCTAGGCTAGCGGGCATGGCTTCCAATTATCTGTCAAGTATGGCGTTCTGCGGTGGCACACCTGACCGTCGATCTCGAACTCGAGCAAGTCCGGGCAATTGTCCGCGATTTCGATCGTACGCTCGACCCGCTCGGGTTCGTGCGACTCCATGGCGGCGGAAGTGACGTCTACCGTATCGACCTCGCGGGCGCCAAAGGGCCGCTCGTACTCAAGATTTATGCTGACGAGCCTGTGTGGATCGTGGCGAAGGAGGCCTTAGTCGCCGGCTGGATCGGTGAGCGGGCTGGCATCCCAATTCCGCGATGGCTTCGAGTGGATGAGTGTCGAACTTGCATCCCGTTCCGCTTTGCACTCACGACGTGGCTCCCGGGCGTGACAGTTCGAAGCCTAATCGGCGTGCCTGGCATCGACGCCGCCTATCGGCAGATGGGGGAGCTGCTTAGACGTCTGCACGCCATTCCCATGACTGCTTACGGGTACATCGTTGCCGACGGCATTTGGAGGCCCCAGCCGACCAACGATGAATACATGCGCTCGGCGTTCGACCAGGCATTTCGGCGGTTTCGCGAGCAAGCTGGAGAGGGGACCCTGACGCGCCGCCTGGAAGAAAAAGCGCAGTCGCGCTTCGACCTTCTGCAGTACAGCGCGGGACCCGTCTTTTGCCATGACGACTTGCAACAGGGGAACGTGCTGGCCGAGTATGGCACGAACGAGAGCCTGCAGCTCACCGGCCTAATCGATTTTGGCAATGCTCGGGCTGGAGACGCATTGTTTGACCTCGCGAAGGCACTGTTCTGTTGCGCTCATGAGGATCCCCGCAGCCGGGCACCTCTTCTTGCCGGATATGGAGAAATCAACCATCCGAAGCCGGAGGAGGCGCTCTGGCTCTATACTCTGTTTCATAGGGTCGTGATGTGGTGCGACCTAACGCGCCGTGGCGACACTTCTGACGGTCCTGCGTGCCTGCTGCGCGACTTAGACGAGATGAGCCGATAGCTCGCATCCATCCGCATTTGGCTACGTGTTAACGTAGTCCACGCCCTTGCTCGTTTTGCTCGTCAAGCAAGGAGCTAACGGGCGGGCGTGAACGCGCGCCCGATGACAGATTCTGTGACGAAGCAATCCATCGCACCACAATGCAGGGCTGGATTGCTTGGCTTCGCTCGCAATGACGATCACTACAGCGGCAATTCCGGCTCGCGCTTCGCGATGCGACGGGCGGAGTTGGCGGCCGACGTGGACGAGCGCACGAAACTCCAGCGGACCGAGGCGGCGTGCCGGGAATCCTGCCGGATCACGATCTGGGCGGTGCGGCGGGGGCCGTCATTGCCGGCCAGAAACACGCTGTCCTCGATGCCGACCTTGTCGTCCAGCGCCTCGAAGGTCCAGACCTCGCGGTTGGGCAATACCAGCATGACGCCGCGCGAATCGCTGAGACGGCTTGCTTTGACTGCGGGATGCAGATGGAAGCGCAGGGCAAAATTGTTCTCGGAGCCCTTGATTCGCGCCCCCGGTGCCGGCGACACGGTGTCCTCGCCGTCCAGCCTTCCGCCGTCATGGGCGATCATCAGCACCCGGCGGTGCATGACGCCAAATCGCGCCATGTAGCCGTCATGCGACGCGGTCAGGAGATCGCCGCCCGCCACGACCTCGCGATAGCTTTCGACGTTGGCAGGGCCGCTGACGACTGGCGCGCCCTGCAGCAGGCGCTTCATCGCCGACAGTTCGACGAACTGGCACGAGGACGTTTCGTGATAGGTCATCGTCGAATGCGCTGCGGTGCTGCGCGCGAACGCGCGCCAATTGTCGCGGCCGGTCGAAGGCATTCCGCAATTGACGACGATCCGGCTCGGTCCGGAAGACAGTTCGAACGAGAGGCAGCCGGCATGCGCGTCCTGGCTGACATTCGCCGGCGGCGGCGCGCCGGTATCCATGATGACGGTCGTCGTGCCGGCGTCGAGGCGCTGAAAGCCGGTATGCGGCATGTTCGACATCGGCACGCCATGGGTGTCGTCATAGGCGAGCAGCGTCGCCACCAGGTCGGACGGCGCGTTGCTCATGCCGTTGAACAGCGCAAAGCTGCCGTCGCCATGCCGGAAGAAGCGCAGCATCGGCATCATGCGGTCGATCGCATTCAACAATGCCGGTGGCGGCGCGATGTTGCGGGCGGCAAAGGTCTGGCGCAGCGGCAGCATGTCGCTGAGCAGTTCGACCAGCGCGCCGGGATTGCGCGAGATATGCCCGCCGTCGGGCAGGATCTGCCGTTGCAATTCGTCGGAAAGCCGTCGCGTGGCGGCGCGAATGTGGTTCGCCTGGTTGGAAAGGCACAGCGAGGCGTAGCAAAGCGCGATCAGGACCTGCAGCCGCGGCACGCCGTCGGCGATGTCGAGCATCGTGTAGCGCAGATAGCGAATCTCGCGGGTCAGCCCGCGCAAGTACTTGCGATAGAATTTGCCGTCGGTGTCGCCGAGCACCAGCGGCGCCTGCGACAGCAGCGAGATCACGCGGCGCGCCAGCACGTCGGCACGGCGCTCGAGCGGCCGCTTGCGCCCCGGATTCGAGATCCAGTCGTCGACCAGCGCCCGGGCGTTGGCGCGGGTCAGCGCGGTGTCGGCGGCGCGAAGGTGCCGCAGCCAGCCAAAGCCGAGCAGCGCCACTTCCCAATCTTCCGACGGCGGTTCGAGATCGAAGATCGACCGGCCATGGCAGGTCACGATCTTGCCGGCGAACACGAAGCGGCCGGCGTAGATCTCGGCGGCGCGGGTGGCGTCGGCGGTACGCAGGTCGTGCGGCGCGATGATCAGCCGGTCGGCGCGGCCGGGCCACAGCCGCGCAGCCGCCAGGGTTCCGCCGCTCGCGCGCGCCGCTACCGTCCGCGCAAAGCGGCTGATGATAAGCGTCGAGATGCGTCTGCGTTGAGCGACCGACACGCCGTGCCTTGGCTAGGGGAGGGAGGGGTATTCTGGCGGATCCTTTTAATCCGGAAACGTCGCCATGGCACCCTCTTGAAAGCGGGCGAATCACCCAAGGATGGCGAAATTCCGGTTTAAAATCAGGATTTAACCAGACGGGCGGCGTAAAATCCATCCAGCCCGCCAAGCCGGGGGTCGGCGTGGGGCAAATGGCAGGGCAGGGTACGCAAATCGCCGTTTGCGGTCACGATCTCGCCGAGGCCGGCGACCTCGCTCGCATCGACCGGCACGCGCCGCATCGCGGGTTCGGTGGCCAGCAGGGACGCTATCGCCTGCTCGCCTTCTTCCGGCTCCAGCGAACAGGTGCAATAGACCAGCGTTCCGCCCGGCTTGAGCAGGGCGACCGCCTTCTGCAGCAGCCGTTTCTGCAGCGCCGACAGCGCAGCGATCTCGCCTTCCTGCCGCAGCCAGGCGATGTCAGGGTGACGCCGGATGGTGCCGGTGGAGGTGCAGGGCGCGTCCACCAGCACGCCGTCGTAACCTCCATCGGCCCCGCCCGGCCACTCGGCGGCATCGGTCACCACGTCATCGGCCTGCAGCGACAGCCGCGCGAGATTGTCGCGCAGCCGCGCCATGCGCGCCGGTGATCGGTCGACCGCGGTGACGCGTGCGCCGGCCTGCGCCAGTTGCGCGGTCTTGCCGCCGGGCGCGGCGCAGAGGTCGACGATGGTCTTGCCGTTGATGTCGCCGAACAACCGCGCCGGCAGCGCGGCGGCGGCATCCTGCACCCACCATTGGCCTTCGGTGAAACCGGGCAGCATCGTCACCGAACCCTGCAGCAGCGTGCGCACGGTCCCGGTCGGCAGCGTCTCGCCGTGCAGGCGGGTCGCCCATTGCTGAGCGTCTGCCTTCACGGTGATGTCGAGCGACGGCTCGTGGCCGATGGCGGTCGCCATCTCCCGCGCCGTGCTCTCGCCATAGGCGCCGATCCAGCGCGTCAGCAGCCAGGGCGGAATGTCGAGCGTCTGCGCCTTGATTTCGTCGATCAGCGGCTGCCCCTCGCGAGCGCAGCGGCGCAGCACGGCGTTGACGAGGCCTGCATACTTTGCGGCGCGCCGGTCCGACTGCACCAGCCGCACCGAGAGATCGACGGCGGCGTGATCGGGCACATCCATCCAGAGAATCTGCGCGGCGCCGATCAGTAGCGCGCTCTGCGCGCGGGGCGCGTCGGTCGGAATGCCGCGATCGAGCAGGCGCGACAGCAGGTGACCGAGCGAGCCGAGCCGCCGCAGGATCGTCGCCACCAGGCGCCGCATCAGCGCGCGGTCGCGGTCGGCCAGCGATTTCAGTCCGGGATGCGCGCCCGCGCCGTCGAGCTGGTCGTCAAGAGTGCGTTGCTTGTGCAGGACGCCATCGAGAATGTCAGCCGCGATGCGCCGCGCCGCGAGGCCGGGCACTTCGGAAGGTACTGCGAATCTCGAAGGGGGCATGAAATCGGCAACGTCTCGGAAAGCGGAAAGGTTCTGGCTCATGCCATTGAAATGGAAAACTTCTTTGGCATGCGAATATGCCAAATGTAAGAATCGCCACAGACAATTTCGCGATTGTGATGTCAGCTGTGCGCCCATACCTGTGCTATGGGAGTTTGAGATGACCGACAATTCCTCGCTCACGGCGTCCGGCACGGAACGCAAGCAACTGACGCCAGCCGCCCAGCGCGCGCTCGCCGAAGCCGAGGCGCGCCGCAAGGCCGCCGATGCCGGCGCCACCGCGCAGCAGAAGGAGTTTCAGGGTCCGAAGGGCCCGGAACCGACCCGCTATGGCGACTGGGAGCGGAACGGCATCGCCTCGGATTTTTGAAGGCGGGCCTTGCCGGGTCGGCCCGACTCAGCCCTTGTTCCGGGAATATGTCCCGGTACGAAAGAATAAACACATATAGGACGCCGCGCAGGCGCCGCTGGTTTGCGGCGGCGTTGCCCTGGATGTTCGTGATCGGCGTGGCGGCCGTGACGATGCTGCCGGTTCGGCAGTGGATGCACGGGCTTTTGCCGGGTTCGGCCGACAGCCAGGCGGCGCGCGACGCCGAGATGGTGTGGAAGCGGGCCGGAAGTCCGGATGTACGTCACCCCGTCGATGTGATCCGCACCATCGATGGCGATACGTTCGAGGCGCGGGTCCATCTGCCGCCGGACCTCAATCTGACCACGCGGGTTCGTCTGCGCGGCATCGACGCGCCCGAGTTGAAGGCCGCCTGTGCGCAGGAATTGCAGATGGCCGAGGCCGCGACCGCGGCGTTGCGATCGCTGCTCGGCGAAGGCGATGTCAGGATTTTCAATATCGGGCCGGACAAGTATGCCGGGCGGGTCGTGGCCGACGTCACCACACGGCGCAGCGGCAATGTTTCGAGCGCGATGCTCGCCGCAGGTCATGCCCGCAGCTACGGCGGCGGCCATCGCAGCGGCTGGTGCGCGAACGCAAGCCAGCCGATTGCGAAATGAAAAAGCTGCGCCATCACGCGGCTTTTTTTACATTTACTTTAATTTGTAATCAGCGCGTCACCGTCACGGTCGTGCCGACCGAGACGCGTTGATAGAGGTCGGAGATATCGTCATTGAGCATGCGGATGCAGCCGTAGGATACGAAACCGCCGACCGAGCCCGGCACGTTGGTGCCGTGGATGGCGTATTCGCCGCCGGCCAGCGTCATCGCCGCGACGCCCATCGGGTTGCGTGGCGAGCCGCCGGGAATCACATCCGGTATATTAGGCTTGTCGCGCTTGACTTCGCTCGGCGGCGACCAGGCCGGGTTACGGTACTTGCCGTCGATCGTGGTGGTGCCGGCCCACTGCTTGCCGGCCCTGCCGACGCCGACCGGATAGCGCATCGCGCGGCCGGAATCGAGAATGAGGTAAAGCCGGCGCTCGTGGGTCTTCACCACGATCGTGCCCGGCGTGTACTCGCCGTTGATACCGACCATTTCCGGCCGCGCCTGCGCTGCGGACGACATCGCAATTCCCGCACCGATGGTGGCGGCCAGCGCCACCGCAATCTTCATCGACATGATCAGCTCCCAATCGCCCGCCCCGTCCGGGGCCCTCAAATCGCCTTGCAAGCCTCTTGCCGGCTCGCTCTCGATCCACGCATTTTGACCGCGTGTATTGACCGGGCGGTTTCCACACCGGCTTCGAGACTCAATTAGTCGCTGGGAACAAAGGAAATGTTCGAATCAAAGTAAATGACCTGAAAACAACACCGGGCGCGGAAACGCCCGGTGGTCAGGTCTCGCCGTTGACAAACGCGTGAGCGGATGCCCGGCCGGATTGCCGCCGGGTACGAAGGGTCCGACGGCGGCTTACGCCGAAGCGCCCTTTTTGTTTTGCCGGTTCTGCACGAGATCGTCGACCACGGCGGGATCGGCCAGCGTCGAGGTATCGCCGAGGCTGGACGGCTCGTCCTCGGCGATCTTGCGCAGGATGCGGCGCATGATCTTGCCGGAACGGGTTTTTGGCAGGCCCGGCGCGAACTGGATCTGGTCGGGGGAGGCAATCGGACCGATGTCCTTGCGCACCCAGGCGACTAGTTCTTTCCGCAACTCCTCGGTCGGTTCGGTGCCGGCCATCAAGGTCACATAGGCGTAAATGCCCTGGCCCTTGATGTCGTGGGGATAGCCGACTACGGCCGCTTCCGACACCTTTGCATGCGCGACCAGCGAGCTCTCGACTTCGGCGGTGCCCATGCGATGGCCGGAGACGTTGATGACGTCATCGACGCGGCCGGTAATCCAGTAATAGCCGTCGGCATCCCTGCGGCAGCCGTCGCCGGTGAAATACTTGCCTTTGTAGGTCGAGAAATAGGTCTGCTCGAAACGGGCGTGGTCGCCATAGACGGTGCGCATCTGCCCCGGCCAGGACCTGGCGAGACAGAGATTGCCGGATGTTTCGCCATCCAGCACCTTGCCGTCGGCATCGACGATTTCAGGCACCACGCCGAAGAACGGCCGCGTCGCCGAGCCCGGCTTGAGTTTTGTCGCGCCCGGCAGCGGCGTGATCAGGATGCCGCCGGTTTCGGTCTGCCACCAGGTATCGACGATCGGGCAGCGTCCGTCGCCGATCACGCGGTGATACCATTCCCACGCTTCCGGATTGATCGGCTCGCCGACCGAACCGAGCAGCCGCAGGCTCTTGCGCGAGGTCTTCTTCACGGGTTCGTCGCCCGACTGCATCAGCGCGCGGATCGCGGTCGGTGCGGTGTAGAAGATGTTGACCTTGTGCTTGTCGATGACGTTCCAGAACCTGGAATTGTCAGGATAGTTCGGCACGCCCTCGAACATCAGCGTGGTGGCGCCGTTCGCCAGCGGCCCATAGAGAATGTAGCTGTGGCCGGTGACCCAGCCGACGTCGGCGGTGCACCAGTAGATGTCGCCGTCGTGATAGTCGAACACGTATTGATGCGTCATCGCCGCGAAGACGAGGTAGCCGCCGGAGGTGTGCAGCACGCCCTTGGGCTGGCCGGTGGAGCCTGACGTGTAGAGAATGAACAGCGGGTCTTCCGCGTGCATATGCTCGGCCGGGCACTCCGTCGTCACCATCTTGGCCGCTTCGTGGTACCAGAAATCGCGCGACGGATTCATGTCGATGGCGGCACCCGTGCGCTTGACCACGACGACCCAATCGACGCCGCCGCTCTTGGCGATCGCGGCGTCGACATTGGCTTTCAGCGGCACCTTCCTGCCGCCGCGCAATCCCTCGTCGGCAGTGATGATGACCTTGGACTGGCAGTCGGTGATGCGCTGCGCGAGGCTATCAGGCGAGAAGCCGGCGAACACCACGGAATGAATGGCGCCGATCCGCGCGCATGCCAGCATCGCGTAGGCGGCTTCCGGGATCATCGGCAGATAGATGGTGACGCGGTCGCCCTTCTTGACGTTCCGGGTCCGCAGGATGTTCGCCATCTTGCAGACTTCGTCGTGCAGCTGGCGATAGGTGATGTGCTTGGACTGCGAGGGATCGTCGCCCTCCCAGATGATGGCTACCTGGTCGCCGCGCTTTTCGAGATGGCGGTCGATGCAGTTCCAGGCGACGTTGAGGACGCCATCCTCGAACCATTTGATCGAGATGTTGCCGGGGGCGAAGGAGACGTTCTCGACCTTGTGGAACGGCTTCATCCAGTCGATGCGCTTGGCCTGTTCGGCCCAGAATCCGTTGGGATCGCTGACCGAGCGGGCATACATCTCGCGGTACTTGGCGTCGTCGATAAAGGCGCGCTTGGCCCAATCCGCGGACACGTCGTAAATCTTCTCGGACATCGTTCCCTCCACTCATTTGCGGCGGCGTTCAGCTTCAGAAGGCGGCCGCAAGCCGTCCTGATTGTTGGAACGATTATGCGTCGCGGGACGATGCCCGGACAAGGCGCAAACGTCTGCGACCTTGGTCGCGCCGCCCGGCTTTCGCCTTGTCGTCGATCAAACCACCGTCATTTTTCGGATGTTTTTAACGATCCGGCCGAGCCAAAAATCAACGATGTAACTGAATGGCACCCATGAAAGGTAATTTTATACCTTCAATAACGGAATCGGGACTCGCAAAGCCGGCCGTTACCCCCTAAATGGCCAATCCGGGGCTAGGACGGCCCTCCGGAACCAAGCCACAACAACGGGCATTACCCGGCAGGCAGGTGGAGCAAGGCGATAACGGTTATGATGGATCAGCAGAGTTTCGAGGCTACGCGGCCCGTTTCCGCCGATCCCGCCGTGGCACTGGCCGAAGCGCTCGGGCAATTGCCCAAAGAAAGCGCCAAGGCGAAGGGGCCCGCCAAGACCTCCGTCGAAGACCTCGCCAGTGAACTCGGCCTCAAGCTCGGCGACCAGAACGGGCTGACCATCCGCCGCATCAAGCGCGGCAAGGGCTATTCATTCATTCGCGCCAACGGAACCGCGATCCGTCACGTCGGCACCATCAAGCGCCTGCATTCGATGGCGGTGCCGCCGGCCTATCGCGACGTCCGCTATTCGGCCGATCCGAGCTCGCATTTGCAGGCCGTCGGCCTCGATGCCGCGGGCCGGCTGCAGTACCGCTACCATGCCGATTGGGAAAAGGTCCGCGAGCAGCGCAAGGCCCACCGCCTGGCGCGGCTGGTGGGGGCCTTGCCGAAGATTCGCCGCAAGGTCTCGGCGTATCTGTCCGGCGACGAGCCGACCCGCGAATTCGCGCTCTCGGCGGTGATCGAGCTGATCGCGCGTACCGCGATCCGGCCGGGCAACGAATCCTATGCCCGCCTCAACGGCACCCGCGGTGCCACCACGATGTTGAAATCCAACGTCACGCTGGAAGACGACAACTTCGTCCTGACCTTCAAGGCCAAGGGCGGCAAGGCCGTGCGCAAGGAATGCGACGCCGCCAAGCTGGTGCGCGCCATCGGCATCCTGCGCGCCGTGCCCGGCAAGCGCATGTTCCAGTACCGCGACAATTCGGGGACGGTTCGCACCGTCTCGACGTCAACGGTGAACGGGTTCCTGCGCGAGATCGCCGGCATCAAGATTTCGCTGAAGGATTTTCGTACCCTGATGGCGTCCGCCGTGGTGCTTGAATCGCTGTCGCGGATTACGCCCGCAGCAAGTGAACGCGGCCGCAAGAAGCAGGTGCTGGACGCCGTGCGCGCCGCGGCGGATGAGCTGTCGAACACGCCCGCGATCTGCCGCAAGAGCTATGTCCACGACACCATCGTCACCGCCTTCGAGGACGGCATCCTCGAGCGCTTTGCCGCGACGATGAAGGGCTATCGCACCCAGGCCAAGCGCGAGGCGCTGCTGGCGCAGGTGGTCACGGCGGCTGCGGCCTGACCTTTCTTCCTTCTCCCACAAGGGGAGAGGGGAAGTAAGTGAGCTACATCCCGCCCATCTTGCAAACCATCTTCCATTCGTCCGCCGTCACCGGCTGCACCGATAACCGCGAATATTTCACCAGCGCCATGCTGGCGAGTTTCTTGTCGGCCTTGATCGCGGCCATCGTCACCGGCGTCTTCAGCGGCTTGTCCGCCTTGATGTCGACGCAGACGAATTTGCCGGTCTTGTCGGTCGGATCGGGATAGGCCTCCTTGACGATCTCGGCGATGCCGACGATCTCCTTGCCTTCGTTGGAATGATAGAAGAAGGCCTTGTCGCCTTTCTTCATGGCGACGAGATTCTGCCGCGCGGTGAAATTGCGCACGCCGGTCCAGGGCTCGCCCCTGGCGCCTTTCGCGACCTGATGGTCCCACGACCAAACCGATGGTTCGGATTTCACCAGCCAGTAATTCATAACACCCACCACCTGTTCGTCATCGCCGGGCATAGCCGTCTGAAGGACGGCGTCGCTTCCGCTCGCCTATGCCCGGCCATCCACGTCTTCCTCACGTTATTATCCAAGACGTGGATGCCCGCGACAAGCGCCATCGGGTCACTCCTCCGCCTTGAACGGCCGCGTCAGCAGGCCTTCGATCGCGGCGTCGATCGTCACCCTGCCGCTCAATATCGCCGCGACCGCATTTGATACCGGCATATCGACATCCTGCGAAGCCGCCAGTTCGATCAGGACCGGCGCGGTGAATTCGCCTTCGGCGAGCTTGTCGCGGTTCGGCTGCTCGCCGCGTCCCAGCGCGATGCCGAACGCAAAATTGCGCGACTGCGGACTGGCGCAGCTCAGGATCAGATCGCCGAGTCCCGACAGGCCGGATAGCGTTTCGCTGCGCGCGCCACAGGCGCGGCCGAGCCTGGCGAGTTCGCTGAAGCCGCGTGTGGTCAGTGCAGCCAGGGCCGAAGCGCCGAGTTGCCGGCCGACGACGATTCCGGCGGCGATCGCCAGCACGTTCTTGGCGGCTCCACCGATCTCGACCCCGCGCACGTCCGTCGTGTGATAGGGCCGGAAGGTGGACGAGCCCAGCGCCTGCACCAGATCGCTCGCCAGCCTTTCATCCCTTGCAGCAAGCGTTACGGCGGTCGGAAGGCCTCGCGCCACGTCGTCGGCAAAGTTCGGTCCTGACAGGATCGCAGGGCGTGCATCCGGTATGGTCTCAGTGATGACCTCGGTCATGAATTGGTGCGTGCCGCGCTCGATGCCCTTGGCGCAGGCGACGACAGGTGCCGCAGGCCTAAGGAACGGCGCCAGCGTCGTCGCGGCCTCGCGCAAATGTTGCGCAGGGGTCGCAAGCAGGACGATGTCCGCGCGCGCCGCCGCAGCCATGTCGGCGGTGATACCGACACTTTTGTCGATGCTCACGCCGGGCAACCTTGGATTCTTTCGCGTCGCCTTCATCTGCGCGGCGCTTTCGGCGCTCCGCGCATAAAGCGTGACTTGCCGGCCAGCCCGCACAGCGGCGCATGCGAGCGCGGTGCCATATGCGCCGGCGCCGATCACAGCGACCGAATTAAAGGAGGTCATTTCAAAATCCCGCGCGCGTGTTGGGGTAGCCGGCCGGTGCTGTCGCGTTGGCGTCGAGCCGCCAGCGGGCGCGCGGCGGCGCATCCATCGTATCGATCAGTCCGAGCGCCAGCCGTTCGGCGCCGGCCCACGCGATCATCGCGCCATTATCCGTGCACAGCGCGGGCGGCGGAATGATCAGCGAGGTCTGCGCTTTCGCGGCGACGTCCAGCAGCGCGGCGCGCAGCGCACGATTGGCTGCGACGCCGCCGGCGGCGACCAGGGCGCACGGCGGGCCAAACCGTTCGTGAAACAGTTTCAGGCCGACGCGCAACCGGTCCGCGGTCGATTCCAGCACCGCGGCCTGAAAGCTGGCGCAGAGGTCGCTGACATCCTCCGGCTCGAACGGCATCAGCCGGCTGGCCTCGTTGCGAACCGCGGTCTTCAATCCCGACAGCGAGAAATTCGCATCCGGCCGCCCGAGCATCGGCCGCGGAAAGGCGAACCGCTCCGGGTCGCCGTCCGCCGCTGATCGTTCGACCTCCGGTCCGCCGGGATAGGGCAGCGACAGCATCTTTGCGACCTTGTCGAACGCCTCGCCCATCGCGTCGTCGACGGTGGTGCCGAGCCGTTCATAAAGGCCGACGCCGACCACCGCGACGATCTGGGTGTGGCCGCCGGAGGCGAGGAACAGGCAATAGGGAAAGGCAAGCGCGTTGGTCAGCCGGGGTGTCAGCGCGTGGGCTTCGAGGTGATTGACCGCAATCAGCGGCGTATCGTGCACCATCGCTATCGCTTTTGCGGTGGTGAGGCCGACGATGACCCCGCCGATCAGGCCGGGGCCGGCGGCGGCGGCCACCGCCGATAGTTGCGCAAAGCCTATGTTGGCTTCCGTCATGGCCTGTCTGACGATGCCGTCGAGCAGGTCGACATGCGCGCGTGCCGCGATCTCCGGCACCACGCCGCCGAAGCGGGCGTGCTCGTCGGTCTGCGACCGCACGATATTGGACAGAATTCTGCCGCTGCCGTCGTCCTGGCGCTCGACCACGGCGGCCGCGGTTTCATCGCAGGTGGTCTCGATACCCAGCACCAGCATCGGCGTGTTGTTGTCCAATTTGAGCCTTTGCGCTATCGCCTTAATCAACGCTTCCGTAACCCGGTAGCATTACGAGGTGACGGCGTGCAATCGTCCGGTAAATCCGAAGTCGTCGTGGCGGAGTCCTGAAGTATGGCTATTCTCGTCACGCGCCCGCATCCGGACGATGAGACGACTGCCAGGGCTCTCCGCGACAGGGGTTTTGATGTCCTGCGCGCGCCGATGCTGCGGTTCGAGCCGGTCCCGTTCCAGGACGATGCCGACGCGCGCTACGGCGCCGTCGTCGTTACCAGCGCCAATGCGCTGCGCGCCATCGCGCCCCAGCTCGCAGGCAGCCGGCTTCTGCGGCTCCCGCTGTTCGCGGTGGGGGAACATACCGCCACGGCTGCGCGCGAGGCCGGATTTGACGAGGTGATCGCGTCAAAGGGCGACGCCGGCGCCTTGCGCGATCTGGTGCTGGCCGCCGTAAAGTCGAAGCAATTGAAGAAAGCCAGTCCGCTTTTATACCTCGCGGGCGCCGACCTCGCGCGCGATCTCGGCGGCGAACTCGGCGAGAAGGGTTTTACTGTCGTGACGCACACCACCTACCGCATGGTGCCAGCGCCCAGCCTGCCGCGGGCGATTTGTGACGCTTTCGTGGCGCATAAGGTCGAGGCGGTGCTGCATTATTCGCGCCGCAGCGCGCGGGCGTTTCTGGAGGCCGCGCGCTCGGGAGGCGTCGAGATATCGGCATTGGCGCTGCCGCAATGCTGTATTTCGGTTGCCGTGGCCGCCGTCCTGCGGGACGCTGGCGCCACCCAGGTGACGGCGGCGGCCTCGCCGGACGAAAATGCGCTGTTCGAGACGCTGGGCCGTGCCTTGCGCCCGCGCGGCCCCTGATCTTTAAGACCTCTAATCTTTAAGTCTGAGCCTGACTTTACCGGAAAACCGGTGCCCCCTTTTCCGGATCATGCTCTAACTCGCCCACGATTCTGCTAAGTTCCGGCATCTGACATTCAAGGGAACCGCTGTAATGGTCGATGACAGGTCCGAAGACACTGGATCGCTGCCCGGTTCGGAGCGGCCGAAGCGCGCGGCGCCGACGATCGATCTCGCGGCGACGGTCGTTTCCGACGACATCAAGAGTTCTGCCGAAAAGGGTTCCGTTGAAGCGCCATCCGAGCCTGAGGCCGCGTCTGCGCCCGAGGCGACGCCGGTGTCGTCCGTGGAGGAGCCGCGCGCCGAGTCTGTCGCTCCGCCTGCTTCCGCCCCGGTTTCTGCTCCGGTTTCTCCCTGGATCGTCGCCCCGGTCTCCGGTGCGGTTGCGGCGGCGCTGGTGATTGGTGTCGGCTGGATGCTGGGCTGGCCTCCAATCCAACCTGCGTCCGCGCCGTCACCTCAACAACTCACTGCCGCCGTCGATGGTCTCACCGGGCGTGTCGCCGGCCTCGAATCAAAAGCCGGCAAGGCCGTGCCCGATCCCGCCGCCGCGGCGCGCACCGAGGCCGTGGAAAAATCGGTCGCCGCGCTGCGCAGTGAGCTTACGGCTGCACGTGCCCAGAACGAGAAGCTCGCTTCCGCCCTCGACGACGTGAAATCAGCGCCGCGCAGCGACGGCGCGGCTTCGCCGGATCTCGCCGCGCTTGGCGAACGCCTGGCGAAAGTCGAAGGCCAGATGCGGACGCAGAGCGCCGAGATCGCGCAGCAGGGCAGCAAGCTTGCCGATAGCAAGGCGGCAGAAGCCAGGTCCGCCGATGATATGCCGCTGCGCCGGGTGGTGGCGGCGGCGCTGCTCGATGTGCTGGTCCGGACCGGCGACCCCTATCCGACCGCGCTTTCGACGGCGAAATCGCTGGCGCCCAATGCCGACGCCTTGAAGCCGCTCGATCAGTTCGCGGAGAAGGGCGTGCCGAACGCCAACAGGCTGAGCACGGAATTGCTGGCGCTGGTGCCAAAGCTTTCGCCGGCCACACAGCAGGACCCGGCCACGACGGGATCGGGCATTGTCGAGCGGTTGCAGGCGGGCGCCGCCAAGCTGGTCAAGATCGAGCGCACCGACACCGCAGGCAATGACCGCGGCGCCATCGTGGCGCGGGTCACCGCGGCGGCGCTGCGCAACGACTTCAACGAGGCGAGGCGGGAGTTGAAAATTCTGGAGCCCGCCGATCGCGCCGCGGCGCAGGGCTGGCTTGAAAAGGCCGACGCCCGCGACGCAGCACTTGCCGCATCCCGTCAATTCGCGACTGACGCCATGGCGGTGCTCGGCAAACCGGCGCAATAGGGATTTCGATGATCCGGATCATTCTGTTTCTGTTGTTGATCGCACTGGGAGCGGCCGGCGCGGCGTGGGTTGCCGAGCAGACCGGGGACGTCGTGCTGTCGTGGGGCGGCTTGCGCGTCCAGACCACGCTGCCGGTGTTCGTGCTGGCGATTGGCATCACCGTCGTCGCGGCGATGATGCTGTGGGCGATCCTGCGCTTCCTGTGGCGCACGCCGGAACGTCTGCGGCGCAGCCGCCGCGAACGGCGTCAAGCCCGCGGCCGGCAAGCGATCACGCAGGGGCTGCTGGCGATCGGGCACGGCGATTCCACCGCGGCGCGCCTGCACGCCGAGACGGCGCGCAAGCATGCCGCGCACGATCCGCTGGCGCTGTTGCTGCACGCGCAGTCGGCGCAGCTCGACGGCGACCGCGAAGGCGCGCAGCGCGCCTTCCGCGCCATGGCCGAGCGTGAGGATACGCGGCTGTTGGGTCTGCGCGGCCTGTTCATCGAGGCGCAGCGCGCCGACGATCCGGTCGCCGCCGTCATGGTCGCCGAGGAGGCGCTGAAACTGGCGCCCTCGTCGTCATGGGCGTCGCACGCCGTGCTCGGATTCTGCTGCGCCAAGGGCGACTGGGCCGGCGCGCTGAAGATCCTCGACAACAATCAATCCGCCGGGCTGATCGACAAGGCGACCTATCGCCGGCAGCGCGGCGTGCTCTTGACCGCACGCGCCCTGGAGTTCGAAAAGGTCGATCGCGACCTGTCGCGCACAAGCGTGACGGAAGCGATCAAGCTGGCGCCGACGCTGGTGCCGGCGGCGGTGCTCGCGAGCAAATTCGAAAGCGAGGCGCATCAGGTGCGGCGCTCGATGCGCATCGTCGAGACGGCGTGGCTGGCGCAGCCGCATCCCGATCTCGCGGACGCCTATGCGCATGTGAAGCTCGGCGATTCCGCGCGCCAGCGGCTGGTGCGGGTGCAGACGCTTGCCGCCAAGGCGCCCGGCCACATCGAGGGCGCGCTGGCGATTGCGCGCGCCGCGATCGACGCGTCCGAATTCACCATGGCGCGCGAGGCGCTGGCGCCGTTCATCGCTCAGCCGACGCAGCGGGTCGCGATGCTGATGGCGGAGATCGAGCGTACCGAGCACGGCGATTCCGGCCGGGCGCGGGCGTGGACGCTGCGCGCGGTGCGCGCGCTGCACGATCCGGCCTGGACCGCGGACGGCTATGTCAGCGATCGCTGGCGGCCGGTGTCGCCGGTATCGGGGCGGCTGGACGCCTTCCAGTGGCAGACGCCGGTCGCAGCACTTCCGTCCGACAGAGGCGATGCGATCGAATCCTCCCCGTTCGAGGAAGCCATGCTGGCGGCCCCGCACAAGGCGATCGTGCTCGAGCCGCCGGCGCCGGCCGTGGTTGAGCCGGCCCCGTCGCCTGTCGCCGTCCCGGTGCCTTCAGCTGCGCCCGCTATTGTGGTCGCACCCGCAGTTGCAGTTCCTGTACAGGCGGCCGAGCAGGACAATGCGCCTCCGGCGGCCGCCGAGCCGGGAGCCATTGAGCCAACACCCGCCGAAGCCGCCCCCGCGGAAGCCGCCACCGCCGCAGCGCCTACGCCGTCACCCGCGCCGGCCGAACCAGTCCCAAGCCGGCCGGCGCCCTTGTTCCGGGCGCGGCAGGACATTCCAAAAGCCGTTCCAGCTCCGATTCCGGCGGTAATCCCGATCATCCGGGCGCCCGACGATCCCGGGGTCGATGAGGAGGGCGCGCCCGACGAATTCGCGGAACAAATCGGCCCGCCCAGGGCCCAGGCCGGCGGCTGGCGGGGATTTTTGTCACGCTGGGGCGGCAACTAGGTTTTCGAGCCCAGCGTTTTTCTTGCCAATCGGGGCGGGCCCCGATATCAGGTGCGGGCGTTTCCGGCCCGTTCCGGACGCTGCGTTCGGTCCGCCGCAATAGCTCAGTTGGTAGAGCACGTCATTCGTAATGACGGGGTCACAGGTTCGAAGTCCTGTTTGCGGCACCAGCTTTCCATCTCCGGGAATCAGAGCCGGTTCAAAGTTACCTTCAACTTTGGGCATCCTGCTTTTTATTGTCCGAGTCCTCCAATCGGGACCAACGTGGCGCGGAGCGATCGCAAGAATCTGCGCCGTCCAGGGTTGCGAAGCCGCCCGAATGTGACGGGCTCCTTTGGATCACGCCGCATGCCTCCAATGTGCTATGCTCATCGTGTCGGCCCACAGGTGTCCCATGACGGGTATCGCAGAGTGGCTAGCATCGATCGGTTTGGGCGAGTACGCCGAGCGATTCCGTGAAAACGCCATCGACCCCTCGGTCGTTCGAGATCTCACGGAGCAGGATCTGAAGGACCTGGGCGTCCTGCTTGGACATCGCCGCAAGATGTTGCGCGCGATCGCAGAACTTCAGGGAGAGCCTTCGCGAACACTTCAGACAGCCGCCAAGCCGGCGTCAGGGGACAACGCGGGGCGGCGTCAACTTACGGTCATGTTTTGCGATTTGGTCGGCTCGTCGGCACTTTCGGCCCGCCTTGATCTGGAGGACTTGCGGACCGTCATGGGCGCCTATCACGGCTGCGTCGCAGAGGTTGTTGCCCAGAATGATGGTGTTATCGCGCGGTACATGGGAGATGGCGTGCTCGCCTATTTCGGCTATCCCCAGGCGCACGAGGATGATGCCGAACAGGCGACACGCGCCGGGCTGGCGCTGGTCGATGCCGTGGCCAAGCTCCGCACAGACCCCGCCACCGAGCTAAAGGTTCGCGTTGGCATCGCCACCGGTACGGTGGTCGTGGGCGATTTGACCGGCGAAGGCTCGGCTCAAGAGCAAACGGTCATTGGCGAGACGCCGAACTTGGCCGCGCGCCTGCAGACCTTCGCCAATCCCGGCACCGTGCTGATTTCCGAGAGTACGCACCGGCTCACAGATGGGCATTTCGAATGCCGGAATCTCGGCCCTGTCGCGCTCAAAGGATGGACGGAGCCAATACCAGCCTGGCAGGTCCTGGGAACGACCGAAGTGGAAAGCCGTTTCGAGGCGCAGCACAAGACCCGATTGGCGCCGCCAATTGGACGTGACGAGGAAATCGAGATGCTGTTGCGTCGCTGGCAGCACGCCAGGCGTGGCGAAGGTTGCGCGGTGATGCTCACCGGAGAGCCCGGTATCGGCAAGTCGCACATTGCCCTGGCGCTCGACGGGCGGCTCCACGCCGAACCGCACATCACGGTGCGCCAGTTCTGCTCGGCGCACCACACCAGCAGTGCGCTGTATCCGTTTATCCGCCAGCTCGAACGGGCCGCCCGGTTCGAGCGGAGCGAGCTGCCGGCAGAGAAGTTCGCCAAGCTTGAAGCTCTGCTCGTGCGGTCCGGCGCTGATGCCGACCGCGTCGTGCTACCTCTGGCCAACCTTCTGTCGCTACCGCCGAGCGATCGCTACCGCATGCCAGAACTGAGCCCGCAGAAGCGCAAGGAGATGACATTGGCGGCGTTTTTGGCCCAGCTCAATGGCTTGGCGGCGCGACAGCCAGTGTTCGTCATTGTTGAGGATGTCCATTGGGCGGATCCGACATCGCTGGAGCTGCTCACGATGACCTTGGAACAGGTAACGCGGCTTCGGGTGCTACTGCTCATCACCGCGAGGCCAGAGTTCACGCCGCCCTGGCCAGGTCATGCGCATGTGACGACGATCTCGCTCACGCGGCTGAACCGACGCAACGGGGCGGCGTTGATCGAGCGCGTCACCGCCGGCAAGACGCTCCCGGAAGAGGTAATGGACCAGATCCTCGCCCGCACCGATGGCGTGCCCCTGTTCGTGGAGGAGCTGACCAAGACGGTGCTCGAAACCGGGCTGCTACATGTGCAGAACAATCACTACGTCCTCAACCGTCCGCTGCCCGCGATGGCGATTCCGACGACATTGCACGCATCGCTGTTGGCGAGGCTCGATCGATTGGCTCCGGTGAGGGAGGTGGCTCAGATCGGCGCCGTGGTGGGCCGCGAGTTCTCCTACGAACTGCTGAGCACCGTAGCCGGGTTGCCGAAAGAGAGACTTGAGGAGGCGCTTGCCCAGTTGGTTCGCTCGGAGTTGATATTCTGCCGCGGCGAGATACCCCAGGCGGTCTATACCTTCAAGCACGCGCTTGTGCGGGACGCTGCCTACTCGGGACTGCTGAAGAGCCGACGCGCAACGCTGCACGAAACGATCGCGGACGCCTTCGAGCAAACGGTTCCCGGAAATTGTGGAGACTCAACCCGAAACTCTCGCGCACCATCTGACGGAGGCCGGGCTGTTCCAAAAGGCGGAGGCATATTGGCTGCAGGCCGGCAAGAAGGCCGCCATGCGCTCGGCCAATCTTGAGGCCATCGTACATCTGCAACGAGGTATCGAGGCCTCGGGCCACCTGTCCGACGACGCGCGAAAGGACAGGTTGGAACTTGACTTCCAATTCGCTCTCGGGCCCTGCCTGATCGCTACCCAAGGGCCGGCCTCGAACAAGGCGATGGCAACCTTTGCCCGCGCGCGCGAGCTGTGCGAGCGCCTTGGAGACCCTCCCGAGCAACACCAGGTGATGTTCTGGTTGACCACCGCGAGTGTCATGCGCGGAGAGTTGCCGCTGGCCGAGGAAACGATCGCGGCCCTGCTCCAACTCGTCGAAGCGCGCGACGATAGACCGACGTTGCTCAACGCGATGCGCGGGCAGGGGATGATCCGCCTTTTCATGGGACACCTCACCGGTGCCCATGAAGTGATCGAACGCGCCTACGAAACGTTCGAGGCGAGCAGCGAGGAGGACAGGCTGGCGGCGCGTGTGGCCGGCCAGGATGCCGGCGTGGCCGACCTGGCGCTGATGTCGTGGGCGCTCTGGCTGCTGGGCCACGCCGATAAGGCGATCATGCGAATGGACGCTGCCATTCAGCGCGCCGACGCCATCAGTCATCCGCACTCGCAGGCGTATGCGTGTTACTATGCATGCATTTTTCACGCCCTTCGCGGCGAGTTCCTGATTGCGCAAGGTCATGCCGAACGCTGTATCGCCCTGTCGGAGGAGCATGGATTCCGGCAATGGCGCCTGGCGCGCGCCATTCGCGGCATATGCGTAGCGTCGCTCGATCCTTCACCTAGCGCACTCGGAGAGATCGGTGCCGCGTTGGACGAATATCGTAGCGCGGGTTATCAGTTGGCCATCACCGCGCTTGATGTGCTCTTGTGTCCGCCATTGTTGATTGGTCACGACTACGAGGCCGCGCTGGAATTGATCGAGCACGGCCTCGCCACATCCAGCCGCAACAGCGAACGAATTCTGGAGGCCGAATTGTATCGGCTGAAGGCAAGGGTGCTGCTCGTCCGCGGTGGACCAGGCGTCGAAGCCGAAGCGCAAGCACTGCTCAACCAGGCATTGACCACGGCAAGAAGCCAACACGCCAAGACGCTTGAACTTCGAGCCGCAATGGACCGTGCCGCGCTGTGGATCGATCGGGGCAGGCGCGAGGAAGCGCTCAATTTTCTCGCGCCGATCTACGCCTCGTTCACCGAGGGTTTCGACACGCATGATCTGAAGCAGGCAAAGGCTTTGCTCGACCGGTTGCGGTGACTGCCATCGCTGGCAAGCCGCCAGTTTCGTCAGACCTCTGCCACTTTCCTTATCTCATTCGAGCCTCTATGCAGCGGCGTCCTTCAGCTTCTCGTGATAGTCGCACACCCGTTGCCAGTCCGGTCCGCTCCGGCTTTTCGTTGACGAAATGTGGTCCGTCGTGCGGCTTGCGGGTCTCATGTTCCTCGTAGGCCTTGATTGCCTGCTCCGCAGCGACTTTTCCCAACTTGCATCCGTTATCCAGGTTGCTGTGATTCCATTTGAAGTTGATGTGACCCGGAACGTGAATTTCCACGATCTTGAGTTTCTTCGTCCTTTCCTTCTCCTTCTTGGATTTCTTGTCACAACGGATGTGGTATTTGAAAAGATTGACGTCGTCTTCGCCAACGGTCGCCGCGAACAACTGGCAAAGATTTGCCAGGGCGTCGTGAAGGTTTTCCGGTTTTTGGATTTGCTTTGAATCGACGATCCGGCTCACCCATATTTCCTCAAGGTCTGGGTGCTCTTCCAGCAAGCTATCGAAGCTGACCGTATCGACGAGCGCACCTTCGCAGTATGTAACTCTGCCTTGATCTCTACCGTTCCTTCGATGAAGGGAAGCGCCGAACACGCGCACAAAGTGCTGGCGTCGATAGCGCCGTCGAACGTGTACTTTGGGTTCGCGATCTTTATCGGGCGATTGGAAAACAATGCGAGCTTCTCGCTTGCTCAAGATTCCAGGCATTGTGAACAATCGTCGGTATCTCGGCCTTTTTCAGCCGCTCGAAGTTTATGCGCTTCATAAACTCGCTCTTCGGATAGTTGATCCTGGAGAGACCGTTGACCTCGGACAGGTACATCATCGACATCAAATTGCGCACGAAGGGATTGGGCGCCATCACCTGATTCAGGATCCAGCCGTTGATGTCTCCCTCATCCAATTTTTTCTTCGGATCAGAGAACATCGACGCAGTCTCTGTGAACGCACGCATCATCTTGTGCGGTTGCCATAGGCCCGTATAGTTGTCGATATCAGATACATACTTCATCAAGGCTTGAGTGTTGCTGGACCAGTCCGTTCCAAACACCGAATTTACGGGAAAGCGCTCGTAGCTTTCGTCATTCGCGAAACACGTGGTCCTTGAAGAATTGATGAGTCTGCCCGGCTTTGTCGGGTCCATCGAATTGATTGTAGACTATCCCAACCCACGCGCCGATGCAGGACAAAGTCCACACATCAAACGTTATATCGGGGCGGCTAAGAGCTTCCAGAACCCCGATGTGCAGTCCGGCCGCTGGACCACCACCGCCGAGCGTAATGGCTCTCTTCACCATTGGTTCCTCCTCTAAATTTGCTGTGCTTCGATTGCGTTGCTGTGCTCCGATCGGGTTATTGAATTACACGAGTAAGGAGAGATTAGTCCTTTCTGCAACCATTGGAAAGCGTACGCAGACTCGGAGCCGCGCTGATCCAGTTCGCGTGCGTAACACCAGACATGCGGTAGCACGGTGGACGACTTTGATTGAAGTCGAACCTGCTGCTCACACGAGCATGCTTCCGCCTTTAAGAACCCGATCACGCGGGGTGAGTGAGGGCACGCGAGAGTAGCGTCATGCCGTCGTGGTTTCCGCTATTGATGCCACGCGAGCAACCGTGTCACCAGGACAGCGGTGATGACCTATTGCGGCGCGTGTGGCCAATAGCGCTTCGTGCGGCTTTCGGCTTTGATGCTTGCGCAATATGACGGAGAGCTTCTGAGGACGGACCCGCGCGCCTCCGATCAGCAGTACTGGATGGCGGATTACTCGGGACGCACCTGCATCAAATGCCAGCCCGGCTCACAAACTCGACGATGGCCGGATGTATCGCTGTCAGTAGCAGCAAGCTATGGACATGACGTGAAGGAGGCGGCTCATTGAGCTGCCTCCTTCACGAGATAAGCCGCGTGTCGCGCCGATTGTGGCACCAGGTTTTCAACTCCCTCGAACAGTTCGGCGCTCGCCGTCGCCCGTCGCCTGTGGCGTGACCTGTCTCACATAAATATTCGTCCGCCGGACATATTCTCCTCATCAACCTCAAGGGGAGATTTCAACATGCGTAAATTCATTCTGATTGCAGGATTTGCTCTGGTTTCCGCCGCCGCGCAGGCGGGTGATCGGAGCCTTTCGCTCGGCGGCGAGACCTCGACGGTGACCGCTCCGGCAAAGGCAACGGAGGGATCGAGAATTGTGGAAGCACCGCCGGCTGCGGAAGCTCCGAAATATATCGAACGACCGGCGGCGGTCGAGCCCAAAGCCGAGACGATCAAGTCTGAGACGAGCAAACCCGAGACGAGCAACACCGAGAGGGCCAGGCCCAGGGCGGCCAGGATGCAGCGGTACGCTACTCGGCCCGCGAGTGCCGGACCTGGAAGACCGTCGGCCCAGAGAGCCGCGTTGATGTCGAGGAGCGCGGGATCGCACCGCGTGCGCTACGGGATCCGGGCGCGCGTCATCAGCGCACTGCACCGGCACGGGATCTATTGGTAATTTCTCGGCCACCGAAGAGAACGACGTCATGCCCGGGCAGAAGCGCGTCTTCGCGCCAGATGTGCCGGGCATCCACGTTCTTGCGATGCTGAAAAGAAGAAAGACGTAGATGGCCGGGACAACAAGCCCGGCCATGACGGTGGTGGGTGAACGCGAGGCCCGCGGCGCCGCGAACGCTTACTGCGTAACCGTCTGCACCACGCTGCTGATCGGGCGGCTGGCGACGGCCGGCACTTTCTGCTCCTTGACCAGCATCGCATCATATTCCGGCAGAGTTTCGAGCTGCTCCTTGGCCTTCATCTGAACGACCTTGTAGCCGCCGGCCTTCAGGCGGCGCAGCAGCGCCGGCAAGGCAATTGCTGTGTGCTTTTGCAGATCGTGCATCAGGATGACGCCCTTGCCCTGCTTGTCGAGCTTGGTCATGACGTTCTGGATGACCTGGTCGGGACTTGAAGACTTGAAATCGTTGGAATCGACGTCGCAGGAAAACATCGCGATGTTGCGCGTGGCGAGATAGCCCAAAGCCGGTTGGGTATGAGCGAGCGCGGGAAACCGGAAGAACGGCGCCGGCGCCGTGCCGATCGCCATCTTCACGGCGCTAAAGCCCTTCTCGATTTCTTCCCTGACCTGCTGCTCGGTCAGCTTCTTGCTGTCGAGATGGGCGTGCGACCAGGTATGCGAACCGATGGTGTGACCGGCGGCGGCGACCTGGCGAAGAATTTCCGGATGATACGTCGTGTGCTTGCCGACCGGAAAGAATAACCCCTTGGTGCATTCGTCGGCCAGCGCCTTGAGCACGGCGGGCGTGGTCGGCCATGGGCCGTCGTCGAAGGTCAGCACGACCTCCTTGTCGGTCAGGAAATCGAACTGCTTGTATTGCAGGAAGCCGAAGCCGGGTCCGCCCGTGGTGTCGATTACCACCGTGCGGCTGACGCCCAGCCCATCGGGATTGGCGCAGGCCGATTTCGCCGGCTGCGGCGCAGGCAGGGGGGCTGGCGCAGGAGCCGGCTTCGTCAGCGAAGCCGTGATCTCGACGTCGTCCTTGGGCGAGGGCTTGGTTGTCGCCGGCAGCGGCTCGGCCATGCGGGCGGCGATGGTTTGAGGGGCGGCCGCGTCGGCGTGCGGCGCGAAGGCCCAGAACCAAACTCCGGCGATCACAACCGCCGTCACAACACTGGCCAGCATCAGGCCCAACGCATTACGCATCGCTATTCTTTCCACATACGCAGGCTACACACACGCAACGCGGCATCATTGCGAACAATGTCTTAACGGCTCCCCAACGCGGGCTGGTTTGGTGAAGAAAATTAGGGCCTTGAATGAGGCCGTTTCGCTGAGTGACGTCAGTCACAGTCGCGCTCCCGGGATCGGCGCATGTTCCGTCCATCAACAACGGGGCTCGCTTCGCCGGGCCAACAGGAGCCGAAAATGACCGCACTGTTTACCAACACCGTCCGCAAGATCAGTTTGGCGCTGGCCTTGACCGCCTCGTTCGCCGCCGTCTCGTCGACCGCGAGCTATGCCTTCAGCGCCGAAGCGCAGCAGCAGTGCACGGGCGACGCATTTCGGCTCTGCAGTTCGGAAATTCCGAATATCCCGAAGATCACGGCCTGCATGATGAAGCATCGCTCCGACCTGAGCACCGGCTGCCGTTCGGTCATGGATCGCGATCTCGCGGCCCAGAAGTCCGGCAAGCTTGCCGCGCAGTAAGTAGCTGGTCGTTCGGTTCCGGAAGCGCTTGCGTCGATGCGACGCAGGCGCTTTTCCGTTTTACGGCGTTCACAAGGCGACGTTTGGGGCAGTTCCCCTGCCGCGAATGTCCGGGGACACGCTCCGCTGGAGTCGCTATAGAACGCCCTGATTGCGGTTCCCGGATACGAAGGCATAGCAAATGAACAAATTTTTTTTCGTCATTCCCCTGGTTCTGATGGCAACCAGTGCGTCAGCGCAGCAGCGGGTGGGACAGGACGCCTGCTCGCGGGACGTCCAGCGATTCTGCCGGGCGCAGATGCAGGATGGCGACCAGATCATTCTGGTCTGCTTGAAGCAGAACCGCGCGAAGATCAGCAAGGCCTGCCAGCAGATGTTGGCCAGCCACGGGCAGTAGAAGCCGATCAGGTCTCTAATTTCCGTAGAGATAATTCGGCAGCCACAGCGTCATCCCCGGCCAGATGTACATCAGCACCATGCAGATGATGACGATGAACATGTAAGGCATCATGCCGGAGAAGATCTGGTTGAGCGTGACGTGCTTGGGCGCCACGCCCTTCAGATAGAACGCCGACATCGCCACCGGCGGCGACAGGAACGCGGCCTGCAGGTTCACGAACACCAGCACGCCCCACAGGATCGGGTCGATCCCGAAGTGCTTCAGCATCGGCAGGAAGATCGGCACGAAGATCACGATGATCTCGGTCCATTCCAGCGGCCAGCCCAGGATGAAAATGATCGCCTGCGACAGGATCATGAACTGGACCGGCGTCATGTTGAGCGACAGTACCCAGCTTTCCAGCAGCGCCTGACCGCCGAGGATCGCGAACACCGCCGAGAACAGCGCGGAGCCTACGAACAGCCAGCACACCATCGAGGTGGTCTTCGCGGTCAGGAACACCGCCTCCTTGGTGCGCTTCCAGTCCAGCGTCCGCGCCTGGAACGCGAGCAGGAAGGCGCCCGCAGCGCCGACCGCGGCCGATTCCGTCGCCGTGGTGATGCCGAGCAAGATCACGGCCAGCACGACCGCGGTTAGGATGCCGAGCGGCATCACCGAGGAAATCAACAGCCGCAGCACCTCGAACTGCTCGGCCTCCATGGTCCAGTAGTAGTAGATCAGCACCAGGCCGAAGATCCCGGCGATGAACGCAAAGTAAGTATAGAACTCCGGCGGTGGTCCGGCGTCGGAAGGCGCCGCCTTGATCTGCTCGCGCAGTTCGGCGCTGCCCATCTGCTGCAACGCTTCCGGCTCGTTCTTCGTCGCGGCGCCGGACCTGCCGCCGCCGAGTTCTTCCAGCTTTTCTTCCACCGGCTGCGAAGCAGCACCGGCGCCCAGCGGCTGCGGCGCGTCGTCCACCTTCTGCTGGATCGATGCGGGCGGCGGCGTCGGAATATCCGGCTGCTGGTGGATGACCACATACCACCACGTCGCCCACAGCGTCGCCAGCGTCAGCACCAGCGGCACCAGCGCGAAGCCGAAATTCTTCAGCAGCATCGAGTAGCCGATGCGCGCGCCGTCCACGCTGATGTTCATGGCCTTTGCCGGCGCCAGCAGGGCGCCAAACAACGCCGGCAGCATCTTGCGCGAATAGGCCTGCTGCAATTCAGAAACCCATGGCCGGACCGGAACGCGGGTTTCGCTCTCCGGGAGCTTCGGGGCGATCTTCGGGTTTATGAGCGCCCAGCCGATGATGTAGACGAGATACAGGAACGCCAGGAAGAAACCCGGAAACATCGCCGCCGCGTAAAGCTTCACCACCGACTGTCCGGCGACCGCCGCGTAGACGATGATCATGACCGAGGGCGGGATCAGGATGCCGAGCGTGCCGCCGGCGGTGATGACGCCGGAAGCAAGCTTGACGTCGTAGCCGGCCTTCAGCATCGGGTTGAAGGCGATGACGCCCATCAGCACGACCACCGCGCCGACCAGGCCCGAGGCGATGCCCCAGAAGGTGCACACGATCAGGGTTGCGACCGCGAGCGAAGCTGGCACGCGGCGGAACGCGAGCTGGATCGAATAGAACATCTTGTCGACCAGCGCGCCGCGCTCCATCACGTAGCCCATGAGCACGAACAGCGGAATCGAGATCAGGACGTCGTTGGTCATGGCGCCGTAGGTGCGCTGGACCATCAGGTCGAAGATGTGGTTGTCGGACCAGGCCTCGCCGCCGCGGTAATAGGCGAAGAAGCCGAAGAACATGCCGAGCCCCATCAGCGTGAACGCGGTGGGGAAGCCCATCATGATCACGACCACGATGAGTCCCAGCATCAGAAGTCCGAGTGCCGGATCGCTCATCGCTGCAGGTCTCCGCCCATGCCGCGCTGGCGCGCGCTTTCCTCGATGTTCGCTGCCTGCGCGATCGCTTCCTTGCGCGATTCATCGTCGACGTACTCGCTGTGCGCCAACTGCTCCTCGACGACGTCGATCTCGTTGACGTCCTTGAGCCGGCTCGGCCAGACTCCGGTCTTCAGGCAGATCACGCAACGCATGATTTCGGCCGCGCCCTGCAGCAGCAGCAGCGCGCCGGCGAGCGGGATCATGAACTTGAAATGATAGACCGGCGGTCCGTCGGCGGTGACGTTGGAATGCTCGTTGATGCTGTATGAGTGCGATGCGTAGTCCCAGCCGGCATAGGCCAGCGCCGCGATGCCCGGCAGGAAGAAGGCGATGTACAGCACGAGATCGAGCGAGGCCTGGGTGCGCGGTCGCATCGAACTATAGAGGAAGTCGCCGCGGACATGGGCGTTCTGCGCCAGCGTATAGGCGCCGGCGATCATGAACAGCGTGCCGTACAGCATGTTGGAAGCGTCGAAGATCCACGCCGTCGGCATGTTGAGAATGTAGCGCTTGAAGACTTCGGCGCAGACCAGCAGCATCAGCCCGATGATCAGCCACGCGGCGGCCTTGCCAAACCAGGTGCTGATGCCGTCGATGGTATGGAGAAGACGCTGCGCGTTCATGAGAGTCCGGGCCGTCGGTTGAACAGGTCGTCGGATCAGGGTTGCCGACAATAGAAACCATCATCCGGGACGGCTATCCCGGATGATGCATTATTCGCGCGAATTATCGCTGTCAGCTCTTCTTCTTGGCGTTCGGGCCGAAGTAGTGGTTATAGGCCATGCGGCGGCTCACCACGGTATCCTGCTCCCACTGCGTCGCCCGCTTGGCGAACGCCATTTGGGACTCGACGATTTCCTTGAACATCGGGTTGTCGACGGATTTCTTCTCGACAACCTGGTCGTAGATATCGAGCTGCTTCTGCAGGATCGAATCCGGCGTCTTGTAGAACTTGACCTTGTCCTTGGTCTGCAGCTCTTCGTAATCCCTGGAATAGCGGTCGATCGCCTTCCACGCCATGTCCTGACCTGCCGCCTCGGTGGCGACCGCGATGATCGCCTTCATCTTTTCGGGCAGCGCATCGTACTTGGTTTTGTTGAACATGATCTCGAACTGCTCGGCGTTCTGGTGATAGCTCTGCAGCATGCAGACCTTGGACACGTCGGCGAAGCCGAGGATGCGATCGGACGACGCGTTATTGAATTCGGCCGCATCAAGCAGGCCGCGGTCCATCGCCGAGACGATCTCGCCGCCCGACAGCGCGTTGACGGCGGCGCCGAGGCCGGTAAACACGTCGATCGAGATGCCGACGGTGCGGAACTTGATGCCCTGGAGGTCTTCCGCCTTGGTCACCGGCTTCTTGAACCAGCCGAGCGGCTGGGTCGGCATCGGTCCATATGGGAACGAGACGACATTGGCGCCGATCGAAGCGTACAGCTTTTCCAGAAGCTCCTTGCCGCCGCCGTATTTGTGCCAGGCCAGCAGCATGTTGGCGTCCATCGCGTAGCCCGGACCCGAACCCCACAGTGCCAGCGCATTCTGCTTGCCGTAGTGATAGGCCAGCACGCCGTGGCCGCCGTCGAGCGTGCCCTTCGACACCGCATCGAGCAGGCCGAACGCGGGCACCACGGCACCGGCCGGAAGCACGTCGATCTTGAGGTCGCCGCCGGTCATGTCGTTGACCTTCTTGGCGTAGTCGAGGGCGTATTCGTGGAAGATGTCCTTGGCCGGCCAGGTGCTCTGCCAGCGCATGCTGACCGGGCCCTGCGCGCTCGCAATGTTCGGCGCGGCGACGGTGGCCGCGGCGCCCGCGGCGGCTACTTTCAGGAAGCTGCGACGGGTCGAAGTTTTGTCCTTGGTTGGTTTGGTCATGAGTATCCTCCCGGTTGAACCGGTCCTTGTTGGCCGGCCGTGATTGATTGGGCGGAACTCTAGAGGCCGGGGCCGAGCTTTGGCAAGGATACGTTATACCAATGCGGCGTTAAGCTGCGGCCCGGTTGTGGGCGGCGAGCCGTTGCCGCGGCAGCGTGTTCCGGCCGCCGAATTGGTTAACGGCGCCGCCCGATCAGGTGCTGCTGCCCGCGGCCGTTGCGACCACCGCCAAGACCTCGTTTGCAGCGCGGTCGGGGGTGTCTTCCTTCCAGCGCACCGAGCCGAACGGCCGCTCCAGCATACGGCGGACCCGTATCGGTTCGGGGCCTAGATGAAACTCGATCGCACGCTGGTGCAGCGCACGCTCGGATTGGGTCGCGCGGCTGCGCTGGCGCAGATAGTCCAGCCAGGTCGGGCAGTGATAGCGCTCGGTCCACAATTCCGGGTCGGCGATGTCGCGGGCGATCGACCAGCCATAGGCGCCGTTGCGTTGCCGGCTGAGCTGCACTTCCTGCATGACGTTGTGGAACGCGCGCGCGTTGTCCTGCGCGACGCGATACTCGATCTCGACCACCAGCGGTCCGCTGCGCCCCGTCAGCGACAGCCGCACCTCGGGATCGGCCAGCGCCTCGGCGGGCGGCTCATAGCGCGCGCCGACCGGCGGCATTCGCAGCCAGATCCCGAGCAGCGGCGATAGCAGCATCAAGCCGGAGGAAACCAGCAGCGCCACCTCGACGCCAGCGATGTCGGTGAGGTGACCCCAGCCCCAGCTTCCGATCGCAATTCCGCCGGCAATCGAAGCCTGGAACGCGGCCAGCGAGCGGCCGGCGACCCAGCGCGGCGCCGAAAGCTGCACGCCGATATTGAACAGCGCGACCGCCAGCATCCACACCGCGCCCGCCAGCACCAGGGCAATCGCCGTCAGGATGGCGCTCGTGCTCAGCGCAACGGCGGCGATCGCTCCGGCGAGCGATATCGCGCAGGCGCGCACCGCTGCCTCGCCGCTCAGTTGCTTGCGGACCGTGCTGATGTTGAGCGCGCCGATCACGGCGCCCATGCCGAAGGCGCCCAGCATGACGCCGTAGGTCTGCGCGCCGCCGTGCAGCAGGTCGCGCGCGATCAGCGGCATCAGCGCCGACACCGAGCCGCCGATGATACCGGTGACGAGTGTGCGCGTCAGCACGATCTTGATTGCGGGCGAGTTGGTGATGTAGCGCACGCCGGAGACCATCGCGCGGGTAAGCCGCTCGCGCGGCAGCCGCGACGGTTCGTGGATCCGGTTCCACAGAAACAGCACGGTCAACAACGGCAGATACAGCACCGCATTGACGGCGAACGCCGCAACCGCGCCTGATGTCGCGACGATGATGCCGCCGATCGCGGGACCGAAGCTGCGCGCGATGTTGTAGCTGATGCCGTTGAGCGCGACCGCGGCCGGCAGGGTCTCGGGCGGCACCTGCTCGCTGACCGAAGCCTGCCAGGCCGGTCCCATCAGGGCCATGCCGGTGCCGACGATGAAGCAGAACAGCAGCAGGGTGTTGGGCGTGACCAGATTGAGCCACGCCAGCACGGTCAGCGCGGATGCGCCGGTCAGCGAGATCAGCAGCGACACCAGCGCCACGACGCGACGGTCGTGCATGTCGGCGATGGCGCCGGCCGGCATCGAGATCAGCATGATCGGCAGCATCAGTGCGGTCTGCACCAGCGCCACCTTGTTGGCCGTCGACGTCATCTGCGTCATCGCCCAGGCGGCACCGACGCCCTGGATCAGAAGCCCAAGGTTGGACAACAGGCTCGCCAGCCAGATGCGCCGGAACACCGAATGCCGCAGCGGTGCGGTGATACTGTCGGCGCGTTTCGGCGGGGAGGTCATATACGGTTCCGGTTGGACTGCTATGGCTGGGGGATGATTCCTGTAGCCTCACAGATGCCTGCGAAAGCCTTGTTCTGTCCAGTCGTTGGGTCGCTATGAGGACGCCTAGAGCACGGCTAAGGTACTGAAAAATGACGGGGAGAGCCAAAATGACCCTGACGCGGCGGACGATGTTGAAGGGAACTGGAACGCTGCCTTTGCTGGCTGGCAGTTTCGGCTTTTCGGCATTGGCGCAGACCGCGTCTGCGCCGCCGGTAGCGGCCGACATGGCGCCGGTTCTGTTCGTCCATGGCAATGGCGACCATGCGGCGCTCTGGATCACGACTCTTCTGGCGAATGGAATCGAACGGCGTGCCGCGCGCGCGGATGTTCGCCATCAATTTCACCGACCCGCTGGCGCGCACCGACGACAAGGTGGAAGAGGCAAACCGTTCCTCGACCGAAGACCAGCGCCGCGAACTCGGCGAGGCCGTCAAGGAATTGAAGCGCCGCACCGGTGCGCCGCGCATCGCGCTGGTCGGCAATTCGCGCGGCGGCTATTCGATCCGCAACTACATCAAGAACGGCGGCGGCGCCGATATCAGCCACGCGGTGCTGTGCGGCGTTCCCAACCATGGCGTCTTTGACTGGGACGATAATCTCAACAGCGAGTTCAACGGCCGCGGCCCGTTCCTGCGCGGCCTGAACGAAGGCGACAGCGAGGTGACGCCGGGCACGGCATTCCTCACGCTGCGCAGCGACGGCATCGACAAGTTTGCTCAACCGGACGGGCGCCTTCTCGGCAAGCCCGGCACGCCAACCGGGGTGACCAGCGATGGGCCTGCGCTGAAAGGCGCAACCAATCTCGTGTTGGGTGCAGTCGACCATCGCGAGACGGCGTTTCATCCGCGCGCGTTTCGCGAGATCTACAAATTTATCGCCGGCCGTGAGCCGTCGCGCATCGAGATCGTGCCGGAAACGGAAGTCAGACTGAGTGGCCTGGTGACGGGCACGCCCGGTGGCGTCGTCACCAACCGCCCGGTGTCCGGCGCGTCAGTCGAAATCTATCGCGTCTCCGCAGAGACCGGCGAGCGGACTGGCGGGCCGATCCATTCTTCGCAGACCGGCGCCGACGGACGTTGGGGTCCGGCGCTCGTTGAGCCGACATGGTACCTCGAAATCGTGCTGACATCGGCGGGTTCGCCCATCACGCATATCTATCGCTCGCCGTTTCCGCGTTCCTCCGAGATCGTGCATCTGCGCGCCGCGCGTCCGCTCGGGCCGGACGATGCCGGCGCCGGCGCCGTGGTGCTGATGTCGCGTCCGCGAGGCTATTTTGGACTGCCGCGCGATGTCGTGCTGATCGACGGCAAGGAGCCGGTGGATGTGAAGTCCGGCGTGCCGACGGACTCGGTCACGACATTGCGACTGCCAGCTGCGCAAGCCGGCCGCGCCGTGATCGGCTTGTTCAACCCGGAGCGGATCGTGGCGCGGGCCTGGCCGGCGTCAGAAAACCGGATTGCGGTTGCCGAACTGACTTATTAGCTCTTCTGGATAGGTGCGCCTTCTTGGCGCCTCGGATCGAAGACATAGATGCGATTGTAGCCCGCGTGAGCGCAGCGATATGCGGGGCTTGGCACGATCCCGGATATCGCCGCGCTCATCCGGGCTGCGAGGACAGGCGCCCATGAGCATCGCCGAGGCCCACGACTTACCCGTCGCGCGTACGCGGCTGGTGCCGCCGAGCCCGCCGCGCGCGCCGGACGACATGACCGCGTTCGGCCGGATGAAGGCGATCAGCATCAGCCCGATCGGCAGCTGGGGCCGGCGCGCCTATGAGGAAGACATCGTCCAGGGCCGTTTCCTTGGCCGCAGCAGTTTCATTCTCAACGCGCCGGATGCGATCCGGCATGTGCTGGTCGACAATTACGAAAACTATACGCGCACGCCGGCCGGCCTGCGCGTGTTGCGCCCGATCCTCGGCGAGGGCCTGCTGATCGCGGAAGGGCGCGCGTGGAAACACCAGCGCCGGACGCTGGCGCCGGCCTTCACGCCGCGCGCGGTGTCGATGCTGGTTCCACACATGCTGGCGGCGACCGATGAGACCGTCGCCAAGCTCAGGGCCGCCAGCAACGCGCCCGTCGATCTGCGCGAGGCGATGCAGCGGATGACGCTCGAGATCGCCGGCCGCACGATGTTCTCGTTCGGAATGGACCGGCATGGCGCAGCCTTGCGCGATTTCGTGATGGAGTATGGCGAGCGGCTGGCACGCCCGCGTTTTCTCGATCTGCTGCTGCCGCTGGGCTGGCCGACCCCGCAGGACTTCGCCCGCGCGCGTTTTCGCAAGCGCTGGACCGCGTTCGTCGGCATGTTGATGGCCGAGCGCCGGGCCGCCGGCAAGAACGAGGGCGCGCCGGCGCGCGATCTGTTCGATCTGATGGGTGATGCGCGCGATCCGGAGACGGGCGTCGCCTTCACCGACGAACAACTCGGCGATCAGGTCGCCACCATGATTTTGGCTGGCCACGAGACGACAGCCACGGCGCTGTTCTGGGCGCTCTACCTTCTGGCGCTCGATCCCGTCACCCAGGAAGAGGTGGCGAAGGAGGCGCAGGCGGCGACCGTGAATGGTGCGCTCGATACCGAGCGGCTGAAATTCACCCGCGCAGTGATGGACGAGACCATGCGGCTCTATCCGCCCGCGTTCCTGATCGCGCGCGCGGCGGCCGGGCCGGATACGATCGCGGGCATACCGGTCAAGCCAAAGGACGTCATCCTGATCGCACCGTGGTTGTTGCACCGGCACGAAAAACTCTGGAACGATCCAAATGCGTTCATGCCGTCGCGCTTCATGACCGGCACGCCGCCCGATCGCTTCGCCTATCTGCCGTTCGGCGTCGGCGCGCGCGTCTGCATCGGCGCGCATTTCGCGCTGGTGGAAGCGACGCTCGCGCTGGCCAAGATGATCGCGGCGTTTCGTGTCGGTCTCGTCGACAAGGATCCGGTGATGCCGATCGGCGTCGTAACGACCCAGCCCGACCGCTCGCCGATGTTTCGCATCACACCGCGCTAGCGTAGCGTTTTCGAGCGAAGCATGTCCTCGGACTTGATCCGAGGGTGGATGCCGGTTGGCGTGAAGAAAACGCGTCGAACCAAAGAGAGCACCTTGCGTCGCCGCCTCGGGAACGTCATCTAGGTTACCAGCATGAGTGATACCCAGGCCCAGTTCGCAGTTCTGAGGCAGACCGCCGATCCCGCGGTCGCCGACGCAATTGCCTGGCTCATCGAGAAGGGCGAGGATCACGAGCTTAACCGGATCAACGTCCTGGACTTGTCCCGGCAGACCGGACTCGACGAAGAGCGGCTGATTTCCGGCTTTCTCCACGCGTCGCGGCTGGGCCTGTTTGAACTGACATGGAATGTGCTGTGCCCGGGCTGCGGCGGCGTGCTCGACGCCCATTCGACGCTAAAATCATTGCGCCCCGACGATTACAATTGTGCGCTGTGCGCGGCGGGTTACGAAGCCTCGGTCGACGAACAGGTGGAAGTTGCCTTTACCGTCAGCCCGCGTGTCAGGCGCATCGCCGCGCACGACCCAAACACGCTGCCGATCTGGGAATATTTCAAGCAGGTCTTCTGGAGTTCAGGCATCGACCTCAACAAGGAATCGTTCGAGTCCCTGACCGACGAGGTGGTGATCGACGCGCTTGAACTGCCGGCGGGCGAGAAGGCGGTGCTGTCGCTGCAATTGCCGGCGCAGTTCATCATCGTGTTCGAGCCGGTGACGCATGCCGCGCAATTCATCGACGTGCAGGGTGAGCCGACCAAGGAGCGTCAGCAATTATCCCTGATGTACAACAACGTCCATGCGCCGACCGGAACCACCACGATGCGTCCCGGGCCGTTGCGGCTGGCGCTCGATAATCAGACCGGCACGCGGGTGCTGCCGTCGGTGTTCATCGCCGCCGACGGGCTCCATCATCTGCTCGGAAAGCGAAAGCCGTTCCTGACCGCCAAGCGGATGCTGACCAACCAGACGTTCCGCGACGTCTACAAGGCGGACAACCTCAATATCGACCAGCGGCTGAAGATCACTTCGTTGACATTCCTCTTTACCGATCTGAAGGGCTCGACGGCGCTGTACGAGCGGGTCGGCGATCTGGCCGCCTTCGATCTGGTGCGCGCGCATTTCCATGCGCTGCTGGAGATCATCTCGTCCGAAAAGGGCGCGGTGGTCAAAACCATCGGCGACGCCGTGATGGCGACGTTTATCAGGCCGGAGCACGCACTTGCCGCCAGTCTTCGGATGCGCTCCGCGATGGCGGCGCTGAACGTCCAGCGCGGCACCGAGGACCTGATCGTCAAGATCGGAATTCACGAAGGGCCATGTCTGGCCGTGATGCTCAACGAGCGGCAGGATTATTTCGGCCAGACCGTCAATATCGCCGCCCGTGTGCAGAGCCTGTCGACCTCGCAGGAGATCCACATCACCGGCCCGGTGATCGATTCGCCGGCGGTCGCCACCATCCTGGAGAAAGAGGCGATCAGGCCGATCCAGAAGCAAGCGGCGCTGCGCGGCATCGCCGACAAGATCGTGGTGTACGAGATACCGCCTGCAGAGCTTGAAGCCGACGCTACTCGATAACGATCTCGCCGAGCATGCCGAGATCCGCATGCGTTTTGCCATCGCTCGTCTTGATGTCGCAACGCAGATCGCTCGCACGGCCGGCCGCGATCGGCACCAGCCACCACTCGGCCGATTGTCCCGGATAGACCTCGATTTCGCGGATCGCGCCCTTGAACTCCGCCAGCGTCACGGGCTTGCCGTTCTGCTGCTGCGTCACCTGCACCTTGCGCGTGAACACCATTTGCGAGAACGCATGCGAGGTGAAGTAATGCGGATCGTCGCTCGCGTTGCGCAGGATCAGCTTGTAGAGCTTGCCGGTTTCGAGCCGAAGCTGCTTTGGCGCGAATTCATGCTTGCCGGGCGCGCCGAGATCGACCGTCAACTCGATCGGCGACTGCCGGGACAGATCGCCGGCCGCAAGCGCGGCTCCCGAAGCGATCCCTAGCGTAACGGCGGCACCAAGCGCGAAGCGGAACGAGGTCATGGCCGGCCTCCTCAAGAAATCTCTTGTTGAAACAAAGAGTTCGCTTCTAGTGCAAATGCGAATGAATTGCAATTTGGTATTTGTCGATGACCTGCGGCGAAACGCGCGCTCGGCCCTGGGTCCAGAGGCCATGCTTTCCGGAACAGCGATCGGGTTGTCGGGCCTGAGCGCGGGCGGCTTCGCCAAGGCCTTCCAAGCGAACCGCCGGCTTGCAATTCCGTGCGACAGCTGCAGGCACTGCTCAATTTCGAGGCCGGATGTTTGCGTCACCTGCGAGGTGACGTAGATTTAATCTCCCCGCGTGCCGCCAGACGGTCCTCCGACCATGGCACCGATTGCGATTGTCAAATTTTCGACCCATATATCCGACCAACAGTTTCCCCGATTTTTTGCAGGTAGATCGATGCTCGACGGACTGCGCCAATTCATTGCCGACATCGTTGCGCCCAGCGCCGATCCGGATTTGTCGTTTGACGATACCGGCTATCGTCTGGCGGCGACCGCGCTGCTGGTTCACGTCGTCTCGCTCGACGGCGAGCCGAGCGCGATCGAGAAGCGCAAATTGCACAGCCTGATCGAGAGCCGGTTCAAGCTCGATCCCGGCACGGCAGATCATTTGATTGCGTCGGCGACGCGCGCCGAAGGCGAGGCCGTCGATCTCTATCATTTCACCAGCGTCATCATGCGTTCGGTCAACGAGGAGGGCAGGCTCCGCATCATCGAGATGATGTGGGAACTGGTCTACGCCGACGGCCAGGTCAGCGAGTTCGAGGACAATGTGGTGTGGCGTGCCGCGGACCTCCTCGGCATTTCGTCGCGCGACCGGCTCGATCTCAAGCATCGCGTGGCTGAGCAGCAGGCGCCCACTTCAGAGCGCGTTTCGAAAGCCACAGCCGGAGCGACGTAACGGCGCTCGCTGCACGTTATTGATCGCGCGTCGACTCAGATGACGAAACTTTAATGTGCCGCGCGATTGGCCGCGAATACGCGAGAACTCCGAAAATACGAAGTTCAATTGATGGGGAGCATGGCGGTGCATGGGCATATCCCATGCATGTGGCTTGCGTCACACCACGCGGCTGTGCTCTCGTCCGGCCGCTACCGTTATCTCCTGAAATTGATTGAAGAGCACTTTATCGTGACCGAGCGTGTAACGCTGATTACCGGCGCTTCGGCCGGAATAGGCACCGAGCTGGCGCGCGTTTTCGCTTCCAACGGTCATCGCGTGGCTCTGGTGGCGCGGCGCGGCGATCGCCTGACGGAACTTGCTGCTGAAATCACCGCCGCCGGCGGCGCGGCGCCGATCGTCATTCCCTGCGACCTCGTGCAGCCCGATGCCTGCGAGAGGATTGCCGAGGCGCTGGCCGCTGCCGGCGTCGAGGTCGAGTACGTCGTCAACAATGCTGGCTTCGGCCTCTATGGCCGAGCGGTCCAGCGCGACCGGGCCGACCAGCTCGACATGATCACCGTCAACATCCGCGCGCTGACCGATCTGTCGCTGCGGTTCTCCGACCAGTTGATCCGCCATCGCGGCGGCCTGCTCAATCTCGGCTCGATCGCGGGTTTCCTGCCGGGCCCGGGAATGGCGGTTTACTACGCCACCAAGGCCTACGTGGTGTCGTTCACGGAAGCGATGCGGGCCGAACTGGCGCCGCATGGTGTGCGCGTGACGGTGGTATGTCCTGGTCCGGTGCCGTCGGAATTTCAGGCGCGCGCCGGATTTAGACCCGGATTTGATTCGCTGGTCCTCAACGTCTTGCCGGCCAACGTCGCGCAGCAGGCCTACCGCGGACTGATGGCTAACAAGCGTGCAGTGATGCCCGGCTTTGGCATCAAGATGGTGCCGTTTTTGCTGCGGCTGTTCCCCCGCTCATTCGTCCTCGGCGCGGTCGGCCGGCTCCAGCTCCGGCAGCGCTGAGAAAGCGGCCGGTTTCTCTTAACCAAACCCGTTCGTGCCGCGATGGCGGGCAGAGCCCGCATCTGGCCCACGATTTGCTTATTAGTCCTCACGCGTGTGTGCGTGAACTCACCCGAAATTAATACTCACTTAGGTATGGTTTCGGTTCGAGGTGCCTGAGCAACGTCGATGTCGTTCCGGTCAAACAAGAGTGGCGACTACGTCCTACCCTTTCCGGGCAGCAGGATTTCGGTTGCGCCTGCCCCGGCGGCCCTGCTGCCGGTCCTGATCGTACTCCACCAGGAGACGTCGACACCCGGTCGGGTCGGCAATGCGCTGCGTGCGCTGGGTCACACTCTCGATATCAGACGTCCCCGGTTCGGCGATCCGCTGCCGGAGACGCTGGATCAGCACGCTGGCGCGGTCATTTTCGGCGGTCCCATGAGCGCCAACGATCCCGACGATTATGTTCGCCGCGAGATCGACTGGATCGAAATTCCCTTGCGCGAGAACCGGCCGTTTCTGGGCATTTGCCTCGGCGCCCAGATGCTGGCGAAGCAATTGGGAGCACAGGTCGCCCCGCATCAAGAAGGCCGGGTGGAGGTCGGGTATTACCCGATCCGCCCGACGGCCGCCGGGCACGCGCTCTGCCCGGACTGGCCGGAGCGCGTCTATCACTGGCATGGCGAGGGCTTTCATCTGCCTGGCGGTGCCGAACTGCTTGCCGAGGGCGACGACTTTCCGGTGCAAGCGTTCCAATCGGGTCACGCGTTCGGCTTCCAGTTTCATCCCGATGTGACCTGCGCGATGATGCATCGCTGGACCACGCGCGGCTGCGTACGCATGGATTCGCCGGGCGCGCATCCGCGTCATCTGCATTTCGAAGGCCGCGCCGTGCATGACATGGTCGAACGCGCCTGGCTGAAGAATTTCATCCATGGCTGGCTTGCGCGCACGCCGCCCGCGGTCATGCTGGAAGCCGCGGAATAGCCGCCACGCGGAATTTTGCGGCGCGTATTCGAACATCTTTCAAAGTTTCCGAATGTGATAGTGTCGCTGGTCTGATCTGGCGCGGCCGAAGGGTCGCGCGAAAAAATCAATGACAGAAACGACGGGGAGATCGCGGTGACCTATCAGCACATCCTCTACGAGGTCAGCGACAAGGTCGCGACCATCACGCTCAACCGGCCCGACCGCATGAATGCGTGGACCGCGATCATGGAACGCGACGTGCGCCACGCGATGGAGGCAGCCGCCGCCGACGATAATGTCCGCGTCATCGTGCTGACCGGCGCTGGCCGCGCATTCTGCGCGGGCGCGGATATGGAGGTCCTGAAAGGCATCGATCCCAACGAGATCAGGCGCGGCGAAAGCACGCCGTCGTTCGACATGAATCGCCGGGCGGACTGGCAGACCCGCTACGCTTATTACCCGGCGATTCCGAAACCCGTGATCGGCATGCTCAACGGCGCCACCGCCGGCATCGGCCTCGTCCACGCGCTCTATTGCGACCTGCGTTTCGCAGCCGACAACACCGTCTTCACGACCGCGTTCGCGCGCCGCGGGCTGATCGCCGAGCACGGCATCAGCTGGATGCTGCCGCGGATCGTCGGTCATGCCAACGCGCTCGATCTCCTGATGTCTGCCCGCCGGGTGAACAGCGACGAAGCGCTGCGCATCGGGCTGGTCAACCGGCTCTATCCGCCGGACCAGTTGCGCGAGCAGACCTATGCGTATGCGCGCGATCTCGCTGAGTTCGTCTCGCCCAGCGCGATATCCGTGATCAAGCGGCAGCTCTACGACGTGCCGTTCCAGACACTCGCCCAAGCCACCATCGACGCCAACCGCGAAATGCAGATCGCGCTGAATGGGAGCGATTTCAGGGAGGGTGTGGCGAGCTTTGTGGAAAAGCGGCCGCCGCGGTTTACGGGGAAGTGAGGGAGGAGGGGGCTTGCCTCGGCCCGCCGTCGCCCTTCGGGCTATGGCGTGGCAGCCTTCGCTCTCTTCGCTACGATGGGGCACGGTGTGGCATGCCCAGCCGTAGCTCGCGAAGCGAGCGAAGGCTGGTGGAGCCAGGCGGGATCGAACCGCCGACCTCGTCATTGCGAACGACGCGCTCTCCCAGCTGAGCTATGGCCCCGTCGCGGCCGTCTCGGTTTGACCCGAACCGGCCGACAATCCGCGCCATTTACAGTCCGGCCCAAGGTCAAGTCAAGAACGGTGCGAGAAACCTGAAACGGCCTATTTTGGCGCGATTTTGCCGGGAACTTCCCTTGTTTGCCGGAGGCTGAACCGATATCTAGCTGATACCCCACCTGCGAGCCCCCACCACATGCGCGCTGTCCTCGATATCATCATCATCGTCCTCGACCTCTATGTCTGGCTGCTGATCGCCTCGGCCATTCTGTCCTGGCTGATCGCCTTCAATGTCGTGAACACGCGCAACCAGTTCGTCGCGGCGGTGGCCGAGTTCCTGTACCGGATCACTGAGCCGGCGCTGGCGCCGATCCGAAAATTCATGCCCAATCTGGGCGGCCTCGACATCTCGCCGATCATCCTGATCCTGCTCATCATGTTCATTCAGCGGGTGATCGCCTACTACGTCTATCCCAACGTCATCTGATCGAGGGCGCCGCTCGCCGATGGACGCGTGATGGATGCATAATGGATCCTTGGCGCTACTCTACCGAGGGCATCAGCGTCGCGCTGCGGGTGACGCCGCGCGGCGGCCGCGACGATATCGACGGGATTGAAACGCTGGCCAACGGGCGTTCGGTGGTCAAGGTACGCGTGCGCGCCATTGCAGAAGGCGGCGAAGCCAACCGCGCGGTCACGGAACTGCTGGCGAAAGCGCTCGGCGTGCCGAAGGCGAAAGTGAAGATTCTCTCCGGTATGACCTCGCGCCTCAAGCAGGTCGCCGTCGACGGCGATCCCAAAATTCTCGGCGAAACGCTGCGAAAGGCGACAGTCGCTACGCCCGAAAAGACGAAGGATTGAGATGACGGCACGCATCATCGACGGAAAAGTCATTGCAGCGGAGCTTCGCGCCCGCGTCGCGGAAGAGGTGGCAAAGGTCAAACGCGAGCATCAACTGACGCCGGGCCTTGCCGTGGTCTTGGTCGGCAACGATCCCGCGAGCGAGGTCTACGTCCGCAGCAAGCATACGCAGACGCAGGCCGCCGGCATGGCCTCGTTCGAGCACAAACTGCCTGCCGATGTCGCGCAGGCCGATCTGCTGGCGCTGATCGCAAAGCTCAACGGTGATTCCGCCGTGCACGGCATTCTCGTGCAACTGCCGTTGCCGAAGTCGATCCAGACTGAGGCCGTCATCAACGCCATCGATCCGGCCAAGGATGTCGACGGGCTGCACCCGAACAATGCAGGGCGACTCGCCGGTGGCTTTGCCGCGCTGTCGCCATGCACGCCGCTCGGCTGCATCATCCTGACCAAGAGCGTGCACGCCTCGCTGGAGGGCATGAACGCCATCGTCATCGGCCGTTCCAACCTGGTCGGCCGCCCGCTGGTGCAGTTGCTGCTCAATGAAAATGCGACGGTGACGATTGCGCATTCGCGCTCGCGCGACCTGCCGCAATTATGCGCCCGCGCCGATCTGGTCTACGCCGCGGTCGGCAAGCCCGAGATGGTGCGCGCCGACTGGATCAAGCCAGGCGCCACCGTGATCGACGTCGGCATCAACCGTCTGCCTTTGGCTGACGGCAAGACCCGGCTGGTCGGCGATGTCGCGTTCAAGGAAGTGGCCGAGGTGGCAGGCGCCATCACGCCGGTCCCCGGCGGTGTCGGACAGATGACGGTGGCGTGCCTCTTGGTCAACACGCTGCGCGCAGCGTGCGCGATTCGGGGGTTGCCTGCACCGGCGGTGTGAGCTGGCACTTTTTCGTCGTCGTTGCGAGCGAAGCGAAGCAATCCATGCCTCAACCTGCGGAGCTATGGATTGCTTCGCTTCGCTCGCAACGACGGTGACCGCGCAACCGCTACTTCCCGCGCGACGGCTACTTCGCCTTGGCGCGCTCAATGCCTTCCAGGATCAACCGATAGGCGTCCTCGGCGCCGCCCCAGCGCAGCACCTTGACCCATTTGCCGGGTTCGAGATCCTTGTAGTGCTCGAAGAAGTGCTGGATCTGCTGCAGCGTGATGTCGGGGAGGTCGTTGTAGTTCCGGACCTTGTCATAGCGCTGGGTCAGCTTCGAGGACGGCACCGCGATGATCTTCTCGTCGCCGCCGGCCTCGTCCTCCATCAGCAGCACGCCGACCGGCCGCACACTCATGACGGCGCCTGGCACGATCGCGCGGGTATTGGCGACGAGGACGTCGCAGGGATCGCCGTCGCCGGACAGCGTGTGCGGGATGAAGCCGTAGTTGCCGGGATAGCGCATCGCCGTATAGAGGAAGCGATCGACCACCAGCGTGCCGGCGTCCTTGTCCATTTCATATTTGATCGGTTCGCCGCCGACGGGCACTTCGATGATGACGTTGACGTCGTGCGGCGGATTGTTTCCGATTGAAATGGCATCAATACGCATAAGGAACTCCGTTGATACACGATCGTCATATGCGGGCTTGACCCTCGTATCCACCGCAAAAAGGGGCTTTGGATAATGACGGATTGCCCGGTCAAGCTCGGCAACGACAACCAAAAAACGCCTGAATCAGAGGCCCGAGCTCAGTTGGTCCAGGCGAAGGCGACCTTGTCGAGCGATTTGGGCCCGAACTTCTCCGAGGAGCGCGCCACCATGCGGCCGCCGAGGGCGCGGTAGAACTCCGTCGCCGGGTCGTTGTCGGAGAGCGCCCAGATCACCATGCTCTTCAACCCGCTCTGCAGCAGGTCGCGCCGGGCGGCGGTGAACAGCCGGCGGCCAAAGCCGAGGCCCTGGAATTCCGGCCGCAGATAGAGCTCGTAGATCTCGCCTTCGAAATGCAGGCTGCGGGCACGGTTGCGGCCGTAATTGGCGTAGCCCGCGACCTTGTCACCGAACACCAGCACGCTGACACGGCTGCCCTTGCGGATCGCGCTGTCCCACCATTGCGGACCGCGACGGTTGATCAGCTTTTCCAGTTCGGCGCCGGGAATGATGCCCTGATAGGCCGAGCGCCAGGCTTCGTCATGGGTGGACGCCACCGCGGCTGCGTCAGCAGCTTTGGCCGGTCGAACCTCGATCAGGGTTGTGCTCATGGCCGGATCAAAGCAAGTCAGCGGCCCGGCTTCAAGGTCCATCCTTAATTATCGGTTAACCTGTGGATTTTATGCATCAGTTTTTGCAAGTCTGTGCCGAAAGAGGACAGAGAGCGGCATTAACAGGCGATTTTAAGGATGTGACGGAGGCAGAAGCGTTGTCGGAATCATCCAAAGGGTGCGCCGCCGCGAAGCCTATTCACGAAAAAATGCGCTGGATTTGATTCGCCGGCGGTATTGTGTTGGCGACCCCGTACGCCCGCCTCCGGCTGTGTCAGGCCAGTTCATGCATCCACCAAGCGTGTTATTTGCCGTGGCCATCCTTGCCGTGTTCGGTGTGAAGGCCGCCGCAGCGCAGCCCGGCTTCGGCGCGCAAGGCGCCGAAGGGACGCCCAATCGCCTGCAGCAATGGCTGGTACCCTCGCCCGATCCTGCAACCGCGGCGCATGCGGTGCTGTTCCGGCCGCCCGGCGATGGACCGTTTCCGTTGGCCGTGATCGCGCACGCCTCGACCCAGAACGTGCTGCGACGCGCCCAAATGCCGCAACCCGAATACCGCGCGCTTGCGGCGTGGCTGGTGGCGCGCGGCTTTGCCGTGCTGGTTCCGGAACGTCCGGGTCATGGCGCGACCGGCGGCAAGTACCTCGAGGATCAGGGCGGCTGCGACGAGGCCGACTATGCCAGGTCCGGGCGCGCCACGGCGGACGAGATTACCGCCGCGGTTGGGCTGGTGCGCAAGCAATCCTTCATCCGGCCTGATGGCATCGTCGTCGTCGGCCATTCGGCCGGCGCGTGGGGTGCGCTGGCGCTCGCAAGCGAGGACCCGAAGGATGTTGCCGCCATCATCGCGTTCGCGCCGGGCCGCGGCGGCCGGGCCAACGATCTGCCCAACCGGATCTGCGCGCCGCACACGCTGACTTCTGCCGCCGGCGAATTCGGCAAGAACGCGCGCGTGAAGGTGACGTGGCTGGTCGCGGCCAATGACAGCTATTTTTCGCCGGCCTTCTCGCGTCGGCTGGCCGATGCGTTTCGCGGCGCCGGCGGCAAGGCGGATTTTCGCGTGCTGCCGGCCCACGGCAGCGAGGGGCACTGGTTGCCGGAAACCGAAGGCGGCGTAAAACTCGCCGGACCTGAACTCGATAGCGTCTTGAAGCCGCGACCATCGACCTCGGCCAACAAGTGATGACGCTGTACTTCCTGCTCAAATATCTGCACGTGCTCGGCGCCATCGTCATTCTCGGCACCGGCACCGGCATCGCGTTTTTCATGCTGATGGCGCATCGCAGCCGGGACGTTGCCTTCATCGCGCGCACGGCGGCGACCGTAGTGGTGGCCGACATGCTGTTCACGCTCACCGCAGTGCTGCTGCAACCCGTCACCGGTGCCGTGCTGATGAAGCTGTCATCGACGGCGGTCAGCGAACGCTGGCTGATGGCCTCGCTCGGGCTCTATGCCGTCGCAGGGCTGTTCTGGGTGCCCGTGATCTTCATGCAGATCGAAATGCGCGATCTCGCACGCAAGGCGGCTGCGCATAACCAGAAGTTGCCGCCGCGATACTTCACACTTTTCCACCGCTGGTTTCTGTTTGGGATTCCCGGTTTTGGCTCAGTCATGGCTATTCTGTGGCTGATGATCGCCAAACCGCTTTAGGCAAGCATGGAAGCCGACATCCGAAAAATTCTGGTGCTCGGCGCCTCCGGTCTGATCGGCGGCTTCGTGACGCGCGATCTGCGCGTCCGCGGATTTCCCGTCGTGGCTGTCGCTCGCAAATTGCTCGCCTCGCAGAAAAGCGGCGCGCTCGATCTCGAGCTGCAAGTCATGTCGATGGAAGCGGCCGCGCTGGCGCGGCTGCTGCGCGACCATCACATCGATGTCGTCGTCAATTGTCTCGGCGTGCTGCAGGACGGCCCCGGCAGCGACACGGCCGCCGTGCATCGCGATTTCGTCGCGCGGTTGTTGCAGGCGATCCGCGAGAGCAACCGGGCGATCCGGCTGGTGCATATCTCGATTCCCGGCGCGACCGAGACCGACCGAACCGCCTTCAGCACCACCAAGCGTGAGGCCGAACGGTTGATCGCGGAATCCGGCGTACCGTTCACGATCCTGCGGCCGGGTTTCGTGGTGGCGCTTGCGGCCTATGGCGGCAGCGCCATGGTGCGCTCGCTCGCGGCGTTTCCGCTCGAACTGCCGGCCGAAGAACGGGCCGCGCCGTTCCAACCGGTCGCCATGGAGGATATTGCCGCGACCATCGCCTGGCTTGCTGCGCGCGATCCTGGCGAGGCGAACGGCGTGACCTGGGACCTGATGCAGGAGGAGCCGGTCACGCTCGGCGGCGTGATCGATCAATTCCGCCGGGCGTTCGGCACCGGCGAATGGCCGCGCATCACCATGCCCGCGTTGCTGCTCGATCTCGGCGCGAAGCTCGGCGATCTCGCGAACCTGCTCGGCTGGATGCCGCCGATGCGGACCACCGCAATCGCGGAGCTGCGCCGCGGCGTCAGCGGCAATCCCACGCGCTGGATGACGGCCACCGGCATCGTACCGAAGACCATCGCGCAGACAGCCGGACAGCGCCCGGCGACCATTCAGGACAAATGGTTTGCCCGGCTGTTCCCGATCAAGGCGCTGATGATCGCAAGCCTCGTGCTGTTCTGGGTGGTATCGGGCTTCATTGCGCTGGTGGTCTCCTATGACGATGCGGCGGAAATCCTGAGCAGCCACGGTTTTCCGCCGTCGCTCGTCGCGCCCGTCACCGTCGGCACCAGCCTGATGGATATCGGCATTGGTGTGCTGATCGCGTTCCGGCGGACCTCGGCGTTCGGTCTGATTGCAGGCATCGTCGCGTCGCTGGGCTATATGGCCGGCGCGGCGATCCTGACGCCGGACCTCTGGATCGAGCCGCTCGGCGCGCTGGTGAAGACGGGGCCTGCGATCGTGCTGATGCTGGTGGCGCTGCTGACATTGGATAATAGATAGCGTTTTCGAGCGAAAGCCTGCCCCGGCCCTGATCCGGGGTGGAACTGCTTCGCGTAAAGTCAACGCGTCAAGAACAAGTGCTTTCATGACAGGCTGGCCCGAAGACGACGTGATCCTCTATGACGGCGTCTGCATTTTCTGCTCGCGCTGGGTCCGCTTCGTCGCCACGCGCGACACCGCGCGCCGTTTCCGCTTCACCGCGATCCAGTCGCCTTATGGTACGCGGCTGGCGCAGGCTTTCGGCATCGATCCAAACGACCCTGACACCAATGCGGTCGTTCACGGCGGCTTCGCTCACTTCAAATCCGACGGCGCGCTGACGGTGCTGTCGCATCTGCCACGGTGGCGCTGGACGCGCGCGTTGCTGTTGGTGCCAAAGCCGCTGCGTGACGCGGTCTACAATCTCGTGGCGCGCAACCGCTATCAGATTTTCGGAAAATTTGATGCGTGCTTTGTGCCAGATGCGGACATGCGCACGAGGGTGCTGGAATAGCCTCACTGCCAACGGTTGCACGCCGGCCAGTGGTTCAGACCAAAGTAGAAGCGGTACGATTGAACTACCTCAGGTTATCGGGCTAGATTGCTGATGGCTGCCGAATGAGACCCTATCCTGCTCCGGGCAGCATCTTGCTCCGACTTGCCTGACACAAAAACACGCGAGGGGTGAAAAGCGTTGGAGGAGTTGGGAAAAGATGATGCTGTCAAGCCAAGCGGCCCGGATCAACCGAAACCCGAAACCAACAAGCGCAAGTCCTGGCAGGCCGCGCCCGGCCTCGCGATTTCCGCGCCTGATATCCCGATCGCTCCGGGTCAGGTCGAAGGTGTCGCGCCGCGCGGCGAAAAACCGAACGAAGCTGAACAAAACACGCCCGGGTATGATCGCGCAACGCCGGCCTATTCGGCGTTCGAGATTCCCTGGCAGGATCGGCTGCTGGAGTGTCTTCTCAAGATGAAGCCGGCCGCTTTCGAGCGGCTGTGTCAGAAGATTCTGAAGGACTCCGGGTTCATCAAGGTCGACGTGACAGGACGAAGCGGGGATGGCGGGATCGACGGCATCGGCGTGCTTCGCCTGAATCTTCTGTCGTTTCACGTCTTCTTTCAATGCAAGCGGTGGAAAGGATCGGTCGGCGCGTCGGTGATCAGGGATTTCCGCGGGGCGATGGTTGGCAGGGCTGACAAGGGACTGGTCATGACGACCGGAACGTTCTCCACCGACGCGCGGAAGGAAGCCACCAGGGACGGCGCGCCCGCGATCGATCTGGTCGACGGCGAAACGCTGTGCGAGCTTTTGAAAGGCCTGAAGATCGGCGTCTCGATCCGGAAGGTCGAGCACGTGCTGGTGGAGCAGCACGTGTTCCTGGAATTTTAGGACGGGACGATTTTGGATCGTTGTACTCAGCGCGCGGGCTCGGCATTAATACCGTGGTGATGGAGTGAGAAAGCGTCGTATGACAGATGCCGTTGCGTATCCAAAACAGCACGTCCCTGCGGGAGAGGACTTTCTGCTTCTATCGCCGACGGCGCAGGCCCATGCGTACCGAAACGTCGATCGCATGTTCGCGACGCGGCCGATCCGCCGAGGCATGGCGGTTCTGCAATTGGAGCGTGGCAAGGAGATTTCGCCGAGCTATCAACCCGGGCAGGGGCTGTACGGCGTTGATGCGTATATGGACCGTGCCAACGTCGCAGGCCTGCTTGTCATCAAGCAGGAACGAATAGTGCTGGAGCGTTACTCCCTCGGGTTGGAGGAGAACGTACGCTGGTCGTCGATGTCGATGATCAAGTCGCTGACAGGAACGCTGGTAGGCGCCGCCTTGCAGCAAGGCGCGATTGCGAGCCTGGACGACGCGGTTTCCAAATATATCCCGGCGTTACGCGGCTGCGCCTACGACGCGGTAACCGTCCGCAACCTCATCACCATGTCCTCCGGCGTGCGCTGGAACGAGGATTACACGGACCGGAATTCCGACGTTAATCGCTACAGCAAGTCGCTCGGCGACAAGATCCCGGGAGGCGTGTTGGCGTTGATGCGGAGCCTGAAAGCCGAACATCGGCCCGGCAGTCAATTCAACTACAACACCGGCGATACCTACGTTCTCGGCGGCCTGATATCGGCGGCCACGGGAAAAACCCTGGCCGACTACATGTCCGAGACGATCTGGTCTCGCCTCGGCATGGAGTTTGACGCGTTCTATACGCTGGAATCCGAAGGCGGGCAGGAGATCGGAGGCAGCCGCGCTGGAATCGCGCTGCGGGATTTTGGCCGCTTCGGTGTCTTTCTCCTGCGGAACGGCGTTATCGATGGCGCGCCCGTACTTCCTCCGGACTGGATCGACAATGCGGGCCGCCCAACATTCAGATTCGATCCCGCGACCAATCGTTACGGGGCGACGGGATATGGCTACAGCTGGTGGATCGATCCTGACGGCTCCATGGTCGCCGTCGGCTTTGCCGGGCAATCGCTCTACGTCAATCGCAAGGACAAGGTCGTCATCGTCACCCTGTCGTGCCAGCCGCAACCACCCTATTCGGCCGCCTATGGCGTCGATCTCCAGGCTGAGTATCACGCCTTCAAGGAAGCGGTAGTCGCAGAACTCGGCTGACCGCTCGCAATCGGTACAGGATTTTCGGGAAGTCTGAGGAATGCTTTGTGCCCGATTCGGAGATGCGGGCAAGGGCTATGGAGTAGAGTGGCTCAGGATCAATTGAATGAAGCTGAGAACGAAATTGGTTCGAGGCGAACAAGTTTTTCGATTGGAGGTACGAGTTCAAACATCTTCGGCTGTCTGGAGAAGTCGTAGAGGCGGCATATCCGAAATTCCTTCGGTCGCTCGTTAGAAAATGATAGTTCATTTCGCGTTAGATAGAACGGCGTCGTCTGGAGGCCATTTGTAGTCTTTACCTCAATAAGGCGCTCGGAGCCTTTTGGATCATACGACCGGATGTCGTATCCGGCGCCGTCACCATCCTCTTGTGATACCCATCTGACTTTCCGCGCAAGATCCGGACGCCCATGCCCTATCAAGTGCTGGCGTTCAAAAGCAAAGACCGTCGCTTCACCAGCTTTGCCGAGTGACCTATTCCTGAAATCTCGCTCTACAGGATCGAATTTTCTGACCAGCCGCGCCAGCTCTTGTTCCTTGTAAGTGACAGGTCCAAGAATAGGCGCCGGCTCAATGAATAAGTTTGGCGCTTCGTTTAAGCTCTTAGCCGGGGGTTCGGGATTCAGGTTTTGCGGGTTCCGTGTCAAGTAACGATCAATCGCGTCAATTATAGACTTCTGGAAGTTTGGGAGGGGTTTGTAGCCAGAAATTGTCGGGAGCGCCAATTCGTTGAGAACCGCAGAAATGTTCTGATGCTTGCGCTCAACGGAGCCGTCAGTTCTTCCAATGCGGGCTATCAGCGAGCGTCGGTGCGCCGACTTATTGTAATCGGCGCCATCGAGCTCTGAGTGGAGCATCGTGAAATAATCCGCGACGATGAAGTCAAGTTCTTCATCATTCCAGTCTAACCCAAATCGATCCTCTTGAGCCATTTGCTCTCAGCAGATGCAGGCGATTACTTGATGCGGGAAGATGTCCAAATTGCCTCTTTTGGATCGAGATCGTATTTGTTCCCATACCAAAGTACAAACTCAAACGGTGGTTCCTTCTCTTCCCAATGGGCTCGCAAGGATTCGTCGTCGACGCCAGCGTCCTCGATAGTTATCGCATAGATTTCCTCGAGTCGCTGATCTACAGCGCGTCGCCATTCAGTGAATCCAATCTCTGCCCATGACCAGCCATCTTGCATTTTGGAGCCCTCGCAAATCGGAACGCGGCAAGCAGAGACGTGCAGACTAGATCGCCCGCTTGAGTTGAGCAACGGTCAGATCAAAACGCTAAGCTTGGGGCGCGGCAAGGACCTCTCTTGCCGCCCGCTCTCCCGAATCCCGCGCTCCATGTGCGGTCGAGAAAAACCCCGGCGAGGTTGCTTCGCCCGCAAAGAACAGTCGCCCATCGACCGGCGCAGCCAACACCTCGCGCTTGCCGGCATGGCCGGGCAGCGCGTGCGAATAGGAGCCGCGGGCGAAGGGGTCGTGGGCCCAGCGCGATTCGGCGAGGGGTTTCAGCTTGCGGCGAAAGTCATTGCCGAGGATTGAGACAATCTCGTCGATGCTTGCTGCAGCGAGCGCGCCATCGCCGGCGTCCTCCAGCGATTGCGCGAAGCGTCCGCCGAAAAAACCTTCGATGCAGGGCTGGCCGAACGGGCGTAAATGATAGGTGCCCATTGCGGTCCGCATGGTGGCGGCGCGGAGATTGCCTTCGCTCGGCAGCGCTTCGGCCTCGTCGAGCGCCAGCGTCACCTTGTCGGCTAGGCCGAGCGGCAGGCCGCGCGCGGCGTCGACTTTTGCCGGCAGCGGCGGGTGGAAGCGGATCGCTTCGTCAGCGATCAAATTGGTCGGCACGGTGACGATCGCCTGAGCAGCGGTCAGTGTGCCCTGCGATGTCTCGATGCGGACGCGCTTTCCGGAGTGATCGATCAGCGTCACCACGCAATCGAGCGCAACCGGGCACGCCGCGCCATAGGCCGCCACCAGCGCGCCGTAGCCGCGGGGGACGCGCCAGTTGATGTCGGTATCTTCATAGGCGTCCATGTCGAGAAGGGAGACCTGGTCGAGTTCGCAGCCGTTGATGTAGGTCGAGATCGCATCGATCATCGGGTTCCAGCGGTTGCCCGGCTCGAGACAGAGACTGGCGGGGAAGTCGCCGCTTTGCTCGGCCTCAACAGCGGCTTTCTCGGCGCGATCGTAGAAGGCGTCGAGGGCGCGAATGAAGTCGTCGCGATCGGCCTGCGGAAAGGCCTTGCCGTAGGTGCGCTCTCGCCAGGGCGGCAAGTTCTTGTTGATCTCAAACTTGAGTTGCTCGGCGATCCTGACGAAGGAATTTTTATTCGCCGAATGCAGCCAGCCGCAGCCGAGATCGAAGGTGACGTCAGGTGCCGCCTGGATCGTATGCGCCCGCCCGCCGACACGGTTACGGGCTTCCAGCACGATCACGGAGAGGCCGGAGTTCTTCAGCGCATTCGCAGCACCGAGGCCGGCGGCGCCCGCGCCGATGATGGCAACGTCGACTGTGGAGGGGAGGGACATGAGAGGGCGAATAGTGAGTGGCGAATGGCGAGTAGGGTACAGGAAAGCGGGCTACGCGCAAACGCCCGCTATTCGCAACTCCCCATTCGCTATTCGCACTCTTACGCCACCGCTTCCTTGGCCTTTTCCGCGCGCTTGCGGTCGTTGGCGTCCAAAAACTTCTTGCGCAGGCGGATCGACTTCGGGGTCACTTCGACCAGCTCGTCCTCCTCGATATAGGCCAGCGCCTTTTCCAGCGTCATCCGGATCGGCGGCGTCAGGCGCACCGCTTCGTCCTTGGAGGTGGTGCGGATGTTGGTGAGCTGCTTGCCCTTGAGGATGTTGATCTCGAGATCGTTGTCGCGGGTGTGCTCGCCGACGATCATGCCCTTGTAGACCTTCCAGCCCGGCTCGATCATCATCGGGCCGCGGTCTTCCAGCTTGAACATCGCGTAAGCCACCGCTTCGCCCTGATCGTTGGAGATCAGCACGCCGTTGCGGCGGCCCTGGATGTCGCCCTTGTAGGGCGCATAGCCGTGGAACAGACGGTTCATGATCGCGGTGCCGCGGGTGTCGGTCAGCAGTTCGCCCTGATAGCCGATCAGGCCGCGGGTCGGCGCGTAGAACACCAGCCGCAGGCGGTTGCCGCCGGACGGGCGCATCTCGATCATCTCGGCCTTGCGCTCGCTCATCTTCTGCACGACGACGCCGGAATGCTCCTCGTCGACGTCGATCACGACTTCTTCGATCGGCTCCTGCCAATTGCCAGTGGCTTCGTCCTTCTGCAGCACGACGCGCGGGCGCGACACCGAGAGCTCAAAGCCTTCGCGGCGCATGGTCTCGATCAGGATCGCGAGCTGCAATTCGCCGCGGCCCGACACTTCCATCGCATCCTTGTCGGAAGCCTCGACCACGCGCAGCGCGACGTTGCCTTCGGCCTCGCGCAACAGGCGGTCGCGGATCATGCGCGAGGTCACCTTGTCGCCTTCGGTGCCGGCGAGCGGCGAGTTGTTGACGATGAACGACATCGACACGGTCGGCGGATCGATCGGCTGCGCCACCAGTGGCGTTTCGACCGACGGATCGCAGAACGTGTCGGCGACGGTGCCCTTGGTGAGGCCCGCAATCGCAACGATGTCACCGGCATCGGCTTCCTCGAGCGGGGTGCGCTCGATGCCGCGGAAGGCGAGGATTTTTGTGATACGGCCCTGCTCGATGGTCTTGCCGTCGGCGCCGAGCACTTTCACAGCCTGGTTCGGCTTGATCGAGCCGGAGGTGATGCGGCCGGTGATGATGCGGCCGAGATAGGGATTGGCTTCGAGAATGGTCCCGATCATCCGGAACGGGCCTTCCTCGACGGTCGGCGGCGCGACGTGGCGCACGATCAGGTCGAACAGCGGCTGCATGCCGGCGTCGTGGGAGCCGTCCGGGCTGTCGGCCATCCAGCCCTGCTTGGCCGATCCGTAGAGGATCGGAAAATCGAGCTGCTCCTCGCTGGCGTCGAGCGCCGCGAACAGGTCGAACACTTCGTTGATGACTTCGGTCGGTCGGGCGTCGGGACGGTCGACCTTGTTGATGACGACGATCGGCTTCAGCCCGACCTTGAGCGCCTTGGAGACGACGAATTTGGTCTGCGGCAGCGGGCCTTCTGCGGCGTCCACCAGCACCAGCGCGCCATCGACCATGTTCAGGATGCGCTCGACCTCGCCGCCGAAATCGGCGTGGCCGGGGGTGTCGACGATGTTGATGCGGGTGTCCTTCCACTGCACCGAGGCGGCCTTGGCCAGAATGGTGATGCCGCGCTCGCGCTCCAGGTCGTTGGAGTCCATCGCGCGCTCCGTCACCTTCTGGTTCTCGCGATAGGTACCGGATTGCTGCAGCAGGCGATCGACCAGCGTGGTTTTGCCGTGGTCGACGTGGGCGATAATGGCGACGTTACGAAGGTTCATGGCTCTTCTTCTGGTCGTGCAATGGTGGATGCGCGATCTCACCGGAAAACCGGGACCCACTTTTCCGGATCGCGCTTCTAAAACCTGGAATACTGGCGCGGGATGACGCTTCTTCGAATCGTCATCCAGCTCCATCTTTTTGTTTGACCATGATCTTTCGGAAAACCGCACTTTTCCGGATCATGCTCTGGGGCGCTTTCCCCTAAAAAGGAAGCCCGGCCAGAAGGGACCGGGCACACCTTACGCGTTGCAGCGCAATATATTCAGAAAACGCCAAAAAACAAGGGCTTGTTGGGCATTTGGTTAGCCGATTTTGCGCTTGGCGGCCGTCTAATTGCCCTTTTCGGGGTCGGGATAGACCCCCCGCAAGACCTCGTCAAAATGGGATATGACCGCCTCATTGCAACGGCAGGACCGGCTGCGGAGCGCATCCGGGTTGCGGACCAGGATGGAGCCACGGCGGGTCTCCAGTGTGCCTTCCGCCTTGAAGGTCTGAATGACCCGGCTGGTGTAGGAGCGGCCGACACCGAGCAGGGTCGCCAATTGCTCGTGGGTCAGCGGCACGATGTCCTCGCCGTCGGCGCGTTCCATCGCCGAAATGATCCATTTCGCCGTGCGCTGTTCGATCGAATGGATCGCGTTGCAGGCGGTCGACTGGAAAATCTGTGCCAGCATGCAATCGGCATAACGGGCGAAGATGTTGCTCAGCGTGCGGGATTTCGCTTTCGCCGCGTCGAGCTTGGCGATCGGCAGCCGCACGAAGGGGCCTGCGAATTTGACGGTGATGCGGGTATAGGCCGGGAGATAGCCTTGGCTGACGATGCCGCCGACCGCCCCCTCGCGGCCAATCAGGATGGTCTCGACATCCCGGCCGTCCTCGTTGGTCACCATGTAGGAAACCAGGCTGGGGCCGCAGGGGAAGTGCACGGTCTCGACGTCGTCGCCGGGGCTGTAGAGCAAATCGTTCGGACTGGCGTCGGCCGCGACAAGGTGCGGCTCGATCAACGCGAAATCGGCGTCGTTCAACCGACGCAGCAAATTGTTGAACGGCCGCCCGCCGGCCGTGTCCTGTTGTCGCGAAATCATTGAAAGTTTCCCGCTCCCCGTCCGCGCACAATAAATCGATCCTGGCCCACCTATCTGTTCACAAGTGAACAGACGGTAGAACGGACTTATGATGCTTTTGGTTCCGGAACTGGCTGGCGCGCTTGACAGGCGTCGGCCGGGCGCACAGTACCGGGGCTTCGGCCCGGGCCCCCGAACCAGCAATTTTGAACGTGAATGGCGAGAACATGGAACCCGCCCATTGCGACGGCATGCCCAACGACGTGTTGGTCGTCGAGGATGATCCGATCATCGCGCTCGACTTCGAAGACACGCTCCTGGGATTTGGTGTGAAGACGGTGCGGACCGCGGCAAACGTGGCCAAGGCGCTCGAACTGATCGGCCTCCGGCCCCCGGAATTCGCCCTGCTCGACGTCAGCCTCAATCGCGAGAAGAGTTTTGCCGTCGCCGAACGGCTGGAGGCGCTGAAAATCCCCTTTGCCTTCGTCACCGGCTACGGCGCCGACACCCTGCTTCCGGCATTCGCGAGCAAGCCGCGACTGCCAAAACCCTATTCGACCGACGCGTTGCGGGCGTTGCTGAAAAGCGGCTTCAAGCGCTGAGTTGCAGCTACAGCGGCACCGATAGCGGCTTGGGATCGAGCGTCGTCGACCATAGCGCGACATCGGCACGGTCGCGCAACGTCACCGTCATCTGTCCGCTGGCGCCGTCGATCCTGACGTGGCCGAAGAACTGCATGCCGGCGGATGGCGGCAGGTTTTGCTTGCCGGGCCCGGGCGCCTTGATGAACTTCACCTCGGGGCCGAACGTATTGTCGAGTTCGTTCGGGCCGAACGTGCCGGCGTGCAGCGGACCCGAGACGAACTCCCAGAACGGGTCGAAGTCCTGGAACTGCGCCTTGTCGGGGTTGTAGTAATGCGCCGCCGCATAGTGCACGTCCGCCGTCAGCCAGACCGTATTGACGACACCCGATGTCTTGATGAAGCGCAGGATATCGGCGATCTCCAGTTCGCGGCCGCGCGGCGGGCCGTCGCCCTGCGCAAACGCTTCCGAGCCTTGTCTGTTGGCGGCATCGTCGTAGACGACGATGGAAAGCGGCATGTCGGATGCGATCACCTTCCAGGTCGCGCGCGAATTCAACAGCGCGCGTTTCAGCCATGCGAGCTGGTCGGGGCCGAGGAAGTAGCTTTCGGGACCGTAAGCGGTCTGCAGGTTGGGGCCGTTGGGGCCGCGATAGCTGCGTTCGTCCAGCATGAAGACGTCGAGATGCGGACCATAATTGAGCGTGCGGTAAAGCCGGCCGGGCTCATTGAGGCTCTCGCGCATCGGATACATTTCGTGAAACGCGCGCGCCGCCCGGGCGGCAAGCAGGCTGATGCTGCGCTCCTTGTAGGCGGCGGGCAGTTGCTTCGACAGCGACCAGTTGTTGGTGACTTCATGGTCGTCCCACTGCACGAAGATCGGCACCTCGGCGTTGAACGCACGCAGATGTTCGTCCATGAAATTGTATTTATGCGCGGCACGGAACTCGTCGAGCGTCTCGGCGACCTTCGCTTTTTCCGGAATGGTCACATTCTTCCAGATCTTGCCGTCGGGAAGGGTCACTTCGCGCTGGATCGGCCCGTCGGCATAGACGGTGTCGCCGGAGTGCAGCAGGAAATCCGGGCGATGCTTGCGCATGGTGGCGAAGGTGAACATGCCGCCGTCATCCGGGTTGATGCCCCAGCCCTGTCCGGCGACGTCGCCGCCCCAGACGAAACTGACGTCGCGCCGATCGGCCGGCGCGGTACGGAAGCGCCCGAGCGCCGGCTCGCTCTCGACATTGATATCCAAGAGATCGCGAAACCGGACGCGGTAGAAGACCTCCTGCCCCGCGGGCAAGTTCTGCAGCAGCAATTTCGCCGTGAAGTCGCTTTCGGGCAACGCCGCGATCGGCGGCAGCGCCCGCACATTGGCAAACGACTCCGACGTGGCGACCTCGACCAGCATCTGCGAGGGCCGGTCGGCGCGGGCCCAGACGACGCCGCCATCGGCGCCGATGTCGCCGGATTGCACGCCTGATGTCACGACCGGCCGGTCGGCGGCGCGGCTCAGATACGGCATCGCGAGCGCGCCGATGGCGCCTGCGCCGGCGGTGGAGAGAAAACGACGCCGCGAAAATCCGCGAGAAATCCTGAACGTCATGCAAGCCTCCCTGGGTCCGGCGCGACAATGCAACAATCGCGGCGACAGAGGTAGAAAGGATTGATGACGGTTCGATTACCTTATTTGCGCATCATGCATTTCCGGCGGCGCGGAATTGCGCGCCCGCCCGCTGCAGATTCTGCGGCATGCTCATCAGCAGCGCCTTGCGGTCGGCCACGGCGTTGTGGAACTGCTCGATGGCGATGTTGAACACGGTCAACGTGCCTTCCTCGATCGCACCATGTTCGAAGCATAGCAGCGTGTCGCGCAGAATGGCATCCGCTTCCGACTGCATCTGGTCGAGCTCTTCCATCGAATCGCATTGGCGGGCGGTGGCAAGCATGTCGAGAAGCCGGTCGCGCTGCGAAACGTTGACGTTGCGCTCGTCCTTCTTGAGATAGCCGGCGAACCACGCGCCGGCGGAACCCATCGCCGACAGCCCCATCAATCCCCACCAGATGAAATCGCTGTAGCGGTCGAGGAAGGTTTTCTCCTCGCCGTCGACAAAGGCGGCCGCGCCGGGATGCACGGGAATGGTGGCGTCCTTGTCGGTATCCGGCGTTTCGATCTTGGCGGCCAGCGGAAATTCGTTCTTCAGCGTTTGCCGGATGGCGAACAATTGGCGGGTGAAGGCGGCCACGGTCGATTCCGAAACGCCCCTGCGCGCCACGATGTGATGCGCGAAGCTGATGGTCTTGACCTCCTCCTCAGGCCTTCCCGGCGCGCCGCCGAATGTTCCGGCGGGGATTTCGGCCGCCTCGTAGGCGGGGTGGTTCTGCGCAATGGCTTCGGCCGAGTCGATCGCGAGGAATTTCAGCGTGCCGCCGTCGCGCATCGAGGCCGCAATCGCGTCCGCAGTGATCTTGCTGTTGACCGGGCCGGCCGCGAGATAGGCATCCGCTCTCTGGTTACGGATGGCATCGGCGGCCTCGTTGGCGGGAAACTGGGCGATCTCGACCTTGGCTGGATCGACGCCGTATTGCCGCAGGATCACCTTGAGCAGATTGACATTGGCGTCGGTGCGGCCGACCACGCCGATACGACGCCCGGCGAGCTGTGCAATTTTCGTGATGGCGGGCGCGGCCTTCCTGCCCTTGCTCTTGCCGGCCGGCGGCACCCACAGCACCGCGACGTTCTTGCGCAGCGTCGCCACGGCTTGCGCATTTTTCGGCACTTCGAGATCGCCGCGGATGATGGCGAGATCGGCCTTGCCCTCACCGAGCAAGGCGGCGCTTGCTGCCGCGCCGTCGGTTTGTACCGGGCGCAACCGGACCAGGCTGCCCTTCTGGTTGTTGAAGGCCTGCGTCAGGTTCTGGACCACCTTGAGGTCGTCGCTGTTGGCGGGCCCCACGGCGATCCGCAGCGTCACCGGCCGCATCGCGAAATAATAGCCGGCGGCCAAGGCACCGACGAGCGCGAGCGCGCCGGCCAGCAACACGAATGTCAGCCGTCGTTTCGCTGGTCGGGGCGGGGACGGGGCCGGCTTTTCCGCTGGATCGGGGCCGTCAGTCATCAATACCCTGGTGTTCGAGGTGCAATCTCACGCTGCCGGCACGCATGGAGTGATAATCTATCAAATATGGCGCCGAACCGAGATTACATCTGCGTCATGGTTACCGGCGCCGCGGACCGCGATTTCGGGCAGGGATCCCCGAGGCGGCCTTCGGTGTTAGGGTAGCGCGCATCAAAACGGGAGGCGACCATGGCGGAACTTCTGTCGGCGGAGGCAAGGAAATCGGCGCTGGCGGAACTTCCCGGCTGGTCGGAAACGGCGGGGCGCGAGGCGATCGGGCGGACCTTCACCTTCAAGGATTTCAACGAAGCGTTCGGTTTCATGGTCCGCGCCGCGCTGGTGGCCGAAAAGAACGACCATCATCCGGAATGGAAGAACGTCTACAAGACGGTGGATGTCGTGCTGGCAACCCATGACGCCGGCGGCGTCACCAGGCTCGATATCGATCTGGCCAAGGCCATGAATGCGATCGCCCGCCAATTGGGCGCGGCCTGAGTGTCGCCGCGATCTTGCGGCGGTGGCCGGACATCCCCAATTCTTGAACGATGCATGTAGGCCGCGGCGATCTGCCGCGCCGGATCCGAGGAAAGCGCTGCGATGGCAACGTCCGATCACACCGTTGGTTTTGAGCCGGCCGACCGGCTCGCGGAAGACCGCGAGAGCGTGCGCCGGCGTTTCTGGATCAAGCTGAAACAGGTGGTGGCCAAGCTTCCCTTCGCCGAGGACCTGCTCGCGGCCTACTACTGTGCCTTCGACAAGCAGACGCCGCGCCACGTGCAGGCGTCGCTGCTTGGCGCCGTCGCCTACTTCATCCTGCCGTTCGATTTCGTGCCGGACGTGTTGCCGGTGCTCGGATTTACCGACGATGCCGCTGTCCTGGCCACCGCCATTCGCATGGTCGCAGGTCACATCACACAGGAGCATCGCGATGCCGCCCGCGCGGCGCTGAAGCGCGGGATCGACGCCGCTGATATGTCCGAATAGCAAAAAGCTTCGGGTCTGACCAAATCAGACCCGAAGCTCGGGATTCCTGGTTCGGCGTGAAAACGCCGTAACCCTTACCGCTGCGCCGGCACGCGAGCCTGCGCCCCCCTGGGGTTTCTCTCGGCTTCCCATGACTGGAACTGCTTGAACAGCGCTTCCTTGTCGGTATCCGTCTTCACGGTTGCGGCGGTCGCCGGGCTCTGCTTCAGGAACTCATCGAACCTGGCGCGGGTTACGGCTTCGACATTGTGGCTCTTGAGCCATTGGTCGGCGACCGGAAGACGCTGCCAGTCGGGCAACGGCGCCGACAGCGAGACTTCCTTCCATTTCGGGTGGAATGGCGGGTTCTGGAACGTCGGAAACTTCGTGAAGAACGCATCGACGAACTGCGAGAGCTTGCGATACCGGTCCGTGTTCGGTGCCCAGTTATAGGCAGCCAGCACCGCAGGCACCGCGATGGTGTCGACACGCTCGCCTTCCGCGATCAGGTTTGGATAGTCCTTTGCAGTAAGCATGGCCGGCAGATAGTCGGCCTGCAGCGGCTTTGCGTAATCCACCGGGACCAGATGGAAGCGATTGTCGTTGAACGCGCTGACGGATTTGTACGGCTTGCCGCCGACGGCAATCACCGCGTCGATCTCGCCGGCCCTCATTTTCTCCATCGCGATGCGCTGTTCGATATAGACGAAGTCCGGCTTGAGGCCGAGCCGCTCGAACACGATCGCGGCGGTGACGAAGGTGCCGCCGTTCGGAAGGTCGACGCTGACCTTCTTGCCGTTGAGCTGGCTTATGCTGGTAATCGACTTCGACGCGATGACGTACATTTCTTCGTTATAGAGCTTGGTCACATAGGTGAACTGCTTCTTGATGTCCTTTGCGAAGCCCTTCTTCTCGAGATAATCGAGCGTGTCGGCCCGCACGATGCCGAGATCGACCCCCTGCAGGAACAGGATGTCGGCGACGCTCTGCACTGAACCGCGCCCGACGATCGGAAGTACGCGCAACTTGTTTCCGTCGTCGAGCACGGAAGCGAGATCCGCGCCGAACTGCACATAGGTGCCGCCGATCGTGCCGGATATCAACGTGACCGTGTTCTGGTTCAATGCCTGCTTGGTGGCGACCGAACCGAACTGAAAAATCGCCTTCAGACTGTCGCTGACCTTGGCCGGATCGTATTCCGTCGGTTCGGCGGCCCGAACCGTCGACCCGCAAGCCATTGTCATGGCGAGTAATGCCATTCCAAACAAATGTCGCATGTAATCCTCTGCGCTGATCTAGAGTGTATTTGCCTAGTTCTGTAACTGGCTGAGCCGCCGCTTCGCATCGGCGGAACCAAGCTGGGCGGCCTTCTGGTACCAGACCCGCGCCGCCGCGGGGTCGGCGGTGACGCTGCGCAGATCCTGGCTACCCAGCACCTGCGGATCATACGTGCCTGCCAGCATCAGTGCCGCCTCGGGCTCCTGCGCGTCCGCCGCGCGCTCGAGCAGCAACCGGGCGGAAGTGATGTCGCCGATCGCAAGCAGGCCCTTCGCCCGCTTCAGCAGCGCCGCGAGTTCATCCGAATCGATACGCCTTGCCGGAGCGGCTTCGCGGGGTGGCGGCTCGGTCTCGCGGATTGCCGGCACAACCGGGGCGGCCTCGCGGGCAGCTTCGCGCGCCACCGGCTCGGGCACGGCGACCTTGCCCTTGACCGCGCTCTGATAGGCGGCGGTAATTTCATCGCGGGTCGGCGATGCCGATGCCAGCACGTTGGCCGTCGTGACCGTCGGGGGGGAGTTGCGGCGAGCCACTGACGGATCCGGTAGGGCGGCCGCGGGTTCGGGCGATGCGGGTGCGGCGACGCGCGGCGGCAGCTGCGCCGAAGCCTGCGCGGGCTCCTGCTCCGCCGCGCCGAACTGAACGGGCGCCCCGCCGCCGAGCGAGGCCCTGGCGTTGACGATGACCGAGCGCGTCGAGTCGATGGAAAACAGCGCAAGCAGGCCGCCTATCGCCGACACCGCCACGACAGCGGCCACAATGCGCGACACCCGCACCTTCTTCCGATGGCCGCTCGCGAAGGCGTACTCGGAAAGCTGCTGGTAGTGTTCTTCCTCGTAGCTCGAGAGGAACAGCGGGACCGGCTCGTGCGGCAGCCGCTCCTCATGCAACGTTTCGGACCGCTCATACGGCAGCTCGTAGGGCTGCTCATACCGGCTGGTCTCGTACAACCTGGGATCGCTGATAGCTTCGTCAAATCTGTCGAAGGGATCCCTCGTTTGACCCGGCCGTGTATTGTCCACCATGTTGATGCTCTCCCCAGTCTACCAACGCAACCACGGGCGTCCCTCAGCCCTGCACCTGCTTCTTGATCTTTTTGATGTACGAAGGACCCGTTTACCTGGACCTAAACTCGCACACGGAATGGGTTCAAAAGACGACGCCGGCCGGTGCGAATTGGGAGATATTTTGGTTTGATTCAGGCGGAGCTGCGGCAGCCATGACAAGGTCGTTACCTGAACGACACAATTAGTTGCAACAACGACACAAAAAGTTGCAACGAACGCCGTTCGCGATCCGGCCCGCGACGCGCGCGGGCCGTTCTTGCAATTGTTTTTGCAATTGTTTTTGCAATCTCGACGAGTGATCAGGGGCTCGGAAGGGGGAGCCGTTGCATGAAGTGTAACAATTCCGCCGCACCGGCCATTACGGATGCAGGATCACCTTGCCCATCGCCTTGCGGCCGGCGAGCACCTTCAGCGCTTCGGCGGTCTGGGCCAGCGGGAACGTGCGGTCGACATGCGAGGAGATCTTGCCTTCCGCGGTCCACTTGACGAGCTTCTCCAGATTGGCGTGGTTCTTCTCCGCATTGAGCCTGGTCCATGCACCCCAGAACACGCCGCGGATATCGCAGCCCTTGAGCAGCGCCAGATTGAGCGGCATCTTCGGAATGTCGCCGGCCGCGAAGCCGATCACCAGGAAACGTCCCTCCCATGCGATGGCGCGCAGTGCTGCCTCGGCGTAGCTGCCGCCGACGGGATCGAAAACGATGTCGACGCCCTTGCCGCCGGTCAGCCGCTTGAGCCCCTCCTTGAGGTCTTCCTTGGTGTAGTTCAGCGTGAGCTCGGCGCCATGGGCTTTGGCAAATTCGAGTTTCTCGTCCGACGAGGCGCAGGCGATCACCTTCAGCCCCATCAGCTTGCCGAGTTCGCAGGCCGCCAAACCAGTGCCGCCGGCCGCGCCCAGCACCGCAAGCGTCTCGCCGGCTTTCGGGCTGGCGCGATCTTCCAGCGCATGCAGCGCGGTGCCGTAGATGATGATGATTCCGGCGGCGCGATCGAAATCGAGGTTGTCCGGAATTTTCACGATCGTGTTCGCCGGCAGCGCGATCTTTTCGCGCGCACCGTTATGGCCGCAGGACGCCACCACGCGGTCGCCGACCTTCAAGTCGGTCACGCCGGCGCCGACGCTTTCGATCACGCCCGCGACTTCGGCGGCCGGCGAAAACGGAAACGGCGGCTTGATCTGGTACTTGCCCTGGATCATCAGGATGTCGAAGAAATTCAGCGCCGCGGATTTGATCGCAATCACGGCCTGCCCCGGCTCGGCTACCGGATCGGGGACGTCAGCCAGCACGAGATCGTCGGGTTGGCAATATTGCGAGCAGAGAATGGCTTTCATGGACACACCTGACTTTCGGACCGACAAGGAAATCTCGATGTTTCATGCCGGATTTGAAGCCGGGCTACAATCCGATTCGGATGCATGGCCTGACCGTGTGGGACGAGGATGGCGGTAGTGAAGGGGGATTCAAACGATGTTTGAAAAAGACCTGCTGGCGGGAAAGCGGATTCTGGTCACCGGCGGCGGCTCCGGGCTCGGAGCCGCGATGGGACGGCGCTTCGTCGAACTCGGCGCGGAACTGATCATCTGCGGCCGCCGCCTCGAATTGCTGGAGGCTACCGCAGCGCAGATGCGTGACGAACTCGGCGGGAAGGTCGCGGTGTTCCGATGCGATATCCGCGACGGCGCGGCGGTCGATGCCATGATGGACCAGATCTGGCGCGACGCGCCGATCGATGTACTGGTCAACAATGCTGCCGCGACCTTCATCGCGCAGACCGAACACCTCTCGTTCCGGGCGGCGGATGCGATCCTGGCGCCCACTCTGCACGGTGCGATGTATTGCACGCTCGCCGCAGGCAGGCGCTGGATCGAAAGCGGGCACAAGGGCGTCGTGCTGAGTATTCTCTCGACCTCGACCATCACCGGCCGCGCCTTCACGGTTCCCTCGTCGATGGCGAAGTCCGCCGTACTCGCAATGACCAGGAGTCTTGCGGTGGAGTGGGGACCCAAGGGTGTGCGTACGGTCGCGATCGCGCCCGGCGCGTTTCCGACCCCGGGCGCTTCGGGCCAGCTTCGCCCCCAAGGGCGCGATGAAAGCTGGGCGCAGCGCAATCCGCTCGGCCGCGCCGGAGAACATCGCGAACTCGCCAACCTCGCGAGCTTCCTGATTTCCGATCACGCCGGCTACATCAATGGTGAGATGGTAGTGCAGGACGGCGGCTCGCATCTGCGCAGTTCAGGTGCGGAGGATCTGCTGCAATGGACCGACGCGCAGTGGCAGCGGCAGCGCGAAGGCCGCACAAAAGGTTGAGGCCGAAGCCTGCGTAACGATTGCCAGAATCACTTGAACAAGGTTCGAATGGAAACTCCAACGCAGAGGTGGGCAAGGCCGTAAGCGCCTTCCCAAAAAGGCATTTCCCGGCTATCCATCCCCGGCGGCGCGATGCGCCGGCGGGCCATCTTCCAGTCACAATGATGAGGGAACCAGTTGTCCGTGTTGCGAATACTGACATTTCTGGTTGCTGTTGCGGCGTTGTGCGGGGTGACATCCTTTGCGCATGCCCAAGGTGCTGCCTCAAAAGGCGCCAAGGATGCGGCCAAGGAATCGCCCAAGCCCGCGCCTGCGCCGGCGGCAAAGCCGACAGCTGCAAAGCCCGCGAAACCGGAACCGGCCGCGACCGCTGCGGCAGGTGGTGCCGAGCCGACGTTGATCGGGCAGTTTGGCACCTGGGGCGCCTACACCGCGATGCCGAACGGCAGGAAGGTGTGCTTCGCACTGGCCAAGCCTTCGTCGTCGAAAACCAATCCGCCGAATCGTCCGCGCGATCCGGCCTATGCCTTCGTCTCGACGCGTCCGGCGGAGAGAGTCGTCAACGAAGTCTCGATCATGATCGGCTATGCGCTGAAGCCGGGTTCGGAATCCTCGCTCGAAGTCGGCGGCTCGTCTTTTGCGATGTACACCCAGGGCGACGGGCTCTGGATCAAGAACGCCGCGGAGGAAGAGCAGATGGTCAGCGCCATGCGCAAATCCGCCGACGTGACCGTCAAGGGCATCTCGGCCAAGGGCACCGAGACCGTCGACGTCTTCTCGCTCAAGGGACTGTCCCAGGCGCTCGATCGGCTGGCGCAGGATTGCAAGCGTTAAGCGGCTTTAAGCCCAAATTGACGTTGTTTAGCGGGCCTGGAAGGCCTATTTGAATGCTACTTCGTAGAGGTGGGCAAGGGCGCGGCACGCGCCGTGCCCACCATTAACGTTTGTGGTGGGCACGGCGGAGTTTATCATCGGGCGCGCATTCGCGCGACCCGGTGGCTTTGCCCACCCGACGCATCCACTTCAACTGACTCGCGCTTCAACCGTCTCGAGTGAATTTTGATGACGCTTTCTTCCTCCCTGGCGCCGCTCGAGAAAATCCCGCTCGAAACCTATGTGCCGCCGGCAAAGCCGTCGCTGATCGGCCTGTCGCGCACCGAGATCGCCGACCGGCTCGGCGAGATCGGCGTTCAGCCGGCGCAGCGCAAGATGCGCACGCAGCAGCTCTGGCACTGGATGTACGTTCGCGGCGCCAAGGCGTTCGACGAGATGACCAGCATTTCCAAGGAAATGCGCGCACAGCTCGTGCAGCATTTTACCGTCGACCGCCCCGAGGTGGTCGCCGAACAGATTTCCAACGACGGCACCCGAAAATGGCTGTTGCGCCTGCCGAGCGGCGATTCATTTCAGAAGGCGCATGAAGTCGAGTGCGTCTACATTCCCGAAACCGATCGCGGCACGCTGTGCGTTTCCTCGCAGGTCGGCTGCACGCTGAACTGCTCGTTCTGCCACACCGGCACGCAGCGGCTGGTGCGCAATCTGACGGCGGGCGAGATCGTCGGCCAGATCATGGTGGCGCGCGACCGCCTCAACGACTGGGCCGATCGCGAGACGCCGACCGGCAGCCGCCTCGTCACCAATGTCGTCATGATGGGCATGGGCGAACCGCTCTATAATTTCGACGCGGTGCGCGATGCGCTGCTGATCGTCGCCGACAATGAAGGCATCGGCATTTCCCGCCGCCGTATCACGCTGTCGACTTCGGGCGTGGTGCCGAACATCATCCGCACCGGCGACGAGATCGGCGTCATGCTGGCGATCTCGCTGCACGCCGTGCGCGACGAGTTGCGCAACGAACTGGTGCCGCTCAACCGCAAATATCCGATTGCCGAATTGCTGCAGGCCTGCCGCGACTACCCGGGCTCGTCGAACGCGCGGCGCATCACCTTCGAATACGTGATGCTCAAGGGTATTAACGATTCCCTTGATGACGCCAAGCTGCTGGTAAAACTGCTCAAGGGCATTCCGGCAAAGATCAATTTGATTCCGTTCAACCCGTGGCCAGGCACAACGTACGAGTGCTCGGACTGGGAGCAGATCGAAAAATTCTCCGAATATATCTTCAACGCCGGCTATTCCTCGCCGGTGCGCACCCCGCGCGGCCGCGACATCCTCGCCGCCTGCGGCCAGTTGAAGTCGGAGACGGAAAAGCTGTCCGCGCGCGAGCGCCAGGCGCTGCGCGCGATGGCGATGACGGATTGAGATGAAGCATCAAAGGTCGTCATGGCCGGGCCTGACCCGGCCATCCGCGTCTTTGCTTCATCTCGACAAAGTAATAGCCTGGATGCCCGGGACATCCAGCGCGAAGACGGGCTTCGCGCTTTTGCCCGGGCATGACGGTGAAGAGGGCGTCGCCATCCATGATCAATGACGGTGTGTAACCCATGTCCCTGATCGGACGCATCTTCGTCGTCTTCTTTGCCTTCCTCGCCGCCTGCCTGGTGGCGGGGATGATCGTGGTCGGCGCGGTGCTGTATCCCGAGTTCAGCGATCTCGGGAGCGGCACGATCGATCAGGATGCCATCAACGTCGTGCTCGGCTTCGGATTCATCTTCCTGTCGGGCTTTGCGCTGCTGCCGGCGCTGGTCGTGGTGCTGATTACCGAAGCGTTCTATATCCGCAGCGTACTTGCCTATGCGATCGGCGGCGCCGTCGTCGGTGCTGCCTGCTATCTCGGGCTTATTCCCTTCGACCCCGAGACACTGAAATTCGACGGCATCGTGCGCCGCCATCTCGAAATCATGACGGGCGCGGGCATCGTCGCGGGACTCGTCTACTGGATGATCGCGGGGCGTACCGCCGGCGCCTGGCGCGAACCGCCGCGTCGTTTGCCGCCGCCCCCGCCATTGCCGTCGCACTCGCGGCCTACGTCGTGAGCCTTCCCAATACCCACTGCCTCGGCTAAACCCCGCGCCATGAACCGGACCGGACTTTTCATCGCCTTGAGCCTGGCGCTCGTCACCGGATTGCTGTTCGGCATTTTCCCCGAACTCGATCTGAAGCTGGCGGCGTTGTTTTACGATGCAGCGAGCAACTCGTTTCCGCTGAAGCAGAATGAGCTTGCTGCGTTCGCGCGCGATGCCGCGATGTGGGTCGCATGGGCGCTGGCGCTGCCGGCGCTGATTGCTATCGTCGCGAAGCTGCTGCGGCCGGACCGGCCGATGCTGATGCCGGGACGGGCGGCGGTGTTCCTGCTGGTCACGATCCTTCTGTCGGCGGTCGTGCTGACCAACCTGACGTTCAAGAGCTATTGGGGCCGGCCGCGGCCGGTCGTGGTGACGGAGTTCAAGGGGCCCTGGGAGTTCGTGCCGTGGTGGGACCCGCGTGGGGAGTGCGGGCGCAACTGCTCGTTCTTCTCCGGAGAGGGCGCCACCGCGTTCTGGACTTATGCGCCCGCGGCGTTGACGCCGCCGGCGTGGCGGCCGCTGGCTTACGTGGCGGCGACCCTGTTCGGGGTCGCAACCTCTGTACTGCGGATGGCGTTCGGCGGGCATTTCTTCACCGACGTCGCTGCCGCGGGACTGGTGAGCTTTCTGGTGATCTGGCTCTGCTATGCCTGGATCTACCGCTGGCCATCGACCCGGCGCACGGACGACCAGATCGAAGCCACGCTGGCGCGCTGGGGCTCGCCCGGATACCGCCTGTGGCGGCGCTGGCGCGGACGTGAGGTGGGCTAAATCCGATCCGAGCCGGACAGCTACCACGCCAGGTGCCATTAAACGCGTGCCCGCCCGGGCGAAATTTGATATTCGCCCACGTAAAGCCGCAAACGACATCCGCCATTTCGACCGATTGGAAGCTCCATGAGTACGATCCTGAAAAGCCTGCCCAAAGGGGAAAAAGTCGGTATCGCCTTCTCGGGCGGTCTCGACACCAGTGCGGCGCTGCTCTGGATGAAGCAAAAGGGCGCGCGCGTCTTTGCCTATACCGCCAACCTCGGCCAGCCCGACGAGGCCGACTACGACGAGATTCCGCGCAAGGCGCTGGAGTTCGGCGGCGAAAAAGCTCGCCTCGTCGATTGCCGCACCCAACTGGTCCACGAAGGTATTGCCGCCATCCAGTCCGGCGCCTTCCACGTTTCTACCGGGGGCATCGCCTACTTCAACACCACGCCGCTCGGTCGCGCCGTGACCGGCACGATGCTGGTCGCGGCCATGAAGGAGGACGGCGTCAACATCTGGGGCGATGGCTCCACTTTCAAAGGCAACGATATCGAGCGGTTCTATCGCTACGGCCTGCTGACCAATCCGAGCTTGCGGATCTACAAGCCCTGGCTCGACCAGCTGTTCATCGACGAACTGGGCGGCCGTGCGGAAATGTCGGCGTTCATGACCGCCAATGGCTTCGCCTACAAGATGAGTGCCGAAAAGGCCTACTCGACCGACAGCAACATCCTCGGCGCAACCCACGAGGCCAAGGATCTCGAGCAGCTCGACAGTGGCATCAAGATCGTCAATCCGATCATGGGCGTGCCGTTCTGGCGCGACGACTGCATCGTCAAGGCCGAAAAGGTCTCCGTGCGTTTCGAGGAGGGCCAGCCGGTCGCGCTGAACGGCCAGACGTTCGCCGATCCGGTCGCGCTGTTCCTCGAGGCCAACGCCATCGGCGGCCGGCATGGCCTCGGCATGAGCGACCAGATCGAGAACCGGATCATCGAGGCCAAGAGCCGCGGCATTTACGAAGCGCCCGGCATGGCGCTGCTGCACATCGCCTACGAGCGCCTCGTCACCGGCATCCACAACGAAGACACGATCGAGCAATACCGGATCAGCGGCATGCGCCTTGGCCGGTTGCTCTACCAGGGGCGATGGTTCGATTCCCAGGCCCTGATGCTGCGCGAAACCGCCCAGCGTTGGGTGGCTCGCGCCGTCACCGGCGAGGTGACGCTCGAATTGCGCCGTGGCAACGACTACTCGATCCTGAACACCGAGAGCCCAAACCTGACCTATCAGCCGGAGCGGCTGAGCATGGAGAAGGTGGAGGACGCGGCGTTCACGCCGGCGGACCGTATCGGCCAGCTGACAATGCGCAACCTCGACATCGCCGATACCCGCGCCAAGCTCGATCTCTACACCAAGACGGGCCTGCTGTCGGCGGGGGAAGGCGCGTACATCCCCAAGCTCGACAGCGACAAGGACTGAGCCGTACGGGCGCCGCGGCCATTCCCCGCAGGTTGTAACGGGGACGTCATTCGGCTGCGGTAGGATATAGAGTGGACGCATGCCTTGCCGCGGCCGTTGGCTGCGGGGCATGCCTTGCTCCTAATCCGGTGCACGTTCGATGATCAAATCCCTCGCCGCCGCGCCCCTCATTGTCCTGCTGACGGGATACCAGGGCGTCGCCCAGACCATCTACCCGATCGACCGCGCGGCTATACTCGCCGGTTCACGCTTCGATTTCAAAGTCGAGTTTCCGGATCGCATCGATCCGTCGAAGCTGAAAGTGACCGTAAACGGCGAGGACCACGCCACAGCCTTCGGCCAACCCGGGACGTTCGTCGAGCGCGAAGACGGCAAGGACCAGTCGGCGCTGACGCTCCGCGGCGTAACCCTGAGCAGGCCGGGCAACGTCACGGTGGAGGTCAGCGACGGCACGCGCAGCCGCAGTGTTGCGTGGAGCGTCTACGATACCGGGCCGCGCAAGGCGAAGAACGTCATCCTGTTCATCGGCGACGGGCTATCGCCGGCGCACCGCGTGGCGGCGCGTCTGCTGTCCAGGGGCATCGCGGAGGGCAAGAGCCTCGGCAAGCTTGCGATCGACGACATGCCGCACATGGCGCTGGTGGCGACCGCGGGCTCGGATTCGATCATCACGGATTCGGCGAACGCCGCGAGCGCCTACGCCACCGGCCACAAGACCGCGGTCAATGCCATGGGCGTCTATGCCGACCGCACCGCCAACCCGTTCGATGACCCGAAGGTGGAGACCATTACGAGTCTCGCGAAGCGGCGGCACGGCATGGCCATCGGCATCGTCACGAATACGGAAGTCGAGGATGCCACGCCGGCGGCGATGGTGGCGCACACCCGCCGCCGCGCCGCCTATGACGAGATCGTCGAACAGTTTTTTGCGGCGAGGCCCGACGTCTTGATGGGTGGCGGAGCCGCGAATTTCCTGCCGCAAGCCGCCCCCGGATCCAAGCGCAAGGATGACGTCGATTACGTCGCCAGATTCCGCGACGCCGGCTATTCGGTGGTGACGACAAAGACCGAACTCGATGCGTTGAACGCCAAATCCGACACGCGCCAATTGCTCGGCCTGTTCGCGCCGGGAAATATGGATGGCGCACTGGACCGCAAATTCCTCAAGGGCGGTGGCGTCAAGAAGCTTCCCGACCAGCCTGATCTGACCGAACAGGTGCAAGCCGCGCTCAACATTCTGTCGAAGAACGATGCCGGGTTTTTCCTGATGGTCGAATCCGGGATGATCGACAAATACGCGCATCTGCTGGACATGGAGCGCGCGGTCTACGACACCATCATGCTCGACAATGCGGTCGGCCTTGCGCGCAAATGGGCGCAGGCGCGCGGCGACGACACGCTGATCCTGGTGCTCGCAGACCACAATCATCCCAACAGCCTTGTCGGAACCATCAGCGACGACATGAGCACGACACCCAACGTGCCGCTTCGTGAGCGTGTCGGCGTGTATGAAAAGGCAGGATTTCCCAACTACCCGGCCCCCGATGCCGATGGCTATCCGTCGCGCGTCGATGTCAGCCGCCGGCTCGCGATCTTTTCGGCGAGCCTGCCGGACCACTACGAAACCTTCCGTCCAAAGCTCGACAATCCCAACGAGCCGACTGTGAAGGGCGACGAGGCTGGCACGTTCAAGGCCAATGACAAATACAAGGATGTCCCGGGCGTCGTGCTGCGCTTCGGCAATCTGCCGGCGATGATGGGCGCAAGCGTGCATTCGGGAGAGGACGTCATCCTGACCGGCACCGGGCCGGGCAGCGAACGCATCCACGGGTCGATGGACAACACCGATGTGTTCCGTGTCATGGCGGACGCGCTCGGCCTCGCCGCCGCAGGCCAGTAGCTTTGCGCGTCAGGAAGGCGACGGGGCTGCAAACATCAGTTTGACGCAGGCTCGGAAGATCAGGATCTGTCGTTCAAGTCGGCTCGGATCGTTCAGCGTCTTCGACATGATGATGGCGCCGTCGACGATGCAGGACAGCATGTCGGCGACATCGTCGAGATCGACCGGCTCGCGCGGCGCGTAGACCGACGCGATCCCGTCGAGGATCTTGCGGAAGCGCGCGTTCCAGTCTCGCACCGACTGTGCGGTGAGGTCGCGCACTTCACGATCGAACAGCCGCTCCTGATAGCAGATGCTCGCGATCAGGCAGCCGGGATGGCCGTTCGGCAAGTCGGCCATGGTTTCAGCGAGCAGCTTCAGTGAAATCAGGAACGCCTGCAGCGGGTCGTCGGACAGCTCGCCGCCGCGCGCGAAGATCTCGTCGAACAGCCGGTCATTGGTCGCGACATATCGCCGGAGCATTTCATGCGCGAGCGCATTCTTGTCCTTGAAGTGATAGAAGAAGCCACTTTTGGTGAGGCCGGCCTCCGCGATCACTTCCTCGATAGAAGTGGCGCCGAATCCCTTGGCGAGCACGGCCGCTTCCGCGATCTCGAGAATCCGCTCGCGCGTCGCCTCGCCCTTTCCCATCCGGGTCTCCAAAACTGCACTCATGGTACGGTTTCTCCGGCGCTGACGGCGCGTCGGTCATGCGCCTCGCCCCCAACCATTTGAATTCGTATCATTTCGCGGCTCCGGGTACATCCGTACCACAAGCAGCCTAGCCGGCCGCGACACTATGAGGCACCAACATCGCCGGACCTTGTTGAGGCGAGAGAGACCTACCGAGGCCAGCCAAATTTCCCGGAGATGTTGAAATGGCCAAATACCGACACGATCTGCCGCAACGCCACGGTGGCATTTTCCTGACCGATGGCGGCATGGAAACGACGCTGATCTTCCACGAAGGAATTGAGCTGCCGCACTTCGCCGCGTTCGTGCTGCTCGATAGCCCCGAGGGAAGGCAACACTTGAGGCAGTATTACGCCAGCTATCTGGCGGTTGCGCGCGACCATGGCACAGGCTTCGTGCTTGATAGCCCGACATGGCGCGCCAATCCGGATTGGGGCGCCAAGCTCGATTACGACACTGCTGCGCTCAAGGCGATCAACGTCCGTTCGATTGCATTCCTCGAGGAGTTGCGGGCCGGTTGGGAAAGGCCGGGCGGCGCGCCTTGTGTCCTCAGCGGCGCCATCGGCCCGCGCGGCGACGGCTACAAGGCGGGCAACATGACGGCCGACGAAGCCGAGGCCTATCATCGGGCGCAGATCGCGGCCTTCGTCGAGGGCGGCGCCGACATGGTCACGGCCTATACGCTCAACACCATCAATGAAGCGATCGGCGTCGCACGCGCCGCCAGGGCGCAGCGGATTCCTGCGGCGATCTCGTTCACCGTGGAGACCAATGGCCGTTTGGTAAATGGAGAGTCGTTGCGGGAGGCGATCGAAACCGTGGATCGCGAGACCGACAGTACGCCGGAATATTTTCTGATCAACTGCGCCCATCCAACGCATTTCGATGATGCGTTGAAGGCGGGTGAACCCTGGACGGGGCGTATCCACGGTGTACGGGCCAATGCCTCGGCGAAGAGTCACGCCGAACTCGATGAGTTCGACGACGCTGGACGCGGGTGATCCATCCGATCTCGGGCGGCGTTATCTCAAGCTCAGGGGCGCATTTCCCAGGATGCGCATTCTCGGCGGCTGCTGCGGCACCGATCATCGGCACGCCAGGGCGATCTGCGAGGCATGTGTTCCGCCGCCGGCGCTCAATGCGTGACCTGACAAAATGGCCGGGATTGCTCCCGGCCATTTTCATCTGGTGACTTCCTGCCTCAGCGTCGCGGCGGCGCGGTACCGGGCGGGGGCGGCGGCAACGAGGCCTGTCCGCCATTGAGCAGCGGCGTGATGTTGCGGATGGTGACGCGCCGGTTGATCGCGCTCGGCCCGTCGGTCTGCTCCTTCAGGTACTGCTCGCCATAGCCCTGCGAGGTCAGGTTCTCCGCCGGCACGTTGAACTGCTGCGTCAGCAGCGTGGCCGCGGATTCCGCGCGACGGTCCGACAGCGACAGATTGTCGACGTCGTTTCCGACCGCGTCGGTGTGGCCCTCGATCAGGAACACCGCGCGTGGATTTTCCTGGATCGCGCGGTTGAGGCCGTCAGCGATCGCCTGCAGCTTCGACGCCTGATCGGGTGGAATTTCCCACGATCCGAGCTCGAAATTGATGGTGTTGACGTCGATGCTCGGCATCCGCTGACGCACGGTGGGGCTGTAGCGGATTTCGTCCAGCGAATAGCGCCGTTCGATCCGTTCCACCGGCGGCGCCATCATGGTCTCGTAAAGCAGTTCCGGCGGCGCTTCCTCGGAATCGACGATGTAGCGATTGTAGGGCATGCGGATCACCGGCGGCGCCAGGGCGACGAAGAAGCCGCCGCCACCCCCGCGTGGACCGCGGTAGCTGTTGTCGATGATGATGATCTCGCGGCCGCGCTGATCGCGGCGGATACGGCGCAGCAACTGGCCGTCGCGGCCAACCACGGTGATGACCTGCGTGCCGTCAGGCCTGATCACGACGGTACGGGTGTCACCTCCGACGACCGAGGTCTGGATGTCGCGCGCGCCGTAGCGGAAGCGGTCCACCTCGCTGTGCCGGACATATTGCTGTCCGCCGGGATCGCGAATGATGATCCGGCCCGGCTCGGTGATGATCGTGCGGCCGCCCTGCTGCGACTCGCGGCGCTGGCCGCGGAAGTCGTCAAGCCGTTGCGGCCCGACAGGTGCCGCGCCCGGGGCGATGGCCTTCAACCCCTCTTGCGGCGGAGGCAGCCGGCGGCAACGCGGTGGTCACCTGAGGCGCCTGCCGAAAGGCCGGTGCGACGGTCGGCGGTGCGTTCTGTGCGCGGCCGGGAGGTGGCGCCGCGTTGGGCACGCCCGGCACGGCAGTGGGCGCCGCGGGAGCGGCCGCCGGCGCAGTCGGCGCAATCGCAGGCGCACCGGCGGCGTTCGGCGCGGGGACCGCCGCTGGAGGTGTGCCGGCAGCCGGAGGCGGCCCGCCCGGGCGGCCTGGCGGAGTGGTTGGCGGGGTAGTTGGCGTGCCCGCGGCAGGCGGCGTTGTCGGCGGTGTGCCGGCGCGCGGCGGCGGTGCCGTCGTCGGGCTTCCGGCGGGCGGTGTGGCTGCCGGCGGCGACATGGGTTGAGTTTGCGGCGCAGGCGTCGTGGTTGGTGCCGGCGGTTGCCTGGTGCCCGCTGGCGGCGGCGGGGATGTTGCCGGCGCGGGAGGTGGCGCCCCCTTCTGAACTGCAGGCGGCGGAGGCGGAGTTGGTGAAGGCGGTGGCGTCGGCGCAGCCGGCTGCTTCGGCGCTGCGGGCGCTGTTGCCGCGGGCGGAGGCGGCGGGGGTGGCGTGCGTACAGGCGGTGCAGCCGCAGGAGGCGGCGGGGTCGGGCGTGCGGGTGCAGCCGCCGGAGGCGGCGGTGGCGGCGTCGGACGCGGCGGCGGAGCCGCAGCAGGAGGCGGTGGTGGCGGCGGAGCCGGGCGCGGTGCTGCAGCCGGGGGAGGCGGCGGCGGAGGCGGTGCGGGCCGTGGAGGCGCAGCTGCCGGCGGTGGCGGCGGAGGAGGTGCGGGACGCGGAGGTGCCGCTGCCGGCGGCGGAGGCGCCGCTGGTGCCTTGGGCGCGGCGGCCGGCGGCGGAGCGCCCGGCGGTGGCCGCTTGGGTTTACCGTCCGGGCCTACCTCTTCCTTGGCCTGCGCCACGACGAGCGGTGCGGACTGCGCATGCGATGTGGAGGTCGCGAGCTGCGCTACCGTCAAAGCGGTGGTGGCAAGCAGCACGATGCGAAGGTTTGTCATGATGTCCTTGGTCCCCGGAAAAATCCTGGCAGCAACGAATTCGCTTTCATTGACGTATTGGACGACAGTCAACGGGTAATCATTAGGCCGGAATGTGGCCGCCTACAAATGGCCCGATGGTTTTTATTTCATCGTCACAACGGGTTGCACCCACCATTGTTCATAGCGTGTTCAGACCGTGGCCTCACAACGGTCTCGTCCGGTCGCCGCATCGGTAGCGGGATTTGGCGTGCGCGGACCATCAGGTCCACGCACCGGCAATTCGTCCGGCGTCTTGCCCGGCAGCTCTTGCGGCTGCGGCGGCTGGCCCGGTTCACGCACCGGCGGCGGCACCTCTGGCCGCGGGCTGCCCGGAGGCTCCTCCCGCGGCGGCTCGGTCGGTTGTCCCGGCGTCGCCGGCGGAATTTCCGGCGGTTCGATCGGCATCACATCGAAACCTTGCGGTTCTCGCCGATTTCCGGCCGGGTGCCGGTCGCCGCGGCTGCAGCCATTTTCACATAGCTGATGACGGTGCCGGGTGAATCCCAGAATTCCGCATCGTCGGGCGTGATCGTCAGCACGCGAATGTTCGGATCCTCGGCGCTATCCCACCAGGCTTTCGCCGGGGTCGAAAACAGCTGCTTGATCTTGGCGCGATCGTTGGAAACGGCCGCAGTACCCGCGACGGAGACGTATTTCTGGCTGCCGGCATCGGCGAACGAGAGATTGATGGCCGGATTCTTGGCGATTTCCTCGTCCTTGTGACGCCGCGCATCGGTCAGGAAGTAGATCGCGTTGCTTTCCTGCTCCAGGAAGGCGCTCATCGGGCGTGCACGAAGTTTGCCGCCGTCATGGGTAACGAGCATCGCAAAGCCGATCTTCTTCATCAACTGCCATACACGGTCCTGATCGCGCGCGTTGTCGTTACTCATTGCTTGTTTCTCCCTCGGGTTCAGCTCCGGGAGCGACAACGGCGGCGATGGCGCGATGTTCCTGCGCAACGGAATAATGGAACCGGGAAGCCGGTTACGCCGGCGTGTGGCAAACGGCTTCGATGTTGTGGCCGTCGGGATCGAGCACGAACGCGCCGTAATAGTTTGGATGGTAGTGCGCGCGGATCCCGGGTGCGCCATTGTCGCGTCCCCCGGCGGCCATGGCGGCTTTGTAGAAGGCGTCAACGGTGGCGCGATCCTTTGCCAGGATGGCGACGTGCAGCGGCTTGTCCAGTCCGCCTTCGCCGCCGATCCAGAAATCAGGCTTTCCATTGGCGCCGAAGCCCGCCGCGGGATCGTGACCGGTCTGTTCCTGCGTCACTTCCATGACGAGGTGATAGTCGAGCGGTGCCAGCGCCTTCAGATAGAACGCCTTCGAGCGAACATAGTCGGAAACCGGAAAGCCGATGTGGTCGATCATCAGGAATCTCCTGCGGTTTGGAAGTGTCGATCAGTTGCGTACCAATAGCGTGTTGCTGCGGGTCTTGCCGGTCGTGGCGTAACCCCGCGCTTGCATGTCGGCGATGCAGTCTTGCTGCCATTCGCTCTTGGACAGATGCTCGATCACCACCGCGCGCGGCCACAGCGCTTGCGGCGCTTGGGCAAAGAAGCCGGTCAACACGCGATCCTCAAAGCCTTCGACGTCGATCTTGAGCGCGTCGATATGCGATGCGCCGGCTTCTTCGAGGATGCGCTGCAGCCGCAGCGACGGCACTCTTATCGCCTTACCGGAGGCTTGTCCCGACACGATGTGGCTGGCGCCGAGATTTTCGCCATCGGTCTCGATCATCAATTCGCCATCGGCGGGGCCGGCGGCGGCCGCGACCAGTTTCACCTGGGTATGGCGTGAGGCCGTGTTGTTGAAGGCCAGCCGCGCATGGGTGACCGGATGCGGTTCGATCGCGATCACCTTGCCGCGGGCGCCGACATGACGCGCCAGCACCAAGCGCGTAGGTGCCGACATTGGCGCCCGACATCGACGAAGACGCCGCCCGCGGGCGACATGCGCGCGCAAAAAATCCAGTTCCTCGAGATTGTAATCGGGATTGAACAGTGCGCCGCGTTCGGTGGCGCTGGCCTGGTGGTAGAAGCGGAACGAGGCGCCCTGATACTGCACGTCGACGGGGCCCGCGCGCAGCAGATTCGACCAGCCGCGACAGCATCGGCCGAAACGCGCCGCGCTTTAGCCGCGAGCGATGCGCCATGGAAATGATCGCAGCCTGCGCGGCATTCGGCGCGAACGCGCCGAATGGCGCGGGGGCAGGGTCGTTGTCGGGAGTCAAACAATGGTCCTCAGTGAGCGGCGCATGCATAGCCGGTTTTGCGGCAGTGAAACAGGTTCAAATGTTGTTCGAGTTCGATCAACGCATCGATCGTCATAGCCCGCGAAAGCGGGTATCCAGTACGCCGCGGCCTGTCGTTTCCATTATTGCTGCCTCTGGCATAACCCACTTCCGTGGCGCAGCGAAATGACGCGATGTTGCCGGAAGTGATCGGCCTATCTATTCGATCACCTCGACGCGTGTCAGCAGGGGTCGGTGGAATGCCGAGTCGGCGTCCTTCAGCCGGCCGTCTGCGCGCGCGCCCAGGCTGCCCGCTCGAAGTCGATCATAAAATCGCGCGTGATCGGCACCGCATCACGTTTGGTCGACAGCAGAATTTGAAACACCATGTGAGAGCCGTGCAGGAACTCGAGTTCGACGGCGGCGAGGTAGAATTCCCACATCCGGCAGAACCGCTCGTCGTAGATCGCTGCAGCCCGGGCTCTATTTTTGGCGAAGCGCTCACGCCAGTGTTTCACCGTGTAGCGATAGTGAAGCCGCAGCACTTCCATGTCATCGCACCACAGGCCACAGCGCTCCGTGGCAGCGAAGGTCTCGGATAGCGCCGGCACATAGGCGCCAGGAAAGATGTATTTGCGGATGAAGGGGCCGCTGGCGCCGGGCTGCGACATCCGGCCGATGCAATGGATGAAGGCATAGCCGTCAGGTGTCAGGAGTTCGCGGATCTTGAGGAAATACTCGTCAAAATGTCCGATGCCGACATGCTCCATCATGCCGACCGAGACGACCCGGTCAAACTGGCCGGTGAGCTGGCGATAGTCCAACTCGCGAAACGTGACGCGATCGGAAACGCCGGCGGCCTCGGCATGAACCCGTGCTGCCTTGATCTGCTCGGGCGAAACATTGACCGCGGTGACACGCGCTCCTGCTTCGCGCGCCAGATGAATGGCGAAGCCGCCCCAGCCGGAGCCAATCTCGGCGATCGTCATGCCGGGCTTTATTTGCAGCTTGCTGGTGGCGTGAATCAGCTTGTTGCGCTGCGCCTGTTCGAGCGTTTCATGCTCCGGGTCTCGAAAATAAGCGCAGGAATACTGCATCTGATCGTCGAGGAACAGGCGGTAAAGCTCGGTCGAAATGTCGTAGTGGTGCCGCGCATGAGCGGCGGCAAGCCCGATCGGATTGGCCTGATGCCAGCGGCGCAGGCCGCGCCACACCCGCCGCATCAGCTTTTGTGAGCCGTACGAATATAGCCCGGCGCGGTTGACCGAAAACAGCAGCAGAAAATCATGGATTGCGGCGCCGTCCTCCAGCGTCAGACTGCCGTCCATATAGGCTTCAGCGGCGTATAGCTCCGGATTGATGAACAGCTTGGTGTAGAGCCCGCGATCGTGGAGATGGATGGCGACGTCGGGCCCGGGCAGGCGTTCGCCGAAAACATGAACCTTGCCCTCGGCATCGCGGACTCGCAGGGTGCCGTGGCGGATGAAGCGTCGAAGCAGATTGGACAACAAACGCACGCCGTCGTCCTCCATGGTCGCTGCAATTCTCTGCAGCAATGTATTCGAAGAAGTCACACGGCGCCAAACGAAATAGGGCTGAACGATCTCACGAAATCTCCGTCCGTTTCGGTGCCTGACGGTGTGAAACCACCGCATTATTACGCAACATTGGTTCTCAACGGACCTTGGGTCGCGTCTAGCCCGGTCATCTCACGCGCTTCATTGGATAGGCGATGATCTTCCCGTCAATGATCATCGTGAAGGCATTGCAGTTCGGATCGTAGGTCTCCTCGCAGCATCAGGGGACGGCGGTTGAAGAGCCAGATCGTGCGAGCTTGTGGGGTAACAACAGAGGTCACAAGCGGATATTGGTTTGTACCGCTCTTGCGATATGAGCAGTCTTATCCTTCTCTCTTTGCCATTTTCCTGAGCGTTGCAAGTTGCCGGAAGAAGTCTCTTTTTGGCTGAGCAGGGCTGCCAAGCACTTTCGCGCCTGCATCCACATCCGACATGACGCCCGTCTGCGCGCCGATCTCCGCGCCTTGACCGATCCGAAGATGTCCGGCCATAGCCGCCTGCCCCCCGACGCGAACGAAATCTTCAAGCACGGTTGAACCCGAAATACCGACCTGTGCGACGATGACACAACACCGGCCGAGGATAACATTGTGGCCGATCTGGACGAGGTTATCCAGACGGGAGCCGGCGCCGATCACCGTGTCTCGCGATGATCCTCGATCAATTGTGCTATTCGCACCCACTTCGACGTCGTCTTCAAGAATGACTCGCCCAAGCTGGGGAACAGGGAGAAATCCATCTGTGGTGGAGGCGAATCCAAACCCTTCCTGTCCGATCCGGGCGCCGGGGTAGACGTAAACACGTGCTCCCAGAAGCGCATGGCTTAGACTCGCATGTGCACCAATCCGGCAATCCCGACCGACAATCACGCCGCTGCCGATAACCGCGCAAGGCCCGATCAGACAGCTTTGTCCTATCTCTGCTCCTGATTCAATCACGGACAGCGGCCCAATCTCCGCAGACGGATCGACGCGCGCCCCCTCTGCGACAATTGCGGACGGATGGATACCGGGAGAAACTGGAGGCACTGGATAGAAGAGTGCAGCAACGCGCGCCCATGCCGCGTAGGGTTCGGTGGTCCGGATCGCCACTGTCCCGGCGGGCACTCGCGCTGCCATATCCGGATGCACAATCACGGCACCAGCCGATGTCCGATCGAGCGCCGACGCATAACGTCGATTATCCAGAAAACTCACTTCATTCGAGCCAGCTGTTTGCAGGGGGGCCACACCTTCGAGGAGCAGTTCGAGTTCATCCGCAACTCCGCGCGCCGTACTCGCAACAACTGCAAGCGAATATGGCCCACTTCGACGAAAGAACCTTGCGTTGCCCAAATTTGCTTCAACCATCCGCGTTCCCAGCCAGCGAAGCTCGAGTTGCCCTTGTTGACTGGTGCCACGGAGTTGTTGGCGTGTTGATACAGATCAATTGCGTCAGCCCCTTATCGCGCGGAACGTGCGCGCCGTCCCATCCGACCCTTGAACGGTTGTTTCAGTCGGTAGCAAGTCCGAATGCTGAAGCCAATTCCGAGCATTAGCGGCAACGCCAACGCATCACGCCGCCTTTTTCGCGCCTTGCGCGAGCGCAGGAAGCGGCCGAGCAGGCGGCGTTTGCCCTTGCGCGGGATCAGGTCGATGTCGCTGACGAGCTTGGCACCGCCCTTGCGGCGCTCCAGCACGATCTTGCGGCTGTGGAACGCTTCCAGTTCGACGCGATGGGCGACGCTGACGATGGTGGCTTTGGGCAGTTCCTTGATGACCAGCTCCATCATCTTGTCCTGGCTCTTTTCGTCGAGCGCGGAAGTCGCCTCGTCCAGCACCACGATGTCGGGATTGTGCAGCAACAGCCGCGCGAAGGCCAGCCGTTGTTTCTCGCCACCGGAAAGCGTCTGGTCCCACGGCCCTTCTTCCTCGATCTTCTCCTTGAGATGATCGAGGCCGACCTTGTGCAGCGCCTCGCCGATCGCTTCCACCGTCCAGTCGTCGGCGGCGCCGGGATAGGCGATGGCGCGGCGCAGCGTGCCGGACGGGATGTAGGGTTTTTGCGGCAGCATGAAGAGCCGGCGGTCGGGATGGAAATTGACGCTGCCGCCGCCCCATGGCCACAGCCCGGCCAGCGCACGGACCAGCGTGCTCTTGCCGGTGCCGGATTCGCCGGCCACCAGCAGCCGCTCGCCGGGATCGATCACGACTTCGGTCTCGCCGACGACCGCAGTTCCGTCGTCGAGCGTGACCGAGAAATCGTTGAGGCTCAGCATGGCATCGCCCTCGGTCTCGCCGCGCTTGATGCGGCCGATGCCGTCGCCGCGCTCGGCGCGTTCGAGGCCGTCGAGCGACATCATCAGCGAGGCGATGCGGCGCGCGCAGGCGTTCCAGTCGGCCAGCCGCGGATAATTGTCCACCAGCCAGCCGAACGCGGTCTGCACGATGGTGAAGGCGGAAGCCGCCTGCATCACCTGTCCGAGCGTCATGCTGCCGTCGAGAAACTTTGGCGCGCACAGCAATAGCGGCACCACGGGAGCAATCAGGTTCGATCCCTGCGACACCAGCGTGGTGCGCATATGCTGGCCGGCCAGCCGCGCCCATTGCCGCAACACCTTTGTAAAAGTCTTGTCGATGCCGTCGCGCTCTTCCTGCTCGCCGCCGAGCAGCGCGATGCTTTCGCCGTTCTCGCGAACCCGCGTCAGCGCATAGCGGTATTCGGCTTCGGCCTGGTTCTTGTCTTCGGACACCTGCACGAAACGCCGCCCGATCGTCATGATCGAGCCCGAGGCGATGCCGGCATAGATGACGGCGGCAATCACGAGAAAACCTGGGATAGTCACGGTCGAGCCGCCCAACGTCACCGTCAGCGCGCCGCCAATGGTCCAGAGCACGACGATGAAGGTCACAGCCGAGAGGAATGCCGACGTCACGCCCGCGACGAAATCCACCGGCGAGTCGGTCGCGATCCGCAAATCTTCCGCGATACGATATTCCGGGTTCTGGTGATCGCCGCCGACGAGGTTGAGCTGGTAGTAACGGCCGTTCGCCAGCCAGCGCGATATCACCGAGTTCGTCAGCCAGGCGCGCCAGCGGCGCTGAATGCCCATGCGGGTGAACACCTGCGCGACACCGAGCAGCACGCTGCCGATCGCGAGCGGGAAAAATACCGCAGTGAGATAGTACACGGTGGCGGCTTCGCGCTTCTCGATGGCGTCGAAGATCGCGCGATTCCAGACGTTGATGCCGTATTGAAAGCCGACATTGGCGACGATCAGGATCAGCAGTCCGATCGTAAACAACCACGCCAGCCGGTCGCCGCTTTTGCCCCAATAGCCGCGCGCGCTGATCCAGAACCGCGTCAGCAGATAATCCTTGCGCGCCTGCTCGGCTTCTTCCTCGGACATTTCAGGGTCGGGCTCGACGACCTCGGGCGGCGGCGGCGCGACGTGGTCGCCGTCCTCGGCGACGACCTCGACGAATTCCGATTTTTCCTCGGAATCCGGCTTATCTACGCGCGGATCGGACTTGCCAGCCTTGCTGGCGGGCTGCTTGACGGTTGATTTGGCCATGGCGGCATAACGGCAACCAAATCAAAAGGTTCCCGCTGGTTCCGGTGCGCTATGCCGGAACGACGAGAAATCCCGCGCGCGGAAAATGCACGACCACTTCGCCGGCAATGGGATCGCGCCTGCGAATCGCAATGTGCTGGGATGTGAGGGCGACGATTTCACCGCGCACGGCGATCTTGCCGTAGTCGTCGGGCATCACCTCGACCTGGTCGCCCGGCTTTCGGCCGTTGGGATCATGGGGGTCGGCCAGTTCGGCGGTCTCCGGCGTCGCGCGCGTGCCGATCTCAAGTGCCGCCGCTGTCGAGATTTCAGTGGAGGTGCCGTGCCCGATTGAACGCATCCGCGTTTCCCACGCCCGGATGGCCGGGAACTCGGTGAGCACGTCGTCGAGACCGGGAAGATTGCCGCGGGCGTACCAGACGTTCATGTAGGCGTTGATATCGCACAGGCTGACGTGCTCGCCGCACATCCAGCTTCGGCCGTCGGCAAGTTGAGCTTCAATCCACTGCACGTGAGCGCGAAACTGGTCGCGCATCTGCGGGATCGCGGCCGTCATGGCGGCGACGTCGAATTTGGCGCCGCGCAGTTTCTCGCGGTCGGCGATGAACTCCTGCGGGACCTTGTCGGCGAGCGAGCCGAAGATGAGATTGACGCTGCTCTGAAAGAACGCCTTGTCCGTCCACATCGCGGTGGCGGAAGCGAGGCCCTGGTATCCATCCGGAAACAGCGTCGGCTCCGGAAATCGCCGCTCCAGTTCGCGGATGATGCATTGGGTGTCGCAATAGATATCGGCGCCGATCTGCATCACCGGGGTGCGGCGGTAGCCTCCGGTCAACGGCATCAGGTCGGGCCGCGGCATGATTCGCGAAATCAGCACCGAGGTCCATGCCACGTTCTTCAGGCCGAAGATCAGGCGGATCTTTTCCGAGAACGGCGACTGCGGGAAATGATGCAGGATGACGGGATGTGCGCTGGCCATTTCGTGCTCTCGACGCGGGTGCTTGCAGCAACGTCAGCATCGTAGCCCGGAGGAGCCACCGGGTCACGCGAATGCGTGCCCGGTGACAGGCTCCGCGCATCTATCCGATTCCGAATTTGATCCACCGCAATGTCGGGTTGGCGGTTGCTGGCAATGTACGAACGGCTGCCACCCGGCGGTCATACGCCGGCACAGACCGGTGAACGAACAAAGCCAGCCATGGAGGAATTCATGTCAGTTGCACAGCAGGCTTTTCTATTGACCGGAGAATTGTTCGTTCTCTCGTTCGCTATGATTTTTGCGTTCTGGTTTGCCGACAGGCTGCGACGCAACTTCTTCGGGACGCGCTAGCATCGGGTCCCGTAACCCTAAATCTGCCGCTCGACCATCTTCAGCTTGAGTTCGGCAATCGCTTCCGACGGGTTGAGGCCCTTCGGGCAGGCCTTGGCGCAGTTCATGATGGTGTGGCAGCGGTAGAGCCGGAACGGATCTTCGAGATTGTCGAGCCGTTCGCCGGTGGCCTCATCGCGGGAATCCTTCACCCAGCGCGTCGCCTGCAGCAGCGCGGCGGGCCCGAGGAAGCGGTCGCTGTTCCACCAGTAGCTCGGGCAGGAGGTCGAGCAGCAGGCGCAGAGGATGCACTCATAGAGGCCGTCGAGCTTCTCGCGGTCCTCGTGGCTCTGCTTCCATTCCTTCTGCGGCGTCGGCGTGGTGGTCTTCAGCCACGGCTCGATCGAGGCGTATTGCGCGTAGAAATTGGTCAGATCAGGCACGAGGTCCTTGACGACCGGCTGGTGCGGCAGCGGGTTGACCTTCACCGCGCCGCCTGAGGCCACGTCGTGCATCGATTTGGTGCAGGCCAGCGTGTTCTGGCCGTCGATGTTCATGGCGCAGGAGCCGCAGACGCCCTCGCGGCAGGAGCGGCGGAAGGTCAGCGTCGGGTCGATATGGTTCTTGATCCAGATCAGGCCGTCCAGCACCATCGGCCCGCAATCGTTGATGTCGACGTGATAGGTGTCGACGCTCGGGTTCTTGCCGTCGTCCGGATTCCAGCGATACACCCTGAACTCGCGCGTCTCGGTCGCGCCTGAAGGCTTCGGCCAGGCCTTGCCGCCGGTGATCCTTGAATTTTTCGGAAGCGCGAATTCAACCATATGTCTTGCCTCTACGGTTCTTCCCGTCATTGCCGGGCTTGACCCGGCAATCCATCCTCTTTTGAAGATGGATGCGCGGGTCAAGCCCGCGCATGACAAGCAGCATCAATACACCCGCGCCTTCGGCGGGATGTACTGCACGTCGTTCGTCATCGTGTAATCGTGCACCGGGCGGTAATCGATCGTGGTGTTGCCACGGTCGCCGATCCACGCCAGCGTGTGCTTCATCCAGTTCTTGTCGTCGCGATCGGGGAAATCCTCGCGCGCATGCGCGCCGCGGCTCTCGGAGCGGTTGGCCGCCGAGTCCATCGTCACCACCGCCTGCACGATCAGATTGTCGAATTCCAGCGTTTCGATCAGGTCGGAATTCCAGACCAGCGAGCGATCGGTGGTCGAGACGTCGCCGATGCCGCCATGCACCTTGTGGATCAGGTTCTGGCCTTCGGACAGGATCTCGCCGGTGCGGAACACCGCGCAATTGTTCTGCATCACATGCTGCATGCTGTCGCGCAGCTTCGCGGTCGGCGTGCCGCCGGCGGCGTAGCGGTAATGGTCGAGCCGTCCGAGTGCGAGGTCGGAGGAATCCTTCGGCAGGTCCGGCTGCTTGCCGTTCGGCGTCAGCTTTTCCGCCAGCCGCAGCGCTGCGGCGCGGCCGAACACGACGAGGTCGATCAGCGAATTGGAGCCGAGGCGGTTGGCGCCGTGCACCGAGACGCAGGCGGCCTCGCCGATCGCCATCAGGCCCGGCACCACGGCGTTGTCGTCGCCGTCCTTCTTGGTCAGCACTTCGCCGTGATAGTTGGTGGGAATGCCGCCCATGTTGTAATGCACGGTCGGCGTGATCGGGATCGGCTCGCGGGTGACGTCGACATTGGCGAAGATCTTCGCCGATTCGGAAATGCCCGGCAGCCGTTCGTTCAGCACCTTCGGGTCGAGGTGATCGAGGTGCAGGTAGATGTGGTCCTTTTTCTTGCCGACGCCGCGGCCTTCGCGCATTTCGATCGTCATCGCGCGCGAGACCACGTCGCGCGAGGCGAGGTCCTTGGCCGATGGCGCATAGCGCTCCATGAAGCGCTCGCCCTCGGAATTGACGAGATAGCCGCCTTCGCCGCGCGCGCCCTCGGTGACGAGGCAGCCCGAGCCGTAGATGCCGGTCGGGTGAAACTGGACGAATTCCATGTCCTGCAGCGGCAGGCCGGCGCGCAGCACCATGCCGCCGCCGTCACCGGTGCAGGTGTGCGCCGAGGTGCAGGAGGCGTAGGCGCGGCCGTAGCCGCCGGTAGCGAGGATCGTGGTCTGGGCGCGGAAACGATGCAGCGTGCCGTCGTCGAGCTTGAGCGCGATGACGCCGCGGCAGACGCCCTGATCGTCCATGATCAGGTCGATGGCGAAGAACTCGATGTAGAATTCGGCGGAGTGGCGCAGCGCCTGGCCGTACATCGTGTGCAGCATGGCGTGGCCGGTGCGGTCGGCGGCGGCGCAGGTGCGCTGCGCCTGGCCCTTGCCGTAGTCCAGCGTCATGCCGCCGAACGGGCGCTGGTAGATCTTGCCGTCCTCGGTGCGCGAGAACGGCACGCCCCAATGCTCGAGCTCGTAGACGGCCTCGGGCGCGTTGCGCACCATGTACTCGATCGCGTCCTGGTCGCCGAGCCAGTCCGACCCCTTGACGGTGTCGTACATGTGCCAGCGCCAGTCGTCCGGATGCATGTTGCCAAGCGACGCCGAAATGCCGCCCTGTGCTGCGACCGTATGCGAGCGCGTCGGGAACACTTTTGTGATGCAGGCGGTGCGCAGGCCGGCCTCCGAGCAGCCGACCACGGCGCGCAGGCCGGCGCCGCCGGCGCCAACGACCACGACGTCGTAGGTGTGGTCCTCGATCGGATAGGATTTTCCGTTGGTGGCAGGACTACTTCCAATTCCACCACTGCCGTTGGTGGCTTTACCGTCAGCAGCCGAACCTTGAGAAGCCATGGGTCAAACTCCCGATGACAGTTTGAGGATCGCGTAGATCGAGGCCAGCGCCACCGCGACACAGAAGAAATTATTGGCCATCACGCTCGCGAGCTTCAGCTTCTCGTTGTGCACGTAGTCCTCGATCACGACCTGCATGCCGATCTTCATGTGCCAGGCGCTGGCGAGGATGAAGAGCAGCAGGATGATCGCGATCGGCAGCGAACCCAGGATCTGCGCCGCGCCGGCCTGATTGCGGCCGATCAGCATCAGCACGATCACGATGACGGGCACGATCAAAAGCGTCGTCGCCACCGCGGTAAGGCGCTGGCGCCAGAAATCGGACGTGCCGGAGTGCGATGAGCCGAGATTGCGCACCCGCCCCAGCGGCGTGCGCATGGAAGCCCTTGGTTCGGTCATCGTCCGCCCCCAACCGTGTAGGCGACGATCCAGACCAGCACCGTGAGCGAAATGCCGCCGATCAGCGCGCCCCAGGTCAGGGCCTCGCGCTCGCTGGCCTTGAAGCCATAGCCGAGGTCCCAGACGAAATGCCTGAGGCCGCTCAGCATGTGATGCAGCAGCGCCCACGTGTAGCCGAACACGATCAGGCGGCCGATGATGCTGCCGGTGAATGCCTGCACATTGGCATAGGCGCCGGGGCCCGAGGCGGCTGCGATCAGCCACCAGGCCAGCAGAAGGGTGCCGAAATACAGCGCGATGCCAGTGGCCCGGTGGACGATGGACAGCGCCATCGTCAGGGTCCAGCGATAGGTCTGCATGTGTGGCGAAAGCGGACGTTCGATCCTGGCGGTCATCGGCGGCTTTGAAGTTGGCGGGGCCAAGGTTAAGGCCCATCTGGGATCGCTATAGAGCAATTCTTATTTACGAAGTCGAAACACCGAGCGCAACGACCAAAATCACCATTTGCGAATGCAGGTTCATACCTAAGGGGGAGGCCTGCAATTGCAGGCGTTGACAAAGCTCTGCCACCGTCGATTGGCTGGTATACCTGAAGCACGATTCATGAACGCTGGGACCCAAGGAAACCACCCATGGCAGTCGCCGGGCTTAACGTCACCGAGCTTGTCGAACTGGCGCTCATGCTGGTCGCCGTGGGCGCGGTCTCCGGGTTCTTCGCCGGCGTCTTCGGGATCGGCGGCGGCGCGATCCTGGTGCCGGTGTTCTACGAATGCTTCCGGCTCGCCGGGGTGCCGCTGGAGGTGCGGATGCCGCTCTGCATCGGTACTTCGCTCGCCATCATCGTCCCGACCTCGATCAGCTCGTTTCGAGCGCATTACGCGCGCGGCGCGGTCGACATGGACATCCTCAAACAATGGTGGCTGCCGATCGTGATCGGCGTGATCGCCGGCAGCGTCACCGCGCGCTACGCGCCGGAGCGGCTGTTCAAGATCGTGTTCGTGATGGTGGCGTGGTCCGCCGCCGCCCGGCTGCTGCTGGCGCGCGACGGCTGGAAATTGGGCGACAAGATCCCGACCGGACCCCTGATGCGGCTCTATGGATTCGTCATCGGGCTGCTCTCGACGCTGATGGGCGTCGGCGGCGGCCTGTTCGCGAACCTCTTGATGACGTTCTACGGCCGGCCGATCCATCAGGCGGTCGCGACCTCATCGGCGCTTGCGGTGCTGATCTCGATTCCCGGCGCGATCGGCTACGTCTATGCCGGCTGGCCCGCCGCGGCGCGCTTTCCTGACGTTGTCGCGCTGCAGTTGCCGTTTGCGATCGGCTACGTGTCGCTGATCGGAGCCCTGCTGGTGATGCCGACCACCCTTCTGACGGCGCCGCTCGGCGTCCGCGCCGCGCATGCCATGACGAAACGCCAGCTGGAGATGGCGTTCGGCACGTATCTGTTTATCGTCGGCGGAAGGTTTGTGATTAGCCTGTTGTGAGGCCGCGGATCGCGCAAAAGCCAGCGTTGTCGTCCCTGCGAACGCAGGGACCCATAACCACAGGTGTTCGCGGCTAGAAAATAGCCGTCGAACATCGTCCTTCAAAACATCCGCCGCGGCGTATGGGTCCCTGCGTTCGCAGGGACGACAGCGAATTACTTTGCGTAGATATCTTTGCTACGTATCCCGCAAGATATTCTTCTGCACCTTGCCCATGGCGTTGCGCGGCAATTCGTCGACGACGAACACGCGCTTCGGCATCTTGAATTTTGCCAGCCTGCCGTCGAGCGCTTTCAGCACACCCGCCTCGGTGACATCGGCGCCCTTGTTGCAGACCACCACCGCGGTGACGCCTTCGCCGAAATCGGCATGCGGCACGCCGATCACGGCGGATTCGATCACGCCGGGCATGGCGTCGATCTCGCTCTCGATTTCCTTGGGGTAGACGTTGAAGCCGCCTGAAATCACCAGATCCTTGCCGCGGCCGAGGATGTGCACATAGCCCTTGTCGTCGATCTTGCCGAGATCGCCGGTGATGAAGAAGCCGTCGTCGCGGAATTCGGCCTTGGTTTTTTCCGGCATCCGCCAGTAGCCCTTGAACACGTTCGGGCCCTTGACCTCGATCATGCCAATGGTGTCGCGCGCGAGCTCCTTGCCGGTCTCGGGATCGGTGACGCGCACGGAGACGCCGGGCAGGGGATGGCCGACCGCGCCGGGCACGCGCTCGCCATCATAGGGGTTGGACGTGTTCATGTTGGTTTCGGTCATGCCGTAGCGCTCCAGCACGGCGTGGCCGGTGCGCGCCGCCCATTCGCGATGGGTATCGGCGAGCAGCGGCGCGGAGCCCGAAATGAACAGCCGCATATGGCTGGTGGATTCCTTCGTCAGCGCCGGGCTCTGCAGCAGCCGCGTGTAGAACGTCGGCACGCCCATCAGCACGGTCGCGCGCGCCATCAGCTTGATGATCAGCTCCGGATCGAGTTTCGGCAGGAAGATCATCGAGGCGCGGGCGAACAGCGTCACGTTGCTCGCCACGAACAGGCCGTGGGTGTGATAGATCGGCAGCGCGTGGATCAGCACGTCCTTGTCGGTGAAGCGCCAATAGTCGACCAGGCTGTAGGAATTCGACGCGAGATTATCGTGCGTCAGCATCGCGCCCTTGGAGCGGCCGGTGGTGCCCGAGGTGTAGAGGATCGCGGCGAGGTCGTCGTTGGCGCGGGTGACGGTCGTAAACGCCGCATCGGCCTTGGCGGCGGCGTCCGTCAGCGATCCCTTGCCGTCGGGCCCAAGCGTTTCGACCTTGGCTTTTACCTTCGCCGCGATCGCGCCGATGCCTTCCGCTTTCGAGGGGTCGCAGACGACCAGCGAGGGCTCGGCGTCGCCGATGAAGTAGTCGAGTTCGTTCAGCGTGTAGGCGGTGTTGAGCGGCAGGTAGACCGCGCCGGCGCGAACCGTCGCGAGATACAGCACCAGCGCCGGCACGGACTTTTCGGTCTGGGCCGCGACGCGGTCGCCGGGCTTGACGCCGCGTGCGACCAGCACGTTCGCCATCTGGCCGGCGCGGGCGATCAAATCGCCATAGCTGATGCGCGTGCCGTCGGCGGTTTCGATCGCGAGCCGGTTCGGATCGTCGAGGCTGTCGAACAGGCGCGAAAACAGGTTGGCGTTGGCGGTCGTGTTCATGCAACATTCCCTCGGAGGGCGGAAAGCTCGCGAATTCCGCGGGCTGGATTAGCAAAAACGCCCTTCACAAAGCAACGGAGACAGTTTGCATGTCAAATAACGGGAAACGCGTGGCCTGGGTGACCGGCGGTGGCAGCGGAATCGGCGAGTCCGGGGCGGAATTTCTGACGGCCGACGGCTGGACCGTGGTGATTTCGGGCCGCCGCAAGGAAGAACTCGAACGCGTCGTCGCCAGCATCACCAAAAAGGGCGGCAAGGCCGAGGCGATCCAGCTCGATGTCAGCAATAAGGCGGATGTGAACAAAGCCGCCGACCAGATCCTGGCCAAGCACGGCCGGATCGACCTGCTGGTCAACAGCGCCGGCATCAATGTGCCGAAGCGAAGCTGGGCCGACATGGAACTGGAGGGCTGGGACAAGCTCGTCGAGGTCAACCTCAACGGCGTGCTCTACTGCATGCGCGCGGTTCTGCCGGCGATGCGCAAACAAAAGGACGGCTGCATCATCAACGTCGCGTCCTGGGCGGGGCGCCATGTCTCGAAAATGCCGGGCCCGGCCTACACCACCACAAAACATGCGGTGCTGGCCCTGACCCATTCCTTCAACATGGACGAATGCGTCAACGGCCTGCGCGCCTGCTGCCTGTCGCCCGGCGAGGTCGCAACCCCGATCCTGAAACTGCGCCCGGTGGTGCCGTCGGACGAGGAGCAGGCGAAAATGCTGCAGCCGGAAGATTGCGGCCGCACCATCGCCTTCGTCGCCAGCATGCCGCCGCGCGTGTGCATGAACGAGATCCTGATCAGCCCGACGCATAACCGCGGATTTATCCAGACGCCTGCGAACAGGGATTAGTACGAGCTCTATCGATCGTCATCCCTGCGCAGGCAGGGATCCATAGCCGCCGGCCTTGGTTTGGCGATTGGTATCAGCCGCAGAGCCTTATTGAGAGATCACGCGGTATGGGTCCCGGCGTTCGCCGGGACGACGAGAGAGGTGGGTCGTCGCGGCGCGGCTCTGGCTATCAAAAGTATCGCAAATCAAGAGATTTGTTCGCCCGCCTCGGCCTCCAGGGGGCGGACCGGCGTCCGGTGCCAGCCCTCCTCGTGTTTGCGCCAGTAGGTATCCTTGAGCAGCACTGAGATCGGCCCCGGCCGGTCGTTACCGAGGATGCGTGCGCCGATGCGCGACGCGGGCATGACGCCGCCGGCCGTCGTCGCCAGGAAGACCTCGTCGGCGTGGTCGAGCGCCGATCGGGGAATCGGTTCAACCGCAGCCTCAATGCCGAGTTCGGCGCAGAGTTCCAGCACCGATCGGCGCGTGATGCCGTGCAGGCTGCCGCGATCTGATGTCGTCACCCTTCCGTCCTTCACGACGAAGATGTTGAAGCCCGGCCCTTCGGTCAGGAAACCCTGCGTGTCGCACAGCACCGCTGTATCGAAATCGGCGTCGTGCGCCTCCAACAGGCCCGAGGTCAGGTCGTTCCACTGATAGTTCTTGACCGTGGGATCGACCGAGGCGTCGGGCACGCGCGGCGTCGAGGCGACCCAGACATGGGCTCCGCGCGCCTGCACGTCCTTGGGAACGACATCGATCCAGGGCAGCGCATAGGCGATCAGGTGGTTTTCGCAATCGGCCGGCAGGCGTGATCCCGCAACACGTGGCCGTCCGCGCGAGGCCACCATCGCGACATAGGCGTCGATGAGGCCGGTCAGCGCCACGCAGCGATGCAGGATCGCCTCGATCGCGGCGCGGTCTTCCGGCGGCCGGATCCGGCGCCTCGCCATCGAGTTCTCGAAACGATCGAGATGGTCGGCAAGCCGGAAGAAGCCGCCCTTGAACACGTGCACGACGTCGTAGACGACATCGGACCGCGTAAAACCCCAATCGGTGACGGGCAGCGTCGCCTCGGCGATCGGGACGAAGCGTCCCCTGACGTAGGCTGCGCCCTCGCCGAAGATCGAGTTGTTCATGCGTCATCTCCCGGGTATCGCAAGGGCTCCAGCCATATTAAGCCGCTGCGAACGGCCACAGTAATACCAGTTATACAGGCAGCGCGGCTTGGTGGCGCGATACGTGGCCCTCGCTGACATCGTCGACCACCAATTGCTGAGCTGGCGCTGCGTCTTCAGGAGCGCGTCGGCTTCCTCGGCCATCGCACGGGTGCTCTCTCCAGTCGTCGTACCGGCGTTCGCCGGGACGACGGCAGGGGGTCCCCACGATCCGCATCGCCAAAAGTTTCAGCCATCACGATAATTTATTCTCCGAAACCGGCCGAAAAACCTCCCGTAGCTCGGCCAACGACGACGAAATCAACCGGTCAACCGACCAGCGTCGTTGTTCCTCGTCACCGGCGAATACCCGCCGGCCAGTCAATCCTCGGGAGAAGATTCCATGTCGAAACGTATTGCACTTCTGTCCGCCGCCTTCAGCGTCCTGGCTCTCACTGCCACCATCACCGCGCCGGCCCGCGCGGAAGAAAAGACCGTGATGGTCGGGGGTGCGGCGATGTTCCCCTCCAAGAACATCGTTCAGAACGCCGTCAACTCGAAGGACCACACCACGCTGGTTGCCGCTGTGAAGGCCGCCGGTCTGGTCGAAACGCTGGAAAGCAAGGGCCCGTTCACGGTGTTCGCGCCGACCAACACCGCCTTCGGCAAGCTGCCGGCCGGCACGGTCGAGACGCTGGTGAAGCCTGAGAACAAGGCGACCCTGACCAAGATCCTCACCTACCATGTCGTGCCCGGCAAGCTCGCGGCGTCCGACCTGACCGACGGCAAGAAGCTCAAGACCGCCGAAGGTGAAGAACTGACCGTCAAGAAGGCCGACGGCAAGGTCATGATCATCGACGCCAAGGGCGGCTCCTCGACGGTGACGATCTCGAACGTCAACCAGTCGAACGGTGTGATCCATGTGGTCGACACCGTGCTTTTGCCGGCGTCCTGATCCCCGCGCGCGCCTGACTGGTCCCAACTGGGCGCGTGGGATTGGCGGGCCGGGGCAACCCGGCTCGCCTTTTTGTGAACTCGATGCCCGCCATGCATCGATCTGATAGAATCATGGCAGTAACGGAAACCCGGTTCCGGGCGTATAAACCGGTATGGAATTGCAAGCGGGAACCAGCCATGTCGGCCCTTACAGTCAGCGACGAGCACGCCACATCGACCAAGGCGAAAGTGATCCAGCCGGCCTGGGTGCGGGCCGTGCACTGGACCAACGCCTTCGCGATGGTGCTGATGATCATGTCGGGATGGCAGATCTATAACGCCTCGCCGCTATTCGATTTCCACTTCTCCCACAGCATCACGCTGGGCGGCTGGCTCGGCGGCGCGCTGCTCTGGCATTTTGCCGCGATGTGGCTGTTGATGGTCAACGGCCTGATCTATCTGACTGTGGGACTTGCCACCGGCCGCTTCCGCAAGAAGCTGCTGCCGATCACGCCGGAGGGCGTGATCTCGGATACCAAAGCGGCGCTGACCGGCAAGCTCTCGCACGACGATCTCACCAAGTACAATCAGGTGCAGAAGCTGCTCTACGCCGGCGTCATCGTTATCGGCATCCTCATCGTACTGTCCGGCCTGGCGATCTGGAAGCCGGTGCAACTGCAATACCTGACGGCGCTGTTCGGCGGTTACAACGCCGCCCGTTATGTCCATTTCTTCTGCATGGCGGCGATTGTCGCCTTCATGGTGGTTCATGTCGCGCTCGCCCTTCTGGTGCCGAAGAGCCTGCGTGCCATGATCATCGGCCGCTAATTCAAGGGAGTATGACCATGGGCCGCATGCGCAATCTCCTGATCCCCGGTGTCGACAGGACGCTTCTTGTCCGGGACGCGGTGAAGACCATGCCGGATCTGACGCGCCGGCGTTTCATCTCGGGCGGCGCCAGCCTCGGCGCGCTGACGCTGCTGACCGGCTGCAACGTGTCGGACAGCTTTTCGGCCGAAGAGATGCTGAAGCAGGTCTCGAAATTCAATGACGGCGTGCAGGCGTGGATGTTCAATCCAAATGCGATGGCGCCGACTTTTTCGGAAAGCGAGATTACAAAACCGTTTCCGTTCAACGCCTATTACGACATCGAGGATGCGCCAACGGTCGACGGCAAGACGTGGAAGCTCGAAGTCAGCGGCCTGGTCGAGAACAAGAAGCCGTGGACGCTGGAGGAGCTCTACAAGCTGCCGCAGGTCAAGCAGGTGACGCGGCACATCTGCGTCGAGGGCTGGAGTGCGATCGGAAGCTGGACCGGCACGCCGCTGCGCGATTTTCTCAAGATCATCGGCGCCGATACGCACGCCAAATATGTCTGGTTCCAGTGCGCCGACAAGGACGGCTACAACTCGCCGCTCGACATGCGCACCGCGCTGCATGCGCAGACCCAGATGACCTTCAAGTTCGGCGACGAGATCTTGCCGCGCGCCTATGGATTTCCGATGAAAATCCGCGTTCCGACCAAGCTCGGCTTCAAGAATCCGAAATACGTGATGTCGATGGAAGTCACCAACGACTACAAAGGCGGCTTCTGGGAAGACCAGGGGTATAATTCGTTCAGCGGGAGCTGAAGCGGGTAAACTTTCTCGTCGTCCCTGCGAACGCAGGGACCCATAACCACCGGCGCAAGTTTTGCGAAAGGCGTCTGCAGCTTTGCGTCATTGAGGGATCACGCGGTATGGGTCCCTGCGTTCGCAGGGACGACACGCGGATAGACCGCGCGTCAACCGGCGCCGCGAAACGACTACGCGGCTGCCAGGTCCATCCGTCGGCAGAGCAGGATGCCTTGATCGGAACCTCCGCCCGCACCTGCGCCAGTTCGAGCCGCTGCCTGATCAGCGCCGCCTCGACCCTTTCGCCGCGACGGACCAGGCATTCATGTAGCCCATGCAGCGACCAGTGACTATCGGGATGCCGGCAGGCGCGGCTCAGCTTGCCGTCAAGGCTTGCAACTGCTCCATTACAACAAGGTCCAAATCTCGCAACCGTTCGAGATCAGCCTGCTGCCACACGCCGTACTTCCTGGATCATTTACTGGTCATATGAAGATCGAGGCCTGTTCCGGGGGAGCCCTGCTTCCTGCGGTTTGGTCCCTAAAACAGATCAACTCGGTAATTCAAGCCACTTGAGGCCCAAGAGCCGTTCCGTCAGTATGTTGGAACGTTCTCGGTCGACGTGCTCGCATCCATCCCGCGGCAAATGGAATTCACCAGAGTCCAACGAGAGATGTCCGCCGCCTTCGATCTCACAAGGTGGATGGGCGCAATTGCGCTCACAGTTGCGATCGCTCTTGCGTATTTCATCGCGGCGCGGCTGAGCCTCGAATTGCTGACCAAGCCGGAGGGCGTAGCGGTCTTTTGGCCAGCGTCAGGCGTGTCGGCGGGTGCCCTGATCGCGCTGGGCTTCCGCGCACGATGGCCGGTCGTCTTCGGCACGCTGGCAGCTACCATTTTGGCAAATCTGCTTGGCGATCGAAGTTTCTGGGGGTCTGTTCTGTTCGGATTGTGCAATGCCGGCGAAGCTGTGCTCACGGCCTGGTTGATCGGTCGTTGCCATGGCCCCGGCTTCACACTGAGCAAGCCGCTCAACGTGATAATGTTGGTCGGGGCAGCGACAATCGGGACAGCCGTGTCCGGAATCGGCGGCGCCATGGTGTTCAGGCTGTTTCAGGGCGCGACGACTCCGATTTGGGTCACCTGGCAGCATTGGTTCGCGTCTGATGGACTGGGGATCATTGTCGTTGCGCCATTACTGATCGAGTTCGCTTCGGCCGCGCGAGATCGGCCGCCGATGACCGAGCTTCTGGAAGGCGCTTTGACGGTCGCTATACTGGCGCTTGTGAGCGCGCTGGCTATTTTTCTGCGCTCAGACCTTCTGGCCACCGTGGGACCAGTCTCCGTCCTGTTCGCGCCGCTCCTGTGGCTCGCGGCGCGATGCCGGCCGGTTTTTGCCGCAGCCGCGGCTTTTATCGTCAGTCTTTCAATCGTTTGGACGACGACTTTTGGAATCGGATACTTCGGCAATCCCACGCTTTCGATCGAAGAACGTGTAGTCGCAGCGCAGGTCAGTATTCTGCTTGTGACAATCGGCGCATCGCTTCTGGCTGCATTGTTTGCCGAAATTCGTGAAAAAAGGAAAGTCACCGAAGCCGCACTCCACGCCAGCGAAACCCAGCGCTATCTCGTCGAGACTGAGCGGCTCGCCGCATTGGGGCGTCTTGTTGCCGGCGTCGCACACGAACTTAACAGCCCCGTTGGCATTAGCCTGACCATCGCCTCGACGCTCTCGCAGCGCATCTCAAGGTTCGCCAATCAAGTTTCCTCAGGTCCTGTGCGCCGTTCGTCCCTGTCCGAATTTGTCGACAGCAACCGCGATGCCGCCAACCAACTGGTCGCTAATCTGGAGCGTGCCGGTGAGCTCATTCAGGCTTTCAAGCAGGTTGCCGTCGACCGCAGTCTTGCAGATCGCCGTAACTTCGACCTTAAAACTGCAACCGAGCAAATCGTCGCCAGCGTAATGCCTGGTCTCCCCAAGCCCCGTCATCCATTGGCGCTCGACATACCCGCTGACATCATCCTCGACAGCTATCCGGGCGCTTACGGGCAGGTGCTGACCAACCTGATCTTCAATGCTGTTACCCATGGTTTTGCCGATCGAACTGTCGGCAATATGGTGCTTGAGGCTACACGTATCGGGACCGAGTTCGTCGAAATCACCTTCTCCGACGACGGAAGCGGTATTTCGGAGGAAGACCAGCGACACGTCTTCGATCCATTCTTCACCACGCGGCGGGCGAAAGGCAGTACCGGTCTCGGCCTTCACATCGTCCATAATCTCGTGACTGAACAACTGGGCGGCCGGATTACGCTCACCTCCGCTCCCGAAAAGGGAACCTCGATTTGCATGACGATCCCACTAATCGCCCCCGGCCATGACGGGTCGATCAGCGCGCCTGCTGCGATCATTCACAATCGGTCAGTGGGTCCGCTTTGAGTCAAAACAGTCGTCACAATAGCGTGGGCAGATGTTCGCTCTGCCGCGGACAAACCGATACGGCTTGATCGACTTCCAGCTTAAAGCCAACTCGAACTGGCGCTGCGAAACGACTACGCGGCTGCCAGATCCATCCGGCGGCAAAAGCAGGATGCCTTGATCGGAATCTCCGCACGCGCCTGTGCCAGCTCGAGCCGCTGCCTGATCAGTGCCGACTCGACCTTTTCGCTGCGACGGACCAGGCATTCATGCAGCCCGTGCAGCGACCAGAGATTGTCGGGATGCTGGCAGGCGCGGCTCAGCTTGCCGTCAAGGCCGAGATCGGAGCGGTACACCGCCTCGGCTTCGTCGATCCGGCCCTGCTCGAGCAGAAGCGCGCCGAGCGCGTGGCGGGTCGGCTGCATCCATCCCCATGGCTCGTCATAGGGCAGTCCGTCGCTGAGTTCGACCGACTTGCGCAGGTGCGCAAAGGCGGCGTCATGATTGCCCTTCCGATATTCCAGCTCGCCATTCAGCATCGCTTCGGCGACATCAAGAAGATTGACGATCTTGTTGTTGTGGACGCGGCGGCTCTCGGGCACCCGGGCCTTCGCCGCCATGAACATTGCCTTCTCCGCCTCGGCCTCGGCGACATTGCCAAGCGCCGAATGAGCGACTGTCTTGGCGTAGTGGATCATGGCGACATTCGAGCAATAAAGGTCTCTGTCCTTCGGTAACTCCTGCGCGATGATTTCGTGCCATTTGCCGAAGCGCACGAGGACGTGCTGCTTCATCGTCAGATAGCCCTCCAGAAAGTCAGCCATCGGCGGCGATGGAATACGCAGCACCGCCTCCGGGATCGTCGCGATCAGTTCCTCCGCCGCGGCAATGGCGGGCGTGTACTGGCCGAGGAACATGGCGCCGTAGATCGCGAAGTGAAAATTGTGAATGACGTAGACCAGGTAGACACCCGGATCGTCCGAATAGGCGAGGAACCTGCGGTCGGTCGCCAGCGCCTTTTGATTGTAGACGAGAACGTCCCTGTAGTGCCCGCACAGCACGTCGAGATGCGTCGGCATATGGATCAGGTGGCCGGAGTCCGGGACGATCTCGCGCAGCCGATCGCCGGCCCGCAACGCGCGCTGCGGAAATGGCGACATTTCCATCAGGTGGACATAGAGATGTAATAGGCCCGGGTGATCCCATGCGGCCGGAATTCGGTCGAGCGCGTATTCCAGCGCGGCCCTGCATTCCTCGGTGCCCGCACCCTCGGCCGGCTTGCCGGAAGGCAGGTCCCACATCTGCCAGGGTGTTTCGTTCATGAGCAATTCGGCAAACACCGCGCGGACCTCGAGATCGTCGGGATGAGCAGCGAATATCTTGCGCATTTCGCCGGTGTAGGCCTTGTCCCAAGGCGACATGTCCTCGATCGCTTCGCGCTGCGGATAGCGCGCGGTCAGGGCCTGGATCATCGCCTGCTCGACCGGACTTGCCTTTCCGGCATGCGCAAGTGCTGTCTGCATGGCATCGTAGGATGCCGACAGCGCCATCTGCCGGCCAAGCGGATCGTAGCGAACCCAGGGCAGATTGTAGTTGGGACCCGAGGCATAGCTGATGCCCCAGTGCGCCATGGCGCATTCGCCATCGTGGCCCAGCGCCTTCTGAAAGCACTTGATCGCTTCGTAGTGGTTGAACCCGAACAGCCAGTTGAGGCCCCGGTCGAACCAGGTCTGGGCGTCCTGCGACGACGTGGTGATTTTGCGGCTATACGGCCCGAGATCAAAGTAGGTCATGCCTCTTCTGCTCCATGATCGTTTTGCGTTTTGTGCCGCTGGCGTGCCGCGCGGGAACCTTACCACAGGACTGCGTCACGTGTGGCCGCAAACTGCCGCAGGCGATTGTCACCTGACCGACAGAAACATCCTCCATCGTTCAAGAGCTTCGCACCTTCCTCTGAAACGCCGATAGCACCGCGCCCAGCGCCAGCATCGCCGCCGAGACATTCAGTGCAAACGACAGGCTGCCCATCGCGTCCGTGATCGCGCCGACCACGATCGGTCCCAGCGTCTGGCCGATGCCGAATGAAATCGTCATCGCCGCAATCGCGGTCGGCCAGGCCTGTGGCGGGTAGTTGAAACGGACGAAGGCCGTGGTGGAGCCGACCACCGCGAAGAAGGCGACGCCGAATACCAGCGCCGATAGCGCCAGCAGCCATACCGAGTGCCCGAAGATCGGCAGCGCCGCGCCGATGGCGTTGACGCCGAGAATGATCGCGGTGGCGAGGCCGCCGCGGTTAAGCGCCAGCACGCGGCGCCACACCCATGGTGTCACGAAGGCGCTGAGACCGATCAGGCTCCAGAATGCGCTCTGCGCCGCCGCGCCGCCGCCGGCATCGCGCACATAGGCGATCATGAAGGTCATGTAGGCGATGTAGCCGGCGCCGAACAGGAAGTAGCCGATCAGATAGATCAGCACCGGCCGGATCGCGAATTTGGCCGGCGCCGCGCTGTCGATCGCAGCCCCGCTGCCGAGCGGCGCCAGCAACAGCGGCAGGATCAGGACGGCGCAGAGCAGCGTCATGGTCCACCACACGATCCACCACGATCCAGGCCCAAAGCCCTGCAGCACGAACGGCGCGACCAGCCCCGATGAGAGAATGCCGAGCCCCGGCCCGGCATAAAACAGGCTGAGCAGGAAGTTGGCGCGTTCGGGGCGCGATTGCGCGATCGTGGCGGCCAGCGCCGCGCCGCCAACGAACCCGCCCGCCGCGCCGACGCCCGCCAGCAATCGCGCCAAGCTCAGCACGAAAAAATTGCCGGAGACGGCGCATAGCGCCAGCGAGATGACAGCGGCAAGCGTTCCCCAACGGACCGTTCGCGGCAGCCCGAAGCGCCTTATCATCCGTGAGGCAAGCAACGCGCCCGCCAGATAACCGACGGCGTTGATGGTGTTCATGAAGCCGGCCGCGGAATAGGACCAACCGAGCGCGTCGCGCATGTCGGGTAGCACCAGCGCATAGGCGAAGCGGCCGATTCCGAGGCCGATCGTCGGCGCGAGCGACAGAATCAGGATCAGCCACGCAGGGTGCGCGTAGGTGTGTTGGTCGGGGGCTTTCACAAAATTCTCCGGCAGCGGTCATTCTGGCAGCCCAAGCGGCGGTTGCACAGCGGCACGGTGAGCAACGGTGTGTTGCCGATCCTGCAACGGGATCAGCCGATCAGCACCAGGGCTACCCCGAGCACGGTCAGCGCCGTTCCCGCCACAATGCGTGCGGTGATCGTAACGTGCTTGAGCAGCATCGCGCTCAGCGCGACCGTGACCAGCGGATAGATCGCAGCCAGCGGCGCCACCAGCGTGATCGGACCGTTGCGGACCGCGGCAAACAGCGTGAGTGCGCTCAGGCCGTTGCTGATCCCGGTCATGGCGAACCAGAACAGGCCGGCGCGCGGTGCCTGGACGAGAAAGCTGCCTTTGCGGATGCGCTGCACCGTCAGCACCACCAGCGAGGACGTGATGTAGCCGATCAGGCAGGCCCAGAGCGCGCTCGGCCAGACCGTGAGCCCGAGCTTGACCACCGGCGGTACGACGCCGCGTACCAGCGCGCTGCCAAGCGGCAGCAGCAGCGCCCAGCTCCGCCAGTGGCCGAGGTCGCGCGGGCGGGTCACGGTGATGATCGCGGCACCCGCAACCGCAACGACAAGGCCAAGGAGTTGCTGCGGCTGCAGCGGCTCATGCAGCAGGATCACTGCCGTGGTCACCGCAAACAGCGGCGCGAGGTTGCCGAGCGTCGAGGTGATCACCGGCCCGAGCGCGCGGTTCGAGGCGAAGGTCAACAGCGTCAGGGAGGCCGGGAAGAACAGGCCGATGGCGATGAAAATCGGCAGGCCGCGCCAGACCACGGGCTCGCCTTGCAGGATCAGCGGCGACAGCAGCAGTAACAGCAGCGTGAAGGAGGGGACGCTGATCGCGGCCCCCGACAGCGGCTCGACGGTCCGCAAGCCCAGCTGTGCCAGGACGACCCCGGCGCCGAGGAAGAAGGCCGAGGCAAAGGCGTAGATGATGGCTGCGGTCATGAGGTCCGTCTTGTTGCCTTCTTGAGCGGGCTGCGGGTTGCTCTTTCCGGCCATTCTGGGCCTGTTTGCGGCGCCTTGCCAATCCGCTTCCGGCGCTTTAGCACTCCGCCCGACCTTCATTCCGGGGCGTGGCGAAGCCACGAACCCGGACATCTCGCTGCATCCCACTCGGACGATTCCGGGTCCGGCGCGTTGCGCCGTCCCCGGAATGACGAACAAATGCAAGGACCTTCCATGGCGACCCACAAATTGCTGCTTCTCCCCGGCGACGGCATCGGCCCCGAAGTGATGGGGGAGGTGCAGCGCCTGATCGACTGGCTGAACAAGCAGGGCATCGCGTCATTCGAGACCGAGCAGGGGCTGGTCGGCGGCTCCGCCTATGACGCCCACAAAGTGTCGATCTCGGAAGCCGACATGGCCAAGGCGGCGGCCGCGGACGCCATCATCTTCGGCGCGGTCGGCGGGCCGAAATGGGACAGCGTGCCCTATGAGGTACGCCCCGAAGCCGGTCTCTTGCGGCTGCGCAAGGATCTCGGCCTGTTCGCCAATTTGCGGCCTGCGGTGTGCTACCCGGCGCTGGCGGAGGCTTCCAGCCTGAAGCGCGAGGCGGTCGAGGGTCTCGACATCATGATCGTGCGCGAACTCACCGGCGGCGTCTATTTCGGCGAGCCGAAGACCATCACCGATCTCGGCAACGGCCAGAAGCGCGCCATCGACACCCAGGTCTACGACACCTACGAGATCGAGCGCATCGGCCGCGTCGCCTTCGACCTGGCGCGCAAGCGCCGGAATAAAGTGACCTCGATGGAAAAGCGCAACGTCATGAAGTCTGGCGTGCTCTGGAACGAGGTCATGACCCAGGTGCATGCGCGCGAATACAAGGACGTGACGCTGGAACACCAGCTCGCCGATTCCGGCGGCATGATGCTGGTGAAGGCGCCGAAGCAGTTCGACGTCATCGTGACCGACAATCTGTTCGGCGACATGCTGTCCGACATCGCGGCGATGCTGACCGGCTCGCTCGGCATGCTGCCCTCGGCCTCGCTCGGCGAGATCGACGCCAAGACCAAAAAGCGCCGCTCGCTGTTCGAACCGGTGCACGGCTCCGCGCCTGATATCGCAGGCCAAGGCCTCGCCAATCCGATCGCGATGATTTCGTCGTTCGGGATGGCGCTACGCTATTCCTTCGACATGGGCGCGCTGGCCGACAAGGTCGACGCGGCCATCGCGGCAGTGCTCGCCAGCGGTTTGCGCACTGCGGATATCAAGTCCGAGGGCACGACGGCTGTCTCAACCACGCAAATGGGCGAGGCGATCTTGAAGGAAGTGCAGAAGCTGCACGCCTAGCTCTACCGGGAATCGTAGGATGGGTAGAGCGGCGAAACCCATCATCTCTCCGCGCAATGAATTGATGGGTTTCGCTGCGCTCTACCCATCCTACGGTTTAACTGCTGCTATCTTGGGAGCCGGTTCATGGACGCGTCGCATCGACCCAAGATCGCGGAAACGATCGTCCACGAAACGGTGCGCCTGCGCGAGGCCAGGATCGGCCGTCGTTGCGAAGTCCTGTGCAATACGCGCATCGAATATGCCTCGCTCGGCGACTACTCCTATCTCGGGGAGAACTGCGAGGTCGCCGACGCCGAGATCGGCAAGTTCACGGCGATCGCCAATTCGGTCCGGATCGGCGCGCCGAACCATCCGATGGGCCGGCCGTCGCAGCATCGCTTCACCTATTGCCCGGAATATTACGAGGCGACGGCCTCGCGCGACCGCGACTTCTTTGCCGATCGACGCGGCGACCGCGTGATCGTCGGCAATGATTGCTGGATCGGGCATGCCGCCATCCTGCTGCCGGGCGTAACGGTAGGCGACGGTGCGGTGATTGCCGCGGGCGCCGTCGTCAGCCGGAATGTGCCGCCCTATACGATCGTCGGTGGCGTTCCCGCGCGCCCGATCCGCCAGCGCTTTCCCGATTCTGTCGCCGAACGCCTGCGCCGCATCGCCTGGTGGGACTGGCCCGATGAGACCATCTTCGAGCGCTTGAGCGATTTCCGCTCCGAGGCCATCGAAGCGTTTTGCGAGCGCTACGACCCGGCGCTTGCGCCCGGCCGATAGAGCGCGAAGCCATCACAAAACAAAAATGCCCGGTATGGACCGGGCATTTTTTCGTCAGGCGATCGCCGCTATCAATACGGAGGCAGCGGGATCTGGGTCGGGTAGCCGCCCATGTCCGACGGCGGGTTGAGCGGCTGGCGGTCGATCGGGCGATTGTTGTTCTCGCGCGCGAACGTTGGGTACCCGTACGGCGACGGAAAGGCGTAGTCCATGAACTTGCGATCGCCCGGCAGCACTTCGGTGCCGGCATCGAGCCACGAGCGCGTGGTCACGTAAACGCGGGTGCGACCCTGCTGGTACACCCGGTTGGGACCATTCGCTCCGTAAGTAGGGCGGCCGTCCTTGTCATATCGCTGCTTGGACTGGGCGCTGGCGGAGGTCGCTCCGACCGCAACGAGGGCAGCCGCAGCAAGCAATATCGCGAGCTTGCTCGCAGCAGTGGATTTTCGGGTCATTGCATCCTCGTCATTGTCCGCCCTTGTGGCGGCTGGCCGATCGCCAAATCTGATTACGGGCATTGTAGCCGCCGCCGACCGGCTGTCGCTAGGTCAATTGCGCCACACCGCGCCGGAATAATACCGGGCGAAGCAAAAAAGTTTCATGAAAACCAGTGCCTTGGCCGGATGCTGCCACAATTGCGTAGGCCTGCGGAATCAGGCCAGCCCGAAAGCCCGCACTGCAATGCGCCGCGAAGCCGGGGGTTATCGGCGCCGGTGACCCAATCCGCCGACTTATCGTCGGCGGCGGTCCAGCGGACGAGACCTTGCGCGCCCCCTTCGGGATGCCTGAATATCTCGTAGGCCTCTGTTTTGTCGTGCAAATTGGCTTGGCCGACCGCAAATGCCCGTCAGCGCAGGGTAAAATCGCGCCGTGTCACGGGAATGGGCCGGATTGGCGCGTTTTCTTCACGCGAACCGGTATCCACTTCGCTCGAAAACGCTATAAGGGCGTTTCTCACATAGAAGCGCGGCCTCCTCCCTTTCCGCATCGAGCGGCGGGGCGGCATTTTTCCTCGGAGAGTGAACGATGGGTTACAAAGTCGCTGTCGTCGGTGCGACCGGCAATGTCGGGCGCGAAATGCTCAACATTCTCGACGAACGTAAATTTCCCGCCGACGAGGTCGTGGTGCTGGCCTCGCGCCGCAGCGTCGGCGTCGAAGTGTCCTATGGCGATCGTACCCTGAAGGTCAAAGCGCTCGAGCATTACGATTTTTCCGACGTCGACATCTGCCTGATGTCGGCTGGCGGAGCGGTGTCGAAGGAATGGTCGCCCAGGATCGGCGCCGCCGGCGCGGTCGTGATCGACAATTCGTCGGCCTGGCGGATGGACCCGGACGTGCCGCTGATCGTGCCGGAAGTGAACGCGGCTGCGATCGCAGGCTTTGCCAAGAAGAACATCATCGCCAACCCGAACTGCTCGACCGCGCAGCTCGTCGTTGCGCTGAAGCCGCTGCACGACAAGGCCACCATCAAGCGCGTCGTGGTCGCGACCTATCAGTCGGTCTCCGGCGCCGGCAAGGATGCGATGGACGAACTGTTTTCGCAGACCAAGGCGGTCTACACCAACAGCGAGCTGATCAACAAAAAATTCCCGAAGCGTATCGCCTTCAACGTCATCCCCGAGATCGACGTGTTCATGGAGGACGGCTACACCAAGGAAGAGTGGAAGATGATGATGGAGACCAAGAAGATTCTTGATCCCAAAATCAGGCTGACGGCGACCTGCGTGCGGGTGCCGGTGTTCGTCGGCCATTCGGAAGCCGTCAACATCGAGTTCGAGAACCCGATCACGGCCGATGAAGCGCGCAACATCCTGCGAAATGCGCCGGGTTGCCTCGTGATCGACAAGCACGAGCCCGGCGGCTACGTCACGCCCTATGAGGCGGCCGGCGAGGACGCGACCTATATCAGCCGCATTCGCGAGGACAACACCGTCGAAAACGGCCTGTCGCTGTGGTGCGTGTCGGACAATCTGCGCAAGGGCGCCGCGCTCAACGCGATCCAGATCGCCGAATCCCTGATCAACCGCAAGCTGATCACCGCGAAGAAAAAGGCGGCGTGAAGACTGGCGAATAGGGAGTGGCGAATAGCGAATGGACCGACCTATTCGCTACTCGCCTTTCGCTATTCGCCTGCGTTCTGCGCTTCCCTCACGCTGCGAAATTCCTTGGTCGCCGGATCGAGCACGAACAGCGAGCCCTCGGCGACGCCGAAATAGGCGCCGTGCAACTCCATCTCGCCGCGCTCGACGTGGGTGCGCACGAACGGAAACGTCATCAGGTTTTCAAGGCTGCGGAACACCGCGGCCTTTTCGATCCGGGTGGTGAAATCCTCCCGGGTCTCGTGCTCGCGCTGGCCGACCTTTTCGCCGGGCTTGATGAACATCGCCATCCAGCGGCCGATGAAGTCGCCGGGCGAGAGCGGATCGATGTCGTCGATGAAGGCGCGGATGCCGCCGCATTGGGCATGACCGAGCACCACGATGTGCTTGATGCGCAGGACCTGCACGGCGTATTCCAGCGCCGCCGAGACGCCATGGGCGCCGCCGTCCGGCTGGAACACCGGCACCAGATTGGCGACGTTGCGCACCACGAAAAGTTCGCCGGGGCCGGCGTCGAAGATCACTTCCGGCGAGACGCGGGAATTGCAGCAGCCGATCACCATCACGGCGGGGGACTGGCCGCGCTCGGAAAGTTCCCGGTAGCGGGTCTGTTCGGTCGGAAGCCGCTGCGAGGTAAAGGCCCGGTAGCCGTCGAGCAGATGTTGCGGGAAGGATGCCATGGGTGCTGCCTGTGTTGGCCCATGGCTAACCATATGCCGGTGACGGGAACAAGGCTTTCGGGCGGGCGCGCGAGGTGATATCGCGTGGGGCTCAAAAACACCTCAGGGAAACCAGCCGATGATCCGTCCGCGCCGCAGCCTGTTGTTCATGCCGGGATCGAACGCGCGGGCGCTGGAAAAGGCGCGCAATCTGCCTGCCGACGGCATCATCCTGGACCTCGAGGATTCGGTGGCGCCGGACGCCAAGGCTGCGGCCCGCGACCAGATCGCCAAGGCCATCGCAGCCGGCGGGTTCGGCAAGCGCGAGATCCTGATCCGGGTCAACAGCCTCGATACGCCATGGTGGGTTGACGACGTCACCATGGCCGGCAAGGCCCGGCCCGACGGCATTCTGGTTCCCAAGGTTTCGACCGTTAAAGACCTCAACGCCATCGCCGATCGGCTGAGCGACATCGGCGCCGACACATCGATCCGGGTCTGGGCCATGCTCGAGACCGCGCGCGGGGTGCTGGACGCCGACAAGCTCGCGGCGGCGTCGAGCGATTCGGAAACCAGGCTCGCCGGCTTCGTGTTCGGACCCAATGATATCGCGCGGGAGACGCGGATCCGCATGCAGCCGGGCCGCGCGGCGATGATCCCGATGATCACGCATTGCATCCTGGCGACGCGCGCGCACGGGCTCGAAATTCTCGACGGCCCCTACAGCGACATCAGCAATATCGACGGCTTTGCGGTCGAATGCGCGCAGGGCCGCGATCTCGGCTTCGACGGCAAGACGCTGATCCATCCAAGCCATATCGAGGCGTGCAACGCCATCTTCACGCCGCCGGCCGAGGAGGTCGAGCAGGCGCGCAAGATCATCGCCGCATTCGAACAGCCGGAAAACGTCTCGCGCGGCGCCATCCAGCTCGACGGGCGGATGGTGGAGCGGCTGCACGCCGACATGGCGAAGCGCACGATCGCGATCGCCGATGCGATCGCGGCGATGGGGCATTAATCGCGCTTCAGGCTCAGGATATAATTCGTGAGATCATCGGCCTGATCGGGCGTGATGATGAGATTGGGCATCCGGTGATGGCTGGTCTTCATGAATACTTTCAGAGAGAGCGCCGTGGTCGAGGTCCGGTTGGCGATCGCTGTGAAATCCGGCCCGCGACCCCTCGCGCCTGCGGTCGCGGCCTCGATCGCGTGACAATTCTTGCACCAGGCTTCGGCGAGACGATATCCGGCCGAGGCGCTGTCTGAAGGCAGCGTGGCGCCGCTCGCATGACGCACCCGCAGGAATAACAGGACCGCGAGCGCGCAAAGAAGCGCTATCGAAACGTGCAACCAGGTGGAACGCGTCATTTTTACCAGCTCATGCAAGAGCCATGGTATCGGTTGTTACGGGTTCGCCCGCGGGCCGAGACCATCGATCGTGGCGGCGTTGGCGCAATACGCTTCGTAATGCGCGGCGGCGGTGCCGGCGGCGAGATCGCGGTCGCACTGGCGCTTGTGGTTGCACAGCGCACAGACGCGCTCCATGTCGCGCAGCACCAGCGGCTCGGTGCGCGCCAGACTGTCCTGATCGATGCCGAGGGCGGTCAGCATCTTCGGCAGCTCATCGGCGGCATGCGGCCCCTGCCGGACCAGCGCCTCCAGATCGGCGGAAGTCATCCGCAATTCGCTCGCGATCTGGCCGAAATTAGCGGCGTCCATCTCGCGCATTTCCCTCAGCCCGCGCCGGTGCTTCAGCCATTCGCCGAAGATGTCGACCACGCGGCTGACGACGGGGTAGGGCTGTTCCTGAACGGTCATGGCACGGCTCCCTTGGCTGAATGGCTCAAGGTGCGCGCAAATCGGGCGAGCGTCGTTGCGCTGGATCAAATTTGGGGGGATGCAAGCGGCTCGCCCTTCTTCCTTCTCCCACAAGGGGAGAAGGGCAGACCGCAGCTACTTGCCAAACTTCTCCGTCGCCCAGGCGTACAGACTACCCGGCAAGGGCTTTTCGCCGCCGCGGCCTTTGGGCGAGACGTGCAGTCCGACGATCTCGGGATCGACAATCAGCGCGGAGAAATCCGAGGGCTCGAAGAACCGTTTTGGTTCGGCATGAACCGCGTAGAAGGTTTGCTTCGGCCGCGCGTGCTGCAATTCTCCCGCGCGGCGCGCGAGCGCGGTGATCGCGGCCGGACCATAGATCGCGACGCGGATGTCGGAGAGACGGCTCGATCGGTGTCGCAACTGGCGCAGCATGAAGGTGAGGCGATGGCGCAGCGCCAGCCAGTCCGGCGTCAGATCCTCCTGCTCCATCAGTTCCTCGAACGCCAGCACGATCGGATCGTTCGCAGGCAGGTACAAAACCGAATTGCCGAGCTGGCGTCGCCGCTCCCAGGCGAAATAGGGTTTTGCCGGATCGATCTCGACCGGCTTCAGCAGCAGCACGTCGGCGTCGAGCCAAAGACCTGCGCGCGCTGCCATCAGCCGCATGCGGAAGAAATCGCTGAATTGAAGAATGGTCCAGTCGCGCCAGCTGCCGTCCGGCTGCGGCGGCCGCAGCCGTTCGGAAAAGGAATGCGGCAGGATCGCCTCGGCTTCGGCATTGCCGACGCCGTCGGGCAGGCCGGGCAGCGGATCGAAACTGTAGACGGTGACCTTGTGGCCTGCTGCGACCTGCGATCTCAGACAGGTCAGGCGCAGCGCATCGAGCCGGCCATGCCAGAAGGTGACGACGTCAGGCCGCATCCGCGTCGCCTCCGCGCATAAGAAAAGAGCCCCGATTTTGATCGGGGCTCTCGTACCACAATCAAGCCCAGGCGCGTTCTTTCTTCGCCTTCGCCTCGTAGTCGTCGATCGACGACTTCTTTTCCATGGTCAGTCCGATGTCGTCGAGGCCGTTCATCAGGCAATGCTTGCGGAACGGATCGATCTCGAATTTCACCTTGCCGCCGTCGGGGCCACGGATCTCCTGGTTGGCGAGATCGATGGTCAGCGTCGCGTTGGCGCCGCGCTCGGCGTCGTCGAACAGCTTGTCGAGGTCGTCCTGGGTGACGCGGATCGGCAGGATGCCGTTCTTGAAGCAGTTGTTGTAGAAGATGTCGCCGAACGAGGTCGAGATCACGCAGCGAATGCCGAAATCGAGCAGCGCCCACGGCGCATGCTCGCGGCTCGAGCCGCAGCCGAAATTGTCGCCGGCGACCAGCACCTTGGCGTTGCGATAGGCCGGCTGGTTGAGGACGAAGTCCGGGTTCTCGCTGCCGTCATCCTTGTAGCGCTGTTCCGAGAAAAGGCCCTTGCCGAGGCCGGTGCGCTTGATGGTCTTGAGGTACTGCTTCGGAATGATCATGTCGGTATCGACATTGATGATCTTCAGGGGGGCAGCTACGCCTTCCAGTGTGGTGAACTTGTCCATCGATCGCACTTCCCGGTTGAAATTGTGGGGAGGCGAGTAATTTATCGCGAATATCGCTCCGGCAAAAGGCCAATTTGCGCAATTCTCGCCTGCGCAACCTAGCCGGCAGCCGCCTCGATCGCCTCCATATCGGCGTCCGAAAGCCCGAAATGGTGTCCGATCTCGTGGATCAGCACGTGGCGGACGATGTGGCCCAGCGTTTCCTCGTGTTCGGCCCAGTAATCCAGGATCGGCCGCCGGTAGAGCCAGACCATGTTGGGCAGCCGGGCGATGTCGCTGTTGCTTTGTTGCGGCAGGCCGACGCCCTGGAACAGGCCGAGCAGATCGAATTCGCTCTCGGCCTGCATTTCTTCCAGAACCTCATCGGTCGGAAAATCGTCGACGCGGATGATCACGCCCTCGCACAGGGTTCGAAACCCCTTCGGCAGGCGTTTGAACACCTCGTCCGCCATGGCTTCCATTTCGGCGAGCGAGGGGGCTTTTGCTTCGGTCCACATCCCGGCTGTTTAGAGCATGATCCCCGGGAAGTGGTAGCGGTTTTCCATACGACGAATGCCGCGTCGTGGCGCGGGGATCATGCCAGACAAAGCAGTGTTCCGCGTGGGCGCACGGTTGACCTTGGCGCGCCAATCGGAGACCGTAGGGTTCGATATCAGGCGTGGGTGGACTTCCATGAAGCGGATTGTGACAGTCGCAATATCGGCTGCTTTTGCCGGATTTTTGCTCGCTGATACCTCGGCGCAGGCGCAGACGGCATCCACGGGGCTGCGAGGCGCGCAGGCTCCCAAAATTTCCAGGCCAGTTGTCACGGATGTGTCTGCACAGCAGCGGCGACGACTGCAACGCATACCGATCTATCGGCAGGAGCAGTGGGTGCCCGACGTCTATCCCCGCTATAACCCCGGCCCCAACGCCGTGCGCGATTGCACCGCGACCTATGTGCAGGAGTACCGGCCGAGCGGCACGGTGATCACCCCGCGCATGAACTGCTACTGGCGGCCCGGCTAGATCTTCCCGCTGCATCGTTCGAAGCGTTTCCCGGAGCGTACTTCGGCTTCACCAAGCCACCCCTGAAATCATGACGACGTTCCGCGTCGAGTTCGCGCGCAACGCGCGCGGTCGCAGCCCCGGCCGAGCGCGCGAACGCGCTCTCGCTGAGCAATCCCGGCGCTGCGGCGGCCGTTCAGGAAGATACCAGGCTGGCGACGACGGAGGTGCATTGGCGACACCACCGCCATCATCATTTCCATCACCATCATCGTTGGCACCGCTGGCATCATCATCACCGCCATCATCACCGTCACTGGCACCGCTGGTGACTGCGATGGCCAGGCACGCGAACAGGCCGCCTCATTGCGGGCCTGTTTTGTCTTCCGCGCCGCCACGAATTCGGCGAGATTGCTGCGCGCTATCCAAGTGAGCTGGAGAAGGAGTCCGTCATGAAGAGCTGGATTGCGGCAGCCTTTGTCGCGGTTGCGCTCGTGGCTTTCGGCCAAGCGGCAGTCAATCCGGCCGCGGCAGCGCCGAAGACGCAAGCTGCCGGCACATCCGATGTAACGAATTTCGGCGCGCACCGGCATCACCGGCGTTATCATCGCCACTACGGTTATCATCGTCCGCATGACCAGCCCTATTATTACGGACGCCCCACCTACTATCGGCCATATCCCTATCAGACGCAGGCGCCGTTCACCTTCGGCATCGGGTTTGGACCATCCTGGTGGTGAGGAAGAATCCCAGCAGAGTCTTTTTGCGTTCATCTTTGCGGCCCGCGCATTCATGACGCGTTCACGCGGATGTCTCTAACGTCACGAACGGGACCGTCATGTTGGTGCGACGAGCGCTGTCGCCATTCGGCACAGACTTCGTCGCCGGTCAGGGAGTGTTCATCGATGACAACATCCGAAGCCAGACGCGGCCTTGTCCGCTGTCTGGGCGTTACGGCTGCGGCCGTGTTTGCGCTTGCTGCGTCACAACAGCGCGCTGAAGCATTATCACTCGCAAGTCCCGGCACGGCTCCGGTTGCGAAGTATGCAACCGATGGGCTGACGACCGAAGTCCGGCACGGCGGCGGAGGCCACGGTGGCGGCGGCTTCAGAGGTGGCGGCGCGGCGTTTCACGGCGGCGGGTTCAGAGGTGGTGGGATGGCGATCCAGCGCGGCGGCTTTCGCGCTGCGTCCGTCTATCGCGGAGGCGGCTTTCGTGCGGCCCGTGTCTACCATGGCGGCGGCTATCGCTACGGCTACCGTCATGCCTACCACCGGCCGTACTTCCATCACCGGCGTCACTTCCATCGACGCTTCTATGTTGCGCCGGCCTATTACGGCTATCCGTCCTACTATGGCTACCGGCACCGCTACTGCCGCGTGATCTGGACCTATTACGGGCCGCGCAAGATCTGCAAATTCCGGCCCTGGTGGCGTCATCGCTACTACGGTTACCGCTACTGATGAGAGCGAAAATGAAAAGGCGCCCGGTCGGGCGCCTTTTTCTCGAGCGGCTGGGGAATGTGGCTTAATCAATCCCAATCCTTGCCTTGCCAGGGCTTGATCTTCCACGGCGTCATCGCCTCCATCCGCCACTGTTCCCAGTGTTCCGGCGGCCAATGGCCGAGGCGCGAGGTTTCCTTGGGCGCGGTCGGGAGGTCGACGACGCGCGGCATGGACCGGCGCCGCAACTGCTGCGTCGCCTCGCTGATCATGTCGACGAATTCAGCTTTGTCCGTCACGGCCGGGTCCCTCGCGAGATTTCGCAAGATACCATTCTGCGCCCCGGCCCTTAACGAGGCGTTTCAAGAACGCCTCGCTATCTAGGCAAAGCGACGTTAACGCCATTCCCGGATGTCGACGAAATGCCCGGCGATCGCCGCAGCGGCGGCCATGGCCGGCGACACCAGGTGGGTGCGGCCCTTGAAACCCTGGCGGCCCTCGAAATTGCGGTTCGAGGTCGAGGCGCAGCGCTCTTCCGGCGACAGCTTGTCGGGGTTCATCGCCAGACACATCGAGCAGCCCGGCTCGCGCCACTCGAAGCCCGCCTTGATGAAGATCTTGTCGAGGCCTTCGGCTTCCGCCTGCTCCTTCACGATGCCCGAGCCCGGCACGACCATCGCGTTGACGTGGCCGTTGACGGTCTTGCCTTCGGCGACTTTCGCCGCCGCCCGCAGATCCTCGATACGGCCGTTGGTGCAGGAGCCGATGAAGACGCGATCGAGCTTGATGTCGGTGATCTTGGTGCCGGCAGTCAGGCCCATGTATTTCAGGGCGCGATGCTTCGACAGCCGCTTGGCCTCGTCGGCGATCTGGTCGGGATCGGGCACCACGCCTGAGATCGACACCACGTCCTCGGGCGAGGTGCCCCAGGTGACGATCGGCGGCAGTTTTGCCGCATCCAGCCGGATCTCGTGGTCGAAATGCGCGCCTTCGTCCGAGCGCAGCGTTTGCCAGTAACGCATCGCCGCGTCCCAAGCCTCGCCCTTCGGCGACTTCGGCCTGCCTTTGAGGAATTCGAACGCCTTCTCGTCCGGCGCGATCAGGCCGGCGCGGGCGCCGCCTTCGATCGACATGTTGCAGACCGTCATGCGGCCTTCCATCGAGAGCGCGCGGATCGCGTCGCCGGCGTATTCCAGCACATAGCCGGTGCCGCCGGCGGTGCCGATCTCGCCGATGATCGCCAGGATGATGTCCTTGCCGGTGACGCCGTCGGGCAGTTTGCCGTCGACCACCGCGCGCATGTTTTTTGCTTTTTTCTGGATCAGCGTCTGCGTCGCCAGCACGTGCTCGACTTCGGAGGTGCCGATGCCGTGCGCCAGCGCGCCGAACGCGCCATGGGTGGAGGTGTGGCTGTCGCCGCAGACGATGGTGGTGCCGGGCAGCGTAAAGCCCTGCTCGGGGCCGATCACGTGCACGATGCCCTGACGCTTGTCGAATTCGTTGAAATATTCGACGCCGAATTCCTTGGCGTTGTCAGCCATCACGCGCATCTGCTCGATGCTCTCCGGATCGGGATTGGGCTTTGAGCGGTCGGTGGTCGGGATGTTGTGATCGACCACGGCCAGCGTCTTCTCCGGCGCGTGAACCTTGCGTCCCGTCGCGCGCAGGCCTTCGAATGCCTGCGGCGAGGTCACCTCGTGTACCAGATGGCGATCGATATAGAGCAGGCAGGTGCCGTCGTCGGCTTCGTGCACCAGATGGTCGTTCCAGATCTTGTCGTACAGCGTGGTCGGTTTGGACATGAGCGTAAGCTCCAAAATGATATTCTGTGTGATCGGTCAGGCGCAGGGTGCGCGAGCAGGCGAAAGCATCGGTGCAGCGTCACGCTGCGCGCGTAAGCTCTGACGTCGCCGAGGTCGCAAAGCGTCCGAAAAATCGTCCGGGCAGCCGCGAGCGGTCGTCGATAACGATGGGCGCGACGCGCAGGCCTGCGGAACCTGTCTGATCTAGAACCATTCCAGCCTCATAGCACATGAGGTATCTAAGCGCGATATGCGTTTGTTGCCAGCGTCATTGCGAGCGGAGCGAAGCAATCCACCTTCGCCCGGGGATAGATGGATTGCTTCGTCGCTTCGCTTCTCGCAATGACGGGGGGCGCAACAAAAAAGCGCGGGGTAAGCCCCGCGCTTTTGGTCACATCCAGAGGAGGACGGATTTACTCGCCGACGGCGGTCTGGCGGTCCTGCTTCTCGACGATGCGGGCCGACTTGCCGCGCAGTTGGCGCAGGTAATACAGCTTGGCGCGACGCACCTTGCCGCGGCGCACCACCTTGATCGAGTCGATCATCGGCGACATCACAGGGAAGACGCGCTCGACGCCCTCGCCGTAGGAAATCTTGCGGACCGTGAAGCTCTCGTTGAGCCCGCCGCCGGAACGGCCGATGCAGACGCCTTCATAGGCCTGCACGCGGGTGCGCTCGCCTTCGACCACCTTGACGTTGACGATCACGGTGTCGCCGGGTCCGAATTCCGGGATCGACTTGGTCGCGGCCAATTTGTCGAATTGCTCTTTTTCGAGCTCTTGAATGAGGTTCATTGAAATCTCCATCGGCAGCGCGCCCAGCCAGTCCGGCGCGGGCTGCGCGAACGTCCATCTATCCTGCCATTGCGCGGATTTGGCGCTCGTATAAGGCAAAGGCGCGCGCTTGTCACCCGTCTGTCGTGCTTTTTGTGCCCTTTGGACCCGTCTTGATCGCCCACAAATCCGGCCGGCGTGCCCGGGTCAGGACCTCGGCCTCGGTTCGGCGCCAGGCAGCTACCTTGGCGTGGTCGCCGGAGGTCAGTATTTCCGGGATGGCGCGGCCCTCGAACTCCTGCGGGCGGGTGAATTGGGGGTATTCCAGTAGTCCCTCGGAGAAGCTTTCGTCCTCGCCCGAGGCCTGTTTGCCCATCACCCCCGGCAACAGCCGCACGCAGGCGTCGATCAACGCCATCGCGGCGATTTCACCGCCTGAAAGCACATAGTCCCCGATCGAGATTTCCTCGAGGTTCCGCGCTTCGATGACCCGCTGATCGACCCCCTCGAACCGGCCGCAAACGACCAGCGGGCCGGGCCCGGCGGCGAGTTCCGCCACCAGCGACTGGGTCAATGGCCGACCCCGCGGGCTCATCAGCAGGCGCGGGCGGTCTGTGCGCCGGTATCCGCGGCATCGATCGCCGCCGCCAGCACGTCGGCCCGCAGCACCATGCCCGGGCCGCCACCGGCGGGCGTGTCATCGACGCTGCGGTGCTTGTCAGTAGCTGACGCTCTGATATCGCGCGCCTCAAGCGACCACAGGCCCGACGTCAGCGCCTTGCCCGCCAGGCTGACGCCGAGCGGCCCGGGAAACATCTCGGGAAACAGCGTGAGGACGGTGGCGCGCCAGGTCATGGTTGAGGGATCGCGGTTGAACTCAGGTCGTCATACGCGGGCTTGACCCGCGTATCCATCTTCTTCGAAAGGATGGATCGCCGGGTCAAGCCCGGCGATGACGAGCTAGGGCTGGGCTTCGTCGCCTTCGATTTCCTGCGGCAGTTCGATCACCACGCGGCCGCCCGCGAGATCGACCGTCGGCACCACCGCATTGGTGAACGGCAGCAGCATGGTCGGGCCTTGCGGCGGCGCGATCTCGATGATGTCGCCGGCGCCGAAATTATGGATCGCGGTGACGCGGCCGAGCGGCTCGTTAGCCGCCGTGACCGCGGCAAGCCCGATCAGGTCGGCATGATAATATTCGTCTTCGTCGGTCTCGGGCAGTTTTTCGCGCGCGATGTAGAGTTCGATGCCGTTGAGCCGTTCGGCGTCCTCGCGGGTGGCGATGCCTTTCAGCGTCGCCACCAGATGATCCTTGGCCTCACGGACATGGGTCACCTCGAACTGGCGCGCGCCGTCCCTGGTCGTCAGCGGGCCGTAGTCTTTCACGGCGAACGGATCTTCGGTGAACGTCCACAGCTTCACCGCGCCGCGCACGCCATGCGCAGCGCCGATACGGGCGACGCAAATCGGTGCTGCCACCGTCGTGCGCCGCTATGCCTTACGCCTTCGCGGCGGCTTCGGCGGCGGCCTTGCGCTCCTTGCGCGGCACGGCCTTTTCCGGATTGTTGCGCGCGGGGCGCTTGACGACCCCAGCCGCATCCAGGAAGCGGGTCACGCGGTCCGACGGCTGCGCGCCCTTGGCGAGCCAGGCCTTGACCTTGTCCATGTCGAGCTTCAGCCGCGCCTCATTGTCCTTCGGCAGCAGCGGATTGAAATGGCCGAGACGCTCGATGAAGCGGCCGTCGCGGGGAAAGCGCGAGTCGGCGACGACGACGTGATAGACCGGACGCTTCTTGGTGCCTGCGCGAGCGAGGCGGATAACGACTGACATTTGATTCTCCTGTGTGAATGCGAAAGTTAGAGATGTGAACGTTGTGAATTTTTGCCGTCATGCCCCGCGAAGGCGGGGCATCCAGTAATCGCAGGTATCAGCGATCGAACCGGAGTGCCGCGGAGCACTGGATCGCCCGCCCCGGCGCAATTGCGCACAAGGCGGACCGATGGCTCGCGACTTTGACGGAAGAGGTCATTTCTTCTTCCCCGGAAAGCCGCCGAGGCCCGGCAAGGTCGGCTTGCCGCTCAGCCCGGTAAGTCCAGGCAGGTTCGGCAGGCCCTGACGGAGGCCGACAGGAAGATCCTTGGGCAACTGCGGCAGGCCGCCCGGCCCGGCGCCGCCCTGCATCTTCTCCGCCATCGCCTTCATCTCTTCGGCTGAGGGCGGCTTCATGCCGCCGCCAAAGCCCATCGCTTGCGCGATGCCGGCCATCGGGCCGCGCTTGCCCGAGCCCATGGCCTTCATCATGTCGGCCATGTTCCGGTGCATCTTGAGCAGCTTGTTGACTTCCTGAACCTCCAGGCCGGCGCCTGCGGCGATGCGCTTTTTGCGGCTGGCCTTGAGGATATCAGGATTCTTGCGCTCCTGCCGCGTCATCGAATCGATCACCGCGACCTGGCGCTTGATGATCTTGTCGTCGATGCCTGCCGCCGCGATCTGGTTCTTCATCTTGGCGACGCCCGGCATCATGCCCATCAGGCCGCTGATGCCGCCCATGTTCGCCATCTGCAGCAACTGTTCGCGCATGTCGGTCAGATCGAACTGGCCCTTGCGCATCCGCTCGGCGGTGCGTGCGGCCTTTTCGGCGTCGATATTCGCCGCGGCGCGTTCGACCAGCGACACCACGTCGCCCATGCCGAGAATGCGGCCGGCAATGCGGCTCGGGTGAAAATCTTCCAGCGCGTCGGTCTTTTCGCCGGTGCCGATCAGCTTGATCGGCTTGCCGGTCACCGCGCGCATCGACAGCGCGGCGCCGCCGCGGCCGTCGCCGTCGACTCGCGTCAGCACGATGCCGGTGAGGCCAACGCGCTGATCGAAGGCGCGCGCGAGGTTGACCGCGTCCTGGCCGGTCAGCGAGTCCGCGACCAGCAGCACTTCATGCGGGTTGGCGACGGTTTTGATTTCCGCGGCCTCGCTCATCATCTCTTCGTCGAGCGTGGTGCGGCCGGCGGTATCGAGCAGCACCACGTCGTAGCCGCCGAGCTTGCCCGCTTCCAGCGCGCGGCGCGCGATCTGGGCCGGCTTCTGGCCGGCCACGATCGGCAGCGTCGGAATGTCGAGATCGCGCCCCAGCACGGCCAATTGCTCCATCGCCGCCGGGCGGTAGATGTCGAGCGAGGCCATCAGCACCTTGCGCTTGTCGCGCTGGGTCATGCGGCGGGCGAGTTTTGCGGTGGTGGTGGTTTTGCCGGAGCCTTGCAGGCCGACCATCATGATCGCGACCGGCGGGACCGCATTGAGGTCGATGGTCTGGCCGTCCGCACCGAGCATGGCGACCAGTTCGTCATGGACGATCTTGACCACCATCTGGCCGGGCGTGACCGACTTGACGACGGTGGCGCCGACCGCTTGCTCGCGCACGCGATCGGTGAAGCTTCTGACCACCTCGAGCGCAACGTCGGCTTCCAGCAGCGCGCGGCGCACCTCGCGCATCGCGGCGTCGACGTCGGCCTCCGACAGCGAGCCGCGGCCCGTCAGCCGATCGAGTATCCCACCAAGCTTTTCCGACAGATTGTCGAACAATGCCGTTGTCCTGTTGCTGCCCTTGCAGGCGCTGCTTTACCAACTACCGTCATACCCCGCGAAGGCGGGGTATCCAGTACGCCGCGGCTCCTCGGTTCAAACCGAGCGGCCTCTGGGATACTGGATCACCCGCCTTCGCGGGTGATGACGACCTAGATACGCTCTGGCGCCGAACGCCAAAACGATCGTCCAAACACTTTTGCGCCCGAGGGCGCATCGCGCTGTCGGGCGTTGGCCTCCGGCCTCAAGGGCCGGGCGGCGGGTCGAAAAGAACGTCTTTCCGAGAAAGTGCCGGGGTTAAACGCCCGGAGGCTGCGGAAGTCAAGGAGAAACTGGGGCGAAATTGTCTTGGGTCTCGGCCTAATGCATTGAGTTCACGATGTTTTCAACGACAAGCAGCGCGGATGCGTGAGAGTCCTTTTCGCCGCAGGTTCCAAGTTGAGCCGCACGCGCCATATAACCACCCCATGCCCGTCCTTCTCACCCGCCCTTTGTGACCCCGCCCCGTGCCCATCACCCGCCGCCGTGTTTTTGGACTGCTCGCCGGCGCCGCCGCGGCGGTCGGCGTGCCGTCGGTCTGGATCAGCAACATGAAGACCTATGACGGCCCCGTCTCCGACCATTTCGACGGAATGCGCTTCTTCGACCCCGATGGGGTGCCGCCAAGATCATTGGCCGAGGTGCTGCGCTGGCAGTTCGGCACCGACCGGCAGCGCGCCAGCTGGCCGGATTGGGTGCCGAACGCGCACAGCGATACGCCGCCGCCGCGCGTCAGCGGCGACAAGGTCCGGCTGTCGTTCGTCGGCCATGTCACCTGGCTGATCCAGACGGCGGATCTCAACATTCTCGTCGATCCGGTGTGGTCGATGCGGGCCTCGCCCGTCGCCTTCGCCGGGCCCAAGCGGCACAACGACCCCGGCATTGCGTTCGACGCGCTGCCGAAGATCGACGTCGTGCTGGTCTCGCATGGCCATTACGACCATCTCGATCTCGCGACGCTGTCGAAACTCGCGGCGAAATTCTCGCCGCGCGTGATCACGCCGCTCGGCAACGATGTCACCATGCGCGACGCGGACGCCGCCATCAAAGCCGAGGCGTTCGACTGGAAGGATCGCGTCGAACTCGGCAACGGCGTGGCGGTGACGCTGGTGCCGACGCGACACTGGTCGGCGCGCGGATTGTCCGACCGCAACAAGGCGCTGTGGGCGAGTTTCGTGCTGGAGACGCCGGCCGGCAAACTCTACATCGTCTGCGATTCCGGCTACGGCGAAGGCAAGCATTTTCGCAGCGTCGCCGAAAAGCACGGGCCGTTGCGGCTGGCGATATTGCCGATCGGCGCCTATGAGCCGCGCTGGTTCATGAAGGATCAGCACATGAATCCGTCGGACGCGGTGAAGGCGCTGGCCGATTGCGGCGCCGAGCTGGCGCTGGCGCATCATCACGGCACGTTCCAATTGACCGATGAAGCGATCGATGCGCCGGTGACGGCGCTCGGCGAGGCGCTCAAGGAAGCGAAGATCCCGCCCGAGCGGTTTGCGGCGCTGAAGCCGGGGCAGGTGTTACGAGATTTGATCCGTCGCCCCTGCGGACCCAGGGGCCCATACGCCGCGGCCGGCGGAATGGGGCACATTGGAAGACGGCTTCGGTTCAGCAATCCACGGGGTGTTGGACGATGTAGAGCGTCAGCTACCGCGTTTCCTCGATGGATCACGCGGTATGGGTCCCTGCGTTCGCAGCGACGACGGCGATTACTGCGCGGCCTTGATCGCCCAGGATGCGCTCACCGTCACCGAAAGCGTCTCTTCGCCCTGCGCCACCGGAGCGCCGGCGGCCATCGGCGCTGCCATCTTGCCGCGGAACAGTGGCGCGGGCGCGCCTTCCTCGGAAATGCTCAGCGGCTCGCCGAGTGTCACGCCGGCGGCCTTGGCGAAGATCTCGGCCTTGCGCCGGGCATCCGCGACCGCCTTCTCGCGGGCCTCGTCCAGGTGCTTGGACGGTTGTGAGACGGTAAAGTTGATGCCGCCGATATCGTTGGCACCGGCGCCTACCAGCACGTCGATCACATTGGCGACCTTGGCGACGTCGCGCACCCGGATCGTCACGCGGTTGCTGGCGCGGTAGCCTGTTATCGGCGAGGAGCCGGTGCGGTTGGGCGCATATTGCGGCTGCAGCGACAGCCGCGAGGTCTGGGTGTCCTTTTCCTCGATGCCGGCGCCTTTCAGCGCCAGCAGCACCTTGCCCATCGCTGCATTGTTGGCCTCGGACGCCTCGCGCGCGGTCTTGGCGTCGGAGGTCACGCCGCCGTCGATCTGCGCCTGATCCGGAGCCACCGACACGGTGGCCTCGCCGGTTACCGAGATCGCAGGCCGCAGCGCCGTCTGCGCCAGCGCAGGCGCAGCGAGCCACGTGGCGGTAACGACGGCGATGGCGACCGAATATTTCATCCGTCTCACTTCAACGGCACATAGACGTTGATCACCAGCTTGTCCTCCGCCGTCTTCAGCGGGTCGGTGATGTATTCCTCGATGAACGTGTCCTTGGCTTCCAGCTTCTTGTCGTCGAGGTGATTGGTGATCGCCTCGTAGGTGTTGTCCATGTTGTCGTAGGAGCCGCGGTGGACGAACTTCAGCGCCTTGCCATCGGGCGAGTTGCCCATGCTCATGTTCTTGGCCAGGTTCTTGGGCTCCTGGTCGACCGGAATCTGGGCGAGGTACGTAAAGCCGTTATCGTCGGTCGAGGTGTAGACGATCATCGAATTGCCCGATGCCTTGATGCCCTGCTTGTCGAGCAGCGCGGTCAGCGTCTTGAACGACTCGATCAGGGTATCGAACGCCGCATCCCAGTTCGCGGTGCCTTTCATGATCACCACCTTCTTGGGCGCCAGCGTGAACTCTTCGCCGAAGGGGTCGGCGGTCTGGACGCTGGCGGCGGGCGGCGGGGGCGACGGTGACTGGGCGGTCGCCGGCGGATCGGCCGGTGATTTGGTTTCAGCCGGGGGCGGCACCGGGGCAACCGACGCCGCGGGTGCGGGGGTGGGGGATGCCGCCGGCGCCGGCGATGCCGCCGGGCTCGCCGCCGGAGAAGCGGATGGCGCTGGCGATTGCGCCAGCGCGGCGCCGCCGAGCGCAATGGCCATCATCGGGACCAGCACGACCATGGCCGCGCGGAAACTGCTGATACGGTTCATTCAGGTATTCTCCATCCGACCCCAAGCGGCAGCGGTGTATCCCGATCGCGCCGGCCAAGATGGTGCTATTCCTAACACGCAAGGCCGGCTTTCGTCCCATGATAGATGCGTCATGTGCCCCTGCGCACTAGGCAATGCGCCATCATTCGCCATATAAGGCAGCAAGAATTGGGAAATTCCATGAGCGCGCTCGCCAACCACGCATTTGCCAAGATGAACGGCATCGGCAACGAAATCGTCGTGGTTGACCTGCGCGACTCCAAGGCGTCCGTGACGGCCGAGGAGGCGCGCGCGGTCGCTTCCCCCGCGGGCGTGCCATATGACCAGTTGATGGTATTGCAGCCGCCGCGGCTGCAGGGCACCGAGGCCTTCATCCGCATCTACAATCATGACGGCTCGGAAGCCGGCGCCTGCGGCAACGGCATGCGCTGCGTGGTGCGGCGCCTGTTCGAGAAGACCGGCCAGACCGCCGTGACGTTCGAGACCCGCGCCGGCCTGCTGAACTGCTGGCAGGGCCCGGCGCCGGACCTCTACACCGTCGACATGGGCGCGCCCAAATTTGCCTGGCAGGATATTCCGCTGGCGGAGGAATTTCGCGACACCCGCTACATCGAACTGCAGGTCGGTCCCATCGATGCGCCGGTGCTGCACTCGCCCTCGGTGGTCTCGATGGGCAATCCGCATGCGATCTTCTGGGTCGACGACGTCGACGCCTACGATCTCGAACGCTTCGGGCCGCTGCTGGAAAATCATCCGATCTTTCCGGAGCGCGCCAATATCACGCTCGCCCATATCGTCGATCGCGATCACGTCACGATCCGCACCTGGGAGCGCGGCGTCGGATTGACCAAGGCCTGCGGCTCGGCGGCTTGCGCGGCTGCGGTCGCGGCGGCGCGGCTCAAGCGCGCCAATCGCAATGTCGAAATCACGCTGCCCGGTGGCAAGCTTGCGATCGAATGGCGCGAGCACGACGATCACGTGCTGATGACGGGCACGGCCGATTTCGAATACGAAGGCCGCTTCGATCCCGCCCTGTTCGCCAACGTCGCTTGAGATAATGAGCGTCGATGTCCTCACATTCGGTTGCCGTCTCAACGCGTTCGAATCCGAAGTGATCGCCCGCGAGGCGGAGCGCGCGGGACTTTCCGACACCGTCGTCATCAATAGCTGCGCGGTCACCAACGAGGCCGTGGCGCAGGCGCGGCAATCGATCCGGCGGCTGAAGCGCGAACGGCCGGAGCTTCGCATCGTCGTCACCGGCTGCGCGGCGCAGACGCAGCCGGAAATGTTTGCCGGGATGGCCGAGGTCGATCGCGTCGTCGGCAATGACGACAAGATGCGGAGTGAGGCCTGGCGGAAGGCACGCGCGGCGTTCGACACGGGCTTTGGCATCGAGGCCAGCGAGAAAATCGCGGTCGCCGACATCATGGCAGTCAGGGAGATGGCGCCGCATCTGCTCGATGGGTTCAAGGCCGGGCTGCCGCGGGTGTTCGTGCAGGTACAGAACGGCTGCGATCACCGCTGCACCTTCTGCATCATCCCCTACGGCCGTGGCAATTCGCGCTCGGTGCCGATGGGGGCGGTGGTCGAACAGGTCCGCGCGCTGGCCGAGCGCGGCCATGCCGAGATCGTGCTGACGGGCGTGGACCTCACCAGCTACGGCGCCGATCTGCCGGGCACGCCAAAACTCGGGCAACTGACAAAGCAGATTTTGCGGCACGTGCCGGAACTGAAGCGGTTGCGGATTTCATCGATCGATTCCATCGAGGCCGACCGCGATTTGCTCGATGTCATTGCGGACGACGAGCGGCTGATGCCGCATCTGCATTTGTCGCTGCAATCCGGCGACGATCTGATTCTGAAGCGGATGAAGCGGCGGCACTCGCGCCACGATGCGATCGAGTTTTGCGCGCAGGTGCGACGGCTGCGTCCGGACATTACGCTCGGCGCCGACATCATCGCGGGCTTCCCGACCGAGACGGAGGAAATGTTCGTGCGGTCTGAGGATCTGGTGGGGGAATGCGATCTCACTTTCCTGCACGTGTTTCCTTATTCGCCGCGCCCGGGCACGCCGGCCGCAAGGATGCCGCAGGTCGCGGGCGGCGAGATCAAGGCGCGCGCGAAACGGTTGCGGGCGGTGGGTGAAGTTGCGCTGCGGAAGCGGCTGGCGTCGGAGGTCGGCGCGACGCGTCAGGTGCTGATCGAGAGCGCGACGCAGGGAAGGACGGAGCATTTCCTGCCGGTGGCGATAACAGGCGAAACGCCGGGCGCGGTGATGACACTCGCGATCAGCGGTCATGATGGTGGGCGGCTGACGGTGTGAGCCACAAATTCCGCAGTCGTCGCCCGGCCTTGTGCGCAATTGCGCACTGGGACCGGGCGATCCAGTACGCCGTGGCTTCTCAGCTAATCACAGATGTCTCTGGAATACTGGATCATCCGCCTTCGCGGATGATGACAGCGGTGGTTGGGGCGGCGCTGCGTCACTCCCCGTTCCATCCGCATATCCGCAGCCGCTCCCGCATATGCTCCGGTGCCGGCGCCACCACGCGCACCGGCTCCTTGTTCTTCGAAATCGGAATCACGATCTCGCGGGAATGCAGATGCAGGATCGGCTCGCCGAATCGTGGGCCGTTGCCGTAGATATTGTCGCCGACGATCGGCCAGCCCGTTGCCGATGTGTGCACGCGCAATTGATGGGTCCGGCCGGTGACTGGCTCCAGCGCCAGCCAGGCGAGGCCATCGCCGCGGCCGCGCACTTTCCAGTTGGTGACGGCTTGCTGACCGTCCGGGTCCGGCTTTTGCCACCAGCCGCGCTCGACGTTCAAGCGTCCCAGCGGCATGTCGATGGTGCCTTCATCTTCGGCAGGCCCGCCCTCGACCACGGCCCAATAGGTTTTTCCGATCTTGCCGTGCTTGAACAACAAGCCGAGCGAGGCGGTGGCCTTGCGATGGCGTCCCAGCACGAGACAGCCGGAAGTGTCCTTGTCGAGCCGGTGGGCCAGCACCGGCGGCCGCGGCAGGCCGAAGCGCAGGCCGTCGAACGAAGCCTCCAGATTGGCGCCGCCCTTGGGGCCGCGGTGCACGGGCAGGCCGGCCGGTTTGTCGATCACCAGCATCAGGCCGTCGCGGTGGAGTACGCGGGCCTGGATTTCGTCGGCCGTTAGCCCTGGGACATCAAAGGATGCCCGGGAATATCGAAGGATTTCCCGGGAACATCGGAAGATTTGTTGTGACTTTCGCTCATGGCGCGAAACCGCTAACACGTCCCCAACATGAGCGATACCACTCCCGGAACCCCCAAACTGAGCTGGTGGCGGCGGCTTTCGAGCGGCCTGAAGCGGACCTCGAGTTCGCTCGGGACGGCCGTTGCCGACCTCGTCACCAAGCGCAAGCTCGACCGCGCCATGCTCGACGATATCGAGGATGTGCTGCTGCGCGCCGATCTTGGCACGGCTGTCGCGGTGCGGATCGCGGACGCCGTCGGCGCCGGCCGTTACGACAAGGCGATTTCGGCCGATGAAGTGAAGACGGTGGTCGCGACCGAAGTGGAGAAGGTGCTGGCGCCGGTGGCGAAGCCGCTGGAGATCGACCGGGCGCAAAAGCCGTTCGTCATTCTCGTGGTCGGCGTCAACGGCTCCGGCAAAACCACCACCATCGGCAAGCTCGCGGCGAAGCTCAGCGCCGAAGGCCGCAAGATCATGATGGCCGCCGGCGACACGTTCCGTGCCGCCGCCATCGAACAGCTCAAGGTCTGGGGCGAGCGCACCAGGTCGCCGGTTATATCAGGCGCGCAGGGTTCGGATTCGGCGAGCCTTGCCTTCAACGCGCTGACTGCGGCGAAGGAGCAGAACATCGACGTGCTGCTGGTCGATACCGCGGGGCGCCTGCAGAACAAGGCCGAGCTGATGAACGAACTCGAAAAGGTCGTTCGCGTCATCAAGAAGGTCGATGCATCGGCGCCGCATGCGGTGCTGCTGGTGCTCGATGCCACGGTGGGACAAAATGCGCTGTCGCAGGTCGAGGCATTTCATCGTACCGCTGGCGTCACCGGCCTGGTGATGACGAAGCTCGACGGCACCGCGCGCGGCGGCATCCTGGTGGCGCTGGCGGAGAAATTCAAGCTGCCGGTGCACTTCATCGGCGTCGGCGAAGGCATCGACGATCTCGCGCCGTTCACCGCGCGGGATTTCGCCAAAGCGATTGCAGGAATTGAAAGCTAATATGGACAAGACCCAGCCGCATCCGCTGTTCAAGCTCGCGACCGAACTCGGTCCGCTGCTGGTGTTCTTTGTCGCCAACGCCAAATTCAACCTGTTCGTCGCGACCGGCGCCTTCATGGTGGCGATCATCGCCGCGATGATCGCGTCCTATGTGGTGGTGCGGCACGTGCCTGTGATGGCGATCGTCACCGGCGTCATCGTCATCGTGTTCGGCACGCTGACGCTGGTGCTGCACGACGAGACCTTCATCAAGGTCAAGCCGACCATCATCTACGGCCTGTTCGCCGCGATCCTCGGTGGCGGGCTGTTATTCGGCCGCTCCTTCATCGCCATCATGTTCGATCAGATGTTCAACCTGACCCCGAAGGGCTGGCGCGTCCTGACCATGCGCTGGGCGCTGTTCTTCCTGGGGATGGCGGTCCTGAACGAGATCATCTGGCGCACGCAGTCGACCGATTTCTGGGTCGGCTTCAAGGCGTTCGGCGTGATCCCGATAACGATGGTGTTTGCGATTGCCCAGATGCCGCTGACCAAGCGCTATCATCTGGAGCCGGCCTCGCTCGAGGCGAGCGAGGCCGATGCGGGGGACGTGACCAAGGGCTGATTAAAAATAAACGCACCGGCGCACGCGCGCCGATGCGTTCTCGGTAGCGAAAATCAGCTCTTCTGCTTGGCGATGATCTTGTCCTTGATCTTGTCGTAGGTCGCCTGCGGGACGACGCTCTTCTGCACCAGCTCGTCCTTGCCCTTGTATGGGCGGCCCGCGATGATCTTGGCGGAGTAGGCCTTGCCGACACCCGGCAGCGCGTCGAGCTGATCGGCGGTCGCGGAATTGATGTCGAGCAGTTCGGCCTTTGGCGCCGGCGCCATCTTCGATTCCGAGGCCTTCGGTGCGGGAGCCATCTTGCTGTCGGATTTGGTCGCGGGCTGCGCGGTCTGGGCCATCGACGGCGTCGCCGTCAGCATGCCCAATGTCAGCGCGGTGGCGAGAAGAGAAGCGAGCGTGAAATGACGCATGGGGTGTCCCTCCAAGGACGGTTCAAGTAACGCCATCAAGCTAGCTGCGGATTCGTGGCGGCGCCATGGCCGCGAAATGAACGCCAGATAAAAGCGGAGAATTATTTATCCCTCATGGTGAGGAGCGCGCGAAGCGTGCGTCTCGAACCATAGAACTCCGATGCCGCCATCCTTCGAGACGCCGCTTCGCGGCTCCTCAGGATGAGGACCGTGCTTACGCCCCCGCTCTCAGCGCCTTCTCGATCGCGACCTTCAGCACGCTGTCGAGATTGTCCGGCGTCACCGGTCCGACCAGCTTGTAGACGATGGTGCCGTCGCGGCCGACCACGAACGTCTCGGGCACGCCGTAGACGCCCCATTCGATCGAGCCGCGGCCGTTGCCATCGACGCCGACCATGCTGAAGGGGTTGCCGTAGCGGCCGAGGAAGCGGCGGGCGTTGTCGGGGGAATCCTTGTAGTTGATGCCGACGATCTGCAGCCGCGTGTCGTTTGCCAGTGCGGTCAATAGCGGCGCCTCGTCGTGGCATGGCACGCACCAGGACGCCCAGACATTGACGACGCTGACCTTGCCCTTGAACGCGGCCGGATCCAGCCCGGGCACCGGAGCGCCGTTGCGGACAAGGCCTTCCAGCGCCGGAAGCGTGGTTTGCGGCGCCGGCTGACCGATCAGGGCAGAGGGGATCTTCGAAGGGTCGCCGCCATACAGCCGCAACAGGAACAGTGCGGCGACGGCCATGAAGCCGAGCAGCGGCAGCGCCACCACCCAGCGCCGCGGCGATGCTCCCGGTGTTGCGTGCGGCGCGCTCATCAGATTTCCGTTGCCGTGCGGCCGGAGCGGCGGGTCACGCCGCTGGCCTCGAGTTCGCGCAGGCGTTCCTTCTGGCGGCGGTAATCGATGGCGATCCAGATGATGAGAATCACAACGATCGCCGCCACCAGCGCATAGGACGTCACGATAAAGGAGGCGTAGGGTCCGAGCGACATCGCGTCACGCCGCCTGCTGGCTGGCTTGCATCATCTGCAAGCTGCGCACGCGGCGGCGCAGGATCTCGTTGCGCATCGCCGCCAGATGCAGCGTGACAAACAGAAGCGTAAACCCGATCGCCATCACCAGCAGCGGAATCAGAAACGCACGATCGAGCGAAGGGCCGCCCATCCGCATCACCGAGGCGGGCTGATGCAGCGTGTTCCACCAGTCGACCGAGAATTTGATGATCGGCAGATTGAGCGCGCCGACCAGCGTCAGGATGGCGGCGGCCCGCGCGGCCCGCGAGGGATCGTCCACCGCGCGCCACAGCGCGATCAGGCCGAGATACATCAGGAACAAAATCAAGACCGAGGTGAGCCGCGCATCCCATTCCCAATAGGTGCCCCACATCGGCCGTCCCCACAGCGAGCCGGTGACCAGCGCGAGAAAGGTGAACGCAGCCCCGATCGGCGCGGCTGCTTTCGCCGCGACGTCGGCGAGCGGATGCCGCCACACCAGCGTTCCAAGCGCGGCCAGGCTCATCACGCCCCACACGAACATCGAAAGCCACGCGTTGGGCACGTGGATGAACATGATCTTCACGGTGGCGCCCTGCTGATAATCATCGGGCGCCATCGCCGCCTGGTAGAAGCCGGCCAGCAGCAGGATCGCAGTCGCGCCCGCCAGCCAGGGCAGTACGCGCGCGGTCAGCGACAGGAACTTCGTCGGGTTGGCGAGGTCGATCAGCGTCATGGTGGCATCCTGATAGTCGTCAGCGGCGGGGCAGGCAATGCGGCTTGGTTTGTTTCATATGGCCTCCGTGAGAGTTGATCGGCGTCAAGATATTGTCAGTCCAGGCCGTGCCGCAGGCTGGCTGCGGCGGCAAACGGTCCGACCACGAAACTGACCAGCGAGAGCGCGCAGAGGATCGAGAACGGTGTTCCAAACGGCAGCGGGCCTGATATGGCCGCCTGCGACGCCGCGACGCCGAAGATCAGCACCGGGATCGACAGCGGCAGCACCAGCACCGCCAGCAACAGCCCGCCGCGATGCAACGTCACGGCAAGCGCCGCGCCGATCATCCCGGTGAATGTCAGTGCCGGCGTTCCCGCCAGCAGCGTCAGCGCCACCGCCGAGGTCGCCGTGGCGTCGAGATTGAGCATCAGCCCCAGCACCGGCGTCGCCACGATCAGCGGCAGCCCGGCTGCGAGCCAGTGCGCCAATGCTTTCGCCGCACAGGCCAGTTCCAGCGGCGTCCGGCCCATCACGATCAGGTCGAGCGAACCGTCCTCGTGATCGGCCGTGAACAGGCGGTCGAGCGTGAGCAGGCTGGCCAGCAGCGCGCCGAGCCAGAGGATCGCCGGTCCGAGCCGCGTCAACAGCGGCAGGTCCGGTCCGATCGCGAACGGCATCAGCACCGTCACCGTGAGGAAGAACAGCACGCCGATCAGCGCGCCGCCGCCGACCCGAAGGGCGATTTTGATATCGCGTCGAATCAGCGCGGCGAGGGATGTCATGCCGTGGCCCCCATCCGCAATTCTTTCGTCTCGATCCCGAGCGGGGCGTGGGTGGCGGCGACGATGATGCCGCCGCTCGCGAGATGTTGGCCCATCACCCCGACGAACAGTTCCTGTCCGGCGGTATCGAGCGCCGAGGTCGGTTCGTCCAGCAGCCAGACCGGCCGCCGCACCACGAGCAGGCGGGCGATGGAAAGCCGCCGCCGCTGCCCGGCCGAAAGAAATGCCGCCGGCAGATGCGTGGCATGGCCTAGTCCCACGGCCTTGAGGCATTGGCCGATATCGCCTGCGTCGCCGCCGAGAAAATCCCGCCAGAACGACAGGTTTTCCTCGACGCTCAGCGCCGGCTTCAGCGCATCGCGATGGCCGAGATAGTGGGATTGCTCCGGCAGGGTCAGTTCGGCCTCGCCGCCTTCCAGATTTATCGACCCGCCCGCCGGCGCCAGCAGGCCGGCAATCAGGCGCAGCAACGAGGTCTTGCCCGATCCGTTCGGGCCGACTACGGCCAGCGCCTCACCCGACGAGGCCTCGAAATCGAGGCCGGAGAACACGTCGCGACCGCCCCTGATACAGATGATATGGCGCCCCGAGAGCCGCATTTTCCCCTTCACAGCCCTCTGAAATTGATGGGTACCGCGTCAGAATTTGTGGGTACCGCATTGCTGCAGCACGTTCGTCGGTGTGGCGGCGCTTCTAGAAAGATTCTATAAGCCCGGAACTTGATGCAGCACACGATCGGCGGCCGCAAGCCAATAGGCCAGCCCTGCTGACGGTGTTTAAATACCCTTGCCGGGTATAACGACGAATTGGGATTTCCTCACATGACCTCGCTCGACAGCTTCAAATGCCGCAAGACCCTCAAGGTCGGTGGCAAGACCTACGTGTATTACAGCCTGCCCGCCGCCGAGAAGAACGGTCTGAAGGGAATTTCCAAACTTCCCTATTCGATGAAGGTGCTGCTGGAAAACCTGCTGCGCAACGAGGACGACCGCACGGTCAAGAAGGCCGACATCGTCGCGGTGTCGAAATGGCTCAGGAAGCGCAAGCTCGAGCACGAAGTGGCGTTCCGCCCGGCGCGGGTGCTGATGCAGGATTTCACCGGCGTGCCGGCGGTGGTCGATCTCGCCGCGATGCGTAACGCGATGCAGGCGCTCGGCGGCGATGCCGAGAAGATCAACCCGCTGGTGCCGGTCGATCTCGTCATCGACCACTCGGTGATCGTGAACTTTTTCGGTGACAACAAGGCGTTCGGCAAGAACGTGGTCGAGGAATACAAGCAGAACCAGGAACGCTACGAATTCCTGAAATGGGGCCAGAAGGCGTTTTCGAATTTCTCCGTGGTGCCGCCCGGCACCGGCATCTGCCATCAGGTCAATCTCGAATATCTCGCGCAGACGGTGTGGACCAGGAAGGAGAAGATGACGGTCGGCAAGAAGACCGGCACCTTCGAAGTCGCCTATCCGGATTCGCTCGTTGGCACCGACTCGCACACGACCATGGTCAACGGCCTCGCCGTGCTCGGCTGGGGCGTCGGCGGCATCGAGGCGGAAGCCTGCATGCTCGGCCAGCCGCTGTCGATGCTGCTGCCGGAAGTTGTCGGCTTCAAGCTCAAGGGCCAGCTCAAGGAAGGCGTCACCGCGACCGACCTCGTGCTGACCGTGACGCAGATGCTGCGCAAGCAGGGCGTGGTCGGAAAGTTCGTCGAATTCTTCGGCCCCGGCCTCGACTTTCTTTCGGTCGCGGACAAGGCGACCATCGGCAACATGGCGCCGGAATATGGCGCGACCTGCGGCTTCTTCCCGGTCGACGCCGCGACCATCGATTATCTCAAGACCTCCGGCCGCAAGGCTGACCGCGTTGCGCTGGTGACGGCCTACGCCAAGGCGCAGGGCCTGTTCCGCACGGCGAAGTCGGCCGATCCGGTGTTCACGGAAACGCTGACGCTCGATCTTGCCGACGTGGTGCCGTCGATGGCCGGACCAAAGCGCCCCGAGGGCCGCGTCGCGCTGCCGGCGGTTTCCACCGGCTTCGCCACCGCGCTGGCCGGCGAATACAAGAAGCCCGAGGGTGGATCGAATCGTTATTCGGTCGAAAACCGCGATTTCGATCTTGGCCATGGCGACGTCGTGATCGCCGCCATTACCTCCTGCACCAACACCTCCAATCCCAGCGTTCTGATCGGCGCGGGCCTGCTGGCGCGTAACGCCGCCGCCAAGGGCCTGAAAGCAAAACCGTGGGTGAAGACCTCGCTGGCGCCGGGCAGCCAGGTGGTGGCGGAATATCTCGCCAATTCCGGCCTGCAGAAGGACCTCGACAAGGTCGGCTTCAACCTGGTCGGCTTCGGCTGCACCACCTGCATCGGCAACTCAGGCCCGCTGCCGGAAGAAATTTCGAAGTCGATCAACGACAACGGCATCGTCGCGGCGGCCGTGCTGTCGGGCAACCGCAACTTCGAAGGCCGCGTCAGCCCGGACGTGCAGGCGAACTATCTGGCCTCGCCGCCGCTGGTGGTGGCTTACGCGCTGGCGGGCACCGTGACCAAGGATCTCGCGGTCGAGCCGATCGGCATCGGCAAGGATGGCAAGCCGGTGTTCCTGAAGGACATCTGGCCGACCACCAAGGAGATCAATGCCTACATGAAGAAGTTCGTCACCGCGACGATCTTCAAGAAGAAGTACGCCGACGTGTTCAAGGGCGACACCAACTGGCGCAAGATCAAGACGGTCGAGAGCGAGACCTATCGCTGGAACATGAGCTCGACCTATGTGCAGAACCCGCCCTATTTCGAAGGCATGAAGAAGGAGCCGGAGCCGATCGCGGACGTCGTCGACGCGCGGATCCTGGCGATGTTCGGCGACAAGATCACCACCGACCACATCTCGCCGGCCGGCTCGATCAAGCTGACTTCGCCCGCCGGACAATTCCTCAGCGAGCATCAGGTCCGTCCGGCCGACTTCAACCAGTACGGCACGCGTCGCGGCAATCACGAGATCATGATGCGCGGCACGTTTGCCAACATCCGCATCAAGAACTTCATGCTGAAGGGCGCCGACGGCAACATTCCGGAAGGCGGCCTCACCAAGCACTGGCCCGACGGCGAGCAGATGCCGATCTACGACGCGGCGATGAAGTACCAGGCGGAAGGCGTGCCGCTGGTGGTGTTCGCCGGGGCGGAATACGGCAACGGCTCGTCGCGCGACTGGGCCGCAAAGGGCACGCGGCTGCTCGGCGTCCGCGCCGTGATCTGCCAGAGCTTCGAGCGCATCCATCGCTCCAATTTGGTCGGCATGGGCGTGCTGCCGCTGACCTTCGAGGACGGCACGTCGTGGACGTCGCTCGGCCTGAAGGGCGACGAGACGGTGACCATCCGTGGGTTGCAAGGCGACCTGAAGCCACGCCAGACGCTCACGGCGGAGATCGTCTCGGGCGATGGTTCGCTGCAGCGCGTGCCGCTGCTATGCCGCATCGACACCCTCGACGAGCTCGAATACTACCGGAACGGCGGCATTCTGCATTATGTGCTGCGCAAACTGGCTGCCTAGAGCTTTCCCGGTTCTGATCAAATCAGAACCGGGCTCCGGGTTGTTGTTGACGCGTTTTCCTTGACGCGACCCGGTAACCACGTCGCTTGAAAGCGCCAGGAAACGCGGATTTGTGATCAGTGCCTCACTTCGAAGTGAGTAGCGAGCAGGGGGAAGGCGGCCTATGAAAAGGCCGCTTTCGCGCATTGGGGGCGCGCTTTTTGGGATCAAATCATGCCCCGTGTAAATACGGATGAAAAACGCCACGACCGGTCCGCAGCATGACAGCGATGATGGCCTATAATTGTATCTCGCGATGGTCCGGTGCGCTCGGTGTCTGCGCCATCGTCGCCGTGATCCGGCCCGCTCATGCCGAGCCACGCGCTGTGGTTGAATTGTTCACCTCGCAGGGCTGCTCTTCATGCCCGCCAGCCGATCAGATCATCGGCGAGCTTGCCAAGGATCCGTCCGTAATCGCGCTGAGCCTGCCGATCGACTATTGGGATTATCTCGGCTGGAAGGACACGCTGGCGGACAAGCGGTTCAGCGCGCGGCAGAAGGCCTATTCGCAGGTCCGCGGCGATCGCAATCTCTATACACCGCAGATGATCGTCAACGGTTCGACGCAGGTGATCGGCAGCGATCGCGTCAGCATCGATGGCGCGATTATGGATACAGGCAAGGCCGACGGCGTGATGTCGGTGCCGGTGACGATGACGCTGTCAGGCAAGCTGCTCAACGTTTCGGTGGCGGCGAGCAAGGTGCCGTCGGCGGCGGCACACGGCGAAATCTGGATCTGTTCGGTCTCGAAGGCGATCCCGATCATGATCGGCCGCGGCGAGAATCGCGGCCAGGAGGTCACCTACCACAACGTGGTGCGTAATCTTCTGAAGGTGGGCGACTGGAACGGCAGTGCGGGAAGCTGGACGGTGCCGCTCGAGAATATTTCCCGCGAGGGCGTCGACGCCGCGGTCGTCTACGTCCAGGACGGCAGTCGCGAAAAGCCTGGCGCCATGCTAGGTGCCGCCTACACCGCGCTTCGTTAGTTTGCAGGTGCAGTAGCCCGGATCGCAATCCGGGAATCACCCGGGCGGAGAAAGCCGTCCCGGACTACGCTTCGCTGTATCCGGGCTACGATTCCGAAGATTTCAAACCGGGTGTCGCGGCGAGGCCTCTCGCCGCATTTGCGCTGGCATCCCACAAACGAAAAAGGACCAACTTTCGTTGGCCCAGTATCGGGATTAACTCCCTCTGCGAACAGGCCCGATCCCGACGGCCCCGGGGGGCTGGGGGCTGAGGAATCCGGAACCGAAAGGACCGGGCCAACGCAGGATTACCTTGTCGCAAGCCAGCGGGGCGGGCGGTGGGCAGAAGTGGGGCAGCAATAAGATTCCGCTAACGATCCCGTGACTCAGAATTTTCTGCCATTTCCGGCGGTACGCGGCGGTTTCCTTCGACTTTACAACCCACTTGCGGCGACCTGCGGTTAGCGCGATCATGGTTTGGAAGACAGGAGGCGCTCCCATGAGCTCGATATCGGAGGACACCGATCCAAGCGAGAGCCGCGCGGTGGCGCGCGCTGCCACTGCGAGCCCGCCGAATCGCGTCACATTCAATCGTCTCGAACTCAACCGAATTCTCAATCTGTACGGGCGCATGGTCGCCGACGGCGAGTGGCGCGACTATGCGATCGACTTCCTGAAAGACCGTGCCGTGTTCTCGGTGTTCCGCCGCGCGTCCGAAGTGCCGATCTATCGCATCGAGAAGGATCCGCGGCTGGCGCGCAAGCAGGGCATGTACAGCGTGATCTCGGCGACCGGTCTTATCCTGCGCCGCGGCCACGAGCTCGAACGCGTCCTGCTCGTGATCGATCGCAAGCTGGCGGTGGTTTGAGCGATCAAAGACCTCATCTCGAAGAAGTGCAAAGCGCTGTCTCTGTAGGATGGGTAGAGCGCAGCGAAACCCATCATTTCTCCGCGCATGCGATTTGATGGGTTTCGCTGCGCTCTACCCATCCTACGATGCTTCCCCCGGCACTGTCGCCGCGCCTTCACCCAGCGGGCGCTGCATCATCACGGTATCGAGCCAGCGGCCGAATTTGAGCCCGACATTCGGGTGGGTCCCGATCATCTGAAATCCGCAGCGCGTATGGACGCCGATCGAGCCGGCATTGGCGGAATCGCCGATTACCGCGATCATTTGCCGGTAGCCGCGCGCCTCGCATTCAGCGATCAGCCGCTGCAGCAACTGCAGGCCGATGCCGCGCCGGTGGGTCGCCGGCTTCAGGTAGACCGAATTCTCCACCGTGAAACGATAGGCCGGCCGCGGCCGGTAGGGACCGGCATAGGCATATCCGATCACCTGGCCTTCGACCGCGGCGACGAAATAGGGAAAGCCGCCATCCATCAGTGCCCGGAATTGCCGGGTGATTTCGGCGAGATCGGGCGGGATCAGCTCGAACGTCGCCGTGCCATAGCGCACCGCGTGTTCGTAGATTTCGGTGATGGCGGGGAGGTCGGCCTCGGTGGCGGGCCGGATTTCGGGAGCGGACATGGGCGGCAGAGTATTTTTGCTGCGGGCAAAAGAAAAGCCCCGGCCGTGAGGCCGGGGCTCCAACTCGTAACCTTTCGCGGTAGCGCTTAGTCGCGCTGTCCGAGCAGCTGCAGCAGCAGCGTGAACAGGTTGATGAAGTTCAGGTAGAGCGACAGCGCACCGGTAATCGCCGCCTTCTCCGCAATTTCTCCGCCCTGGGAGGCGTAGCCGTAGATGTAGTCGTTCTTCAGCCGCTGGGTATCCCAGGCGGTGAGGCCCGCGAACACCAGCACGCCGACCACCGAGACGATGAACTGCAGCATCGAACTCGCCAGGAACAGGTTGACCAGGCTCGCGATGATGATGCCGATCAGGCCCATGAACAGGAACGACCCCATGCCGCTCATGTCACGCTTGGTGGTGTAGCCGTAGAGGCTCAGCGCGCCGAAGGTCGCCGCCGTGATGAAGAACACCCGCACGATCGAGGTGTGGGTATACACCAGGAAGATCGACGACAGCGAAATGCCCATCAGCGCCGCGAACACCCAGAACAGCATCTGGGCGGTGGCGGGCCGCAGCCGGTTGATGCCGGCCGAGATCGCGAACACCATCACCAGCGGCGCGAGGATGAACAGCCACTTCAGCGGGCTGACATACATCGCGTAGCCGAACGGCGTCAGGAAGGCATTGCCGAACTTGGCGGCGGCGCCGGCCTGATCGGTGGTCACGGCGGCCATGTAGACGCCGAGCGCCGCAAGGCCGGTGATGGCCAGGCCAATGCTCATGTAGTTGTAGATGCGCAGCATGTAGGAGCGCAGACCGGCATCGACGGTCGCGGCATCAACGCGCCCGGCGGCCCGGCCGAAAGGAGAAGTGTAGTTACGGTCTAGGTCCGACATGGTCGAATTCCCGTTGGTTGCCCGGCGGAACGCAAGGGTTTGCGGTGCCGGTTAGATTTCTATCTCAGATATCCCGATTTGCGGACATTAACTTTGGGTCATCAAACCGGGTACTGACTTGGTTCGTATGTGGGAAACTAACACATTCGACGCAAGCTTCCACGCGCGGCTGAATGTCGCTTCTGCCGGTCATTTGCTGGCAAAAGCAGCGTTAACCCCGCCTTTCCGCCGCTACAAATTGTCACAAATTCCGCAGCACGCTGGCCGGCTTCTGATTCAGTGCCAGCAACGTCCCGGCGAGTCCGAGACCTACCGTGACGATCAGGGCGGCAGCGACGACGCCCGCGGCGCTGCCTGCCTGCCAGATGAAACTCAGCGTCATCAGCCGGGTGACGATCAGCCAGGCGGCGATCGAACCCGCGATCACGCCGAACACCGCCGTGGCCAGTCCGATCATCAGGTATTCCAGCGCATAGGCGCCGAGCAGGCGCGCCCGTGTCGCGCCCAGCGTTTTCAGGATCACCGCGTCGTAGACCCGGTGGCGATGGCCGGCGGCGAGCGCGCCGCCCAGCACCAGGATAGCCGATATCAGCGTCACCGCGCTGGCGCCACGGATCGCCAGCACCAGGTTGGTAACGACCGTGCCGACGGTTTCCAGTGCCTCGCGGACCCGTACGCTGGTCACCGTCGGGAAGGCCTCGGCGACCTGCTTGACGATCCGGGCGTCGCTGGCCGGGTCGGGATGGGCCTCCGACAGCGTCGCGACATGGCTGTGCGGCGCGCCCTTGAAGGCATTGGGCGAGAACACCAGCACGAAATTGATGCCGAGCCCCTGCCAGTCGACGTTGCGCAGATTGCTGATCCGGGCCGGGATGTCGCGGCCAAGCACGTTGACGACGATCTCGTCGCCGATCTTGACCTGCAATCCGTCGGCGATCTTCTTTTCCAGCGAGACCAGCGGCGGGCCATTATAGTCCGCGCTCCACCATTCGCCCTCGACCACTTTCGAGCCCTTGGGAACTTCACTGGTGTAGGTCAGGCCGCGGTCGCTCTGCAGCACCCATTCGGAATCCTGCGACGGCTTGAGTTCGTCGGCCTTGACGCCGCGGGCGCCGACGATGCGCCCGCGCAGCATCGGCACGTCCTCTATCGTCGATTCCGGCGCCACTTTCTTGAGGAAGTCGCCGAAGCGGCCGGCGTCGGCGGTCGGAATGTCGATGAAGTAGAACGACGGCGCGCGCTCCGGAAGTGCTGCCAGGAACTGCCGGCGCAGATTGCCGTCGATCTGGGTGATCGTGACCAGGACCGCGAGCCCGAGGCCGAGCGACATCACGACCGAGGGCGTCAGCGCGCCGGGCCGGTAGATGTTGGCGATCGCCAGCCGCAACATGGTGATGCGGCTTCGGGGCAGCCGGCGCGCCAGCGCCATCAGGCCGGCGGCGACGCCGCGCAGCAGCGCGAATACCGCCACCGAGGAGGCGACGAACACGGCTGCGACCCGCTTGTCATAGGCAAGACCGATCGCCACCGTGACCAGAAGCGCAATCACCACGGCCATCAGCGCCAGATAACTCCAGCGCGGGCGATGCCATTCGCGGGCGACCTCCTCGCGAAACAGCGCCGCAACCGGCACGTCGTGCACCCGCCCGAGCGGCCAAAGTCCGAAGGCGAGCGCCGTCAGCAGGCCATAGACAAACGACAGCGCCAGTTCGTCCGCGTGCAGGGCCGGGATCACCGGCAGCGGCAGCAGCTTGCCGAACACGCCGACGATAATGAACGGCAATGCCGCGCCGGCCGCCAGCCCGATCAGCGAGCCGACCCCGGCGAGCAGAATCACCTGCGTCAGGTAGATCGTGAAGACGTCGCGGCCGGTGGCGCCGAGCGCCTTGAACGAGGCGATGACATCGCGGCGGCGGTCGATATGGCTCTTGACCGCGTTGGCGACGCCGACGCCGCCGACCAGAAGCGCGGCGAGGCCGACCAGCGTCAGGAACTGGGTAAAGCGGTTAATGGTTCGTTCAAGCTGCGGCGAGGCATTGCTGCTGCTGCGGATCCACCAGCCGGCCTCGGGCAGGGCGCTGCGCGCGCTGTCGATCAGTTGGTTCGCAGCGCGATCGTCGGCCGCGTTGTCCGGCAGCTTTACGCGGTAGATCCAGCGCACCAGGCTGCCGGGCTGCAACAACCCGGTGGCGCGCAGGCTCGTTTCGCTGACCAGAACGCGCGGGCCAAGCCCGACATTGCCGGCGAGCTTGTCCGGCTCGGCGACCACCACGCTGCGGATCTGGAACGTGGCGTTGCCGATGCCGATGCGGTCGCCGAGCTTGAGATCGAGCCGGGCCAGCAGGGTGGAATCAACAGCCGCGCCGAACGCGCCGTCACGCTCGGCCAGCAGATCGGCCATCGGCATTTGGGGTTGGAGCGTCACCTGGCCGAGTATCGGATAGCTGCCATCCACCGCCTTGAGTTCGACCAGCGCCAGCTTGCCGTCGCTGCCGCGGGCCATGACCCGCAGCGCCGCCGCGACCGAAACCTCGCCGCGCGCGCGCAGGAAGGCGAGTTCCTCCGGCTTGGCTTCGCGCTGGATCAGGGAGAAGGCAACGTCGCCGCCCAGCAACGTGCGGCCCTCGCGGGTCAAACCTTCGCTGAGGCTGGCCGCGACCGAACCGACGCCGGCAATCGCCATTACGCCGAGCGCGATGCAGGCGATGAAGACGTAGAAGCCGCGCAGGCCGCTACGCAGTTCGCGCAGCGCGTAACGCAGTGCCAGCGATGACGCGCGGCTGCGATAGACCGGTTCGGAAATCGCGCTCATGAATGGCCGTCGATCCGGCCCGAACGCAGCCGCACCACACGGTCGCAGCGCTGCGCCAGCGAGGTGTCATGCGTCACCAGCACCAGCGTCATGCCGCGCTCGGCATGCTTGGTGAACAGGAGATCGACGATCTGCCTGCCGGTGGCTTCATCGAGATTGCCGGTCGGCTCGTCCGCTACGAGAATTGCGGGGTCGGGCGCCAGCGCGCGGGCAAGCGCCACGCGCTGCTGCTCGCCGCCGGACAGTTGGGTCGGATAATGGTGCAGGCGATCGCCGAGCCCGACCGACGTCAATTCCTGCGCCGCGCGCTGCGCTGCGTCGGGATTGCCGGCGAGTTCCAGCGGCACCGCGACGTTTTCCAGCGCCGTCATGGTCGGGATCAGATGAAACGACTGGAACACGATGCCGACCTGGCGGCCGCGGAAGCGGGCCAGCGCGTCCTCGTCGAGGGCATTGAACGGCGTGCCGCTGACCACCACCTCTCCGCTGTCAGGACGTTCCAGCCCCGCCATCACCATCAGCAAGGTCGACTTTCCCGAACCTGACGGTCCGATCAGGCCGATCGCTTCGCCGGATGCCACACGAAGGCTGATATCTTTCAGGATATGAACGCGGGCGGCGCCTGTGCCGAGCGAGAGGTTGACGTTGGAGATGGAAATGGTGTCCGGCCCGACGCCGGTCAGTGAAGAGGGTTCGATGAGACTGTCCATGGCTCGGTCATATGGCACTTCGACCACTCGGGTCGAGGGCTTGAAAAGGATGTTTGCGCACATACGCGTGTTGATTGTGGCTTTGATGACGGCGGGACCGGCTTTTGCCCAAACCCCGGCCGCCGCGCCGGACCGGCCCGTAAAGATGGTCGTGCTGGGCGATTCCTTAAGCGCCGGTCTCGGCCTGTCCGCCACGGCGGCATTCCCGGTGCGGCTACAAAAGGCCTTGAGCGACAAGGGGATAAAGGTCGACATGATCAATGCCGGGGTGTCCGGCGATACATCCTCGGGCGGCCGCGACCGGCTGGACTGGTCGATCCCCGAGGGAACCGAGGCGGTCATCGTCGAACTCGGTGCCAACGATGCGCTGCGCGGGACCGATCCCGACGTCACCCGCGCCGCCCTGACCGAGATCCTGACGCGGCTGAAGGCGCGCAAGATCGCGGTCCTGCTGTGCGGAATGCTCGCCCCGCCCAATTACGGCAGCGAGTATGCCACGCGTTTCAACGCGATCTATCCGGAGCTTTCGAAATCCTTCGGCGTGCCGCTCTATCCGTTTTTCCTGGAGGGGGTCGCCGCCGACGCCAGGCTCAACCAGGCCGACGGGATCCATCCGACCGCGGACGGCGTCGATGTCATCGTGAAGAACATTCTGCCCATGGTGGAGGCACTTGTCGGCACGGTTTCCGCGCAACGGAGTTGAAAAAGCGGCAATGGTTAAGGTTATCCGGCGTTTTCCCCGAAGGTTTCCAGTCCGTAAACGCCCCCTGCTTCGCAGAGTCACATAAGTCGGATAGAAAATAGCTATCGGTGATTCGTCACCGGGCGCTGTTACAGGACATGGTCCTTTTCAAGGTCATCATGCCCAAGCATCGGGAGTCATGCGATGCCACGTTTGTTTGCTGGACTGGAAATTCCGACGGAGATCGGCCACAGCCTTTCCAATTTGCGTGGCGGCCTTCCCGGCGCCCGCTGGATCGATCCCGAAAATTATCACGTCACCTTGCGCTTCATCGGCGATATCGACGGCATGTCGGCGAATGAAATCGCCTCGATGCTGTTTCGGATCAATCGCAAGCCGTTCGAGGTCAAGGTGCAGGGCCTGCAGAGCTTTGGCGGCAGGAAACCGCGCGCGGTGGTCGCCTCCGTCGAGCCGAGCCGGCCGCTGATCGAACTGCAGGCCGAACTCGAACGATTGATGCAGCGGCTCGGGCTCGATCCCGAGGGACGCAAATTCACCCCCCATGTGACGCTGGCGCGGCTGCACGATGCGTCGAGCCAGGACGTCGCCGACTATCTCTCGGTGCGCGGCTACTTCCCGAGCCGCACGTTTTTGGCGTCGCGCTTCGTGCTGTTCTCCTCCCGCGCCTCCACCGGCGGCGGGCCCTATGTGGTCGAGGATTCCTACGCGCTGAGCGCGTGAGGGGAGGGTGTCGCCGCGTTTCCCGACTGTCATCATCCGCCAACGGGTCGGCGCGCCGCGCCGCCCGATGACAGGCTCCAGCGGATGATCCAGTATTCCAGAGACGCCTGAGATAGAACCGAGGAGCCGCGGCGTGCTGGATACCCCGCCTTCGCGGGGTATGACGATCTTCAAACGCTTTCGTTTGCATACCCCCAGCACCAATTCGCGGCTTGCAATTTTCGCACGCTTGAGGCCGAAAGGGGGCCATGCTGTCGACCCAACCCGCCTCCTTCCGCGCGCATTATCAGTCTCTGGTTGCCTCGGGCGCGATCGAGGCCGATCCCGCGCAGGCCGACGCCGCCGAGGCGTTCGCAGGCCTCGAGGAGCGGCTTTCGGGCTACAAGCCGGTGCGCAAGCTAAGCCTGCTTGGCCGGCTGTTCGGCGACAAGGGCGAGCCGCCGCCGCGCGGGCTTTACGTTCATGGCGAGGTCGGCCGCGGCAAGACCATGATGATGGATCTGTTCTTTCAGCAGAGCCCGGTCCAGCACAAGCGCCGCGCCCATTTCCACGAATTCATGGCCGAGGCGCATGAGAAGATCTACGCCTATCGCCAGAACATCGCCCGCGGTGAAATCGCCGACGGCGACGTGATCGAGCTGACAGCCAACGCGATCTTCGACGAGGCGTGGCTGTTGTGCTTCGACGAATTCCACGTCACCGACATCGCCGACGCCATGATCCTGGGACGGCTGTTCTCGAAGCTGTTCGAGCTCGGCACCGTCGTGGTGGCGACCTCGAACGTCGCGCCCGAAGACCTCTACAAAGGCGGCCTCAACCGCGCGCTGTTCCTGCCCTTCATCGCGCAGATCGAAGGTCGCATGGACGTGCTGCGGCTCGATGCGCGCACCGATTTCCGGCTGGAAAAGCTCACCGGGGTGAAGATGTGGCTGGTGCCGCCGGATGATGAAGCCGGCGCCGCGCTGGACCGGGCCTGGCGCAGGATGACCGGCAACGCGCCCTGCAAGCCGCGCGATATTGCGATCAAGGGCCGCATCCTGCGCGTGCCGTGCTCGGCGCATGGCGTGGCGCGATTTTCCTTTGCCGATATCTGCGAAAAGCCGCTTGCCGCGACCGACTATCTGCGGCTGGCGCACGACTATCACACCATCCTGATCGACCGTATTCCGGTCATGGACTACGCCGAGCGCAACGCCGCCAAGCGTTTCATCTCGCTGATCGATACGCTCTATGACAACGCGGTGAAACTGATGGCCTCGGCCGAGGCCGATCCGCTGTCGCTGTATCTGGCGACCGAGGGCGTCGAGGCCAACGAGTTCAAGCGGACCTCGTCGCGGCTGATCGAAATGAGCTCGGAATCCTACCTGGCGCTCCCGCACGGGCGGAAGGATTCCGCGGCGAGCGGGTCGAGTACGGGGCTGGTGGAGACTTAGTTTCCCTCGTCGTCATTCCGGGGCGATGCGCAGCATCGAACCCGGAATCCAGAAGTTGTGGCGCGAGATTCCGGGTTCATCGCTGCGCGATGCCCCGGAATGACGAGCAATTGGCATACCTGACCGAAATCAAGGCAGGATCGAGAATTGGGCGCGCTCCGGCTTGAACCCGTCAATCGAAAGGGATAACCAGCCATCCAGCTGACTATTCATCCTCCTCCTCGTCTCAGAAGGACAAATTTGCCATGGCGCGCGACAAGATTGCTTTGATTGGCTCCGGTCAGATCGGCGGAACGCTGGCTCACCTCATTGGCCTGAAGGAGCTTGGCGACGTCGTGATGTTCGACATCGCCGAGGGCGTGCCGCAGGGCAAAGCGCTCGACATCGCCCAGTCTTCCCCGGTCGACGGTTTCGATTCCAATCTCACCGGCGCCAATTCCTATGAGGCGCTCGACGGCGCCAAGGTCTGCATCGTCACCGCCGGCGTGCCGCGCAAGCCCGGCATGAGCCGCGACGATCTCCTGAGCATCAATCTCAAGGTCATGGAGCAGGTCGGCGCCGGCATCAAGAAGTATGCCCCCGACGCCTTCGTCATCTGCATCACCAACCCGCTGGACGCGATGGTGTGGGCGCTGCAGAAGGCTTCCGGCATGCCGCACAAGAAGGTGGTCGGCATGGCCGGCGTGCTGGATTCCTCGCGCTTCCGCTATTTCCTGGCAGATGAGTTCAACGTCTCGGTCGAAGACGTCACCGCCTTCGTGCTCGGCGGCCATGGCGACACCATGGTGCCGCTGACCCGCTACTCCACCGTTGCCGGCATTCCGCTGCCCGATCTGGTCAAGATGGGCTGGACCTCGCAGGCGCGCATCGACGAGATCGTCGACCGCACCCGCAACGGCGGCGCCGAAATCGTCAACCTGCTGAAGACCGGTTCGGCGTTCTATGCGCCGGCCGCCTCCGCGATCGCGATGGCCGAGAGCTACCTGAAGGACAAGAAGCGCGTCCTGCCCTGCGCCGCCTATCTCAACGGCGAATACGGCGTGAAGGACATGTATGTCGGCGTGCCCGTTGTCATCGGCTCAAAGGGCGTCGAGCGTATCGTCGAGATCGAATTGGCCGGCAAGGATCGCGAAGCTTTCGACAAGTCGGTGGGCGCCGTTCAGGGCCTGGTCGATGCCTGCAAGAAGATCGCGCCCGACCTGCTCGGACGTTGATTTCGTTTGGCTTTCGGCCGGTTACGGGGCCGGAAGCCTTTTCGGGGTTGCAGTTCCTTTGGTATATGGTATGCCAACTACCAATGACGGTGAACTGTAGAACTCGCCGCATTGGGTTTTGGGGAGCGTCCAGATGAATATCCATGAATACCAGGCCAAGGCTCTGCTGCATGAATTCGGCGTGCCGATTTCGCGCGGCGTGGCGGTCTTGAAGGCCTCGGATTCGGACGCCGCTGCCAAGCAGCTTCCCGGCCCGGTCTGGGTGGTGAAGAGCCAGATCCACGCCGGCGGCCGCGGCAAGGGCAAGTTCAAGGAAGCCTCCGCCGGCGACAAGGGCGGCGTCCGCATCGCCAAGTCGGTGGCCGAGGTCAACGAATTCGCCAAGCAGATGCTGGGCGCGACGCTGGTCACGATCCAGACCGGCGCACAGGGCAAACAGGTCAACCGCCTCTACATCGAGGAAGGCTCCGACATCGACAAGGAGTTCTATCTCTCGATCCTGGTCGATCGCGAAACTTCCGAAGTGTCGTTCGTGGTTTCGACCGAAGGCGGCGTCAATATCGAGGAAGTCGCGCACAACACGCCCGAGAAGATCGTGACCTTCTCGGTCGATCCGGCGACCGGCATCATGGGTCATCACGGCCGCACGGTGGCGAAGGCGCTCAATCTCTCAGGTGATCTGGCCAAGCAGGCCGAGAAGCTGGTGGCGCAGCTCTACGCAGCCTTCGTCGGCAAGGACATGGCGATGCTGGAGATCAATCCGCTGGTCGTCACCAAGCAGGGCCAGCTGCGCGTGCTCGATGCCAAGGTGTCGTTCGACGACAACGCACTGTTCCGCCACCCTGAGATCGCGGTGTCGTTGCGCGATTTGACCGAGGAAGACGCCAAGGAAGTCGAGGCGTCCAAATACGATCTCAACTACGTGACCCTCGACGGCACCATCGGCTGCATGGTCAACGGCGCCGGCCTGGCCATGGCGACGATGGACATCATCAAGCTCTACGGCATGGAGCCCGCGAACTTCCTCGACGTCGGCGGCGGTGCCAGCAAGGAAAAGGTCGCAGCCGCCTTCAAGATCATCACGGCCGATCCCAACGTAAAGGGCATCCTCGTCAACATCTTCGGCGGCATCATGAAATGCGATATCATCGCCGAAGGCGTGGTCGCAGCCGTCAAGGAAGTCGGCCTGAAAGTGCCGCTGGTGGTGCGGCTCGAAGGCACCAATGTCGACGCCGGCAAGCAGATCATCCGCGAATCCGGCCTCAACGTGGTGCCGGCCGATAATCTCGACGATGCCGCACAGAAAATCGTGAAAGCCGTCAAGGGAGGCTAGCGATGGCTGACCATCTCGCCGCACCGACACCGCTGGAAGAGCACCGCAAGCTTGAGGTGTTTGCGGGCGAATGGGCGGGCGAAGAAATGGTCTATCCGTCGCGCTGGACCGCGGGCGGTCCGGCGACCTCGCATGTGGTGGCGCGCATCGACCTCAACGGCTTCTATCTGATCCAGGACACCCGCCAGATGCGCGACGGCAAGGAGTCCTTCGCCACCCATGGCGTGTTCACCTACGATCGCGAGGACCGGCACTACAAATTGTTCTGGCACGATTCGCTCGGCTACTATTCGCCGGCGCCGGCCTCCGGCGGCTGGACCGGCCAAACGCTGATCCTGGTGCGCGGCTCGCTGCGCGGCAACGCGCGCCACGTCTATGAAGTCGTCGACAACGACAGCTACACCATGAAGATCCAGTTCTCACCCGATGCCGAAGGATGGGCCGACGTGCTCACCGGCACCTACCGGCGGATTCACTAAGAACCCTTCCTTTCCGATCATCCACGAAAGCGTCATCAACCATGTCCGTTCTGATCGACAAAAACACCAAAGTCATCTGCCAGGGTTTCACCGGCAAGAACGGCACGTTCCATTCCGAGGCCGCGATCGCGTACGGCACCAAGATGGTCGGCGGCACCTCGCCGGGTAAGGGCGGCTCGACCCATCTCGGCCTGCCCGTGTTCGACACCGTTGCCGAAGCGCGCGGCCAGACCGGCGCCGACGCCTCCGTGATCTATGTGCCCCCGCCGGGCGCGGCGGACGCGATCTGCGAAGCGATCGATGCGGAAATTCCGCTGATCGTCTGCATCACCGAGGGCATTCCGGTGCTCGACATGGTGCGCGTGAAGAGATCGTTGAGCGGATCGAAGTCGCGCCTGATCGGGCCGAACTGCCCGGGCGTGATGACCGCCGGCGAATGCAAGATCGGCATCATGCCGGCCAACATCTTCAAGCCGGGCAGCGTCGGCATCGTCTCCCGTTCGGGCACGCTGACCTATGAAGCCGTGTTCCAGACCACCCAGGAAGGCCTCGGCCAGACCACCGCGGTCGGCATCGGCGGCGACCCGGTCAAGGGCACCGAATTCATCGACGTGCTGGAAATGTTCCTCGCCGACCCCAAGACCACCTCGATCATCATGATCGGTGAAATCGGCGGTTCCGCCGAGGAAGACGCCGCCCAGTTCATCAAGGACGAAGCCAAGCGCGGCCGCAAGAAGCCGATGGTCGGCTTCATTGCCGGCGTTACCGCCCCTCCCGGCCGCCGCATGGGCCATGCCGGCGCGATCATCTCCGGCGGCAAGGGCGACGCCGGTTCCAAGACCACTGCGATGGAATCGGCTGGAATTACGGTCTCTCCGTCGCCGGCACGGCTCGGACATACCCTCGCCGAAAAATTGAAATCTTAATTCAACTCTTGGTTCTTTTCGGGGCGAAGTTTCGCACTAAATAGGGTAAAGGGTTCTTTATCCCGCTGATCCGGTTTCTGGATCGGCGATGCGCCGTCTTCTACGCGCAAACCGAAAATCACCAGGACGCCATCATGTCTCGCCAGGACGCGAACGCAGCATTTGCTCTCTCCTCATTTTTGCAGGGCACCAACGCCACCTACATCGACGACCTCTATGCCCGGTACGAGCAAGACCCGGCGTCGGTCGATACCGACTGGCAGGAATTCTTCAAAAGCCTGAAAGACTCCCCCGCCGACGTCCAGAAGAACGCCGAGGGCGCTTCCTGGGGCCGGGACAACTGGCCGATCACGCCGCGCGACGAACTGACCTCGGCGCTGGACGGCAACTGGGCGCAGGTCGAAAAGGCCGTCGGCACCAAGATCGCCGCCAAGGCGCAGACCAAGGGCGCGGAACTGTCCGCCGCCGACGTCAACCAGGCGACGCGCGATTCGGTCCGCGCCCTGATGCTGATCCGCGCCTACCGCATGCGCGGTCATTTCCACGCCAAGCTCGACCCGCTCGGCATCGAGGCGCTGCGCGACCGCGAAGAGCTCGATCCGCGCACCTATGGCTTCACCGAAGCCGATTTCGACCGCAAGATCTTCCTCGACCACGTGCTCGGCCTCGAATACGGCAACCTCCGCGAAATCGTCGCGATCTGCGAGCGCACCTATTGCCAGACGCTCGGCGTCGAGTTCATGCACATCACCAACGCCGCGCAGAAGGCCTGGATCCAGGAGCGCATCGAGGGTCCGGACAAGGAAATCAGCTTCACCCGCGAGGGCCGGCGCGCGATCCTGAACAAGCTGATCGAGGCCGAAGGCTTTGAAAAGTTCTGCGACCTCAAGTTCACCGGCACCAAGCGCTTCGGCCTCGACGGCGCCGAATCGCTGATCCCGGCGCTGGAGCAGATCATCAAGCGCGGCGGCAATCTCGGCGTGAAGGAGATCGTGTTGGGCATGCCGCATCGCGGCCGGCTCAACGTGCTGACCCAGGTGATGGGCAAGCCGCACCGGGCGCTGTTTCATGAATTCAAGGGCGGCTCCGCCAACCCGGACGCGGTCGAAGGTTCCGGCGACGTCAAATACCATCTCGGCGCGTCGTCCGACCGCGAATTCGACAACAACCGCATCCATCTGTCGCTGACCGCGAACCCGTCGCATCTCGAAATCGTCGATCCCGTCGTGCTCGGCAAGGTGCGCGCCAAGCAGGACCAGCATGGCGACCCGCCGGACATGCGTATTTCCGTGCTGCCGCTCTTGATGCATGGCGACGCGGCGTTCGCCGGCCAGGGCGTGGTAGCGGAGTGTTTCGGCCTGTCCGACCTGAAGGGCTACCGAACCGGCGGCTCGCTGCATTTCATCGTTAACAACCAGATCGGCTTCACCACCTATCCGCGCTATTCCCGTTCCTCGCCCTATCCGTCCGACGTGGCGAAGATGATCGACGCGCCGATCTTCCATGTGAACGGCGACGATCCGGAAGCGGTGGTGTTCGCGGCCAAGGTTGCGATCGAGTTCCGGCAGAAGTTCCACAAGCCTGTTGTGATCGACATGTTCTGCTACCGCAGGCATGGCCACAACGAAGGCGACGAGCCGATGTTCACCCAGCCGGTGATGTACAAGAGGATCGCATCGCATCCCGGTACGGTCGAGATCTATTCCAAGCGGCTGATCGCCGACGGCGTGATGACCGAGGGCGAGGTCGAGAAGGCCAAGGCCGACTGGCGCGCGCGGCTCGATGCCGAGCTCGAAGCGGGCTCCGGCTACAAGCCCAACAAGGCCGACTGGCTCGACGGCAAATGGGCCGGCTTCAAGTCCGCCGACCAGGAAGAGGACGCCCGCCGCGGCGTCACCGGCGTCGACGTCACCATCCTCAAGGATATCGGGCGCAAGATCACCAAGGTGCCGGATGGCTTCCGCGTTCACCGCACCATCCAGCGTTTCCTGGAAAACCGCGCCAAAGCGATCGACAACGGCGTCGGCATCGACTGGGCGACCGGCGAGGCGCTGGCGTTCTGCACGCTGCTGCAGGAAGGCCATCACGTCCGGCTGTCGGGACAGGATTCCGAGCGCGGCACCTTCTCGCAGCGCCATTCGGTGCTGATCGACCAGGAAGACGAGAGCCGCTACACGCCGTTCAACCATCTCGGCAACGACCAGGGCCACTACGAAGTCATCAACTCGCTATTGTCCGAAGAGGCGGTGCTCGGCTTCGAGTACGGTTATACTCTGGCGGAGCCGAAGGCGCTGGCGATGTGGGAAGCCCAGTTCGGTGACTTCGCCAACGGCGCCCAGGTGCTGTTCGACCAGTTCATTTCGTCGGGCGAGCGCAAATGGCTGCGCATGTCCGGCCTCGTCTGCCTGCTGCCGCATGGCTATGAAGGGCAGGGGCCGGAGCATTCCTCGGCGCGGCTCGAACGTTTCCTGCAGATGTGTGCCGAAGACAACATGCAGGTGGTGTACCCCACCACGCCGGCGAATTATTTCCACGTGCTGCGGCGGCAGCTCCATCGCGAGATCCGCAAGCCGCTGATCCTGATGACGCCGAAGTCGCTGCTGCGGCACAAGCGCGCGGTATCGCGGCTGGATGAACTGGGCGCCGACGCCACCTTCCACCGCATCCTCTACGATGACGCGCAAATGCTGCCGGACGAAAAGATCAAGCTGGTGGCGGACGACAAGATCCGCCGCGTCGTGCTGTGCTCGGGCAAGGTCTATTACGATCTCTACGACGAGCGCGAAAAGCGCGACATCGACGATATCTACATCATGCGCGTCGAGCAGCTTTATCCGGTGCCGCTGAAGGCGCTGGTGCACGAACTCGCCCGCTTCAAGAACGCCGAAGTGGTCTGGTGCCAGGAAGAGCCGCGCAACATGGGCGCGTGGCACTTCATCGAGCCCTATCTCGAATGGGTGCTGAACCAGATCCATGCGCCGAACAGGCGCCCGCGCTACGCCGGCCGCGCGGCCGCGGCGGCGACGGCCACCGGTTTGATGTCGAAGCATCTGGCGCAGCTCAAGGCGTTGCTGGATGACGCGCTGAGCTAGGAAGCTGTCATGCCCCGCGAAGGCGGGGCATCCAGTATGCGGCGCCTTTACAGTTTTATCGTGATCGTCCCGGCGTACTGGATCGCCCGCCTTCGCGGGCGATGACAAAGTTCAAAACCGATGACTGCTTAAGGGCATTGAGGAAACAGACCATGACTGAAATTCGTGTTCCGACGCTCGGCGAGTCCGTGACGGAAGCCACCATCGGCCGCTGGTTCAAGAAGGCCGGCGATGCGGTTGCGGTGGACGAGCCGCTGGTTGAGCTCGAGACCGACAAGGTCACCATCGAAGTGCCTGCGCCGTCGGCAGGCGTGCTCGGCGAGATCGCGGCCAAGGACGGCGAGACCGTCGCCGTCGGCGCGCTGCTCGGACAGATCAACGACGGCGCGGCTGGCGGCGCAAAGCCCGCCGCTGCGCCCGCCAAGGCTCCGGTCGCCGCAGCCCCGGCTGCCGCACCCGCACCGGCAGCGCCGCCGAAAGCGGCCCCCTCGGATGCGCCGCTGGCGCCATCGGTTCGAAAACTATCCGCCGAAAGCGGCATCGATGCCGCGACCGTTCCGGGCTCCGGCAGGGACGGACGCGTCACCAAGGGCGACATGCTGGCCGCGATCGAGAAGGCCGCTTCGGCGCCGACGCCGGTCAATCAGCCGGCGGCTGCCGTGCAGGTTCGCAGCCCCTCGCCCGCCGACGATGCCGCGCGCGAGGAGCGCGTGAAGATGACGCGGCTGCGCCAGACCATCGCGCGTCGGCTGAAGGATGTGCAGAACACCGCCGCGATGCTCACGACCTTCAACGAGGTCGACATGACCCACATCATGGCGATGCGCGCGCAGTACAAGGACGTGTTCGAGAAGAAGCACGGCTCGAAGCTCGGCTTCATGGGCTTCTTCACCAAGGCCGTGGTGCAGGCGCTGAAGGACATTCCGGCTGTCAATGCCGAGATCGACGGCACCGACCTGATCTACAAGAACTACTACCACATTGGCGTCGCCGTCGGCACCGACAAGGGCCTGGTCGTGCCCGTGGTGCGCGACTGCGACCACAAGTCGATTTCCGACATCGAAAAGGGAATCGCCGATTTCGGCCGCCGCGCCCGCGATGGGCAGCTCAAGATCGATGAGATGCAGGGCGGCACCTTCACCATCACCAATGGCGGCATCTACGGTTCGCTGATGTCGACGCCGATCCTCAACGCGCCGCAGTCCGCCATCCTCGGCATGCACAAGATCCAGGAGCGGCCGATGGTGGTCGGCGGCAAGATCGAGGCCCGCCCGATGATGTATCTGGCGCTGTCCTACGATCACCGCGTGATCGACGGCAAGGAAGCGGTGACATTCCTGGTGCGCGTCAAGGAAAGCCTGGAAGATCCGGCGCGGCTGGTGCTGGATCTGTGATGACGAGAGATGACTGAGTGGGTCGCATTTTCGGAATTGATCAGAAATGTGGCTCTGACGATTGCCGCCGTTGTAGGCACTCTTTTGGCTTGGCGGCAGTTGTCGCCTGCCGCGTTGCAGGCCAAATCCGCAAAATCGCAAGCTGAGCTTGCGAGGCGCGCCCATGTGACCGAGCTATTTAATCGAGCCGTTGGGCAACTGCGCGATCCCAATCTTGAGGTTCGTCTGGCCGCGATCTATGTTCTGCGGGAGGTCGCGAAGGACTTCCCCGATCTTTCGAATCCTGTTTTCGAGCTACTTCAGGCTTACTTGAGGGCGGGTAGTATCGACTACGGTGACGACGATCCACCGATCGACGTAAGGGAGATCGTGAAGACGCTACGAAGTAGACTGGGAGAATCCGATGCTGAAATCTAAGGATGTTACCCAAGCAAGCACGCTCGATTTACATGGCGCTTTTGTTAGGCGAACCGATCTCAGTGGCGCCTCCCTTCGAGGTGCCAATATGACCAAGGTCGATGCAACAAAAGCAGTTTTTCGTGGAGCGGATTTTGAGGGAGCGCTTCTTGATGGCGCTATCCTGAAGGGAGCAGATTTGACTGGGGCAAAGAACCTTACTCTGGAACAGCTCTCTAGTGCGGTTATCGACGATCAAACTGCCCTGCCGACTTATATCAATCGAGAGAAGCTTCATCTTTTGACAACGGAGAAATAGCACCTCGTCCCGGTACCTGCCCGGATGTCGGGCGCTGATCGGGGATGAGTTCATCCGGATTTTCTATGGGGGCTGAAGTGACGGACAAGGTTGTTGTGATTACCGGGGGCAGCCGCGGCATCGGCCGCGCCACCGCCATCGCCGCCGCTGCACGCGGCTTTCGCGTGGTCGTCGGTTACGCCACCAACGAGGCAGCGGCGACGGAAGTCGTCACCGAAATCGAGGGCAAGAACGGCAAGGCCGTCGCGGTGAAATGCGATGTCGCCGAGGAGAGCGATATCCTCAGGCTGTTTGAGGCCGCTGACAAGTTCGGGACGCTCGGGGCCCTCGTCAACAATGGTGGCATTGTCGGCAAGAGCGGTGTGCGGGTCGACGAGATGTCGGCCGAGCGCATCCAGCGCGTGATGGCGATCAACGTCACCGGCAGCATTTTATGCGCGCGCGAGGCCGTCAAGCGCATGTCGACCAAACATGGCGGCCAGGGCGGCGTCATCGTCAATCTTTCTTCGGTTGCGGCGAAACTCGGCGCGCCCAATACCTATGTCGACTATGCGGCTTCCAAGGGCGCGATCAATTCCTTCACCATCGGGCTCGGCTATGAAGTCGCGGGTGAGGGCATTCGCGTGGCGGCGATCCGTCCCGGCCTGATCGACACCGACATTCACGCCTCCGGCGGCGAGCCCGATCGCGCGCACCGGCTGGCGCACATGGTGCCGATGAAGCGCGTCGGCACCGCGGACGAAATCGCCAACGCGGTCGTCTGGCTGATGTCGGACGATGCCTCCTACGTCACCAGCGCCATCCTTGATGTATCGGGCGGGCGGTAATACCTGACACTTTTTCCAGCTACAGGATTTCGATCATGGCTTCTTACGATCTCGTCGTCATCGGCACCGGTCCGGGCGGATACGTCTGCGCGGTGCGCGCGGCGCAACTCGGCATGAAGGTCGCGGTGGTCGAGAAGAACGCGACGCTCGGCGGCACCTGTCTCAATGTCGGCTGCATGCCGTCGAAGGCGCTGCTGCACGCCTCCGAAATGTTCGAGGAGGCCGCGCATTCCTTTGCCAAGATGGGCGTCAGCGTTTCCGTGCCGAAGCTCGACCTGCCCGCGATGATGAACTTCAAGCAGCAGGGCATCGACGGCAACGTCAAGGGCGTCGAGTTCCTGATGAAGAAAAACAAGATCGACGTCATCAGCGGCGCCGGCAAGATTCTCGGCGCCGGCAAGGTCGAGGTCACGGGCAGCGACGGCAAGGCGCAGACGGTCGAGACCAAAAATATCGTCATCGCCACCGGCTCCGACATCGCGCGGCTGAAGGGCATCGAGATCGACGAGAAGCGCGTCGTATCGTCGACCGGTGCGCTGTCGCTCGACAAGGTGCCGGCGAACCTGTTGATCATTGGCGCCGGCGTGATCGGGCTGGAGCTTGGCTCGGTGTGGCACCGTCTCGGCGCCAAGGTGACTGTGGTTGAATTCCTCGATCGCATCCTGCCGGGCATGGATGGCGAAGTGGCCAAGCAGTTTCAGCGCATCCTTGAAAAGCAAGGCTTTGCGTTCAAGCTCGGCGCCAAGGTCACGGGCGTCGACACATCAGGCAAGACGCTGAAGGCTGCTATTGAGCCGGCCGCTGGCGGCGCCGCGGAGATGCTCGAAGCCGACGTCGTCCTGGTTTGCATCGGCCGGGTGCCCTACACCGAAGGGCTTGGACTGAAAGAAGCCGGCATCGCACTCGACAATCGCGGACGCGTGCAGATCGACGCGCATTTCTCGACCACCGTGAAGGGTGTCTACGCGATCGGCGATGTGGTCGCGGGTCCGATGCTCGCGCACAAGGCCGAGGACGAAGGCGTCGCCTGCGCCGAAATCATCGCAGGGCAAGCTGGCCACGTGAACTACGATGTTATCCCAGGCGTCGTGTATACCACGCCGGAAGTGTCGTCGGTCGGCAAGACCGAGGAAGAGCTGAAGCAGGCCGGCGTGGCCTACACCTCCGGCAAATTCCCCTTCACCGCCAACGGCCGCTCCAAGGTCAACCAGACCACCGAGGGTTTCGTGAAGATTCTCGCAGATGCGAAGACCGATCGCGTGCTCGGCGTGCACATTGTCGGCCGCGAAGCCGGCGAAATGATCCATGAAGCCGCCGTTTTGATGGAGTTCGGCGGTTCCGCCGAGGATCTGGCGCGCACATGTCACGCGCATCCGACCCGCTCAGAAGCCATCAAGGAAGCCGCGCTTGCGGTCGGCAAGCGGGCCATCCATATGTGATCGACGGCCCGGCACTGGGCAGAGATCACATCGATGATGCGCCGCTTACTTCAGCCGTTCTGGGTCCTGCTTGCGGTCATCTTCCTGATCGAAGCATGGCTGTGGGATCACCTCGAGCCGATCGTCGAACGCATCGTCGCACGGATTCCGTTCCGTGCGTTCAAGCAGTGGCTGGCCGAGCGCGTCGATACACTCTCACCGGCGATGACGCTGATCGTGTTTGCCGTGCCTGTGATCCCGCTGTTTCCGCTCAAGCTGGTCGGCCTCTGGCTGTTGGCGCATGAGTATTGGCTGGCCGCCGCCGTCGTCATCGTGCTCGGAAAATTTGTCGGCGTCGGCGTCACTGCTTTCATCTTCGATGTAACGCGCGTCAAGCTTCTGGAGATGGGATGGTTCAGGAAGATCTATCATTTCATCCTGGTGCTGCGCGCCAAGGCGGCTGCCCTGGTCAATCCCATCAAGCAGCGGATCCGCGAAATCCTGCGCGGCGACGGCAATGGCTGGTCATCGCGCGCGCTGCGGATGATCCAGCGTTTTCGCAAGAGCGTGCACCAGGCGCGGTAGAGATTTTCCTACCCTGTCGTCGCCGGCTTGCCGCCTCCGCTAAAGCTACGGCGAGCCAAGACGGAAGCCTCGGCGAAGCCTTGGCGTAGCCGGGACCGGGCGATCCAGTACGCCGCGCTATCTCGTTCTATCGCAAATGCCTCTGGAATACTGGATCACCCGCCTTCGCGGGTGATGACGCATAGAGTTCGCTGGCTAATGCAAATGCAGCAGATGCGGCGCGTAGAGGCCGAGCGCGGTAATGGCGATACCCACCATCGCCAATGCGCCTGATACCCAGGCCAGTACCGCTATGCCGGTGATGATGGTGGCCGAAGCCAGCACGATGCCGATCTGGAACGCGGCCGAGGCGATTTCGTAGTGGTGATACTTCGCCGTTGCCTCGTCGCGCTGGTGCTCGGCCTGCTTGGCGCGCTTGGCGAGTTCTTCCGAGCCTTCGCCGGTTTCCGGCTCCGAGCGATAGCGCGCCGCGGTCTTGTTCCAGTCGTCGATCTGCTTCTGCAGCGCCGCTTTCGCAGCATCATCGCCGACGATCCCCATGCTGAGTTTGGCGTGCTCGGCGGTGGCCTGCACCACGGTGCGGCGAATGCTCTTGGCCTGGAAGAACGCCCACAGGTTCGACGCCTCGACATTCTTGCTGATGGCTTCGGTCTGCGCGCCCTTGCCCAGCGTTTCCGACAGCGCGAGAAACAAGGCGATCACGGCGATCAGCAACGCGATCTTCTTGTTCGAGCCTGAAGCATGCTCGGCGTGCTCCGCGTGCTCCATGCTTTCGTGTGCGCCCATGTTCATCTCTCCAAGTGACCCGTGGTCACGATTGCCGAACGGCCCGTTCAACGCAAGAGTTAAGCGGATTTTGGGCGCGTCCATCAAAGGATTATTCTATCCGTATTTTAAGCTCTCAATATGACATCCGCCGACTTCGTCGCGGCATGAATGAGCCGAGCCCATTCTACTTTGCATGGGGTTGTTTTCGCGATTTTGTATCTGGCGGGCGTCAGCCGCGCGGATGCGCGGCGCGATACACTTCCAGCAGCCGCTCGGCATCGATGCCGGTATAGATCTGCGTGGTCGAGAGCGAGGCGTGACCAAGCAACTCCTGGATCGCGCGCAGGTCGCCGCCGCGGCTGAGCAGGTGGGTCGCAAAGGAATGCCGCAGTGCATGCGGCGTAGCGCTGTCGGGCAGGCCGAGCGCGCCGCGCAGCCGCTCCATGGTGAGCTGGATGATCCGCGGCGATAATGGCCCGCCGCGCGCGCCGACAAAAATGGGGCCGGCCGGCGGCAATGGATGCGGGCACATCGCGGTGTAATCGGCGATCAGCGCCAGCACGTTTTGCAGCACCGGCACCATGCGCGTCTTGTTGCCCTTGCCGGTCACGATGAGAACGTCGCCTTCGCCCGGTTTGGGTACGTCGCGATGCTTCAGGCCGAGCGCCTCGGAGATGCGCAAGCCCGAACCGTACAGCAGCGCCATCACGGCAGCGTCGCGCGCCAGGATCCAGGGATCGCGGTCCTCGCCGGCGCGCTCGTCGGCATCGGCAAAGCGCTTGGCGGCCGCGATATGGATCGGCTTCGGCAGGCTCTTGCCGATCTTGGGCGCGCGGATCGCCGACAACGCGCCGACCCTGCCTTTGCCTTCCCGCTCCAGAAAACGTCCGAATGAACGCAAACCCGCCAGCGCCCGCATCAGCGAGCGGCTACCGATCTCGTCGGCGCGGCGCATCGCCATGAAGGCCCTGATGTCGGTGGCCTCCAGCGCCGCAAAGCCCTTCAGCGTGACGCGACTGCCCCAATGCTGGCTGAGGAAGGTGAGGCATTGGCGGAGGTCGCGGGCATAGGCTTCGAGTGTTTTCGGCGACAGCCGCCGTTCGGCGCGCAGATGCGTCAGCCAGCGCGCCATCTCCAGCGCGAGGCCTTCATCGGCGCAATCGAGTTCGACCGGTGCAACTGCGGGAACTGCCTTGGCCATCGGCCCTGCCTTGTGCTCTGTCTTTATACTCGGTCTTGGAGGCGGTGATTCCAGCCATTATATCGCACCTCTTTCGTTTACCGTTCGCTAACTTGGCCGTGCGGCGCTAGCCTTCTTCGCAACTCAAAGCCCGATTCCCCGATGGACCACGCCACCCGCACCAGCACCTCATCGGCATCCTCGACGCGCGTCGTCGACGTGCTGGTGCCGGTTGCGCTCAATCAGGCCTATTCCTACCGCGTGCCGCGCGGCATGGAGCTGAAGCCCGGCGACGTCGTCTGCGTGCCGCTCGGTCCGCGCGAGGTGGTGGCGGTGGTGTGGGCGGAAAACGCCAATCCGGATCCGCGCCTGCACAATCGCCTGAAGGATGTCGGCGAAAAGCTCGACGTGCCGCCGCTGAGGGAGGAACTGCGCAGCCTCGTCGATTGGGTTTCCAACTACACGTTATCCGCGCGCGGCATGGTGCTGCGGATGTCCTTGCGGATGGGCGAAAATCTCGGGCCCGAACGGATGCGGCTGGGGGTGCGGCTGGTCGGCGAACCGCCGCGGCGTTTGACGCCGGCGCGGCGGCGGCTGATCGGGGTGCTGTCGGACGGCCTGCTGCACGGAAAATCCGAGGCGGCGCGGGAGGCCGGCGTCAGCGCCGGCGTGATCGACGGCCTGGTCGATGAGGGGACGCTTGCCGTCGAGGCGATGCCGCCGCCGCTGGCACCTCCGGCGCCCGATCCGCAGTTTGCCCAGCCGGATTTTTCGCCGCAGCAGCGCACGGCCGTGGACGCGATGCGCGCGCTCGCCGCCAATGGCAGTTTCCATGTTGCGCTGCTCGACGGCGTCACCGGTTCGGGCAAGACCGAAGTCTATTTCGAGGCGATTGCGGAAATCATCCGGCGCGGCAAGCAGACGCTGATCCTGATGCCCGAGATCGCGCTGACGGGACAGTTCCTCGATCGCTTCGCCGAGCGTTTCGGCGTCCGGCCGCTGGAATGGCATTCCGAACTGACGCCGCGCACGCGGCAACGCAATTGGGCTGCGATCGCGGCCGGCGAGGCGCCGGTCGTGGTCGGTGCGCGCTCGGCGCTTTTTTTGCCCTATGCCGATTTGGGCCTGATCATCGTCGATGAAGAGCATGATCAGGCCTACAAGCAGGACGAAGGCGCGCATTATCACGCCCGCGACATGGCGGTGGTGCGCGCGCATATCGCCAAGATCCCGATCGTGCTGGCGTCCGCGACGCCGTCGGTCGAGAGCGAGGTCAATGCGCGCAAGGGGCGCTATCAGCGCGTCGCGCTGCCGTCGCGCTTCGGCGGCCAGCACATGCCGCATATCGAGGCCATCGACCTGCGCCGCGCACCGCCGCCGCGCGGCCGTTTCATTTCGCCGCCACTGGCCGAGCAGATTCAATTCGCGATCGAGAAGCGCGAGCAGGCGCTGCTGTTTCTCAACCGCCGCGGCTACGCGCCGCTGACATTATGCCGGGCCTGCGGGCATCGCTTCGCCTGCACCATCTGCGACGCCTGGCTGGTCGATCATCGGTTTCGCCAGCGCCTGGTCTGTCACCATTGCGGCTTCTCGATGCCGCGGCCGAACATCTGTCCGCATTGTCAGGCCGAGGAATCGCTGGTTGCGGTCGGTCCGGGCGTCGAGCGCCTGCAGGAAGAGGCCGCTTCGCTGTTCCCGCAGGCGCGCACGATGGTGCTGTCGAGCGACCTGATCACCTCGATCGAGACCATGCGCAGCGAGCTGAACGAAATCGCGGAAGGCCGCGTCGACATCATCGTCGGCACGCAGCTGGTGGCGAAGGGACATAATTTCCCCCGGCTCAATCTGGTCGGCGTCGTCGATGCCGATTTGGGCCTCGGCAATGGCGATCCGCGCGCGGCCGAGCGGACGTTTCAACTGCTCAACCAGGTGATCGGCCGTGCCGGGCGCGAGCAGGGCCGCGGCGTCGGCTATCTGCAGACCCATCAGCCCGAACATCCCGTGATGAAGGCGCTGGTCGCAAGCGACCGCGAGGCATTCTATGCCAGCGAAATCGAGGCGCGCGAACGATCGGGCTATCCGCCGTTCGGCCGGCTCGCCAGCCTGATCATCTCCGCAGGCGACCGGCCGACCGCCGAAGGTTTTGCGCGCAGGCTCGCCGCCATCGCGCCGATCGACGAGCGCATCCAGGTGCTCGGCCCTGCCGAGGCGCCGCTCGCGGTCATCAAGGGCCGCTACCGTTTCCGCCTGCTGGTGAAGTCGCTGCGCAATGTCGACCTGTCGCAATATCTGCGCGAATGGCTGGCGGCAGGGCCAAAGACCAAGGGCAATCTCAAGCTCGAGGTCGACGTCGATCCGCAGAGTTTTTTGTGAGAGTTGTCATTCCGGGGCGATGCGAAGCATCGAACCCGGAATCTCGAGATTCCGGGTCTGGTCCTTCGGACCATCCCGGAATGACGGAGAGAAAACAAAAAAGGCCTGCCGTCATTTGCGACGGCAGGCCTTTTTCGGGCCGCGAACAGATCCGCAGCCGTTTTGCAATGCGCGGTTAGGAAACGACCTCGGCGGTGACGTGGCCGACGCCGGCGCCGGTCAGTCCGATGGCACGGGCGGCACCCTTGGAGAGGTCGAGCACGCGTCCCCTGATGAAGGGGCCACGGTCATTGATCGTGACCACGACGCTCTGGCCGCGATGGGTCACCCGGAGCTTGGTGCCGAACGGCAGCGAGCGGTGGGCTGCGGTCATGGCGTTCTGGTTGAAGCGCTGTCCGGAAGCGGTCTTGCTGCCGGATTCATTGCCGTAGAAAGAGGCCTTTCCCGCGAAGCCGCGACCGGATCCGACCGAGGCATTGGCGTCGAGCCAGTTGCTGTTGGCCTGATGCGAGTGCTTGGCGTGGTGGCGATGGTGCCTGGATTTGGCCGAAGCCTCGGTGACGCTGCCACCGACCAGGAGAGTTGCGGCGATCAAGGCAAACGCCGTACGTGACCGGATTGCACGACCCGGTACTGCATTGTTGTTATTCAACATTCACTAGTCCCTCAGACAGTATTGCCACATATGCGACAAGTGGAACCCCCGTTCCAGTTTCGATGGTCGCCGTTTGGTGGGGCAATAAGGCATGAATTGGGCAGTAAATCCGAATTATCTCCGGCTGACATATCTTGTTACTCAAATCAACTAATCAGGAGATATTCCGTAATCCTTAGGGTTAACAGATTTTTAACCACTTCAATACTTCAGTTTACTGATGACCAAAGTCATCGTCCGAAGCGAGAAGTTGTGTCCAAGTAATGTTGAAAAGAAGAGCGCCAGCCCGGTTGGCTCCGCTCATGCCCCCCATGCAAATACGGGCGGAACGAATGCGGCTCGCGAAAACGAGGTGTTGCCGGCGATGTCCGTCGCCGCGATTCGGGGTGGCCGAATCACCGTCGACAATGGCGGCTGACGCGCGCTGAAGATTCTCGTGCGACAAGGCATCGCCCGCGGGCGCCGTCATGTTGCACCTGCGCGCCTGCTATGTTAGCAAAGCCGCGATTTTAACGATCCCGACACCTCGTGTGCCGGTCGAAAATCGAAGTCCCGCTTGAATTCCAAGGGCTTGGATCGCTAGGCGCCGCTACCCGTGGCGACGGTTTTTCCCTTGCGAGTTTGACAGCTGAAAAGAGCGTCTCTGTGGCTGCTGAAGATCCGTCCGTTTCGGGAGTGTCAGGCCGTTATGCTACGGCCTTGTTCGAATTGGCGCGCGACGAGAAATCCGTCGACGCCGTCAAGGCAGACCTCGACAAGTTCGAGGCCATGCTGACAGAGAGCGCCGATCTGAAGCGTCTGGTCCGCAGCCCGGTTTTCTCGTCTGACATGCAGGCGAAAGCGCTCAACGCGGTGCTTGAGAAGGCCGAAATCACCGGCACCTCCGCCAAATTCCTCAAAGTCCTCACCGCCAATCGCCGGCTGTTTGCCGTGACAGATGTGATCCGCGCCTTCCGTGCGCTGGTGGCGAAATACAAGGGCGAGGCGACCGCCGACGTCACCGTCGCCGAACAGCTCAATGAAAAGAATCTCGACGCGCTGAAGACCGCACTGAAATCGGTGACGGGCAAGGACGTCGCGCTGAACGTGAAAGTCGATCCCTCCATTATCGGCGGCCTGGTGGTCAAGCTCGGCAGCCGCATGGTGGATAGTTCGCTTCGCACCAAACTCAATTCGATCAAGCACGCGATGAAAGAGGCAGGCTGATGGACATCCGCGCCGCGGAAATTTCCGCGATCCTGAAGGACCAGATCAAGAATTTCGGCCAGGAGGCTGAGGTTACCGAAGTCGGACAGGTGTTGTCCGTCGGTGACGGCATCGCCCGCGTCTACGGCCTCGACAACGTCCAGGCCGGTGAAATGGTCGAGTTCGAGAACGGCACCCGCGGCATGGCGCTGAACCTCGAAACCGACAACGTCGGTATCGTGATCTTCGGCGCCGACCGCGAGATCAAGGAAGGCCAGACCGTCAAGCGCACCCGCGCCATCGTCGACACGCCGGTCGGCAAGGGCCTGCTCGGTCGCGTGGTCGACGCGCTCGGCAATCCCATTGACGGCAAGGGTCCGATCCAGTCGACCGAGCGCAAGCGCGTCGACGTCAAGGCGCCCGGCATCATTCCGCGCAAGTCGGTGAACGAGCCGATGGCGACCGGCCTCAAGGCGATCGATGCGCTGATCCCGGTCGGCCGCGGCCAGCGCGAACTGATCATCGGCGACCGCCAGACCGGCAAGACCGCGATCGCACTCGACACCATCCTGAACCAGAAGCCGCTCAACGCGCAGCCGGACGAGAACATCAAGCTGTATTGCGTCTACGTCGCGATCGGCCAGAAGCGTTCGACTGTTGCCCAGTTCGTCAAGGTGCTGGAAGAGCAGGGCGCGCTGGAATATTCGATCATCGTCGCCGCCACCGCGTCCGATCCGGCGCCGATGCAGTACATCGCGCCGTTCACCGGCTGCACCATGGGCGAGTATTTCCGCGACAACGGCATGCACGCCGTCATCATCTATGACGATCTGTCCAAACAGGCCGTCGCCTACCGTCAGATGTCGCTGCTGCTGCGCCGCCCGCCGGGCCGCGAAGCCTATCCCGGCGACGTGTTCTATCTGCATTCGCGCCTGCTCGAGCGCGCCGCGAAGCTCAACAAGGATCAGGGCTCGGGTTCGCTGACCGCGCTGCCTATCATCGAAACCCAGGCCAACGACGTGTCGGCCTACATCCCGACCAACGTGATTTCGATTACCGACGGTCAGATCTTCCTGGAAACCGACCTGTTCTTCCAGGGCATCCGCCCGGCGGTCAACGTCGGTCTGTCGGTGTCGCGCGTCGGATCGTCGGCGCAGACCAAGGCGATGAAGAAGGTCGCCGGCAAGATCAAGGGTGAGCTGGCGCAGTACCGCGAAATGGCGGCGTTCGCGCAGTTCGGTTCCGACCTCGACGCCTCGACCCAGCGCCTGTTGAACCGCGGCTCGCGCCTGACCGAACTCCTGAAGCAGCCGCAATTCTCGCCGCTGAAGATGGAAGAGCAGGTGTGCGTGATCTGGGCCGGCACCAACGGCTATCTCGACGCGCTTCCGCTCAGCAAGGTGCGGGCCTTCGAAGACGGCCTGTTGTCGCTGCTGCGCGGCAAGAACGTCGAGATCCTCAACGGCATCCGTGACAGCCGCGATCTCTCCGACGATCTCGCCGGCAAGCTGAAGAGCGTTGTCGAAAGTCACGCCAAGACGTTTGCTTGATGATTTGCGGTTGCGGCCCGGCTTTGGCCGGGCCCGACCAAAAGAGTGGGTTGCGGTCGGGTCTTTGAGGGCCTGATCGCCGGGGTGAACTAAGAATGGCTTCACTGAAAGACATGCGGGTCCGCATCGCCTCGACCAAGGCGACGCAGAAGATCACCAAGGCGATGCAGATGGTCGCGGCCTCCAAGCTGCGCCGTGCGCAGACCGCCGCCGAAGCGGCGCGGCCTTACGCCGAAAAGATGGACGCGGTGATTTCCAATATCGCATCCGCTGCTGCGGGCTCGCCCGGCGCCCCGGCGCTGCTGGCCGGCACCGGCAGGGATCAGGTGCATCTGTTGCTGGTGTGCACCGGCGAGCGCGGACTTTCCGGGGCCTTCAATTCGTCGATCGTGCGCCTGGCCCGCGAGCGCGCGCAGTCGCTGATCGGCCAGGGCAAAGAGATCAAGATTTTCTGCGTCGGCCGCAAGGGCTACGAGCAACTCCGCCGCAACTTCGAGAAGCAGATCATCGAGCACGTCGACCTGCGCTCCGTTCGCCAGCTCGGCTTCGTCAATGCCGAAGACGTCGCCAATAAGGTTCTGGCCCTTTTCGATGCCGGCGCGTTCGACGTCTGCACGCTGTTCTATTCGCGCTTCAAGTCCGTGATCTCGCAGATCCCGACCGCCCAGCAGATCATTCCACTGGTGGTGGAAGAGCCGGCCGCGAACGCCGGCCCGGCTACGTCTTACGAATACGAGCCGGAAGAAGACGAGATCCTGACGCGCCTGCTGCCGCGCAACCTCGCGGTACAGATCTTCCGTGCGCTGCTCGAAAACAACGCCTCGTTCTACGGCGCGCAGATGAGCGCGATGGATAACGCCACCCGCAACGCCGGCGACATGATCCGCAAGCAGACCCTGATTTACAACCGAACCCGTCAGGCCATGATCACCAAGGAGCTGATTGAAATCATCTCCGGCGCCGAGGCGATGTAGCGGCGACGGGCACGATCAAACTGACGGTTGTCTAGAGATTTAGAATTCGAAGGAGAGAGTTTATGGCCACACCCGCCAACCAGACCGGACGCATCACGCAGGTCATCGGCGCCGTCGTCGACGTGCAGTTCGAAGGACATCTGCCCGCCATTCTGAACGCGATCGAGACCAAGAACGGCGGCAACCGCCTGGTGCTCGAAGTGGCGCAGCATCTCGGCGAATCCACGGTGCGTACCATCGCGATGGACACCACCGAGGGTTTGGTCCGCGGTCAGGAAGTCACCGACACAGGCAGCCCGATCATGGTGCCGGTCGGCGCCGGGACGCTCGGCCGCATCATCAACGTCATCGGCGAGCCGATCGACGAGGCCGGTCCGGTGGTTTCGGAAGGCCTGCGCGCGATCCATCAGGAAGCGCCGACCTATACCGACCAGTCCACCGAAGCTGAAATTCTCGTCACCGGCATCAAGGTCGTCGACCTGCTGGCGCCTTACGCCAAGGGCGGCAAGATCGGCCTGTTCGGCGGCGCCGGCGTCGGCAAGACCGTGCTGATTCAGGAACTGATCAACAACGTCGCCAAGGCCCATGGTGGTTACTCGGTGTTCGCCGGCGTCGGCGAGCGTACCCGCGAAGGCAACGACCTCTATCACGAGTTCATCGAATCCAAGGTCAACGCCGACCCGCACCATCCCGATCCGAACGTCAAATCGAAATGCGCGCTGGTGTTCGGCCAGATGAACGAACCGCCGGGCGCCCGCGCCCGCGTCGGCCTCACCGGTCTGACGGTCGCTGAGCACTTCCGCGACCAGGGCCAGGACGTGCTGTTCTTCGTCGACAACATCTTCCGCTTCACCCAGGCCGGCTCCGAAGTGTCGGCGCTGTTGGGCCGTATTCCTTCGGCGGTGGGTTATCAGCCGACGCTCGCCACCGACATGGGCGCGCTGCAGGAGCGCATCACCACGACGCACAAGGGTTCGATCACCTCGGTGCAGGCGATCTACGTGCCGGCCGACGACTTGACCGATCCGGCGCCCGCAACCTCGTTCGCCCATCTGGACGCGACCACGGTGCTGAGCCGCGCGATCTCGGAAAAGGGCATCTATCCGGCGGTCGACCCGCTCGACTCGACCTCGCGCATGCTCTCCCCGCTGGTCGTCGGCGAGGATCACTACAACACCGCGCGCATGGTTCAGCAGGTGCTGCAGAAGTACAAGTCGCTGCAGGACATCATCGCCATTCTCGGCATGGACGAACTGTCGGAAGAGGACAAGATCGCGGTGGCGCGCGCCCGCAAGATCGAGCGCTTCCTGTCGCAGCCGTTCCACGTCGCCGAAATCTTCACTGGCTCGCCCGGCAAGTTCGTCGATCTCGCCGACACCATCAAGGGTTTCCGTGCGATCTGCGAAGGCAAGTACGATCACCTGCCGGAATCTGCCTTCTATATGGTAGGCACGATCGAAGAAGCCGTTGAGAAGAGCAAGAAGCTCGCGGCCGAAGCGGCGTAAGCAGGCGAATAGCGAATAGGGAGTGGCGAATAGGGAAGATTGACGAGAGCATTCGCTACTCGCCATTTGCTATTTGCCTCTTAACATCCGAAACCAATCTGGATCACAGGCTCCCCCATGGCCACCTTCCAATTCGATCTCGTATCTCCCGAAAAGCTCGCCTTCTCCGGCGAGGTCGATCAGGTTGACATTCCCGGCGTGGAAGGCGATTTCGGCGTGCTGGCGGGTCATGCGCCGGTCGTGGCTGCGATACGCCCCGGCATCCTGACCATCTTCACCGGTGGGACGCAGGAGAAGGTCATCGTGCTCGGCGGCGTGGCCGAAATGTCGGAAAAGGGCCTGACCGTGCTTGCCAACGTCGCCACCTCCATCGTTGATCTCGACCGGGCGCAATTCGCCGAACTCGATTGCCGAGATGGAAGCGAAACTGGCCGATAATGAAGGCGTCGAACTCGATCGCGCCATCGCGCGGCTCGATCACTTCAAGAGCATCCAGCAGGAAATCAGCACAACGGCCATGCACTGAGCCCCGGGGCAACGCTCCGGGGCTTCATGAAGGCCCTGATAACGCCAGCGCTCGTCACCCCGTGACGGGCGCTGAGCTTTTTGCGGGAGTATTTTCGCCAGCGATGGCGTTCCCCGCGGACCGCTCGGAACCGCTATGGTTGCGCCGGGGACCTTCTGGCGGCATTCTGCCGCACCAGATCGTGGTTCGGGGCTGCTTTCGATGAAACGCAAGATCGCGGCGATTTTTGCGGCCGATATTGCCGGCTACAGCCGACTGGTTGCCGAGGACGAAGAGGAGACGCTGCGCCGCCTGGCGTCCTACCGCCAGGTGACCGACGACTTCATCGCCAGGGGCGGCGGCCGCATTTTCAATACCGCAGGCGACGCCGTGCTCGCCGAGTTTCCGAGCGCGGTCGAAGCCGTGCGCTGTGCCATCGACATCCAGGAAAGCCTGCGTACCCGCAACATGGCGTATCCGCCCAGCCGGCAGATGGCGTTTCGCATCGGCATCACGATCGGCGACGTGGTCGAGCGGGACGGCGACCTCTTGGGTGACGGCGTCAACATCGCAGCGCGGCTGGAGGGGCTTGCCGAGGTCGGCGGCATCTGCATCTCGCGCGCGGTGCACGAACAGGTCGCCAACAAGCTGTCGGTCCAGTTCGCCGATATGGGGGCGCAGGAAGTGAAGAACATCCCCACGCCGGTGCACGCCTATATGGTGGCGATGCGGCGCGAGGACGGGACCTATGCGACGCCGCAATTCAAAAAGCCGGTGAAGGCGCAAGGTTCGTCACAATCGAACTGGATGTGGCCGGTCGCGGTCACGGTAGTCAGCCTGGCAGCGATCGGCGTCGGCGGCTTTCTCTACTTCGCCAGGCTGGAGACGTCCGCCGTCAATGTCACCGCCGCAGGCAATAGCGCGAGCCCGCCATCGGCGTCATCAGCCGCCTCGGTATCTTCTCCGCCTCCACCGCTCGCGGCAACGGCAGCACCAACACCGGCGCCTGCCGCCAAGACTGCGGCATCGACGCCGGCACCTTCGCCGCCGATGATGGTTTCGGCCGAAAAGTTTGCCGCGGCGAACGTTCCCTTCATTGGCGACAAGCCGCGCGCCACGCTGGCCACGGACTATGCGCCGGCGGCCGACTTCAAGGCGTTCTCGCTCAATGTCGGCGGCTTCAGCGCCTACGTCACCGGGCAGCCGAGCGAGGAGGCCGCCAAGTCTGCCGCGGTGGAGCAATGCCAGAAGCGTGCAGACACCGCCCAGTCGCCGCGAAAATGCGAACTGTATGCGGTCGGCGATACCGTGGTGTACGCCCACGGCAAGCCGCCGCTGCCACCGCTGCCCTGGATCAGGCATGACCCTGCGACCGAGCAACCCTTCCTCGCGAAGAACGTCCCGCTCGCGCGCGATGCCGGCAGGGCGCGGCTCGATACGGTCTATGCGCCGGCGCGCAAGAACAAGGCGCTCGCGCTCGGCCCCGGCGGCACGTTCTTCTTTCCCATCGCCCTGGAAACGGTTGAAGAGACGGTACGGCGTGCGCTCGAGTCGTGCGGAGGGATTGCCGGTGTCCCCTGCATGATCGTTGCGCTCAATGATAATTTCGTGGTTCCGATCCCGGCCACGCTGAGGGTAACCGGTTTCTTCAAGGCGGCCGGCAACACGATGATATCGGCCGATGCCCGCGAGGACGTCGCGCGCCGGATCGCGGATGCGCAGAGCGGCTGGAACGCCGTCGCGGTTGGAACGGCCGGCCGGCCCGGACTGGGATTGAAGGCGGCCACCGAAGAGGCCGCGGTCAGCGGCGCGCTTGCCGATTGCGCCAAGCGCGACAGTAATTGCCAGGTTATTGCGATTGGTCCGTTTTCGGTCGGACCGAATTAGACCGCGACTTGCCGGCGCCTGGATTCGATCCATCCGGTGCTGGGGAACCCGCGGAAGGCCGGAGGCCAGCGGACCTTCGCCCGATAGCCAACAGCATGAACAAGTTCCGGTAGCCCTGATAGCGGGCAGCCGGACGGGTTCGTTCGCGCCCGCTCATGATCGGCGTGCCATTCTGGTCATGCACCCGCCACTCCCAACTGCGGCGGCGCTTGGTTACGATCACTTCCATCATGTGAGGCAAAACATCGCGAAGTGCGGATTATTTCAAAGTGGATCTCGTTATTCTGTCTGCGATCGATGCAAAAGGTTCGCCGACGCCAACGGCTGACGGTATCGGGTGCCTTCTGGAACTCGGCCGGGCAAAAATATGGAGGGACCCGTTGTCGGGCAGCCGTCGGCGCCCCCCTTGAGAGGCCGCACGACCTAGCGCGCGAATTCCGCAAACTGCCGTGCCACGGACCGGTACACTTCGCGCCGGAACGGCACCACGAGATCGGCGACCCGGTCTAGCCGTTCCCAGCGCCAGGAATCGAATTCGGCCGGCTGTCCGTTGCGCGGCGTCAGCGGGTCGATCTCTTCGTCGCGGCCAGTGAAGCGCAGCGCGAACCATTTCTGCCGCTGGCCGCGAAATTTCGCGAGGCGATGATCGGGCGGACCATCGTAGGGCGGGAACTCGTAGGTGATCCAATCGGTCTCGCCGAGATGCTCGGCGCTGACCGCTCCTGTCTCTTCCCAGAGTTCGCGCATGACGGCATCGCGCGGATTCTCGTTGGCGTCGATGCCGCCTTGCGGCATCTGCCATTCGAGGCCAGGGAGAATGATTTCCGGCCCGTCGTCGCGGAAGCGTCGGCCGATCAGCACCTGACCCGAGGTGTTGAACAGGGCGATCCCGACATTGGGTCGGTAGGGCTTGTCTGACATGTCAGCCGTCATTCCGGGGCGCGCGCCAGCGCGAACCTCAGATGCGCAATGCGCATCGGGGAATCTCGAGATTCCCCGGTGCGCAATTGCGCACCTGAGGTTCGATGCTTCGCGCCGCCCCGGAATGACGGGTCGCTATATGGGTTGTCGAGCGCAGCCATGCTAAGCGCCCGCGAGGCTGGAGAATTCCTTCACCACGCGCTCATAGACCGGCCGCTTGAATGGAACGATCAGGTTCGGAAGATTCTTCATCGGCTCCCAGCGCCAGCTAATGAATTCGGCCTTGTGGCCGCCGCCGGGGCTCGCGACGTTGATTTCGGCGTCCTTGCCGGTGAAGCGCACGGCGAACCATTTCTGCCGCTGCCCGCGATAACGGCCCTTCCAGGTGCGGCCGGCCACGGTGCGCGGAATGTCATAGATCAGCCAGTCCGGGACTTCGCCGAGCTTCTCCACCGAGCGGACGCTGGTCTCTTCGTAAAGCTCGCGCTTGGCGGCTTCCCAGGTATCTTCACCGGGGTCGACGCCGCCTTGCGGCATCTGCCAGACGTGGGTCTCGTCGACATGCTCGATGCCGCCGGCGCGGCGGCCGATGAAGACCAGCCCCGCTGCGTTGATCAGCATCATGCCGACGCAGGTCCGGTAAGGCAGGTCTTCGTAGCGCGCCATTCCGTCAGGGCTCCTTCGGCCACAATCGATCGGGCGGGCGTGGTCCGGAAGTCCGGATTGGCACCATCAGGTCTCTAGCCTGATTTTGATTTCAGCATCGCGGTTGTCAATGGCACAAGCATGATGCCACGGCTGTCGAGCGTTTTGGTCCATGCGGCAATCCGCTCGATCGAAATCGGCAGGGCCGAGGCGACGCCGACGGCGAGCCCCCGTTCCTTGGCGAGCGTCTCCAGCTTGACCAGCGTGCGGTCGATCTCCGCCGAGGTCGGCACCGCGTCGATGGTGAAATCGGCCTTGGCGAACGGCATCGCCTGGGCCGCCGACAGGGACGGGGCGGCGCTGCGCGGCGTGGAGCCGTCGTCGAGGTAGGCGAGGCCGCGCTTGGCCGCCTCGCGGATGATCGGCTGCATCACGGTCTCGGTGGCGGTGAAGCGCGCGCCCATGAAATTGGCGATTCCCGCATAGCCCTGGAACCGGCTGAGATGCCAGTACAGGCGGTCGATGTTCTGCTCGGCCGTCAGCGACGTGAGCAGGGTCTGCGGGCCGGGGTCGTTGTCGGGATAGTCGAACGGCTCCATCGGGATCTGCAGCAGGATCTCGTGACGCTGCGCCCGGGCCCGCTCGGTCAGCTTGGCCGGGTCCGCGCCGTAGGGCGTGAACGCCAGCGTTACCGCCGCCGGCAGCTTCATGATGGCATCGGTTGTCTTGGCGGCGCCTACGCCGAGGCCGCCGATGACGATGGCGACCACGGGCATCTTGGCGGCCTTGGTGCGGTCGGCGTCAGCCGCATAGACCGTAAATGGCTTCAGTCCATCGGCAACGACCGGGATCATGCCGTAACGGGACTTTTCCAACAGCCGCGCATCGATGCCGGCCATCGCCATCGTGGGCGCAGCCTCCGCGCCGCCCTTGTCGGCTGCATCCGTGCCGATCAGGACGTCCTGGCGCTTGCCGCTGGAGCCGTCGATGATGGTGACCGTCTTGTTGTCGCCGTTTGGAGCCTGCCGGGCCGCGGACTTCGTCGCCGGGTCGGGCTTGCTGGAGGCCGACTGCTTTTCGTCCGCTGTCGGCTTGCCTAGGGCGACCTGCGCGACGGGTTCGCCGCCCAGCGGATTGTCGGTGAAAAGCGCGACGGTCAGGAAGGCGACCAGGAACAGGCCGAGCAGCACGGCCAGCGCCTGCATCGCGGTGAACGGCAGCCGAAACCGGCGCTTCCTGCGCTCCGTTTTCTGTCCGAGCGGCGCGCTCAGTTCGTCGGCCGTTTCCGTCATGAACCTCCCCGAATCAACCTGCTGACGATAGCACGATGGGCCGGATTCGAGCGCCTGCACCGCGGGCAAAAGCGGTCCGTGCCGGTGCTGCCGGGGAGGATAGGAACGGGCAACAAAAAGGGCGGCCCGAGGGCCGCCCTTTTCTCGATACCTCTAAAGCATCAGGATCAGTTCGCCGCCTTGTTGGCCGGCTTGTCGATCGCCGCCTTGTCGCCGGTTGCCGGCGCGGTCGCGGTGGACTTGATGCCATGCAGCAGGTCGGCGGCCGTCTTCAGCGCCTTGTCGTCCTTGGCGTCCGGCGGCACGTAGGATTGCGAGCCGGTCTTCTCGTCGCCATCCGACTTCAGGTGGCCGCGCAGCGAGGCCTCGCCCTTGGTGTCGGTGCGCGACTTCAGTTCGTCAGGCACCTCCTGCAGCACCTCGATGTCGGGCACGATACCCTTGGCCTGGATCGACTTGCCCGACGGCGTATAGTAGCGCGCGGTGGTGAGGCGAAGTGCGCCATTGCCGCTGCCGAGCGGGATGATGGTCTGCACCGAACCCTTGCCGAACGAGCGCGTGCCGACCAGCGTGGCGCGCTTGTGGTCCTGCAGCGCGCCGGCGACGATTTCGGACGCCGAAGCCGAGCCGCCATTGACCAGCACGATAATCGGTTTGCCCTTGGTCAGGTCGCCCGAATGGGCGGCGCGGCGCTGGGTTTCCTCGGCATTGCGGCCGCGAGTCGAGACGATCTCGCCGCGCTCCAGGAAGGTATCGGAAACGGTGACCGCTTCCTCCAGCAAGCCGCCGGGGTTGTTGCGCAGATCGATGATGTAGCCCTTCAGCTTGTCGCCGATCTGGTTCGAGAGATTGTTGATCTCGCGCTTCAGGCCTTCGGTGGTCTGCTCGTTGAAGGTGGTGATGCGGATGTAACCGATATCGTCGCTCTCGACGCGCGCGCGCACCGAGCGGACGCGGATGTTGTCGCGCACCAGCGTGACGTCGATCGGATTGTCCTGGCCCTTGCGGATGATCTTGAGGCGGATCTTGGTGTTGACCGGTCCGCGCATCTTCTCGACCGCCTGATTGAGGGTGAGACCCTGCACGGCTTCGTCGTCGAGATTGGTGATGATGTCGTTGGCCATGATGCCGGCCTTCGAGGCCGGGGTGTCGTCGATCGGGGAGACCACCTTGATCAGCCCGTCTTCCATCGTGACCTCGATGCCGAGCCCGCCGAATTCACCGCGGGTCTGCACCTGCATGTCGCGAAAACTCTTTGCGTCCATGTAGCTGGAATGCGGATCGAGGCCGGCCAGCATGCCGGAGATCGCGGATTCGACCAGCTTGCTGTCGTCGGGCTTCTCGACATAGTCGCTGCGCACGCGCTCGAACACGTCGCCGAACAAATTGAGCTGGCGATAGGTGTCCGAGGTCGCGGCACGCGCACTCGATCCCATCAGCACGGAGCGAGGCTGCGTGACGAAGAGCGTCAATGCCGCACCGGTGGCGGCGCTAAGAAGAATTACAGAAGTCTTGCGCATCATCCGCGAACCTTTTCGCCTTCGTTAGCGGCCCACCATGGGCCTGAATCGATTGGAGTGCCGTCCTTACGGAACTCGACATATAGTACCGGCTGGCTCGCGGTCGTCGCGAGAATGGATGCGACCTGGGATGTCGACCCCATGGTCGCGACCGGCTCTCCCGTAAGTACAAACTGGCCGATGTTTACCGAAATGCGCTCCATCCCGGCGATCAGGACATGATACCCGCCCCCGGCATTGAGGATCAAGAGTTGTCCATAGCTCCGGAAGGGTCCGGCGTAAACTACCCAGCCGTCACACGGGGTTGTGACCTGTGCGCCGGCCCGGGTTGTCAAAGAAATGCCTTTTTCTGCGCCACCCGCGCCATCGGAACCGCCAAAATCGCGAATCTTGCGGCCATTAACCGGTAAGGCAAATACCCCCTTGGCGGAGGCAAAGGCGATAGCCGGGGTGAGCCGGGCGGGATCCTTCAGCGCCCCCAGGTTGGGCTTGCCGTTGGGGGCAACCGGCGCGCCCTGCAGGCTGGCCGTTGTGGCCGCCTTGGCGGCGCTCTTGAGCTCCTGCTCCATTTTCGCGATCAGGCCCTGCAGGCTGTCGACCTGCCTGGAGAGATTGATCGCGCGCGCGCCTTCCGCCTCCATGTCCTTTTCGAACGCGCTCTGTTGGCGCTGCCGTTCTTCCACCAGCGCGGCGAGCCTGACCTGATCGTCCTTCAACCTGTCGCGGTCATGTGCCTGCACGTCGCGCTCGGTGGCGATTCTCTTGCGCACACTCACGAGTTCGCCGAGATCGGCGGCGAGTTTCTCCGCGCGTCCGCGCAGTTCGGGCACGACGGATCCGAGCAGCATGGCGGTGCGCAGCGATTGCAGCGCGTCCTCGGGCCGCACCAGCAGCGCCGGCGGCGTGCGCCTGCCGGCGCGCTGCAATGCCGCCAGCACCTCGACGATTTCGGAACGGCGTGAATCGAGCGAAGCCTTGATCTGCTGCTCGCGGACGTCGAGCGGGCGCAGCCGGCCCTCGGCCTCGCCGATCCGGATCTCCACGCCGCGCACCAGGGCGGCGATCTCGATCAGCTGCTGATTGAGCTTGGAGCGGTCCTGCCCGATCGCGGCGATGTCGGCCTTCAGCTTCTGTTGCAGCTCGGCCGCCTTGCGCTGCTGCTCGCGCGCGGCCTCGAGTTCCTGCTCGCGCTGCTTGATGATATCGGGAGAGGCGGCGGCCGCCTGCTGCGTCGGCGCGGCCTGCTGCGCGGTCGCCGGCGCAAGCGAGACAGCCGCAAAACTTGCGGCAAGCAGCATCCGCGGCAGCGAGACGGCAGAGATCAGCCGCACACCGCTGCCAGCGGTATCGGGTTGCGAATGAATGTCCCGCGTTGAATGCATCCGGTCTATTCAGCCGTTCTCTGTATTCACGTTACCGTGCCTAGGCGCGGTGATAGGGATGGCCAGCCAGAATGGTGGCGGCCCGGTAAATCTGTTCAAGGAGCATGACGCGAACCATTTGATGCGGCCAGGTCGCCGAGCCGAACGCAATGCGTAGTTTAGCCTTGCGCTGCAAATCGGGCGAAAGTCCGTCCGCGCCGCCGATTGTGAAGATGGTGCTGGCGATCCCTTCGTCCCGCCAGCGGCCGAGATACTGAGCGAAGCCCGCGCTATCGATGCTCTTGCCGCGCTCATCGAGCGCTACCAACACGGATTTTTCCGGTATCGCTGCCGAAATAGCCGCGGCTTCCTCCGATATCCGGGTTGCGGCGTCACGGGCGCGGCTTTCCGAAATTTCATGAATCTCAAGGCCGCGAAAGCCGAGCTTGCGGCCGATGTCGTCGAAGCGCTCGCGATAGCGTTCGGCCAGTTCCCGCTCCGGGCCCTGCTTCAGCCGGCCGATTGAGACCACGACGAGGCGCATCGTTTCTGTTTCTGGAGTGCATTTTTCGCATGCGCGCTCTGGCGCGCGCACGCAACCTACATGCGCTCCAGCCGATTCGCATCGGCTTAAGACTCAGATCGCCGCGGCCGCCGGGTTTTGCGTCCACAACCTTTCCAGATTGTAGAATTCGCGCACCTCGGGTCTGAATACGTGCACGACCACATCGCCGGAATCGATCAGCACCCAGTCGCAATTGGGCAAGCCCTCGACATGGATGCTCTTGATGCCGTTTTCCTTCAGGGCTTTGGTGACGTTTTCCGCGATCGCGCCGACGTGCCGGTTGGCCCGGCCCGTGGTGACGATCATGTAGTCGGAAAATGCCGATTTGCCGCGAAGGTCGATGGTGACCGTTTCTTCCGCCTTCATATCGTCGAGACGGGAGAGGATCATATTCAGCGTCTTGTCGGCGTCGGGTTGCGCCTTCAAGGCCGCAGCTTGCGTCGATGTTTTACGCGGGGTCTTGGCAGACTTACCAGGAGCCTTACTGCCGGCAGCCTTGCTAGGGGCCTTGGGTAAAACAGACTTGGACAATACAGATGTGGCCAGGGACCATTCCTTTCACTGTATCGCGAACGCCGAATCCCGACGTCCACTGACTATATTAGGCATGTGGGGTTAATGGTTTCAATATTCCAGTTAATCCACCTGCCGGTTCGCACCGAAACTGTCACTTCTTTGCCTTCCAGCTGCCGTCGGAGTTCCGAAGGCCGGTCGATGACAGGTTCAGTTTCATGCCGGTGAGGAAAACCCAGGCGGGCGCCTGCTGATCGGCCAGCCGGGCCGCCTGATTCTCAGGCACACGGTAGCGCGCCAGCGCCTGCGCGGCCGGCGCGGCAAGCGCGCGAAAACTCTGTGGGGGACGGTCGATCACGGCGATCGGCACCTCTGAGGCGATGCGCCGCCAGTCCTTCCAGCGATGGAACTGCGCGAGATTGTCAGCGCCCATGATCCAGACGAAGCGCACGCCGGAAACGCGGCGGCGCAGATGAATGACCGTATCCACAGTGTACCGGGTGCCGATGACAGCTTCGAGACAGCTGATATCGATGCGCGGATCGCCGGCGACTTCCCGCGCGGCGCTCATGCGTTCGGAAAGGCCGTGCAGCCGGTCGGTGTCCTTCAGCGGATTTCCAGGGGTCAGCAGCCACCAGACGCGATCGAGCTTCAGGCGTTTGAGGGCAAACAGGCTGATCGCGCGATGCGCCGCGTGCGGCGGATTGAACGAGCCACCGAGCAGGCCGACGCGCATGCCGTTGGTATGGAAGGGGATGGCCTGCGCGGCGGATTGCGAGTGCATCAGCCGGGTCACCGCGCGCGCGGGGTTGCGTTCACGGCCGCGTCTGCCCGGTGCCGTGAACGCGGTATTTGAAGCTCGTCAGTTGCTCGGCACCAACAGGGCCGCGGGCGTGGAATTTGCCAGTGGCGATCCCGATCTCGGCGCCGAAGCCGAACTCGCCGCCGTCGGCGAATTGCGTCGAGGCGTTGTGCAGCACGATCGCGGAATCGACCTCGTTGAGGAACTTCTCGGCCGCACGATCGTCTTCCGTCACGATCGCATCGGTGTGATGCGAGCCGTGATTTCGAATGTGGGCGAGCGCCTCGTCGAGGCCGTCGACTATTTTCGCCGAGATGATGGCGTCCTCATATTCGGTGTCCCAATCCTCTTCCGTAGCCGGCTTCACGCGCGCATCGATCTTCTGCACGGCGTCATCGCCGCGCACCTCGCAGCCGGCATCGATCAGCATCTCGACCAGCGGCTTCAGGTTCGTGGCCGCCGCAGCGCGATCGACCAGCAGGGTCTCGGCGGCACCGCACACGCCGGGACGGCGCATCTTGGCATTGAGCACGATCTTCTTTGCCATTTCGAGATCGGCCGACCGATCGACATAGACGTGGTTGACGCCTTCGAGATGCGCGAACACCGGCACGCGGGCTTCCGCCTCGACGCGTGCGACGAGGCTCTTGCCGCCGCGCGGCACGATCACATCGACGCCGCCGTTCAATCCGGTCAGCAGCAGGCCGACGGCGGCGCGGTCGCGCGTCGGCACCAGCGTGATCGCAGCTTCCGGCAGGCCCGCCTCGCGCAGGCCCTGCACCAGGCAGTCATGGATCGCGCGGCAGGAGCGGAAACTGTCAGAGCCGCCGCGCAGGATCACCGCGTTGCCCGACTTCAGGCACAGCACGCCGGCGTCGGCCGCAACATTGGGGCGGCTCTCGAAGATGACGGCGATCACCCCGAGCGGCACGCGCACGCGTTCGATCGTCATCCCATTGGGACGCTGCCAGCTCTCGGTGACGGTGCCGATCGGATCGGCGATCCCGCGCACGGTGGCGACCCCCTCGGCCATCGCCTCGATGCGCGAAGGCGTCAGCGTCAGGCGATCGACGAAGGCCGACGTCGCACCGCCGGCGCGGACCTCGGCGACATCCTCGGCATTGGCGGCGAGAATGGCCGGCGCATGGCTGCGAATAGCGCGCGCGATGGCGTCAAGCGCGCGGTTCTTTTGTTCGGGCGAGGCGAGCGAAAGCACGCGCGCGGCGGCGCGCGCCCGGGCAGCGAGGTCGGTCATCAAGGCCGGCAAATCGGCGTTGCCGTCGATTGCTTTTAGCGGAGCGGTCATCGCAGATCTCAGCTCATTGGTTAAGGGCATGACCTACCACGGAAATCCGCGTTTTGCGAGGCCCGGAGCCGGCATGGCTGGGCGGCCAGGCTCGGCCAATGGCCGAGCCGCAGGCGAATATCGCATCCAGCCGGGCCGACTTGCGCCGAGAATGGATATCATTAAATATCATTTTATGATATCAGGGAACTCGCCATGGCAACCAGCTACAGCATCGGCAAACATTTTGAGGGGATGATCGAAAGCTTGATCGAAAGTGGCCGCTATTCCACGGCCAGCGAGGTCATGCGCGAAGGCCTGCGGCTGGTCGAAGAGCGCGAGGAGCGGCGCAAGGCAAAGCTCGAGGCGCTGCGGGCCGAGATTCAGAAGGGCTTCGACAGCGGTCCGGCGGAAGAGGTTGATCTCGCCGAGTGGATCGAGAGCATAAAGGCGCAGGGACGGCAAAGACTGGCTGCGCGAAAACGTGCCGAATAGATTTCGCAAACTCCCACGAGCCGACCTCGATCTGGATTCGATCTGGAATTTTATCGCTGCTGACGACATCCAGGCTGCTGACCGGCAGATCAATCGCATTGGCGAAGTCTTCCAAATGCTGGTCGAAAATCCATTGGCCGGGCGCGAACGCCCTGAACTACAAAAGGACTTACGCAGCTTCCCGGTCGGGCGTTATGTCGTCTTCTACGTCCCGCTATCTGACGGCATCGAAGTCGCACGTGTGATGAACGGCCGTCAGGACATCGACACTGGCGATCTTGCGTAGCGCTCAAGCGGGATCGGTCTGCCGCGGCCCACCTACCACCAGATCGTCCCGATGGATCATTTCCGCCCGGCCCGAGATGCCGAGGATCGCCATCACGTCCGGCGAGGAGCGGCCCTTGATCTTTTCGGCGTCCTCGGCGTCGTAGGCGACGAGGCCGCGGCCGATCTCGTGGGTGTCGGGGCCGCGCACCACGACGGCGTCGCCGCGGGCGAACTGACCGTCGACCCTGATCACGCCGGCCGGCAGCAGGCTCTTGCCGGCCCGCAGCGCGGCGACCGCGCCGGCGTCGATGGTCAGCGTGCCCTTGGGCTCCAGCGAGCCCGCGATCCAGCGTTTGCGCGCGGTGACGGGGTTGGCCGGCGTCAGGAACCAGGTGCAGCGCCCGCCGTCTGATATCGCCTGCAGCGGATGCTCGATCTTGCCCGACGCGATCAGCATGTGGGTGCCTGATGTGGTCGCAATCTTCGCCGCCTCTATCTTGGTAAACATGCCGCCGCGCGACAATTCGGATTCCGCCGCGCCCGCCATCGCCTCGATTTCAGAGGTAACGGACTCCACGATCGGAATCAGTTGTGCGTTCGGATTGGCGCCGGGCGGCGCGTCATAGAGACCGTCGATATCGGACAGCAGGATCAGCAAGTCGGCGCTCGTCATCGTGGCGACGCGGGCGGCGAGGCGATCGTTATCGCCATAGCGGATTTCGTTGGTGGCGACCGTATCGTTCTCGTTGATCACGGGCACCGCACGCCATTCCAGCAATTTGGCGATGGTCGAGCGGGCGTTGAGATAGCGGCGGCGCTCCTCGGTGTCCTGCAGCGTCACCAGGATCTGTCCGGCGCCGATGCCGTGAGACCCCAAGCACTTCCGACCAGATTCGCGCCAGCGCAATCTGTCCCACCGCGGCAGCGCCCTGGCTTTCCTCGAGCTTCAACGGACCGCGCGGCAATTTCAGCCGGCTGCGCCCGAGCGCGATCGAGCCCGATGAAACCACGAGGACGTCACGGCCCTCGCCATGCAGTTTGGCGATGTCGGCGGCCAGCGCCGACAGCCACGCCGCGCGGACCTCGCCCGCGTTGGAGTCGATCAGGAGCGACGAGCCGACCTTGACGACGATGCGACGGAAATTTTTGAGCGTGGGGCGTTTCATGGCTGCGGTCGAATGATCGGGATTATCGGGAAGCAATACGCGCCAGTTCCCGGATTTGGAAGTGGCGCGGCCGCGGGAAGGCGAAGTTTGCGTCAGCCCTGCGGCGTTGCCGGCGCCCACGGCTCGGCTTGCTGCGCGCCGCCCTTGGCCTTCAGCGAAACCGGGGCCTCGCCGATCACCTCGACCAGCGCCTTGAGCGCTTCCGGCACGCCTTCGCCGGTCGCAGCCGAGAGCAGCAGCGGCGTCTTCTTCGCCGCGCGCTTCAGGCGGTCGCGCTGCTTCTTCAATTCGTCCGGCGCAACCGCGTCGATCTTGTTCAGCGCGACGATCTCGATCTTGTCGGCGAGGTGACCCTCATAGGCCTCGAGCTCGGTCCGCACCGTCTTGTAGGCCTTGCCGGCATGTTCGCAGGTCGCGTCGATCAGGTGCAGCAGCACGCGGCAGCGCTCGACATGGCCGAGGAACCGGTCGCCGAGGCCGGCGCCTTCATGCGCGCCCTCGATCAGGCCGGGAATATCGGCGAGCACGAATTCACGGCCCTGCGCGTTCACCACCCCGAGCTGCGGATGCAGCGTCGTGAACGGATAGTCCGCGATCTTCGGTTTCGCCGCACTGACGACGGAGAGGAAGGTCGACTTGCCGGCATTGGGCAGGCCGACGAGGCCGGCGTCCGCAATCAGTTTCAGCCGCAGCCAGATCCAGCGCTCCTCGCCTTCCTGGCCGGGATTGGCGTTGCGCGGCGCGCGGTTGGTGGAGGATTTGAAATGCGCATTGCCGAAGCCGCCATTGCCGCCTTCGGCGAGAACGAATTTTTCGCCGAGCTCGGTGAAGTCGTGGATCAGCGTTTCGCGATCCTCGTCGAATATCTGCGTGCCGACCGGCACCTTCAGCACGATCGATTTGCCATTGGCGCCATGGCGGTCCTTGCCCATGCCATTGGTGCCCTTCTGCGCCTTGAAGTGCTGCTGATAGCGATAGTCGATCAGCGTGTTCAGCCCGTCGACCACCTCGATGACGACATCGCCGCCGCGGCCGCCATTGCCGCCGGAAGGCCCGCCGAACTCGATGAATTTTTCGCGGCGGAACGCCACGCAGCCGTTACCGCCGTCGCCGGAGCGGATATAGACCTTTGCCTCGTCAAGGAATTTCATGATTTGTACTAGTTAGGGCAGGGGGGGCCGTGCGGCAACCCTCAAGGCCCGCAACATTGGCGAAAAGCCTTAATTTTCGGGCGTTTTGCAGCCATAGCGTTTTCGAGCGAAAACGCGTCAAAACGAGAATCTAAGCTGGGCGCCTTCGAACCAGGAATTTCTGCATCCCTTCCAGCACCAGCTCCTTGCGCTGGTTGAACACGGTCGAGCGCAGCGTCACGACACCGGTGGTGCGGCCGGGGACCAGTTCGGTCACCTCGAGCGCGGGATAGAGGGTGTCGCCGGCATAGACCGGTTTCAGGAACTTGCTCGATTGTTCGAGGAAGCCGACCAGCGATTCCTCGACGACATAGGGAAACAGCCCGGCGCCCGGCGCGGTGTGGACCAGCGTCTGGAACCCATGGGCGAGCAGGTCCGGCATGCCGCGGGCGCGGCAATATTCGACGTCGTAGTGGATTGGATGGGTGTCGCCGCTGGCGGTCTGGAACGCGGCAAACACTGCTGAGGTCTGGGTGCGGCTTGGGATCACGAAACGTTCGCCGAGGACGAAATCCTCGAACCAGCGCTGTTCGCTCACCATGCGATGCCGGGCGGGGTCGAAGTCGGTCATGTCGGTTCCTGCGATGCTTGCAATTGCTCCAAATCGTACCGCTATCTCGCCGATTTGGCTGCGGCAATTCGTTCAATTCGTCATGCCCGGGCTTGTCCCGGGCATCCACGTCCTTACAACGTGCGGCACAAAAGACGTGGATGGCCGGGACAAGCCCGGCCATGACGAAGAGAAATAACCGGAAACGTCATGAGCCTGTTCGCCAAAATCTCCAGCTATGACGAACGTTCCGCGCGGCTGGCCGGCATCGGACTGATGCTGCTGTCGATCTTCATGTTCTCGTTCGGCGACGCGCTCGGAAAATTCATGGTCGCGACCTATTCGGTCGGGCAATTGATGTGGCTGCGCGCCTGCGCGGCATTGCTCGTGCTGTCTGCCGGTGATCTGGAAACAGCGCGCCGAATTCAAGCGCATCGAACGGCCGTGGCTGCAGCTGCTTCGCGTCCTGCTCTCGACGCTCGAAGTCGCCGCCTTCTTTCTCGCCACCGTCTACCTGCCGCTCGCCGACGTCATCACCTATTACCTGGCCTCGCCGATCTTCGTGACCGCGCTGTCGGGCATCGTGCTCGGTGAGCGCGTCGGGTGGCGGCGCTGGACCGCGATCCTGATCGGGTTCTGCGGCGTGCTGATCGCGCTGCGTCCGTCCACGCAAACCGTAAGCTGGCCTGCGATGATCGCACTCGGCGGCAGCCTGTCGTTTGCGTTCCTGATGCTGATCACGCGCTCGCTGCGGACGACGCCGGATATCGTGCTGACGACGACGCAGTTCGGCGGCACATTCTTGCTCGGCGCGCTGATGTCGCCCATTGGCTGGGTGACGCCCACGCTCGGCAGCCTGGGCTTGTTCGCCGCCGCGGGAGTGACTTCGGTGGTGGCGCTGCTATGCATCAACCGTTCGCTGAAACTGGCGCCGGCCAGCGTCGTGGTGCCCTATCAATATTCGATGATCGTCTGGGCGGTGATCTTCGGCTTTGTCGTGTGGGGCGACGTGCCGTCGATGTCGACCCTCGTCGGTGCTGCCATCATCATCGGCGCGGGCTTCTACATCTTCCTGCGCGAGCAGCAGCTCGGCCGCGAGGAAACGGTGGTCAATCCGCCGGCGTAGATAATTCTCGGCGTCCCTGCGAACGCAAGGGACCCATACCGCGTTGCGCTCACGAGGGAGCGCGATGGCGACCACCTCGTCAAACAATGGGAGCCGCGGCGTATGGGTCCCTGCGATCGCAGGGACGACATCTGTTGTTGCGAGGAGTGAGACTACCGCTCTCTCCGCGTCGAACGCCCCAGTTCTTCAGCGACGACCAGACGCCGCGCGACAGGCGGAAGCGGTCGACCGGGGTCGAGCAGCCTATCGCCTCGAAGCGGTGCAGCTCGACGCCGCTCCACTGGAAGCCGCATTTCTCCAGGATGTTCCGCGACGCCGGGTTGGCGACGCGGGCGCCCGATATCAGGTGCTCGGCATCGAATTCCTCGAAGAAGAAGTCGATCACCGCGCGCGCAGCTTCAGTGCCGAAGCCCTGGCCCCAATGCTCGACGCCGAGCCAATAGCCGAGCTCCGGCGCGTCCGGCGCGCTGCGGTCGATGCCGACCATGCCGATCGGCGAATAGTTCTGTTCGATCAGAAACACCGTCTCGCCGCTCGGCGGCGGCGGTTGCGCGCACGAACTCGACCGCATGGTCCTGCAGATAGGGGTGCGGCAGGCGGCGGGTGTTTTCCGCAATGCGGCGATCGTTGGCGAGATGTGCAATCGCTTTCACGTCCGCGAGCGTCGGCCGCCGCAATGTCAGCCGTTCGGTCTCGAGGACGCAGCTACTCGCCTCACGCAACGTCGAGGTCGGGATGTCCTGCAACATGTCGGGCTCCTGAATGCGAGAATGCGCAAATGAAAAGGGGAGGCCGGTTTCCCGCCTCCCCTTGGAGCCATTTCGACTCCGCCGGTTCAACAGGACCCGGCGGACTCGATTTTGTCCACCGTCTATTCGGCAGCCTCCGTCATCGGAACAACCGATACGAAAGTGCGACCATTGCCTTTTGCACGGAATTCGACATGACCCTCGACCTTGGCGAACAGAGTATGGTCGGTGCCCATGCCGACATTAAGGCCGGGATGCCAGGTGGTGCCGCGCTGACGCGCGATAATGTTGCCGGGAATCACGCGCTCGCCGCCATAGGCCTTGATCCCGAGGCGCTTGCCCGCTGAATCACGCCCGTTTCGCGATGAACCGCCTGCTTTTTTGTGAGCCATAGCCCGTCTCCGACTTCGCTAAGATATTTAGATCAATTCCTTGACGGAATCATTTCACTTTTTGTCACGCCTCAATCCTTGATCGAGGCTTATCACTTCTTGTCGCTTTTGCCCTTCGCGGCGGCCTTCTTGGCCGGGGCCTTCTTTGCGGCGGGCTTCGCCGCAGCCTTCTTCGCAGGCGCCTTCTTCTGGCGGTCTTCGGTGCCTCGTCGCCGTCGGCGGCGGGTGCCACAACCTTTTCCCTCTTCGGCCGCGGGCCGATCGAAGGCTTGGCGTTATCGGTCAGGATCTCGGTGACGCGAAGCACCGTGATCTCGTCGCGATAGCCGCGCTTGCGGCGCGAATTCTTGCGGCGACGCTTCTTGAAAGCGATCACCTTCGGGCCGCGCTTGTGCTGCAACACTTCGGCCGCAACAGTAGCGCCGGCAACCGTGGGCATGCCCAGCACCGGCGTGTCACCGCCGACGACCAGAACTTCACCAAGCTGCACGATCGTACCGACATCGCCGGCGATCTTGCCTATCTCGAGCACATCATCCGGAACGACGCGGTACTGCCGGCCGCCGGTTTTGATGACTGCGAACATCGTTATATTCCTTCGTGTTCGATCCCGGCCTCGTACGCATTCCCCAACAGGGTCACGTCCGGGTCGGCTTTTTGGTCAGTCGTTATGGGTACGATTTTCGCGCGGCCAAGGGCGAGCCCCATAGAACAAGGGCGAGCCCCACAGAAATCGCGCAAAAACAAGCGGCGCGAGAAATCCCGCGCCGGATGCCGGGACTTATAGCCGCAGAATGCCATGAGTCAAGGCAAAGAGGGCCAAAAACCGCTCAAAAATGAAGGATTTCGGCCAAAAAGGCGATAGCGAGTGGCGAATAGCGAAGGGAGGCTTGGTTTACCGCCTTCGCTACTCGACCACTCGCTACTCGCCCCTCCCATGAAACCAATGGGTTCCCCGCCCGTTGTTGCCAGCGAAATCCGGCAGGGGCTAGGGCAACATGGCAGAAGACAGCGTAACGACCACCGGCATTGCGCGCCACGGGGCTCCCCGGCTGCCGTCGGTTGAAGTCGACAGCTTCAATATCGAACTGAAGGACGACGAAGGCTTTCTCGGCGACCGCGCCAGCAAGGGCGCCTTCCGCGAGATTCTCGACGCGCTGCGCAAGCCGCTGAAGAAAAACGGCGACGATCCCCTGGGCAAGAAATCCACCGACGAAATTCCCAAGAGCGACCTCGATGCAGCGCTGGTGGGCGACGATGTCGCCGCCGCCGCCCTGGTGCATGGCGCGATCGAGGAATTCGCGCAGGAGCTGGCCTATGTGACCGGCCGGTTCCTGAAGACCAAGGCGTGGGCGGATACCGAGCGCATCGTGGTCGGCGGCGGTTTCCGGCAGAGCCGGGTCGGCGAGATCGCCATCGCGCGCACCAACATCATCCTCAAGGCAGAGGATTTCGACGTCGATCTGGTGCCGATCCGTTTCCATCCCGATGACGCAGGGCTGATCGGCACGCTGCATCTGGCGCCGTCATGGATCTTCGAGGGCCATGACAGCATTCTCGCGGTCGATATCGGCGGCACCAACATCCGCTGCGGCGTGGTGGAGACACGCTGGAAGAAGACGCCCGATCTCTCCAAGGCCACGGTGTGGAAGTCCGAACTGTGGCGTCACGCCGACGATGAGCCGACGCGCGAAGGCGCGGTGAAGCGGCTGGTCAAGATGCTGAAGGATCTGATCAGCGCCGCAGAGGCCGAAGGCCTGAAGCTCGCGCCCTTCATCGGCATCGCCTGTCCCGGCGTGATCGACGCGGACGGCTCGATCGAAAAGGGCGCGCAGAACCTGCCGGGCAATTGGGAGAGCAGCAAGTTCAACCTGCCGGCAAGCCTGGTGGAGGCGATCCCGCAGATCGGCGATCACGATACCGCCGTGCTGATGCACAATGACGGCGTGGTGCAGGGTCTTTCCGAAGTTCCCTACATGCAGGACGTGGAGCACTGGGGCGTGCTGACGATCGGCACCGGGCCTCGGCAATGCGCGCTTCACCAACCGCCGCAAGGAGACAACGGCAAGGACGAGAAGAAGGCGAAGAAGGGCAAGGATTAATGCTGTTCCGCGCGGGTAAGGTTGATCGGTTAGGTTAAGATCGGGTTCGCGTTGCCGTTTCCGTTCCGGTTGCTACCGTCATTTCGTCGCTCCGCCTGGCCGGCGAAGCCGCACTTCCCGGCCGGAATTTCAAAGTAGCGGCACGGGGCCGCCAGTTTTTTGTCGCGTCTGGCGGTCCCACCCCTTTTTCCTCAGCTCCAGCCGATGCGCGTAAAGAACGCCGCGATCTCAGCTGCTGCGCGATCGGGATCCTCGCGATGGGGGAAGTGACCGACATCCGGAAACATCGCGAGATCGAGATTTGTAAAGGTCTCGCCGAGCCGGTCGGTCCATTCATAGGGAAACAGCGGATCATGCTCGGCCCAGCGAACGCAGGTCGGCACGCCGATCGGCGGTAGCGCCGGCGCTTCACCCTTCATCATCCTGACCCGGCCGGCATGGGCTGCGCGGTAATGCGCGAAGCCACCGGCAAGGTTTCCGTCTTGAGGAAATTGTCGGTGAAGGCCTCGAGTTGATCGTCAAAGACATGCTTGCGATGCGACCACGCTTTCAGGAAATGCCCGATATAGCGCCGGCAGCTTTCGCGGCTCGCGCCGACGAGGGCAGGCGCCATCTCCATCTGGTGAAAGGATTGATACCAGATGTTGTTGAGGCGCTCCGGCTCCGCCATCCGCGGCCCGATTCCAGGATAGACGAAATCGAAAAAGAACAGGCCGGCGATGCGTTCGGGCGCCAGCCGCGCCAGCGGCTGCATCAATGCACCGCCGACATCGTGACCGACGATGCCGGCCTGCGGCAGCCTAAGCGCATCCATCAACGCCAGCATGTCGGCGGCCTGCTGGTCGGGTCCGAACAGCCCCTCGGGCTTGTCGCTGTCGCCGAAGCCGCGCAGATCGGGCGCATACAGCGTGAAGCGATCGGCAAGCCGCGTCATGACCGGCTCCCAGGTCAGCCAGAATTCGGGCCAGCCATGCAGCAAAAGCAGCGGCCGCCCGGCGCCGATGCGGGCCACGTGAAGTGCCGCGCCATTGGCCTGAACCGTCAAATGCTCCATTTTGCCTCCCTTTTTTGCTTCCGGGCGCCGGCACGGATTTCTTGGCCCCGCGCCTTGTCTGGCCCGCCGTCCTCGCCTAGAACACGGCCCGACCGCGGGCCGAGGAATCACCCGTCATGGCGCCTGGAGAGGTGGCAGAGTGGTCGAATGCACCGCACTCGAAATGCGGCATAGGTGCAAGCCTATCGGGGGTTCGAATCCCTCCCTCTCCGC
>CAWBRL010000023.1:0-145195 GCA_963791165.1 uncultured Alphaproteobacteria bacterium | reverse complement strand
TTGTAGTTGGAACCCGGCTTATTCTAGTTGCCTTTCTGGCCGGGAAGCGGCTTGGCACTCACAATATCGTCAGCCTTGACCCATCCGGGCGTCCACGGCGAAGCGCGTTTTCGCTCTCGAGGCAAGGTCGCGGGCGGTCTTGTTGTCGCCACGAAGGTAGGCGGCCTGGGCCGAAGCGAGGTCGGCCTGCGCGTAGTCTCCCTTTCGGCCATAGGCCATCGCGAGTTGCATATAACCGATCGGCGCTTCGGTCTCGCGGGACACCGCTGCGCGCAGGATAGCGATCGCCTCGTCCGTGTAGGCCTTGTTATCGGCCGCCACGAGCGCCTGTCCAAGTAACATCTCGATGAGCGGTGAGTTATTGAAGAGCTGAACGGCCTTGCGCAGCGGCGCGATGGCCTCCAGCGGCTTGCCGCCTTCCAGCAATGCCTGGCCGCGCACTTCATGGAAATAGGGGTTGTTGGGCTGCAGCTGGATCAGTGCGTCGATCTGGGCAAGCGCGCTGCGCAGATCGCCGTGCCGGTAGGTCGCGATCGCGTGCGCATAGCGGGCCGGCAGGCTGTTGTTGGACATCGGGTAGCGCCGGTACAGGGTGCTGCTGCTTGATGAAGGCCGAGATCTTGGCGCGCACCATATCGTGGCGCATCTGCAGGGCAGGGTCGTCCTGTTCGACAAGGACTTGAGCGTGCCAGTTCTTCCAGCGCGGCGACGCGGGCAGCCGGCATCGGGTGTGACATGACATAGGGATCCGCGCCGCGCGCGGCGAACAGGCTCTCGTCGGTGAACCGCTTGAAGGTCTCGTGCATACCCTTGGCGGACTGGCCGGTGGCGGTCAGGAACTTGACGCCGGCCTTGTCGGCATTTTCTTCCTGCTGGCGGACGTAGGAGAGCAGGGTGCGGCGGATCACTTCGCCCGGTGCCGACATCAAGGCTGCGCCGGCGTTGGCGAGGCCGCTGCCGCCGCCCGAGCCTGCGCCCGCGGCGATTGCGCCTGCGCCAAGCAGCATGGCGATGATCATCTGCGTCTGCGCCTGCGCCATCTGTTCGCGCATCTTGGCGAGATGGCCGCCGGCGAGATGGCCGGTTTCATGCGCCATCACGCCGATGATCTGGTTCGGCGTTTCCGATTGCATGATCGCGCCGTAGTTCACGAAGATGTGGCGTCCATCGGCCACGAACGCGTTGAAGACGCTCTGGTTGATGATCACCATCTGGATGTTCTGCTTTTCCAGACCGGCGGCGCGCAGGATCGGCCGAAGTTGGCGTAGCAATCGCCTCGGTCTCGGTGTCGCGGCAGAACGGGGGCCTCTGTTCTCCTGCGCCAGCGCCACCATCGGCGCGAGGGCAAGCGCGACCGCCGTGGTCAACGCGGTCAACTTCAGCGATTTCTTGCGTAAGGCGATGCGAAGCAGCATGAGCTCTTTGGCGATTGGCGATGCCCGTTCGTTCCGGAGGCGTTCGGTCCTGATTAGATCAGAAACGGTCTCCAGTCTCTGGTTCAAGTTTTGGCGAGAACCCGGGCATACCCAGTGAACCCGGTATCACTTCCCTCGAAAACGCTATAACAAGCCACCGAATACGGCCAGTCTGGGGCGTAACAGGTTCGGAACCCGAATTTGGACAGCGCCGGCGCAATAGCAGATACCGATGCAGGAATTGACACTTGGAGACCGGGCGAAAGCCCTGCTGACGCCCTCGGGGCGGAGCGATGTTCCACCCTTTATGGTAATGGATGTGATGGCGGCCGCGGCGCGCATCGAGGCGGCCGGCGGCCATGTCATTCACATGGAAGTGGGACAGCCGGCGGCGGCCGCGCCTAAAGTCGCCATCGCCGCCGCGCATGCCGCACTCGATGCGGCGCGGATCGATTATACCTCGCGCTCGGCATTCCATCGCTACGTGCGCGAATCGCCCGACACTACCGCGATACTTACGGATGTTCCGTCGATCCCGAGAGAATCGCGGTCACGACGGGCTCGTCCGGCGAATTTCATTCTCGCGTTTCTGTCGATGTTCGAGCCGGGCGATCGGGTTGCGGTCACCGTGCCCGGCTATCCGCCGTATCGGCACATCCTGACAGCGCTCGGTTGCGAACCGGTGCTGATCGAGACGACGAACGACATGCGCCATGCGCTGACCGGCGAGGCGTTGCTGGCCGCGCATCGCAAGGCGCCGCTGAAGGGCGTGCTGGTCGGCAACCTCACCCCAATGCACCATGATGTCGCGCGAGGCTCGCCGGCCCGATTCGTGCGGCGGACAAGCGCCGGCATCCGGTTCATTTCGGATGAGATTTACCACGGCCTCGACTATGCGTTTCCGGCGGTGACGGCGGCGGAACTCTCGTCGCAGGCGATGGTGATCAACTCGTTCTCGAAATATTTCTGCATGACCGGCTGGAGGGTCGGCTGGATGGTGGTGCCGGAGCCGCTGGTGCGGCCGATCGAGCGCCTGCAGCAGAACCTGTCGATTTCAGTGCCGACGCTGTCGCAGATCGCGGCCGAAGCCGCCTTCGAAGGCGCGGACGAGATGGAGGCGATCAAGCGCGGCTATCAGGAGAACCGCCGCATCCTGATCGAGGGACTGCCCGAGGCGGGTCTGACCAATTCTGCCCGCGGACGGCGCGTTCTACCTCTACGCAGACGTTTCGGATTTCACCTCCGACAGTTTCGAGTTTGCCGGCCGCATGCTGGAGAAGGCGCATGTGGCGGCAACGCCCGGCGTCGACTTCGATCCGATCCACGGCCGCGCCTTCATCCGCTTCTCCTATGCGCGCTCGGCCGACGAGATGCGCGAAGCGGTGACGCGCATCGCGCGCTGGCTCGGATAGCACCGGCCAGCCTTTTATCCACATTATCCTTCACTGCAATCAATCGGAGAGCCATCCATGTCCGCCAGAACCATGGATGAAACCGTCACCGCGCCGCATTTCCCGCTCGCCGCGCTGCTGTGGCCGCATCGCGCGGATGGATCGTCGGGCGTGTTGCGCAGCGTGATCCTGGTCGCGCTGGGAACGGCGCTGTTGACCTTGTCTGCCAAGGTCAATCTGCCGTTGCCCTATGTGCCGATGACGCTGCAGACGCTCGTCGTACTGATGATCGGCGCGGCCTATGGCTGGCGGCTCGGCAGCGCGACGGTGATGGCCTATCTGGCCGAAGGCGCGATCGGATTTCCGGTCTTCGCAGGTCCTGTCGGCGGCCTCGGGCCGCTCGTCGGTCCGACAGCCGGGTATCTCTTCGCCTTCGTCGCGGCGGCCTTTGTGACGGGCTGGCTGAGCGAGCGCGGCTGGGACCGCTGGTGCTCCCGTTGTTCGTGGCGATGGCGATCGGACACATTCTCATTCTCGCCGCCGGATTTGGCTGGCTGGCGTTCGGCATGAAACTCGGTGTCGAAAAGGCGTGGCTGGTTGGCATCGCGCCGTTCATCGCGACCTCGCTGATCAAGAACGCGCTCGGCGCGGCCCTCGTACCGGCGATTTGCGGATATTCGACGCGCGCGGTTAAGCGGGTAGCGCCGCCGCAACGCCATTGACTCCGCTGTCGCAAAGATTTTGGTTATGTGCGGCGGATTGGCGCGGGCCCCGCCCCATATGCGACTTCTGACGGGGAGAAAACGTCATGGCGGCAACGATTGCCACCGAAGCACCGGTCAGTGCGGCAAAGCCTTCAAAGCCTTGGTACAAGGTTCTTTATGTTCAGGTCCTGATCGCCATCGTGCTCGGCGCGCTGGTTGGCTGGCTGTGGCCGGCCCTTGCGACCAACGACTGGATCAAGGCGCTCGGCGACGGCTTCATCAAACTGATCAAGATGGTGATCGCGCCGATCATCTTCTGTACTGTGGTACCGGCATCGCCGACATAAAGGATGCCAAGAAGGTCGGGCCGCATCGGCGGCAAGGCGCTGCTCTATTTCGAGTCGTCTCGACGTTCGCGCTGGTGATCGGGCTGGTCGCGGCGATGCAACTCAAGCCCGGCGCGGGTTACGGCGGTCCGATGCCGAACGGCAGGCCGTCGCCGACTACGCGAAGAAGGCGCACGGAGCAGACGACCGTCGATTTCTTCCTGCATATCATCCCGGACACCGTCTCGGCGCCTTTGCGCAGGGCGAAATCCTGCAGGTCCTGCTGTCGCGATCCTGTTCGGCTTTGCGCTGATGGGCCTCGGCGAGCGCGGCCATACGCTGCGCGCCTTCATCGACGATGCCGCGCACGTCGTTTTCGGCGTCATCGCCATCGTGACGAAAGCTGCTGCCGATCGGCGCGTTCGGCGCGATGGCGTTCACCATCGGCAGGTATCGGAATCGGCGCGATCCTGAACCTGATGGGCCTGATCGCGACATTCTACCTCACCGCGGCCCTGTTCGTGGTCGTGGTGCTCGGCTTGATCGCGCGCATGGTCGGGTTCTCGATCTTCCACTTCCTGGCCTACATCAAGGACGAATTGCTGATCGTGCTCGGCACGTCATCCTCGGAAAGCGCGCTGCCATCCCTGATGGAAAAGCTCGAGCGGCTCGGCTGCTCCATCGGTCGTCGGCCTCGTGGTGCCGACCGGTTATTCGTTCAATCTCGACGGCACCAACATCTACATGACGATGGCGATCCTCTTCATCGCGCAGGCGATCGGACTTCGATCTCACCTTCGGCCAGCAATTGACCATCCTTGCTGGTCGCGATGCTGACCTCGAAGGGCGCGCCGGAATCACCGGTGCGGGCTTCATCACGCTGGCGGCGACGCTTGCCGTGGTCGATCCGCGGCTGGTGCCGGGCATGGCTATCGTTCTCGGCATCGACAAGTTCATGAGCGAATGCCGCGCGCTGACCAATCTGTGCGGCAACGGCGTGGCCTGCGTGGTGGTGTCGTGGTGGGAAGGCGAACTCGATCACGACAAGCTGCACGCCAGGTTGAATCAGCAGGTCGATCCGTCCGACGTGGAGACCGCGCTCACGACGGGGTAATCTGGCGATCGCTTCTAACGCCAGCAAAAAACCGCCCGGTTGTGCCGGGCGGCTTTTCGTTTTCGGTTTGATCCTTACTCGGCGCCGCCGAAGCGCCGTGACCACCAGCCCGCCTTGCGCGGGGCGGCTTCGCCGGTCGATGCCGGAGCGGGCTCGGCCGGGGCAGGCTCGGGCGCAGCGATCGGCTCGGGCGCGCTGTGGCTGACTGATGGCGCCGGCTCGGCCTGCGCGCTCGTCATGAAGCTGACCTTCTCGCGCACCGTCGAACGGCGCCGCGCCGCGGCCCGGTCGGCCTCCTGCGCGGTTTCCTCGGCGGTCGGGGCCGCCGGAGCGGTCGAGGCGGTCACGGTCTCGATCGGTTCGGGCTGGGCGTAGGGGGCAGGCTGCGCATAAGCCGCAGGCTGCGGCTCGGCCGGCCGCGAAACCGGCTCGGGTTCGACGAGCGAAGGCGCGGGCTCGAACGAGCGGCCGTCGAAATCGGCGACCGCGCTGGCGGCTTCCGGAGCCGAAGTCGGGCCGAGTTCGTCGGCGATCGAGCCGGCGAGACCGTCTTCCGGTCCGTTGCCGCGCCGGCGGCGTCCGCCGCGCCGGCCACGGCGGCGTGGACGCCGCTCGCCATTGGCGGCCTGTTCGCCGCGAACCATGCCGGGCTGTTCATCGCCTTCGTCTTCTTCGGCCTCGCCTTCGTCGGCGGGAGCGCCTTCCGTGGCTTCGCCCGTGACGCGCAGCGCGTCGTTGTCCTCGCGAGGCGCGCTGCCGCCTTCACGCGGTTCGCCACGGCCGCGCCGACGCCGGCGCCGCTTGCGGCGTTGACCGTCCGCTTCGCTTTCGCCGCCCGTTGCCTCAGTGGCGGAATCGTCGGCCAGTCCCTCGGTCTCTTCGGTCTCGACCTCGGATTCGGTTTCGATGTCGAACGCCTCTTCGTCGTCATAGGCTTCTTCGACCTGCGGCGGGGAGGCGGCAGCCTGCGCCGCAAGCAACGCCTTGGCGGCTTCCAGCGTATGCACCTGTTCGCCGCGGTCGATGATGAACGACTGCTGGCCGCTCACGGTCGCATCGGCGACGATGGCGAGCGTAACCTTGAAGGCGTTTTCGAGGTCGCGCAGATGACCGCGCTTGTGGTTGAGGACGTAGAGCGCGACGTCGGTACGGGTGCGCACCACCAGATTGTGGGTCGCTCCCTTCATCAGGATTTCCTCGATGCCGCGCAGCAACTGCAGCGCCACCGACGATACCGAGCGCACATGACCGCTGCCGCCGCATTGCGAGCAGGGCTCGGTCGAGCTCTCCAGCACGCTGGCGCGGATGCGCTGGCGCGACATTTCCAGGAGACCGAAATGCGAGATGCGCCCGACCTGGATGCGCGCGCGATCCTGCCGCAGGCAGTCGGAGAGCTTGCGCTCGACCGCGCGGTTGTTGCGCTTCTCGTCCATGTCGATGAAGTCGATGACGATCAGGCCTGCGAGATCGCGCAGGCGCAATTGCCGCGCGACTTCCTCGGCCGCCTCGAGATTGGTCTTGAGGGCGGTGTCCTCGATGTGGTGTTCGCGGGTCGAACGGCCGGAGTTGACGTCGATCGAGACCAGCGCCTCGGTCTGGTTGATGACGATGTAGCCGCCGGAGCGCAGTTGCACGGTCGGCGAGAACATCGCATCGAGCTGGCTCTCCACGCCCATCCGCGAAAACAGCGGCTGGCCGTCGCGATATTGCCTGACCGCCCGCACATTCGAGGGCATCAGCATCTTCATGAAGTCGCGCGCTTCCTGGTAACCGGCCTCGCCGGCAACCTGGATTTCGTCGATTTCCTTGTTGTAGAGGTCGCGCAGCGAGCGCTTGATCAGCGAGCCTTCCTCGTAGACGAGGGTGGGGGCCTGCGATTTCAGCGTCATGTCGCGCACGGTTTCCCACATGCGGATCAGATATTCGAAGTCGCGCTTGATCTCGGGCTTGGTCCGCGAGGCTCCGGCGGTGCGCAGGATGATCCCCATGCCCTCAGGCACGTCGAGATCCTGGACCACTTCCTTCAACCGCGAGCGGTCCTGCGCCGAGGTGATCTTGCGGCTGATGCCGCCGCCACGGGCGGTATTGGGCATCAACACGGCGTAACGGCCGGCCAGCGACAGATAGGTCGTCAGCGCAGCGCCCTTGTTGCCGCGCTCTTCCTTGACGACCTGAACCAGCATCACCTGGCGGCGCTTGATGACTTCCTGGATCTTGTACTGGCGGCGCGGGCGGAAGGCGCGCTCGGGCACTTCCTCCAGCACGTCGTCGCCGCCGACGGATTCGACGACTTCCTCTTCGGCGTCCTCGCCATCGTCCTCATCGTCGTGGTCGTCGTCGCCTTCGGGGGCATGCTCGTCGTGGGGGACGGCGGCGTATTCGTCGCCGGCGTGCTCGAGATGCGGCACCTCGTCGGCATGGGCCGCATTTTCCTGCGCCTGCTCGGCGTCATGGCGCTCGTCGTGATGCTCGACCTGATGTTCACCGTGGCGTTCATCGTGATGCTCGTCCTGGCCGTGTTCGGCCGGCAGCTCGGCTGTGCCGACCGGTGCCGCCGCGGTCGGCTCGGATTGCGCTTCCGCAACCGGTGCTTCGCCGGCGGTATGAGTGTGGTCGTCATGACCATGCGCGTCATGATCGGGATGATGATCATGCGGATGGCTGTCATCGCGACCGTGCGCTTCGTGGTCGTGCGCTTCGTGGTCGTGATGGAGGGCGTCGGCGTGATGTTCGCCGTCGTGCGCCTGCGCTTCACCGGCCTGCACGCCTTCGTGCCCGTGCGGATGGTCCTCTCCCTCATACAAGGGCTGGGCCGCCTGCGAAGGATCGACGGCGGCGCTGTCGATGACGTCGCTCTGGACGCGGTCGCCATGGCCGCGACGGCGGGCGTTGCGGTGGCGCGAGCGGCCGCGGTGGCGATTGCTGGAGCGGTTCTCGCTCTCCTCCTCGGCCTCGCGATGCGCGCGTTCGTCGGCCTCGATCAGCGCCTGACGGTCGGCGACCGGGATCTGGTAATAGTCGGGATGGATTTCGCTGAAGGCGAGGAAGCCGTGGCGGTTGCCGCCATATTCGATGAACGCCGCCTGCAGTGACGGCTCTACGCGCGTGACCTTGGCGAGATATATATTGCCGCGCAGTTGCTTGCGCTGGGCGGTCTCGAAATCAAATTCTTCGACGCGATTGCCGCGGACCACAACGACCCGGGTCTCTTCCGGGTGGGTGGCATCGATCAACATCTTGTTGGGCATTTTGGAACTCTTGACGGCGGCGGGCGCGGTGCATGGCGCGCGCAAATTGCGCGGCCCGGTGACGCGACGGTCCACCTGATTCGGGGGTGAGGGGAAGGCCAAAACGCAAATCCTGACGCCGCGCCGAACGGGGTGCCACCGGAGCGGTGCGACGTGCGAAGCTTTCGCTTCGCGGCGGCGCGATCGTTCCGTGGATCCTGGTCGGCAACACAGTCTGGCGCATCAAGCGTCGGCCCGTCTGAACATGTTGGCGGAAAAAGATACCGCCGTGTCTATCGCTGAAGCCCCCGGCGCGGCGCCTAGACGCCTGCCGGCCATCGCATATCGGACCGTTTGGGGTCCGGATAATCGGTTTTGCCGTGTCTCAAACCGTCCCTGGAGAAAGGTACCTGGGACCGGACGCCGCTCGGGCTCGTAACCGCCGCTCCGTGTCAGCCGCGCGTGGCGCTGGCCGTGGAGGGATCGGGAAAGACGCAGGATCCTTCGACTTGGAAGGCTCTTGCGCTGCACCGGGAAGCTGAACGCGACACAACCGGGAGTATTAGCCGTCAGCACTTCGTACATACGTGGATTGGGGGCTGCGTGCAAGGGAAGCGTCAGGGAACCGTCGCAGCGCGGCAACACTTGGCCGTTTTTGCCCCCTATAGCTTAAGGTCGGATTAACCATACGGGTTTAATGCGGTAAGGGAGCGCTCCTCCGGAGGCTGAGAATCGTTGGCGAGCCGTGCAAATCACCCCGTTTTGCTGGGATGCGGCCTTTTGTGCGCTGCAGCATTGCTGTGCGTACCCAATCGATTGGCCCAAGCGTCGGCTCAGGGACTTTCGCCTGGATCCGCCAGTCCCGGCCCGGCGACGGCGTCGAATTTTCCCGTTGTGTCCGACGCCCGACTGGCCGGCGACGCCAAGCAGACCCGCGTTGTGCTCGATCTCGACAAGCCGATCCAGTTTCGTGCCTTCCCGCTGGCCGACCCTTATCGTGTGGTCCTCGATCTTCCGCAGGTCAGCTTCAAACTTGCCGCTGGTATCGGTGTTGCGGGACGGGGGCTGGTCAAGGCGTTCCGCTATGGCCTGGTGATGCCGGGCGGATCGCGAATCGTATTCGACCTGACGGGGCCGGCGAAGATCGCCAAATCCTATGTGCTGGAGGCGGCCAACGGACAGCCGCCGCGGCTGGTGCTCGAATTCGAAGAGGTCGACCGCACCGCCTTTGTCCAGTTGCTGGCGCCCGAGAGTCGTCCCGAACTGCGGCCCGCGATCGCCGATGCCAATGCCGGCGTCGCCAATGCCGGCGCGGCCCGGCCGGACGCATCGATCGTGACGGCGTCCACGCAACCGCCCGACAAGAGGCCGGTGGTCGTGATCGATCCCGGCCATGGCGGCGTCGACAACGGCACCCAGGCCGGCGGCGGCGACATCATGGAAAAGAATCTGGTGCTGGGGTTTGGCCTGGCGCTGCGCGACCGCATCGAGAAATCAGGCAAATACCGCGTCGTCATGACCCGCACGGACGACACGTTCATTCCGCTCGGTGAGCGCGTCAAGATCGCCCGCAACGAATCGGCGTCGCTGTTCGTCTCCATCCATGCCGACGCCTTGCCGCGCGGCGAGGGCGACGCCCAGGGCGCCACTATCTATACGCTGGCGGACAAGGCCACCGACGCCGAGGCCGAGCGGCTGGCGGACGCCGAGAACAAGTCGGACGCGATCGGCGGCGTCAATCTCGCCGACGAGCCGACCGAAGTCGCCGACATCCTGATCGATCTGGTGCAGCGGGAGACGCGAACCTTCTCGAACCGTTTCGCGCGGACGTTGATGGGCGAAATGAAGAACACGGTGCGAATGCACAAGCATCCGCTGAAGTCAGCGGGTTTTCGCGTCCTGAAGGCGCCGGATGTGCCCTCGGTCCTGGTCGAACTCGGCTACGTCTCGAACAAGGGCGACCTGGAACACCTCGTATCGGAAAACTGGCGGAACAAGACCGTCGGATCGATGGCCCAGGCGATTGACGCCTTTTTCGCCAAAAGGCTGGCGGGCAAATGAAAAATCGAATGGGCGATGCGTGAAAGTTGAGTGAAAAGCGTACCATAAGGTAGCCCAAGCCCTAGTTTGGCCACAGCGACAACGCTATAGAAAATCACAGCAGGGTCATCGGAATCGGCCAATATTGTCCGCTGGCCCGTTTATTGTTCGACCGCGTAGTGGCGGCCCGCGGGGCGGGATCGCCGCGCTAGGGCAGATGCCGCAGCTATCGCCGCACAGGGTTGGAACGGAACTTCGATAATGCGCTTGCTGGTCCGGTTTTTGGGTTTCCTGTTCGCCGCCGGAACCGTCGTGTTCCTGGTGGGGGTCGCCGGCGTCGCGGGCGCGATCTGGCATTTCTCCAAGGACTTGCCCGAATATTCGCAGCTTCAGGATTACGAACCGCCGGTCATGACGCGCGTCCATGCCTCCGACGGTGCGCTGCTCGGCGAATACTCCAAGGAGCGCCGGCTCTATCTGCCGATCCAGGCGGTTCCAAAACTCGTCATCAACGCGTTCCTCGCGGCTGAAGACAAGAACTTCTACGAACATGGCGGCATCGACTTCACCGGCATGGCGCGCGCCGCCGTGCTCTATGCGCAGAATTTCGGCTCCAACAGGCGTCCGCAGGGTGCCTCGACGATCACCCAGCAGGTCGCGAAGAACTTCCTTCTGACCAACGAGGTCTCCTTCACCCGCAAGATCAAGGAAGCCTTGCTGGCGATGCGCATCGAGCGCGCCTATTCGAAGGACCGCATCCTCGAACTCTATCTCAACGAAATCTATCTCGGCCTCGGCGCTTACGGCATCGCGGCCGCGTCGCTGGTCTATTTCGACAAATCGGTGAACGAACTCACGATCGCCGAGGCCTCGTATCTGGCGGCGCTGCCCAAGGCGCCCGCGGCGCTGCATCCGGTTCGTAACCGCGACCGCGCGGTGGAGCGGCGCAACTACGTGGTCGATCGCCTCGTTGAAAACGGCTGGATCAAGCAGACCGACGCCGACAAGGCCCGCAAGGAGCCGCTCACCGTCACCAGCCGCGGCAACGGCGCGCACATCTTCGCCGGCGAATATTTTGCCGAGGAAGTCCGCCGCGACATCTTCGAGCGCTACGGCGAAAAGAAGCTGTACGAAGGCGGGCTGTCGGTCAGGGCCACCCTTGATCCGAAGATGCAGGTGATGGCGCGCAAGTCCATGGTGGCCGGTCTCGTTCGATATGACGAAGCCAGCGGCTGGCGCGGCGCGCCGTCCAAGCTGGATATTTCCGGCGACTGGGGCGTGAAGCTCGCCGAGGTCAAATCGCTCGGCGATATCGCCCCGTGGCGGATGGCCGTGGTGCTCGAGACCTCCGACCAGTCGGCCCGGATCGGGTTCCAGCCGGGCCGCGAACTGGGTGGCGCCATCAGCAAGGTCAGGCAGACCGGCATCGTCACGCTCGACGGCGTGCGCTGGGCAAAGCCGACGTCGGGACCCGCGAAGGGCAAGACGCCGACCTCGGTGGCGCAGGTTCTGTCTCCCGGCGACGTGATCTACGCCGACCCGTTGTTCGACAAGGACGGCAAGCCGGTCGAAGGCCAGTACCGGTTGCGGCAGTTGCCGGAAGTGTCCGGAGCGATGGTCGCGATGGACCCCTGGACCGGCCGCGTGCTGGCGATGGTCGGCGGCTTCTCGTTCGACCAGAGCCAGTTCAACCGCGCCACGCAGGCCTATCGGCAGCCGGGCTCGTCGTTCAAGCCGCTGGTCTATTCGGCGGCGATGGACAACGGCTATACGCCCTCGACCGTCGTGGTCGACGCGCCCATTGAAATCGACCAGGGGCAGGGCGCCGGCACGTGGCGTCCGGAAAACTATTCGTCCGGCAAATACGGCGGACCGACGACGCTGCGTAACGCGCTGCGGCAATCGCTCAACACGGTGACGGTGCGGCTCGCGCAGGACATCGGCATGCCGCTGATCGGCGAGTATTCGAAGCGCTTCGGCGTCTATGACGAACTGCCGAATTATCTGTCGTACGCGCTCGGCGCCGGCGAAACCACGGTTATGCGCATGGTCACGGCGTATTCGATGTTCGCCAATGGCGGGCGCCGCGTGAAGCCGACCCTGATCGATCGTATTCAGGACCGCTACGGCCACACCATCTTCAAGCATGACGCGCGCGAATGCCGCGGCTGCGACGCGCCCGGCGGCTGGAAGAATCAACAAGAGCCGCAACTGGTCGATCGCCGCGAGCAGGTGCTGGATCCGATGACGGCCTACCAGATCACCTCGATGATGGAATATGTGGTGCAGGCCGGCACCGCGACGGTGCTCAAGGAAGTCGGCAAGCCCATCGCCGGCAAGACCGGCACCACCAACGATGAAAAGGACGCGTGGTTCATCGGCTTCTCGCCGGACCTCGTGGTCGGCATCTATGTCGGCTTCGACAAGCCGCGCAATCTCGGCCGCGGCATGACCGGCGGTCATCTGGCCGCGCCGATCGCCAAGGATTTCCTCAAGCTCGCGCTCGCCGACAAGCCGGCGATCCCGTTCAAGGTTCCCGCCGGCATCAAGCTGGTCCGCGTCGACGCCAAGAGCGGCATGCGCGCCGGTCCGGGCGAGGGCGGCCGAACCATCCTGGAAGCGTTCAAGCCCGGCACGGCGCCGCCGGATAATTACTCAGTCATCGGGGTTGCCGACATGGATAACCGGGCGCCGCAGCAGGGATACCCGCAAGGGTACCAGCCCGACGTCGGCGGCAACATCATGCGTCCCGGCGGGCTTTACTGATCCGCACGAAGCGTTCACAACCTCAAGACGTATCCTCGGACATTGCGTGATGCGAATGTTTGGATCTGGTGGATCTGAGCCATTCGTGTCGCGGAAGAGGGAATGTCCGACGGACACAAGCACAAGCGCCGGCTGCTACGGTGCAAGGGTTGGGACGGAGCGTCGATAATGCGCTTGCTGGTGCGGTTTTTGGGTTTCCTGTTCGCCGCGGGAACCGTGGTGTTCCTGGTGGGCGTTGCCGGCGTCGCGGGCGCGATCTGGCATTTCTCCAGGGACCTGCCGGATTATTCGCAGCTTCAGGATTACGAACCGCCGGTCATGACGCGCGTCCATGCCTCCGACGGTGCGCTGCTCGGCGAATACTCCAAGGAGCGGCGCCTCTACCTCCCGATCCAGGCGATGCCGAAACTCGTCACCAACGCGTTCCTCGCGGCCGAGGACAAGAACTTCTACGAGCACGGCGGCATCGACTTCACCGGCATGGCGCGCGCGGCCGTCGTCTATGTACAAAATTTCGGCTCCAATCGCCGCCCGCAGGGTGCGTCGACGATCACCCAGCAGGTCGCGAAGAACTTCCTTCTGACCAACGAGGTCTCCTTCACCCGCAAGATCAAGGAAGCCTTGCTGGCGATGCGCATCGAGCGCGCCTATTCCAAGGACCGCATCCTCGAACTCTATCTCAACGAAATCTATCTCGGCCTCGGCGCCTACGGCATCGCGGCGGCGTCGCTGGTCTACTTCGACAAGTCGGTAAACGAACTCACGGTGGCCGAAGCCTCGTATCTCGCCGCGCTGCCGAAAGCGCCGGCGATGCTGCATCCGGTCCGTAACCGGGATCGGGCGGTGGAGCGGCGCAACTACGTGATCGACCGCCTCGTTGAAAACGGCTGGATCAAGCAGGCCGATGCCGACAAGGCGCGCAAGGAACCGCTCACCGTCGCCAGCCGCGGCAACGGCGCGCATATCTTCGCCGGCGAGTATTTTGCCGAGGAAGTCCGGCGCGACATCTTCGAGCGCTACGGCGAGAAAAAACTCTATGAGGGCGGTTTGTCGGTCCGCGCCACGCTCGATCCGAAGCTGCAGGTGATGGCGCGCAAAACCATGGCCGCCGGGCTCGTGAACTTTGACGAGGCCCAGGGTTGGCGTGGAGCGATGAGCAAGCTCGACATATCAGGCGACTGGGGCGTCAAGCTCGCCGACGTCAAATCGCTCGGCGACATCTCGCCGTGGCGGATGGCCGTGGTGCTGGAAACATCCGACCAGTCGGCCCGCATCGGTTTCCAGCCCGGCCGCGAACTGGGTGGCGCGATCTCCAAGGAGCGGCAAACCGGCCTGATCACGCTGGAAGGCGTCAGATGGACGAGGGCGGCTTCCGTTCCGGCTCGCGGCAAGGCGCCGATCGCGGTCTCGCAAATTCTTGTCCCGGGCGACGTGATCTACGCCGATCCGCTGATCAAGGACGGCAACACGGTCGAAGGTCAGTATCGCCTGCGGCAATTGCCCGAAGTGTCCGGCGCCATGGTCGCGATGGATCCGTGGACCGGCCGCGTGCTGGCCATGGTGGGCGGCTTCTCGTTCGACCAAAGCCAGTTCAATCGCGCAACCCAGGCCTATCGTCAGCCGGGATCGACGTTCAAGCCGCTGGTCTATTCGGCGGCGATGGACAATGGCTACACGCCATCGACCATCATGGTCGACGGGCCGATCGAGATCGATCAGGGCCAGGGCGCCGGCGTCTGGCGGCCGGAGAACTTTTCGGTTGGCCATTACCGCGGCCCCATTACCCTCCGGGAAGCCCTCAAATGGTCGGTCAACACCGTGACGGTGCGGTTGGCGCAGGATACCGGCATGCCCTTGATCGGCGAATATGCCAAACGCTTCGGCGTCTACGATGAATTGCCGAACTATCTTTCCTATGCGCTCGGCGCTGGCGAAACCACTGTCATGCGGATGGTCACGGCGTATTCGATGTTCGCCAATGGCGGGCGCCGCGTGAAGCCGACGCTGATCGACCGCATCCAGGACCGCTACGGCCACACCATCTTCAAGCATGATGCGCGCGAGTGTCGCGGCTGCGACGCGCCGGGCGGCTGGAAGAACCAACCCGAGCCCCAGCTTGTCGACCGCAGGGAGCAGGTGCTCGATTCGATGACGGCCTATCAGATCACCTCGATGTTGGAGGGGGTGGTGCAGGGTGGCACGGCGGCGGTCATGCGCGAGGTGGGCAAGCCGATCGCCGGCAAGACCGGTACCACCAGTGACGGAAAAGACGTCTGGTTCATCGGCTTTTCGGCGGATCTCGTCGTCGGTCTCTATCTTGGCTATGACAAGCCCCGCAGTCTGGGCAGGGCCGCGCAGGGAGGCCATACCGCCGCGCCGATCGTCAGAGATTTCATGAAGCTCGCGCTCGCCGACAAGCCGGCGACCCCGTTCAAGATTCCTGCCGGTATCAGGCTGGTCCGCATCGATGCCAAGAGCGGTATGCGCGCCAGTCCGGGCGAGGGCGGCCGCACCATCCTGGAAGCGTTCAAGCCGGGCACCGCGCCGCCGGATAATTACTCCGCCATTGGCGTTGCCGACACGGATGGACGCGTCCCGCAGGGAATCCCGCCCGACGCCGGCAATTTCATGCGTCCCGGAACCGGCGGACTTTACTAGCCGATTGCGATTGCGCTTTGCGGTGTACGCCGCTACATCCGACAAGAAACCACCGGTAGCGGTTCCGACCGCAGAAGAGAGACCATGCGCGCCGAAGTCGAACGCCTCGTTGAAGAGATCAAGCAGTCAGTCGGGCTGCTGAGGAGGCATCTTTGACGTCGAACAGTCCACGGCTCGCCTCGCCGAGCTGAACAAGCTCGCCGAAGATCCCAATCTCTGGAACGATCCCCAGAAGGCGCAGAAGCTGATGCAGGAGCGCACCTCGCTGGAGGATGCGCTTGAGGGCATCGGCAAGGTCGAGCGCGAGCTCAGCGACAATATCGAGATGATCGAACTCGGCGAGGCCGAGAACGATGCAGGCGTCGTCACCGAAGCCGAGAACGCGCTGAAGGCGCTGAAGAAGGAAGTTGCGCGCCGCGAGCTCGAAGCGCTGCTGTCGGGCGAGGCCGACCGCTTCGATTCCTATCTCGAGGTCCATGCCGGGGCGGGCGGCACCGAAAGCCAGGACTGGGCCGAGATGCTGCTGCGCATGTATACGCGCTGGGCCGAGAAGCACGGCTTCAAGATCGAATATCTCGAAGAGACGCAGGGTGAAGAAGCCGGCATCAAGTCCGCCACCATCCAGATCTCGGGTCACAACGCCTATGGCTGGCTGAAGACCGAGGCGGGCGTGCATCGGCTGGTGCGGATATCGCCGTACGATTCCAACGCGCGCCGGCACACGTCGTTTTCATCGGTCGCGATTTTTCCGGTGGTCGATAACAGCATCAAGATCGATATCGCCGAGTCCGATGTGCGCACCGACACCATGCGCTCGGGCGGCGCCGGTGGTCAGCACGTCAACAAGACCGAATCCGCCGTGCGGCTCACGCACATTCCGACCGGCGTCGCGGTGGTCTGCCAGGCCGGCCGTTCGCAGCACAAGAACCGCGCCCAGGCGTGGGACATGCTGCGCGCCCGGCTCTATGAGATGGAATTGAAGAAGCGCGAGGAGCAGGCCGCCGCCGACCAGGCCGCCAAGACCGATATCGGCTGGGGTCACCAGATCCGCTCCTACGTGCTGCAGCCCTATCAGATGGTGAAGGACCTGCGGACCGGCGTGCAGACCTCGGATACATCAGGCGTGCTCGACGGCGACCTCGACGAATTCATGGCCGCGACATTGGCGCAGCGCGCGTTCGGCACCTCGCCGGGCGCGGTCGAGGATGTGGACTAGCGCATGACAAAGGTCGCGTTCATCGGGCTCGGCCGCATGGGCCACGGCATGGCCGGCCGCTATCTCGACGCGGGTTTTTCGGTCGCGGTGTGGAATCGCAGCAAGGCCAAGGCGGAAGACCTGATCGCGCGCGGCGCGCGCTGGGCCGCTTCACCGGCTGACGCCGCCGACGGGGCTGACGCCGTCGTGACCATGGTCGCCGACGACGAGGCGTCGCGCGCCGTGTGGCTCGGCAAGGACGGCGCCGCCACAACGATGAAGCCCGGCGCGCTTGCGATCGAATGTTCGACCGTGTCGCACCAGCACGCCCTCGACATGGCGCGCGAGCTGCGCGGCCGTCGCCTCGTCTATATCGATTGTCCCGTCACCGGCCTGCCGGAAGCGGCAGCTGCGGGAAAGCTGACCTTGCTCGTCGGCGCGGATGCCGCCGATCTCGATCGCGCAAAACCTTACCTCGCGCCGATCGGCAACGTTGTCAGGCATTTTGGCGCGGTCGGTACCGGCACGGTCTACAAGCTGATCAACAATCTGATGGGCGCGGTGCAGATCGCGAGCCTCGCCGAAGGCATCGCCATGGCCGAGCAGGCCGGGCTCGACATGAACCTCGTGGCGGAAGCGATGGCGACCGGCGCGGTGGCAAGCCCGCAGGTGATCCGTCACTCCAGGCGCATGGTGGCGCGCGATTTCTCCGGCGCGTCGTTCACCGCAGCGCTGCGCCACAAGGATGCGGCCTACGCGGTGAAACTGGCCGAGACCCTGCTGGCAGACGCGCCTCTGCTCGGGCGAGCCGCGGTCGAGGCCTATGCCCGCGCGAAAGCCGAGCTGCCTGACGAAGACGAAGGCAGGATGATCGAGATCGTGTCGCGGCCGAAATAAGCGTGCCCGGGAATCGGGTGGGAAAGGCCGGCGCGGTGGAATAAATCCGCGTGTTCGCAGATATGAACCGCAATGACCGCAACTGACACTTCGATCGACGCCCGCGACTGGTCGCTGCTCGGCCTGCTCTCGATCCTGTGGGGCGGGTCGTTCTTCTTCAACGGTGTGGTGCTGAAGGAATTGCCGCCGCTGACGGTGGTGTTCCTGCGCGTGACGCTTGCCGCGATCATGCTGCTGCCGTTGCTGCGGCTCTACGGGGTGCGTTTCCCGAACAGCTTGTCAGGCTGGGCGCCGTTTATCGCAATCGGGCTTCTCAACAACGTGCTGCCGTTCTCGCTCATCGTGATGGGGCAGACCTATATCCCGTCCGGGCTGGCCTCGATCCTGAACGCCACGACGCCGCTGTTCACGGTTGTCGTGATGGCGGTGGCAGGCGAGGAAGCGCTGCACGCGCGGCGGATTGCAGGCGTCGTCGCGGGCTTGATCGGCGTGATCATTCTACAGGGCGGCGGGTTTGGGTTGGAGAGCGGGCAGGGTCTTGGCATTCTGCTCTGTCTTGCGGCTGCGTTCAGCTACGGATTGTCGGCGCTGCTGGCGCGACGGCTGCTGTCGAACTCGCCGCCGCTCGGCACCGCGACGTTTCAGATGCTGGCCTCGGCCGCGATGATGACCGTCGTCGCCGGAATAGTCGAGCGTCCGTGGCAACTGCCGATGCCGGGGGCGACGACGTGGCTCGCCGTGATCGGTCTCGCCGCGCTGTCGACCGCGCTCGCCTACATCGTGTTCTTTCAGATCCTGCGCCGCTCCGGCGCGACCAACGTCATGCTGGTGACGCTGCTGATTCCGGTGACGGCGATCCTGCTCGGAGTCCTCGTGCTGGGTGAACAGATTTCGCCGCGCGAGATCGCAGGCGCGCTTGTGATCGGCAGTGCGCTGCTCGTGATCGACGGGCGTGTGTTGAAGCTGTTTCAGCGGTGACGGAGCTTCCGCGCGTTGCAATGACTTTCCACGTCGTCCCTGCCTAGTGCGCAATTGCGCACGGGCGCAGGGACCCATACGCCGCGGCCTATCTGTAGCACGACGGGGCCGGTTGCCTTCGTTGCAATTCAGGCAGCGATGGGGACGCGCGACGGGATCAATGATGAGCGCGCTGGCGCTTTGCCTACCTACCCGCGGCCAGATTTCCACGCCGCGTACCAGCCCGAAAACCTTCCGCTGTCGCGCTCGCCGCCGTGCCAGGCCGCGGTGACTGTGCCGTCGCTGGCGACCAGCACCACGACGTCGAGGCCCTTGGAGCGGCGCAGCGTGTCGATCGCCTGCTGTGGGGTCTGCGCAATCGGTCCTGCCACATTGAAGGAGGTGTTCACCGACATCTCGACGCCGATGCGGCGGCCGAGCGCCTTTAGATAGGCGTAGGTGAGGGGATCGGCTTCCGCGCGCACGATCTGGATTCGGCCGGTGCCGTCGGCATGGATCACGGCAGGGATCTTCTCGCGCGCCCCCGGCTTCGAATGCGCCGTCAGCACCATGTAATTGTAGGCGTTGTAATCGGCGTCGGACGCCCCGGGCTCCAGCTCGAAATATTGCTTGGCCGCTTCGAGCGTCGCCATCGGCGCCAGCGGGCGGATGGCCTCGCGGTATTTGACACGCTCGTTCAAGCCCTGCCGTGCGTCGGGATTGCAGGGATTGGCCAGGATCGAGCGATGGCCGAGCGCGCGGGGCCCGGTTTCCGCGGCGCCTTGATAGAGCGCGATGACGCCGTTCTGCGAAACCATCCAGGCCATCAGGTCGGCGATGGCTTCGCGGCCCTCGGTCGTCGAGACATCGCCGATGTGCTGGGAGGCGACGTCATCGACGTCCAGCGCCGCCGCGATATCGGCCGCCGACGGCGGCGTGCCGCAATAGAATGCGTGGGTCATCGGTGCGCCGCGCGGCGCTCCCGCCATCTGCGCCAATAGCCATGCCGCACCGATCGGAACGCCGGGATCGCCGGGCACCGGCGGCACCCACAGATGCAGGCGCGCCTTGCGCTGCTGCGCGGCTGCAAACCACGCCTCGTCGAAATGCTCCAGCAGCCGCATGTTGGCCAGCGCATTCAGGGCGACGCCGCCGGTCAGCACCAGACGGCCGGCGCCGGTGGCGCGCAACAGATGGTCGACGATATGGATCAACGCGTCCTCGAACACCAGTTGCGTCGCGGCGGCCTTGTCGAGGCGATCCCTGGTGTCGGGCCGGTGATGGATATCCTCGACGCGCAGCACCGCATCGGGATTCCACAATTGTTCGGGCTTGAGCGGCTCGCCCAGAATTTCGATCAGCGCGGGATGGTAGGGGTTCCGATAGGGATCGCAGGCCCAATTGCCCATGGCGCGATTGAGCCTGATTTCGCCATCGGCGCCGAAATGCAGCACGTGCCTGAGGCGCGCATAATAGGGGTTGGTTGCGCGGTCCATGTCGCCCCACGCTGCCGCGCCCATGTAGCGGCCCTCGCTGGACAGCCAGGTCCAGCCGCCCTGGGTCGATGAAATCACGCTGTAGAAAGCGCCGAGTGAATCGAAAACGCTGTCATTGCAGTAGAGCTGGCGCATCGCGCCATCCTTCGCGACATAGAGCGAGACCGAGCCCTGGTCACCGGTGCCGTCGATCACGGCGATCGCGACCGGCTCCGTGCTGTCGGCAAAGGGCGAGGCCGCAAACGAAAACCAGGCATGGTTGTCGTGATGTGGCATGCAGATCAGCGGAACGTGTTCGGCGAGGCCGAACTGCTTGGCGAGCAGCCGCGGTGTCCGCCGCATCTGGTCCATGCGGCGGCGATCCATGGCCGGTGCCGGCGGGTTCAGCAGCAGCCTCAGGCTGCCGGGGGCTTCCTCAAGCACCGTTCGCGCCAGGGTCGCGAGCAGGACCGGATAATCCCACGTGGTGACGATCGCCGCGATATCGCCGACGTCGCGCCCGATCGCACGCAGCTGTTCGACCATCGCATCGATCGACCGCCGCGGATATTCCGTCGTGTGCTTCTCGCCGGAGAAGCGCTCTTCCTCGTTGTTGACGACGATGCGCGGCCCGCCTGCCTGCGTGACCTCGATCAGCGCGACGCCGGTGTTGTGCGTACCTGACGCGGCGAAGCCCAGGACATAAACGGTCTCGCCGCGCTGCAGGCACCCCCTGATGGTCTCGATCGTCCGGCGTGCGAGTTCGCTGTCGATGCGGTGAAAGCCGACGCGCGCCATGCCGGCTTCGGCGAGCCGCCGCGTGAGACGGTAGCCCGCTTTCGCAAGTCGGGGATGCCGTGGCCCGACGCGTAGTTTCAGCGTTTCCAATCAGCCTGCCCCAGAGTGCCAATAGGCGAGATATCGCCGGAGATGACCACAATTGGTACCGCCCAACAACCGCCTGTTTCGTTACGCGGAACAAGCACATGCTTGCAAGGGTTGCAGCGGCTTGCGAAACTTGGTCAGAACAAGTCTCGATCAAAAAAATGCGATGGGAGAAATCGATGCCGGTCCGTATGCAGAATCTTGTGGCCCTGGCCGCGTTCACCGTCGCCGCATTGGCCGCAACCGCGGCCAGCGCGCAGAAGAAATACGATCCCGGCGCCAGCGATACCGAAGTCAAGATCGGCAATATCATGCCCTATAGCGGCCCGGCATCCTCTTATGGCGTGATCGGCAAGACCGAAGAAGCCTTTTTCAAGATGATCAATGCCGAGGGCGGCATTAACGGCCGCAAGATCAATTTCATCACCTACGACGACGCTTACAGTCCGCCGAAGGCAATCGAGCAGGCGCGCAAACTGGTGGAGAGCGATGAGGTCCTGCTGATCTTCCAGCCGCTCGGTACGCCGTCCAACTCGGCGATCATGAAGTACATGAACGCAAAGAAAGTGCCGCAGCTTTTCGTCGCCTCCGGCGGAACCAAGTTCGGCGATCCCAAGAACTTCCCCTGGACGATGGGTTTTCAGCCCAACTATCAGAGCGAGGGACGTATCTACGCCAAATACATCAAGGACAAATTTCCCAACAGCAAGATCGCGGTGCTCTGGCAGAACGACGACGCAGGCAAGGACCAGTTCAAGGGCCTAAAGGACGGTCTCGGCGACAAGGTCAGCATGATCATCGCCGACAAGTCCTACGAAGTCAGCGATCCGAGCATCGATTCGCAGATCGTCGCGTTGCACGATTCCGGCGCCGACATCTTCTTCTCCTGGGCCGCGCCCAAGGGATCGGCGCAGGCAATCCGCAAAGTGGGTGAATTGAACTGGAAGCCGAAATTCTTCCTGGCCAATACCGCAACATCGGTGGCTTCGGTGCTCAAGCCGGCCGGTCTCCAATATGCCAAGGACATCATTTCGACGGCGTATCTGAAGGATCCGACCGATCCGACCTGGGACAAGGATCCGGCGGTCGTGAAGTGGCGGGCGTTTATGGACAAATATTATCCGGACGGTGACAAGACCAACGCCAACAACCTCTATGGCTACGTGCAGTCGGAGGCGATGCTGCAGGTTCTCAAGCAGTGCGGCGACAATCTCACCCGCGAGAATGTCATGAAGCAGGCCACCAATTTGAAGAATTTCCACTCCGACCTGATGCTACCCGGCATCATGGTCAATACCTCGCCGGACGACTATTTTCCGATCGAGCAGATGCAGTTGATAAAGTTCAACGGCGAGGCGTGGGAATTGTTCGGTGATGTCATCACCGGCGAGGTCGGCCACTAAAGCGCGGTGTTGACCTAGTTCGTAGGATGGGTAGAGCGCAGCGAAACCCATCATCATCGTGCAGCCGATGAAGTTGATGGGTATCGCTTCGCTCTACCCATCCTACCAGAGCTAACGGAGGCGCCACGGTGCGGCGCCTCTGTGGCCGTGACTATCCCGGAATGTCCGGCTCGACGAGCAGCGCGATCTGCGCGAGCGACTGTTGCCAGCCGAGATAGCAGGATTCGACCGGGATCATGGTCGGCAGGTTCGCCTGCTCGATGTTGATTTCAGTTCCGCAGGCAACCGCTTTCAGGGTGACGGTGACCTCGATGACGCCAGGAAGATTGGGATCGTCGAACCGGTCGGTGTAGCGGATACGCTCGTTGGGCACGATCTCAAGATATTCGCCACCGAACGAATGGCCTGTGTTCGTGGTGAAATTGTTGAACGACATCCGGAAGGTCCCGCCGACCTTTGCCTCGAAATGATGGACCTTACAGGTGAAACCGTAGGGCGGCAGCCACTTGGCCATCGCGTCAGCTTCGAGGAAGGCACGAAAAACCTTCTCCGGCTTGGTGGCGAAGACACGATGCAAACGAACGGTATTGCCTTGGGACATGGTTTTATTTTCTCCATGACTGAGCGGAGCATATCGCAGGATTTGGTTGGGTCAGCCCAGTCTCTGCCCCAAGGACGCCCGGCCTCCCTGCGAGCCGACATGGGCAAAAAAAGAATTTCCGACGCGGGTACGCGCCGGTTTCCGTGCCCCATTCTACTTTGCATGGGGTTGTTTTCGCGATTTTGTGCGGCGTACCGTTCCGCCCTAGCCCGAACTGAGCCTGACGCCCGCGCGCAAAAACTTCTGCGGGTCGACCGCGTCGCCGTCGATCCGGGTTTCATAATGCAGATGCGGACCGGTGGAGCGGCCGGTCGAGCCCACCGCGCCGATCACCTGTCCGATCTTGATGACATCGCCGACCCTGACGTGAATCTCGGACAGATGGCCGTAGCGGGTCGACAATCCATTGCCATGGTCGATTTCCACCATGCGGCCGTAGCCGCCCATCCATCCCGATGACGCGACTTTGCCGTTCGCAGTGGCGCGCACGGGATCGCCGGTCGCGGCGCGGAAGTCGAGGCCGGTATGCATGGCCGGGCGGCCGAGGAAGGGATCGCTGCGGACGCCGAAGCCGGAGGTAAACTCCACCTCGCCGATAACAGGCTTGCGATAGGGCACCAGCGTCAGCGTCGCGTTGAGACGCTGCATCTGGGCACGGGTGATGTTGATCCGGTAGAGCTGGCGCTCGAACGCGCCGGCATCGGCCGAAAGCTTCACCGGCACGAACGGGCCGCCGATGGCGGAACGCGGCGTTGCCGCTTCCAGTTGCGTCATGTCGAGCCCGAGATCGGAGAACACGCCGCGCATGCGGCGGACGCGCGATTCCATACCATCCTCGACCGCGCTCAGGGCCGCCATTTGCCGCCGTTCGACGCTATCGAGAGATGTCTGCAGCCGGACCAGCACGTTGTCGACGCCCTGAACCTTGGCAAACTGATTGGGCTGCGCCTTGATGGCCGTGGGTGCGCGCGATTCCAGGCGTGCCTCACGATCCGGCGGCGCCACGAAGATCACGGTGTCGCTGATCGGGGAGGGTTTTGGGATGCCGGACGAGGGCGTATCTGCGGCGGCGCCGCGGGCCGGGGAACGAATCGATCCGGTGGCGGCCGCATCCGGGATCGCGCCGAGCGCGGTGGCGCGCAATTCGAGCGCGGTCTGGCGGCGCATGATCTGGTCGAGTTTCTGGTCGAACTGTTCCTGATCGAGCAGCTGGCGGCTGGTGGTGCGGTCGACCTTGGAACGCAGTTCCGCGATGCGGTCTTCGTAGGCGTATTGCATCTCGGCCTGGCGGGCGATCAGCCGGGTCAGGACGTCGTCGCGAAACGCGAAATAAGTGGCAGTCGCCGCCGACCACATGCCGAGCACGACGATGGTGCCGACGACGATCCAGAACACCACGGGGCCGAATCGGACCTGCTTGCCGGCATGGACGATCGCGTAGCCGTCACGGTCGAGGACGGCTGCGGCGGCATGTGGGGCGGGGCGCCGGGGCGGCGCCCGGCCGTGATCATGGGGATAGTGGTGGTCGGAACGATGACCGGAACGGTACGACATCGGCACTCCCGCGCCGGTCGGAGATGAGTTCCGTACGGCTCAATTTACGCTGCCGATTTGACCCTCTCATGGTTAATTTTTGGGAAATGGCGCCAAATCATGCCTCGCGAACCGCAGCCAGCACCTCGTCGGCGTGACCGTCGACCCGGACATTTCGCCAGATTTTGGCGACCCGGCCGTCGGCGCCGATCAGCACCGTGGTCCGAATAATCCCCATGAAGCTCCTGCCATACATGGATTTTTCACCCCAGGCCCCATAGGCCTCGAGCATCTCATGTGTCTCATCTGAAATCAGAGGAACCGAAAGCTGGTGCTTGTCGCGGAAGGATTCCTGCGCCTTGACGCTGTCGCCCGAGACGCCGAGCACGGCGGCGCCCTCGTCGGCGAACGCGCTGCTCAGCCGCGTGAAGTCGATGGCCTCCCGGGTGCAGCCTGGCGTGTCGGCGCGCGGATAGAAGAACAGCACGAGTTTCTTGCCGGCGTAATCGGCGAGCGAGACGCTGTCGCCTCCGTCGCGCGGCAACTGGAAGGCGGGGGCCACCGCGCCTTGGATGGCGACTTCAACTACGCCCGTCTCGGGAACCGACGTACGAGCCGCCTTGGCGGCTGGCTTTGCTTTGGCCGGCACCGATGTATCGGATTTTAACGATTTCGATGTGGCCTTGTGCGACGCTTTGGCCGCAGCGGTTTTGGACGCCTGGGCCGGTTTCTTGCCAGCTCCCTTGGCCACTGCCTTGCTGGCCCCGGTCTTGCTGACCCCGGTCTTGCCAGCCTTGGCTGCCGGCTTCTTGGCCGTTGCCTTCGCGCCGCGGGCGGTCCTGGCCGCCGATGGCTTTGCGGCGGACGTCCGGCCGGATTTCCCGGGGGAAGCCTTGGAGGATTTCTTGCGCGTTTTCTTGGACATACGCCTTCCTTTCGTCGCTTTCCGCGGATCAACCATTAGGGTATTGCGGATCTTGTCCCTAATCGTCGGATTCGCTCCGGCGGCCAGGCAAGTTTGATGACCGCGGAGTATGGATACAAGGATTTCGACGCACCACCCGTCCGCTCGTTAACGGGGGTACCCAATCAATCCTTGGGCCCGACCACGAGTAACAGTATTAATCGAGGATTGGCAGCGATGCCGGCACAGGAGCGCTCGATACCGATCGATGGGCGTCTCCTTGACGGCGATCAACCTCACCGAGAGGCAATGGCTAGGAATACTTCGCCCAAGGGGTCGAATCCGCGTGCCGAGGCTCAAATCCCGAATTGGGATGATACGGCCGGCTGGGACCAGGAGAACGACGAGGCGGCGTGCTCCCGCGCGCGCCGGCTGCTGTCGCGTCCCAGTTCCGGATTTGATCGGTTCGGCGACAAGTTTGCAGCGCTGCAGCGGCGGCTGACCGGCGGGCGCTGGGTCAAGCGCGTGGCCGTCGTAATCGCCGTGCTGGCGGTGATCTTCGTGAGCTGTTTCGGCGGGCTGTGGTGGCGGCTCGGCGCCGGCCCGATCAATCTCGACCTGGCGACGCCGTGGCTTGCAGCCGCCATCGAGGACAATATCGGCCACGGCAATACGGTCGAAGTCGGCGGCACACAGATCGAGCGGGCGGGACGCATCAGGATTGCGGTGCGTATCCGTGACATCGTGGTCCGCGACCGCGACCATGCCGTCGTTGCCACCGCGCCGAAGGCCGAGGTGAAACTATCCGGCACCGCGCTGCTGATGGGGCGGCTGCGCGCCGAGAGCCTCAACCTGGTCGATGCGGAACTCGCGGTGCGGATTACGCCGGACGGCCAGGTCACGGTGTCCGCCGGCGACACCGCCAAACCGCTGGCGACCGGCGTCGCCTCGAAGCGAGATGCGGGCATTGCCCCGACATTCCCGCGCCCGGCGCCGGCCCCGGCACCAGGGGTCGCGGTGGCGGCCCCCGACCCAACGCAAAACGGATTGCTCGCCGGCCTCGACTGGCTCGACAGCCTCAGCCTGACCGGGCTCGACGGCCAGAACCTGAACGAGATCGGCCTCAAGAACGGCAATCTCGTCGTCGACGACCAGCAGCGCGGCAACAAATGGACGTTTGAAAACATCAGCCTCAGCATGCGCCGGCCAAGCGGCGGCGGGGTCGCGGTTCGGCTGGGCGAGGAGGGCGCCAATCCATGGTCGCTGCGGGTCGTGGTCGGGCCGCAGCAGAACGGCGTACGGTCGGTCGATCTGCGCGCCGACAAGGTGCCGGCCGCCAACATTCTGCTGGCGATGCGGGTGAAGGATCTCACCTACGGCGCGGACCTGCCGCTGTCAGGCGAATTGAAGGGTGAACTGGGCCGTGACGGGCTGCCGACCTATTTCCGCGGCAAGGTCAGCGCCGGCGCCGGGCATCTCATCGACAGCGATACGCCCGATTATCCGATGGCAATCGATTCGGCGGAAATGAGCGTCGAATGGGATTCGGGACGGCGCGTATTGGTCGCCCCCTTCAAGATCGTTTCCGGCACCAACCGCATCACGCTGCTGGCGCATCTCGAACCGCCGAACGGCAACATCACGGATTGGCAACTGGGCTTTAGCGGCGGCACGATCGTGCTGGCCGGCAACGACAAAGAGCAGCCGCTGATCTTCAACCGCATCGCCATCGCCTTGCGCTTCGACACCGACCGCAAGCGCGTGCTGCTCACCCAGGCCGATATCAGCAATGGCGAGATCGGTGTCGCCGGCACCGGCAGCATCGACTATGCGAACGAGGCGCGCCTCCAACTCGGTTTTGCCGGCACGCCGATGTCGGCGTCTGCGCTCAAGCGGATGTGGCCGGTCCTGATCGTGCCCGAGGTGCGCGAATGGGTGATCGAGCGGATCGAGAAGGGGACGCTCCAGCGCATCGAAGTCGGCGTCAATTCGCCGGTACGCAATTTGTCGCGCAAGGGTCCGCCGATTCCGGACGATGGCCTGGCCGTCAACATCGTAGCCTCGGGCGTTACCGTGCGTCCGGTCGATGAAATGCCCTCGGTCCGCGATGCGGATCTGAAGGCGCGGGTTACCGGGCGAACCGCAACGGTGACTATCGGGCAGGGCATTGCCGATACGCCGGGTGGCCGCAAGATCAACATTTCGGATTTCGTCTTCGAGGTGCCGGACATGGCGCCGAAGCCGTCGCCGTCGAAGGTGAGGTTCAGGGTCGATGCTCCGGTACCGGCCGCCGCGGAAATTCTCGCTTCCGACCGCATCAGCGATCTCTCCGGCACGCTGATCGACCCGAATTCCAGCAAGGGAACGGTTGCCGCGATCATCACGCTCGGCATGCCGGTCAAGGGCTCCTTGACCAAGGCCGATACGACCTACTCCGTGACGGCCGATCTCGGCGGATTTGCCGCCGACAAGCTCGTGATGAACCAGAAGCTGGAAGCCAACACGCTGAAGGTGGTCGCCAACAACGCCGGCTATCAGGTCAAGGGCGACGTCAAGATCAACGGACAGCCGGCCTCGCTGGATTATCGCAAGCCGAACGATGGCGATGCCGACATCAGGCTGCAGGCGACGCTGGACGATGCGAGCCGTGCGCGCCTCGGGCTCGATCTGGGGTCCGCCGTCAGCGGCTCCATCCCGATCAAGGTCATTGGCAAGATCGGCGATCACGACAGCCGCGTTGGCATCGAGGCCGATCTCACCTCGTTGAAGCTCGACAACATTCTGCCGGGCTGGGTCAAGGTGCCGGGCAAATCGGGCAAGGCTTCCTTCAATGTGGTCAAGAAGGAACAGTCGACGCTGTTTCAGGACATCGTCGTCGAAGGCGGCGGTGTTTCGATCAAGGGGTCGCTGGAAGTCGACCAGAACGGCGACCTCCTGAATGCGAATTTTCCGACCTACGCGCCCTCCGACGGCGACAAGACGACGCTGAAGGCCGAACGCAGCGCCGACGGCGTCGTCAAGGTCACGATGCGCGGCGACGTATTCGATGGCCGCGGCTTTCTCAAATCGGCGATATCAGGCAAGGAGGCCGACGCCAAGAGCAAGACCAAGAATGTCGACTTCGATATCGACGTGAAACTCGGCGCGGTCGCCGGCTTCAACGGCGAGGCGTTGCGCAGCGTCGATAGCAGGTTTTCACGCCGCAACGGCATCGTGAAAAACTTTTCGCTCGCCGGCAAGATCGGGCGCGATACGCCTCTGACGGCGGATTTGCGCGGCCGTGGGCAGGGGCAGGCACGCGACGTCATTATCCTGCAGACCAACGACGCCGGCGCCTTCTTCCGCTTCACCGACATGTATTCCAAGCTGATCGGCGGACAACTGTCCCTTGCGTTGGAGCCGCCGACAGTCGAACCAAGTGCCAAGGAAGGCCTGATCAACGTCCGCGACTTCTCCATCAAGGGCGAGGCTTCGCTCGACCGTGTCGCCGCCGGCGGTTCGCCAGGCGCTCAGAACGGCGTATCCTTTTCGGCATTGCGCGCCGAGTTCACCCGGCAGAACGGACAACTCACGATCCGCGACGGCGTCGTGAAGGGACCGATCATCGGTGCGACCATCGAAGGCAGCATCGATACCGTCGGCAACCAGGTTCGGATGAGCGGCACCTTCGTTCCGATGTATGGCTTGAACAACATGTTCGGCCAGATTCCCGTCCTCGGCCTGTTCCTCGGCAACGGCAACAACGAAGGCCTGATCGGCGTGACCTACGAGGTGGTGGGGACACCGGGGGCGCCGGTGATGCGCGTCAATCCGATTTCGGCGATCTTTCCGGGCGTGACGCGAAAGATCATGGAATTCAACACCGGCAAGCCGAACAACACGATCGAATTCCCGCCGACTAATAACTAGACCAGCCAGGGTCCAGCTGCGCGACTTCTTTTGGGTACCAGCAACCGGTCGGGCTTCGTCTTCGGGCCCAGCATCGCAACACGGTCTATCGGTGCCGCAATGTGCGAGCGTAAAACCTCGCATATCCGATAAGACCACAAAGCACGATACCGGCAGTTATACTGGTATGACCGCTGAACATCACGAGGCCAAAGCTCCAGCCTTTCTGCGCGACAAGAATGCCGAGCGCAAACAGCAGGGCGCAGGCACCGGCAGCGCGAAGAACGTATGTAGTGGCCGATCGCAGGGACCTGCCGATGATGTCGCGCTGCTGGCGACGCATGGCAAACGCCAACGCGATAAAACCTGCCAGGCAGAGCACAAAGGCCAGCAGGTGATTCATCGAATTCCCTCGCTGGACGCGACGGTGATCGGAGCCTGCCGTTTTGGCTTGCGGCTGGACTGGGAAATGGCCCCCTGCCGGGCCGTGCGTATCGCCAGAACCGCGTGGAGCAAAGCGAGCGCCCAGCACATGATATCCATACCGGCGAACACCCAGTCGCCTTCGACCAGGCTGCGCCACAACGGACGTTGCGTCGTCAGTGCGTTGAGAACCGGCAACAGAAACAGCAGCGCTGATGCCACCCATAATTGCTCGACCCAGGCTGACCTGGCCGGACGGAGCAGGGCATGCAGCAGTGTCAGGAGCCAGACGATGAAAAACGCGTGTATCTCCCAGTCAGCGCGGCCTTCCAACGGGTGCGGCAAGAGGCGGTTGGCCCACAAGAATGCAGTCATTGCGACCGACAAGCCGGCGATGCTCGCAATGTTCAATCGCTCGACAAGGCGAAAGCCAAAATAGGGGCGATCCGGGTCAGGCAGTTTCTGTCGTCGCTTTACGGTCCACATGACCAGGCCCGTGCCCACCATGGCCGTACCCATGAAGCTGACGAGAAAGTACAGCCATCGCATTTCGGTGTCGCTGAAGCGCCCGAGGTGCAGCGCATAGAGCACGCCGCGGATTTCGGCCGCAGCCCCCACATTGTCGCGGACCGTCAGCAGCTTGCCGGTGCTCCCTTCGAACTCCATGTATTGCGGGCTCATGGAGACACGGCCTGCTTCTCCCCGCGCCACCGACACGCGCGCTGCCGCATCTCCGGGATGAACGGCGGTCACGCGTCCTAAATTATCTGGGCCCCAGCGTTCCTGAGCCTGCCGAACCATATCCGCCACCGATGCCAGCGGCACTTTCTGTCCGCTGGGTTTGCCCGGCTGGATGAAGGCACTGAGCTCTGCCGAAAGTTGCTGGCGCTCTGCCGGCGTCTTGAACGCCACGAGCTCGCCCCAGGGCATGTAAAGCGACATCAACGTCACCAATCCGGTGTAGGTGATCATGAAATGAAACGGCAGACCAAACACCGACAAGGAGTTGTGCGCGTCCAGCCACGAGCGCTGTCTCTTTCCCCAGCGAAAGGTGAAGAAATCGACGAAGATCTTCTTGTGGGTGATGACGCCGCTGACAATGGCCACGAGCATGAACATCGCGGCTGCGCCCGCTAGCCATCTGCCCCACACCACCGGCATGTAGTGGAACTGGAAGTGAAAGCGGTAGAAGAACTCGCCGCCCAGCGTGTCGCGCGAGGTGACTCGCTGGCCGGTCGCGGGATCGAAGTTGCCTTCACCGAAGCCGCGCTGGCCCGGGTTGCGCGGGGATGTGCGCCAGAAGGCATAGGCACTGTTGTTGCGCTCGTCGGGCAGGCGGATGCTCCACTGCGAGGTACCGGCTGCAATATTGCCAAGTTCGTCGGCGACCCGCTGTGCCACCACGGCCCGATCGGGGATTTGCGACAGACGCGGCAGCTCCGGCCGCATCCATTGCGAGAGCTCGTCCTTGAAATAGGACACTGTGCCAGTGAGGAACATGGCATAGAGAACCCAGCCGAGCAGAAGGCCGGCCCATGTATGCAAGCTGGACATGCTTTGCCGGATGCCGGGGCCTGCAACTCGCACATCGTTGTCCGTATTCACGCGCCGGCCCTTCGTCAGGAAACAGACCACGCCAGCGGCAACAGCGCCACGGCCACGATGATCAGGCCCGCCCAGGCCTTCAGCGCACTGCGCACTGCAAAGACCCAGATCACGGCACCGGCGTAGATGGCGAAGCTCGCCAGCATGCCGGTCAGCACGGCCTGTGGCCTGCTCAACGGCAATGCGAGCACGGCGACGCTGCTGAGCGCGGCCAATGCATAGCCGCCGAACAGCGCTGCCACGATGCGCGAGATCAGCGGGCCCGTGGAGCGGACCCGATGTGCCAGGGAGTTCATTTGCCCGGAGTTGCCGGCGGGCCCGCAGGAATGGGTGTCAGGCCTTTGGCATTCACGTAAGTCACCGTGGTGGCATAGCTCACGGCATCATACTTCTCGGCGCCGCTTGTCCCCGTACGCTCGCCCGCGTTGCGGTCGTTGAAGCTGACCTCAGCCACGTAGGTGCCCTTCCAGGGCATATCGAACTTTACGAGGCCCTGCTCATCGGTGTGGGCTTCTTTGGACCAGCCAGATTCCGTCACCAGCGTCACCTTGGTTTTGGCCTTGGGCTGGTCTTTGAAAAGGAGCTTGAATTGGCCGTCCTTACCAGTGGGGACGAGGTCAAGCACGAGCTTAGGCTGCTGCGCGGCAAAGCTGGTGATGTAGCGCGCCGCGGGATAGTACCAATTGGTGACGTCTTTGCCTTGCTGCTTCCAGACATAGAGCGGGTAGCTCGCATCTTCCGCCAGAATGCCGTCGCCGGAGGCCGCGGAAAACGGCAGCGTGAAGCCGTTTGCGGTCTTTGTGGCGTCGGACTTTTGCTCACCCTTGGCGGAGATGAGGGTACCGGTCACCTTTGCGAATTTATCGAGCAACCCCGGCGACGCTTCGCGAAGGTTCTCGCCGAATTCGCCAAAGCGAATGACGGCATTCTGCCCTTCGGCCTGCTCAATCCAGATCTGGTGCGCCTGGACAGGCGTCACCACGCCAAGCAGGGCAATTACGGCGATGAAGAGTTTTGTCATTACTGGCACCTTCGAACAGCGTCCTGAGTAAGCGGCTCGCGCATCAACACGATCCGAATGCGACAAAGATCGCCGGAACACTCGTCCCGGCGATCTCACGAAGTTATAACGCTCGGAGGCTCGGGGAGGACAATCCATTTCAGGATAACCTCCCTCTGCCCGTCGGGAGCACTCGATCAGAAATCGAACGCAGCCGACACGATGTAGGTTCGCGGCGAGCCGACCGTTACGAACGTGCCGGTTGTGAGCCAGTAGTTATTGTCGAACAGGTTTTCGATGTTGGCGCGTATCGTGACCGGCCGGCCGTTGAACGCAGTCACGTAACGCGCGCCGATGTCGACCCGGGTCCAGTCGGAGAATTTCTGCCACGGATTGTTGAGGTTCGTGAGATATGAGCCCGATGTATAGATCACGCGACCATTGAGAGAGAGGCCTGTCACCCACGGCGTATCCCAGTCGAGACTGGCAGAGAAGGTCTTGTCCGGCACGCCGGCGGCGTCCTTGCCGATTTCCGCGAGAGTGGATGATTTCGTTATCTCCGGACGCAGGAAGGTCGCGCTGACCATGCCGCGTAGACCCGGCAGCAACAGGCCATATGCGTTCAGTTCCAGGCCGCGGTTCTGCTGTTCGCCGTCGTAGACCCGGAAGTTGGCCGGCGTCGTGATCAGGAGGGGACGCGCAATCTGAAACACGGCGGCGGTCGTCGTGATCGTGCCCCAATCCACCTTAATGCCGGCTTCCTGCTGCTTCGACTTGAACGGGGCGAGAATTTCACCCCGGTTTGCGAAGTTGGCAGGGACGATGATGCCCTGGCTAAGTCCTTCGGCGTAGTTCGCGTACAGCGAGACATTCTGCAATGGCTTGACGACAATGCCGGCAAGCGGCGTGACCGCTTCCGCTCCGTAGCTGCTTGTCTGCAGACCGGTGGTGGTGCTGAAGGCATCCTGTTCCACTCTCTGGTGACGAGCACCGACGGTGAAGAGGACCGACTCGTTCAGGAAGGACATCGTGTCGGCAATCGCCATGCTCCTGAGCGTGATCTCGTTGGCCTTCTGCGGCGGCAGGCGCGCGCCGGTGACCACGGGAAGCGGCGACGGGTTGTAGATGTTCGACGGCACGGACTGGGCCGGCGTGTTGGCAACATATGCGTTGCCGTTCTCCTGGTAATAGCCGGTGAAGGCGAGATTGACCGCATGATTGACGGGCCCGATCTGGAAACGAGATCGAATGCCCGCGTTGCCGCTCGTCGTCTTGCTGTAGGAGTCGTAGTAGGCGTTGATGAGCCTGAAATTGCCGAACTGGTCCATGCCGCCGGGGAAGCCGGTGACACGGGAATCAGGGAACGTCTGGTAGTTCTCGCCCTCGCGATAGCCGATCGCGGCATAGGCCGTCAGCGACTGGGCAATGTCGTATTCGGCAGCCGTCGCGATGGTGTTGTCCCGCTGCTTCAGCACTGTTCCGGGGTACCAGTTGCTGCGTGCGTCGGGCACAACGGGAATGAAGGGCACCGTGGTCTGAATGCCCATCTGCGGACGGAAGTTCTTGGTGTCGTCATTCTGCGAAATGGCATCGAGCGTCCAGCGAAAGCGCTCGCCGCGATAGTCGAGCCCCAGCGCACCGAGACCGGTCCGCCCGTTGCCGTTGTCGATCGAGGCTTCGCCGTTGCGCCCTACGCCGTTGAACCGAACGCCCCACTCCTTGTTCTCGCCGTAGCGGCCGCTGTTTTCCAGATGGAGGCCATAGCTGCCGGCGCTCATGAAGAACGGGGTGACACGTGTGAAAGGTATCTCGCCGGCCCGCTTGGTGACGATGTTGACGCCGCCGCCGACGCTGCCGCCGGGAGCGATACCGTTGATGAGCGCGCCCGGGCCCAGCAGTAGTTCGATCCGCTCGATGAAGTAGGAGGGAACACGATTGGAGGAAACAAGCCCGTAAATACCGTTCAAACCGATGTCGCTTGCGGACACAGGGAAGCCGCGGATCTGGAGCGTGTCGTCGAATCCGTTCTGCCCGGTGCTGGCCCGGACCGAAGAATTGTTGATCAGCGTATCCGCCGCTGTTCGTCCCTGCTGGTCCTGGATCAGTTGCGACGTATAGTTCGTCGTGCTGAACGGGACATTCATTACGCTCCTGTTTCCAAGGAGGCCGAGCGTTCCGCCCTGCGCCAACTGACCGCCTGCGTAGGATGGCGCGGGAGTTCCGATCGTATGGGTTGTGCCCATCGTCGTGGCTGTCACGCTTGCCGACACGGGCCGCTCGCTCGGCGGCCGGGGCGCGACGCGGGCCGAGCGCTGAGCCGTGCCACGCGACCGCACGGTGCTCGTCACACGTGCTCGCTGCTGAGGCGCATCGATGGACACCGGAGGCAACGCCTGCGGCGCTGTGCTCTGCGCGCTGCTTTGAGTAGCTCCCATACCGGTCAGGCTTAACGAAACAGCACTCACGGTCGCGCCAACAAGCACGCGGCTCTTATTGTTCTTGAAGTTCACCAAACGCCCCCAATTCACCAAGTCGATGTCTGACTAGGAAATCGAAGGTGCCGAAGCAACGGCACTGATTTAGAATTGCTGTACGCTTGCTCGCAGCATTCTCTGGCTCGCGCGTCTTAACGTCGCAGCGCTGGCACTACGAGGAACGGAATCAATCCGAGCACGAGATTGATCAGCGCGAATACGAACAGCGCGTTGTAGCTGTGGGTCCAGTCGTGGATCAGGCCGCCGGCCCACGAACCCAGTCCCGATCCGAAGCCGCTGCCGATCGAGATCGCGCCGAAGATGGTGCCGACACGTTCGCCGCGAAAAATATTCAGCGCGGTTGCCGTGATCAGCGGGCCGCGCGAACCGATCATGCTGCCGAAGGTGATGACAAAACCCGTCAGCAGCCAGTAGTTCGGATAATATTGCAGCAACCAGAGCAGGACGATGCCGACGATCGAGACGCCGTAGCTGAACAGCACGGAGGGCCGGCGGCCGATGATGCCGTCCAGCGTCGATATCCCGAGCATGCCGAACAACAATACCACGCCGGAAAAGCCCCATGCGGTGGCAGCCTGCAGCGGAGGAAATCCGGCATCGATCAGATAGGCGACGATCTGCGCCGTGATCGCGTACATCGCCACGGCCGTGAAAAAGAATGTCGAGAACAGCGCCCAGAAGGTGTGGTGGCGGATCGCGCTCTTCAGCGTCCAGCCATGATCGACGAAGCCGGTGTCGGCCTTCTGCGCCAGATGCGGCGAGCCGGTGGCGATCGTCCGCCACGGCATCAACAGCAGCGGCGCCAGCAAACACAGCGCGACGATGCCGAACCATTGATAGGCGTCGCGCCAGCCGATCCGGTCGATCAGCAATTGCGAAGCGGGCAATAGCACCAGGATGCCCACACCTGTCGCGGAGTAGAGGATCGCCATCGCAGTCGGCAATCGTGGACCGAACCAGCGGCCGAGCAGGATCGAGTTCGGCACATTGCCGATCAGTGCAATGCCGATCCCGACACACAGTCCGGTCGAAAGCTGGAATTGCCAGAGTGCCTGCGCGCGCGAAGCAACCAGGAAGGAACTACCCAGCAGCAGCAACCCGAGCGAATAGGTGAGGCGCGGCCCGGAGCGGTCGAACAGCCGGCCGACCAGCGGCGCCATCAATCCGCCGGCCAGCCAGGTCAGCGAATAGACCGAGACCACTTCGGCGCGGTCCCAGGAGAAGCTCTCCGAGATCGGCTTAAGGAAAACCGTAAAGCTGTCGCCGAGGCCGCGACCGATCATCTGCAGCACGAAGCACAGCGCCAGCACGTTGAGCGCGGTGCGCGCTGGTTGCGGCGCCGCTGGCTGTCGCGTCTCCCCCTGGCGTCTTTTCTTCCATCCATGCAGGGAGCGCGCTTCCGCTCACACCTGCAAGCGTCAAAAAATGAATACGCCCATGCAGGCAGAACTAGGCCGGCTTGATCAGGACGTGCTTTTTCTTTCCCATGGAAAGCTTGATGACGCCTTCCGGCGTGAGGCTGGACGGCGTCAGCACCATCTTCTCGTCGGTGACGGCGGCATCGTTGACGCGAAGGCCGCCGCCCTTGATCTGGCGTCGTGCCTCGCCGTTCGATGCCACGAGGCCCGCTTTCACGAACAGCCCCAGTACGCCTGCGCCGGCCTCGAGTTCGCCGGACGAGATTTCCACCGTCGGCAGCGACTCCGCGATCGCGCCTTCCTCAAAGGTTTGCCGCGCGGTTTCGGCGGCCGTGTTGGCGGCGTCGCGGCCGTGCAGCAGCGCGGTCGCCTCGGTCGCCAGCGCCTTCTTGGCATCGTTGATCTCGCCGCCCTTGAGCGCGGCAAGCTTTTCGATCTCGCTCATCGGCAGGATCGTGAACAGTTTTAGAAACTTGACGACGTCGGCGTCCTCGACGTTGCGCCAGTATTGCCAGAAATCGTAAGGCGAGAACTGATCGGCGTTGAGCCACACCGCGCCCTGCGCGGTCTTGCCCATCTTGGCGCCCGATGCCGTCGTCAGCAGCGGCGTGGTCAGCGCAAACAGTTGCGGCGTGCCCATGCGGCGGCCGAGATCGACGCCGTTGACGATGTTGCCCCATTGATCGGAGCCGCCCATCTGCAGCCGGCAGCCGGTGCGCCGCGCCAGCTCGACGAAGTCATAGGCCTGGCACACCATGTAGTTGAATTCGATGAAGCTCATCTCCTGCTCGCGCTCGAGGCGGAGCCGCACCGAGTCCATCGTCAGCATGCGGTTGACGGAGAAATGCCGGCCGATATCGCGCAGCATCTCGATCCAGTTCAGTTTCGTCAGCCACTCGGCGTTGTCGAGCATGATCGCGTCGCTCGGGCCGTTGCCGTAGCGCAGCACCTTGGCGAACACGCCGCGGATCGAGGCCTTGTTGGCCTCGATTTCCTCAATCGAGCGGATGGCGCGGGATTCATCCTTGCCGGAGGGGTCGCCGACCATGGTGGTGCCGCCGCCCATCAGGGTGATCGGCTTGTTGCCGCTCTGCTGCAGCCAGTGCAGCATCATCATGGTGAGGTAGTTGCCGATATGGAGCGAGGGGGCCGTGCAGTCGTAGCCGACATAGGCGGTCGCCTGGCCCTTGGCGGCCAGCGCGTCCAGCCCCTCGAAATCGGAGCATTGGTGGATGAAGCCGCGTTCCTGCAAAATGTTCAGGAAATCTGATTTAAATGCAGTCATTTGTTAGCGACTCTGATCATTCTATTTTCACGGTAATTGTAACGAGTTGCGGAACCATGGCGGAACAGGCTGCCGCAACCGGGCGCGCTGTGGCATTATAAGATGTCCGTGTTTGGCACAAGCTGGTCGTCGTCGGCGGGACGAATCGAGCAGGGCGTCGCAAAGGCACGATTACAATGATGTTGACGGCACTGGGTTTGATGAGCGGCACCTCGCTGGATGGGGTCGATGTCGCTTTGATCGAAACCGACGGCCGCCGGGTGAAGGCCCTCGGCCCCTCCGGATATCGGCCTTACACCGAAATGGAGCGAAATCTGCTGCGCCAGGCGCTGTACGAGGCCGCCGAGCTGCCGGATCGTACGGCGCGGCCGGGCTGCCTGCGCGACGCCGAGTGGGCCGTCACGGCAGCGCATGCCGAGGCGGTGGCCGCCTTTATCGCGCAGCACCGCATCAGCTTCGACGACATCGACATTGTCGGTTTTCACGGTCAGACCGTGCTGCACCGGCCCGAACGAAGGTTAACGGTGCAGATCGGCGACGCGCTCGCGCTGGCCAAGGCGATCCATATCCCTGTCATGTATGATTTCCGCGCCGCCGACGTCGAAGCCGGCGGGCAGGGCGCGCCCTTCGTGCCGGTCTACCACCGCGCGCTTGCCCAATCGCTGGAGCGGGAGGGGCCGATCGTCGTGGTCAATATCGGTGGCGTCTCCAACATCACCTATATCGACGGCGACACGCTGATTGCCTGCGATACCGGTCCCGGCAACGCGCTGCTCGACGACCACATGTTCCGCTGGCTGAACCAGCGCTTCGATGCCGAGGGCCGCACGGCGGCCCAGGGCAAGGTCGACGCGGCCTGGATCGCGCGGGCGCTGAAAATGCCGTTCTTTTCGCTGCCGCCGCCGAAATCGCTCGATCGCAACGATTTTGAGTTGCTGAAGCTCGGCGATGTCCCGCCGGAGGATGGCGCGGCGACCTTGACCGCGTTTACCGCAGCCGCCATCGCCCGGGTGGTGCCGCTGCTGCCGAAGGCGCCTAAAAGCTGGATCGTGGCCGGCGGCGGCGCCCGCAACATGACCATGTTGCGGATGCTGCGCGAGTGTCTGCAGCCTGCGACCGTCCAGGCGGCGGATACGCTGGGTTGGGCGTCGGACGCCATCGAGGCGCAGGCGTTCGGGTTTTTGGCGGCGCGTGGCTTGAAGGGCCTGCCGTTGAGCTATCCCGCCACGACAGGGGTGCCGATCCCGATGACCGGGGGGATCGTCGCGCGGCCCTGACAAAGTTCAAGATATGTTGATGCAAGTGCATCGACCTTGACGACTGCATGCAGGTGCATCTAATTTGGATGCAGATGCATAAAGCGGGGCGGCCCTCGCCTTGGGAGATCGTCAAGATGCCGAAGCTCACATTGATCAGCCACAAGCTCTGCCCCTACGTGCAGCGCGCGGTGATCGCGCTGAACGAAAAGGGCGTTCCGTTCGAGCGGATCGATATCGATCTCGCCAACAAGCCGGACTGGTTTTTGAAGATTTCGCCGCTCGGCAAGGTGCCGGTGCTGCGTGTCGAGACCGATGCCGGCGAAGTGGCGCTGTTCGAAAGCAACGTCATCTGCGAGTACATCGAGGACACGCAAGGTGGCGCAAAACTGCATCCGCAGGATCCATTGCAGCGGGCCCAGCACCGCGCCTGGATGGAGTTCGGCTCGACGATTCTGAGCGAGCTATGGGGTCTCGAGACCACAGGCGATCCCGCGATCTTCGAGAGCAAGCGGCAGGCGGTCGCGACGAAGTTTGCGCGTGTCGAGGAGGCCCTTGGCTCGGGCCCGTTCTTTGCGGGGAAAGACTTCAGCCTCGTGGATGCGGTGTTCGCGCCGATCTTCCGTTATTTCGACGTGTTCGACCAACTGATTGATCTCTCGATCTTCGCGGATACGCCGAAGGTTCGTGCGTGGCGAAAGGAACTGGCCAAGCGGCCGAGCGTCCGCTCAGCGGTAGGCGCAGACTATCCGCAATTGCTGCATGCGTTTCTGGTGCGTCATGACGCGCACATGCTGAAGCTGGCTGCCTAGCATTTCGGTGCCCCCCGGATGGAGCGCAGAATCGTAGGATGGGTGGAGCGAAGCGATACCCATCGATCCCGGCCACGAACTCGATGGGTTTCGCTGCGCTCTACCCATCCTACGGGCTACCGATACGTCGTGACGTCAGCGGACGTTGGCGAGCCGCATGTCGAGATAGCCGGTCACCGTCTCCATCAGCGGCTCCAGCTTGCCGTCGAAGAAATGGTTGGCGCCGGGGATGATTTGCTGATCGATCACGATGCCTTTTTGCGTCTTCAGTTTTTCGACCAGGGTGTTGACGTCCTTCGGCGGCACCACCGCGTCCTTCTCGCCGTGCACGATCAGGCCGGAGGACGGGCAGGGCGCGAGGAAGGAGAAATCATAGAGATTGGCGGGCGGTGCGATCGAGATGAAGCCCTCGACCTCGGGCCGGCGCATCAGGAGCTGCATGCCGATCCAGGCGCCGAACGAAAAGCCCGCGACCCAGCACGCGCGCGCTTCGGGATTGATGGTCTGCGCCCAGTCCAGCGCGGAAGCCGCATCCGACAATTCGCCGGTGCCGTGATCGAACGAGCCCTGGCTGCGGCCGACGCCGCGGAAATTGAAACGCAGCACCGAGAAGCCGCGATGCGCAAACGCGTAGTAGCACTGGTACACGATCTGGTGATTCATCGTGCCGTGAAACTGCGGATGCGGATGCAGGATCATCGCGATCGGCGCGTTCTTCTGCTTGGCCGGATGGTAACGGCCTTCGAGGCGGCCTGCGGGGCCGGTAAAAATGACTTCAGGCATTGATGATCCTTGGAGGTCTTCCCTGACAACGGACGCGGAGAAAATGTGGTCGGGCGTCGTTGGGCGATGCGCGAACGGCGCTCACGTGAAACTGGTGGCGGCGTTCTAGCATGAGGCAAGGGGCAAAAAGCAAGCATCTTGAACATCTAGAAGGCTGTTCAAGGCGTTAGCTTGCGATTGTAAGAGACGGGGCGATCCCCAATTGCCATAAGGCGTCTTGCGCTTGCAGCGAGGCTTGGCCTACCAGAGCCGAGCTTCCACACGGGTAATATTGTACTGACATGCCTGACCGGGTCTATCTCGACTGGAACGCGACCACGCCGCTTCGGCCCGAGGCGAGGCAGGCGATGGCGGCCGCCTGGGAAGTGGCCGGCAACCCGTCCTCGGTCCATGCCGAAGGGCGGCAGGCGCGCCGGCTGGTCGAGGATGCCCGCACCGCCGTCGCGGCGGCGGTTTCCGCCAGGCGCCAGGACGTCGTGTTTTCGTCCGGCGGCACGGAGGCGAACGCGCTGGCGCTGACGCCCGGACTGCGCCGGGCTGGAGCCGAACCGGTCCGGCGACTGCTGGTCTCGGCCATCGAGCATACCTCGGTGCTGTCAGGGGGGAGGTTTGCGGCGGATGCGATCGGGACCATCAAGGTCACCGGCTCCGGCCTGGTCGATCTCGACCATTTGGCCGAGCGGCTTGCCGAGGGCGCTCCGGCGCTGGTCTCGGTTATGCTGGCCAATAACGAGACCGGCGCGATCCAGCCGGTCGCCGAAATCGCCGACATCGTGCATGCGGCAGGCGGGCTGCTGCATGTCGACGCGATCCAGGCGCTTGGCAAAATACCCCTTGATATCAAATCCATAAAAGCCGACCTGATCACGCTCTCGGCGCACAAGATTGGCGGTCCCAAGGGCGTCGGCGCGCTTGTGATGGCCGAGGAGGTGCAGGGCCTGGAGCCGCTGCTGCGCGGCGGCGGGCAGGAGCTGGGACGCCGCGCGGGGACCGAAAATGTCGCGGGGATCGCAGCCTTCGGCGCCGCGGTCCGGGCCGCCATGGCCGCCTTGCAGGGCGACGCGGAGCGGCTGCAGGGGCTCAGGGGGCGCCTCGAGGCAGGCCTGAAACAGACCCCGGGAATGATCCTGTTTGCGGCGGAAGCGCCGCGCCTGCCCAATACAACGCTGTTCACCGTTCCCGGGCTCAAGGCCGAAACGGCCGTAATTGGCTTCGATCTCGGCGGTATTGCGGTATCCTCGGGATCTGCGTGTTCGTCCGGCAAGGTCCAGCCCTCGCACGTCCTGGCCGCCATGGGATTTGACCGGGAACTGGCCCAGGGAGCGGTGCGGCTCAGTATGGGCTGGTCTACATCAGAGGCAGACATTGATTTGGCCCTTGAGGCTTGGCGAAAGCTTGCCGATGGCTTACTTAGAGGGCGACGAAACACAGCTTGAAACGTTCTAAGTGAGTTTCAGCCGGACGCCTCGTCACTGATTTGGAATTGTTCCACCGCGGTCCTTGAAACCGCGAGCGGAGGATGGAATGCCAGCCGTACAAGAGACGGTCGAGCGCGTCAGGCGCATCGACGTCGACCAGTATCGATATGGGTTTGAGACCCTGATCGAGTCCGACAAGGCCCCCAAGGGGCTCTCGGAAGACACCGTCCGCTTCATTTCCGCGAAGAAGAACGAGCCGGCCTGGATGCTGGAATGGCGTCTGGAGGCCTACCGGCGCTGGCTGACCATGACCGAGCCGACCTGGGCCCGCGTCAACTATCCCAGGATCGACTACCAGGATCTCTATTACTATTCGGCGCCGAAGCCGAAGAAGCAGATCGGCTCGCTCGACGAGATCGATCCGGAAATCCTCAAGACCTACGAGAAGCTCGGCATCCCCCTGCGCGAGGTCGAGGTGCTCGAAGGCGTCGTGAAGCCGGAAGGCCAGCGCAAGATCGCGGTCGACGCCGTGTTCGATTCGGTTTCGGTGGCCACCACGTTCCAGAAGGAGCTGAAGGCGGCCGGCGTGATCTTCATGCCGATCTCGGAAGCGATCCGCGAGCATCCCGAGCTGGTGAAGAAGTATCTCGGCACGGTGGTGCCGACCTCGGACAATTATTTCGCGACGCTGAACTCGGCGGTGTTCTCCGACGGCTCGTTCGTTTACGTGCCGCCGGGCGTGCGCTGCCCGATGGAGCTGTCGACCTATTTCCGCATCAACGAGCGCAACACCGGCCAGTTCGAGCGCACGCTGATCATCGCCGACAAGGGCGCTTACGTCAGCTACCTCGAAGGCTGCACCGCGCCGCAGCGCGACGAGAACCAGTTGCATGCCGCCGTGGTCGAGCTCGTCACGCTCGACGACGCCGAGATCAAATATTCGACGGTGCAGAACTGGTATCCCGGCAATTCCGAGGGCGTCGGCGGCATCTACAATTTCGTCACCAAGCGTGGCGACTGCCGCGGCAACAATTCGAAGATCTCCTGGACCCAGGTCGAGACCGGTTCGGCGATCACCTGGAAATATCCGAGCTGCATCCTGCGCGGCGACAATTCACGCGGCGAGTTCTACTCGATCGCGATCTCGAACGGTCACCAGCAGGTCGACTAGCGGCACCAAGATGATCCATCTCGGCAAGAACACGACCAGCCGGATCATCTCCAAGGGTATCGCCGCCGGCGTCTCGCAGAACACCTATCGCGGCCTCGTTACGGCACATCGCAAGGCGACCGGCGCGCGCAACTTCACCGCCTGCGACTCGCTCCTGATCGGCGACAAATGCGGCGCGCACACCGTGCCCTATGTCGAGGCGAAGAACTCGTCGGCGCAGTTCGAGCACGAAGCGACCACGTCGAAGATCTCCGAGGACGTGCTGTTTTACTGCATCCAGCGCGGCCTCAGCCAGGAAGAGGCCGTCGGCCTCGTGGTCAACGGTTTTGTGAAGGACGTGCTGCAGCAACTGCCGATGGAATTCGCGGTTGAGGCGCAGAAGCTGATCTCGATCTCGCTCGAAGGGTCGGTTGGATAGGCCTCATCCTGAGGAGGCCGCGCATGCGGCCGTCTCGAAGGATGAGAGGAAAGATTGTCGGCCACGTCCTTCGAGACGCGCCTGTCGGCGCTCCCTGGGACGAGGAGTAAAAACGGAAAAACGAAATGTCATTGCTTGAAGTGAAAGATCTGCAAGTCCGTGTCGAGGAGCGCGAAATCCTCCATGGGCTGTCGCTCACGGTGAACCCGGGCGAAGTGCACGCGATCATGGGGCCGAACGGCTCCGGCAAATCGACGCTGAGCCACGTGATCGCCGGCAAGCCGGGCTACGAAGTCACCGGCGGCGAAATCCTGTTCAAGGGCGAGAACCTGCTGGAAATGGCGCCGGACGAGCGCGCCGCCAAGGGCGTGTTTCTGGCGTTCCAGTATCCGGTGGAAATTCCGGGCGTTGCGACCATGACGTTCCTGCGCACCGCGCTGAATGCCCAGCGCAAGGCGCGCGGCGAGAGCGAATATTCAACGCCGGACTTTCTGAAGAAGGTGCGCGAGGTCGCAAAGTCGCTGAACATTCCGCAGGACATGCTCCGCCGCGGCGTCAATGTTGGCTTTTCCGGCGGCGAGAAGAAGCGCAACGAGATTTTGCAGATGGCGCTGTTCGAGCCGAGCCTTTGCATCCTCGATGAAATGGATTCCGGCCTCGACATCGACGCGCTCCGCGTTGCGGCCGACGGCGTCAACGCGCTGCGTTCGCCCGACCGCGCGATGGTCGTCATCACCCACTACCAGCGGCTGCTCAACTACATCGTGCCTGATTTCGTGCACGTGATGTCGAAGGGGCGGGTCGTCAAAAGCGGCGGCAAGGATCTGGCGCTGGAGCTGGAAGCTTCCGGCTACGCCCAGTTCGAAGACGCAGCCTGACCGCGGACGGATTTGTGATGAATGTAGCTTTGGCAAAGAACGAGACCGGAAGCGCGCTGAGCGACAGCTTCGCCGTCGCGCGCGACCGGCTGCCGGGCACGGGCAAGGTCGCCGAGGCGAGACGTGCCGCCTTCGAGGCCTATGACCGTGCGGGTCTCCCGCACCGCCGGCTCGAGGACTGGAAATATACCGACTTGCGCGCGCTGATGCGCGAAGTGCTGCCGTTGGCGCCTTCGCCGGATGCCGCTGCATTGAAGCGGGCTGCCGCTGCCGTAAAGTTGCAGGCGATCAAGGCTGTGCGTCGGCTGGTGCTGGTGGATGGCGTATTCGCGCCAAAACTTTCCGAGCTGGATGGGCTGGAGAAGGGACTTACGGTCCGCACCCTGCGCGACGTGCTCGAGGCCGGCGATGCCGCCCTGCAGGCGCAGCTCTTCACGCTTGATGACACCAATCCCATGATCGCGCTCAACAGCGCGATGATGACCGACGGCGTGGTGATCGAGATTGCCAACGGCGTCGTGCTGACGCAGCCGCTGCATGTCATTCACGTCGCCAGCGGCTCTGCGCCGGCAGCGATGTTCACGCGCTCGCTGCTGCGTCTCGGCAAGGATGCCGGCGTGACGCTGGTTGAGAGCTACATCGCGGCCGACGGCGCGAAGGCCTATCAGGCCCACGACTCCCTGATCGTCGCGATCGGCGACAATGCACGGCTCGACCATGTCCGCCTGATCGAGGACGGCCGCGAGGCCTTCAATATTTCCTCTGCCGTGTTCACGTTGGGTGCGCATGCGCACCTCAACACCTTCGGCATGACCTCAGGCGCTGCCGTCAGCCGCTATCAGGCGACCATTGCGTTTGCGGGCGAGCATTCCCGTGTCGAAACCAACGGCGTCAATCTGCTCAACGGCCGCCAGCACGCCGACACCACGCTGTTCATGGACCATGCGGTGCCGCATTGCGCCAGCCGCGAGGTTTTTCGCGCTGTCGCCGATGACCGCGCCCATTCGGTGTTCCAGGGCCGCATCATCGTGCGTCCCAAAGCGCAGAAGACCGACGCCAAGATGATGACGCGGGCGCTGCTGCTGTCCGACGAGGCCGAGGCCGACAACAAGCCGGAACTCGAAATCTTCGCCGACGACGTCACCTGTGGCCATGGCGCGACCACCGGCGCGCTCGACGAGAGCTTGCTGTTTTATCTGCGCGCCCGGGGCCTCTCCGAGAAAGAAGCCCAGGCACTGCTGATCCAGGCCTTCGTGGGCGAGGCCATTGAATCGATCGTCAATGACGACCTGCGCGAGCTCGCGATAGCAGCCGCGCAGCGCTGGCTGGAGGCGCGGGCATGACCCAGCATCCGGCCGTCATGAATGGTGCCTATGACGTGGCCCGCGTGCGCGAGGATTTTCCGGCGCTGGCAATGAAGGTCTATGGCAAGCCGCTGGTCTATCTCGACAACGCGGCTTCGGCGCAAAAGCCGACCGCCGTGCTCGACCGCATGACCGAGGCCTACAGAAGCGAATACGCCAACGTGCATCGCGGCCTGCATTATCTCGCCAATGCCGCGACCGAGGCTTATGAGGGCGGTCGCGCCAAGGTCGCGAAGTTCCTTAACGCCGGGCGCACCGAAGAGATCATTTTCACTCGCAACGCCACCGAGGCGATCAATCTCGTGGCGTCGTCCTGGGGCGAGCCCAACATCAAGGCCGGCGACGAAATCGTGATCTCCATCATGGAGCATCACTCCAACATCGTGCCCTGGCACTTCCTGCGCGAACGCCATGGCGCCGTGATCAAATGGGCGCCGGTCGATGACGAAGGCAATTTCCTGATCGAGGAGTTCGAGAAGCTCCTGACCGATCGCACCAAATTGGTCGCGATCACGCAGATGTCGAATGCGCTCGGAACCGTCGTGCCGGTCAAGGACGTGGTGAAGATCGCGCATGCCCGCGGCATCCCGGTGCTGGTCGACGGCAGCCAGGCCGCCGTGCACATGACGATCGACGTCCAGGACATCGACGCGGATTTCTACGTCTTCACCGGCCACAAGCTGTATGGCCCGACCGGCATCGGCGTGCTCTATGCCAAGCATGAGCATCTGGTCGCGATGCGGCCCTACAATGGCGGCGGCGAGATGATCCGCGAGGTCGCCCGGGACTGGGTCACCTATGGCGATCCGCCGCACAAGTTCGAAGCCGGCACGCCGGCGATCGTGGAATCGATCGGGCTCGGCGCTGCGATCGACTACGTCAATTCGATCGGCAAGGAACGTATCGCCGCCCACGAGCACGATCTTCTGACCTATGCCCAGGAGCGCCTGCGCGAAATCAATTCGCTGCGCCTGATCGGCACCGCGCGCGGCAAGGGGCCGGTGATTTCCTTCGAGATGAAGGGCGCCCATCCCCACGACGTCGCGACCGTGATCGACCGGCAGGGGATCGCGGTGCGGGCCGGCACCCATTGCGTGATGCCGCTTTTAGAGCGGTTCAATGTCACAGCCACCTGCCGCGCATCGTTTGGGATGTATAATACCCGTGAAGAAGTCGACCACCTGGCACAGGCGCTGATCAAGGCGCGGGATTTGTTCTCATGAGTGACACAGCCGAAGTCAAGTCAGCCAATATGGAAACCATCTCGGCGCTGCCGCCCGAGGAGACCGAGCGGCTCGGAGGCGAAATCGTCGCCGCGCTGAAGACGGTGTTCGATCCGGAGATCCCGGCCGACATCTACGAGCTCGGCCTGATCTACAAGGTCGACCTCAAGGACGACCGCAGCGTCGATGTGATGATGACGCTGACCACGCCGAACTGCCCGGCGGCCGGCGAACTGCCGACGATGGTGGAGAACGCGGTAGCCAGCGTTCCCGGCGTCGGCGTCGTCAATGTCAATCTGGTGTGGGACCCGGCCTGGACGCCGGATCGCATGTCCGACGAGGCCCGCCTCGTCCTCAATATGTGGTGAGCGTTGCGTGCGCGGTTAACGGCTTTACGGGAAGATGACTGGCATTGATTTGCCGTTTGGAATGATCACATGACTGACATGACACCCGCTTCACCCACGCCTGCCGCCAAGCCGAAGCCGCGGCCCCGCCCGCAGGTCATGAGACTGACCGAAGCTGCGGCGCAGCGGATTACGGAACTGACCAAGCGCGCCGATTCCGAGATCGTCGGGCTTCGCGTCGGGATCAAGAACGGCGGCTGCGCCGGACAGTCCTACACGGTGGAATACGCCCACGAGGTCCGGCCGACCGACGAAGTGGTCGAGGACCGCGGCGTGAAGATCCTGGTCGATCCCAAGGCGGTCCTGTTCCTGCTCGGCACCGAGATGGACTACAAGGCCGACAAGATGCAGGCCCAGTTCATCTTCAACAATCCGAACCAGGTCTCGGCCTGCGGTTGCGGCGAGTCGGTACAGCTGACGGCCGCGAAGGTTTAGGCGTCGCGGGGTCCCCTATGGACCGCGACTTCCTGATCGACCTGTTTGCCGATTTCGGTCCGGTCACCATCCGCAAGATGTTCTCCGGCTACGGCATCTCCGCCGACGGCACCAATTTCGCGCTCGCGCTGCGCGCCGGGCTCTATTTCCGCGCCGATGACCAGACCATTCCGCAATTCGAAGCGGAGGGATCGCTGCCGTTTCAATATCAGACGCGGACCAAGACGGTCACCGTGAACTCGTACTGGCAGTTGCCGGCACGGCTGTTCGATGACTCCGAGGAACTGGCGGAATGGGCGAGGGCGGCGCTGGCGGCGGCGCAGCGCGCGGCGCTTCGCAAGCGTCCCAAGGCGCGCAAGCCGGCCAAGGTGGCCGCCGCGAAGCGGAAGCCGGCGAAGCGGGAGACGGAAGTCCTAGGCGACCTGGCTGCGGGTCTCGTCGGCGTATTCGGGATCGGCTTCGCAGATGACGCGGTTGCGGCCGTTGCGCTTGGCGGCGTAAAGGCAGGCGTCGGCGCGTTCGATCAGCGAATCGGTGTCATCGTCGGGCTTCAGCATGGAAACGCCGACCGAGATGGTGACGCGGCCAAGGATTTCGCCGGTGGACTTCTTCTTCAATTCCTTGGCCATGACGGCGCGGCGGATGTGATCGGCAACCGTCAGCGCCTGGCGCAGGGCGGTATTGGGCAGCACGACCGCAAATTCCTCGCCGCCATAACGGGCGGTAATGTCCTGGCCTTTGATGGTCTGCTTCAGCGACATGCTGACCAGCCGCAGCACCTGATCGCCGGTGAGGTGGCCGTAGGAATCGTTGAACGACTTGAAATGATCGATGTCGAACATCAGCAGCGACAGCGGCTCGCCGCTCGCCAGCGCCGCGCGGACCGCCATGGCGTACGAGCGGTCGAAATATTTGCGGTTGCCCAATCCGGTCAGCGGGTCGGTCAGGCTCTCGGCGCGGATCGCCTCGAGGCTGTGCTGGAGATTGCTGATCTCGGTCTTTGACAGCGCCAGCCGGCTTTCCAGCGCCTTGTTGGTCTCCTGCATCTCGCGGGTGGACTTCAGCAGGCCATCGACGACGGCCTTGATCTGATCGCGGTTCTTGGCATTGCGAAGCGTCTCGCTGGCGCCGCTCAGCCTGGCGTCATAGCTCTGCGACATGCCGAGCGCGTCCACGATCAGGCTCATCACGTCGTCGATTTCGCCGATCACGCGCGCGCCGACCTTGTCGATGCGGTCGGAGGCCTTGATGTGGGAGAGGTAGGTTTCGTAGATCTGTTCGAGATCGGATTCGCTCAGTCTGCCGCTGCGCGCCAGCGTCTCGTTGATGATCTTGTTGAGCGGCGCGTTGTATCCGGTCGCGTAAACGTACCAGATTTCGTAATTGCGCGGGACGGCGGTTTGCCGGAGGGATTTGATCTGGCCCAACGCAACTTCGGCAAACGCCAAAGTGCGCTCGTGTTCGTCGAGCAGCTTGACCACTGATCCGTCCCCAATATCGAGCGATGCTGCTCGTTGCCGTGCGCAGGAATGACTAAATTATAGCTGGCAGGTTAAGGGAGGAGAATGAACGGCCGGTAAATGTTCCGGCCGCTGGGTCATTCGAATTCGTTCAGACGCGGGCGCGAACCGGCCGCAGCAGGAACGCCGGAAGATGCGAGTGATCGGCGGGCTCCAATTCAACCTCGCGCTGGGCGCGCCGCGGTTCTGGACGGCCGATCGAGGGCACGCGCGATGGCTGCGCGGGAGCGGGCGGTGTGAAGGCTGCGGTCTCTGCCTGCGGTTGCTGACTTCCACTGCGGCCGTCGCCCTTCGCATGCCGCGGTTCGCGCTCGCCGCTCTTGGCCGCACGCGGCTCGCGCTCGCTGCTCCTCTCGCTACCCCTGGCGGCACGCGGCTCGCGTTCACGCCGCGGTTTGCGTCCGCCGCGCGAACCTTCCCGCGACCCGTCGCGTGAGCGAGACTGGCGGGGCTGGTCGGTCTCGTCGGAGGAGGCTGACGGCACGGCATAGTCGCCTTCGGCCGGCGGAATGGTTTGGCCGATCAGCCGTTCGATCGCCGAGATCGACTTGTTGTCGAGCGAGGTGACGATCGAAATCGCGGTGCCGGCGCGCCCGGCGCGTCCGGTACGGCCGATGCGATGCACGTAGTCGTCGGCATGATGCGGCACGTCGAAATTGAAGACGTGGCTGACGGCGGGAATGTCGAGGCCGCGGGCCGCGACATCGGAGGCGACCAGCAACGGAATCTCGCCCTTGCGGAACTGATCCAGCGCCGCGGTGCGGGCCGACTGGTCCATATCGCCATGCAGCGCGCCGACGCTGAAGCCGTGCTTCTGCAGCGATTTGTAAACGACGGCGACTTCGCGCTTGCGATTGCAGAAGATGATCGCGTTCTGAAGATCCTTGGCGTCGCGCAGCAGGCGGCGCAGGATCTCGCGCTTCTCGTGTACCTCGCGTCCGGCGGGGACCTGGAATTGCGATACGCCGACCGCAGTGGTCGCGGGCTTTGAGACTTCGATCCGCTCGGGATTGTGCAGGAAGGATTCGGTGATGCGGCTGATTTCAGGCGGCATCGTCGCGGTGAAGAACAGCGTCTGGCGCGTGAACGGCACCAGCTTGCAGATGCGTTCGATGTCGGGAATGAAGCCCATGTCCAGCATGCGGTCGGCTTCATCGATGACCAGCAGTTCGACGCCGGTGAGCAGCAGTCCGCCGCGCTCGGTGTGGTCGAGCAGCCGGCCGGGGGTTGCGATCAAGACGTCGACGCCTCGGGTCAGCTTCGTGTCCTGGTCGCCGAACGAGACGCCACCGATCAGCAGCGCGACGTTGAGTTTTTGGCCGACGCCGTATTTGTCGAACTGTTCCTTCACCTGGGCTGCAAGTTCGCGGGTCGGCTCGAGGATCAGGGTGCGGGGCATTCGTGCCCGGGCGCGGCCCTTTTCCAGAAGCGTGAGCATGGGCAGGACGAAAGCGGCGGTCTTGCCGGTGCCGGTCTGGGCGATGCCGAGAACGTCGCGGCGCGCCAGAACGTGGGGGATCGCCTGTTCCTGGATCGGGGTGGGGGTCGTGTAGCCTGAAGCCGCAACCGCGGCGAGGACCTTATCGGAAAGGCCGAGATGGGAAAAAGACATTGAGCCTCTAGTCGACACCGCCGTTCGGAATCGAGGGTAAAAAGGCTGTCGCGTTTTGCCCCGAAACGGCGCGCTTTAGGAAGCTGGGGGCTCTGACTTACGCAGACGAGCGGCAAACCAGGGAATCGCGTTTCGATCCAAGGCCGCGTTGAGCCGGAACATAGGGCCCAATTGGCTAAAGTCAATGGAGCCAGTGCGGGAAGGCCCAAAAAGCTTAATGTTTTGGCACAAAATGCCCCGGAACTCCCGGGAATCGCCTGGTCTGGCGGACCCCGATCTTTCCGGCGCCGGAGCCGATGACATCGCAGCACTCGCCCTCAAAGATCGCCGCTCCCGACCAGCCGTTGATTCTCTCACCTCGGCCAAACCCGGCGTTGCCGCTGCCATCCGGCCTCACCATACGTTGCCCGGAAATCGCCCGGCGACATGCCGTGGGCCGCCTGGAACGCCCGATAGAACGTCGCGAGGTTGCTGAACCCGCAGGCAAGCGCGATCTCCGCAATCGTCTGCTCCGGGGGCTGCATCAGTAGCCGGCGGCTTTCGGCAATGCGCTCCGCGGTCCGGGTCCGGGCAAAGCTGCTATCGCTGGCTTCGAACAGGATGTGCAGGTGACGAACGGAAATCCCGAGCAGACCAGCCACATACGCCGGTGAAAGTGTTGCCCGCGAGATGTTGCGAGCAATCAATCGCCGGGCCAGCGACAGGCGGCCGACGCGAACGGCGTGCAGCGCCGCCCGGCTGCCCGGCCGGATGACACCGCGCTCGATCAAGGCCAGTTGAGCCAGCGCCTGCACCAGCGATTGTGCACGCTCGGGTTCTCGCGCTTCATTGGTTTCTTGCAGGTCGCGGAAGCATGAAGCCAGAAGCGGGACCAGCGCACGGTGTTCGCTGAACGGTTTTGGCACGAGATCGCCGAGACGGGCCATGATGCGATCCGCTTGCGCAAGGCGCAGCTCCGCTGCGGGGACCTTGAGAATCCGCAGGTGAAAGCCGTCGGCGGTGAGCGGGGCGGTGTCGTAGGGCAGCTCCGAATAGACAGTCGCGAACATTCCGCGATGGATGCAAAATTCCGGGTTGCCGCTGAAGCGGCTGCCAGCGCCGAGCTGCTGATAGATGCAAAGGCTGTCGCCCGCGGCATGGGCAGTTGCGGCTGTGGCGTGTTCGCCCAAGCCGTGTGGCGCGCGCAGTTCGATCAGGCTGGCCGTGCCGATCCTGCGCAGCACGACGGCGTTCTGGATATCGGGAGAGGGGGACATGGTAGGAACAAGTTCCGACAGGATCATGATTGACCCGGCACGCAGTTGTACCGTGGGCCGATGCAGCCTGACCTGACCATTTTTGGGTGCCGGTGGGCGGCTTTGCAACCTTGGGAGCAGGGTTGAACCAATGGCGCCGATGTGCCGACTACGGCATAGGATGGCTCGCACGGGCCGTGGATTGAGTCGTGCAGGCAGGGATTTTCGATGACCGGTTGGCTTTCCAGATTGTTGTCGGCATTGCTGGCCGCGGCGGGCATTGCCGCTGTTCTTGCTACCCTTGTGTCGCCCGCTTATGCCGAAAAGCGCGTCGCGCTGGTGGTCGGCAACAACGACTACCGGAACGTGCCCAAGCTCTTGAAGGCGGTCAACGACGCCCGCACCATGGGCGACACGCTCAAGCAACTCGGCTTCACGGTGATGGTGGCCGAAAACCAGAACCGGCAGGCGTTCAGTCAAACCCTGCTGGCCTTCGACAAGTCGGTCGAGGCCGGCGATACCGCGTTCTTCTTCTATGCCGGCCACGGCTTTGAAATCGCCGGACAGAATTTCCTGCTGCCGACAGACGTGCCGGCGGCGACCGAAGGCCAGGAAGAACTGGTGCGCGACGCCTCTATACTTGCCGACCGTATCATCGAGCGGCTGCAGAACAGGAAAGTCCGCACCGCGATCCTGGTGTTCGATGCCTGCCGCAACAATCCGTTCGAGCGCGCCGGCACCCGCGCCGTCGCCGGCGGCGGCGGTCTTGCGCCGATGACGCAATTGCCGGAAGGCGTGTTTTCGGTGTTCTCGGCAGGTCCCCGGCAGACCGCGCTCGACCGGCTCTCCAACGACGACACCAATCCCAATTCGGTGTTCACGCGAACCTTTGCGAAAGAGCTGACGCAGCCCGGCGCCAATCTCGTTCAGGTCGCGCAGCGCACGCGGCGCCTCGTCAGCGAAATGGCCGAGACGGTACGCCACAAGCAGATCCCGGTTTATTTCGACCAGATGGTCGACGACGTGTTCCTCAACGGCATGGCGAAAGGCCAGCCCGAGGCGGCGGCGAAAGCCGCTGAAGCGCCGCAGAAGCTCGCGGCATTGCCGCCGGTGCAGCAACTCAAGCCGCAGAACGATTCCGTCAACGCGCCGATCGCGATGTTCTCGCGCCACAATGGCGGCTGGACCGTGGTGTTCTCGATTGCCGATCCGACGCTCGGCATCTCCTGGCGGATGGGCGAGGCCGGCGACTTCCGCGAGACCGGCTTCATCGACACGCTCGACCCGCGCACCCGCAAGCGGATGCCCAACCCCTCGATCGAGCTTTCGGCCGATGCGCCGGCCGCCACCATCCAGGTGCGTTACGTCGACACCAATGGCGACATTCAGGGCCCGTTCCCGATCAGGTTCGATCCGGAAGCCGCCCTGATCCGCGACCAGCGCAAGATCCTCGACATGACCGCGACGAGCTGGCTGTCGTTCCGCGAGTTCAACGGGCTTCTGGTCTATTACACCCATCTGATGTCGTATCGCTGCGCGATCCGCGAAGTGCGCGTCGGCATCGACTCTGCGGTGCCCGACAAGGTCCTGAAAATGCCGCCCTGCGATCCCCGGGACCCCAGCGTCATCCCGCACGAAGCGACGCCGTATCTGAAGCTCGCGCCGCAGACCAAATCGGTGTCGGTGGAGCTGACGTATCGCGATGGCAGCGTGTCGGAGATCAAGAGTTTCCGGCGGTAGCAGAGAGCCGGGACGCGCCGTCGTAGCACGGCCTCTCATCCGTCGTCCCGGGCTTGACCCGGGGCCCATAGCCACCGGCTCAAGTTGTTGAAGGAAGTCGTCGACCATTTGTGTCAAGGCAACATCCGCCGCAGCGTATGGGTCCCGGGTCAAGCCCGGGACGACGGGATATGGACGACCGGATGACGAATAGCACAAGGCTCGTCATACCCCGCGCATGCGGGGTATCCAGTACGCCGAGGCTTATCGATTCAATCACTGACGTCTCTGGAATACTGGGTCACCCGCCTTCCGCCTTCGCTCTTTGAGCTACGGCGGACAAGTCGCGGGTGACGACAAGTGAGTATGCGTTCGCGTTCTCGCGACGCAGAGTGCGTCCGAGGTTTGTTCAATTTCCTTTCCTCCCTCAAGAAAGAGGGAGCAGGGAATGCCGGGTGCACGCTGCACCCGCGGTCTCGTGTGCAATAGTGCGTAGAAAAACGCACACGAGCATACAGGTACAGTCGGAACACTCCGGCATTCCCTGCGCAATGGCTTTACGGCTTATGGCGCGCTCTCCCCGGAGACGAATTCGTCTTGCCTCCGTCGTTGGCGAATTAGCGGCTGATCAAGCTCGGTTGAGTTGACTTCGCCTCCGCGCAACTTGGCACCAGCAACGGGTGTCGGGACCACACGGTTTTGCCGTACGCATCAGCGTCGTTCATCTTGCGCGCCGTTGTTCGCTCACGGTGAGATCCGCCCTGCGAACACGCTTCGCGCCCGACGCTGCCGCGTCCACCGCATCCCATCCCGCGTCCGTGACGATCGCGAAACGCCCCTCACTCGGGTGGGACGCCGCGGATTTTACTTTTGATTTGCCCGACGGGTTAAGCGGAATATTTTTGCTCTGGGGGCTGGACCGCCCAAATCAGCTTGAAATGATTCAGCAAATTGCAATTTGCGCGCAGCCGTATTTTGACTGCGTTGAGTGCGAACCGGGCGCAAAGGTCCGCTTCACCGCTGACCGGGATGTCGTGATAGGCGCGCAACGCCATGTGATATGGCCAGCTCGAGGCTGGCGCCGTATTTCGCGCGCGGGATGCACTCGGTGCGCCGCTCTAATCTGGCGGCATCCTGCCAGTGCAGGGCCTGCCCCACCAAATCAGACGTTGGCCCAAGGGCTCCAATATGTTTTGATCATCGAAAGCGAGTTCGGCGGAGACCTGACTGGCAGGCCGTGCAAAACGGCCGGTGGCGGCGCTTCAAGCTGTCATAAAAGAAAAAATGGGAGGATACGCCAGTGCAAACGCCCGGCCGAACCCTGCTGGCCAAGATCTGGGACCAGCACGTCATCTTTCGCGTCAGCGACGACACCGATCTGCTTCATGTCGACCGGCATCTGTTGCACGATCTGGGTGGCTCGCGCGGCCTGCTCGATCTCAAAAGCCGCAACTTGCCGGTGCACGATCCGGAACTGACGTTCGCGACGCCGGATCATGCGATTTCGACGGCGCGCGGACGGGCCGGCACCAGCAAGGTCGGACAGGAGCTTCTGGCGGGCTTGCGGACCGAGACGTCGGCGACCGGCATCCGGATGTTCGATATCGATGAGCCCGGGCAGGGCATCGTCCATGTGATCGGACCCGAGCTTGGCCTCAGCCTTCCCGGCTGCCTGATCGTCTGCGGCGACAGCCATACCTGCACCCATGGCGGGCTGGGCGCGCTGGCTTTCGGCATCGGCTCCAGCGAGTTGACACATGTGCTGGCGACCCAGGCGCTGATCCAGCGGCGGCCAAAAACAATGCGGGTGCGGTTCGAAGGCCGGCTGCCGACAGGCGTCACCGCCAAGGACCTCATCCTCGCCTTGATCGGTCACATTGGCGCCGCGGCCGGCACCGGCTACGCGGTCGAGTATGCCGGCAGCGCCATTCGCGATCTGCCGGTCGAGGGCCGGCTCACCATCTGCAATCTGTCGATCGAACTCGGCGCCAAGATGGGCCTGATCGCGCCGGACGAGAAGACTTTCGAATATCTGCGCGGGCGTGCCTATGCGCCTGAGGGTGAGATGTGGGAGCAGGCCGTTGCGGCGTGGCGAAAACTGCCAAGCGATCCCGATGCCGTGTTCGACCGCGAAGTCGTCATCGATGTCGAGAAGATCATTCCGCAGGTGACCTGGGGCATCAGTCCGGAACACGTCGTCGGCGTCGATGGGCGCGTGCCCGATCCGAGCGAGGTCGCCGATCCCGCGCAGCGCGCAGCGATCGAAACCGCGCTCGACTATATGGGTCTGGTACCCGGCGCACCGATCGCCGGTACACCGGTCGATTGGGTCTTCATCGGCTCATGCACCAACAGCCGGCTAAGCGATTTGCGGGCCGCCGCCGAGATCGCGCGCGGACGCAAGGTCGCCTCCAGCGTCCGTGCCTGGGTCGTACCCGGTTCGGAGAGCATCAAGCGCGACGCGGTCGCCGAAGGGCTGGACAAGGTCTTTACGGATGCAGGCTTTGAATGGCGCGAGCCCGGCTGCTCGATGTGTCTTGCCGCCAACGGTGAAACGGTTGCTCCCGGTCAGCGTTCGGTCTCGACCTCCAACCGCAATTTTGTCGGCCGCCAGGGTCCGCGGGCGCGTACCCATCTGGCAAGCCCGGCAAGTGCAGCCGCAGCCGCTATCGCCGGCGCCATCGCCGACGTGCGAACGATGGGGCGCTGACATGCCGAAACCGTTCAACACCCTGACGGCGATTGCCGCCCCCATCATGCGCGGCAACATCGATACCGACGTCATCATCCGTATCGAGCGGCTGGTCGGAAACTCCATTCGCGGGACGCTCGGCAAATGGGCGTTCGGCGCGCTCCGCTATCTGCCCGACGGTTCGGAAAACCCTGAGTTCATCCTGAACCGTGAGCCCTATCGAAATGCGGAAATTCTTATCACCGGTCCGAATTTCGGCTGCGGCTCGTCGCGTGAAGGCGCGGTGTGGTCGTTGCAGGAAATGGGCATCCGCGCCGTCATCGGTTCGAGCTTCGGCGACATCTTCTTTGCCAATTGCTTCCAGAACGGCATCCTGCCTGTTGTTGTCGACAAGGAGATCGTCGATGGCCTTGCCGCGGAGGTGCAGCAAACCCAGGGGGCCGGGCGCATCAGCATCGACCTGGAGCAACAGACGATCCTGTCGCCTTCGGGGCAGCGGCACGAGTTTGCGATCGATCCGCGCCGTCGCGAAGGCCTGCTGGAAGGCCTCGACGAAGTCGCGCAGACATTGCAGCGCGACGACGAAATCCGCGCCTTTCAGGCGGCCGACCGGGCGGAACGTCCCTGGATTCACTTCGCAAGAAAAACGGCAAAAGAAACGGCAGGCAACAAGGCATGAATAATCTGTCCAACATGATCAAGGTCGCCGTGGTCGGCGGCGAGGGCATCGGTCCGGAAGTGACCGCGCAGTCGCAACGGGTGCTCAACTGGTTTGCCGCCAAACGCGGCATTCCCGTGGTCTTGCGCGAAGCGCAATACGGCATCATTCCCTATCTCGCGACCGGCAAGGTGATGCCGCCTGATACCGTCGAGGCGATGGAGGAGGCCGACGCGATCCTGTGGGGCGCGACCGGCGGCCCGGAGACGAAGGAAGTGCCCGCAGCGGCGCGGAAGGCAGGGAGCCTGTTGGGCTTGCGCAGCAAATACGATCTCTACGCCAACCTCCGGCCGATCGTTGCCCATCCGGCGCTGGCGGATTCGGCGCCGCTCAAGGCCAGTGTGCTTAGGGATGTCGATTTCGTCATCATTCGCGAACTGACCAGCGGCATTTATTTCGGCGAGCCGCGCGGCATCGAGACGCTCGCCGACGGGCAACGCCGTGGTTTCAACACCGAACAATACACCACCGATCAAGTCCGCCGCGTCGCGCGTTCGGCCTTTGAGCTGGCGCGGACGCGAAGGAATAAGGTCTGTTCGGTCGACAAGGCCAACGTGCTCGAAGCCAGCGTGCTGTGGCGCGAGGAAGTCATCGCCCTGCACGAAGCGGAATATTCCGATGTCGAGCTGACGCATATGTATGTCGACAACGCCGCGATGCAGATCGTGCGGGAGCCTAAGCAATTCGATGTGATGGTCACCGGAAATATCTTCGGCGACATCCTGTCCGACTGCGCGGCGATGGCGTCCGGATCGCTCGGCATGCTGCCGTCGGCCTCACTGGGACCGGTCGACAAGTTCGGCCGGCGCAAGGCGCTTTACGAACCGGTCCATGGCAGCGCACCCGACATTGCGGGCAAGGGCATTGCCAACCCGCTTGGCTCCATCCTCAGCGTCGCCATGATGCTGCGCATGACGCTTAACCGGCCCGAAGATGCCGACCTGCTGGAACGGGCCGTGGCCAGTGCCCTGTCAGGCGGCGCGCGAACCGCCGACATTGCCGAGGCTGGCGCAAAACGACTTTCAACGCAGGACATGGGCGACGCGGTGCTGAACGCGCTGGAGAAGGTCGCGGAGAAGGAAAAGGAGCGCGCGTGATGGCACATTTCACCAGACGTTCGGCGCTGACGGTCATCGCGGCCGGCGGCGCCTCCATCGCTTCGGGCCGGGGTTGGGCCGAGGACAAGCCCGGCCGCGTGATCTATCCGGTCGCGGTGCCGGTTTATCAGACGCAATTCGTCGCCGACAAACTCGGATACTTCAAGGAGGCCGGCCTCGACTGCAAGCTGATCCAGGGTGGCAGCGGCGTCAAGACGCGCGAAATCATCGCCTCCGCGCAGGGCGACATCGGCATCGGCGATATCACGCATCCGATGCAGCTCTCTAATCGCGGCCGCCACGGACGCGTGCTGATGCCGGTCGATACCCGTTCCTCATCGGTGATGTTCATCATCCGCAAGGATCTGTGGGACCAGGGCATCACCTCGCTGGAGAAGCTGACGGAATGGAAACGCCCCGACGGGCGCAAGCCGATCGTCTCGGTGTCGTCGCTGGGCGGCACCAACCATGTCTGGTCGTCCTATTACATGGAGACGATGGGGCTCGACCAGAAAGTGACCTGGATCGGCACCGGCAATGTCGACACCATGCTGGGTACGCTGAAGACCAAGCAGGTCGACGTCCTCGTCAGTTCGCTGTCGCTGCTCAACGATTCCAAGGAACAGGGTTGGGGCGCGCTGCTGTTCGACGGCACCGACGAGGCGATCTGGAACAAGTATATCGGCGGCAAGGTCCCGGTGACGGCGCATTTCACGCTGCAGGCCACCATCGACAAGGACCCGCCCAAGATGCAGGCCTTCGTCACCGCGATCTGGCGGGCGACGCAATGGATCAGGAAACATTCGCCCGACGAAATCTACGACACGATCGAGCCTTATGTCGGCAGCACCTCGCGCGCCGCCAACATCCTCGAGATCACCGCGCTGCAAAAGGTCACCGACTATGAATCGTCGATCGACGCGGCGGCTTTTGCCCGCGGCGAAAAGGTCTGGTTCCGGGAAATGACCGGCATCAAGCCGCTGACGCCGGCCGACCTGGTCAGCCCGACCTTCATCGAGGCAGCGCGAAAGGCGTATCCGGCTTGAACGTCCAGAACCTTTCTACGCCGCTGCCGGATGGACAATCCAATGTCCAGCGCGTTGACGTCAGGGGATTGAGCAAGTCGTTCCAGCTTGCCGGGACCGCGATCGAGGCGGTGCGCGATGTTTCCTTCGGTGTCCGCCGCGGTGAGTTCGTAGCCCTTCTGGGGCCGTCCGGCTCCGGCAAGAGCACCGTTCTCAACATGATCGCGACCTTGATCAAGCCGACCAGCGGTCAAATCCTGATCGACGGTGTGCCGGTCGTTGCCGGCAAGGCGACGCCCAATGTCGGTTACATCTTCCAGCGCGATACGCTGTTCCCCTGGCGCACCGTCGCCGACAACATCGGCTACGGCCTCGAACTGGCGGGCGTTCCGGAAGCGGCGCGCAAGGAACGCATCGCGGCCTGCGTGGCGCAGGCCGGCCTCCAGGGCTTCGAACAGGCCTATCCGTCGGCGCTGTCGGGCGGCATGCGTCAGCGTGCGGCGCTGATGCGAACGCTGGTCGTGGAGCCGCAGATCTTGCTGATGGACGAGCCGTTCGGCGCGCTCGATACCCATACCAAGATCGACATGCATGACGTGCTGCTGCGGATCTGGGAACGCGAGCAGCAAACCGTTCTGTTCGTGACCCATGACCTCGGCGAAGCCTTGACCCTGGCCGACCGCATCATCCTGTTCTCGGCGCGGCCGGGGCAGATCAAGGACGTGTTCGAGGTGGACTTTGCGCGGCCGCGCGATGCGGTCAAGGTGCGCGAGACGCCGCGCTATGCCGAGCTGTTCCAGCACATCTGGCACTCGCTCGGCGAGGAGTTCGTCAAGGGGCGCAAGCCATGAGGACACGTCGCGTAGGCAATACGCTGGCCTGGCAAGTGTTTATCTGCGTCGCCGTACTGTCGATCTGGGAGTGGGGATACGACCTCCATGCCAAAGTCCCGTGGCTGGTACCCGATCTGCTCGATCCCTATTTCGTGTCAAAACCCTCGCAGATCTTCGAGCATTTCCTGATCCTGAGCTGCCTCAAATCCAAGCTCGGCGTGTTCAACGGCTGGTTGAATGGCGACTTTGCCAAGTGCATGGTGCGCAACGAGAACAATCTCTGGATCGCGACCGCGATCACGCTGAAGAACACGTTCTTCGGCTTTGTCACGGGCGTGTCGAGCGGCTTTGTCGCCGGCTTGATTCTCGGACGTTCGGACCGGCTCAGCGCGATCTTCCAGCCGTTCATTACAGCCGTGAATTCGATTCCCCGGATCGCGCTGGCGCCGATCATCGTGCTGGCGTTCGGGATCGGCGACACCTCGAAAATCGTGACTTCGTGGATCGTGGTGGTGTTCCTGGTGTTCTTCAACACCTTCGAGGGCGCGCGCTCGATCGACGAGGGCTTCATCAACGTCGCGCGGCTGCTGGGCGCCAGCGAATGGCAGATCACCCGCACCGTCGTGATCCCCTCGACCATGGCCTGGGTGTTCGCCTCGCTGTCGCCCGCGATCTCGTTTGCGCTGATCGGGGTCATCGTCGGCGAGTTCATCGGCGCGGAGCGTGGTATCGGCCGCCTGATCATCGAGTCCGAGGCGCGGGCGGAAGCCTCGGGGATGATGGTCGCGGTGATCGTGCTGATGCTGGTGGGGGTGGCGCTTTCGGCCGTGATCTGGCGGTTGCAGGCCCATCTCTTGCGCTGGCAGCAACACAATATGGTTGAGTAGGCTTGGCCATACCGATGCGAGGGGGATCGATGAAAGTACGGTGTTGCATCGTCGGCGGCGGCCCAGCCGGCATGATGCTGGGTTATCTGCTCGGACGTGCCGGCGTCGATGTCGTGGTGCTGGAAAAGCACGCTGACTTCTTCCGCGATTTTCGTGGCGATACCGTGCATCCCTCGACCCTGCAGGTGATGGACGAGCTTGGGCTGATCGAAGGCTTTCTCAAGCTGCCGCATCAGCGCCTGCAGAAGATGGACGGGATGTTCGGCGGCGAGTCCGTGCGGATCGCCGATCTGGGCCGGCTCCATGTAAAGTATCCGTTCATCGCCTTCATGCCGCAGTGGGACTTCCTCAACTTCCTGCGCGAGAGCGGCAAGCAGTTCGCTTCGCTCAAGGTGATGATGTCGACCGAGGCGATCGACCTCATCCATGACGGCGATCGCATTGCGGGCGTCAGGGCGAAGACGCCGGATGGCGTCATCGACATCGAGGCCGATCTCACGGTCGCCTGCGACGGCCGCCATTCGCTGGTGCGCGAACGTGCCGGCCTCGAGGTCGAGGAAATCGGCGCGCCGATGGATGTGCTGTGGTTTCGTGCCGGCAAGCGGGGAGATGAAAACGAGAACCTGTTTGCGCGCGTCGACCCCGGCAAGATGATGGTGACGTTCGATCGCGGCGACTACTGGCAATGCGCCTATATCATCGCCAAGGGGCAGTATGACGCCGTGAAGGCGAGGGGGCTGCCGGCCCTGCTCGACGACATCGCGCGGATGGCGCCGATCCTCAAACCGGGGCTCGCTGACGTGAAGAGCTGGGACGACGTCAAGCTGCTGACGGTTGCGATCAACCGGCTGAAGCGCTGGACGCGGCCGGGGTTATTGTGCATCGGCGACGCCGCGCATGCGATGTCGCCGGTCGGCGGCGTCGGCGTCAACCTCGCGGTGCAGGACGCGGTGGCGACCGCCAACCTGCTGGCGTCGAAACTGGCGAACGGGTGCCCACCGGAAGACGAACTCGACGCCGTGCGCCGGCGCCGCGAATTCCCGGTGCGGATGACGCAGCGGATGCAGGTCGTGGCGCAGAACAACATCGTCAGCGCCGCGCTGAAGCCGGGCAACGCGCCGCTGAAGGTCCCGCTCGTCATGCGGCTGGTCACCGCCGTGCCCTGGCTGCAGGGCGTCACGGCACGGTTCGTGGGCCTGGGTGTGCGGCCCGAGCACGTGCAGTCGCCACGTAGCGCCAGCAAATGAGCCGATGCTGCGGTGCCCGGGTAGGAGCCCCGGCGCGAGCCCGGAGCTTTTGGGGCTCTGCGGTCGAAAGCGCCGTGGCCTACGCCATGACGGAATATCCGCCATCGACGGGAATCGCCGAGCCCGTCACGAAATCGGACGCGGGAGAGGCGAGGAACACCGCGATTCCAGCGAAATCGTCGATCGCGCCCCAGCGCGCCGCGGGCGTGCGCGCCAGCACCCGGTCGTGCAGGCCTTCGACCTCCTTGCGCGCGTTTTTTGTGAGGTCGGTGTCGATCCAGCCCGGCAGCACCGCGTTGACCTGGATGTTGTCGGCGGCCCAGGCCACCGCGCAGGAGCGCGTGAACTGGACGATGCCGCCCTTGCTCGCAGCATAGGCCGACGCAAAGCTGGCGCCGAAAATCGACATCATCGAGCCGATATTGACGACCTTGCCGCCGCCGGCGGCCTTCATGGCCGGATAGACCGCCTGCGAGCACAGGAAGGCGCTGGTGAGGTTGGTCGCAATCACGCTGTTCCACTCGGCGATGTCGAGCACGTGCGGCGGCTTGCGGATGCTGATGCCGGCGTTGTTGACGAGGATATCGATGCGGCCGAGATCGCGGGTGACGCGCTCGGCCATGGCGGCGACCGCGGCCTTGTCGGTGACGTCGGCCGTCACGGCAATCGCCCTGGCGCCGGCCTGCTCCAGCTCCGCGACGGCAGCGGCCGATTTCGCTTCGTTGCGGCCGACGATCGCGACCGCCGCACCCGCTTCGGCCAGTCCCCTGGCCATGCCGAGCCCGATGCCGCCATTGCCGCCGGTGACGATGGCGACCTTGCCGCCGAGATTGAAGAGTTCTGTTTTCATGGATGTTCTCCCTTCTTGGTCATGCCCGGGCAAAAGCGCGAAGCGCGTCCTCGCGCTAGATGTCCCGGGCATCCACGTTTTCCCTGTCGCGCATGATCCAATACGTGGATGGCCGGAACAAGCCCGGCCATGACGAGCGAGTCGGATCAGCGATTGCCCTGCCAGATCAGGATCAGTCCGACGGCGCCGAGCATCGCGCCATATCCCGCCCATTGCAGCTGGTTGATCATGACGCTCGATTGCGGCCAGCGAATCGTGCCGGTGCCCTGACCGATCCATAGCAGGCCGATGGCGAGCGCCAGAAAGCCGATGATCGAAAGCGATCTGGCCATGGATTTTCCCTCCGTTGCCGCTTCCGGTTCTTGGATGCCGCGCGGCTTGATGGGCTGCCTCTGGAAACCGTTTACCGGCGGCCGCCCGCAACTGCGGATCGAATACAATGCCGGTCGGCTCCGCAAGACCGGAACTCATGGCAGGGTTAATCCGGGGACTGTCGTGGGCCGCGGAACGGTCATCGCCACGTTCGCGAGAACCGGTTGCGGCGCGCCGGGTGGGTGCTGAAAGCCGGAAATCAGCGGCCCGCCGGGCCGATCTCCGCTGCCGCGGTTATCTCCAGGCACAAAAAAGCCCCGGACGATGCCGGGGCTCTTGAGCTGCTGAATTAGCAGAGATCAGTACTTTGCGGCGATCGGCGCGCCACCCCAGTTGAAGCGGTAGACCAGCGAGGTGCTGATGGTCTGCACGAAGGGCTTGAAGGTAATGTCGCGGCCGAACAGAACGTTGGTGCCATCGACCTTCTCGTTCAGACGCTTGCTGTCGAGATAGGACGCGCGGTATTCGGTCTTCATGAACCAGCCGGGAGCGTTGATGCCGAAGAAGTTCAGGTTGTTCTCGACGCCGCCGCCGACGAACCAGCCCTGGGTGTTGAAGCTGTCGGTGTGCAGCCCCGACGGGGTGCCGAGGTTGGAGCCCAGCAAGGTGGCGCCGGTCCAGTAGGTCCCGGTGTAACCGCCGTTGACGTAGGACAGGACGTTCGGAGCGACGAGATAGCCGACGCGAGCACCGGCTGCCCAAGCCGTTTCCATCTTGGTCGTGCCGACGATGCCAACAGCCGCGCCGCCAGCGAACACGCCGGAATCTCCGATGTTGCCCTTCAGGCTGCCGAAGGTGCCATCACCGAAGATACCGAACACCCACGACGGGCCGGTCTGCCAATCATAACCCGCACCCACGGTGCCGAACCAACCGTCGCCACCCGTCTTGGTGTTGGTGCAGACGATGCAGGCGCCCGATGCGGTAGAATCCACGCCACCGTTGGCATCCCAGAGGCCGCCACCGCCGCCGCCGAAAATGTAGAAGCCAGTCCAGCTCGGAGCCATCACGACCGGCGCCGGAGCCTTGGTGTAGGGGCGAGCTGCCAAATCGGCCGCCGAGGCCGATCCGGTGAATGCCGCCAGCGCGGTCAGAGCGATCACTAACTTCTTCATTTCCCAATTCCCTTAGTTCAAAGCGCGATCTGATCGCTCTAGCGGGTGCGCGAGCACCGATTCCCAAAACCCAGTGTCAGGACTATACGCAGTTCGGCCCAAAATGCTGTTGCGGGAGGAGCACACCCGCCCGAAAACGAAAGACCGGGAAGGGTCTGAAAAATGGACAGAATTCGGCGCTATCGGGGCTAAAACGCCGAAAGTAGCCGGAAAGTCGCCAATATCGACGGAATCAGACGTCCAGCAGGTCGTCGCTGGCGAATTCGGCCTTGTCGGAGATGAAGGCGAATCGGGCCTCGGCCTTGGTTCCCATCAGCCGCTCGACCGAATCGGCGGTGCCCTCGCGGTCGTCGGCCAGCAGCACTACGCGCAACAGCGTGCGCTTGGCCGGATCCATGGTGGTTTCCTTGAGCTGCGCCGGCATCATTTCGCCGAGGCCTTTGAAGCGGCCGACGTCGACCTTGGCGTTGGCGTTGAACTCGTTCTTCAGCAGCGCTTCCTTATGCGCGTCGTCGCGGGCGTAAACCGTCTTGCTGCCATGGGTGAGCCGATAGAGCGGCGGCACGGCGAGATAGAGATGCCCCTCGTCGATCAGCCGCGGCGTCTGGCGGTAGAAGAACGTGATCAGGAGCGAGGCGATGTGCGCGCCGTCGACGTCGGCGTCGGTCATGATGATGATGCGGGAATAGCGCAGATCTTCCTCGCGATAATGCGCCAGCGTCCCGCAGCCGATCGCCTGCATCAGATCGGCGAGCTGCGCGTTGGCGGTCAGCTTGTCCTTGCCGGCGGACGCAACGTTGAGGATTTTTCCGCGCAAGGGCAGGATCGCCTGGGTCTTGCGGTCGCGCGCCTGCTTGGCGCTGCCACCGGCCGAGTCGCCTTCGACGATGAAGAGCTCGGAGCCTTCGGTGGCCGAGTTGGTGCAGTCCGCAAGCTTGCCGGGGAGGCGGAGTTTCTTCACGGCGGTCTTGCGTGAAGTCTCCTTCTCGGCGCGGCGACGCAGCCGCTCGTCGGCGCGCTCGATGACGAAGTCCAAAAGCCTATTGGCCTGCAGCGGATTGCCCGACAGCCAGTGGTCGAACGGATCCTTGATCGCCTGTTCGACGATCTTCTGGGCTTCCGCGGTGGCCAAGCCGGTCCTTGGTCTGGCCCTGGAATTCCGGCTCGCGCACGAACACCGAAAGCATCACGGCCGCGCCCACCATGACGTCTTCCGAGGTGATCGGGGCGGCGCGCTTGCCCTGGCCGATGCGTTCGGCGTGGTCTTTCAGGCCGCGCAGCATCGCGCTGCGCATGCCGGACTCGTGCGTGCCGCCGTCGGGCGTCGGCACGGTGTTGCAGTAGGAGGAGAGGAAGCCGTCGGCATCGGCCGTCCACGCCACCGCCCATTCGCAGGCGCCATGGGCGCCGTTGCGGCCCGACTTGCCGGAGAAGATATCCGGGTGCACCAGCGTGTCGGCGTGGACAGCGGCGGCGAGATAGTCCTTCAGGCCGCCGACGAAGTGGAATTCGTCCTCGGCGGGCACCTCTTCGATGCCGCGCAGCAGCTCGGGATCGCAGCGCCAGCGGATTTTCACGCCGCCAAACAGATAGGCCTTCGAGCGCGCCATCTTGAACAGCCGCTGCGGCTTGAACGCGGCTTTGGCGCCGAAAATATCGGTGTCGGGCTTGAAGCGAATCCGGGTGCCCCGGCGGTTGTTGATCTTGCCGAGATCCTGGAGCTTGCCTTTGGGATGACCGCGCTCGAACGACATCTTGTAGAGCTTCTGCTCGCGTGCGACCTCGACCTCGAGCAGCGAGGAGAGAGCGTTGACCACGGAGACACCGACGCCGTGCAGGCCGCCCGAAGTCTCGTAGACCTTGGAGTCGAACTTGCCGCCGGAATGCAGCGTGCACATGATGACTTCAAGCGCGGACTTCTTTGGAAATTTCGGATGCGGATCGACCGGGATGCCGCGGCCGTTGTCGGTGACGGTCAGAAAGCCGTCGGCGCCCAGTTCGACCTCGATAAACGAGGCATGCCCGGCCAGCGCCTCGTCCATGGCGTTGTCGATGACTTCGGCGAACAGATGATGCAGCGCCTTTTCGTCGGTGCCGCCGATATACATGCCGGGACGGCGGCGTACCGGCTCGAGCCCTTCGAGCACCTCGATATCGGCCGCAGTGTAGCCGGCCTCCGCATTGCCTGCGCGCGGCGTGGCCCTGGCGGGGGCGCGGCCTTTTGGTTCCGACCCGAACAGGTCACTGGGCGATTTGGCTTTTGCAGCTGATTTCAATGATTTGGACATGGCTCTTCAGGTGTTGCGCGCCGCGCGCGGTAGCGAATTGGTTGCTTTGACTATGCCACGGATGGGCTGAAAAAGTGACGGCCCGGCCCGCGACAAGGACGCGTCCTGGAGGGAGCGGGGGCTAATAAGGGGATCGCTCCCGACTTGCAATATGCGCCGGCCGGCGGAACCAATGGCTTGCTTTCAGCCATAGGTTGCGTGAAGGTCGCGGCGGGCGCAGGGGGATAATCCAATGATCAGGTTGCTGTTGGCTGCCGCACTCGCGGCGCCGTGTGTTGGTTGTGCGTCGGTGACGCGCGGAACGACTGAAAACATTTCCATTTCGAGCACGCCGTCAGGCGCCACCGCCGAGGTCTCGGGGCTTGATGTTCCAACCACCTGCGTCACCCCGTGCGTGGTCGTGGCCAAGCGCAGCGCCGACATGACGGTGACCGTCAACAAGGAGGGATATGAGCCGCAGATCATCCCCCTTACCAAGGAAATTCCGGGCACGGGGGCCGCGGGCTTCGCCGGCAACCTTCTGCTTGGCGGCGTAGTCGGCATGGGCGTCGATGCGGTCACCGGTGCGGCGCTGGATCACAAGCCAAACCCTGTCATCGTGACCCTGCAACCGGCCGCTCCCGCATCGCCGCGTCAGGCGAAGCCGCGCCCGCCGAGGCGGCCGCCGTCACCCCAGAGCTGAGTTCCGTGCTGGGCGTTGCCGTCCGGAACAGGGGTTATCGTTGACAGCGCCAGCACCGCTGCCATAGCAGCGAGCGCCCTGGACCAGTATCAAGAATTGACGGTCGAGTCCCCTATTGCCGAGGCCAGAACCCCTCGAGGCGGTGGGGATCGACGCCAATCACGCTGCATGCCCGCCTTTGTGACTTGATGTCACGTAACGGGGTGGCGTACCTGATCTCCGGGCTTTGAATTGGCGAATCTACAAAAGGTTCATCGGCGGAAGGGGCGGGAGGGCTTTTCAGAACATGGAAGATTTTGCGCGCGCCTTGGCTGATTTCGTGCGCGACAATCAGGTCTGGGCTGCCCCGATCGTTCTCCTGCTGGCGTTTGGCGAATCGCTTGCCTTCATCTCGCTGCTGGTGCCGGCCTGGGGGGCGCTGGTTGCGATCGGCGCGCTGATCGGCGTCAGCGGCATCAGTTTCTGGCCGGTCTGGCTGGCCGGCGGCTTAGGCGCGGCGCTGGGCGACTGGGTCTCGTATTGGTTCGGCTTCAAATACAAGGAACACGTCGCCGAGATGTGGCCGCTGTCGCGCTACCCGGAGATCCTGCCGCGCGGCGAGGCTTTCGTTCAGAAATGGGGCGTGCCGTCGATTTTCATCGGCCGCTTCTTCGGGCCGCTGCGGGCGTCGGTGCCGCTTGCCGCCGGGATTTTCGAGATGTCGTACTGGCCGTTCCAGATCGCAAACTTTGTCTCGGCGCTGGTCTGGTCGGCGGTTCTGCTATTGTCCGGCGACGTGATGGCGAAGATCGCCGAATGGCTGTGGCGGGCGTCGTAGGGACCCTCTCCGTTTGTAACGGGAGAGGGTCAGGACACGTCACGATCTTCAAGGTTGAGCGAAGGCCTACAGAGTTGACAGGCCTACAGCGCCGGATTCCAAAGCGCAGGAACCCAACGATAGCCATTTCCGTCCTTCTCCACCCGCACGAGCCCGGGGAAACCCGCATGGAAGGCCTGGATCGGCATCTTTTCCGCAATCGCCATGTCGTAAAGCTTGCGTCGTGTTTCCACAGCGAGCGGCTTATCGACATCAAACAGCAACTGCCACTGAGGGTTCTTCACGAACAGGAAGGCGGCCCCGGCAGTGATATCGACCTGCACCAGCAACTTTTCCGAACCTGACGCCACGATGAAGGACGTATGGCCCGGCGTATGACCGGGGCTGGCGAGGGAGGTGATCCCAGGAGCGATCTCCTTGCCGGCCTCATATTGCGTCACCTTGCGACCGAGAGCATCGAACACGCGCCGCGAATTCTTGAAGTTGCCTTCCAGAATAGGGTTTCCTGCGCCCTTGCTCATTTCGCCGTCGTCCATCCAGAACTTCCATTCGGCTGACGGCACCATGACTTCGGCATTTGGGTAAGCGGCCTTGCTGTCCGCGGTCAGGAGCCCGTTGATATGGTCTCCGTGAAAATGCGAGATGATGACCGTATCGATGCTGTTGCGATCGATGCCGGCGGCAGCGAGATTCGTCTGAAACTGTCCGACCTTGCCCTTGCTCTGCTCGTAAGTGGCCGGGCCGAGACCGGTGTCCACCACCACGAGCTTGGAGCCGGTATTGATGACGATCGGGCTGTAGCTATGGGTAGCCTTGTCCGCCGGCATGTAATTGTCGGCAAACGCTTTGCTGACCTCGTCTTTCGATGCATTGGCGACATAGTTGTCGGGTCGCGGGGTAACAGTGACACCGTCGGAAACGACCGTAATCTGGTGTGTGCCGATGTTGTAACGATAAAAACTCGGAGCCTGCTTATCGGCCAGCGGCGCGTTGGCGCGGGCTGGTGTGGCGACGCTGAGCGGCACAACTGTAGATGCAGCGATGCCCGCCAGGGCCGTACGCCGGGTAAGTTCTGTCATTTGTGCTGTCCTCGTGTTGATGGCCGTAAGATTTCACGGCATGGACCGAAAGATAGCCGACCGGTGATCACGCCTGCGTTAGAAACCCCTGGTCTGTTCGAAAATTCCGGTTCGTTGTTAATGATCTTTTGGGGCTGAACCGGGCAGGGATCACCTTCGTTGCGCTGTGCAGTCGCGCTTGACGACGTTTTGGCTTGACCATGGAACTGCGCGGCCTTATAGCCGCGCCCATGACTATCGCCTCGACCATGTTCATCGCTCGCCGCCGCCGCATTATCGCGGTATGGGCGGACGTCTGCGTCTAGGATTGTCGCCCCTGCCGCCGGATCGGGTCCCGCGGCTTCTCCCTTTTCCAGAAAACGCGGTCTGAACTGGCGGCTCCTACGTCAAGCAGGAGTTTGAGATGTATACGCCTCCACCGTTCAAGTCCGACCGCGCCGCGAGCCTCGCGTTCGCGGAAGCGCGCGGCTTTGCGCTGGCCTGCGCGTGGGACGGCAAAAAGCCGGTCGCCTCGCCGTTGCCGTTCTATCTGACCTCGGCCAATGACGGCACGCTGCGCGCGGCGTTTCATGTCGCGCGACACAATCCGCTGATAAAGCTCGCGGACGGGACCACGTCCTGGCTGCTGGCCGTCAACGGCGCGGATGCCTATGTGTCACCGGACTGGTACGTCTCGCCCGATCAGGTGCCGACCTGGCTGTATCAGGTGGTGCACCTGACCGGCCCGGTGCGGGCGATGTCCGGGGACGAACTCGCCGAGCAGATCGAGACGCTCAGCGCCAAGTTCGAGGAGCGGCTACTGCCGAAGAAGCCCTGGCTGTCGTCCAAGATGACGGCCGGGCGGCTGGAAGCGTTGAAGAAAGCGATTGTGGGCCTCGAGATGACGGTTGAAGAGGTGGAGGGCAGCTTCAAGCTGAGCCAGCACAAATCCGAGACCGACTTTGCCGCGGTCGCGGGATCGCTTGCGGCGCAGGCCGATGCCGGCGCGCGGCATATTGCGCATTTGATGAGAGAGGCGCGGCCCAACGCGTTTGCAGACCAAGAAGCCTTTGCCAACGAAACGAACCAGCCCGAAAGGACCGTGCCATGACCCTCACCGACAGCCACCAGCCCAAGACCGTCGACAAGACCGTTGGCGCCTCGACCAAGCCGGCCGTGTTCGTCGACGGCGGATCCGGCACGACGGGGCTCGGCATTCAGGAGCGCCTGCAGCTGCAGAACGACGTCGTCGTGAAGAACATCGCCGAGGACAAGCGCAAGGATCCCGCCGCCAAGCGGGCGCTCCTGAGCGAGGTGGACCTCGTCATCCTCTGTTTGCCTGATGATGCCGCGAAAGAAACGGTTGCGCTGATCGACAGCATGGGTGCCTCGGCGCCCAAGGTGCTCGACGCGTCGACGGCTTTTCGCGTCGCCAGCGACTGGACGTACGGTTTTCCGGAACTGACGCCGGACCAGGCCGACAAGATACGAGCAGCGCGAAAAGTCTCCAATCCCGGCTGCTATCCGACCGGCGGCATTGCGCTGCTGCGGCCGCTGGTCGATGCCGGCCTGTTGCCTCCGGACTATCCCGTCACCATCAACGCGGTGAGCGGCTATTCGGGCGGCGGCAAGTCGATGATCGCAAGTTTTGAGGATGGCAGCGCGCCGTCTTTCGAATTGTACGGCCTTGGCTTCGAGCACAAGCATCTGCCGGAGACGCAGCTCTACTCGAAGCTGACGCGGCGGCCGATTTTCGTGCCGTCGGTCGGCAACTATCGGCAAGGCATGCTGGTCTCGGTGCCGCTGCATCTCGACACGCTGCCGGGCAAGCCTGATGGCGCCGACCTGCACGCCGCGCTGGCGAAACGCTACGCCGGGAGCAAATACGTCTCGGTGATGCCGCTTGAAAACGCGGCGACCAAAAGCGGGAAGCTCGAGCCCGAGGCGCTCAACGAGACCAACAAGCTGGAGCTCTACGTGTTTGCCAGCGACAAGCATCGTCAGGCGGTGCTGGTCGCGCGGCTCGACAATCTCGGCAAGGGTGCGTCGGGTGCGGCGGTGCAGAACATGCGGCTGATGCTGGGCTTGGCCGACAAGTAACTTGTCGGCGTTGTTGCGGGGAGAGCAGGGTGGACAAGGAGACGCTGCAGTTCTATCGCGGTAACGCCGAGGCCTATGCCACGCGCACATTCACCTCGCGCCAGGCGCGGCTGATGGCGTTTCTGGCGCAGCTTCCACCGGGCGCGTCAATTCTAGAACTTGGCTGCGGCGCCGGCGGCGACACCGCGGAAATGCTGGCGCGTGGGTTCGACGTGCGCGCAACCGACGGATCGCCGGAAATGGCCGATGTGGCGTCAAAGCATCTCGGACGCACGGTCGAGACGCTGCTGTTTCACGATCTCGACGAGGTCGAGGCGTATGACGCCGTCTGGGCCAATGCCTGCCTGCTTCATGTGCCGAGGGCCGAGCTCGCGGATATTCTTGCGCGGATCTGGCGCGCGATGAAGGCTGAGGGCGTCTTCTACGCCAGCTACAAGGAAGGCGATGGCGACGGTCGCGATACGCTCAACCGCTATTACAATTATCCGTCCCCGGACTGGCTGCGCGCGACCTATTCCGAGGCGGGAAACTGGAGCTCGTTGTCGATCGAAACCGGCGAAGTTATAGGGTTCGACGACAAGATGGCCACGATGCTGTTCGTCGTGGCCAGGAAGGGCCGCTGACGCCCGGTTGGGCATCGCGGCTGGCGAAGAAAGATGCGGTCCTTGGAGTCTGGCAAGAAAATCATCGGCGTACTTGTTGTCGTTGCGATCGGGCAGGTCATTGGATGGGGCACGGTCGGCCTTCTGGCCGTCGTGGGCCGGCAAGTCGGCGCTGATCTCGGCATGGACATCGCGGCTGTGTTTGCCGGCAACTCGATCTTCTATGTGGCTACGGGTTTGTCCGCGCCGGTTCTGGCCAGGGCATTCATCCGGTTTGGGGCACGCCGTGTGATGATCGCCGGCACCATTGTCTCCGCGCCGGGCTTCGTTCTGCTGTCCAGTTCGACCGGCCCCGCGTCGTTCTTCGCAGCATGGATCATCCTCGGCACGGCCGGCAGCGCGACGTTGGCCACCGCCACCTACATCCTGCTCAATGAGATTGCTGGCCGCGGTGCAAGGCGTGCGATCGGCGCTCTGATGCTGGTGACGGGGCTGGCCAGCAGCGTTTTCTGGCCGACCACCTCGTTTCTTTCGGGTGTGCTGGGCTGGCGCGGCACCTGTCTTGTCTACGCCGGGCTGATGGTTCTGGTCTGTCTGCCGCTCTACACGTTCGGTTTGCCGCTTCGCACTGAACGCAAAGAGGAGGTCGGTTCGTTGCGTTTGCCTGGCGAGCCTCACATCGTCCGGAAAAGCACCTTCTACCTGATCGTAGCGGCGACCGTATTGTGCGCTTTCGTCACTTTCGGATTCAGCGCCACAATGATCGAGCTCCTGAAAGCGGAGGGCCTGTCGCCGACGCAGGCCGTCACCTTCGGTTCCATGCTGGGCGTTATTCAGGTCAGCGCCCGGGGGCTCGATTTTCTCGGTGGTGGGCGGTGGGATGGAATCACGACGGCGCTGATCGCCGCCTCGACCCTTGTCGTGGCGATACTTCTTCTGATGATCGGCGGCGGATCGCACTGGATGATCGCAACCTTCATTCTGCTGTATGGCCTCGGCAGCGGTGCGCTTGCGGTCGCGCGTGCGACCATTCCACTGGTCTTCTACGACAACGTCGAATTTGCCAAGGCAACTTCGCGCATCGCGTTGCCGCTTAATCTCATGTCCGCAGCTTCGCCGCCAATTCTCGTTGGCCTGTTGTCGAATTTTGGAAGCAACGCCCTGCTTGGTTTCGGCATGCTATGTGCGAGCGCTGCCCTGCTGATGCTGTATTGGCTCAGCCGCCACCGTCCGACCATCCGGCCGATCGCCGCGAGCTGAGCCGAGGGTTCGGCCGAGCTCACACCACCTTGAAGATCGCCAGCGCCAGCACGGCTTGCGCCAGGAAGCCGACGGTGAAGGCGAGCGTGCGGAACACCGGCAGGCCCAGCGTGTAGACGATCAGATGGGCGACGCGGGACCAGAAATAGACGGCGCAGGCCATCGCGGTCCATGAGGTGGAATAGTCGAGGTCGTTGAGGATCAGCACCAGCGGCGCGAAGATGATCAGGTTTTCGACCGCATTGTCGTGCGCGAACATCAGCCGGTTGGCCCAGTCCGCTTGCGGCTTGTCGGCGCGCGAAGGGTTCGCCATGGCGCCGGAGAGGCCGCGCACCTGGCAGCGATTGATGATGTAGGGAACCCAGAGCAGCCCGGTCAAAATCACGGTCAGCGTCAGCCAGAACAGTTCGCGCGTCATTGGTTCCCCCTCAAACGATTTCGAATCCCGGCACGGGATGGCTGGTTATACCGGACAACGCGAGTCGGCGCTATGCGCGGACTCGCGGTTGCTAGAGCCCGGTTCTGATTGCATCAGAACCGGGCTCTAGCATTTTGTTTTGACGCGTTTTCTTTACGCGAACCGGTGTCCACTTCGCTCGAAAACGCGCTAGGCGCGGACCTGGACGTAGCTGCCGGGCGCATCCTCGATCGGCGGCATCTCTGCAGTGCCGACGGCGCGCGCGGGCACGCGTTCGGGATCGAGCTTCTCCAGCCATTGCCGCCAGTCCGGCCACCACGAGCCCTTGTGCTCGGTGGCGTTCTTCATCCAGTCGGCGAGCTTGACATCCTTGATGTTGTCGTTGGTCCAGTACTGGTACTTGCCCGATGCCGGCGGGTTGACCACGCCGGCAATATGACCGGACCCGGACAGCACATATTTGACCGGGCCGCCGAAGAATTGCGAGCCGTACAGCACCGAATCCGCCGGCGCAATGTGATCCTCGCGCGTTGCCAGATTGTAGACCGGCACCTTGACCTTCGACAGGTCGAGCAGGGTGTTGTCGAGCACCATGCTGCCGGTGGAGAGCCGGTTCTCCAGGTAGCAATTGCGCAGGTAGTAGGAATGGTTGGCCGCCGGCATCCGCGTGGCGTCGGAGTTCCAGTGCAACAGGTCGAACGAGGAGGGTGGCTGTCCCTTCAGGTAGTTGCTGACGACATAGGACCAGATCAGGTCGTTCGAGCGCAGCATGTTGAAGGCCATCGCCATCTTGCTGCCTTCGAGCACGCCGGTGGTTTGCATTTCCCGTTCGAGCGTCGAAATCTGGTCTTCGTCGACGAACACCAGAAGATCGCCGGCATGGGTGAAGTCGACCTGCGCCGCAAAGAACGTCGCGGACGTGACCCGCTGGCGCCGCTTCTCGGCGAGCCACGCCAGCGTCGATGCGAGCAGGGTGCCGCCGACGCAGTAGCCGGCGGTATGAACCTTCATCTCGCCCGTCACCTTTTCGATGATGTCCATCGCGGTGAGCGGGCCTTGCTTCATGTAGTCGTCGAACGTCTTCTTGCCGAGTTCCTTGTCGGGATTGACCCAGGAGATCACGAACACGGTGATGCCCTGATCGACGCACCACTTGATGTAGGATTTTTCCGGCTTGAGATCGAGAATGTAGAACTTGTTGATCCATGGCGGCACGATCAGGAGCGGCGTGCGCAGCACGGTCTCCGTGGTCGGCGTGTACTGGATCAGCTGCATCAGTTCGTTCTGGTAGATCACCTTGCCGGGCGTCGTCGCCATGTTGACGCCGACGACGAGGTTCGACGGGTCGGACTGGCGGATGCGCAGCGTGCCGCGTCCGGCCTCGATGTCTTCGGCCAGCATCTTCATGCCGCGCACGAGATTGCCGCCGTTGGAGGCCAGCGTCTCGCGCAGCACTTCCGGATTGGTGAAGACGAAATTCGACGGCGCGATCGCGTTGGAGATCTGCTGAACGTAGAACTCGGCCTTCTTGCGCGTGTGCGGATCGAGGCCGTCGGCGTTCTTCACCAGCGTCTCGGCCCATTGCGTGGTGAGCAGATAAAGCTGCAGCACGAAATCGAAGAACTGGTTCGATTTCCACTCGGGATCCTTGAAGCGCTTGTCGCGCGGCGACGGCTCGATCGCGGGCGTCGTCTGTTCGCCGGCCATGCGGCGCGCCGCCGAACCCCAGAGGTCGAGATAGGCCTTGCCCAGTTTGGTCTGCAGGTCCGCAGCGCGCTGGCTGTCGGAGAGCCAGTATTCGGCGACCTGCGAGAAGGTCTTGATGACTTCACCGATTTCGCTCGGCGGCTTGTCCATCACCTCGCCGGTCTCGCGCGGCTTGAGATAGGCCGCGAGCGCCTGGCCGCTCGTCTCCATCGCCCTGGCGATGTTCATGGCGAAGGCTTCGGCGTTGAAGCTCTTGGAGGCCTCGGTTTCGGTGTTAACGTCGCTCATGACAGGGACACTATAGCTTCGTTCGGGGTTCGTCACAGCGCTGATTGGGCGCATGGCGTTTGCGGTTAATCCTGTTGCACTGCGATAAAGTTTCCGTGTTTCGACACATTGCAGCCGCACCGGCCGGATTTGCTCCTCGGGCTCTAATCGTTTCGGGCGACAATGGTTTGAACGGCAAGTAGCGAAAACAACGCAGCGGGACAATTTTGCGTTGCAAGGCTTGTACCAGTGCCTCCTCGCGATCGAGAATGCGTATAGAGTGTGCGTGAGTTGCAGGGGATGACCGGGCGGATGCCGGCAAATCGAACGACAAGGCTGTGGTCGGTTGCCGCGCTGTTCGCGGTGGCGCTCGCGCTCGGCGGGTGCTCGACCCAGATCGCCGACATGCCTGCCCTCGGCGTGCCGGCGGGTGCGCCCGAGCGTCCGAAGGAAGCCGGATCCTACCTGCCGGTCCACGACCTGCCGCCGGCCCGCGAAGAGGAGGCGATCAAGCCCGCCGAGCTGTCCAAAATCCAGGCAGAACTGACCTCCGCCCGGGACCGTCAGGCGACTGCGGCTGGCCCGGCAAAACCGGCCAAGAAGTGACCCGGAGCGTTCTTGGAGCTTCCCTTCGGGCTCCTTGGGGCTTTCTGCCGGCCCGGGATGGGGTTCCGGGGCAAGCTTTCGCTTGAAAACGCTATAGAAGCTGGCGCTGCCGGGCTCCCGTGCTAAAAGAAATCAAATTCAACCGCATTGCGGGTCCAGAGCTTGGGGATCTTGCGCCTGAATTCGCTCTAAATCCTTGATTAAGCGCGACTTCTGAACGGAATCCCTATTCGGTTTTCGAAGCGCGAAGGTTCCCCAATTCTGTCCCGCCGGTTGTCGGAGCAAGGGTCCCATGGAAGAATTCTACCGTATCCGCCGTCTGCCGCCTTACGTGTTCGAACAGGTCAACCGGGCCAAGGCGGCTGCGCGGAATGCCGGCGCCGACATCATCGACCTCGGCATGGGCAACCCTGACCTGCCGACTCCGCCCCATGTAATCGAGAAGCTGAAGGAAACGCTGGGCAAGCCCAGGACCGACCGCTATTCCGCCTCGCGCGGCATCACCGGCCTCCGCAAGGCGCAGGCTGCGTATTATGCGCGGCGGTTCGGCGTGAAGCTCAATCCGGAGACCCAGGTCGTCGCCACGCTCGGCTCGAAGGAAGGCTTCGCCAACGTGGCGCAGGCGATCACCGCGCCCGGCGACGTCGTGCTGTGTCCCAATCCGAGTTATCCGATTCACGCCTTCGGCTTCCTGATGGCGGGCGGCGTGATCCGCTCGGTGCCGTCGGAACCGACGCCGCAATTTTTCGAGGCGGTGGAACGCGCGATCGTCCATTCGATCCCGAAGCCGATCGCGCTGATCGTCTGCTACCCCTCCAACCCCACCGCCTATGTCGCAGACCTCGATTTCTACCGGGATCTGGTGGCGTTCGCGAAGAAGCACGACATCTTCATCCTGTCGGACCTGGCCTATGCCGAGGTCTATTTCGACGACAAGAACCCGCCGCCCTCGGTGCTGCAGGTCCCCGGCGCCATCGACGTCACCGTCGAGTTCACCTCGATGTCGAAGACGTTCTCGATGGCGGGCTGGCGCATGGGATTTGCCGTCGGCAACGAGCGCATCATCGCCGCGCTGGCGCGGGTGAAATCCTATCTCGACTATGGCGCGTTCACGCCGGTCCAGGTTGCCGCCACCGCCGCGCTGAACGGGCCGGACGACTGCATCAAGGAAATGCGCGACACCTACCGCAAGCGCCGTGACGCACTGGTGGAGTCGTTTGGCCGGGCGGGCTGGGAAATTCCGCCGCCGCAGGCCTCGATGTTCGCCTGGGCGCCGCTGCCGAAGGCGTTCCAGGACGTCGGCAGCATGCAGTTCGCGACCCTGATGGTGGAGAAGTCAGGCGTGGTGGTATCGCCCGGCGTCGCCTTCGGCGAGCATGGCGAGGGCTATGTCCGCATCGCCATGGTGGAAAACGAGCAACGTATTCGCCAGGCCGCGCGCGGCGTGCGCCGCTTCCTTGAAAGCGGCATTGAAACGTTGCACAACGTGGTTCCTCTCGCCAACCGGCGCTAGGCATGATCCCGAAAAGTGGTTCTCGCGGTCTTCGAATCGATCATGCCTTTGCATAGCTTCTTTTACAGGTTCCTTTGTTCATGGTCGCACCCCTGAGAGTGGGCATAGCCGGGCTCGGCACTGTCGGTGCCGAAGTCGTCCGCCTCATCGAAGATCAGGCGCGGACGCTGTCGGCGCGCTGCGGGCGCGCCGTGCGCGTCGTGGCCGTCACCGCGCGTTCGAAGGCGAAGAAGCGCTCGGTCGATCTGCGCGGCGTCGACTGGGCCAAGAGCCCGCTGGCGCTGGCCAATGATCCCAATGTCGATTGCTTCGTCGAGCTGATGGGCGGCTCCGGCGAACCGGCGCTGTCGGCGATCGAGGCCGCGCTGAAATCCGGCAAGTCGGTCGTGACCGCCAACAAGGCGCTGATCGCCAAGCATGGCGTGCGACTGGCGAAGGCCGCCGAGAAGCATGGCGGCGCGCTGAACTACGAGGCGGCCGTGGGCGCGGCCATTCCGGTCATCAAGACGCTCCGCGAGGGGCTCTCCGGTACCGGTATCAACCGCGTCTACGGCATCCTCAATGGCACCTGCAACTACATCCTGACCCGGATGGAGCAGGAGGGCCTGTCGTTTGCCGAATGCCTGAAGGATGCGCAGCGGCTCGGCTACGCCGAGGCCAATCCGTCGTTCGACGTCGATGGCCACGACACCGCACAGAAGCTTGCGATCCTTGCCAGCCTCGCCTTCGGCACCAAGGTGGCGCAGAGCGCGGTTTATGTCGAAGGCATCTCCTCGATCGCGCCGGAAGATCTGCGTGCCGCCGAAGAACTCGGCTACCGCGTCAAGCTGCTCGGGGTTGCGGTGCGCACCGCCAAGGGCATCGAGCAGCGCGTGCATCCGACCATGGTTCCGAAATCATCCTCGATCGCGCAGGTGATGGGCGTTACCAACGCCGTCACCATCGACGGCGAAGGCATTCCGCCGATCACGCTGGTGGGGCCGGGCGCCGGAGGGGCTGCGACCGCGTCCGCCGTGGTTGCCGACATCGCCGACGTGGCGCGCGGCATCCGCGCCAAACCGTTCGGCCGTCCGGTGGACCGGCTGCACTCGACCACCAAGGCGCCGATGGAGCGTCACGAAGGCGGCTATTACATCCGCCTGATGGCGCGCGACCTCGCCGGCACCGCCGCCACCATCGCCACGCGCCTTGCCGAACAGAAGATCTCGCTGGAGTCGATCGTGCAGCGCCACCCCGAGGGTGTCGACGCCAACGGCGCCACGAAGAAGGCGTCACCGGTTCCGGTCATTCTGATTACCTATGCAACGTCCGAGGACGCGGTCTATCGTGCGCTGGAGGCGGTGCAGCGCGACAAGGTGATCAGCGGCCGGCCGCAGGTGATACGGATCGAAAAGAACTAGCGCGGGACCTCAGACCTGGGATCGCGCACCGAGCGAATGATTGCGGGCCGACCAGGGTCCGCGCAGATTTTGAAGGAGTGAGCCGATGTCGACCCATATTTCCGTTCCGCCGCAATTGCTGCTCGAGCGCATCCTTACGCTGGAGATCGTGCGGGTGACGGAGCGTGCCGCCGTGTCCGCGGCGCGGCTCCGCGGCCATGGACAGGAAAAGGCGGCCGACCAGGCCGCTGTGGATGCGATGCGCCGCGAACTCAACAAGCTGCCGATCGAAGGCACCATCGTGATCGGCGAGGGCGAGCGCGACGAGGCGCCGATGCTGTTCATCGGCGAGAAGGTCGGGCTGAACGCCGGCCCGCAGGTCGATATCGCGGTCGATCCGCTCGAAGGCACCACGCTCTGCGCCAAGAACATGCCGGGCGCGATTGCAACCATGGCGATGGCCGATGGCGGCACGCTGCTGCATGCGCCCGACGTCTACATGCAGAAGCTCGCGGTCGGCCCGGGCTACAAGAAGGGCGTGGTCGAACTCGACGCCTCGCCCGCCGACAATGTCCGGCGGCTTGCGAAAGCCAAGGGCGTCGACGCTTCCGCGATCACCGTGCTGGTGCTCGATCGCCCGCGCCATGCCGACATCATCACCGGCGTCCGCTCTACCGGCGCCGCGGTGCGGCTGATCACCGACGGCGACGTGGCGGGCGTGATCCATTGCGCGGACCCCGACAACACCGGCGTCGACATGTATATCGGCACCGGCGGCGCGCCCGAGGGCGTGCTGGCGGCGGCGGCGCTGCGCTGCATCGGCGGCCAGATGCAGTGCCGGCTGATCCTCGACAGCGAGGAGAAACGCGCCCGTGCGCACAAGATGGGCGTGACCGACCCGAAGATGATCTACGGCATCGAGGACATGGCGAAGGGCGACTGCCTGTTTGCCGCCACCGGCGTCACCACCGGCTCGCTGCTGTCGGGCGTCAAGTTCCGCAAGGATGTCATCGAGACCGAAACCGTCGTGATGCGCTCGGTCACCGGCACGGTGCGGTATATCAAGGCCGAGCACCGGCAGCTCGACAAGTTTCATCTGGATTGAGGTGCACGGTCATTCCGGGGCGATGCGCAGCATCGAACCCGGAATCTCGAGATTCCGGGTTCGCGCTATCGCGCGCCCCGGAATGACGAGCCAATAACGACAAAAGAAAAGAGGAGGCTCGCATGTCCGATGTTTCCGCGGTGAAAGCACTGGTGTTCGACGTGTTCGGCACCGTGGTCGACTGGCGCACCAGCCTCATCAACGACTTCACCAAATGGTCGGAGACCTCGGGCATCAAGGCGGACTGGACCGCTTTGGTCGACGGCTGGCGCGCGGTCTACTCCGCCTCGATGGACGAGGTGCGCAAGCATCCCGAACGCGGCTATCAGATCCTGGATACGCTGCACCGGCAGTCGCTGGAAAAACTGGTCGCGCAGTTCGCGATCAAGGGATTGAGCGAGGCCGACCTGCATTACCTCACCATGGGCTGGCACCGTCTGCATGCCTGGCCCGACAGCGTGCCAGGACTGACGCGGCTGAAGAAGAAGTACATCATCTCGCCGCTGTCCAACGGCAACGTCGCGCTGCTGACCAACATGGCGAAGTTCGCCGGACTGCCGTGGGATTTGGTCATGTCGGCGGAATTGTTCGAGCACTACAAGCCCGATGCGGAAACTTATCTTGGTGCGGCAAAGTTGCTCTGCCTGCCGCCGGAGCAGGTGATGATGGTTGCCGCGCACAACAACGATCTGAAGGCCGCGCAGAAGAACGGCCTGAAGACCGCCTTCGTCGCGCGGCCGACCGAATACGGCCCGCACCAGAAATACGATTTCGAGGCCAAGGGCGACTGGGACATCGTCGCCAAGGATTTTGGCGGGATCGCCGACCGGTTGGGGTGTTAGCTCTTACTCGTGTCCCGTAGCACGTAGGATGGGTAGAGCCCTTCGCGAAACCCATCACCTTCGCGCACTGCAGCTGATGGGTATCGCTTCGCTCCACCCATCCTACGTGTTCGTTGCTTCTATCCCGCGCCGGCCTGGATCACGCCGTACCAGCCGAGGCCCTTGTAGGTCTCGTAACCCGGGGTGGCGTGGTACGCGGTCATCACGCCGGAACGATCCTGATAGAAGCCGGAGCGTTTTCCCTCGAGCTGGAGCGCGACGCGTTCGGTGAGCAGGCCCTGGCCGTCGGACGCCGCGATCACCCGGAAATTCGAATCGACCAGCAGCACGCGCGCCTTGTCGGCGGCGCCGACACGCACGCCCTGCACGATGGCGCGGGCCTGCGGTTCCCAGTCGAAATGGATCGCAAGCACGCCGGTGGGTTTGCCATTGGCTTTGCCGCCGGCGCGGACGCTGGCGCAATAGGTCGCGACCTGGGCATTGCCGAGGAATGGCTGGCATTCGACGTCGCCGGCGGTGTAGTCATCGCCGGAGCGCAGGTCGCGCGCGGTGCGAAACCATTTGGTCGACGCGACATTCTGGCCGACGACGTTGAAGCGGTCCGAGCGGCCGCTGGCCACAACGTTGCCGTTGAGATCGCAGAGCCAGAGATCGAGATAAACCGTATAGGCGCCGAGAATCACCGCCAACCGTTCCGACACGTGGGCCACGGCGGCGGTATCCGGCGTTGCCGCGCAATCGACGACCGCCGAATCGGTCGCCCACCAGCGCACGTCGCAGGTGCGCTCATAGAGGTTGCGGTCGATCAGTTCGATGGCGTTCAACGACAGATCCACCATGCGCTCGCCGCGGGAGCGATCGGCCATCTGCGCGATCGACGTCATCAGATTGCCGGTCCGGTTGGTGAGCTGGCTCTCGAGCTCGCGGGCGATGGTTTCGACCTGCTGGCCGACATTGCGGACTTCCTGCGCCACCACGGCAAAGCCCGCGCCTTGCGCACCGGCGCGCGAACTTTCGATCAGCGCGTTCAGCGCCAGCATCTTCATCTGATTGGTGATCTTCTGGATCGATTTGGTCTTCTCGCAGGCGACCTGGTTGACCTCGGCGGTCAATCTCGCGATCAGCGTGGAGACGTCGGATTCATCCTCGGCGCTCGCAGAATTCCTGGGCTGTTTTGCAATCGTTGCGGTACGAGAACGGTCGAGCGCGACGGACATTGGTGAAAATTCCTCAGTCTTTGTGCGGTTGCCGACCTTCTGTGGATCGACGGGACTCAACGAGAGCACGCTAAATCCTTTGTCGCGGATCATGGCTAACGATTGGTTTATTTCCCCTGTCCCGCGGGTAGTATTGCGGGGACAAGTTGCATCTTCTTTGTGCAAGTCGCTTTTATCGGCATAGGGTCTGAGTCTGGCGTGGCCGGGATGGTGTCTGCTTTGCCGCGAGCTATTCGCGCGCAGCCGCACCACGCCATCGCCCCGGTTTGCCGACCGGCAGCTTTGTCCCTATCACTCGAAGGCATCATGACGCTTCCCGCATCCGCTCTGCCCGTTGAATTGCCGCTGGCGTTTCTCGGCGTGCAGCGTTCGGCGACGGACAAATTGTGGCGCGACCGGCTCGATGCAAGGGGCGCGGCGCGGGCGCTGGCGATTACGCAGCGCTACCAATTGCCGGAGATGCTGGCGCGCGTGCTGGCGGGCCGCGACGTCGGGATCGACGAGGTCGCGGACTTCCTCGATCCGACCATCCGCAAACTGATGCCCGATCCCCACACCGTGACGCAGATGGAAACGGCGGCGCGGCGCATTGCGGACGCGGCCGCGCGCGGTGAGAAAGTCGCGATCTTCGGCGATTACGACGTCGACGGCGCCACCTCGGCGGCGCTGCTCGCCTGGCACCTGCGCCATTGCGGGCTCGACCCGCTGATCCACATTCCCGACCGCATCTTCGAAGGCTACGGGCCCAATGTCGAGGCGGTGCGCGGTCTCGCGGCCAAGGGCGCGACGCTGCTGGTGACCGTCGATTGCGGCACGACCAGCCTCGAGCCGCTGGCCGAGGCGCGCAAGCTCGGAATGTCTGTGGTCGTTATCGACCACCATCAGACCGGCGATGAACTTCCCGAGGTCGACGCGCTGGTGAACCCGAACCGGCCTGACGACCTCTCCGGCCTCGGCCATCTCGCCGCCGTCGGCCTGGTGCTGATCACGCTGGTCGCGGTGAATCGCGAGTTGCGCGGCCGCGGCTTCTGGACGGCCGAACGGCCGGAGCCGGATCTGCTCGGCATGCTGCACCATGTGGCGCTCGGCACCGTGGCGGATGTCGCGCCGTTGACCGGGCTGAACCGCGCCTTCGTCGCCAAGGGGCTGATCGCGATGCGCCGCCGCGACCATATCGGCCACACCGCGTTGATGGACGTGTCGCGGCTGAACGGCCCGCCCGAAGCCTGGCATCTCGGCTTCATGCTCGGGCCGCGCATCAATGCGGGCGGCCGGATCGGGCGCGCCGATCTCGGGGTGCGGCTGCTGCTGGAAGGCGACGTCTCGGAGGCGGCGCGGATCGCAGCCGAACTCGACCGGCTCAACAGCGAGCGCCGCATCATCGAGCAGGCGGCGGAAGCGCAGGCCGAAGCCGAGGCGCTGGCCTCGCTCGGGCTCGAAGACAAGGGCGCTGTCATCGTGACCGCCGCCGAAGGCTGGCATCCCGGCATCGTTGGTCTCGTTGCGTCGAGGCTGAAGGAGAAATTTGCACGTCCCGCCTTTGCCATTGCGCTGGAGCCGGGCGGCATCGGCACCGGCTCGGGCCGCTCGATCTCGGGCGTCGATCTCGGCAAGGCGGTGCGGCAGGCGGTGAAGGAGCGGATCTTGATGAAGGGCGGCGGCCACGCCATGGCGGCCGGCGTGACGCTGCGCAAGGAGAAGCTCGCGGAGTTTCGCGCCTTCATGGAAAGCGCGCTGGCCGAGGATGTCGCCAATTCCCGCCACGAGAACGAGCTGTTCATCGATGGCGCCGTCAGCGCGCGCAGCGTGACGGTGGAATTCGCCAACACGCTGAACCGCGCCGGGCCGTTCGGGGCCGCCAACCCCGAGCCCGTGATCGCGCTGCCGGCGCATCAACTCATCTATGCCGACGAAGTCGGCCAGGCGCATCTGCGCGTGCGCTTCAAGTCCGGCGACGGCGCCATCGTCAACGGCATCGCGTTTCGCTCGGTCGGACAAAAGCTCGGCCACGCGCTGACGCAAAACCGCGGCCAGCCGCTGCATGTGGCGGGCTCGCTCGCGGTCGATCGCTATCAGGGTTCGGAACGCGTGCAGCTGCGCGTGGTCGACGTCGCGGTGCCGGATCTGGGACCATCAGTGATAAGATAATCCGACAACCAAGAACAACAAACGGGAGAAGACATGACAGGGCAGGTCCAGGGCAAGGTCGCATTGGTGACGGGCGGTGCGTCCGGCATCGGCGAAGCGGTTTCCGAGTTGCTGGCGCGCGAAGGCGCTTCGGTCGCGGTGACCGATGTCGACGATTTGAAAGGCCCCGAGGTCGTCGCGCGGATCAAGAAGGCCGGCGGGGAGGCGAGCTTTCTCCATCACGACGTCACCAGCGAGGAACGCTGGATCGAAGTCGTGGCCGAGGTCATGAAGCGCTACGGGCGGCTGGATGTACTGGTCTCGAATGCCGGCATCGGCATATCGGTGCCGTCGATCACCCAGATGTCGCTCGCAGACTGGCGGCGGCAGACTGCGATCAATCTCGACGGCGTGTTTTTATCGGTGAAGCATGGCCTGCCGGCGATGCGCAAGACCGGCGGCGGCTCCGTCATCATGATGTCGTCGCTGGCGGGCCTGCGCGGCTCGGCGAACCTATCCGGCTATTGTGCGACGAAGGGCGGCGTGCGGCTGTTTGCGAAAGCGATCGCGATGGAGTGCGCGTCGGCCGGCGACGGCATTCGCGTCAACTCGGTGCATCCCGGCATCATCGACACGCCAATCTGGGGCAAGATTCCGACGGAAGCCGCAGGCGCCGGACAGAACGCGCCGATCGATCCCGAGGAGCGCGCGAAAATGGCGACGCCGCTCGGCCGTGCCGGGGAGGCCATCGAGATCGCGCAGGGCGTTTTGTATCTGGCGTCCGACGCGTCGCGCTACGTGACGGGGACGGAGCTCGTGATCGATGGCGGCATGAATGCGGGCGGTGTGGTGCGAAGGGCGTGAGGCCTCCTTCGTCATTCCGGGGCGATGCAAAGCATCGAACTATGGTGCGCAATTGCGCACCTGGAATCTCTATTTCCGGGTCTCGCGCTACCGCACCATCCTCGGAATGCGGAACCCGAAATGATTCCGGGTCTGGTGCTAACGCACCATCCCGGAATGGCGGAGGCTGGATTGCCAATGCCCCTTGCAATGACGGTGCGGCTCGCCGCTACGGCGAACTAATTTCCCTGCCGCAACCGCGCCAGCACCTTCAGCCCGCCGTAACCGTCGGCCGGCAATAGCCCCATCTTGGTCTGATAATCCTTCACGGCCTTCATGGTGTCGTTGCCGACGCGGCCGTCGGTACCGCCGGTGTCGAAGCCGGCTTTTGTCAGCCGCGTCTGCACCTCCTGCACCTCGGCGAGCGTCAGCGTGCGCTCGGAGCCGGGGAAGGGGTGAATGAACGGCGGCGCTCCCAATATGCGGTCGCCGAGATGGCAGATCGCCAGCGCGTAGTTCATCGACGGGTTGTAGCTCTTCACCGAATAGAAATTCGGACCCAGCAGGAACGCCGGGCCGCCCGCGACCGGCACCCACATCTGTGCCGATGCGTTCGGCTGCGGGAACGGCTTGCCGTCGGCGCGCGTCACGCCGGCACTGGTCCATGCCGCATAGGTCCGGTTGCCGCTCGAGGCCGCGCCTGATGCGTTGACCTCATAGCCCCAATGTTCGCCGCGATGATACTTGCCGCGGTTGAGCAGATAGCGCGCGCTGGAGCCGAGCGCATCGTCGGGCTTGCCGAACGGCGAGACGCGGCCGTCCTTGTCGTAATCCATGCCGACATTGAGCCAGACTTCGGGCATCCATTGCGTGTGCCCCATCGCGCCGGCCCAGGAGCCGCGCATTTCCTCCGGCGTTCCCCAGCCGCGGTCGACGATCTTGAGTGCATTGATCAGTTCGGTTTCCCAATAGGCGCGGCGGCGCGGTTCGTTCCAGGCGAGGGCTGCGAGCGAGGGAAACACGGGGCGCATATGGTTCTGCTGCACCAGCGGATCGCCATAGGCGGATTCAACGCCCCACAGCGCCAGCAGCGTGCCGCGCTCGACGCCAAAGTCCTGTTCGATCCGGGCGAACAGCGCGTCGTTTTTCTTCAGCGCTTCGCGGCCGTTGATGATGCGCCAGTCCGAGGCGCGGCGATTGATGTATTGCCAGATCTGTTCGTGGAATTCCGGCTGCTTCTGCATCTGCCGGAACACGCTCATATCAGGCTCGATGCGGCCCATCACCCGCGTCCAGGTCGCGTCTGAAATGCCCTTGGCGAGCGCGCGCGCGCGAAAATTGTCGCGCCACTGGTCGAAGCCGGGAGGTGCGGCGGCAAACGCTGCAAGCGGCGTGGCGAGCAGGGCGCCTGCGCCGATGCTGGCCTGCAGCAGGGCGCGGCGGGTCGGGTGCTATCCGGGAATCAGGCTGTTTCATGCCGGCATTCTAGCGGCGCGGCAGGCTAGCGCCAAAAGCCAAGACGCCGCGGGAACCGCAATTTTGCCGCCAATCTTGCGGCGATTTCACTTGCATCGCCCGGCCATGGACGGGGTGCGCGGGCCTCTTATAATGACCGGGAGTACCGACAACAAAAGGCCGGAAAAAAATGACGCATGCCCGCAGCGAGTACAAGGATTTCATGTCGCTGACACCGGACGCCTACGGCGCCGTGCTGGCGCTCGGTCAGGTCGCGGCCAAGGCGGGGATGGACAAGCAGTTGCTCGAACTGATCAAGCTGCGCGCCTCGCAGATCAACGGCTGCGCCTTCTGCGTGCAGTTTCACATCATGGAGAGCGAAAAGCTCGGCGTGCCCGCAGACAAGCTCAACCTCGTGGTGGTCTGGCGCGAGGCGCCGCAGTTTTCCGCGCGGGAGCGTGCGGCGCTGGCATGGACGGAGGCGCTGACCTTGCTTGGCGACGGCGTCAGCGATGAGGTCTATGCGCAGGCGAGCAGCGAATTCTCCGAGAAGGAGCTCGCCTATCTCACGTCGGCGATCGCCTCGATCAATGTCTGGAACAGGTTCGGCGCCGCCTATCGCTGGACACCGCCGGCGCGGAAGCCGGCCGTCGGAGCGGCGGCCTCCTAGCGATCAGTTCTCGCGGCCTTGCTGCACGCTGCGGCGAAGGACATCCTCCGGCAGCGCGTGCGCCACGGCGGCAGCCGGAGGATCGGTGCCGAACTCGCGGCCGCGGCTACGGATCAGGCGTTCGTAGGACGAGACCAGCGTGGTGTAGGGATTGACCCATATCCAGCCGTCGCGCGTGAACACCTGGATGTCGAAGTGAAGGTGGTAGCTGGTGCCGTTGGGGAAATCGAGATAGTTCGAAACCACGCCGATCTTCTCGCCTTCCGCGACCCGGCGCCCGTTGAGAATGCCGTCGGCGTCCATGCTGGACGGGTTCATGTGCATGTAGCGGAAGCGGATGTGCTCGCTGCCTGTGTTGATCTGCAGCGTGGCCGCCTGCTGCTTCGGTGAACGGATCAGGACGCCGTCGCGGACGGCGACGACGGCCTGCTTCCTTGGATGGCAGTGACTTCCGCTCTCGCCGTTCAGCAGGCAGGGAGCGGGGCGAATGTCCTGACCCTGATGGCCGAAGCCGGCGGGGCATTGCCAGACCTGGAAACTGCGGTCCTCGCAAAAATTGTCGCGCCACGAATATGTGCTGCTGCGTTCGCCGGATTTGCGCTTGCCGAACGATTGCGAGCTGACGATGGCCGGGGTTTTTGCCAGCGGAAACCGGATTTGCGAATAGGCGGTGAGGTCGGCGTGGCCGCCACGCCTGCGCGCGCCGCTACGGGCGATGATGTCGCCGCTCGGGCGATAGGTGAAGTCGGGTGAAAAAGCCCTGGGCCGCTCGGTGATTTCGGATGGGATGTCGAAGCGTGGCCGCGTCGGTTGTCCGCCGGCGATGCGCAACGCTTTAAGGAAACGCTCCGCAATTGGATAGGCCTCGCGGCAGGCGAGCCGCCGCGCGCGCGGCGCCGAGTCCAGGCACTGGATCGACACCACATAGGGCACGCCAAAGCGGGTGAAGGCGTAGCGCACATAGCCTTCGCGGATGAAGCGGCGCATGTCAGGGAATTGAGCTGCGAGCGCCTTGACCGGCGTGCCCTTGCCGCCGCGCGGGTCGGCGAGATCGTAGACCAGGCTCGAGCCTGTGATCTGCACCTCGACCGGCCTGGCGAATGTCCGCGACGGCAGGTCGTCACTTGCGCCGGGATCCAGCGAGAACACCGCGTCGTAGCCGGAGGGGCCGGCATGAAACAGGTCCACCGCGCTGAAGTCGGCCTGGTAGCGCGACACCGACATTCTGTCGGATGCGCCGTCCGCGCCGGCTTCGAGATAGCGCGCGGTATCGAACGGCAACAGCACCGGCACCGGGCTGCGTCCGATCCCGGCAAATATCGGCGATGTGATCGCGTTCAGTTGCACCAGCGCGGGCGTCGAACGCGGATCCCACGGCGGCACTCGGCGCTGGCCGGAGAACGTGAAACGGGAGGCGACCGCCGTCTCTGTACCGATCTCGGAGCGGAGTTGGTCGAGCGCCGCGCGCCAGTCGACGCGGATAGCCGAGATCGAAGGCGTCCTGAACGCTTCCGCGGAAGCATTGGTCGCCAAGACAAAAAACAAACAAAGAGCTGCCGGCCAACGCGAGTGCAAGCGGACAGCCTTGTTGATCAATGCATCGCCCCCCGACGCGTGCCTCCGCAATCCAGTGCGCCGTTCTTAATCCTTGGCGCGCTCGACGTAGGAGCCGTCTTCGGTCATCACCACGATCCGCGTTCCGGTTCCGATGTGCGGCGGTACCGCGGTGCGCACACCATTGGAAAGAATAGCAGGTTTGTAGGAGGAAGACGCGGTCTGGCCCTTGGTGACCGGCTCGGTATCCACCACTTCCAGCGTCGCGCGCTGGGGCAGCTGGATCGCCACCGGATTCAGGTCGTGAAGCGAAAGCTTCACGGTCATGTTTTCCTGCAGATAGGGTGCGGACGATCCCACGATCTCCTTGGAGACCTGGACCTGATCGTAGGTCTCGGTGTTCATGAAGTGGAAGCCGTCGGCGTCCTCATAGAGGTAGTTGAAGTTGGTATCCTCGACGGTCGCTTTCTCGACCTGGTCGGTGGTCTTGTAGCGTTCCGAAATCTTCACGCCATCGCCGATGCGGCGCATTTCGATCTGGCTGACCGGGGTTCCCTTGCCGGGATGGATGTTTTCGGCGGTCAGAACGACGTAAAGCTTGCCGTCCTGCTCGATAATATTGCCCTTGCGAATGGAACTGGCGATGACTTTCAAAGCGGTTTTCCTGAATTTCTGGCCCTCGGCCAATCCGGACATCGGTGTCCATGGAGCCAATGAGGCGGTTTCGGGCTGCAACATACTGATTTTGACCGTCGATGCCAGCGTTTTGCCGCCTTTCCGGGTGGGTGGCGAGAAGCCGTAAACGGCCCGATTTCGCAGCGGCTTACGACCGATTCTTGCACGGCAATTTGACGATTCGCGCGGGCCAATACCGGAGGCGCTGAAGCAAAACCTCAAATAGCTCGCGAAGACCAGCAAGTTCAGGGCGCTGCGTCGGCATTCGCATGGACAAGCCGAGTGTCTTTCGACATGAAATGACGGACCTTGAAGCGGAATCTTGCCGCTTGCTGGGGCTTGCCCGTGTCGGTGCAAAGAAAGTCGAATAATATCAATGTTATTGGTCGATTCTCTGAACGCGTTGATTGGCTCCGTGGGCGCCGCTCCTCGGCGTCGGGCGGGGGACCGTGGCTGATGGCCGGGACCGACCAGCCGTCGCCCTGGTGGTCGGCCACGCGTCACGCCGATCGCAAGCCGTTTCTGATGGCAAGGAACGCGATCACCAGGGCTGTCCGGGCCTGGTTTGACGAGCAAGGCTTTGCCGAGGTGGAGACCGGCATTCTTCAGGTCTCGCCGGGTAACGAGACGCATCTGCACGCCCCGCGCACCGAACTGACCAGCGGCGACGGCACACGCGCAACGCGCTATTTGCGGACCTCGCCGGAATTCGCCGCCAAGAAATTGCTCGCCGCCGGTGAGGCCAGAATATTCGAGTTTGCGCGCGTGTTCCGCGACCGCGAACGCGGCGACCTGCATCTGCCCGAATTCACCATGCTGGAATGGTACCGCGCGGACGCGAGCTACGACGCCGTGATGGCCGACTGCGTCGTCGTGATCGCGCATGCGGCGCAGGCGACCGGGATCGGGCGGTTCTCGTTTCGCGGCAGGACGGCCGATCCGTTCACTGAGCCGGAACTGTTGACGGTGGCGGCGGCCTTCGAGCGCTTCGCCGGGATCGATCTGCTGGCCACGATCAGGGATGGCGAGGGGGATCGCGCGGCGCTTGCGGCGGCGGCAAGTGCGCGGGTAAGAGTGACCGCCGATGACACCTGGTCGGACATTTTCAGCAAGGTGCTGGTCGAGCATATCGAACCGAATCTGGGGCAGGGACGTTTGACGGTGCTGTTCGAATATCCGGCGCCGGAAGCCGCACTGGCGCGCACCAAAGCGTCCGATCCGCGCGTCGCCGAACGGTTCGAAATCTATGCCTGCGGCGTCGAACTCGCCAACGGCTTTGGCGAATTGACCGACGCCGCCGAGCAGCGCCGCCGTTTCGCCGCGGCGATGGATGAGAAGGAGCGGCGCTATGGCGAGCGCTATCCGCTCGATGAGGAATTCCTCGCGGCGGTCGCGGCGATGCCGCCGTCGAGCGGGGTGGCGCTCGGCTTCGATCGGCTGGTGATGCTGGCAAGCGGCGCGCTGCGGGTAGATCAGGTGGTGTGGACGCCACCGGCAGGTGAGGCATGAACAGGATCGATACAAAGCTGGCGGCAACGCTGCGGCAACCGGCCGAACTGATCGAGCGCGGGCTTGCGCCCGCGACCGATCTTGCCGATCTCGAACGGGTCGCCGCGCGCTATGCCATCGCGGTGACGCCTGACATCGCCGGTTTGATCGACAGCGAAGACCCTGATGATCCGATCGCACGGCAATTCATCCCGAGCGCGCTGGAACTGGTGAACACATCTGGCGAAAACGCCGATCCGATCGGCGACGACGCGCATTCGCCGGTATCCGGCATCGTGCATCGCTATCCGGACCGGGTGCTGTTCAAACTGGTGCACGTCTGCGCAGTATATTGCCGGTTCTGTTTTCGCCGCGAAATGGTCGGACCCGGCAAGGCGACGGCGCTGTCGGAGGCGGCCTATCGTGCCGCGCTCGACTATATCCGTGCGCACAGCGACATCTGGGAAGTCATCCTGACCGGCGGCGATCCCCTGATGCTGTCGCCGCGGCGGCTGGCCGAGATTATGGCGGATCTCGCGGCCATCGATCACGTCAAGATCGTTCGCATCCACACCCGCGTGCCCGTGGCAGCCCCCGCGCGCATCGACGGCGACATGGTCAGCGCGTTGCGGGTTGCGGGCGCGACGACCTGGGTCGCCGTTCATGCCAACCATCCGCGCGAACTGGCGGCCGAGGCCCGCGCCGCCTGCGCGCGGCTGACGGATGCCGGCATTCCGCTGGTCAGCCAGTCGGTGCTGCTCCGCGGCGTCAATGACGACGCTGAAGTCCTGGAAGCCTTGATGCGGGCCTTCGTCGAATGCCGGATCAAGCCCTATTACCTGCATCATGGCGATCTTGCGCCGGGCACGGCGCATCTGCGCACCACGATTGCGCAAGGTCAGGAACTGATGCGCAGCTTGCGGGGACGCGTTTCCGGCCTGTGCCAGCCGGATTATGTCCTCGACATTCCCGGCGGCCATGGAAAGGCGCCGATTGGCCCGAATTATTTGTCGCATGCAACTTCCGCAGAATGTGATCTATCCTCGGAATCGCGGTATCGTATCGTGGACTATTGCGGTGACGTTCATCTCTATCCGCCAAAGCCGTGATCTGACGATGACGGAGGAAGGCGAAGGAAAGGCTGAGCCGCCGGAAGATGGAGGCAGCCGCACTGTCGAGAATGTTGTAATGCTCGGCTTCTTCGTGGTGCTGGTGGCGGCGGGAATCTGGTTGCTCGGCACCATGGCCGATGTACGAAAGGCGCAGGATTGCGCGGGTCAGGGACGCCGCAATTGCGGAGCGATCGAAGTTCCGGCGCGATAGACAGAACACTACAGGCAGAACATAACAGACGACAAAGCGGGAGAACCAAGATGCGGAAAACAATCCTTTCGATAGCGCTGGTGGTTCTGATCGGCGGCCCGGACGCGTTTGCGCAGGGTTCGTCGTCCGTGTCGAAGAATTCGGGTGGAAGTGGAGGCGGAGGTGGAGGGGAGGGGTAATACAGGCGCCGGTCGGTCATCGGCAGCCACGCATCAGCGATGTGCCCAACGAGAAGAACCTGAGCGACCCGAACGACCCGTTGAGCAAGGAAAACGCAGCCCTCGACCGCAAGATCAAGAGCATCTGCCGCGGCTGCTAGGCTGATCGTGCTGCCATGGGAGGTCGCATGTCCGCGAGAATGTTGCAAACGATTGCACTTGTCGCTGTCTGTTTCTCCGACGGAGCGTTTGCCGCCGAGCGCGATTCCAATGCCGCTCCGGCAGCGCCCTATAAAGCCAATCGCCTTTCGACGCCGCGGACGACCCAGTCGCCCCTCAACACTCCCGGGCAAACCACCGTCCTGACCAGGCAAATCCTCGACGACATGAACGCCACGAGCATCAGGGACGCCTTGCGCTCAACCGCGGGGGTGACGGTTGGAAGATAAGGCCGTGACGCTTTGCCGTCGCGTTCGGTCCAGTCGCTAGTAGTCGAGATCCGACAAGAACGTGGTGTTCACGACCTCGAACTCGGACTCCAGCCAATCCTTCACCAACGCCGTGCGCGTCAGCCGAAACATTGTCAAATCCAAGGTGCTGCACTTTACCGCGTGGTGATCGATGCCCGAGATCTCGAGCAGGGCTTCAAAGCTGGCCTGACGATCCTCGCGATTCTCTACTTCGGCGTAGTAGACGGTGTGGTCGAACTTTCCGATCGTCCAGCAGAACTGAACGTGCGCCTGGTCGGCGGAAGCCAAGGCCGGAATTGGAGCAAGAAGAACCGCTATCAAGAGCAATCGAACGACGGGGTTGATCATCGCGCTGTCCAAAAAATGCAGATGCTGGGAAATTGTTTCGGCGGAATAGTTCAAAGTCGCGCCAATGCAATGGCATCATGACAATATTGCGAACTACGAGTCCTCGATGTGACCTACGCCACAGGTTGATCAATTTTCTGCTGCGTGGTCTCGGCTTCAGTCAAACGGGAGCAGGGCACGCGGGTTGCGTGCCCGGCGTCACCATTGTTTGATCGGCTTCTATGCCGAACGTTCCTGGAACTCGCGGCTCCGTCCATTCCGCCTCGCCGTGACTGCATCCGCAAGCACGTTCAACGTCGGCACCGTGGTCTCCCAGTCGATACAACCATCAGTGATGCTCTGCCCAAAGGTCAGCGGCTTGCCGGGTATCACATCCTGGCGGCCGGCCACGAGATTGCTCTCGATCATGACGCCGGCGATGCGTTGTTCGCCATCGGATACTTGCCTTGCAATATCGGCAACGACAACCGGCTGGTTCTCCGGCTTCTTTGAGCTGTTAGCGTGGCTGGTGTCGATCATGATCCGCGGCACAACACCGGCACGGGCAAGCTCCAGCGAAGCGGCGTCGACGCTTGCACGGTCGTAGTTCGGCTGATGGCCGCCGCGCAGGATGATGTGGCAGTCCTCGTTGCCCGTCGTTGCCGCAATGGCCGAGCGTCCGCCCTTGGTCACCGCCATGAAATGGTGGGGATGCGAGGCCGACTTCACCGCGTCTGCGGCAATGCGTACATTGCCGTCGGTGCCGTTCTTGAAGCCGACCGGGCAGGAAAGCCCGGAAGCGAGCTCGCGATGGATCTGGCTCTCGGTGGTGCGCGCGCCGATCGCCGCCCACGCCACCAGGTCGGCGATGTATTGCGGCGTCGTCATGTCGAGGAATTCGGTGCCGGCCGGCAGGCCGAGATTGTTGACCGCGGACAGCACATTGCGGGCAAGCCGAAGCCCCCTGTTGATGTCGAAGGAGCCGTCGAGACCGGGATCGTTGATCAGCCCCTTCCATCCGACCGTGGTGCGCGGCTTCTCGAAATAGACGCGCATCACGATCTCGAGGCGGTCGGCAAGCTGCTCGCGCAAAGCGACCAGGCGCTCGGCGTATTCAACCGCGGCAACGGGATCGTGGACCGAGCAGGGGCCGACGACGACCAGCAGGCGGTCATCGCTCCCGTTCAGGATGGCGTGGATGGCATTCCTTGCCGCCATCACGATGCGCGTCGCGGTCAGCGTGCGCGGTATCTCGCGCATCACTTCCTGCGGCGTACTCAGCTCTTTCAGTTCGCAAATTCGAAGGTCGTCGGTGGTGCTCAACACGGCTGTGGCTCCTGTTTGTTGGGAACCTGCCGGCCAAATAAAAAGCCGCCAGGTTTGGCGGCTGTTCGGATTTCTTGGCTTCAATTCGTCAGATTGAGCGCGATCCTCCCACCGCCAGCGAGCTGTCGAAGCTAAAATACCAATAGTTGCTGGCGGCGACGTTGATCATGGCGGGCTCTATAGCGCACGCATTCGGTCTTGTCATCCCCTTAGTGCTTCGGTTCTGATCGGATCAGAACCGAAGCCCTAGATTCTTGATTTGACGCGTTTTCTTCACGCGAACCGGCGTCCACTTCGCTCGAAAACGCTATGGGCCCGCGTCAGGACTTGCGCGCGGCGAGCGCCATGCCGACCAGCGAGGCGCCGCCAAGCACGAGGTTGATCCCGACCAGGAGGCCGATCGCCCATTCGGCCGACCCGGGCAGGCCGGAGATGATCAGGAAGGCAATCAGGATGTCCATCAGGCCGGACACCAGCAGCCACGACCACCGCTGCGACAATTCGCGGCGATGCTCGAGCGCATACATGATGGTGACGACGCCCTCGGCGAGAAAATAGGCGCCGACGACGATGGTGAGCGTGAGGATGCCCTGCACGGGTCTTGCGATCAGGATCCCGCCGGCGAGAACGGCCAGCGCCGCCGAAAACAGCGACCACCAGAAGCCCGGCATCTGCCGCGCCCAGAACGTGACGAACAGTCCGGCGATGCCGCTGATCAGGAACATCCAGCCGAGGAATATCGTGACGGCGAGGCTGGCCAGCGGTGGCACGATCATCGCAGCCAGGCCGAGCACGGCGAGCACGATGCCTTCGAACAGGAAGGCTTTCCAATGCGCCTTCACCGCCGCGCTCATTTCAGACTGCAATTTGGTGATGTCTTTGCCGAAATCCTGGGGAAGGGTCACTGGAAACTCCCGATGCCTGCCGCGCCGAATGGAGAACCAGTATAGCCGGTGCAGGTTTTGGGGGTGAGATTTGTTCGTTGATCGTGTTGAGCGAAATCAACGACGGACGGAAGAAGTTCAGCCCGGTTCGGGCGCGGACGAAAATCCGTCTGATGACGTCCGGATCCGGTTGCGGCCGAAAACATAGACGGCGGAGGTAGCGAGCAGCAGCCCGAGGCCGATCAGAATCGACGTGAGGCCGAGCGGAACGAGAAGCAGCGATGCCTGGCGCTCGGGGTGAACGAACCAGTGGTGGAGCGAAGTCAGCACGAAGGCCACGCCGGCAAAGCTCGCGCCGCCGCCGACGAGCAGCAATGCCCACATCCGCCGCAACTGGCTCAACCGTTCCCGTGCGATTTCGGTGCGGGGCGCATGATGCCGGCCGACGCGTCGCACCAGCCGGATGGCAAATCCGATCGAACTGAATCCGATCAGCAGGCTTGCCGCTCCTAGCAGCATTCGGGTCGTTGGCGCGAGGTCGGGATGCTTCTGCAGCGTCAGCAACGGAAAATCGAACGCGGCATGCAACGCGACGGGCGCAAACAATGCCAGCGCCCAGCTTGAGATGCGTGACCAGTCCCGGTGATGCCGATTGGCGCCCAGCGCCGTTCCGGCCCGTGCGATGGCGATATAGGCGCCCGCGATGATGCCGAGCGCGCCGTGAAACGGCACGGTCAGCACGCTGCGCAGCGCGGCCAGCGACCGCCACATGTCGGCATGCTGCACGAGATAGGCGAGGTTTTCGTAAGCCGCGAAGCCGAGGCCGGCGGCTGCGCCGTAGACCACGGTGTCCATCGGGTCGGCGAAGGTGCGGCGTCGCACCGACACGGCGACGATGACGAGTACCTTCACGATCTCTTCGGGTGCAGCGACGCCGAACACCGAACGCAGGCCCTGCGTCATCCAGGGGTTTCCGGGCACGGCGAGAATTGCGGCAAAGGGGGCGCGCGCGATTCCCAGCAGCGAAATGCTGGCGGCCCCGAGCAGGAAAGCGAGCCACACCCGCGCGGGCGGGCCGGGGCGCTCGTCGGCGGCGATGACGAGCCACAGCACCAGCAATGCCGGTGCGATGGCGGCGACGCCGATCGATGTAGGGAGGGCCTGGAGCAGCAGCATGCAGGGAGCTTTGCCTCGTCTGACCGAAAATGGCCGTAAATCCAGCGCTTTGCAAGAAAACTTGACGCGACCCGATGTCGCCAAATCGGTCCGGAATTCCAAACTCTCTCGCGCTGGACGGGTGCTTTGCGCGCCGATCCACGGGCGGCGCGGATGGCCTCAGCAGCCGCGGCAGATGTTTTTCATTTTAGCGTTGACGACGGCGTCTTCGCCGACGGGGTCGACATATTTCGTGCTGTCGGTGGCCGGCGCCGCGGCCCGGGCCACAGGCCTTGCTGTGGCGGGCAGGGCTGCAGCCGCCTTGTCGTAGCAGGCGAGCCTTGAGGCGGGATCGGCGATCGACGGGCATACGCCAATCTGCGCGACCGCGGCCTGAGACAGCGCAAAAATCGCGCCGAGGATCACAATCAACCTCATCTCAACTCCGTGTCCCAGCCGACAAAACCCGGCGCCAATGCCGGCGTCCATCGAGGCTGCAGTGGACATATCAGAGGCGCGTTCTCCCGTCCAAGACGCCGGTTCGGGCCAAGGGCACATCGAAGGAGATATCGCCCGCCTCTCATCGCGCCAGCAGGCGCCGGCAGGCTTCGACGAAGACCTGCGCCCCGGTGACGATGTCGGCGTCATCGGTATTCTCACTCCAGTGATGGCTGATGCCGCCGATCGAGGGCACGAACAGCATGCCTGCCGGCATGACGGTCGCGAGAATCTGGGCGTCGTGGCCGGCGCCGCTCGGGCATGCGCAGCGACCTGCCGCCGGCGAGGTTTTCGCTGGCGATCTCGATGGCCTGCTGGATCGACGCATCCATCATCGCGGGCGCGCCGGTGCGAATACGCTCGACCGCGACGCTGCAACGGCCCTGGGCGGTGACCTCTGCGGCCATGCTGCGAAGAAGCGCCTCCAGGCGCGCGATCACGCCCGCGTCGTCGTCGCGGATCTGGAACAGCATTTCGGCGCTGCCCGGGATGATGCTCGGCGCACCCGGATCGAGCGTGATGCGGCCGGTGGTCCACACCGTGCGCGGACCAGCGGCCGCGGGAAAGCGATCGTCGATCTCGACACAGAACCTGGCGAGCGCGAGGCCTGCATCGCGCCGCACGGCCATCCGCGTCGTGCCGGCGTGATTCTGCTCGCCGGTGAAGGTGATGCGATATTGCCAGATGCCGACGATGGAGGTGACGATGCCGATCATCAGCGCGTCGCTTTCGAGCGTCTCGCCTTGCTCGATATGGGCTTCGAGATATCCGACATGCCGCCCGCGTTCGGCCGTGACGCGCGGCCGGCCGGCAAGGCCGACCTCGCGCAGCGCTTCACGCATGGTCTTGCCGTTGTTGCGGTCCTGTGCGGCGTCGATATCCGCTTCGGTGAGGGCACCGACATAGGACCGGCTGCCAAGAAAACTGCCGAAATGGCCTTCCTCGTCGCACCATGCTGCGACCTCGACCGCGCCATGAATGTTCGGATCCGGATTGATGACGCGGGCGGCTTCGAGCGCATAGACCACGCCGAGCGGTCCATCGAGCCAGCCCGCATAGTTCTGGCTTTCCAGATGCGAGCCCGCCAGCAATTTCGGCCCGGGCTTCGTGCTGGTTCCGATGACGTTGCCGATGCCGTCGATTTCGCTCGTGAGGTCCGCCTCGGGGAACCGCTGCGTCAGCCACGCGAGCGAGCGCATATGCGGTTCCGAGAACGTCGGCTTGTGAACGCCGGTCTTGTAGGCGCCGATGGCGCGGAGCGCATTGAGATCGGCAAGGACGCGGGCACCATCCGCGCGGGAGAAATCGTCAGCCATCAACTTGCGTGCCTCACTTCAGACCGCTTGTTCTCCGGAGTAGAACAAAGTTCCTGAGGTGTCGCCATATGTTCTCCTATCCGACCGACAGGATCGCCAGCGCGACAACGGCAAGCCATGCCACGATGACCAGCGCGGTCACCGCGCCAGCGGTTATCCTGGCTTTCTCCTTGAACGTGTAGTCGCGCATTCGTTGTCGCAAAAGCTGTCGGGAGCAGGGGCATCATAGGCTGGTGCGCTTGAGAACGACAGTCAGGGACAGTGCTGCGCCGAACAAATCCCGAAGCCGTGGCGCAAAGAGCTCGCGCGGAAAATACTTGGGCGGATGGCGGAGAATGCTTGGACTGAAATTATTTGGGCTAAAATTATTTGGGCATTTCGATTTCGGCGATGACGAGCGGCCGAAGTGCCGGGCCAAGTAGCCAGACGGCTGCCTGGCCCGACGTTGCGAATGAATTAACTACTGACAGTTGTACATCAAGCCGTCGCCGCCCTTGATCGCGGTACCGGGCACGCAGCCGATGCCGTTGCGCGCTGCGTAGTCGGCCCAGCCGGCGTAGCTGTACCCAACGCCGCTCCAGGGGCCATCCATGTAGTAGGCCCTCACGGCGTACCAGGAGGGGTTGTCGACATAGCCAGAGCCGCCGTAACCATAGTAACCGGATCTGATATAGACCCGCGCCCGCTGTGCCTCAGCCTTGCTGACCGACAGCGATACACCGCCTTGCTCAGACCAGCCGATCGACCACAACGTCGCACACACGACGGTCGAAGTTGCAATCGCTACCGTTCTCAAAGTCATTTTCATGGCTTCTCTCCATCAATGGATTGGATCGTTCCACACGTCACCTGTGTGCCTTCCTCATTGGGGAGTATTGCGATGGATCAAACGTCCTTGGCAGCGCGGCCATATGGCGCCCCGGCGCTTGGCAGCGCTTTTTGCACGAGCGAAATGGATCGCTGCCAGCATCCGCCAGTTTGCCGATTCGAAACGATCGCTGAAGACGATTCCGAGCTTCGACGCTCGCTGGGCTGAGCCATTATTACTTGCAATATCAACAGGTTAGTTCACTGGTGTTGGGGCGGTTGCCTCTACTGTCCGCAGTACATTTTTTCGGACACAGACCGGACGGGCGGGGTGGTCCGTTCAGGCATCGCGTGCGACGGCGCACTGGGCGCCTGCCTATCCGAGCACCTCGACCGGGCTCTGTGAGGCAACAAAATAAAGATTATGCCGGGTGGGATAGATGGTTTCCCATACCTTCACGAACTTGAAATGCGGGACGAAGAAGCGCCGCAGGTCCTCCTTGTCCTTGAATTCGTACTCATGAAGCGCATTGCTTTTCTTGCCGTCGGCGGCCTCGGTGAGGGTGTAGCCGCTCAATATCCCTTCCGATCCGAGCAAGCCCACGATTTCGCGCAGCAGTTTGTCGATCTCCGCTTCGGTGAAATGCTCGATCGCGGCATCCCACACGATATTGTCGAATGGACCTGACGGAAGCCCGTCGCGAATATCCTTCTGCACATAGGTGATGTTGGGCATCGAATTGAAGCGCTTGGCGTGAGGTATGGCGTCCTTGTCGAAATCAATCGCCATGATCGACGCAGCCTTCGACGAATAAAAGTGACGCGCGTTGAAACCGTCGCCGCAGCAAATCTCCAGCATCTTTGCGTCCGGCTTCAAGACCATCCGGGAGAACACGCCGCGCTCCACCCAGAGACCATTGTTCTTAGCGCTGAACTGCCAATGCTGATCGAGGTAATGATCGAACCATTCGGGCCTCGGATGAAATCCCCACTGCAAGGCGAACTGAACGAAGTGGGTAAAGGCCGAAATTTTTCTGACGATGAAATTCAGGCCCTTCAGAACCGAGATCAACAGCCTGCGCACGGCGTCCTCGATTGGCCATGGTGGCGCTCCCTAGCGGAATCGAACCGCTCTCTCCACCGTGAAAGGGTGGCGTCCTAACCGATAGACGAAGGGAGCAAAAACAACCGGAAAATCAATGCCTTATGTGCTTGATAGGCCGTGTTGGTCGCCAGCGATCATGGTCCATGGAGGCGGCGACGGGCGAACGTATAGTGGCGTTTGGCCGGGCGGGCAAGTCGCCCGAAAACCCCTTTTTCCGCCAGTTTAAAGACACGTTCGATAGCCGGGCTATTCTGCAACGGTTTTTAAAGCCCCATCGCATAGGGTTTTCGCCGGGGGAACTTCCAGCATGGCTTTGCTCTCGACCAAGAAGCGCGACACACGCAAATCAGTGCAACAACCCGGGTGGATCACGCTCGAAGGCGGTTTTGCCGCGCGCCAATGCGTGGTGAAGAATCTCTCCGCGACGGGCGCGAATCTCACGATCGACGACCCCAATTCGCTGCCGGCCAAACTGCGGCTGGCGTTCTCGCGTGACGCCAGGACCGGACGCTCCTGCGAAGTGGTCTGGCGCCGCGGCAAATCGGTCGGCATCAAGTTCGTCCGCTAGTCTGGCGCGGACGGGCGAGGGACGGTAAAACCACGGGATGCGAAAATCGCTCCTTGCCGTGGTTGCCGTCGTGCTATCAGCCAGTGCCGCACTGGCCGGGCAACCCCGTCTTCAGAAACCCGAACCACACGCGACCTCCGGCAAGGTGCTGCCGCTGAAGGGCGCGAGGTCGGCCAATTCATGCGCTGAATACGGCGCGGGCTTCGTCAAGGTCGAAGGAACCAATACCTGCATGAAGGTCGGCGGTGCCGTCAGTGTCGGCGCCGGCGTCTCCGGCGGTTCGCGCTGAGAGCAGGATTAGATCACGTCATCGGCGGCGCGATGAACTGGATGAAGCCGGGACGGGCCGCGAACTGCGCAAACCAGCGTTCGATGTTCGGCAGCTCCGGCTTGGTGACGCCTTCGACCCCCAGCCAGCGGCGCGCATAGGCACCGAGCGCGATATCGGCGATCGTGAACTGGTCGCCCTCGATGAAGCGCCGCGTCTCAAGCTGCGCCTCGACGATCCGCCAGACCACGGCCTCGGCGTCGGCGTCCTTCTGGATCGCGACCATGTCGCGCTTCTCGGGGGGCGTTCGCACCAGCGCCCAGAACACCGGCCGGTCGACCGGCTGCAGCGTCGACAGCGTCCAGTCGAGCCAGCGGTCGACGCCGGCGCGCGCCTTTGGCGAGGCCGGATAGATCGGCGTTCCGTGACCATAGGCCATGCAGAGATAGCGCATCACGGAATTGGATTCCCACAGCACATAGTCGCCGTCCACCAGCGTCGGCACGCGGCCATTGGGATTCATCGCCAGATAGGGCGCCTCATTGTTCTTGCCGAACTGCATGCCGGCGTCGATGCGCGCATAGGCGAGATCGAGTTCGGAAAGGCACCACAGCACTTTCTGCACATTGACCGAATTGGCCCGGCCCCAGATGGTGAGTTGTTGTTGCTTGTCGTCGGCCACGCGCTGTCGCTCCCGTTGATCTCGTTGCTGCGTTCATAGCTGAAGATCAGCGAAAAAGCGCGGGGTTTGCGCAGGGCACAGTCGCAAAATCAGACGTGAAAAAAATCAGGCCCCGTCGCAGTGCGGCGGAGCCCGATATAAGCCTAACGCGTTGCTGTGTCAGTTGGTCAGCGGCCGAAGAACAACCACAGAAGGATGATTACCGGAATCGGCACACCCACCAGCCAAAGCAAAAGTCCTTTACCCATCGCAGCCTCCTCGATTTCTCATTCGCGAGGATAACGCGCTTTATCATGCGTGGTTCCCGGACTGAATTGTCGTCAGGAGAGGGAACGTTTCATGATGTGGAAATTTCCGAGAGCGACAAGCCAATTCGAAACAGCGAACAGCCGTCGCGATCGATCGCCGCGCGCTCCTCACCAGTGGCCGGTGTTCGGCATCGAGGTCCACGGCTCGGCCGGCGGCTTCGGATCGCCCTTCTGCAACAGTTCGATCGAGTGCAGGTCGGGTGAGCGGACGAACGCCATGTTGCCGTCGCGCGGCGGCCGGTTGATGGTGATGCCGGCCTTCATCAGGCGATCGCAGGTCGCGTAGATGTCGTCGACCTCGTAGGCGAGGTGGCCGAAGTAGCGATCCTCGCCGTATTTTTCCTCGTCCCAATTGTAAGTGAGCTCGACCAGCGGCGCGCCGCGGTTCTGCGGGGCCGCCTTGAACAAGCCTTCGTCCTCGGGCGCGCACAGGAACACCAGCGTGAACCGGCCCTTGTCGTTGTCGACCCGGCGTACTTCCTTCAGCCCCATCGCATCCCGGTAAAACTTCATCGCCGCATCGAGATTGCGGACGCGCAGCATGGTGTGGAGATAACGCATGTTTCTTATCCTCTGGAGAACATCTGAATTGGAGTTCGTTTCGGCTCCCGAGGGCGATAAATAGCAGCAAATTGCGGTGTGGGGCAGGGGGTGAGTATTACTCAGTCCGCTTTGCGTTCCCGTTTGCGGTCCTCCGGCCGCATTCAATCAATCGGGTGACAGCGCGCTGCCGCAAGGCGCGCTGGGTTGCGAATTGGAAATCAAATGATCTAATGATGTAAAGGCTGCTTAGCTGGCTTCTCGAAGTTCTGGTCGTCGCTACCGCATGATGGGTACTCCAGCTATTTGGCAGGAAGGACCCCGGTGAACTTGCCTCGCTGCTGGCAGGGCTTGCGCTCTGGATTTCTGTTGGCTTGGCAGTCCTCACCCTTGCAGTAACGTTTTGATCGCAGCCTACCGCGTCAACGCGGGAATGAGAACTCTCGAACAATGCGACCAGCTTTTGTCCCGTCATTCCGACGGCGGCGATAATGGCCAAGGCGATGAACCCGGCGATGAGGCTGTATTCGATAGCGGTTGCGCCTTCCTCGTCGCGCAGAAACTTCCCAAGCATTTATTTCACTCCTGAGTTGTGATCGCGTTATGGCACCCGTAAGTTGCTACAAAGCAAACCAAAACCGTAAAATTGTAGGTCATTTTCCACGCGACGACGTTCCAAAAGATAGGCCGTCTCGCGCTCCACCGTGCCGTCCTTGTGGGATTGAGCGGTCCACCTTTGTGGCTTGTGTTCGGGTAGACGTTTTGACGAAGCCGCACACCCGCGTCACCAGCGTGATGCCCCACACATACTCCATTGGCCCCTTCGTCCATTCTGGCGCAAACGGAGGGATCGAGAATGTATCTGGTCTATGGCTTGATCATCCTGGCGATGATTTTCTTTCTGGCGCTTCCGATTACGGACGCAAAAACCGTGCGGATGAAATTGTCCGTGGTTAGCAGTCTGGGCGTGCTGCTGGCGGTATCGGTTGTCGTGCCGCGCCTGATGCACTAGAGCTTCGGTTCTGATTGAATCAGAACCGAAGCTCTAGTGTCTTGGCGGGATGGCGTTGGGGGACGACATGATTCTCGTGACTGGCAGTATTCTGGCGCGCGAGGATGCCTTCGACGACGTGCTTCGATCGTGCCTGGAGCACGTCGAACGCTCTCGCGAGGAGCCTGGCTGCATCTCGCACGACGTTCATGTCGACTGCCAGAACCCGATGCGGCTGTTCTTCTTCGAGCAATGGGCCGACGAGGCGGCCTTGCGCACGCATTTTGCAGTCGAGGGCTCGAAGGCCTTCGTGAAATCGCTCAAGGGCCGGATCGTCGAGACATCAGGCACGAAGATCTATCGGGCCGAGCCGATACCGAGATAGGCGCGCGCCGCGTCGGTCGCTGTCGACGAAGGAATACGGCGGCTTAGAGCAGGGGATTGTACATCCAGTCTTCAGGCCAGAACCTGTTTCCGATCCAGCCCAACGCCGCCGCCCCGCAGAAGAAGACGAGCGCCGTTGGAATGAGTTCGTCGAAGTTGAATGCGCCGGCGATCAACGGACCGATCAGGTGTGCCGCTAGTCCGGCGACGCCGATTCCAATGCCGAAGAGCAGCAGCTGCACGGTCCAGATCACGAGGGCGCGAAATAACATCATGCGCGAACGATAGCCGCGCCGCCGGCGCAGCAGATGTGACCGGCGGCACAGTCGTCTTTTCCCGCGCGAGTGCCAGCCGTGAACTGGCGCATCCCCTCCTCACCCGGGAGTTCTGCTGGATCGTCAGACCTTGACGTCCACCCGGGGCGCGTCCTCGGCGTGAGCTTTCTCAAGCGCCGCTTCCACGGCGGCCGCCTTGGCGTGGTCGACCGCCTGAATATCCTGATTGATCGTATTCTGCGGCGCCTTGGCGTTCTGATCGACAACGAGCTGAATTCTGGCCTGCGTCACTTCAACCGGTATTGGATAAATGACCATGGGATGACCCTCCTGGCCAAAATCTGTCAGGTGTGCATTTACGTTTTGTAAAGAGGTTGGGTTAACGGCGCAGCATTTCGACAGCACTGGGTAAACAGAAGCTTAAGCTTCTGCGCCGGACGCCATCGCTGACAAGAGTTAGTGCGTCCGCTCGGTGTAGTGTGTCTGTTCCAGCCGCTCGGCGTAGAGGCGGAATTCCTCGGCCATCTCGATCAGCTTCTTCGAGGCTTCTGGATCCTTGACGGCCTCCGCCAGCCGGCGGGCTCTGTTGGACTGGTCGCGGTAGTGCTCGGCTTGGGTCATGGCAGCACCTTTTTGGATATGTCTGGGGCGTGCCGAAAAGGTTCGATGCGAGGAAGCCAAAGCCAGCGATGTCGAATTGACGAACAGCGGGGAGCGGTGAAGTAACAGTATCTTAAGAGGGCGACGGTGCGGAAAAATGCGTCCCCTGTTCGTTCCAGAAGAACAAAAGGAGTTTGTTTTGCTCCGACGCCGCTGGTTATGGCTTTGAGCTTCAACTCAGCCCGTATGGCGATCCATCGGATCGGGATGCGCTCGCGCCGCTGTGGATGAACGACGGCTGTGAATAGTGGGGATTGGTGCGCAGCAAGCGCCAGACGAGGCGCAAGAATTCGAGTTTGCTGCCCCGGTGTATTTGCTGCGGATAACCGAAAGCGCCGGCCGACCTGAACTAGCCCTGATCGCCTGGGGTTATCGAGCTGTCGATTTCGTCCGATGCTTTGTGAAAAGTCGCGATGGCGATGAATCCGCCATAACCGATCACGTTCACCAGAATTTCGATCCAAACGGGCATGGCACACCTCTGCGGTAGTGCAACACCGGGACGGCGCAATCGTTCCTGCGCTGCCCGATGGTCAGACCAGCCCAATCGCATGGCTCGCACAGTGAATGCGATCCGCGCTGGAGCTGTTCACAAGTGAAAACCCCGCCCGCATCCGAAGATGCGAACGGGGTCTTTCATGCTTTCACCTCTCTCAAGGTTGCTGCACTTGAGATGAAAACTTCAAAGCGGCGGCTTCGTTCCGTGCGGTCACGAATTTTCTTCAGTTCCGCCTGCGCTTCACGTCTGGAAAGCAGGCCGGACAAATCCGCTCCAGGCGTTGCCCATCGTCTTCGCATAATATTCCTCGCGTTCGCGTTTGAATTTCTGCTGGGTCTCCCTGAAACTCGCCACGCGGGCTGCGATTTCAGCTCGCTCGCGCGCGAGTCTTTCTTCCTGTTCCGTCATCAACCATCCCGTCTCGTGTGATTCGCGTTCCGCCATGATTGGCGGGCGCGAATGGGGCATGAATTGGGAAACGGCGTTGCTGGATTGTGGTCGCATTGCACTTGCGCAGCAAAGGCGGTGGATAAGGCGCGGTGCATTGTTGCGATGCGCCGGCGGGCACGTCGATCTTGCGATGCTGACGGCCGTGCTATAGTCGGCACGGACCAACAATCCGGATGATCAGCGGTGATTGCCAGGGATTTGCGCAGCGGCGTCGAACAGCTCGGCAATATGATTGCCGAGGCCGGCGCCATCGTACCCTTCACCGGTGCAGGCATTTCCACCGAATGCGGCATTCCCGATTTCCGCTCGCCCGGCGGCCTGTGGACGCGTAACCGCCCGATTGCGTTCGATGAATTCGTCTCCAGTCCCGACGCGCGCGACGAAGCGTGGCGGCGGCGCTTTGCGATGGAGCCGACCTTCGCGGCTGCCAAGCCCGGCCGTGGGCACCGCGCGTTGGCCTCGCTCTACAAGGCCGGAAAAATTCCGGCTGTTATCACGCAGAACATCGACAATTTGCATCAGATGTCGGGCCTGAAGGCCGATGACGTCGTCGAACTTCACGGCAACACCACCTATGCCCGCTGCATCGGCTGCGGTCAGGCCTATGATCTTGCTTGGGTAAAAGCTCGCTTCGAAGAATGCGGCAGTGCACCCGATTGTACGGTTTGCGAGCAGCCGGTGAAGACGGCGACGATCTCGTTTGGACAGGCGATGCCGGAAGATGCGATGCGCCGCGCCAGCGAACTCGCTCAGCATTGCGACCTGTTTCTGGCGATCGGATCGTCGCTAGTCGTTTGGCCCGCCGCAGGTTTTCCGCTTATGGCGAAGAATAGCGGTGCCAGGCTGGTGATCATCAACAACGAGCCGACGGAACAGGACGATGTCGCGGATCTGGTGATACGACACGACATCGGCGAGACGCTTGGGCCGTTCGTAGGCAATTGACGTCCAACTGATTCGCAGCTGTGCAACACTGTTTATAGTTTTAGTCTGTGTTGTTTTTTTGGCTATGCGCGGCAATGGGGAATGTTATCTTTGTATTAAGAGATTCGCGCGGCGTTATCATGGTGGTCATGGATGGGCGCGTGTTCCGGTCACGCTACGGGCTAGCGGACTGTTTTTTGAAGTGTGGGGTCCGGGGTCATGGGGTCGGACGGATTTGAGTCCAAGAAGCTCGGGGGGCCGCCGTCAGGTGGTACAGGGCAAAACAGACTTGGACCAGGTGAATACTCTGCGGGGGCGGAGCGCGATCCGGCAATGGACGCGCTCTCAGGGCTCGGCGATGCCGCGGCCAATCTTGTCGAAATCTCCGGGGTCATCAAATGGTTCGATGCCTCGAAGGGTTACGGTTTCATCGTACCCGACAATGGTTGGCCCGACGTCCTGCTGCATGTCACCGTGCTGAGGCGAGACGGCTATCAAACCGCCTACGAAGGTGCGCGGCTGGTAGTGGAGTGCGTGCAGCGCGCCAAGGGCTATCAGGCGTTTCGAATCGTCTCGATGGACGAATTGACCGCGATCCATCCGGCGCAAATGCTTCCGCCACGGACTCATGTCAGTGTCGTCCCGACCAGCGGTCTGGAGCGGGCGCAGGTGAAGTGGTTCAATCGCCTTCGCGGCTTCGGCTTCCTGACCTGCGGCGAGGGCACGCCCGACATCTTCGTGCATATGGAAACGATGCGTCGCTTCGGCATGACCGAGCTGCGCCCGGGTCAATGGGTGCTGGTGCGCTTCGGACCCGGCTCCAAGGGCATGATGGCCGCGGAGATCCATCCGGAGACCGGTCCGTCGGCGCTGTCGTCGCATTGATTGCGGCGTTCGCCTGACGGAATTGTGAGCCGGACGTCGCCCGCTTGGGCGGCCGGCTATGGTATTTGCCGCCATCGTTGGGTTAGGGTTTCCCCGCAATATTCCCCGAGATGTGCGGCGCGAGTGCTTTGATGAATTTCGCTTCGATGGTTGCGCGGCTTCGCACCTGCGGCCGAATGATGTCGCTGGGTGCAGCGATCGCGGTGCTCGTCACGCTTTGCGCAAATCCTGCCGCCCAGGCGGCGAGCATCCAGCCGCTCGAGATCGCCACCAAATCAGGCGTGCAGGTGTTCTCGGTCGAGATGGCGACGACCGAGGAAGAGAAGCAAACCGGGCTGATGTACCGCAAGGAACTGGCCGACGGTAAGGGCATGCTGTTCGATTTCTCGCCGGAGCAGCAGATCTCGATGTGGATGAAGAACACCTACATCTCGCTCGACATGATCTTCATCCGCGCCGATGGACGCATCCTGCGGATCGCCGAGAATACCGAACCGCACTCCACCAAGATCATCTCCTCGGGCGGGCTTGCCAGGGGGGTGCTGGAGGTGGTCGCGGGCACCGCGCAAAAATACGGCATTCAACCCGGCGACCGGGTGGCGCATCCGCTGTTTGGCAAGCGCTGACCCCCTCGATGGGCCCGAACATCGCCTTGATGGCGGAGGTTTAAGCGTGTATCGACGCATTTCCCAGCACATGATCGGGGTATAGCGCAGCCTGGTAGCGCGGCAGTTTTGGGTACTGCAGGTCGTTGGTTCGAATCCAGCTGCCCCGACCAACAAAATCAATGACTTAGTACGATTTTTGCCTCCCAAGAGCAGCCTTGGTGGGGGATGGCATGGGGGCTCATCGGATGCGGCCTCATGGCTTTGATGTTCTTTTGCAATCGCAGCGGCGATGATGATGTGGCCGACGCCTTTAGAAGGCAGGAGCCACCTGCCGATTAAGTCCGGCTTACCGCGGTATCTCAGGCTGTCGCCGATGTCAGCTTGCCATCGCTTGCCTCTCAGCTCGATAGCGAACAATTTCGTGCGGCGCTTGGATGTGTTGCTTGCGGTTACGACGGCGGACAGATCGTTGATGAGTGAGGGGCCGAGCACAGGCGGATCGACGCCGGTCGGGTCCCCCGTGCGCTTTCTATTCTGGAAGGCGCCTGCGATTCAAAGTCACGTGGGTCAGCAACGCCAACAGCGCCATGAACGTGATGGTCACCGCTAAAATAGCTCGGGTGCTTATTCGCGATGTTTCTTCGAGCGGCGCCGACGTGTTGCGCTGCTGCGGCAATCCTTCATCAGCCCTGCGATCCAGGAGTTTCGTGATGGACTCTTCCGTAGTCATCGCCGCCATGCCGCTTGCCCATGCGCGTAAATGATCTGGTGTCAGGGTTTGCGCTGGCGTTGGCACCGGGCCGGCACCGGCCACTTCCGTGCTCACTTTCGGCGTTGCTGCGATTGAGGAATCATCTGTAATCGACGCCTGTGCATCCAGCAAATTGTAGTGGTTGGCTGGAACGACGTCTAACGCTGGGCCAAGAGCGGCCTGAGAACTCCCAGACGTCGGCCAGTGCAACGATGATTTCGAAAGCATCGGCTTGCCTTCGTACCAACACTTGCGACCGTCGATCAGACGATAAGACCAATACGACCGCGCATCTGGCGGCCGTTCTGTGCTGCATTGTTTCGCCTGTGCAGGCGTCGACGAAAAGATGAAGACAACCGAGAGAAAGCCGGCGATGCCCGCACCCAGAAAGATCAACCGAAATCTGGTCATCGAACGCTCACGCAATGAATGGAACAAAAAGCCATCATTTCAGAAGCTTAGGCTGCCAATTAGGCCGTAATTTGGGCGGTTTTCCACAGGTTGTGCACAGGGCAAAGTTGAGATTGGAAGGTCGGTCAGCGCGCTCTGATCAGGGAAACGCGGAGCGAAACAGGCGTCTTTCAACAGGGGGCGCGCCCTGCGAACTACGGCGGCTTGTGGGCGGTACGGGAGTGTGGGGCGACGCGCATTTTCGATGGAACTTGTGCGCTATTCGACGCGGTACGAACAAAAACGCGCCGAGACGGCGGAACCCTGCCGCTATCGGCTCGTGCGCTCCGCTCTATTCATTCGATGAAAAAAGCGCGGGACCGAAGCCCGCGCTCTTTTTGTTCCGCCGATCGTTGTCTGTATCAGGGTTGGAACTGATAGCTCAGACGCACACGCCCGGAATGAATGTCAAACCCTCGGTATGTAAACTGACCGCAATTCTGGCCCGGCACAGTGCACTCAAAGAAGGGAGCGGGCGCGCCGGTGGCCACGGTCGTCCAGCCTGCCCTGGACGAACCATCGCCTTCAAAGTGGTAGTAGAGATACTCGGCACCGAGGATCCAATTCCGAGCTGGTTTGAATTCAGCGCCGGCGCCGAGGACAAATCCCACGCGCGTCTCGCTGGCATTGCTCCGCATCGCCTGGGCGCCACCGAGGCAAAACGTTGGCGCAACGCCGGTGCAGTTCAGATTCCCCGTATAGCCGACGTCGGCGAAGGCGACGCCACCGGTGCCATACAGCAGCCACTGGCTAGAGGAGTAGCCCAATCGGCCGCGGACGCTGGCAAGCCAGTTGACCGAGGTTTGAAAGAAGGCGTTGTCGGTGAGCACGCTGACGCCACCGCATTGTCCGCGGAATGGAGGGCCAGAGCAGAGCAGCCCGGTCGCAGCGCTGGCTTTCAGATTGGTCCAGTCCCAGTCGCCTTCGACGCCGAGGACCCAGTTGTTCGGCATCTGATAATTGTAACCGAGATGGAAGCCAGCGATGCCACTCGTGCTGCTGGAGGGATTAACAGTGACGGGGACATAGGCGTTGATGGCACCGTCGACGTAGCCCATCGACGGACCGTTCATGGCGGCCCCACCGCCGTTGATACCAACGTAGAAGCCAGTCCAAGTCATAAGCGGTGCGACGGGAGGAAGGGCTTTGACCGCCATGTCGGCCGCCAGGGCCGGACCGGTCAACCCAGCAACAGCAATCAATGAGAGCGCCAATTTCTTCATTTGAAATCCCCTGTTTGCATGGGGAAGTTGGATCTTCCCGCGCTGCGTGAAATCAAAAACAATCAAAATTCTTTAGGTAACCTATTTGCATAACTTACGAGGAGTTGAACCCTGCCGCTGTGACACCACCGCAACAACTCGTGCAAATCTGTTCCGGCGCCAGATCCCGATACTTTGATACCGCAAAGGTCAGCGGACGATCCGAGACGCGTTAGGCCGGAGCTTCGACCAATTCACCTGGTGACTGCGACTGCTGTGCCCTGGCGTCGTGAAGCGAGAAGGCCGGGCCGTCGTAGAGAAACGAGCGCTGGTGGATGACGATGTTTCCGCGGTCAAGATTCACCAGCGCATAAGCCGGCGGCTCGTGCGTTCCGGGGATGTGACCCTCGGCTTCGAAATCGAAATCGACCTGATGGGTCAGCGCGCGCGCTGGATGTGGAAAGGGATTCCGCGTCAGCTTCCTGCGATCGGCCGGTGCAAATGGCCCATGAACATGTAATCGGGCTTTGGCGTGCGGGCGATCACGTCCCGTTCAGCCTCGCCGTTGGCGAGCGTGCAGGAAAACCCGACGCGCATACTTCGCCGGGTGATCTGCGTCTGAATACCTGCCCACAAGAACCAGGCGCGGGACCGAAGCCCCGCGCTTCGCTCTCTTGTTCTTCAGCCTTGTGGGCTTGGCGTGGTAGCCGGGAGACCTAGGGGGGCTCCTCCAAGCGAAACAGGTCCCACAGGTTTAGGCTGCCGAGCCATCTTTTTACGCATTACTCGGGATAGCCGGTCACCAGCGTGCCTTGTTGGAATGGAGGAAGTTACGTCCGGGGCTATTGCATTTTGCAGCGAGTCGACCTTCGCTATAAGCATGGAAATCTGACCAGATATCTTCTTCACGTCCTGATGTTCATCCGTTATCTGAGCAGATATTTTCTTCACATCGACGTGTTGATCCACGACGCTCTGTCTTAGAGAAGCAAGCGTAATTGAATCCTGCTGAAGAAGAGCTGTGTTTTGCTGCAACAAGTCGTTATTCTCTTGCAGCGAAGCAACGTGTTGCGGCTGGGCCGACTGAATATCCTTCGATGCGGCGTCGGCCGGATCCGGTATCGGATCGGAAGCTTTCTGGTACGGAAGCAGTTCGGCCAACCTGCTGATATTCGGTAGAGCAAAATCGCTGACATTCGGCAAAGCAAAATCGGAAGGCGACAGTGTATAGACGGCCGCAGTACTGTTTATTCCAATAGCGAGCACGGACAGCGCCAGGATCGATTTGCGGCTCGATTTCTTGCTCGGTGCCGGAGATTCAGGTTGTTCGGTTTGGCTCTGCGTTTCCGATGTCTGGGTCACGTGCATCAACCTCAAATGAGTGAACAAAAAAGGAGCCGATCGCTGGATTGTCCGTCGCGACGGCTCCTTTACGCGGCACCCAACTAGAACTGCCTGAGACTATAGGCTGATGAGATTAATTCCGCGTTAGCCCCGGTGTGAATGCGCTCTGAATTTCAATCGGGCCGGTATTTTTCCCTGGAGTACGGCGGCGGCCGGCGACCTGTGCCATGCGGCCCATGGCGCCGACGCCGATATTCGCGATGGGCTCTGTTATCAGACCGGCACAGTGCCGCGACGTTTCCAGCAAGGCCGCCAAGGCTATCACACCCGTCGAAACGGCTAATACGAAATGCGCTAAGCCGGAGTTTCGACCAATTCACCTGGTGACTGCGACTGCTGTGCCCTGGCGTCGTGAAGCGAGAAGGCCGGACCGTCGTAGAGAAACGAGCACTGGTGGATGACGATGTTGCCACGGTCGAGATTCACCAGCGCGTAATCCGGGGGCTCATGCGTGCCCGGGATGTGACCCTCGGCGTCGAAATCGAAGGCGACCTGGTGGGTCAGCGCGCGCTGGATGTGGAAGGGGATTCCGCGCCAGCTTCCGGCAATCGGCCGGTGCAAATGGCCCATGAACATGTAATCGGGCTTTCGCGTGCGGGCGATCACGTCCCATTCGGCCTCGCCGTTGGCGAGCTTGATCGTATCCATGTAGCGCAAGCCGCTGTCGAACGGCGGATGGTGCTGGAACAGCAGCAGCGGCCGGTCGGCCGGTGCGGAGGCGAGCGCTTCTGCCAGAAAACCAAGCCGCGCTTCGCACAGGATGCCGGCGTGATCGGGCGTGTCTTCGTTCAGCGTATCCAGCGTGACGATGGTCGCGGCGTCGAACGTGTGCACGCCCTGCACAAAGCCGTTAGCGTCGCGGTCGGCGCCGGCGAACTCAGTGCGGAACGCCTCGCGTTTGTCGTGGTTGCCCATCATCAGGATGGTGGGCGCGTCGAGCGCCCCGAGCACGCCGGCGAGACTGGCATAGGCCGCCTGTTCGCCCCAATGCGCGAGATCGCCGGTCACGATGACAAAGGCGATGTCCTTGTGGGTTGCGTTGATCTTTTCGACGGCGACCGCGAGGCGCTCGGCCGGATCGAGCCCGTACAGCCTGCGGCCGCGCGGCACGAAATGCGTATCGGTGAGAATGACGAATTTCATCGCTGCATCGTCTCCCGGTCCCACATGGCGAAGTCCGGCGAACCTTCGATCCGGATCGCGCCCTGGTAACCGAACTCGACCATGTGAACGGTGACGTAGTCTGGGCCGACGAAGGCGACGCCGTAGGACTCCGGCAGGTCGGACGCGCTCAGCATCAGCTTTTCCGAAAACAGCGGATAGCTCGCATGGTTGGTGCCGCGCAGCGAGGTGGCGGGGATGCCGGCCACCGAGCCGCCGAGCGGCAGATGGCAATGGCCGAAGAAGACATGCCGGATCTTGTCGCGGTGCCGCCCGACGATCTGGCGGAACGCCGCATCGTCCAGCAGGCGGATCTGGTCCATCGGGCCAAGATGGGTCGGCATCGGGTTGTGATGCATGAACAGCAAAAACGGGCCGTCGTGCTCGGACAGCCGCTGCTCGAGCCAATCCTGTCGTGGCGTGCAATAGCGTCCGGCATGGGTCCGGGGTTCGGTCGTGTCGAGAAACAGGCAGCGGCCCGCGACGGTGTCGTGGACGCCTTGCGCGAAGCCATCTGCCTCGGCGTATTCGGGGAACACGCTGAGAAATGCTGCGCGATTATCGTGGTTGCCGATGCAGAGCCGGACGGGAAGTGGAAAGCTGTCCAGACGGCTCCTTAGCCATTCATAGTCCGCCCGGTCGCCCCAATCGGACAGATCCCCCGTGATCACCATCAGTTCGGCGTCGCCATGATCCAGCAGGATGTGGCTGAGCGCCCGCTCGAAATTGTAGCGGGGGTCACGGCCGCCGATCGTGCTGCCGGGGGCAGTGAGGTGGATGTCGCTCATATGGATGAGTTTCATAGGTCGCCTTTGTCGGAATGGGCCGCGGAGAGCGGTGGCGCTCCGCGGCAGGTATCGGCAGGGCGAAGCCCGGTGTCGCGCAAATCAGCGTGCGGTGCCGACCGATCGCGGCAGCAGCTTCTGCACGTCGGCCGTCATGTCGGCGAGCACGGCATCGGGCTCCTTGGTGCGCGTGCCGGTGACGATGCTGTTGAGGTGGTCCTTGATGACGTCGGTGATCTTCAGGCCGTTATCGCCGGGGAACGCGTACCACTTGGTCAGCAGCGGCAGTTGCTTGACCGCGGTGTAGTTGTTCGGGTTCTTGACGTAGAAGTCCTTCAGATAGACGTCGTTGGTGACCTTGTTGGGGGGCATGTAGCCGGTGGTTTCGGCCATGATCGCCGCACCCTTGGGTCCGGTCCAGAACTTCACCACTTCCCAGGAAGCGTCGCGCTTCGGCCTTGTCCTTGGCGAGGATCATCACGACGTTGCCGCCGGCGGGCAGCCGGCCGGTGTTGGCGACGACGTCGGGAAAGGTATGCGTCTTCAGCGCGAACTTGTCGCCGACCATCTGCGTCACCTTGTTCAGGTCCGAGGTCGAGGTGACGTGGATGCCGGTCTTGCCGGCGGCGAAGGCCGCGCGCATCGCGGGCTGATCGAGGTTGGGCATGCCGCCCTCGCTGACGAGGCGTGCCAGCATCCGGATCGCGAACTGGCCTTCCGCGCCGTTGAACGCCACTTTGGTTTCATCCGCGTTCAGCATCGAGCCGCCGCGGGAGAACACCGGCGCCTGCCACAGCCAGTTGCCGGTGATGTCCCAGGCGTAGGTGATGCCGTTGACATCAGGGGCGCTGGCCTTGATCTTCCTGGCGAGATCGATGATGCCGTCCCAGGTCGTCGGCAGGTTTTCCGGATCGGCGCCGGCCTTCCTGGCGAGGTCGAGATTGACGTAGACGATCGGCAGCGAAATCGCGAACGGCAGCGCGTAGACCTTGCCGCTCGAGGTGCCGATGTCGAACATCGCCTGGTGGAAGCCCTGCTTGTCGAAATCCTTTTCCGCGGCGATGTAGCCGTCGAGCGGCGCGGGAATGTTCTTGTCGACGAGAACGCGGATGCGGTTGAGGCCCTGGAAGCTGACGTCGGGCATCTGGCTGGTGACGGCCTCGCGCAGCACGCGCTGGGTGCCGTCCTCATAGGACTCGTAAGGCGCGCGCATCGTCACCTTGATGTCGGGGCGGACCTTGGTGAACTCTTCCGCGATCTTCTTGTGGGTCTCGGTGAACAGTTCCGGGTAGGGATACTGGATCACCACTTCGGTCTGGTTCTGGGCGTGTGCGCCCGCCACGCCGGCAAGCACGGCGAGTGCTGCGACGGTCATTCTCTTCAACATCGATATCTCCTTTGTTGTGAATGCACCTTGAGGACTATTTGATGCCGGTCAGCGTGATGCCTTCGATGAACCGGCGTTGGGCAAGCAGGAACGCGATGAGGAGCGGCGTGATGATGACGATGGCGGCCGCCATCAGCGGGCCGTAGTTGGTGCCGGCTTCCTCGTTGCGGAAGCTGGCGACGCCGAGCGGCGGCGTACGCAGATGCTCGCTGTTCAGCACGATCAGCGGCCAGAAATAGTCGTTCCAGTGCGCCACCACCGAGAAGATGCCGAACGCGGTCAGTGCCGGGATCGCGGTCGGCAGCATCACGCGCCAGACGATGCCGAACTCGGAAATGCCGTCCATGCGGGCGGCCTCGATCAGATCGTCAGGCACGGTCTTGAAGAATTGCCGCATCAAATAGATGCCGAACGCCGAGATCGTGAACGGCACCACCAGCGCCGCATAGCTGTCGAGGATGCCGAGCTTGTGAAACAGCAGGAACACCGGGATCGCGGTCGCCTGCGGCGGGATCAGGATGCAGAACAGCACCAGCGCGAACAGCACTTCGCGGCCGGCGAAGCGCAGCTTGGCCAGCGCGTAGGCGGCGGGCAGGGCGACCAGCACCTGCAGCGCGAAGATCGACACCGTGACCACGACGCCGTTGAGCAGGAAGCGCCAGAGATTGGCCTTGCCGAAGGCGGTGGCCAGATTGTCCCACAGCGCGAAGCTGTGCGGGATGAAGTGCAGGTCGGTGGTGAAGATTTCGGTCTGCGGCTTCGAGGCCGTCGATATCATCCACAGGAACGGCAGCAGAATGAATGCGGCGCCGCCTAGCAGCAGCAGATGGCGGGTAACGGACCAGACGAGGCTGCGGCGGTGCGGCGTCATGCGTAATGCACTCCGCGGTTCGCCAGCGCCGATTTGAGCAGCGTCAGCAGCAGCACGAACGTCAGGAACACGACCGTCAATGCCGCGCCATAGCCCGAGCGGAAAAACTCGAAGCCTTCGACATACATGGTGTGGATCAGGACTTCGGACGATTTCGACGGCCCGCCCTTGGTCAGCACGTGGACGGTGTCGAACACCTGAAACGAACGGATACCGGTGATGACCACGACGAATACCGTGGTCGGCCCCAGCATCGGCCATGTCACCAGCCGGAACCGCGCCCAAGGGCCGTGAGCGCCATCGATTTCGGCGGCGTCGTAGAGCTGCCGGGGGATCGAAACCAGCCCGGCGAGGAACAGCACCATGTTGAAGCCGAGCGCCTGCCAGATGCCGATCACGCAGAGCGCATAAAGCGCGGTGCGACGGTCCTGCAGCCAGCTGTAACCCTCGAGCCCGATTCCGTGCAGCAACCCGTTCACCAGGCCGAACTGCGGATGCAGCATGAATTCCCAGACGATCGACATCGCGATCAGCGTTGCCATGACCGGCAGGAAGTAGATGGTGCGGTACCAGGCGCGCAAGGAACTGCCGCTCTCGATCAGCAGCGCCACGCCGAGCCCGAGCGCAACCGCGGCGGGCACCACGATCGCGACATAGGTCAGGGTGTTTCGGAGCGAGGTCCAGAACACCCTGTCGGCCAGCATCTCGCGATAATTTTCGAGGCCGATCCACGCGAAGGTGGGGCTTCCGAGCTGGTAGTCGGTGAACGACAGCGCGATGACGCCAAGCAGCGGTCCGAGCAGCAGCAGGCACATCAGTATAATGGCAGGCGCCACCATTGCCAGCGCCGGTCGCGCGCGGCTAGCGCCTTGCGTCCGTGGCGGCGCGATTGCTGCCGGACGGCGTTCGGCGGGAAGCGCGTTCGCGGTGAGCGTATCAGCCAATGGCTTGCTCCAGCACGCGTCCGCTGCGAACCGGCGCGGCGACGTCTATGCGTTTACCGGCAGCGTCGAACACTCTCGCGGCGCTGGCCGAATAGGTGAGGTGGACGCTGCTTCCGATTGCGGGCAACTGCCGGTCGGGGCTGAGGCGCGCGAGCAGCGGAAGATCGACACGATCGACCTTGACGTGGACGAAGGCCTCCGAACCGAGATGCTCGAGATGCACCACGCTGCCGGGAATGGCGGCGGGGCCAGCGCCGAGTTCCATGCGCTCGGGGCGTACGCAGATCGAGCAGCGGCCCGCCGCGGCCGACGTGCTCAGGCCAAGCGGCCGTCCCAAAACCTCCAACCCGCCGTCTTCGCGGATAACGCCGGGCATGGCGTTGATCTTGGGACTGCCGACGAACTCCGCGACGCGGATGTCCTGCGGGTTTTCGTAGACCTCGGCGGGCGTACCGACCTGAACAATGTGCCCCTCGATCATGACAGCGATACGACTCGACATCGTCATCGCCTCGGCCTGGTCATGGGTCACGTAGACAAAGGTGGCTTTCAACTGGCGATGCAGCTGGGCGAGTTCGGTGCGCATATGTACCCGCAGCTTGGCGTCCAGGTTGGACAGCGGCTCGTCGAACAGAAACCCGAGTGGCTGACGCACGATGGCGCGTCCGACCGCCACGCGCTGCCGCTGGCCGCCCGACAATTGTCCCGGCTTGCGCTTGAGCAGACTTGAAAGTTCAAGCTGGGCGGCAACCCGTTCGACCTCCTCGCGGATCCCGCGTTCGGTGCTGATGCGTCCGGGCAGCAGCCGGCCGAGCAGGGGCGTGCGTGCCAGCGCGGAATGGCGTCGCATCCGCAGCGGCACCGCAATATTGTCGAATACGCTGAGGTGCGGATACAGCGCGTAGGACTGGAACACCATCGCGAGATTGCGGGCGCTGGGACGAACCCCGTCGACGGACACGTCTCCGATACGGACTTCGCCCGATGTCTGCGGCTCGAGACCGGCAATGACGCGCAGCAATGTCGACTTGCCGCATCCGGAGGGGCCGATCAGCGCGATGAACTCGCCATCCTCGATCGAAAGATCGATCCCCTTCAAAATTTCCGTCGAGTCGAAAACCTTGCGGACGGCCTTCAGTTCGATCTTTGCCATTTCGCCGGTGCCCCAACTGCAATGCAGCAACGGGCCGATGATTAAGGGCGGCGCTTGACAGTCACATAACAGTCAAAGGATTTCCCTATACTAAACCCAGGCTTTGCTTCTGGCTCATTATCGGAACTTGTCGGGGATGAGCCCGAAGCTTGAATGGAAGTGGCTTGAATCGCCGTGGCTTTAACGTCTTCGCGCGTGCGCGCCGTGAACGCGGTCTTTGAATCCGGCAATTTTTCGGCTGCGGCAAGACGTCTCGGCGTCTCGCAGCCCTCGGTCGCGCAGCTTGTTCGCGAACTCGAGTCCGAGTTCGATGTCAGGCTCTTTGAGCGGCATGGCCATAGCCTGGTGGCAACCCCGCTTTGCCGCCAGCTCTACGCGGCGACCAACCGGATCGAGGCGATGGAAGCCGATGCGGTCGCGATCCTCGAGCAGCGCGAGGAACTGGCGGGAGGTGAGCTGCGCGTCGGGCTCGGCAATTCGATGCCGGGAATGGCGCTGATTTCCTCATTCAAGAAGCTCTATCCGAAAATCCAGATCCGCGTTGAAATCGGAAACTGGTCGGACATCGTGGCCGCCGTCATCGACCGGCGCGTCGACGTCGCTGTACTCCCCGAGGTCCCGCAGGATCGTCGATTTCGATCCGAGGTTTGTCTGAGCCAGCGGGTCGTTGCGATTTGCCACCCCGCGCATCCCCTGAATCAGTGCCAGGTGCCGGTCGCTGAGTTGACGCAATACCCTCTCGTGTTTCGCACCGGCAATTCCTCCACCCAGCGCGTCGTCGACAAGGCGTTCCGCGCAGCCGGATTGCGGCCCGAGCCCGCGATCGTGGTCAATACCAGGGAAGGCATGCTGGAGGCGGTCGCGAACCAGCTCGGCGTCGGCTTCATCTGGGAGCACGGCTCCAGCCGCATTGACCGGATCGCGAAAGTCGTGGTGTCGGAAATGGACGTTGAACTTCCCGAGTATATTTTCTCGCTGATCGGCGCGAAGGGAAAACTCGTGGAGTTGTTTTTTCACTCGCGCAATCTGTTGCCGTAGGGTGCGATCTGGAAGATCAATCCGGAATTCATTGAACCGCTGATCCGAGCAGATGGCGCGCACATGATTCGCATTGGCGACAGATTCATTACGCGGGATCATTTGCGATTGATTCATATTTGAAGATGCGATGACAGTCATCCACCTGTCGTAAAACCTTCGGTTCAGGGTCAAGTTGAGCGGGCACCCTTCGTCATGATTCGACGAGGGTGTTCGAAATGCCGATTGCAATACGCGAAGGACGGGGGCTGACCAGACGCAAGCTGCTGGTCCGCTCGGCATCGACGGTCGCGCTGGCGGGGTTGGGTGGTTTGGCGATGCCCTATCTGAGCCGCGCTGCGGATCGCCCGCGGATCGAAGGCGGAATTGCATCGGGCGACGTCGCAGCGGATTCGGCGGTCATATGGGCGCGGGCCGATCGGGCCGCACGGATGGTGGTGGAGTATGCGACCGACGACAGCTTCAAGGCCATCCTTGGTGCCGCTTCGGCGGAAGCCTTGCCGGACTTCTGATTTCACGTCGAAGCTGCTGCTCGGAGGGCTGCCTCCGGGGCAGGATATTTTCTATCGCGTACGCTTTGAGAATATCGCGGAGGTCGGGATCTCAGGCGAAGCCCAAGTCGGGCATTTCCGCACCGCGCCGGTAGAGCGTCGCTCGGTCTCGTTCGCCTGGTCCGGCGATACCGCGGGGCAGGGCTGGGGCATCGATCCCGCGCGCGGCGGCATGCGGACCTACCGGACCATGCTCGAGAACCGGCCGGATTTCTTCATCCACTGCGGCGACCACATCTATGCGGATTGTCCGATCGAGGCCGAGTTGAAACTATCTGATGGAAATTCCTGGCGGAATATCGTCACGGAAGATAAATCCGTGGTCGCGCACAGCCTGGCGCAGTTTCGCGGCAACTACAAATACAACCTGCTCGACGAGAATTTACGCGCCTTCAATGCGCAGGTGCCAATGCTGGCGCAGTGGGACGATCATGAAGTGACCAATGACTGGTCGCCGTTCGGCACCGCCGACGACACTGGTTACGCCGAGGACGGCACCTCCCGGCTGGTGGCACGCGCTGCCCGCGCGTTTCACGAATTCATGCCGATCCGCAGCACGCCGGCACAGGCCGGCCGGATTTACCGCAAGGTCAGCTATGGGCCGCTGCTCGACGTCTTTCTGATCGACATGCGCAGCTACCGCGATTCGACATTCAACAGGCGCGGCGACGGCAACGACGCCTGCATTCTCGGACCGCTGCAACTGACCTGGCTGAAGCGCGAGCTCGCGGCATCCGACGCGACCTGGAAGGTGATTGCGGCGGATATGCCGATCGGCGTGATCAGCGAAGATGCGATTGCGCTGGGCGATGGCCTGCCGGAGCGGCGCGAATGCGAGATTGCCGATTTGCTGTCGTTCATGAAGCGCGCCGGCATCAGGAACACGGTCTGGCTCACCGCCGACATGCACTACACGGCTGCGCACCGCTACGATCCGAACCGCGCGGTATTCCAGGAGTTCGAGCCGTTCTGGGAATTCATTTCCGGTCCGCTGCACGCGGGGACATGGGGGCCGGGCCCGCTGGACAATACCTTTGGCCCTGAGGCCGTCTTCCAGAAGGGCTGTAGCGAAGAGCAGGGCGAAAACCTCGCACCGTGTTTCGGGCTGCAGTTCTTCGGTCGCGTCGATATCGACGGGCAGTCGCAAATCATGACGGTGACTTTGAAGGACGTCGATAATCGCGATCTGTGGTCGGTCGATATCGAGCCGCAGCCGGACGCGCGGGCCTTCCGAACGCTGGCCCGGCATTTCTGACCTGCCGTGCCTACGCTTGCGTGATCGCGTATTGCCGCACGATCCTGAACCGGGAGTTCGCGTCGTCCTGACGGAATAAAGCGATCCTGTCGATCGCAAGCGACGTGAGGCCGAGTGCGGCAAAGCGATCGCGCAGCATCGCCAGCACGGCTTCGCGCCGCTCGGCGCCAATGCGGCCCGTCAGCGTCATGTGGAAGCGGAAGTCGTCCATCACATAGGGATATCCCCAGCGGTCAAGATGCTCGCGCTGCCGCGGCGTCAGCTGGGAAGGATTTCGCCGCGCGCGGTCTGCCTCGGTGAGCGGCGCGCGGAACGAATCGAATTCGGTGACGCAATCGGCGGCGAGCCGCATCAATTCCGCCGGCGGCTCGGCCGGGATCACGGCGATGAAGCCGCTGATCGAACCGACCACCGGAATGATCAGCGGGATCGCGCGGGGCATGGCGGCGAACGCCTCACAGGCGGAGATGAGCTCGGCCTCGGTCCTGCCGGGCGCGAGCGACATTGGTGCCTTCAGCGTGGCATGAAAGCCGTATTTGCGGGGATCGCCGGTGAGCCCGCGCCAATCCGGTGTGTCCTGCAGGACGCCTTCGGGAAAGGGCAGGTCGTCGCCGGTGAAGGCGTCATAGCCGAGCAGCGTTGCGCCGAAGCGATCGAGGCCGCTTCCGGGCGCCGGGGCATAGTAGATCGCGTAGCGCGGCGAGTCGGCCATATCTGCAGAATAGAGCCGGCTCACGCCGCCGCAACCGCCTTGCGCGGCGCGGCAGCGAACCGGATCAGCCGGTCGGCCTCGGTCAGATGAACCAGGCGTCCCGCGGCGATGACGCCGACGATGCGCGGCCGCAGCGGCACTTCGTCATTGACGAGGATGACATCGGCGCGCCGGCCTTCGGCAAGAACGCCGCGATCGGTCAGGCCGGCGGCGTCGGCCGGGTTTGCCGATATCAAATCCCAGGCTTTGGCCAGCGGCAATATGCCATCGGCGGCGAGGCGGAACGCGGCCAATAGCTGCGCCGGATAGTAATAGTCGGAGGCGAGCACCGAGCAGAGGCCCTTGGCGATCATGTCGGCCGCCTTGGTCCAGCCGGTATGGCTGCCGCCGCGCACGACATTGGGGGCGCCGAACACGATGAAATCGCCGGCCTCGGCCGCTTCGCGCGCGGTCTCCTCGTTGACAGGAAATTCGGCAATGCCGACGCCTTGCTCCCGGAATGCCTTTCGCATCGCGGGAGTGTCGTCATCATGCGACAGCATCCTGACGCCGGCCGCTCGCGCCGCTTGCGCCAACCGTGCGATCGATGCCGGCACCTCGTGGCCGCGAGCGACGATGCGCTGGACCAGTTGGTCGAAAGCCTCGCTCGTAAGACCGGTACGTTCGACCATGCGGTTGCGCTTCTGCGGCTTCGCAAGGCTGGCGACCGTGGAATCCATATGGTCGTTGAACGCGAACAGGTCGATTCGTCCGTCGGAAAGCCATTGGGCGATCTCGGTCTCGGCATCGATATTGTAGGTCTCGTGGCGGAGATGGAAGCGGGTGTCGGCCGCCAGTTTCGGCCTCAGGATCTCGATATTTTCGAGCAACTGGCGGGCGTTATCGGCGCCGCGCAGGCCGGGCTCCCACGACCAGGTCGTGGCATGAAAGACTGTCGTGATGCCGTTAGCGATCGCCTGCCGATCGCTGTCGGCCAGCGCCACATCGACGGGAAAATCGACGCCGGGACGGGGCATCATCTGCCGCTCGAAGGCGTCGCCATGCAGGTCGATAATACCCGGCAGCACCTTCAGGCCGCTGGCGTCGATGGCAAGAGAGCCCTGTTGCGAGCCTCGGTCCGCTGCCGCATCCATCGCGACGATGTCACGCCCTGCGATGCGCAGCGACGCCTCGACAAACTCTCCGCCAATGAGCGCCTGGCCGCCTTCGATCGATAGATTGGTCATGTCACCACACTTTTTTGTCTCGTCTGCGTGCGCCCACAGGTTTCGGCAGCCGTGTACTTGTCGATGAAGTCCTCGACGGTCAGTTTGCGGAAATCGGGCAGGGCACGGCGCAATGTCTCGTGGTCCCAGTCCCACCAGCCGAGTTCCGACAGTCGGGCCGCCACATCTTCCGGAAACCTCTGCTTGACGATCCGCGCCGGATTTCCGGCGACGATGGTGTAGGCCGGAACGTCCCTGGTCACGATCGCGCCTGCCGCGATGACGGCGCCGGTGCCGACATTGCGGCCCGGCAGCACCACGGCGCCATGCCCGATCCAGACGTCATGGCCGATGTCGACGTGGTGGCTGCGCCGCCACGCGAAGAACTCGGTATCGTCGCTTTCGTCAGGAAAATACGCGCTGGCGCGATAAGTGAAATGCGCCTGCGAAGCCCGCTGCATGGGGTGATTGCCCGGGTTGATCCGCGTCATCGCCGCGATCGAGCAGAATTTTCCGATCGACGTGTAGGTGATCTGTGCGTCGTTCACGACGTAGGAATAGTCGTCCATGGTCACTTCATGCAGGATCGTGCGTGCGCCGACCTCGCAATAGGCGCCGAGCCTTGTGTCGTGCAGTTTCGCGGATGGATCGACGGTCGGTTCGACCGAGAGCATTTTGCCGGCCATGCGGATTCCCGTGAGCGAAACGGACCAGTTGAAGGGCTCGGACGTCATCGATTGGCATGATGACAGTGTCGTGACAGGTGGATGACAGATAGCCTGCTGTGGACGGCGCGTGCGCCGCGGCACGACTGTCATACAACTGTTGAATCCAGACGTTAGCGATGGGGGCAGAAAAGCGTTCTGGAGCACTGCATGCTGGTGGTGGAAGGTTTGACGTGCCGTTTTGGCACGAAAGCCGCAGTCGACAATGCGTCATTCTCAATTGCGCCCGGCGGCTTCGTCGGCGTGATCGGCCGTTCCGGCGCCGGCAAGTCGACCCTGCTGCGGATGATCAATCGCCTTGCCGAGCCGTCCGAGGGGCGCATCCTGTTCGAAGGCCTCGATGTCACGGCGCTGCGTGGCAAGGAACTGCGGCAATGGCGCGCACGGTCGGCAATGATCTTTCAGCAGTTCAACCTGGTCGGCCGGCTCGATGTGCTGACCAACGTGCTGATGGGAAGGCTGGCCGAGATTCCGTCCTGGCGTTCGCTGACGCAGCTTTGGCCGGAAAATGACAGGGCGCTGGCGATGTCGGCGCTCGAGCAGTTCGACATGGCCTCATTCGCGGCGCAGCGAGCCGACCAGCTGTCGGGCGGCCAGCAGCAGCGCGTCGCGATTGCGCGCGCGCTGGTGCAGAACCCTGAGATCATTCTTGCCGACGAGCCGATCGCGTCACTAGATCCCCGCAATACCAAGGTGGTCATGGACGCCCTGCTGCGCATCAACAAGCATTTCGGCATCACCGTGATCTGCAACCTGCACTCGCTGGACCTGGCGCGGACCTATTGCGACCGTCTGATCGGCATGTCGGCTGGCCGGGTGGTGTTCGACGATGCGCCGGCGATGTTGACCGATCAAATCGCGCGCGAACTCTACGACCTCGAAGCCAACGAAGTGATGGGCGCCACCTCAGGCGAGGCGCCCGCCGATTCCACCATTCCGGCTCTCGGCACCGCTGCCGCGGCCTGAGTACTTGCGTTCAGTCATCAGTGCGCACTGCGGCGTACCGCAGGCGAAGCGACTTCTGCATCAGAAAAGAGAGGGTGTCATGATCAACCGTCGTATGATTCTTGCCAGTGCCGCGGCGCTGGCCTTCACGGCTACAACAGCTTCGGCGCAGGACTGGAAGGGCAAGTATCCCGAACTGACCTTTGCCGTCGTGCCGGCCGAGAACGCCTCCGGCGTGACCGAGCGCTGGACCCCGTTCGTCACTTACCTCTCCAAGGAACTCGGGGTGAAGGTCAATCTGCGCATCGCCAACGACTACGCCGCCGTGATCGAAGGGCAGCGCGCCGGCAATATCCATATCGCGAGCTACGGCTCGGCGTCGTTTGCGCGGGCGCGGCTGACCGGCGTCAAGACCGATGCGTTCGCCAATGACATCAATGCCGACGGCAGCACCGGCTACTATTCGGTGTTCTTCGTCAAGGCCAGCAGCCCCTACAAGTCGGTCGACCAGCTCAAGGGCAAGAACCTCGGCCTGGTGGATCCGAATTCGACCTCGGGCAACAACGTTCCCCGCTTCGAGCTCGACAAGCTCGGCATTTCGGACGCCGACGGCTATTTTGGCAAGGTCGTCTTCACCGGCAGCCACGAAAACGCGATGCTGGCGCTGACGCAGGGCACCGTTGATGTCGCGGCCAACCAGTGGACGACCGACGACGATTCGACGCTTGCGCAGATGCTGCACAAGGGGATGCTGAAGAACGCCGACGGCACGCCGATGAAGAAGGACGATTTCCGGATCATCCACAAGTCGGCCCCGATCCTCAACGGGCCCTATGCGTACTCCTCCGAACTGCCCGATGGCCTGAAGGCTGCGATCGCCAAGGCATTCGCCGACAGCCCGACCAAGGACAAGGCTGCGTTCGACCGCCTGTCCGACGGTCAGAAGAAGGCATTCAATCCCGCCACGACAAAGGATTGGGACGGCATGATCGACCTGATCAAATTCGTGGACAATCTCCGCAAGAAGAAGGCGTCCTAAGCGTAGCGTAGAAAACTGAAGCCGGGTCGCTACGACCCGGCTTCTTTCTTTATTGACCGCGCCAATGACGATGCAGGTGCAATGACCGTCGCCGTTCCCCTGTTGCCGAGTTAGCAGTTTGCCGCGCTGAACGACGCCTATCGCGCGGCGATGATGCGCAAGCGCCTCCGGTTTACGCTGGCTTCGGCGATATTCGTGGCTGCGCTGACGATTGCTGCGATCGGCGCGGAAGTCAGTCCGGGGACGTTCGTCGCCAAGATCGGAAACTTCGCCAGCTATTTCGATCGCATTGCCACGCTGGAGAGCGGCGCCCGGGTTTGGACCAATATCGGCGAATGGTTCTGGGGCTGGCGGAAATGGCTGTCGCTGCTCGGTGAAACCATCCTGATCAGTTATGTGGGTACGCTAGCAGGGGCCATCCTCGCGTTTGCCCTTAATTTCCTGGCGGCTGAAAATACCTCGCCTGCGCCCTGGCTGCGCTTCACCGTCAAGCGGCTGATGGAGTTCTGCCGTACCGTTCCCGACATCGTGTTCGCGCTGATCTTTGTGATCGCGTTCGGCCTGGGCCCGATGGCCGGGGTGCTCGCCATCATGATCCACTCGGTCGGCGCGCTCGGCAAGCTGTACTCCGAGATCGTCGAGAACATCGACATGAAGCCGGTCGAAGGGGTGCGGTCGACCGGGGCGAGCTGGGTTTCGTGCATGCGGTTCGCGGTCGTGCCCCAGGTCATGGCGGGCTTCGCCAGCTACACGCTGCTGCGGTTTGAGATCAATGTGCGCGGCGCCTCTGTGATGGGCTTCGTCGGCTCCGGCGGCATCGGCCAGGAGCTCGTGGTCGCGATCCGGAAATTCTACTATTCCGACGTCAGCGCAATCCTGCTGATGATCGTCGTCACCGTGTTTGTCATCGATATCGGCACCGGCTGGGTGCGTGGCCGGCTGTTCGGCAAGGATGCCCGCGCATGAGCCTTTTGCCGACGCCGGAACGCAAGCGTCTCCGGTCGCAATATCCCGAGGTTTTTGCGCGGCCGGCTTCCGCGCGCCTGGCAACGCCGGCCATGATATCAGGTGCGGTCGCCATTTTCCTGTTCGGCCTGGTCGATCTCGACTTTTCGCCGGCGCGGCTTCTTGCAGGTTTCAGTCAGCTTGGCTGGATCACCATGATGATGATCCCGCCCGATCCGGGTTCCTCGCTGCCGGCCTACCTGGTCGCGCTGGGCGAAACGCTGTCGATCGCGCTGTTGGGCACGACCATAGGCGCACTGGTCGCGCTGCCGGTCAGCCTGCTGGCGGCGCGCAATATCGTACCATCGGGAATCTTCCGGTTTCCGGTCCGCCGCTTCCTCGATTCGATCCGCGGGGTGGATACGCTGATCTGGGCGCTGGTGTGGATCAACGTCGTCGGTCTTGGCCCCTTTGCCGGCGTGCTGGCGATTGCCATAAGTGACTTCGGCTCGTTCGGCAAATTGTTCTCCGAGGCGATCGAGGCGGCCGACAAAAAGCAGGTCGAGGGTATCCGGGCGTCGGGCGGCAATGCGCTGCATGAGATACGATTTGGCTTGATGCCGCAGGTGCTGCCCGTGATCGCCGGGCAGGTGCTCTATTTCATCGAATCGAACACGCGCTCGGCAACCATCATCGGCATCGTCGGCGCCGGCGGCATCGGCCTGCAACTGGCAGAGCAGATCCGGGTGCTGGAGTGGCAGAAGGTATCGTTCCTGATCCTGATGATTTTGGTGGCGGTTGCCGCCATCGACTGGATCTCAAGCAAGCTCCGCTTTGCCATTATCGGGCGGCGCGCGGTGGCCTAGATTGCTTTTTTTGACGCGTTTTCTTTCCGCGAACCGGTATCCACTTCGCCCGAAAACGCCATGGTCCGGCGCGCTAACCGTTCTCAACCAGGAACACGACGCGTTCGGCGGCAAAGCGCGTGCGCTTGGTCATGAGCGGTCTTCCTTCGGTATCAACATCGGTGCTGTCGACCACGAGGATGGGACGTCCCAATGCGAGATCGAGCCGCGCGGCGTCGGTAGCATCGACGATGGCGGCGGTAATGCGGGTCGAATCTCTCCGGTAGTCGCGGATTCCGTAGTGCGCCAGCAGCTTGGTTATTGAACGCACGCGCTCATAGACTTTTGCGGCATCGGAAAACCGCTCGGCGTCGAACCAATTGGTGCTGACGCATATCGGCGTGCGATCGGCCAGGCGCAGGGCTTCGATCCGGATCAGCGGCGCCCCTGTCTTCAGTCCAAGCAGCCGCGCCAGCTCGCGGCTTGCGAACTCATCCGAGGAGGCGATCAAGCGGCCGTCCGGCTCGCGGCCGCCGGCGCCGACGATTTCGGAGAACCGCGTGCGTGAGCGCAAGGGATAGGCGAGCCGCGGCGCCTCCACATAGGTGCCGCTGCCGCGCTCGGCGCGAACAAGACCGCGCTCGGCGAGCGTCGCCAGCGCCCGGCGCACGGTGTGGCGGTTGACGCGATAGGTCTCGGCGATCTCGTTCTCGCCCGGCAGCTTTTCGCCTGCGGCAAACCGGCCGTCGGCAATGCCGCGCTCGATCCCGTCGGCGACCTGGCGCCATAGCGCAACGCCCGATGCTGTGTCCTGCATGCTCATGGGACGGAAGGGCCGGGGAACGGCATCGGAAAAATCATCCTGCTGTCACGAAATGGTCATGGCGTTTCTCTATCGAGTTGTCTAATAACATAGACAACTTGATTCCGGCAAGGCCAACATGAACCCAGGCAGCGAAGGCAACAGGAACGAGGGCGACAGGCAGGCGCGGCGCAAGGCCGCGATGCTGGTGCTGGCGCATTCCGGCGCGGCCGAAATCGCCCGATGCCTGGAGACGGTCGGCGTGCCTGATCACGAGGATCTGCGCGAGCCGGAGAATGGCCTCGTGATGCTGCGCGGCCGGATCGGCGGCGACGGCGCGCCGTTCAATCTGGGCGAGGCGACGGTCTCGCGTGCCGCCGTGCGGCTTGCGACCGGCGAGGTCGGCTTTGGCTATGTGCTCGGGCGCGACCGGCAGAAGGCGCAGATGATCGCGCTGTGCGACGCGCTGGTGCAGTCGGATCAATTTGCCGGCGCGGTGGAAGAAAACGTGGTCGTGCCGCTGCGCGCGGCCATGGTCGCCGATCGAAGCCGCAAGGCGCAGGAGACAGCGGCGACACGGGTCGATTTCTACACGCTGGTGCGGGGCGAGGGGTAAGCGATGACGACGGTTGCCGAACTGCCTGCAGGCTTCGCGGACAAGGTGTTGTCAGCGCAATCGACCTTTCGCTCGGTGATGGATGCGATGGCCCGTCCGGGCAGCGTGCAGCGCATCGCCAACGTAGCCGGAGCGCCGGGCGCGATGATGCGCGGCACCGCCGCGATAGCGCTGACGCTGTTCGATCATGATACGCCGCTCTGGCTCGATCCGAAGATGTCGGAAACGCCTGATGTCGGCAAATGGCTCAGGTTCCATACCGGCGCGCCTGTCGTTGCGGACTCTTCGATCTGCAGTTTTGCGCTCATTGGGGATGCGCGAGCCCTGCCGGCGCTCGACCGTTTTGCCTTCGGCAGCAACGAATATCCCGATCGTGCGGCAACACTGATCCTGCAGGTCGAAAGCCTGACGCAGGGGCAGGCGTTCGAGCTGCGTGGCCCCGGCATCGACGGCAGTGCGGTGCTGCGTGCCACGCTGCAGCCGGCGGACCTGTTTGAACGGCTCGCGATCAACGCCGCACTGTTTCCGTGCGGTATCGATGTCGTCCTGGTCGCCGGCGACGCCGTCGTCGCGATACCTCGCACTACGCGGCTTGCCGCGAAGGGAGACTGAAGCATGTATGTGGCCGTCAAGGGAGGCGAACGCGCCATCGAGAACGCCCACCGTCTGCTGGCGCATGAACGCCGCGGCGATCGCGACGTTCCCGAACTCTCGCTCGCGCAGATATCCGAACAGCTCAGCCTCGGCGTCGATCGCGTCATGACGGAGGGATCGCTCTATGACCGCGAGCTGGCGGCGCTGGCGCTGAAGCAGGCGCGCGGCGACATGATCGAGGCCATCTTCCTGGTCCGCGCCTTTCGCGCCACGTTGCCACGCTTCGGCGCCAGTGAGCCGGTCGATACCGGCCAGATGCAGGTGCGCCGCCGGATTTCGTCTACCTTCAAGGACATCCCGGGGGGCCAGATTCTCGGGCCGACCTTCGATTACACCCATCGCCTGCTGGATCCGCAACTGGCTGATGCATCGAAGCCCGAGGCGCCTGCGACGGCGGAGGCGACACCGGCGGTGATGCCGCGCGTGACCGATATTCTCGGCCGCGACGGTCTGATCGAGCCTTCGCCCAAGGCCGATGCCGATCAGGCGGTCGGCGATCTCACCCGCGAACCCCTGAGCTTTCCAGCCGATCGCGATCTCCGGCTGCAAAATCTGGCGCGGGCCGACGAGGGGTTTCTGCTGGCGCTCGGCTACTCCTCACAGCGCGGCTATGGCCGCAACCATCCCTTCGCCGGCGAAATTCGGCTCGGCGAGGTCGAGGTGGAGTTTTTGGCCGAGGATGTCGGTTTTGCCGTGCCGCTCGGCGTGGTGACGTTGACCGAATGCCAGATGGTCAACCAGTTCAAGGGCTCCACCACCGAGGCGCCCTGCTTCACGCGCGGCTACGGGCTGGCGTTCGGGCAATCGGAACGCAAGACCATGTCGATGGCGCTGGTGGACCGGAGCCTGCGCGCCCGTGAACTCGGCGAAGAGATCATCGCGCCCGGCCAGGACGAGGAGTTCGTGATGTCGCATTCCGACAATGTGCAAGCGACCGGCTTCGTCGAACATCTCAAGCTGCCGCACTATGTCGACTTCCAGTCCGAGCTCGGCCTGCTGCGCAAGCTGCGGGCGGAGTTCGGCGAGGCGGAAGCGCAGCCGGCCATGCAGGAGGCCGCGGAATGAACGCGCCGACGTACAATTTCGCCTATCTCGACGAACAGACAAAACGGATGATCCGCCGCGCCATCCTGAAGGCGATCGCCATTCCCGGTTATCAGGTGCCGTTCGCCAGCCGCGAAATGCCGATGCCCTATGGCTGGGGCACCGGCGGCGTGCAGGTGACCGCGGCGATCCTCGGACCGCAGGACGTGCTGAAGGTGATCGACCAAGGCTCCGACGACACCACCAATGCGATCTCGATCCGAAAATTCTTCGCCAAGACCGCTGGCGTCGCGACCACGACCTCTACGGAAGACGCGACCGTGATCCAGACCCGGCATCGGGTTCCCGAAGCGCCGCTGCATGGCGGACAGGTGCTGGTCTATCAGGTACCGATCCCGGAGCCGCTGCGCTTCCTCGAGCCGCGCGAGACCGAGACGCGGCGCATGCACGCGCTTGGCGAATATGGCCTGATGCACGTCAAGCTCTACGAGGATATCGCGCGCTTTGGGCACATCGCGACCTCCTACGCCTATCCGGTGAAGGTCAACGCCCGCTATGTCATGGACCCGTCGCCGACACCGAAATTCGACAATCCGAAGATGGACAATTGCCCGGCGTTGCAATTGTTCGGCGCCGGGCGCGAGAAGCGTATCTACGCCATTCCGCCCCACACCCAGGTTACCTCGCTCGACTTCGAGGATCATCCATTCACGCGCTATCGCTTCGACGCGCCGTGCGCGCTGTGCGGGGCCGATAATTCCTACCTCGATGAGATCGTCACCGACGACAAGGGCGGCCGGATGTTCGTCTGTTCGGACACCGATTACTGCGAGGGCCGTCAGGCGCACGGTCATCGCGGCACGGAAAGTGCGGCTCCGCACAAGGAGACGGCGCATGGCTGAGGCTGAGACCGCGATGCAGGACAACGACCGGCCGTTGCTGATGGCCGAGGGGCTGGGCAAGAACTACGGCCGGCTGGCCGCCTGCCGCGACGTGTCCTTTGTGCTTTATCCAGGCGAAGTGCTGGCGATCGTCGGCGAATCCGGATCGGGCAAATCGACCTTGTTGCAACTGTTGTCGGCGCAGCTCGCGGCCAGCGCGGGGCGGGTGTCTTACCGCATGCGCGACGGGGTGATGCGCGACCTCGCCGCACTTGGCGAAGCCGAGCGACGCTTTCTGTTTCGCACCGACTGGGGCTTTGTGCATCAGGACCCGGCACTGGGGCTGCGGATGGCGGTATCGGCCGGCGCCAATGTCGGCGAGCGGCTGATGGCGGTTGGCTGGAACCACTATGGCCGGATCCGCGACACCGCTTCGTCGTGGCTCGAGCGGGTCGAAATCGACACCGCGCGCATCGACGATGCGCCGCGCACATATTCGGGCGGCATGCGGCAGCGGCTGCAGATTGCACGCAACCTGGTGACCGAGCCGCGTCTCGTATTCATGGATGAACCGACCGGCGGCCTCGATGTGTCGGTGCAGGCGCGGCTGCTCGATCTGATGCGCAATCTCGTCAGCGAGCTGGGTCTCGCCGCCATCGTCGTCACGCATGATCTCGCGGTCGCGCGGCTGCTGTCGCACCGGGTGATGGTGATGAAGGGCGGCCGCGTGATCGAAACCGGTTTGACCGATCAGGTGCTCGACGACCCCCGCGAGCCCTATACCCAGCTGCTTGTCTCTTCGATTTTGCCGGCATGAGCGTGCATCAATGACTGCGATGATCGATATCAGCAACGCCGAAAAGACCTTCACCATGCATCTGCAGGGCGGCGTGCAGCTTCCCGTGGTGAGTGGCGTCTCGTTTCAGGTCGAACCCGGCGAGTGCGTGGTGCTGTCGGGTCCTTCCGGCGCGGGAAAATCCTCGATCCTGAAAATGATCTTCGGCAACTATCGCTGCGATGGCGGCCGGATCGGCATCCGCCATCGGGGCAATCTGGTCGATCTCGCCAGTGCCGAGCCGCGGCAGGTCCTGAGCGTGCGCCGCGATACCATCGGTTATGTCAGCCAGTTTCTGCGCGCCGTGCCGCGGGTACCGACCATCGATGTCGTCGCCGAGCCGCTGGTCGTGACGGGAACGGCGCGGACCGAGGCGCGCGAGTGGGCAGGGAAATTGCTGCGTCGTCTCAACATTCCAGAACGGCTGTGGGCGCTGCCGCCCTCGACGTTCTCCGGCGGCGAGCAGCAGCGCGTCAACATCGCGCGCGGTTTCATCTCCGATCTGCCGATCCTGCTGCTCGACGAGCCGACCGCGTCGCTGGATGCGGCCAACCGCGCCGTCGTGGTTGAATTGATCGACGAGAAGAAACGCAACGGCGTCGCCATGGTTGCCATCGTCCATGACGACGAAATCCGCCATTTGATCGCCGACCGTATCGTCGACGTGACGTCGTTCGCCTCAGTGGCATAGGAGAGAGAACTGACATGACTTCGACCGCTTCCGAAACCGTCATCGGCAACGCCAGGATCGTCCTGGCAGACCGCGTGATCGAACGCGGCTGGGTGGCCTTTGCTGACGGCCGCATCGCTGAAGCCGGCGAGGGCAATGCCCCCGCGGGCAGCGAGGACGCGGCCGGCGACTTGATCATGCCCGGCCTGATCGAACTGCACACCGATCACCTCGAAGCGCATTATGTGCCTCGGCCAAAAGTATTTTGGAATCCGATCGCCGCGGTGATCTCCTATGATGGGCAACTGGCGACCTCGGGCATCACCACGGTGCTGGATTCGCTGCGGGTCTGGCGCGAGGACGGCGCCGAGGAAGTCGATGGCCGGGCAGGCGTGCTGGCGGCCGCGATCACTTCCGCTCGCGACGCGAACCTTCTGCGCGCCGATCACTTCCTGCATCTGCGCTGCGAAATCCCGATGCCGAGCGTGGTCGAGGAGGCCAAGGAACTGGTCGGCCGCCCCGACGTACGGCTGATGTCGCTGATGGATCACACGCCGGGGCAGCGTCAATTCCGTGACGAGGTCAAGCTGCGCGACTATTACCGCGGCAAGGGCGCCGGCATGACCGACGCCGAACTCGATACGCTGTTCGAACGGCGTTTTGCCTACCAGAAAGCCTATGCCGCGACCAACATGCGCGAGATCGTCGCGCTGGCGCATCAATACGAGATTCCACTCGCCAGCCATGACGATACGACCGACGAAAACGTCACCGACGCGATCAGGGACCGCGTTTCGGTAGCGGAATTTCCGACCACCATGGAAGCCGCGCGCGGACTGCATCAGGCCGGCATCGGCATTCTGATGGGGGCGCCGAACGTGGTGCGCGGCGGTTCGCATTCCGGCAACATCGCCGCGGTCGATCTCGCCCGCGAGGGGTTTTTGGACATCCTGTCGTCCGACTACATCCCCTCGAGCCTGCTGATGGCGGCGCTGCAACTGCCGCGGCACGTGCCGGCCATCGATCTCGCTTCCGCCGTTAGGACCGTCACCAAGACGCCGGCCGAAGCCGTAGGGCTCGCCGACCGCGGCGAGATTGCGATCGGCAAGCGCGCCGATCTGATCCGCGTGCATGTCGCGCGCGACATCCCGGTGGTGCGCAGCGTCTGGCGCGAAGGGCAGCGTGTGGCATGACGAAAACCCTGACCGTATCCGCCGGACAATCGGCCGCGATCGGACCCGGCCGGCTGATTCTGGTGGTCGGTCCGAGCGGCGCCGGCAAGGATACGTTGCTCGGGCTTGCAAAAGCGGCCTGCGCCGATGATCCCGGCATCGTCTTTTCACGGCGCGTGATCACCCGTCAGGCGTCGGCCTCCGAGGACAACGAAGAAGTGAGCGTCGGCACCTTTCAGGAGGCGCTGGCGCGCAATGAATACGCCATGCATTGGGAAGCGCACGGCCATTGCTATGCGCTGTCGCGCGCGATCGACGACGATATCCGCGCCGGGCATACCGTCGTCGCCAACGTCTCGCGCACCGTCATCGCCGCGATGCGGCAGGCCTATGCCAACGTCCTGGTCGTTTCGATCACGGCACCGCCGAACGTTCTTGCCGAACGTCTGGCGCTGCGCAGCCGCAGCAGCGATGGAAAGATCGAGCACCGGCTGCGTCGCACCATCGACGAGGCTGCGGCCATGCCTGATGCGACCATAGTCAACACCAGCAGCGCCGAATATCACGCCCGTCAGTTGGTCCGCATCATCAAGGGTGAGCGTTGGGACGGGTAGGCGGGGGACGAGAATGTCTATTGTAGGGACGATCGAACAACTCGAAGCGATCTACGGCTATCCCAACGACGCTTCGACGGTCAAAGTCGCGGACAGGGTGACGCCGTCCTATCGGACGCTGATGGACAACTCGCCATTCGTGGCGCTGGCGACGGTTGGGCCCGAGGGGATGGATTGCTCGCCGCGCGGCGATTTGCCGGGCTTCGTTCGCATCCATGATGAAAAGACGCTGATGATGCCGGATCGCCGCGGCAACAACCGCTGCGATTCCCTGCGCAATATCGTTCGCGACCCCCGCGTGGCGCTGCTGTTCCTGATTCCGGGCTCCGGCAGCACGCTCCGCGTCAACGGCTGCGCCCATGTCTCCGCCGATCCCGACCTGTTGGCGTCGTTCAAGATGGACGGCAAGGCGCCGCGTACGGTCATCGTGATGACGGTGGAAGAGGTCTACTTTCAATGCGCCCGCGCCATCGTTCGCTCCGATCTCTGGAATCCCGACAAGCGCGTCGATCCGAAAACCCTGCCGACGCCGGGCCAGATCCTGGCCGAAATGAGCGAGAACACGGTGGGTGGCGAAAAATACGATCGGGAATGGCCGGAGCGCGCGCGGCAGACGATGTGGTGACCGACGATCTGGAGACAGACGATCTGGAGACCTGCGGCTTGCAATCGTGTTCCTGTTATGTTCTAGTTGGTCATGCCTCGGAGGTGACCAATGGATGTCGAGAAACAACGGGAGATCATCAGGCTCTGGAACCGGATGCGACAGGTCGAAGGCCCGGTCGCGGAGGAGATCCGGATTCGAATTCTTGAATGCTTTGCGCAACAGGAGTCGCCGAGCGCGCGGTTGAGCGATCGCCGGGCGGTCCTTGGTCGCGTGCGGGTTCCAACCGGTCAAGTGCATCGCCTGGGTTCTCGCGACAACAACGCAACGCTTTGACCAAATTCGCAAGTCGCCAGGTTGATTCGGCGTCCGTCAAGATTTGACGAAATCGTCGGGTGGTGCATGGTGCACGCATGTTGTCGCGTGTGCGCAAATATTTTCAAGGTGCGAAGTTCGCCCGCATGAGCAGCGGGACGTATTGCATCATCCGCGACCTCGGGCTGGTCAAGGGCGGCAAGGGGATGCGGCATCATGAGGTGCTCGTCACCTTCAGTCCCCGCGCTTTCTGGCGTTGGATTGCGCGCGTTGGCAGTGATCTGGTAAGTGCGGCGAGGCGGCGGTTGCTCTGGCTTCAGCACGCGCCGCAGCACTTCGGCAAGGATGTTCCAACGTCCGGCGTGCAGGAAAGCGTCTCCCAGCCATTGCGCCTTGCAAGGTCGCCGATGACGTCCAGCGCGGGGCGGAGAGCCAGCATCGACTGACACTGCGAGGCCTGCCACGCCAATAGACGAGATTGGCGGCCTTGCAAATTGAAGACGGAAGTGCGCGTCAACGGCAAGATGCGCTCCCAAGGCGTGACCGATCGAACTCGAAGTCACGAAAAGATCGGTATCTTGAAGAACGGGGTCGAGCGGCAATAGCCTGCGGACACGAACCCAAGAACACCTCACGAAAGAACACCAGCGAGGAAACGTCATGGCACGCAAGTTGATCGATATCTCCGTTCCCCTGCAAAACGACGTGCCGGCCGATCCGCCGGGCGGGCACCCGACGATCCAGTATATCGATCACCAGCAGGGCCTGCCGCGGATGCTGCAGTTCTTCGACGGGCTGAAGGCGGAAGATTTGCCTGATGGGCAGGGCTGGGCGGTCGAGCAGGTGCAGCTCTCCACCCACAACGGTACGCACCTGGATGCGCCCTGGCATTTCCACCCCACCATGAACCGTGGCGAGCGCTCATGGACCATCGATGAGGTGCCGCTGGAATGGTGCCTGCAGCCCGGCGTGAAGCTCGACTTCCGGCATTTCGCCGACGGCTACGTCGCTACCGCTGGGGATGTCGAAGCTGAACTGAAGCGGATCGGCCATACGCTGTCGCCGCTGGAAATCGTGGTGGTCAACACCAGCGCCGGCGCCAAATATGGCAGGCTCGATTACGTCACCTCCGGCTGCGGCATGGGCTACGAGGCGACGATGTATCTGTTGGAGCGCGGCGTGCGGCTGACCGGCATCGACGGCTGGAGCTGGGACGCGCCGTTCGTCTACACTGCGAAGAAATATGCCGAGACCAAGGACGCCAGCCTGATCTGGGAAGGTCACAAGGCCGGCCGCCACATCGGCTATTGCCACATCGAGAAGCTGCACAATCTCGAGCAACTGCCGTCGACCGGGTTCATGGTGTCGTGCTTCCCGGTGAAGATCGAGCGCGCCTCGGCAGGTTGGACGAGGGCAGTCGCGATTCTCGACGGCTGACGGCTGCTGAAGAACTGGACCATCGAGAAATCGCTCGCGCGGTGAACGAGGCGATTCGCCAAAAAAGAAAAAGGCGCGCCGGTTGTCCGGCACGCCTTCGATCTCGTTTCCGGAGCCGGCTAAGCCGGCGAGGATCGAGTTTATTTCACCACCTGCAGATGCGTTGACCGTAAGCGCTCCACCAGCAGCGAGGACCCGGGCGAACAACGACGGGGGCGCCATGGAAGCCATAACCTCGGCCGTAGCCGCGACCTCTGCCGTAACCGCGTGCGTATCCGCGACCATAGCCCCTGCCTCCGCGGGCCTGTGCGGACGAGGTCGTACCGCCTGCCAGAACAGCAGACGTGCCAGCGACGTAGACGAACAACAAGCCAACGCTGCGAGGCAGCGCGTCAGGACGATCCTCGCCGCGAAGCGACCAATCCGATGCTGTATCGGTTGCTGAAGGAGTTCGAGGCGCTGACCGGCGTTCCCGTGCTGATCAACACCTCATTCAACATCAAGGGCGAGCCGATCGTGGAAACGCCGCAGGATGCCGTGAACTGCTTCCTGACCACGGGGATCGATCATCGTGTCATACACGACACGGTGGTGTCGAAGACTGCGATGCACAAGGTGGTCGCGCCTGTTGTCAACGTGTACGTCGACGTGCGCGCGCTGGTGGCTTCGACCGCGCAGCCGGCCTGACTTCGGTTCTGATTGCATCAGAACCGAAGTCAGGCTTTTTGTTTTGACGCGTTTTCTTCACGCGAACCGGTATCCACTTCGCTCGAAAACGCTATTGGGCCCAACCGAAAGCCGCTCAGGCGGCTTTCGGTGCCGGGGGCGTCTTGGGTAGCGGCTTGTCCTGCCGCTTCGACCAGGAGATGTAGTAGGCGACGATCGTCATGATCGCGATGCCGGTCACGCTGACGAGGATCTGCATGAGCAGCGAGCCGGAGCTCAACGACAGCATAGAAATGTCCGACGAAGGACAGGAACACGCCGACGCAGAATACCGCCAACGACTGCTGGCCGCAGACCACCAGCGGATCGAAAATCTTCCACTCCAGGCCCGACCAGTCCTTCGGTACGAAGCGAATCACCAGGATGACGATGACGACGAAGTGCAGGAAGCGATAGGGCGCCAGGTTGGTCTTGTCGTTCGGGTTGAACGTCGAGTACAGCCAGTGCGGGAACAGCTCGCCGAAAGCCGGAAACTTGCCGGCCATGGTCATGACCAGTGCGAGGATCATGTAGGCGATACAGAACCAGAGCGTGGCCGGGTGCATGACCACCCCCGCCGATTGCCGTGCACCACCCAGCGCGCACCATGCGCCGAATATGAACAGCACCTGCCAGGCGAACGGATTGAAGTACCAGGTGCCGACCGGATAGGCCGGCAGATTCCATCCGGTCTGCCGCGACACCAGCCACAGCACGATCGCGGCCACCATGGTCCAGTTGGGCTGGCGCAGCATCAGCCACAGCACCGGCGGGAACAGCCCCATCAGCACGATGTAGAGCGGCAGCACGTCGAGATTGACCGGCTTGAATTTCAGGAACAATCCCTGCCGCAGCGTTTCGGTCGCATTGTCGATCAGGCCGACGACGTTGAACTCGTTGACCAGTTCGGAATTGCCGAAGCGCAGCGCCAGATAGCTGATCGAGGCGATATAGATCACGAACAGGATGATGTGGGCGACATAGAGCTGCCAGACGCGCTTGGTCAGCCGCGTGGCGCCGACGATAAAGCCGCGGTCCAGCATCATCCGCGCATAGACGAAGGAGGCGGTATAGCCGGAAATGAAAACGAACAGGTCGGCGGCGTCGCTGAACCCGTAATTGCGGGTGGTGATCCAGTTCACGACGTTGTCAGGGATGTGGTCCAGGTAGATCGCCCAGTTCGCGACCCCGCGAAACAGGTCGAGGCGGAGATCGCGTCCTTTTTCTGGCAGGATGGCGTTGATTTTCATGGGTGCCGTTTCGAAGTGATGCTTTCTGGAAGATCGCGCAGCAAGACGAGGTCCCGGCCGCCAGATAGCCCTGGATTGTCACAGTACGGCATAATGACTATACCGATACGGAAATGGTACATCCGGGTATCTGGAATCACCGATCAAATTCCCTGAAAGGTGTCTCTATACTATCCCGGCCGTTACCACAAAACGCTACCATGTCGCATATCGCTGAGGGTTCAACTATCCATGACCGCACGCATTTTTAAGCCCGCCAAAAACGCGATGCAATCGGGCAGGGCCAAGACCCGGGAATGGCAGCTCGATTACGAACCCGAGCAGCCCCGGGCGATCGAGCCCCTGATGGGCTGGACCTCCTCCGGCGACATGAAGCAGCAACTCACGCTGCACTTCGACACCAAGGAAGACGCGGTCGCCTATTGCGAGCGCAAGGGCATTCCCTACCAGGTGATCGAGCCCAAGGATTCGGCGCGCCGGGCGGTCGCCTATGCCGATAATTTCGCCTTCAAGCGCGTCGAGCCCTGGACCCATTAGGGACCTGCCCCCTGGGGACCTGGGCGCCGCGCCTGATTCTTCGATGGCGTGTTGGTCGGGTCGGCCGGGTGCTATTCCACCCGCACGGATGCCGCCGGATAGTCCGGTATCGGCAGCGGCGCATCCTTCGCCACGCCCAGCACCGGGAAGGTCCTGATGTTGCGGACTTCGGGCATCGCCGAAAACTGCAGAAGCTGCTGGTGCATGCCCTCAACGTTTCGCGCGACGCATTTGAGCAGATAGTCGGCATCGCCCGAAATCCGCCAGCTCTGCTGGACCAGCGGCATCGCCGCGATGGATTTTTCGAAGGCCTGTAGCGGCGCCTGGGCCTGGCTCTGCAACTGGATCAATACGAAGGAAATGACCTCGTAACCGAGCAGCTTTTCGTCGAGCGTGGCACGGATCGCGCTGACATAGCCGCGCTCGCGCAAGGTGCGTACCCGCCGCCGGCACGGCGGTTCCGAGAGGCCGACCCTGACAGCCAGTTCGTTGTTGCGGATCCGCCCGTCCCTCTGCAGTTCGGACAGGATCTTGAGGTCGATTTCGTCGAGCGGTTGGCGTTCGGTCATCGGCACCTCATCGGCGCTCTAGCGTGCCACGCGCTGCGATGCGCCGGGAAGGGGAACGTCTGGTTTGCCGGGCGCCACGCTCGACAGCACCAGCTTCTCGTGGGCGGCGACGATTGCCTCCCTGGTGAGCCGCCCGCCCGGGCGGTACCATGTGCAGATGCCGGTCAGAAGGGCGAGGATCGCGAATGTCGCGACCTGGATGTCCACGACCTCGAAATCGCCTTCCGACACGCCCTCGGCGAGAATGGCGGCCAGCCGCTGCTCGTAGGCGCCGCGAAGCGCCACGATCGCTTCGTAGTTCTTTGGCTCCAGGCTTCGCAGCTCGGAATTGGCGATGAACACCTCGCGCTTCTTGGTCATATGATAGGTGACGTGGAAGGCCGTGAAGGCGCGGAGCTTGTCGGCCGGCTGCTGTTTCCCGAGCAGGGCGCGGTCGAGCTGTCGCAGCAATTCGTTGATGTGGTCGCGCACCAGTTCGAACAGCAATTCCTGCTTGGTGCTGATATGATTGTAGAGCGATCCTGATTGGATCCCGACCTCGGCCGCAAGCTGCCGCAGGCTCATGGCCGCGTAGCCGTGCTCGAAGATGAGACGGAGCCCCGCCTTGCGGATCGCCTCCATCGTCCTGGGGCCGTGTGAGCCGATCGTCCGCGCCATGGGTCCTCTCGGAAGTAGGGCGTTCCGGTTCGTCTGCCAGATCCAGTAAACGAACAATCGATCGTATAATTGTGGCATGAAATGATAGCAATTTCAATCGTCTGTGCCTGTCTTTTCGAGCCTGAAGGGTTCTGCTTGCAGGGATAGTAAAAAAACGTATGATCGTTTAATTCCAAAGAAGATGTCAGGGAGAAATGATGGCCTCGAACAGGGCGCTGCTTCTCAACTTCGATCTCGGCGACACCGCGGATGCCATCCGCGAAACCGTGCATGCGTTCTCGCAGAACGAGATCGCGCCGCGCGCGGCCGAGATCGACCGGAGCAATCAGTTTCCGCGCGACCTCTGGCCCAAAATGGGATCGCTCGGCCTGCACGGCATTACCGTCGAGGAGGAATATGGCGGCACCGGCCTGGGCTATCTCGAGCACTGCATTGCGGTGGAAGAAATGTCTCGCGCTTCAGCCGCGGTCGGTCTGTCGTACGGCGCGCATTCCAACCTCTGCGTCAACCAGATCCGCCGCAACGGCAGCGAGGTGCAGAAGCGGAAATATCTGCCAAAGCTGATTTCCGGCGAACATGTCGGTGCCTTGGCGATGTCCGAGCCCGGCGCCGGAAGCGATGTGGTCTCGATGAAAACCCGCGCCGACAAAAAGGGCGACCGTTTTGTGCTCAACGGCAACAAGATGTGGATCACCAACGGCCCGGTGGCGGACACGCTGGTGGTCTACGCCAAGACCGACCTCAACGCCGGCCCGCGCGGCATGACCGCCTTCATCATCGAAAAGGGCATGAAGGGATTTTCCACCGCGCAGAAAGCTCGACAAGCTCGGCATGCGCGGCTCCGACACCTGCGAACTCGTGTTCGAGGATTGCGAGGTGCCTGAAGAGAACGTGCTGAGCGAGGTCGGCCGCGGCGTCAACGTGCTGATGTCTGGCCTCGACTACGAGCGCGCGGTGCTGGCGGCGGGGCCGATCGGCATCATGCAGGCCTGCATGGACGTGGTGCTGCCCTACGTGCACGAGCGCAAGCAGTTCGGCGAGCCGATCGGCACGTTCCAACTGGTGCAGGGCAAGATCGCCGACATGTACACCACCATGAACGCCTCGCGGGCCTATGTGTATGCGGTGGCAAAGGCCTGCGACCGCGGCGAGACCACGCGCGAGGACGCGGCCGGCGCCATTCTCTATGCCGCGGAGAAGGCCACGCAATGCGCGCTCGATGCCATCCAGCTCCTGGGCGGCAACGGCTACATCAACGACTACCCGACCGGGCGGCTGCTGCGCGACGCCAAGCTCTACGAAATCGGCGCCGGCACCAGCGAAATCCGCCGCATGCTGATCGGCCGGGAACTGTTCGAAAAGACCGCCTGAACTTCACATTCCGGCCAAGATGGTACAGGCTGTCCCCATCCTGCACCGTCCTGAAGCACTCCCAAACGGCTCTCCAGCACCCAAAGAAACGCCGATCATGCCGCTTCATTCCACCATCGATCCCAAATCCCCCGAGTTCGCCCGCAACGCCGACGTGATGCGCGGCCTGGTGGCAGAGCTTCGCGACAAGCTCAAGGTCGTGTCCGGCGGTGGCGGCGAGGCCTCTCGCAAGCGGCACACCTCGCGCGGCAAGATGCTGGCGCGCGAGCGCGTCGACCTGCTGGTCGATCCCGGCACCGCGTTTCTCGAATTGTCGCCGCTCGCCGCCCACGGCCTCTATGGCGGCGACGTCCATTCCGCCAGCGTCATTACCGGCGTGGGGCGCATCTCGGGCCGCGAATGTGTCATCGTGGCCAACGACGCCACCATCAAGGGCGGCACCTATTATCCCCTGACGGTGAAGAAGCATCTGCGTGCGCAGGATATCGCGCGGCAGAACAATCTTCCCTGCGTGTACATGGTGGACTCGGGCGGCGCCTTCCTGCCGATGCAGGACGAGATATTTCCGGACGAGCGGCATTTCGGCCGCATCTTCTACAACCAGGCGCAGATGTCCTCCCAGGGCATTCCGCAAATCGCGATCGTGATGGGTTCCTGCACCGCAGGCGGCGCCTACGTGCCGGCGATGTCGGACGAGAGCATCATCGTGCGCAATCAAGGCACGATCTTCCTCGGCGGGCCGCCGCTGGTGAAGGCCGCGACCGGCGAGGTGGTGACGGCGGAAGAACTCGGCGGCGCCGACGTACATTCCCGGCAGTCCGGCGTCACCGATCATTACGCGCAAAACGACGCCCACGCGATCGGGATTGCCCGGCGCATCGTCGCCACGCTGAAGCCGCCGACGCGCGCCAACCTGAACATGCGCGAACCGCGGGAGCCGCTGTTTCCGGCGGACGAAATCTACGGCGTGGTCTCCGCCGACGGCAGAAAACCGTTCGACGTGCACGACATCATCGCGCGGGTGGTCGACGGCTCCGAATTCGATGAATTCAAGAAGCTCTATGGCACCACCCTGATCTGCGGCTTCGCCCATATCTGGGGTTACCCTGTCGGCATCATCGCCAACAACGGCATCCTGTTCAGCGAGAGCTCGCTGAAGGGCGCGCACTTCATCGAGCTGTGCTGCCAGCGCAACATTCCGCTGGTGTTCCTGCAGAACATCACCGGCTTCATGGTCGGCAAGAAATACGAGGCCGGCGGCATTGCGCGCGACGGCGCCAAGCTGGTGACGGCGGTTGCCACCGCCGGCGTGCCGAAATTCACGGTCGTGATCGGCGGCTCCTACGGCGCCGGCAATTACGGCATGAGCGGCCGTGCTTACAGCCCGCGCTTCCTGTGGATGTGGCCCAACGCGCGCATCTCCGTGATGGGCGGCGAGCAGGCGTCCATGGTGCTGAGCCAGGTCCGCCGCGACAATATCGAGGCCAAGGGCGATAGCTGGTCGGCCGAGGAAGAGGACAAGTTCCGCGCCCCCATCCGCGCGCAATATGAACACCAGGGTAGCCCCTATTACGCGACAGCGCGGCTGTGGGATGACGGCGTGATCGATCCTGCTGACACGCGGCTGGTGCTCGGTCTTGGTTTATCTGCCGCGGCCAACGCGCCGATCGAACCCACGAAATTCGGCCTGTTCAGGATGTGATGCAGGAAACGATGATGGACCGCTCGAAACTCTACCGGCGCTTTCGCACCCTTCTGATCGCCAACCGCGGCGAGATCGCCTGCCGCGTCATCCGCTCCGCCCGCGCCATGGGCCTGCGCACCGTCGCGGTTTATTCCGAGGCCGACCGCGACGCCATGCATGTCGCCATGGCCGACGAGGCCGTGCTGCTCGGACCGGCGCGGGCCCGCGACAGCTATCTCAACATCGAACGCGTGATCGAAGCGGCGCGCCAGACCGGCGCGGAGGCCGTGCATCCCGGCTACGGCTTCCTGTCGGAGAATGCCGAATTCGCGCAAGCCTGCCTCGATGCCGGACTGGTGTTCGTCGGTCCGACCGCCGCGATGATGACCGCGATGGGATCGAAGTCCGGCTCTAAAGCGCTGATGGAAAAAGCCGATGTGCCGCTGGTGCCCGGCTATCACGGCGAGGCCCAGGACGAGGCAACGCTGGCAAAGGCCGCCGACAAGATCGGTTTTCCGGTGCTGGTGAAAGCGTCCGCCGGCGGCGGCGGGCGCGGCATGCGGGTGGTGAATTCGGCTGCAGAGCTTTCAGCGGCGATTGTCAGCGCCAAGCGCGAGGCCAAGGCGGCGTTCGG
>CAWBRL010000022.1:0-248588 GCA_963791165.1 uncultured Alphaproteobacteria bacterium | reverse complement strand
GCTTGACGCGGCGCGCGGGAGCCCCCATGCGTAGGGCGTCAGTCGGCCGGACGGCCGCTCCCGCTATGGTCGAAAGGCTGCGGGGGAGGAAAGTCCGGGCTCCATCGACATACGGTGCCGGATAACATCCGGCGGGGGTGACCCCAGGGAAAGTGCCACAGAGAACGAACCGCTCCCCACCCGCAAGGGAGGGCAGCAAGGGTGAAAAGGTGCGGTAAGAGCGCACCGCGTATCCGGCAACGGAAACGGCATGGCAAACCACACCGGGAGCAAAACCGAATAGGGACGGCAACGCGGGCTGTTCGCGCAAGCGATAACGCCGCAGGGCGATGTCAGGCTCGCCGTCCGGGTAGGTTGCTCGAGGCCATGTGCAAACATGACCCCAGAGGAATGGCCGTCACGTACCATTCGCGAGAATGGTGCCCTCCAGAACCCGGCTTACAGGCTGGCTGATATTCTAAGAATGAAGGGTTCGGCGTAACGCGCCGGACCCTTCGCCATTTCTACGCGGCGATATTCTGCAGCAGGACCATCAGCGCTTCCGGTGCGGTGACGTTCGGCGAATGGCTGGCGTCGATCTCGTGATAATTCCAGGCCGGATCGCTCTTGGCGTGACGCGCGAACGGGCCGAACGTGTCGGCCGGCGTGATGCGCGTGGCGTAGATGTAGCTTCTCGGCAGCGTCAGCGCGCCACCCTGCAGCTTGAGCTTTGTCTCGAAACATTTGATCGGCATGTTGACGCGGCGCGTTGAGAGCCATTCGACATCGGCAGGCGAGGTATCCGGCGGCGTCGGATTCGGCGGCACGCGCCAGCCGTCGCCGCTCCTCGCAAGTTCCTGCACCCGCGCCCGGTCCACCTCGTACAAATCGAGCAGTGACTGTCCCTCCTTTGGCACGAAGGCATCGATATAGATGAGCTGCTTGACCCTGTCGCGCGCACGGTCGGCGACGCCGGTGGCGACCATGCCGCCATAGCTGTGGCCGACCAGCACGATGTCGCGCAGATCCTCGTACCTGATGACGTTCAGCACGTCCTCGATATGCGAATCCAGATCGATCGAAGGATTGGCCAGATGCGCGCGCTCGCCGAGGCCGGTGTAGGTCGGGGTGACCAGCCGATGCCCGGCTGCCTGCATCAGCGGGTGCATTTTCTTCCAGGCCCAGCCTGCCGACCACGCGCCGTGACAGACAAGAAAGGTTTTCGAAGAGGCTGCGCTCATTGGGGCTGTTTCCTGAAGTTATTGTTGAAGGCTTCAATTGCGATAGTACCTGTCCGTGCGGTCGTGTAAACGTCAGCGCAAATTCGTCATGGTCATTCCGGGATGGTCCGAAGGACCAGACCCGGAATCTCGAGATTCCGGGTTCGCTTCGCGCCCCGGAATGACGGGAGTAAAAATTTGGACGCGGCCACCTACGCGATCCTGTTGGCTGGCGCACTCGCCGGCGGTTTCGTCTCGGGTCTCTCCGGTTTCGGCACGGCACTGATGGCGCTGGGGATCTGGCTTTATATCGTGCCGCCGTCGATTGCCGTACCGCTGGTACTGATCTGTTCGGTCAGCTCGCAGCTCTCGACGCTGCCGTCGATGTGGAAGGTGATCGATTTCAGGCTGGCACTGCCCTTCGTCGCCGGCGGCCTCGTCGGCATGCCGATCGGGGCGCTGCTGGTGGCGCGCGCCGACCCGCAGAACTTCAAGCTCAGCGTCGGCGTGATGCTGCTGGTATTTCCGGCAGCGCTCTATTTCATCCGGAAGCCGATGGCGTTTCGCTTCGGCGGCCGGCTGGCAGACGCAGCCGTCGGATTTGCCGGCGGCATCCTGGGCGGCCTCGCCGGCCTCTCCGGCCCGCTTCCGACCCTGTGGGCGAGCGTCCGCGGCTGGACCAAGGATCAGCGGCGCGGCGTATTCCAGATCTTCAACGGCACCGTGCTCGGCGCCGCATTGTGCCTGCAGATCGCCAGCGGCTTTGTCAAAGCCGAAATCTTCTGGCTGGCACTGCTCGCGATGCCGGGAACGCTGATCGGCGCGCGTCTCGGCATGCGCACCTATCACGCCCTCAACGACCGAAACTTCTACGACATCGTGCTGGGGCTTTTGTTCGTGTCCGGGCTGGTATTGGTGTGGAGCAGCATTGCTCCGAGGTAGCTGCGCATGGCCGCCATGTGCACCGAGTAGATTGCTGTACGCTGATCGGCAAAGCAGCTAACCAGACGCATCATGAGCACCCCTGCTTCGCGCGAACGTCTCGGCCTGCTGCTGGGTTTTGTCGGCATGGCGATCTTCGGCGGCACGCTGCCGGCGACGCGGCTTGCGGTCTCGCAAATTGATCCGATTGCACTGACTTCGCTGCGCACGGCGATTGCCGGGCTGTGCTCGCTTGTGCTGCTGGTCGTGTTGCGCCGCCCGCTGCCGCCGCGTGCGCTGTGGCCGCAACTGGCGCTCACGATGCTCTGCGTCGCCGTCCTGTTTCCGCTCCTGATGTCGATGGGAATGCAGACGGTCGACGCCTCGCATGGCGGCGTGGTGCTCGGAATTCTCCCGATCGCCACCGCGCTGGTCGCCGTCGCCATCACCCATGAGCGGCCGAGGCCGCTGTTCTGGATCGCTTCCGTTGCCGGCGCCGCGCTGGTGATCGCGTTTTCGCTACGGCAGGGCGGCGGCACGTTCTCGACCGGCGATTTGCTGCTGTTCGCCGCCGTGGCTGTATCCGCGATCGGCTATGCTTTCTCCGGCCGGCTCACCTCGCAGATGCCGGGCTGGGAAGTCATCAGCTGGGTTCTCGTCATCGCGCTTCCGCTCTCGATCCCCGCCGCCGTGCTGACCACGCCGGCGGACATCGGTCACATTTCCCTGAAGCCGTGGCTGGGGCTGCTCTATGTCGCGCTGTTCTCGCAATGGATCGGCTTCTTCGCGTGGAACGCCGGCATGGCGATGGGCGGGATCGCGCGGGTGTCGCAGATCCAGTTGCTGCAGCCCTTCGTCACCTTCGCGCTGGCGGCGCTCTTCAATGACGAGACCATCACGCTGCAAATCCTGCTGTTCGCAGCCGCAGTGGTGGTGACGGTCGCGATCTCTACGCGCACGCGCGCGAAGGCTGCGCCTGCGTCCCCGCAACGAGATCGAGAACCGCCTCAGTTGGCGGCGTCCTGATCGAGCAGCGCCGGAACTCTCTGCAGTCAGTTCGGCCCTGGTCTTGCCCGAGCGGATGGTGCGAAGCAGCACCCTGGCCGTTTTCAGATGATCCATCTTCACGCTCAGCCTGATGATCTGGCTGATTGAAACGTCGCGCATCGAATCGTCGGAGATCTGCATCGCAATTTCGATCGCGCGCTTGATGCCGGCCTGGTATCGCTCGGCGTCGGCGGCGCGCTTCTGCTCGGCATTGCGCCCGCCGGCCGCCGCCATGGCTTCGACAATGGCCGCGGCGGCAGCACAAATCTCACGGATCTTGTGGGCTGCGCCGATATCGCCCAGCGGTTGATCATCGGCGACTTCCCAGACTTCCGGCTGCCGATCCCTCTGAAACCAGCTCATTGCGCAAGTCCTCTCGATGCCGGAAACATATTCCGACACCGAGCAGGACTGCAAGGAGGCACATCACTCCGCCGCCGAGATGCGGCCGAACTCGGTTGCCTGCATCTCGAACAGCCCGCGATAGATCCCGCCGGGACGCGCCGTCAGCGTGGCGTGGGTTCCCTGCTCGACCACTTCGCCGCGGTCGAACACCAGGATCCGGTCGAGGCTGCGCACCGTCGACAGCCGGTGCGCGATCACGATCGAGGTCCGCCCCTTCATCAGCCGCTCCATCGCCTGCTGGATCAGCCCTTCCGATTCCGAATCGAGGCTCGACGTCGCCTCGTCCAGAATCAGCACCGGCGCATCCGCCAGGAATGCCCGCGCCAACGCGACGCGCTGCCGTTCGCCGCCCGACAGCTTGACGCCGCGCTCGCCGACCAGCGTGCCGTAACCCTTCGGCAACCGCAGGATGAAGTCGTGCGCGTTGGCGAGCCGCGCCGCCTGCTCGATCGCCGCGATGCTGGCGCCGGGCCGGCCATAGGCGATGTTCTCGGCCAGCGTGCGGTGAAACAGGATCGGCTCCTGCTGCACGATCGCGATCTGGCTGCGCAGCGATTGCTGCGTCGCTAACGCGATATCCTGACCGTCGATCAGGATCTTGCCGCCGCTGACGTCGTAGAGCCGCTGCACCAGCTTGACGAAGGTGGTCTTGCCGGAGCCGGAGCGTCCGACCAGGCCGACCCGCTCGCCGGCGCGGATCTCCACCGACAGGCCGTCATACAGCGGCGCGAGATGGCCGCCATAGTGGAACGTCACCGCGTCGAACACGATGCGGCCGCCCTGGATGTCGATCGGCTTGGCATCCGGCGCATCGGCAATGCCGATCGGCTCGCCATGGATCGCGACCAGTTCCTCCATGTCGTTGACCGAGCGCTGCAAATTGTTGATGTGCATGCCGACGTCGCGCAGATAGGCATGGATGATGTAGTAGCTGGTCAACACATAGGTGACGTCGCCCGGCGTGGCGCGCCCCGCGATCCACAGCAGGACCGCGCCGCCGATCACCGACGCACGAAAGCACAACAGCACCGCGAGCTGCGCCGTGGACGTGTAGTTGTAGCGCAGCCACGTCCGCCGCACGCGCGTGCGCCACCGGCCGATGACGCCGGCCAGCCGCGCGTCCTCGCGCGCTTCCGCGCCGAAGGATTTCACCACCGCGTTGCAGGTCAGCGCATCCGCCAGCGTGCCGCCGACCTTGGTATCCCACGCATTGGAGACGCGCGCGGCCGGGGCGATGTAATTCACCGAGAACGCCAGCGTCATCGACACGTAGATCACGGTGCCGACCGCAATCACCGCGCCGAGCACGGGCCAGTGCAGCCCGAGCAGGATCATCGAGCCCAGCAGCACCAGCAGCGACGGCGCCAGCGCCATCAGGATGGTGTCGTTGAGCAGGTCGAGCGCCCACATGCCGCGCGTGACCTTGCGCACGGTCGAGCCCGCAAAGCTGTTGGCGTGCCAGTCGGTCGAGAAACGCTGCACGCGCATGAAGGCGTCGCGCGACACATCGGACATGATCTTCAGCGTGAACGGCACGATCGCCTGCAGGCCGGTCAGGCGCAGGATCATCGACGCCAGGCCCAGCGCCACGATCCCGCCAAAGGCTGCGAACGCGGCCCGCTGCGCCGCCGGATCGGAAGTGCCCAGCGTCAGCGCATCGACCAGCCGGCCGGAGAAGATCGGCATGAACAGGTCGGCCGCGGTCGCGCCCAAAAGGCCGCCGGCGACGACGGCAGCCCGGCCAGGCTGCTGCAGCCAGTGTCGAAACACGAACGGGAGTCACCACGCGTATCGCCGCGGGTCGTTTGTCTCTCAGAGCGGTCATGGCGTCATCCGGCTGCGCATAACGCAAACGCCGGCTCCATCTGGGTTGACGCACGGACGGCCTTTGGCCGACCGCAAGCGTCGTTGAAGAAAAAATCGATAAGTCGTTGGGAAGCTTGGTGATCGGGACGTCAGGCCCGATCAGGGCTGGCGGGGATCGCGCTCAGCTGCGCGACCGAAAATCCAGCACAGGCATCGGACGCGAGGGCGCGATCTGCGAATACATCGAAATCATGCAAATCTCCCCGGTTCGAGCGACAACGCGAAAGCTATAAATGCATCGCGCCCGATTTGCAAGATGACATCGGCGTGATCGGCGATGAGCCTAATGCGCGTCGCCGCCGAGCACCGCCGCGGAAGGTTTCTTCAGCGTCAGCACCAGCAGGCTCAAGCCGAGATAGAACACCGTCAGCATGAAGAAGGCGTCGCCATAGCCCATCACCACCGCCTGCCGGTGCACGATCTGCGACAATTGCTTCAATGCCATCAGTCCGGCATCGCCCATGCCCTGCATGCGCTGGGTGAACATGTCGAGCGTCTCGACCGCGGTGGCGTTGCCCCAGGTGACGCTGTCATGCAGGCGCGAGATGTGCAGGTCGGTGCGCTCGTTCAGCACCTGGTTGATGACGGCGAGCCCTACCGCGCCGCCGAGATTGCGCGTCAGGTTGAACAGCCCCGACGCGTTCTTCACCCGCTCCGGCGCCAACGTGCCCAGCGCGATGGTATTGGTCGGCACCATCGCCAGCATCATGCCGACGCCGCGCAGAATCTGCGGGATCAGCAGTTCGTAGAAATCATATTCCTTGGTGATCCAGGTCATCTGGTAGGAGCCGAGCGCGAACAGGATCAGGCCGGTCGCGATCAGATAGCGCATGTCGTACTTCACCATCAGCCGTCCCACGATCGGCGCCGTGAGGAACATGGCGACACCAGAGACGAACATCGTCTCGCCGATCATCAGCGGGCTGTAGCCGCGCACTTCGGCAAGATAGCGCGGATAAATGTAGGTCAGGCCGTACAGGCCGATGCCGACGCAGAACGAGATCAGGCAGCCGACGCCGAAATTGCGGTCGGCGAAGGTTCTGATGTCGACGATCGGCTCCCTGACGCTGAGCACGCGCCAGAAGAAGGCGATCGCCGAGACCACGCAGATCGCCGCGCAGATCGCCACGGAAGTGTCTTCCAGCCATTGCGACTGCGGCCCCTCTTCCAGCACGTATTCGAGCGTGCCGAGAAAGCCCGCCATGAACAGCAGGCCCCACCAGTCGAAATGCTCGAGCAGCGCGAAGTTCGGCTTGTCGAAGTCGACCAGCGCGAGCACGCCGATGGTGATGCCGATACCGGGAACGATGTTGATGAAGAACAGCCAGTGCCACGACATCAGGTCGGTGATGAAGCCGCCGACGGTCGGTCCGATGGTCGGCGCCAGCGTTGCGACCAGCCCGATGATGGGACCGACGATGTAGAATTTCGAGCGCGGGAACACCGTGTAGGCGGATGCGAACACGGTGGGAATCATGCCGGCGCCGAGAAATCCCTGCAGCGCGCGCCAAAAAATCATCTGCTCGATGGTCGAGGCGAAGCCGCAGAACAGGCTGGCGACGGTGAAGCCGGAGGCGGAAATAGCGAACAGCAGGCGCGTACCGAAGGCGCGCGACAGGAATCCGGAGAGAGGAATCGCGATCACCTCGGCGATCAGGTACGAGGTCTGCACCCAGGACACTTCGCTCGAACTGGCGGAAAGGCCGGCCTGGATCTGCTGCAGCGACGCCGAGACGACCTGGATGTCCAGGATCGACATGAACATCCCGAACACCATGATGAGAAACGCAAACAGCCGCCGCGGCGGGATGCGCTCGGACGCGTCGGCCGCGGCGTTCATCATCGAAGGCGAAGCGGTAGTGGCGTCAGCCATGATTTGCCCGAGACATGCGCCGACCCCTCAAGGCCCGGCGTCCTTAAAATGCTACTGCGCTTGAACCTTCCCCGGCGCATCGAGGTCGGCCTCGCTGTCGGCGTCGGCCGCGCCCTCGCGGGTATCGACGGTCGCATAGACCGACATGCCGGCGCGCAGCAGGTTCTGCTTCGCCACGTCCTTCGGCACGCGAATGCGGATCGGCAGCCGCTGCACGATCTTGGTGAAGTTGCCGGTGGCGTTGTCGGGCGGCAGCAGGGTGAACACCGAGCCCGCCGCCGGCGAAATGCTGTCGACGACGCCGGCGAACTTGCGATGGCCGTAGGCGTCGACCGAGATCTGCACGGGCTGGCCGGGGCGGATGCGCTTGAGCTGGGTTTCCTTGAAGTTGGCGTCGATGAAGACGTCGTTGAGCGGCACCACATTGGCGAGCCGCTGCCCGGCCTGGATGAAGTCGCCGGTGTTGACGAGGCGGTTGGAGAACGTGCCGTCGACCGGCGCACGCACCGAGGTGAACGCGAGATCGCGCTCGGCCTTGGCGAGCTGGGTCTGCAGTTCGGCAAGCTGCGCGCGGGCTTCGGCCTGCTGCGCCTTCGTCACCTCGACATTGTCGCGCGCGGCTTCATAGGCCGCCTGTGCCGACCTCACCGCGGCAATGCCCTGGTCGCGGCCGGCTTCGGACACTTCGAAGGTCGCGCGCGATGCAAAGCCCTTGGTGCTCAGCGCCTGCTGGCGGTCGAAGTCGAGTTCGGCGCGCTTCAGCGCCGCTTCCGAAGAGGCCAACTGCGCCTTGGCCTGCTCGGCCGCGCTTTCCAGCGCCGTGACCTGACGGCCGATGCGATCGATCGTCGCCTGCTGGGTCGCGATCCTGCTGCGCGCCGCGTCCACCGCGATTCGATAATCGCCGTCATCGATCCTGAAGATCACCTCGCCGCTGCGAACGATCGAATTATCGGCAGGCAGGATCGCCGCGACATGGCCCGACACCCGCGCGCCGAGCGTGGTGCTGTTGGCGCGGACATAGGCGTTGTCGGTCGAGATATAGAAGCGTCCGATAAAGACGAAGTAGACGGCGTAGGCGATGGCTGCGAGCGCCAGCAGGCCGAGCACGCCGATCATCACAAATTTGCGTTTGCCCGGCTTCGCCGCGGCTGCACGGGTGGCGCCAGCCGAAGGCGCACCCGGCCGTTCGGGTTCGGCGGGCCCAGCCGGCTCGGCCGGGCGGCGTCTGGGTTCTTCGGCGACCTGGGCACGCAACTGCTCCGCAGCCTCCCGCGCAGCTTCGTCCTCCGGCTCTTCCAGCCCGGTGCGAACGATGCGTGCCGCCTGGTCTCTTGCTGCGGCCATCAACGGCCTCCCCATTCATTCAAATGTCGCGATGCGACTGCGGCCAGTCTGGCCGCATGTGCACCGTCGCGTCAAAAAGTAGCATTGACCGAACGGTTCGGTCAAGATATATCGTTACGGCAGGGATCATAGCGCGAGAAGAGCCCTCCGCCCGTATCCCGGGTTGAATTCTTTTCCGAAAAGATAAACCAATGGTTGCATCCGCTCCCAATACTATCCGGCCCGGCAGCGACGAGGACGGCTCGAAGCGCCGCCAGATTCTGGACGGCGCACGCAAGGTGTTCATGGATCTGGGCTTTGATGGGGCGAGCATGAACGAAATTGCGCGCTCTGCGGGCGTCTCCAAGGGCACGCTCTATGTCTACTTCGCCGACAAGAGCCGGCTGTTCGAGGCGATCGTCGAGGCCGAAGCGCTCGAAAAGAGCAAGATCGCATACAATGTCGATCCCCGGCGCGACGCCGATACCACGCTACGGGAATTCGGCCAGGCCTACATCGGATCGATCTGCCGGCCGGGTGGCGGGTCGTCGATCCGCACGGTGATGGCGATCGCCGAGCGGATGCCGGAGGTCGGACGCCAGTTCTACGAGAACGTACTGGCGAAGACGATCAACCGTCTCGCCGATTATCTGCAGGCCCATGTCGGGCCGGACGATCTTGATATCGACGATTGCGGACTTGCCGCCGCGCAATTCCTGCAGATGTGCCAGGCGACGCTGTTTCTGCCGTTCGTGTTTCAGGCCGAGCCGGCGCCCTCGGCGGAGCGCATCGCGCTAGTGGTCGACAGCGCGACGCGGATGTTTCTGCAGACGTATCGGGCGAAGCCTGCGTAAGCGCGGCGAGCCGCTGTTGCTGTCGAACAACGCGAGACAGGAAATTCGCAGCCGAACGCAGCCGCCCGGTCGTAGTGTCATAGAGATGAGCGACAAGCTCACCAGAAACAGACGCCCGACCGCAGCAAGATCGACATGCAATCATCCGCACGAGCTTCACTACCTGAACGTCTCCAGGGAAGACCTCCAACGGGCCATCGACAGGGTCGGCAACGGCGCGGCCGCGGCCCGCAAGGAACTGGCAGCGAAGTAGACGGTTATGCTGTCGTGAGCATCGAAAGGAGGTATGGCATGGGATTCGTGAAAGGCGCACTGCTCTGGCTTGTCAGCATTCCGCTGCCGGTCATCCTGCTGGTCGCGCTCTTTATGCATCCGAGCTGACGGCCGCAGGCTGCCCTCACCGTGCCGTGAATCGCACCAGCGCTCCGCGGTCGATGCTCGAGGCCAGGACCGTCGGGAACGGCAACAATGCCGCTGGCATGCTCGATCGGCCGCGTCAGAATCGCCTGGCGTATCGGATGCTCGGTCCGGTCGAATTCGAGCATCGGCTCGAGCGGTGCCAGCGTTTGACCGATTGTCATGGTACGTTGTTCAAATGACCCGCCTCGCCTTCATCATCGCCCTGTTGCTCGCGACCCCCTGGGAGGCAGCCGAGAGCGTTGACGTGAGATACCTCGGGTCAGTGAACCTCAAATCTTACATCTGCCAGGACATCACCCGGAGCAGCCTCATCGAGCGGGTCTGTTACGACGAGACGAACCGGCACATGATCGTCCGGCATAGCGCGGTCTCCGACCAATATTGCGAACTGCCGAAGGGCGTGGTCGACGCGTTTCTGAACGCCCCTTCGATGGGCCAGTATTTCAACGCGAACATCGCAGGGACCGGCAAGTCCAGGGCATACGACTGCGGGACGCGCAAGGCGTCATGAACGGGAACGTCGGAGCGAACTTTTCCAAAACTTGACATTTCTTTCGATTTTGTCAAAATCGTCAAATGGTGGCCCGCACCCGCATTCTCGATGCCGCGATGCTGGTATTCCGCCGGCAGGGTTTCCGGCGCTCGTCGATCGAGCAGGCGGCGGAGGCCGCCGGCCTGACGCGGCAGGCGCTCTATCATCATTTCAAATCCAAGGAAGCGCTGTTCCGCGCCGTCATCGAGCGGCTGCACGAGAGCGCGCTCGCCGCCGAAATCGAAGCGGCCAACGCTGCGGAAAAAGCCGGCGGCAACCTCGCCGATATCCTCGTCGCCTCGGTCAGCGCCAAGCTCGGACAACTGGCCGAGTCGCTCGACGGGTCGCCCCATGTCGAGGAGCTGTTCTCCGAACATTTGCTGCAGGCCCGCGACCTCTACCAGAAATATGCCGCCGCCTACGCGGCGCAGCTTGCATCGACCATCACGCGCGTGTGCCGCAAGCAAGGCCTCACGCTGAATGCCGGCATGACGCCGCAGGATTTTGCGCGGTGCATCGAGATGGCGGTCAACGGCACCAAATCTGCCTACCCCGCGCTGCAGCCGGCCGGCGCCTTCCTGAAGGATCTGGAGATCATGCTGCGCACGCTCGTCGCCGGCGCCACAGCTCCGGCGCCGAGGCCGCGCCCCGTCAAGGCCACGGCTGCCAGAAAATCCATTCCTCGTTCCACCTCCCGCAAATCTGGAGATCACAGATGAGCACGATGACGATCAACGGCACGCTCGCGCCCCTCCCCGACGATCCCGACGCGCTGCTTGTCGATGTCATCAGGGACGCGCTCGAGCTCACCGGTACCAAGCTCGTCTGCGGGGCCGGCGTGTGCGGCGCCTGCACCGTACTCGTCGACGGCGTACCCGCCGTGAGCTGCCTGATGCCTGCGGGTGCTGCGAGCGACAGGTCGATCACGACGGTCGAAGGCATCGGCGCCCAAGGATTGCATCAAGGATCGCATCAAGGATTGCATCCGGTGCAGAAGGCATTCATGGCGCATGACGCCCTGCAATGCGGCTTCTGCACGCCGGGTTTCATCGTCGAGGCCGCGGCGTTTCACGATAGCTGGCGGGCGGCGAAAGGCGCGACCGTGCCGTCGCGCGATGAAATCGGCACTGCGTTGTCGGGACATCTGTGCCGCTGCGGCGCCTATGACGGCATTTTTCGCGCCGTGGCGGATGCCTGCGCCGGCCGCTTCGACGGCGAAGTCGCGGCGTCACCGCGCATGGAAGCGCGCGACAAGGTGACGGGTTCGGCAAAATACACCGTCGATATCCATCATGACGGCCAGCTCGAAGGCGTGATCCTGCGCTCGCAACTCGCGCATGCCCGTATCAGCGAACTGGATCTGGCACCGGCGCGCGCGATATCAGGCGTGAGTGCGGTTATCCCCCTGCTCGGCGACGACCGCATCGTCCGCTATGTCGGCGAACCGATCGCCGCCGTCGCGGCCATCGATCGCAAGACCGCGCTCGCCGCCATCGCCGCCATCAAGGTCGTCAGCGAACGCCTGCCGTCCGCCATCGGGCTCGATGAAGCGCGCAAGCCGGACGCGCCGGTCGTGTTCGAAAAGTCCGCGCGCAAGAAGGCCGGCAACGTCTCCGAAGGCGGCGGCTCGCCGGCGCCGTGGAACGGAAATATCCGCGGGCCGTCGGCGGCCTTCTCCAGGAAGCCGAAGAAAGTGCGGAGCTGGGTTGACGGCGCGCGCGAGGCGAAAAATCCGCTGCTGGTCGAGGGTACCTTCCGGACCGGCACCCAATCGCATGCCTGCCTCGAGCCGCATGCGGCCGTGGCCCGTTTCGACGGCGACCAGCTCACCGTGCATGTATCGACGCAGGCGGTGTTTCACCTGATGGAGCTGATCGCCAAGCGCTACAAGCTCAGCCATCGCAAGGTGCGCGTGATTGCCGACCATGTCGGCGGCGGCTTCGGCTCCAAGGCCAGCCTCGGCGTGGAAACCACCACGGCAATCGAACTCGCGCGCGCGGCCAAAGCGCCGGTCAGAGTTGCCTACGACCGGCACGAGGAACTTTCGGTGACCGGCTACCGGCCGGCCGCCGAAGTAAAGATCGCGCTGTTGCCGTCCGAGCAGGGCGAATTGAAAGCGCTATCGCTGACCGCCCATGCCGACACCGGAGCAGCAACCAACTCGACCATCGCCGCACTGGCCCGGCTGATCTATCCGGCCGAAGCCAAAGCACTCGCCGATTACGACGTCATCAGCAATCTGCCGCCCGGCGCTGCGTTCCGCGGGCCCGGCGGGCCGCCGATGGCATTCGCACTGGAACAGGCAATCGACGAAGCGGCGCTGCGCATGAACGCCGATCCGGTTGCGCTTCGCAAACGCTGGGACCCGGACCCCAACCGCCAGCGGCTGTACGATTGGGCGTTGGACCTGGAAGTCTGGCGCCACCGGAAGAAAACCGCATTGCAGGGCGGCCGTTATCGCCGCGGCGTCGGCGTCGCCACCGGCTACTGGCTCTATCTGTGGCAGCCCGGCTCCAAGGTCGAAGTGGCGGTGAAAGGTGGACGCCTGATTGCGAGCACCGCAACGCAGGATATCGGCACCGGCACCCGTAGCGTGATCGCCAATATTGTCGCGCGCGAATTCGGGCTCGAGCCGCATGAAGTCGAGGTAAGAATCGGCGATTCCAATTTGCCGGAAGGCCCGGGTTCGGGCGGCAGCCGGGTCACGGCCTCGGTGATCCCGCCGATGCTGCTTGCGGTTCAAAAATTGAAGGCCGCGATCGAACAAAATTCAAAACGGAAGCCGGTCCCCGGCTCCAACGCGCCGTGGCGCGAAATGCTCGCGGCCTCACCCGATCTCGCCGCTTCGGCGGTACGGCCAGAGGACAGCAAGCAGATGGCGCCCGGCATTCGCTCGCCGCTGAAGGAGGTAGGCTTGTTGGGCATGATCTTCGGCTGGATGATGCGGCGCTTTTCCAATCTTGCGATCGGCGCCGGCGTGCCCAGTTCGGTGCAGGTCGTCGAGGTGGAAGTCGATACGTGGCTCGGCCATGTGCGCGTCGTCAGCGTTCACACCGGCATCGCTGTCGGCAAGATCGCGGCGCCCGCGCTGGCGCGCAGCCAGGCGGCTGGCGCTGTCATCCAGGGTGTCGGCTACGCGCTTCATGAAGCCCGCGAAATCGATTCCCGCACCGGCGATATCCTCAGCGGCGGAATGGAAGACTACCGCATTCCCGGAATCGCGGACACGCCTGTCATCGACGTGCATTTCGACGAAGGCGGGTTCGACCACGTGCTCGGCGGCAGCGTCGGCATTGGTGAGGTCGCGACCGTGCCGACGTCGCCGGCGATTGCCAACGCCATCTGCAACGCGACCGGCATCAGACTGACCGAACTGCCGATCCGTCCCGACCGCCTCGTCGCCGCACTCAAAGGAAGGGCCGCCGCATGACGCCGACAGCCATGACCGCGACCGCACGCGCGGAATTCCGCGCCGCCGGTACCGACCTCAGCGAAAGGCGGCGCAGCGGCGTCTCGACCGGGCCGCTGATCGACATCTCAGCCGTGCCCGAGACGATCGGCATGCATTGGGGCGACGACGGGCACTTGCGTATCGGGGCCTTTACGACCATCGCCGCCATCGCCGCCGATCCGCGCGTTGCCGCGGCCTATCCCGGCCTGGCTGCGTCGGCGCAAGGCCTCGCGACGCCGCAGATCCGTCATCTGGCGACGCTGGGCGGCAACCTCGCGCAACGTTCGCGCTGCTGGTACTACCGCAATCCGCACATCGCCTGCCTCAAGAAAGGCGGGTCGGATTGTCCCGCGCGCTCGGGCAATCATCTCTATCATGTAGCCTTCGATCTCGGCCCCTGCGTCGCACCGCATCCCTCCACCATGGCGGCGGCGCTGCTTGCGTATGAGGCGACGACGACGACCGACCAGCGTAGTGGGCTGACGATCGGCGAGATCCTTGGCGACGGCGCCGACGGTACCGTCGACAATGCCCTGCAGCCGGGCGAGATGATCGGGAGCGTCGAGCTCCCCTCTCCGTTGGAAGGCGAGCGCGCGCTCTACAAGCGCGCGATCAGCCGAACGCACGCGGAATGGCCGCTGGTCGAAGTCTGCGCCCGCGTCGTGATCAGGGACGGCGAGTTCCAGTTCGCCCGCCTCACCGCCGGCGGCATCGCGCCGGTGCCGCTGCGGCTCGCGGCGGTGGAAGCCGCACTGCAGGGCAAGCGCGCCAATGTGGCAACGATTGCCGTTGCCGCAAAACAGGCGACCTCAGGCGCAAAGCCGTTGCCGATGACGGGATACAAGCTCGATCTGCTGAAAGGTGTCGTGCAGGATCTGCTGGAGCGGCTGGCGGGATAGATCTAAGAGGCGTGCTCAATGGGGAATGTCTGCGAGAGGCGGCAATGCATCTGAATATCAAGAACGGCGAAGCCCACAGGCTGGCAACTGAGTTGGCGCGGCTCACCGGCGAGAACTTGACATGTGTCGTAATCCTGGCGCTGCGCGAACGGTTGGCGCGGGAGCGCCGTCGCCGGAACACTGATGTTGTTGCCACAAGGTTGATGAAGATCGGCGAACGGTACGCGGCGTTGCCCGACACTGGAAGAACCCCCGACGAGATTCTCGATTATGATCGGCAGAAGTCGTAGGATGGGTTGAGCCCTTGCGATACTCATCACGTCATTTTGTGGGATTGATGGGTATCGCTTCGCTCCACCCATCCTACGAACTACGAAGCTGACCGGTTCAATGATCCTCGAACTCGTCTTCCTCATTGACCTTGCTGCTGCCACCGAACCAGCGCGATACGGTTTTTCTGCCGGACGATCCCGTCGGGTAAGGATCGCGTGACGCGTAACCGTTGCGCTGCCCGGCCCGCGCCGCAACCGCTTCGCCTGATGCCGCGGCCGGCTGGCAGATGGTGCGGCCGGAGGCGCGGCGCATCAGGTCGACGTGGATATGATCCTCGTGATGGGCGTTGGAGCCCGGCGCCAGCACGGTGTTGAACTGCTGGCACGCGGTGGCCTGCACGTCGCGCAGAAAGCCCTGCTCTTCCGGCACGCCGCGCCAGCCGCCTTTGACCGTGATGCGCCTGCCGTCGGCGAGGGTGAAGGCTGCGATATCGAGCGCGTTGCCGAAGGCGTGCTCGGAAATATGCGCATGCGGATTGCCGTTCATGCCGCGGCAGGAATAGGCGGAGATCTGCTTGATCTCGACGACGCGCACGCCGAACCAGCGCATCGCCGCCGGCTGAACGGAATCGGCGAGCCAGCGGTCGAGCGCGGAAACGATCGGACAGGCCAGCGTCGCCGCGGGTTTCATCGAGACCTGCCCGAACGCGCTGACGGAATTTCCCTGCGCGGGCCCGAGCCGGGGCAAGGCAGGCGCCGCTGCCGGCGGTTGCGAATAGGACGGCTGCGCATAAGGCGCTGACGAAGGCGCCGGGTAGCGGTCCCGCGGGGGATAGGACGGTGCTGCCCGATATCCGCCGCCACGCGGGTCGCGCGATTGCGGCACGCCCTGCTCCGGCAGATCGATGTCATCCTCCTGCGGACGGACACCCGGGGCGGAGAGCGAAATCGGTCCGTTGGATGGCGCCGCGTAGTTCGGCTGGCGCGGCGGCGGCTCCGGATAATTTCCCGAATAGTTTCCTTGATAGTTTCCTTGATAGTTTCCTTGATAATTTCCTGGGCGGCGTTGCGGCCGGCGCGCGCGTAACCGGCCAGCGCGGCTGGTTGCCGATACTCCCGGGTGGCCGCAGGCTTTCGTCGGCAAAACCGAAGCTAGCGATGTTATCGCCGAGCGCTGCGACCTTGAGCGGATATTCCGCACCGCAGACGCCGGGACCGGAAATCGGGCTGATTCGGACCAGTTCCGCCGTCTCCTTGACCGCGCCGGATTTCAGGCAAGCGGCCTCAGCCTCGGCCCGCCACGGTTCGCGCTCGGCGGACTGAAAAAATCCGCGGCCACAACCCGCTAGCGAGACGAGGACGAAGGAGCCGACGAGATACAAACGAACTCCGCGCGTCATCCCGCGCACGTTCAACCAATTTATTTAAAAACTCTTCAACAGGTTGAATTTACGAATTTTTTACCATGGCGCGTGGGGCCCATGTAGGGATGGACAGCAACGCTGACTTTTTCGACCGGGAACGACTTGCTAGCGTCGCGCGTTATTTGCGGGCACGACGTGAACCAAGGGAGCATTCCCAATGGATTTCGTAAGTCCACTCGTAGGCAGACTGAGCGTTGTAACCGCGTATGTCGCAATCGCTTTCGTCGGCGCTATTGTGCTCGGCGTGTTCTAGGACTTCCCCGTCCAGATGGACCTTTCCGCCCGGTGGTCACCCCACCGGGCGTCTTCATGAACACTTTTCCTTGAGCGCTTACGAACGCGGCCCGGCCGGCGTCTGCCGCGAGGTCACGAGGTTGTCGGCGCGGCTTCCGATGCGGCTCCAGTTGTTGCCGGAGCAGTAGAAGCGGCCGAGCGCGCAGGCTTCGACGCGAAGCGTGTTGACGCCCTTGATGGCCATCGTGCCGTAATAAGTCTCGCCAAAGTCCTGGCTGTAGACGCTGCCGGTCCACTGGCGGTCGGTCTTCGGCTTCATGTTGATCAGGATCGCCTCGCCCTTGTCGTTCGAGGGTGCCTTGAGCACATAGCCGCACAGCGCATTGCCGCATTTCGCAATCCGCACCGTGCCCTTGCCTTCGGTCTGCCAGTCGCCGATCGGCGAGTCCGCCGCTTCTTCCTCGACGTCATGCGAAACCCGGACGACCGGTGCCGGTGACCGCACGGGTTCGACCGGCTTTGCGACCGGTGGCGGCGGCGGAGGTGGCGGCGCCAGGGGAATGGCGACCTGCGGAGCAGGCGGCGGCGGGGGCGCCGGCGGCGGCGTGACGATTTGCGTTGTCGATGCGGCCGGCGTGTAGACGGCCCGTGGCGGGGCGGCGGCCGTCTGGGCCGGCGGTGTGGTCGCGGGCGCCGGGGGTGGCGAAACGGTTTGCGACACCGGTGGCGCCGTCCTCGCGGGCGTCACGTCTTCGCGATCGCTGATGGATCGGCTACGGCGCTCATTGACGCCGGAGACCCACACCGAGGCGCAGGACGTCGAGCGGCAATGCCGCGAGGATTCGATATGCACCCGATGGCCGCGGACGGTGAATGAAATCGATCCACCGGCAGATGCGGACGAACTGAGCGCCATCAGCACGACGAAAAACCACAATCGTTTCATCGGAACCTCCGCAGGTGATGACGGAGAAAAACTAGGCGGCGGAAGGCGTTCCGGATGTGATTTAAATCACCGTGCAAATCAGCCGTGAGGGCTATGAGCGTATTGTGACCCACGTCACTGAAGACGCCGGCGCCGATGCGTAGGGTCCGGCCAAGTTCACCGCCACACCTCTCACAAGCCGCTCAGGAGACCCTCATGAAGAAGCTCTACATCCTCGCCGCATTGTTGATGGCCACCACCTCGGCGCATGCCGGCGGCATGACGCTCCAGATCAACGGCGAACGCATTCGTGTCGAAGCGCCGCGCAACTGCAACGCGCTCTCCTGCATCAAGATCACGGCGCCCGGATATAACGGCACGCTCGGCAACATCGATCTCAAGGGCCTGGGCTCCAAGAGCAAGGACGACGACGTCGCCGACACCACCCCGGCGCAACCGGCGCCCGCGCCTGCACCCGTGAAGGCGACAGCGCCCGCGCCAGCCGCCCCCGTCGCAGCGCCAGCCGCTCCCGCTCCCGCCCCGGCGACCGTCGCATCCACCGCGCCCGTCCAATCCGACGCGGCGCCGCCCGCCCCGGCTCCGGCGCCCGCCCCCCCCCACGCCGCCGCCGCGCCCGCAGCCGTCAGCCAGCCGGCGCCGGTCGCCGCAGCAGCCGCGACCTCGCCGCTCGGCATCTGGTCGACCGAGGACAACAAGGGCAACGTTCGCATCGAGGAATGCGGTGCCGCTCTCTGCGGCTATGCGGCCAACGGCGAGAAGATCCTGATCAACATGAAGCCGCAGGGTGGCAAGTGGACCGGCCGGATTCATGATCCCGACAGCGGCCGCAACTACAACTCGACGATCGCCCTGAAGGGCACCAATACCCTCAAGGTCCAGGGCTGCGCCTTCGGCGGCATGTTCTGCGGCGGCCAGACCTGGAAGCGCGTGAGCTGACTGTTTCTCCCGAGACTTGAGGCCCCGTGAGATTTCACGGGGCCTCCTTTTTTGCGAGCTGTTGCGCCTAGCTTGCTGCCCGGAACTGAACCTCACCGTTGTTCAGGAAACATGTCTTGGTGAAGAGGCTCAGATCCAGCGGATTCGGCAATCTGACGTCTTCGAGATCGGGGCATGGTTTGATCGACGGATCGTATGAGCGATCGATCTGGGAGATAAAGACAAAGATCAATCCTCGATCGCGTGCGAACGACTGCAGCGCGCGAACCTGAACCATCAACTCCGGATTCTCACGCTTCTGGTCGAGCAGCTGCAGATAGTCCACGACCACCAGGGTGCCGCGAGGCGCTGTGGCCAGCCGCTTGACGATGTAATCCGAACTTATGTCGTCGGAGCTATCGAATTCAAACAGACCTGTAAAATCCTCGCGCGCCACGCCGATGGCCCGAAAACGATCCAGCATGTCCTTTTCCGTATACTCCAGCGTAAAGAACACGCCTCGACTGCCGGACTTCATGGCTTGCACGGCGAGTTCGAGGCTCATCAGGGTTTTGCCCTGGCCCGGGCGCGCCCCCACCAGCACGAGGTCGCCGGGAGCCAGCCGCGCAAACAGTTTTTCGGCGGGCGCGGTTGCGGTCGCTTTGGCCGCGAGCAAACTCCAGCCGCCAAAACCCTCTTGCCTGGCAACGCGGTCTAGCGCCTCGTGCAGCGGGATATTTTCGGCACGGGATAGAAGTTTGGCCTTGCGCTTCAAATGATAAAGCGGTGCAGAAAGTTTCATCGAAAGAACCTCCTATAGCGAGCCATGATCGCAACCCCTCCTTATGCCTGGTGCCCGAACAGTTGGTTCGATGGTGGAAGTGGTCCCGCATGAATGATGCTTTCCCGACGGAGGGGGGTGGCGTGGACCGCGCCAGAATCGGATCATAGCCGATCCCGGGCTGAAGGGACATTGCCGCCGCGGCAACAATCGAGGCCGTTCATCCCGCATTCAGGACGGTGAGGCTGAAATCGTCCAGCCTCGCCCTCGCCCGCTTTCCTCCCTGCCCGGAATCCCCAGATGCAGCGCCCGCTTTCCCTCGCGCTCCTGCTGTTGGTCTGCAACATGGCGATCGGCGCCAACAAAGTTTCCGCGGCCTCGCCTGAGGCGACACAACTGGCCCAGGCGCAGCCCGCGCAACCAGCGCCCGATCCCGCCGCGCCGGCCGCGGATGCGCAGGCGCCGGAGGAGCCGGTCGGCAACGTCGCGACCGTGACCGGCAAGGCCAGCGTGATCCGCAACGACCAGACCACGCCGCTCAAGGTCAAGGACGACATCTATCTCAACGACATCGTACAGACGGGCGCGAACTCGGCGCTCGGCATCACCTTCATCGATGCCACCACCTTTAATCTCAAGGCCAGCACCAAGATCACCATCGACAATTACGTCTATGAAGACGGCGGCAAGAGCAACGCGGCGATTTTCGATGTCGCCAAGGGCACCGCGGCTTTCGTCGCCGCCTCGGTTGCCAAAACCGGCGACATGAAGATCACGACGCCGACCGCTACGCTGGGCATTCGCGGCACCACGGGCCTGGTCGAGGTGCCGGAAGGCGCCGCCGCCAACAATCCGAACAACGTCGCGATCAAGCTCTATCCCGATGCCGACGGCAGGGTCGGCCGGATCGAGGTCAACGACCGCGCCGGCGCGCGGCTCGGCTTTCTGACGCAGGGCGCGAGCGGCTTCACGATCCGGCCCGGCTCGGGCGGCGTCCGCTTCGCCGCGGTGCCGCTGGCGATCCCGCAAGCGGTGGTCTTGCGTGACCAGGGCTTTGTGCGGCAGCTCCACGCGACGCAAAATCTCGGACGCCAGATGGTGTTCCAGCAGCGCGAATTCCGCCGCGCCAATCCCAACTTCGTCAATCCGAACCGTCCGAACCGGCAGCTTCAGCCCGGTCAACGGCGGCAGAATGGCCTGCCGGGACAACCCGGTCAGCCGCCACTGCCGAGCGTACCGAACCGCCAGGGACAGCAGCAGCCGGGCTCGCCGCCGCGGCCGGGTATACCGCCGCGCGCCGGATCAACGCAGCAGCCGGGCTCACCCACGCAACCCGGTACGAAACCGCGCGCTGGCCAGCCGCAACGCCCCGGTCAGCCCAATCAACCCGGCTTGCCGCCACGTACGGGGCAGCCGCCGCGATCCGATCTGCCGGCGCAGCCCGGCCTGCCGCCACGCGCAGGCCAACCGCAACAGCCAAATGTGCCGGCACAATCCGGCGCGCCGCAGGGACGGCCCGGACTGAACCGGTTCGGCGTTCCCGGACTGCAGCGGGTGCCGGGCGTCCAGGGTGCGCCTGCCCTGCAGCGTCCGGGATCGCCCGCGCCGAGGCGGCCGGCCGCCGCACCGCAACGGGGCAAGCCGCCGCCGAAGGAACTGCGGTAGCGCCCGGGGCGCGAGGATCAGGCCGCGCGCCGCAGCCAGTCCCGCATCCGCTGAATCGAATTCCTGCGCGGCTGCTGTCGCGCTCGCATCGCGGCCGCATCGACGACGACAGGCTCTATCTCCAGCGCAAATGAAGGCGGAGCAGCGGGCTCGGCTTCGACAATGGAGGCATCGGCGGTCGCATCGATCGCCACTGTCACCTCGTCATCCTGCACAACTGGCAGCGCGGGTTCGGATTGCGGCGGTGCAAGCATGGGCGCGGCAGCGGGCGGCGCGCTCACGCCGGGTCGCGGCGTCCGGCGTTTCGCAGGCGCCGGCGGCTTGGCGCGCGCTTTCCGGGCCGGCACCGCATGTGCAGCCGCGGCCAGCGCAATCGGACCTACGTTTTCAAGAAACGCGCGCTCGTAACCCCGCGAGAGCCGATCGACGGCATCGACAAGCGGCAGCCAGTCCACGGCTCTCACGTCCCGCATCAGTTCATGAACCGCATCGCCGCGCGCTTCCATGCGCCAGTAGTGCACCACCTTGGAGCCGCCGCGGGATTCGTAGACCAGCGTGCCGAGAAATTCGTGCACGAAAACATCGTGCCCGGTTTCTTCCATCACCTCGCGCTCGGCCGCCGCGCGCGGCGTCTCGCCGTCGTCGAGCTTGCCTTTGGGCAACACCCATTCATTGCGCTTGCGCAGGCGCACCACGGCGACCAGCGGCGTCTCCGCCAGCCGCAGCACAATGCCTCCCGCCGCCAGCACAGGCGTCCGCGCCATCTTTCTTCCCGCTTCCCGATTTCGAATCTCGCGACCATATAAAGACAAGCGGCCGCAAAATCGAGATCGGGGTTACGGTTTCCGCAGCAGCGCCTCGCCGGCGCGGATACGCACGCCTTCCGCGACATTATCAGCGAATTCGAAATGTTCCGGCGCCAGCACGATGATGGTCGAGCCGTGCTCGAACCAGCCGAGTTCGTCGCCCTTGCGCACCTTGGCATCGCACGGGAACACGGTCGGTCCCCTGCTCTGCGCATTCAGCGTGACGTCGAGGAAATGCAGCCGGATGCTGGCGACCAGAATGGCAGCGACCGGCACCAGCGTCAGCGCTTCGCCTGACGGGAGTCGGGTTTGCAGCACCGCCCGCTCGTTCTTGCAGAACAAACGCTCGACCCGTTTCAGCGCGATCGGATTGACGTTCCAGACGTCGCCATGGATGAACGTCACCCGCTCGATCGTGCCGTCATACGGCGCGTGAAAGCGGTGATACATGCTCGACGTCAGGCGGAGCGTGAGGAACCGGCCGTTGCGGTGTTGCTCCACCAATGCGGGATCGCCGAGCAGATCGAGCAGCGAATAAGGCGCGCCCTTGATCTGAAACAGCTCGGTGTCGGCGATCTTGCCGAAGGCCCCGATGATGCCGTCGGAGGGGCTGACCACGACCGACGGGTCAGGATCCACCGGCCGCAGCCCCGGACGGAGTTCGCGCGTAAAGCAATCGTGCAGGCTTTTGAACTCGGTCTTTTTGGCCTCCGACAGGTCGAGGTCGGAAAACAGCCGCCAGCAGGCAATCGAGAGATCGCGCACCAGCGGGTTCTCGATTTTGCTCAACCAGCCCATGAACCGCGTCAGCGCCGCCCGCGGGATGCGGTTGGTCAACAGGAAGTTGAGGTCTTCCTGCTGGGTAAAGCGGGCGATCAGCCCCCGGATTGTCATCAATCTGTTAGCTGGATTGGCTAGCGCTTCAGGCATGGATTCGTCCCTTCCGATTCTTTCCCTGTCCGCCGCTGCGGCCGTGAGCGCCGCGGCAGTATTCCCCAAATTGAAGGCGCGGCTGGCGCTGTCCCGCGCCAAGCACCGTTCGCTGACCGGACATTCCAAAATGTCCAAAATGGTCGCGCGGGTGCTGCCGCATTACGAGTTCGATATCGGCCATTTCTTCCGATCCGACGGCGCGCCCGACGACGTCGCGCTGCAGCGTCAGGACGGCTTCTTCCGGCTCGCGCGCCTCTACGAGGAGCGCTACGCCAAAGGGCGGCAGATGACGGCCGAGGCGGCCGAGCGCATCTCCGACCTGCAGTTCACGGAGAACTATCGCGTGCCGTTCCAGTACAGCCGGGTCGTCCGGGAGAATCTGGGCACCGGCGCCTTCATGGAATCGTCCGCGGGCGTCACCGTCACCGATGTCGACGGCAATAATTTCTACGACCTCACCGGTTCGTACGGCGTCAACATCTTCGGCAACGATTTCTACAAGGAATGCATCACCGCGGCCGAAACACGCGCCCATGCGCTCGGCCCGGTGCTCGGCCCCTATCACCCCGTCATCACGGACAATGTGCGGCGGCTGTGCGAGATATCGGGGCTCGACGAAGTCTCGTTCCACATGTCCGGCACCGAAGCCGTCATGCAGGCGGTACGGCTGGCGCGCTACCACACCCGCCGCACGCATCTGGTTCGCTTTGCCGGTGCCTATCACGGCTGGTGGGGCGACGTTCAGCCCGGCATCGGCAACCCGGTGTCGCCGCACGAGACCTACACGCTGGCCGATATGTCGGAGCGGACGCTGCATGTGCTGCGAACGCGCAAGGATATCGCCTGCGTGCTGGTCAATCCGCTGCAGGCGCTGCATCCCAACGCCAACGCGCCCGGCAATTCCGCCCTCGTCGACAGTTCGCGCAAGGGCGCGTTCGATCGCGAAGCCTATGGCGAGTGGCTGAAGAAGCTGCGCGAGGTCTGTAACCAACGCGGCATCGTTCTGATCCTCGACGAGGTGTTCGTCGGCTTCCGCCTTGCCGCCGGCGGCGCGCAGGAATATTTCGGCGTCCGCGCCGACATGGTGACCTACGGCAAGAGCCTTGCCGGCGGACTTCCCGTCGGCGTGGTCTGCGGCCGTAAGGAGTTGATGCGCCGCTTCCGCGACGATCGCCCCGCCGACGTCTGCTTTGCCCGCGGCACCTTCAATTCGCATCCCTACGTGATGACGGCGATGGATGAATTCCTCAGCCGCCTCGCCAGCCCGAACTTCAATGCGATCTATCACGGGCTCGACGAGACCTGGAACGGACGCGCCACGGCGTTGAACGAGCGGCTGGCCGCGAACGATCTGCCCGTCCGCGTCAGCAACCTGTCCTCGATCTGGATGGTGCAATATACCGAGCCGTCCCGTTACAACTGGATGCTTCAATATTATCTGCGCGCCGAAGGACTGGCGTTGAGCTGGGTCGGAACCGGACGCCTGATCTTCAGCCTGAACTACACCGACGCGGATTTCAGCGAAGTCGCCGACCGCTTTGTTGCGGCGACCGAAAAGATGAAGCGCGACGGCTGGTGGTGGCACGACGCATCGCTGACCAACAAGAGTATCAAACGGCGGATTTTGCGGGAGATGGTGCGGAAGAAATTCGGCCGCTGAAGGCGCATTACCGTCTGCCGTCATCGCCCTGTTAGCCTCCTCGTCATTGCCTGCGACAAACGCGAAGGCATCGTAGGATGGGTAGAGCGAAGCGAAACCCATCGATCCGCGCGAGATGCTTGATGGGTTTCGCTTCGCTCTACCCATCCTACACTTTTCGACATCATGTGTTTCCGGCGCCTGATAACGTGGATGCCCGGGACAAGCCCGGGCATAACGCCTTCCCTATTGGCCCGACTATCAAGCGTGCTTGACGTGCTTCTCGAGACCGGGATCGATCAGTTCGCCCTTCATCAGGTACAGCGGCGACTTGTAGTACAGCTTGAGATCGCTGAAGGGGTCGGTGAGGATTTTCGTCATCCAGACCAGGCCGGTCTCGACGTCGCGGATGAAGAACAAATGGATGGTGCGGAACAACAAGCCGCCGATGCCGACGGCCAGCCACACCTTGGCGACCTGCCGCATGAAATCGGCGTTCGTGGTCCAGGGCTCGACCAACCCGAACAGCGTCGGACTGAAAAACAGCACCACCGGCGACAGCGCCCAGATCGTCATCAGCACGACCTTGCGCTGCAGATTGTAGCCGACCTTGATCTCTTCCTTGTGCTCATGCGTCGCATGATTGACGTGATCGTATCCCTTCGGCTCGAAGAAGAAGTGACCGGCCTGCCGCGTCGTCATCGACACCAGCCAGCCGACCAGCGCCGACACGACCGGATCGAAGAACAGCATCGCGTAGGCGAACAGGAAGCTCGCCGCGCTGACGAAGTGCAGCGACTGGTTGATGCGGCTGTGGTGATAGTAGCGATGGTCGTCCCAGCGCTGCGTCTTCAGTTCCTGCATGAAGTTCTTGATCATTCTCTCCCCCAAATTCTGATGGGCTCGGGTGTACAGGGATTCGATGTCCGACAGATGACATCATGATGTTGACATGTGACAGATCGCAGCAGCGCATGATGCGCCATCAGCGATCGCGCGCTAGGCAGCCTTGGCGATCTCGATCTTGCGGAAACGCACCAGCGAGAAGTGACCGAGCGGCGGCACCAGCCGGCGTTCCGCCAGTTCGATGCCGCGTGCATTGGCCAGCCATTGCGCATAGCGCGACCAGGCGAACTCGGCGGTGCGGAAGCCGAGCGGGCGAACCACCGGCTGCAGCCGCTGCTCGATGAAGCGGCGCATGCCGGCGTCCGCACTGACCCGGGTCAGGATGATGAGCTCGCCGCCCGGCCGCAGCACGCGGGCGAATTCATCGAGCGCCTTTTCGGGATTAGGCACCGCGGTGACGACATATTGCGCCATCACGACGTCGAACGAATCGTCGGGGAATTCGAGTTTCTCGGCGTCCATGACCGCGAGCCCCTCGACGTTTTTCAGCCCGAGCCCGTCGACGCGCTTCTTCGCCTTCTGCAGCATCGCCTCCGAAATGTCGGTACCGAAGATGCGCAGATGCGAAGCATATTGCGGCAACGAGATGCCGGTGCCGACGCCGACCTCGAGCACGCGGCCGCCGATCTTGTTGGTGGCCTGGATCGCCGCCTTGCGGCCCTTGCTGAACACACCGCCGAACACGAGGTCGTAGACCGGCGCCCAGCGGTCGTAGGCCTGTTCGACCATCTCGCGGTCGAAATCCAGCGGCTGGGTGCCGTCGAGCTTGATGATGTTTGCCATGGTTGTTCTGCCTCTCGTCTTACTCATATGACGTCTTACTCATATGACTGGTTTGATGTTCAACCCTGAACGGCGCTTGTGGCGCGCGCACGCCGCAGCGGCCGCAGCGAACGGCTGGGCTGCAGCGCCGTCACGTTGCCGATGAACTGCCGCGCGCTGTTTTCCCAGGAACGCTCCAGCGCAAAGTTCCGGCAGGCCTCGCGCGACATCGTCAGCGCACGCAGGCACGCGCTGCGCAGATCGGTATCGAGCGCGCCGATCGGATGATCGGCGATGACATCCTTCGGTCCGGTGACCGGGAACGCGGCGACCGGCGTGCCGCAGGCCAGCGCCTCGAGCTGCACCACGCCGAACGTATCGGTGAGGCTCGGAAACACGAAGACGTCGGCCGCAGCGAGATGCGCGGTCAGATCCGCGCCCTTCTTCTCGCCGAGGAAAACCGCGTTCGGATACTTCCGCGCGAGTTCCGCCTTCTGCGGCCCGTCGCCGACGATCACTTTCGTTCCCGGCAGATCGAGCGACAGAAACGCCTCGAGATTCTTCTCCACCGCGACGCGGCCCATCGTCATGAAGATCGGCCGCGGCAGATCGAGCGTTGCGGGGGTGCTCGGGTTGAACAGTTCGGTGTCGACGCCGCGCGTCCAGAAGCCGAGCTTGCGAAAGCCCCGCGCGCCGAGTTCCTGCCGCAACGAGTCCGTCGCGACCATGACCATGGACGAAGCGGCATGAAAGTGCCGCAGAACGGCATAGCCGACGCTGGCCGGAAGCCTGGTGCGAACCTCGACATATTCCGGAAAGCGCGTGGTATAGGACGTGGTAAACGCAAGCTTGCGGCGGCGGCAATAGGCGCGCACCGCCCAGCCGACCGGGCCTTCGGTGGCGATATGGACGGCGTCCGGCGCAGCCGCTTCGATCCGCCGCGCAATCTCGCGCCGGTTCGGCATCGCGATGCGCAGCCCCGGATAGGTCGGCAACGCCATCGACGGGAAACCGTCAGGCGTGAGAAAGCTGATGTCGGCATCCAGCGCTGAAGCGCTGCGGGCGAGCGAGGTTAACGTGCGGACGACGCCGTTAACCTGCGGATGCCACGCGTCGGTCGCGATCAATATCTTCATGTCCGGGCCCAAGCGAGATTCGACAATGATTCTCAAAGCCGACGTTGGGACATGGATATTTCAGGCGTATGACGTCATCGTTCTGTAAGGTTGTTTTTTAAACCCATCTCCACGCTTTTTCCGGTAACGTGACAGAACGATGTCAGACACAAACGACAATCCGGCACCATCCCGCCCGCGAAGGAAGCGCAAGAACTACGCGCTTCTGATCCTCGCCGCGGGCATGCTGGCGTTCGGCCTCGCCGCGGGCACGCTGTATTACGTATTGCGGCCGACGACGCTGCGAATTGCGGTCGGGCCTGCCGGCAGCGAGGACCACAAGCTGGTCCAGCTGATGGCGCAGACCTTTGCGCGCGAGGGCAGCCCGGTGCGGCTGTTGCCGATCACGACCGACGGAGCGCAACAGAGCATCGCGCTGTTCAGCGCCGGCAAGACCGATCTTGCGGTAGCGCGCGGCGACCTGAACCTGCCTGAGAATGCCGAGTCGGTTGCCATCCTGCGCAAGAATGTCGTCGTGCTGTGGTCGGCGCCCGGGCTTCCGACCAAGGGCAGGAAACAGTCGGCGCCGAAGGTCAAGACGCTGGATGCTTTGGCCGGGCATCGCATCGGCGTGATCGGGCGGTCAGAGGCCAACGTCAAATTGCTGCGCGTCATCCTGAGGGAGTCCGGCATCGATCCGGAAAAGGTCGCGGTCAGCCAGTTCGCCACCGACAAGATTGGCGAGATGGCGCGCGATCCCTCGCTCGACGCGTTCATGGCGGTGGGCCCGCTCAAGAGCAAGATCACGGTGGACGCCATCGCCGCGACCGCCACAGCCCGCGGCGAACCCAAATTCCTGCCGATCGACGTCGCCGACGCGATCGCGAAGAAGAACCCGATCTACGAATCCGAGGAAATCCCCGGCAGCATTTTCAGCTCTTCTCCTGCGCGACCCGAAGACAAGGTCGATACCGTCAGCGTCAATCACTTGATCATCGCGCCGAAGTCGCTGTCGGAGACCGCGGTGGCCGCCTTCGCCCGGCAGCTCTTTACCAATCGCCAGCAACTGGCGAAGGAACAGCCAACCGCCTCGGAGATCGAGAAACCCGACACCGACAAGGATGCCGCGTTGCCGGCCCATGCGGGTGCTGCGGCCTATATCGACGGCAACGAGCGGACGTTTCTCGAAAAATACACCGACTACATCTGGGGCGTGATCCTGGTGCTCTCGGGCCTCGGCTCGGTCGGCGCCTGGCTGAAGCACTACTGGAAGCGGGACGAACGCGAGCAGTACATCATGCATCGCGACGAGTTGCTCAATCTGATTTCCAGGGTGCGCAAGGCGGACACGCCGGAAGAACTGGCGGAGATGCAAGCTGCTGCCGACAATACCTTGCGCGAGGCGCTGGATTGCCATGACGACGGCGCCATCGAGGACAGCGATCTGTCGGTGATCGGGCTCGCGCTCGAACAATTCCACCACGCCATAGCCGACCGCCGCACCGTGCTCGGCACGGGCGACACCGATGTGCCGCGGATGCGCGCCCGCCAGACCTGATTGATATCGCGACTTTTCCCTTCGTTCTCGCGAAATCTGGCCGGTCGGCGGACCGGGCTGGCTGCATCCGAGGGCCGGTGACGAAGCCTTAATGAAACAATTCCCTAACGCGACGAAACCATTTTGGCGATTTCGTGCAAATGTCCTGAAACGGTTCACCTGTACTGGTTTCCCCAACGACGCGCCGAACTGGTGCGACAAACAGGGGGACGATCATGTCCAATTTCAAAACGAACGGCCGCATTTCGGCTGCCATCATTGGCGCGCTGGCGATCGGCGCAACCGCATTTTCCGCACCTGCCTCGGCCGCTCCGCTGCCGATGTTCCCGTTTTTCCTGCCGCCTCCGATGGTGGCAGCCCCGCCGCCGGTAGCGGCTGCGCCCCAGGACGAAGACCAGGCGTTCGAACTGCCGGCCCGCCTGCGCCGCCAGGTCGTGAGCTATCCCAGCCGTGAAGCGCCCGGCACCGTCATCATCGATACCCCCAACACCTATCTCTACCTCGTGCTCGGCAACGGCCAGGCGATGCGCTACGGCATCGGCATCGGCCGCGACGGCTTCACCTGGTCGGGCACCCAGACGATCACCCGCAAGGCGGAATGGCCGGCCTGGACCCCGCCCCCGGAAATGATCGCCCGCCAGCCCTATCTGCCGCGCCACATGGCCGGCGGCCCCGGCAACCCGCTCGGCGCCCGCGCGATGTATCTCGGCGGCACCATCTATCGCATCCACGGTACCAATATGCCGGAGACGATCGGCACCCGCGTTTCCTCGGGCTGCCTCCGCCTCACCAACGAAGACGTCAAGGATCTCTATTCGCGGGTCAGCGTCGGCACCAAGGTGATCGTGCTGCCGATGGCGGACCGCCGCGCCGATCTCGGCAGGACCATCCACTAGGCCTTAAAAAGTTCGAACGCGAAAGCGCGGCTCCGGCATTTGCCGGGGCCGTTTTTGCATTCAGGACGACTATCGTTCAATGGCCCGGGCCAGCCGGGCCACCGCCGGCGCAATGAGCGGAAGCGGATAGCCGCTGAAGCCCAGCATCAGTGCCGATTGCGGCGGTGCCTCGACATACAGGCGGCTCATCGCACGAACGACGACGCCATGTTCTCGCGCTAGCCGTTCGATCCTGACGTCCGACAGCCCTCGTCGCGTGTAGGCAACAAGATGCATGCCCTGGTCCGGCGGATCGACCGTCAGATGGTCGCCCAGGCGGCGCCGGATAGCTGCGACCAGCGCGTCCCGCTGGCTGCGATACATCTGGCGCATTCTGCGGATGTGGGCCGCGAAGTGCCCCTCTTCCATGAAGGCGGTGACGACCGCCTGGCAAAGGCTCGATGGCTGGCGGTCCATCAGATAGCGCGTGGTGACGAAGGCCTGCGCCAGTGAAGGAGGCACCACGGCGTAACCGAGCCGAAGTCCCGGAAACAGCGCCTTGTTGAGCGTCCCATGTAGATGACACGCTCGGCTTCATCGAGGCCCTGCAGCGAAGCGAGTGGCCGGCCGCCATATCGGAATTCGCTGGCGTAATCGTCCTCGACGATCCAGGCGCCTGACTCCCGCGCCCAGGCAAGCAGTTCGAGACGGCGCGCCATCGACAGCGCAACGCCTTTCGGAAACTGATGCGAGGGCGTTATGAAGACGGCGCGTGCCTTTGGCGCGCGGCGGATGCCTTCGGCGACATCGATGCCATGGTGGTCGACCGGTATCGGGCAAATCTTCACGCCTGCCGCGACCAGCACAAGGCGGGTCAAGGCGTATCCCGGGTCCTCGATCCAGACTTCCTTGTCCGGCCCCTGCATGACACGGATAACGATGTCGAGGGCTTGCTGCGTTCCCGCCGTGATCACGACCTGTTCGGGCTCGCACCGCACGGCGCGGGCGGCCTTAAGATAGTCGCAAACGGATTTTCGCAGTTCGAGCATGCCGTGCGGATCGGCGTAGCCAAGGTGTTGCCGTCCGAAGGAACGCAAGCTGCGTGCGCTGAGTTTTCGCCATAGCTCGGCGGTGCGCGCATCCACGAGCGTCCGCCCCAGATTGAACGGGCGCTCGTCGTTCTGCGACGTCACATCGAGGAAACCGCCAGGCTCACGCGGCGAAGCCGCCGTTTGGGCGGCCGGTGCCGGCCGCTTCCTGCGGCCACGAATAGCTGCGAAAGGCTCGGGAAGATCGGACGCGATGTAGGTTCCTGCGCCTTTCTTGCCGAACGTATAGCCTTCGGCGAGAAGCTGCTCGAAAGCCGAGACGACAGCAGACCTGCGAAACACCGAGTTGCACCGCGAGTTCGCGCGTCGAGGGCAGTTTGGTCCCGGGACGGAGCGTCCCTGACAGGATTGCCGATCGTAACTGCAGGTAGATCTGGCGAAACACCGGCGCGTCTGCCGCGCGGTCCACTTCGAATGCATAAAGCTTTGCCCAGCCTTGCCCGCTCGTCACAGATGTCTTTCGAAAACGTCGGTTGCCCAGCCGGGCTAGTGGTATGCCTCATCGAGGCAAAGTGGGTCTTTTCGTAAGACCACAGTCTTCCTATCCTGTTTAGGAAAACAAGGAAACCCGAAATGCCCGCTCGTTCGAACAGCTGCGTGGAGTGCGCGGAATCATGAGCTCACCTCAAATCCGGCGCGCAGACCGGGCTATGTCGGAGGAGCGCACGCTGGAGACGCTCGTACGCGGCTATAGCGGCCGTCTCGCGACGGTGAGCGAGGACGGTTTCCCGTACTGCATCCCGCTGCTGTATCTCTGGATCGACGGGGAAGTGTATTTGCACACCACGAGCGCCGGCGGGCATTTGCGCGCAAACGTCGAGCGGGATCGGCGCGTTTGCTTCGAGGTTGATGAACAGGAAGGCGTCTTTGATTACGGCCGGTTCGAATGCGATTCGGGTCTCGCCTATCGAAGCGTATGTCTGTTCGGCCGGATACGGATCGTCGACGACAGGGAGGCCAGGCAGCGGTTTTGCGAAGCGCTGATGGTGAAATACGGCAAGCCGGAAACAAGACGTCCAAGGGGATTTTTCCCGCGGCTCGATGCCATCACCGTCTATGCCATCGCGGTTGAGCGCATGACCGGCAAGGAAACTCCGCTGCCGCCACTTTCCGAACAATGGCCAGCGAAAGACAGGACCAAGACGCCAAATGCTTCGTTGCCTGCCGACGGTCGCTGATCGTCAAATCGGATAATCGCTGCAAATTCCTGTGATCGACCCTGAACGCTCGTTGCAGGCCGCACCGGCAGGCACGGGCTTGATGGTCGCCGCACTGGCGCGGCTCTCCCCTTCCCTGTAAAACGCCTTTGGGGCGGTCTTATTGATCCGGGGGGGATGCGTCTGCCGATGCATCTGAAGACAGTTGCGATCGCACTCGCGGTCGTCGTCATATCGTTCGTGGTCAGCCTGAAGCTCATGGACTTCGTGGCGCCGCGCGGCGACGCGCGCGCGCCCGCGCTTGTCGAATTGCCGCCGCTGCCGCCGGCGCCGCGCTTGTCCACCGTGATGGCGCCGATTGCGATTGCGCTGTCGGCGATCCGCGATGCGGCCGATCGCAGCGCGCCGCGAAACTTCAACGGCAAGGCCGACAATCCGATATCGCAGATCCTGGAGAATGCCGACATCGGCTGGACCGCCTCGCGCGGGCCGATATCAGCCACCGGCGCCCAGGACGTGTTGTCGCTGGCGACGCCGCTGACGGGAACGCTCAACGTCACGGGCTCGCTGTCGGGGAAGGCAACCGGCGCGGTCGGCGATGCGCTGGGCGGCCTGCTCGGCGGCAATGTCGCCAAACAAATCGGCAGCATCAACATCAAGAACCTCAACGCCAGCGCCGAGATCAAGGGCAACGTCGCCATATCAGCGCGGCCGAAGATCGCCGCGAACTGGCGGATCGAGCCGAATCTCGCGGGCCAGGTCAATCTCGGCGACACCAGCCTCACCGTCGCCGGCGCGCGCGTGAACGTGCCGGCGCAGGTCAAGCCGCTGATCGACAAGAATGTCGCCGAACAGATCGCCCTGGTGCAGGCACGCATGCGCGACGATCCGACCTTCGAACAGAACGCGCGGGTGCAATGGGCCAAGGCGTGCCGCTCGATCCCGCTGCAGGGCACCGGCGCCGGCTCGACGATGCCGCCGCTGTGGCTGGAACTGCGGCCGACGCGCGCGATTGCCGCGCAGCCGCGCGTCGATGCTTCGGCCGTCACGCTGACGCTCGGCATCGAAGCGGAAACCCGCATCACCCCGGCCGAGACCAAGCCGTCCTGCCCGTTCCCCGCCACTCTCACCATCGTGCCGCCGACGCCGGGACATGTCGCGATCGGCGTTCCCATCGACATGCCGTTCACCGAGATCAACAAGATCGTCGAGGCGCAGTTCGCCGGAAAGACCTTTCCGGAGGACGGCTCCGGCGCGGCCGACGTCACCGTCAAGCGCGCCAGCATTGCTGCTTCCGGCGATCGCCTGCTGATTTCGCTGCTGGTGAATGCAAAGGAGAAGGCGAGCTATTTCGGCCTCGGTGGCGAGGCCAACGTGCACATCTGGGGCCGGCCCGTGCTCGATCAGGCGGAGCAGACGCTGCGGCTCACCGACATCCAGCTTGCCGTCGAGTCGGAAGCCGCCTTCGGACTGCTGGGCGCCGCGGCGCGCGCGGCCATGCCGCAGTTGCAGAAGGCGCTGGCGGAGAAGGCGACCATCGACCTCAAGCCGTTCGCCAGCAACGCGCAGAAAAAGATCGCCGCCGTGATCGCCGACTTCCAGAAGAACGAGAACGGCGTCCGCGTCTCGGCCGAGATCAGCAAGCTGCGGCTGGCCGACATCGCCTTCGATTCCAAGACCCTGCGCGTGATTGCGGAAGCCGAAGGCGCGATCAACGTCTACATAAGTTCGCTGCCAGGGCTGTGACGGGCGCAGTGCGCCTCTCGCACCGTCAGAAGTCGACCCGCTTGCCAATACCGGGCTTGTGAGCCGGATCGACGATCGACCGGCCCGTCTTTGCGCGCGTCTCTGCGTCAGCGTTGCTGACCAAATGCATACCCGCCGATGCCCCGTTTTCGCCAAACATGCGGACGCAAATGTAGGACGCCTTGTGGCGGCCGATCCGCCAAGCGCGGCCTACTGAACAATAGCCAATAATAATGATCAGGAGGATGGCTCAAAGAAATCCCAGCCAGATAGCAAGGAATTTCGAAGCGACGGCGTTGAGCGATCAACCGTAACGTTTTTTGCTCACGTCGGAGCTCCCATCAGCAGCTTACGAAGAGCGAGGGTTGATCATGATTACTTTGAAGATTAACGGCCAGCAAAAGAACTGGGATGGCGATCCCGATCTTCCGCTACTCTGGTTCCTCCGCGATGAAGCCGGACTGACGGGTACGAAATACGGTTGCGGCCAGGCGCTTTGCGGCGCCTGTACCGTGATCGTCGACAAGCAGGCGGTACGCGCCTGCATCACGGCGGTTTCCGACGTGGTCGATCGGGAGGTCACGACGATCGAAGGTCTGCATCCGACCGGCGATCATGCGGTTCAGAAGGCCTGGCGCCAGCTCAATGTCCCGCAATGCGGTTTTTGCCAGGTCGGCCAGATCATGCAGGCGGCGGCGCTGCTGATCGAAAATCCGAAACCCACGCACAATCAGATACGCGAGGCGATGGCGGGCAATATCTGCCGCTGCGGCTGCTATCAGCGCATCGAAAACGCGGTTCACCTCGCTTCGACGGGGGTCTGACCATGAACATGTCAACCAATCCCAAAAAACTCCGTGGCTTTGAGCGATACGTCAAAGTCGACAACGTTTCACGCCGCAGCATCCTGAAAGGCTTAGGACTGGCCGGCGGCTTCGTTTTGGCCGCCCCGGTGATGTCACGCCCCGCCTTTGCCGCGTACCAGACCGGCGCCGGCGAGATGCCGCACGGAACCGTGGTGGACCCGCGCGTGTTCGTCGCGATCGCGCCGGACGGCATTGTCACCATCGTCGCGCACCGCGCCGAGATGGGAACCGGCGTCCGCACCAGCCTGCCGATGATCGTTGCCGAAGAGATGGAGGCCGACTGGTCGCGCGTTCGGGTCCAGCAGGCGCATGGCGACGAAGTCAAATTCGGCAACCAGGATACCGATGGATCGCGCAGCACGCGTCACTACCTGATGCCGATGCGTCAGATCGGCGCTTCGGCTCGCACGATGCTCGAAGGCGCAGCGGCGAAACGCTGGGGTGTGCCGGCGACCGAAGTGAAGGCGGTCAATCACGAGGTCGTCCACAGTGCGAGCGGACGGCGCATCGGCTTTGGCGATCTGGCGGCCGATGCCGCCAAGGAGTTGGTGCCGAGTGTCGAAGGCCTGAAGCTGAAAAACCCGAAGGATTTCCGCTATCTGGGCAAAGGCCAGATCAGCATGGTCGATCTCCGTGACATCACGGTAGGCACCGCGCGCTACGGCGCCGACGTCCGCCTGCCCGGCATGAAATACGCCGTCATTGCCCGGCCGCCGGTGACCGGGGGCAAGGTCGTGTCGTTTGACGGGGCGGCGGCGATGAAAGTTTCCGGCGTCGAGAAGGTCATGGAAGTCAAGGGCTGGCCGTGGCCTTCAAAATTCCAGCCGCTCGGCGGCGTCGCAGTGATCGCACGCAACACCGGCGCGGCGATCAAGGGACGCGACGCCCTGAAGATCGTCTGGGACGATGGCGCCAACGGCAAATACGACTCGGTCGCCTACCGGGCCGAACTGGAGGCAGCCGCACGGAAGCCCGGCCTGGTGCTACGCAAGGAGGGTGACGTAGAGGCCGCCTTGAAGGGCGCCGACAGAGTGATCGTAGGTGAGTACTATCTGCCGCATCTCGCCCATGTCGCCATGGAGCCGCCGGTTGCAGTCGCGGACGTCAAGGGCGATAGGGCGGAGATCTGGGCGCCGGTGCAAAGCGCGGGCGGAACGCACGAGGACGTCGCCACGACGCTTGGCATTCCCCAGGAGAATGTCACCGTCAACGTGACGCTGCTCGGCGGTGGCTTCGGGCGCAAGTCGAAGTGCGATTACGCCATCGAAGCGGCCCTGCTTTCAAAAGAGCTTGGCGCCCCCGTAAAGGTGCAATGGACGCGGGAAGACGACGTTCGCCACGGCTTCCTGCACACCGTTTCGGTGGAACGCATCGAGGCCGGCCTCGACAAGAGCGGCAAGGTGACGGCCTGGCGCCATCGCAGCGTCGCGCCGAGCATCGCCTCGACATTCGCCGCCGATGCGGTGCATCAGGCGCCGTTCGAGCTCGGCATGGGGCTTGTCGACATGCCGTTCGAGATCGCCAACGTCCAGTGCGAGAATCCGGAAGCGGCCGCGCATACCCGCATCGGCTGGTTCCGCTCCGTGTCGAACATCCCGCGCGCCTTCGCGGTGCAGTCGATGGTGGCCGAACTCGCACAGGCGACTAAACGTGATCCAAAGGACATGCTGCTGGAGCTGATCGGCTCTCCGCGGATCGTCAAGCTCGATTCGGTGAAAGACCTCTGGAACTACGGCGAGCCCTATGACAGCTACCCGATCGATACCGCGCGTCTTCGCAAGGTCGTCGAGCTGGTCGCAGACAAGGGTGGCTGGGGCCGGTCCGTCCCCAAGGGTCACGGGCTCGGCATTGCCGCGCACCGCAGCTTCGTCAGCTATATCGCGACCATCGTCGAGGTGGCCGTTGACGACAAGGGCAAGCTCACCGTGCCTCGGGTCGATACCGCGATAGATTGCGGAACCTACGTCAATCCAGAGCGGATCCAGTCGCAGATCGAGGGCGCCGCGATCATGGGCATGAGCCTCGCCAAGCATGGCGCGATCACCTTCAAGGACGGCAAGGTGCAACAGGGCAATTTCGACGATTTCCCGGTGATCCGGATCGACGAGTCCCCGGCCGTAACGAACGTCTACATCGTACCTCCCGGCCCCGACACGCCGCCCAGCGGGGTCGGCGAGCCGGGCGTGCCGCCCTTTGCACCGGCGCTGATCAACGCGATCTTCGCCGCGACCGGCAAGCGTATCCGCGCCCTGCCGATCGGCAAGCAACTGGAGGCGTAAGGGAACGTTAGGCCGAACGGGTTGTTTTCCTTGATCTGAGAGGAGTGAGATCGATGAAACCCAACTCAACGGCGCTCGCGGTGTCGCTACTGTCGAGCGTGCTTCTATTGGATGTTCAGGCGGCGACCGCTCAAACGACGTCGCCGCCGAGCGCGACCGCAACGCGGCCGGCGACGACACCGCCCGGGCAAACCTCCATTCCAAACGAAAGCCCCCCGGCCACGACAACTCAGACCACCGGCGAAGCCAGTCGCGATCCCGTTGTGAAGAAAATGAACGAAGACGAAAAGCAGAAGGTCGATACCAAGGGCAAGTAGCTCCAGCAGCGGGAGCCAGCAGCAATAAAGGGGCGGCGAACGTTCGTTGGCCGCCCTTCTCTCATCTCTGGTCAATACCGAGCGGGCGCAATGCCTAGAGCATGATCCGGAAAAGTGTGCAGCGGTTTTCCGAAAAGATCATGCTCAGACAAAGACCTAAAGCGCGATGACGATTCATCCAAACCTCATCGCGCTTTAGCAATCACTTCTTGACGGCGAACATCCAGGCGACGCCGCTGCTCCTTTGAAGGGAGTGGGCATGCAAAGGTTGACGGCCTCGTAGTGGGGAGGCGCCATCGGGCCGCGCTGCGCGCGGACCCGTTGGCGGCTCCTCCGGATCAGGTCTGACACCAACGTAAGACGGGCAATGCGGCTTGTCCGCCGTAGCTCAACGGCGAAGGCGGAAGCGCGCTTTTGCCCACCCTACGCACTGGTGCCTCTCTAATCCTCGAACTTGAACGAGACGTTCACCTTGGCGCGGTAGGCCTCGACCTCGCCCTTGGCGTCCAGTTGCAGATCGAGCTTGACGATCTCGGCGACACGGAGGTCGCGCAAGGATTTTCCGGCGCGGCTGACCGCCGCGGATGCGGCCTTCTCCCAGGATTCCTTGCTGGTGCCGATCAGCTCGATGACCTTGTAGACGCTCTCAGCCATGTCGGTCCTCCCGTTGATGTCAGGCAGGACGCAGGACGCTCCTGCCGCGGCACAAGCTAACATCGTCAGACGCGCGCGAATAGGATGCGCTGCACCATGTTTGTTCGGGCGCAGCTTGAATCGAAATGGCCGGGCGGCAATCATGCCGTCCGGCCATCGAGGGTTACCTTGAGACCGATGCGTTACTCGGTCGAATATTTGAACTCGGGCATCGCCTTCAGCTGATCCTTGGTCGCACTGAACACGGCGTGATCCGGGTACCACGGATTTTTCTTGGCAGCGGCCGCAGGCGCGGTCGTGGCGGCGCCCGTCGTCGTCGTGCTAGTCGAAGGCCGCGCGCCAGCGGCATTCGGCGCGCCCGCGGTGCCGGTATAGGCAACGGGCTCATCGGTGAACTTCACCTTGTCGAAGGGCACCACGACCAAATGCTCGCCGACGCCGAGGAAGCCGCCGACGCCGAGCACCACGGCTTTGATGTCGCCGTTCTTGTCGGCCAGCAGATCGTTGATCGATCCCAGGCTTTCGTTGTTGTCGTTGTACACGCTCAACCCAACCAGCTTCGACGTACGCCAGTTACCCTTCATGGATGAGGTGTCGGACATAGCCACCGGTGCGGCCGTCGTGGCCTGGTCGGTGTTTGCAGACGAAGACGGAGTTTGTGCGAAGGCAACGCTGGCCATCAGCACGGAACCCGCGAGGCCGGCGACGGTATATTTGGCTAACATATCGGTTTCTCCCTCAGTTCAGAAAACGTGTTGGGAAAACCCGTCACTCCAGCAAGCGTTCCACAAATTTCGTCGGGAACAATCGGAACGAAACATGCCTGTCATGCACGCTTGAGCCGCAAACCAAGGTCGCGATCAGAAGCCGCCCCAGTAAGGCGGCATGCCGTAATAGCGATGCAGCTCTTCCTCCTTGGCGCGATCGCCCCAGTCGAAATCCTTGTCGGCACGGAACGACGGCGCGCGCTTCAGTTCTTCATTGTCGATGTCCAGTTCGTAGGCCTCGAACTTCGTGTTGTAACGAAGCCGTCCCCACGGCAGCGGAATCAGATTGGCGCCGATGCCGAGAAATCCGCCGAAACTCAATATCGCGTAAGACACTTTACCGGTGACCTTGTCGATCATCAGCCGTTCGATGTGGCCGATCATGTCTCCGTTCGGCCGGCGTACCGCGGTACCCTCGACACGGTCGCTCGCGATCAGCTGATGCGGCTTGGCCATGACGTCGATTGCCATTGCACCCTCCACACGTGAGATGAATGGGAAATCAACGCTGCAGTGCGCAATCGGTTCCGTCAGCGCGGAACAAGTCAACCACCCTTTCTTGTTCGGAAAGGATGGTTGCAACGCGCGCCCTCGATAACGTCAGCTTTGGTAGTCGATCAACAGCGCCGAGAACGACACGCTCTTGCCGCTCGAAGCCGTTCCCGTCGCGCTGTAGGAGTTCGACGACGAGGCCGACATCTGCTCCTGCAGCGATTCCAGGAACTGCTTCAGGATGTCATCCACCGAGGTCGAGGTCGACGAGGTGTCGTCGCTCGACGAGGCCTCATCCGAGGGCGGCGGACCGCCGGGACCACCACCCGGAGGCGGGCCGCCGGCTCCGCCCGCGCCGTGCGAGCCGCCGGGACCATGGGCGAAGGCAGACTTGAAGATGCCCTGCAATTCGGTTGCCTGATCGCTGGTCAACTTGCCTGAGGAAACCTCGCCTGCGATCAGATCGTCGATCTTCGATTTGAGTTCGCCGGGTGCCGGCCGCGTGCCGCCGGCCTGGTCGCAGGCCCGGCTCGCCTGCATGGCGGAATCGATATCTGTCAGCGCCGCCGACAGCGCATCCTTGTCGGACGAACTGATCGCGCCGGAATTTACTTCGGACTGCAACTCGTCCTGCAACTTCTGCAAAGGCGACTGGTAGGTGTTGGTGGAGGCCGCCGAGATCGAGGTCATGATAGCTCCAGGGATTGGCCAGGGGATTCGGGGGTTTCAGGGGACTCGTACTGAACGGCCCGAACCTAGGGCCTGCGATCTTAACGAGGTCTTTTCACCCGCCCCCTCGCCTGTTGCCCTTTATTGCCCGAGTCCACCCGGAAACATCCGGAAACAAAAATCCTTCGCGCAGGCGACCGAATCATCGACAAAAGGTGGGCATGGCCCAGGCAACGCCGAACATTCTTGTCGTCGAAGACGACCGCGAGACGCGGATGCTGATCGCGAAATATCTGCGCGCCAACGCCTGCAACGTCACGACAGCGAACGACGGCCGCGAGATGTTTCGCGCGATGGCGGACCGTCGCGTCGACCTCGTGATCCTCGACGTCATGCTGCCCGGCGAGGACGGCTTGAGCCTGTGCCGCAAGGTGCAAGCACAGTCGCAGACGCCGACCATCATGCTGACGGCGCGCGGCGAGGACGTCGACCGCATCCTCGGCCTCGAAATGGGCGCCGACGACTATCTGGCAAAGCCGTTCAACCCGCGCGAATTGCTGGCGCGCATCAACGCGGTGCTGCGCCGGCAGGCGGCCGCCCGTACCGCCAGCACCACCGAGGGCGCGGCCGCGCTGTGGTTCGCCGGCTGGCGGATCGACTTCCGCGTGAGGGAGTTGCGCAATCCCGACGGCGCGCGCGTCGCGATGACCAGCGCCGAATTCGACCTGTTGCGGACGTTCTGCGAGCGCCATGGCCGCGTGCTGTCGCGCGACAGCCTGCTCGACCTCACGCAAGGCCGCAACGCCGGCTCGTTCGAGCGCTCGATCGACGTGCTGGTCAGCCGCATCCGCCGCAAGATCGAGCCCGATCCGCAGAATGCCACCATGATCAAGACGGTGCGCTCCGGCGGCTACATGTTCACGCCAAGAGTGGAAGTAATCGGAGTGGAAGTAATCGGAGCGGAAGTCGTATCCGCCGCCGGCTACTGATCATGAAGCTGTTGGGCTTTTTGAATTTCAGGCGGATCAGCGGACAGATCGCAGCACTTGTGGTGATCTCGATCGTTGCGCTGCATCTGGTCGTTACCGCGAGCTTTCTGCTCCACCGGCCGGACCAGCCGGATCATGCGTCCGACCGCGGACACGCCCAGCTCGCCACCGCGATCCAGTTGCTCGGCGCGGCACCGGCTTCCGAACGGCCGCGTCTGATCGCCGATATCGCGCGCGCCTTTCCGCAGCTCGGCATTGCGCCGCTTGTTTCCGAGCCGGCGACGGCGGCGCGTGAAGCCGAAGGACAGGCATCTGCATTTCCTGCAGCGCCGCCTCGGTGACGACTACCGTATTTTCGCGGCTCCGTCCGACGGCGAGACGCGAAAGCTCGGCATCGTGCTGCCCGACGGCGCGATGATGTCCGCCAGCCTGCTGCCGGACCAGCGCCCGCGCCCGCCCTTCATGGGCAGCCCCTGGATGATGACGCTGCTGTTCGCGGTCATCAGCGTCACCCTGCTCGGACTGTGGGCGGCGCGCGCCTTGGCCGCGCCGTTGTCCTCGTTTGCGAAGGCGGCCGAAAGTTTCAGCCTGAACGGCGGCACGGCGCCGCTTCCCGAACACGGGCCGGAGGAAATCCGCTCGGTGGCGAAGGCGCTCAACCGCATGCGCGAGCGGATCACCGGACTGATCGACGACCGCACCCGAATGCTCGCCGCCATCAGCCACGATCTGCGCACGCCGATCACGCGGATGCGGCTGCGCTCGGAGTTCATCGAGGACGAAGCCCATCGCGGCCGCATGCTGGCGGATCTCGACCAGATGCGCTCGATGCTGGAGTCCGTGCTGTCGTTTCTGCGCAACGACCGCAGGCTCGAAGCGATGACGCTGGTCGACATCGCAAGTACGCTGCAGCTCGTCACGGATCAGTTCGGCGACATGGGCCGCAAGGTCGTCTACGACGGCCCGGCTCATGCGCTGGCGACCGTGCGGCCCGACGACCTCTACCGCAGCATCACGAATCTTGTGGAAAACGCCGTCCGCTTCGGCGGGCAAGCCACCATTCGCCTTCGCATGTCGGCGGAGCGGGTGACGATCGACGTCGAGGACGACGGTCCCGGCATTTCGGATACGCTGAAGAACAACGTGCTGGAGCCGTTCGTGCGCGGCGACGACGCCCGCAACATGGATGAAGCGGCAGGCTTCGGTCTCGGGCTGTCGATCGCACGCGCCATCGTGCTCGCGCATGGCGGCGCGCTGTCGCTGCACGACCGGCAGCCGCACGGTTTGATCGTTCGTGTTGAATTGCCGGTTCGTCAGACCCTGCAGTCAGCAGCCTGAATGGTTCAGGCCGCGAGTGAATCCGGATGAGTTTCTTCGTAGATGGCGATCGCTTCGAAGCGATAATCGCAGGCGCGGCAGAACCAGAGGAACGACGTCCGGCCAGGACTGCTTTCAACCCAGTCGGGTCGCGGGATCAGCTTGCCGCACTGGGCACAGGGATTTCCACGGGGTAAATAGCCGGAATCGAGTCGGGCCATAGGCGCATCTCCCTTCGGACTTTTGTTCTGATTTTGTCGTTTGATTGATGAGACAGCTTTGCTGTCAAAACGCACGCTTTTACGCCGCGAAAATTCTTTACACCTTGACTGCGACCTTTGCACGACAATCCTGCGCGTCGGCGTGACGCAGATAAATTTCTCATGAATTTCTTGGGCGCAATGCACCGACCGCACAATTTAGCATTGCTGTTGTGCCATTCGGGAAGATGACATCTGCGCGCGCATCTGGCCGCAATGCCGCCGTCTTTTCGCCGCACCGCCGCCCGGTGATCTCAATAGTCCGGAAGATGCAGATCCCGATCGCCCAGAGATTGTTTTATGAAAATTTTGCTTAACCTTACGCTCGCAGCCATCGCCGCGATGGTGCTCTCACCCGAAGCCAAGGCGCAGAGCCGCGCGCAGTATGAAAGCATGGTCGCGTCGCATGCCAGCGCCAACAACGTGCCGGAAGCGCTGGTGCATCGCGTGATCGTGCGGGAGAGCAAGTATCATCCAAACCTGGTCGGGCGCGGCGGCACCATCGGGCTGATGCAGATCAAGCTCGCGACCGCGCGCGGCCTCGGCTACACCGGCGACGCTGCGGGCCTGCGCAATCCCGACACCAATCTCGCCTGGGGAACCAAATATCTCGCCGGCGCCTATCGCGCCGCCAACGGCGATCACAGCCGCGCCGTGCATTATTATGCGAGCGGCTATTACTATGCCGCCAAGCGCCAGCGGCCGGACCGGCCGCTGCAGATCGCGCCGATTCTGGCGAGCGCACGGTCGAAAAGCGCCGCGGCACCGGCCAGCACGCCCGCCGACGCGAACGCGCTGCAGGTTCCCGCCCGATAGTCGTCATGGCCGGGCTTGTCCCGGCCATCCACGTCTTTGTTTCCACGCAACGAAGGACGTGGATGCCCGGGACAAGCCCGGGCATGACGAGCTCATGTCCGTTGACACTTCTGCCCATCGGCCTACATTAGAGCCGTTCCGAGGGGTGCTCCGTGAGGAGCTGAGATACCGCAAGCTTGGGCCGGCTACTTCAAAGTAGAGGGTCCTGGACCGCGGTGACCCTTTGAACCTGATCCGGGTCATGCCGGCGAAGGGACAGGGATGTACCAGAAGTCAGACCAGCGGGGGGATTCCCCCGTTTCCATCATCGGCGCGGGCATTGCCGGCGCATGGCAGGCGTTGCTGTTTGCACAGGCCGGCCACGCCGTCACGCTGTACGAGCGCAGTGACGCCGAGATGACGCTTTCGACCAGCCACTGGGCCGGCGGCATGCTGGCGCCGTGGTGCGAGGCCGAAACCTCGGAGCCCGTGATCGGCCGGCTCGGCGTCCGCTCGCTCGATCTGTGGCGCGAGCATTTTCCCAAAACCCCGTTCAACGGATCGCTGGTGGTGGCGCATGCGCGCGACCGCACCGATTTCGAACGCTTTGCGCGGCTCACGACCGGCCATACCAGGCTCGACGGCGGGGCTTTAAGCGAACTCGAACCGTCGCTGGACGGCCGTTTCCGCGAAGGGCTGTTTTATGCCGGTGAAGGCCATGTCGAGCCGCGGCGCGTGCTGCCGGAACTGCACGCCCGCATCGAGGCCGCCGGCGGCACCATCAAGTTCGATCATGACATGAATGCCGAAGATCTCGAAGGCATCGTGATCGACTGCCGTGGCCTCTCCGCGCGCGACGAGCAGCCGGAACTGCGCGGCGTCAAGGGCGAGATGATCATCGTCGAAACGAACGAAGTCGAACTGTCGCGCCCGGTGCGGCTGATCCATCCGCGCTGGCCGCTCTATGTCATTCCGCGCGGCGACAAAAAATTCATGCTGGGCGCGACCTCGATCGAGGCCGAGGACACCGGTGTCAGCGTCCGCTCGGCGCTGGAGCTTCTGGGCGCGGCCTATGCCGTGCACCCGGCCTTTGCCGAGGCGCGCATCGTCGAGTTCGGCTCGGGCCTGCGTCCGGCCTACCCGGATAATCTGCCGCGGATCACGGTCGGCAACGACAAGATCGCCGTGAACGGGCTCTATCGCCACGGCTTCCTGCTGGCGCCCGCGCTGGCGGAGCTGACGCTGGCCTATGTGCAGCGCGGCGCGATCGACAATGAGGTGATGCGATGCGTGTGACGGTCAACGGCGAGCCGCGGGAGATCGCCTCGGAGCGCGTCGATGCGCTGCTCTCCGAGCTCGAATACGAAGGCACCCATTTCGCGATCGCCGTGAATTACGACGTGCTGCCGAAAAGCCGCTGGGCCGAGACGGCGTTGAAGGCCGGCGACGAGATCGAGATCATCACGCCGCGGCAGGGAGGATGACGGGGATGTGCACACGATCTCTCACCCCGTCGTCCCTGCGAACGCAGGGACCCATAGCCACCGGCGTTGATGATGACAAAAGGTCTCTCCCACCGCGCCCCAACGAGAGGGCACGGCGTATGGGTCCCTGCGTTCGCAGGGACGACGAGGTTGGTTGCAAGCCAGTGCCTCACACTGCTCTGTCATCGCCCGGCTTGACCGGGCGATCCAGTACGCCGCGGCCCGTCGGTTCGATCGCTGGCTTCCCGGCGTACTGGATCCCCGCCTTCGCGGGGATGACGGGTGATGGTGCGGGGATGACGGGATCATTTGAGGAGACAACGCGGACACGCTCTGCTGTCGTCCCGGCGAACGCCGGGACCCATAGCCACAGGAGTCCGTGGTTACGAGCGGTGTCTGCCAGTGCGTACCAAGAGAGATCACGCGGTATGGGTCCCGGCGTTCGCCGGGACGACGAGGATCAAGAGTAATGGTCAACTTCTACGGCAAAACCTTTTCCTCCCGCCTCCTGATCGGCAGCGCGCTGTATCCCTCGCCGGCGATCATGCAGGACGCGATCCGCGCGTCGGGCGCCAACATCGTCACCGTGTCGCTGCGGCGCGAGGCCGCCGGCGGCAAGACCGGGGATGCGTTCTGGTCGCTGATCCGCGAACTCGGCGTCACCGTGCTGCCGAACACCGCCGGCTGCCGCAGCGTGCGCGAGGCGGTGACCACGGCCAAGCTGGCGCGCGAATTGTTCGGAACGCCCTGGATCAAGCTCGAGGTGATCGCCGACAACGACACGCTGCAGCCCGACGTCGTCGGCCTGGTCGAGGCCGCGGACATCCTGATCAAGGACGGTTTTGAGGTGTTCCCCTATTGCACCGAAGACCTTTCGGTCGCGATGCGGCTGGTCGACGCCGGCTGCAAGGTCGTGATGCCATGGGCCGCGCCGATCGGAAGCGCAAAGGGCATCACCAACCGCGACGCGCTGAAGCTGCTGCGCGAGCGGCTGCCCGACATCACGCTGGTGGTCGATGCCGGCCTCGGCGCACCGTCGCATGCCGCCCACGCCCTCGAACTCGGCTACGACGCCGTGCTGCTCAACACGGCAATCGCAAAAGCCGCCGACCCCGTCGCGATGGCCAACGCGTTCCGCCTCGGCGTCGAAGCCGGACGCACCGCCTACGAGGCCGGGCTGATGGAAGCCCGCGACTTCGCCTCCCCCTCAACCCCTGTGATTGGGACCCCGTTCTGGCATGCCGTATCCTGATCGCTCCGCGTATCCTGATCGATTTTACCCGGTCGTCGATTCCGTCGCCTGGGTGGCGCGGCTGGCGCTGCTCGGCGTCGGCACCATCCAGTTGCGCGCCAAGGAGCTCAACGACTCCGAGGCGCTGCAGATGGTGACCGACGCCCTCGAGGTGATCAAAGGCACCGACGCCAAACTCGTGGTCAACGACTACTGGCGCGCGGCCATCGTCGCCGGTGCAAAACATCTGCATCTCGGCCAGGAAGATCTCGTCGACGCCGACCTCGGCGAAATCCGCAAGGCCGGGCTGACGCTCGGCATCTCCACCCATGACGACGAGGAACTCGCAACCGCGCTTGCAGCGCAAACCCGATTACATCGCACTCGGCCCGATCTTCCCGACCACGCTGAAATCGATGCGCTTCGCGCCGCAGGGCATTGCAAAGATCACCGAGTGGAAGAAGCGCATCGGCAACATCCCGCTGGTCGCGATCGGCGGCATCAAGTTCGAACAGTCCGCCGAGATCTTTGCCGCAGGCGCGGACTCGATCGCCGTCGTCAGCGACGTCACCCAGAACGCCGACCCGGATGCGCGGGTGCGGCAATGGCTCGGCCAGAGCGCGGAGGCCGCGTGATGCTCACGAAACTATCAGCCGTCATTGCGAGCGAAGCGAGCAATCCATTGGCACCGCAAACTCGGTGCCATGGATTGCTTCGTCGCTTGCTCCGCGCAATGCGGAAGAAACGCCACGGCGTCATTCCGGGGCGCGCGCAGCGCGAACCCGGAATCTGGATCCCAGCATTCGCGAGGATTCCGGATCGGATCGCTGCGCGCTTCCGCTCCGCGATGCCAACGCATTAGAACAAGGAGGATAACATAATGAACATCCGCTCCAATCCCGACACCACCCTGCCCGCCGTCACCACCGGCCCCCTGCCCTCGTCGCGAAAAATCTTCGCCACCCCCGACGCCGCGCCCGACCTGCGCGTGCCGCTGCGCGAAATCATTCTCAGCGAAGGCGCCGGCGAGCCGAACCTGCCGGTCTACGATACGTCAGGCCCCTACACCGATCCGACTGTCGTCGATCGACGTCAACGCCGGGCTGTCGCGCAGCCGCATCGAATGGGTGAAAGAGCGTGGCGGCGTCGAGGAATATCAGGGCCGCGACATCAAGCCGGAGGACAACGGCAATGTCGGCGCGTCGCATGCCGCAAAGGCCTTCACCGCGCACCACAAGCCGCTGCGCGGCCTCGACGGCCACAAGATCACGCAGCTCGAATTCGCCCGCGCCGGCATCATCACCAAAGAGATGATCTACGTCGCCGAGCGCGAAAACCTCGGCCGCAAGCTTAAGCTCGATCGCGCCGAAGCAGCCCTTGCCGACGGCGAAAGCTTTGGCGCCGAAGTCCCCGCCTTCGTCACCCCGGAGTTCGTCCGCTCCGAGATCGCGCGCGGCCGCGCCATCATTCCCTGCAACATCAACCACGCCGAACTCGAGCCGATGATCATCGGCCGCAATTTCCTGACCAAGATCAACGCCAATATCGGCAACTCCGCCGTGACGTCGTCGGTGGAGGAAGAAGTCGACAAGATGGTGTGGGCGATCCGCTGGGGCGCCGACACCGTGATGGACCTCTCGACCGGCCGCAACATCCACACCACCCGCGAATGGATTTTGCGCAACGCGCCGATCCCGATCGGCACCGTTCCCATTTATCAGGCGCTGGAGAAGTGCGAAGGCGATCCGGTGAAACTGACCTGGGAGCTCTACAAGGACACGCTGATCGAGCAGTGCGAACAGGGCGTCGACTATTTCACCATCCACGCCGGCGTGCGCCTGCCCTACATCCACCTCACCGCCAACCGCGTCACCGGCATCGTCTCGCGCGGCGGCTCGATCATGGCGAAGTGGTGCCTGGCGCATCACAAGGAGAGCTTCCTCTATACGCACTTCGACGAGATCTGCGACCTCATGCGCAAGTATGACGTCTCGTTCTCGCTCGGCGACGGCCTGCGTCCCGGCTCGATCGCGGACGCCAACGACCGCGCGCAGTTCGCCGAACTGGAGACGCTCGGCGAGCTGACCAAGATCGCGTGGGAGAAAGGCTGCCAGGTGATGATCGAAGGCCCCGGCCACGTGCCGATGCACAAGATCAAGATCAACATGGACAAGCAGCTCAAGGAATGCGGCGAAGCCCCGTTCTACACGCTTGGCCCGCTGACCACAGACATCGCGCCCGGCTACGACCACATCACCTCGGGCATCGGTGCTGCCATGATCGGCTGGTTCGGCTGCGCCATGCTTTGTTACGTGACGCCGAAGGAGCATCTCGGCCTGCCCGACCGCAACGACGTCAAGGTCGGCGTCATCACCTACAAGATCGCCGCCCACGCCAGCGATCTCGCCAAGGGCCACCCCGCCGCGCAACTGCGCGACGACGCGCTGTCGCGTGCGAGGTTCGACTTCCGCTGGACCGACCAGTTCAACCTCGGCCTCGATCCGGAAACCGCAAAGAGCTTCCACGACGAGACCCTTCCGAAGGAAGCCCACAAGGTCGCCCACTTCTGCTCGATGTGCGGCCCAAAATTCTGCTCGATGAAGATCACCCAGGACGTGCGGGACTACGCAGCGACGCTGAACGACCCGGCGAGCGTGGGGATGTCGGTGAGCGGCACCATCGAGGACGGCATGGCGACGATGAGCGCCAAGTTCAAGGAGATGGGCGGGCAGGTGTACCTGGATGCGGAGAAGGTGAAGGAGAGTAATCGGGTGTTGTGAGGCCGACACTCTCTCCTCGTCATGCCCGGGCTTGACCCGGGCATCCATCTAACTATGAAATCCGGGCGAGAGCCCGGCCTGTTGTCGTTGGGATTGAATATCCCAACTACCTTGAGTAGCGTTGCCACGCTACCCAAGATCGTATCTCACAGACAGCTTGGTGCTATGGATAAACGGTACCAGATTTTCGTCAGCTCCACATTCGCCGATCTGCAGCAAGAGCGCCAGGCCGTCATGCAGGCGCTGCTGAGTCTGGACCACTTCCCGGCAGGAATGGAATTATTCCCAGCTTCAGACGAAGATCAATGGGCGCTCATTAAAGGTGTCATCGACGACAGCGACTATTATGTTCTCGCTGATTGGTGGACGGTATGGGCTCCACGGCCGCATGATGGCATCAGCTACACCGAGATGGAATTTGAGTACGCAAAAGCGACCAAGCAAACCAATCTTGGCATTTATTCATCCGAGAGTTGATGCTCCGATCTCATTCCCGCCGGGAGGATGCGGACCTGAGTGACGCGGCACGAGTGAAACTGGAAGGCTTCCGTCGCTACGAAGGTCTGGAACAGGAAGACATATCAAGTTTTGGGCGAACGCCGACGATCTCCGCGCGAAAGTAATTCAGTCGATCTCCGCAGAGACCAAGCGCAACCCTCAAGAAGGTTGGGTTCGAGCAGGCCGGTCGGCCGATCCAGCGCTGCCTTGAGTGTTCTACGAACCGAAATCGACAGTCTTCGAACAGAGCTTGCAAACACCCGATCGGAAGCTCCGACCGGATCTGAGAACTATGCAGGCGGAACGGCCGTTTATCAAGTCAACTGCATGTACCAAGTATACAAGAGAGAGAAAGGTGAATGGCTGAGGGGGGCGAGAGATGTTCCGGTAACTTGGAACACGATCTTCTTTGAAGTCGGCCCTATCCTTATGGAAGAAGCAACCGAACAACAGATGAAGCAGCGATTGTCGAGTGAGATTTGGCGCTACGATTTCGGCAAATTTCCCAAAGGTGCCCAAGCTTCGATTAGCGATGACACTTTCGATACTATCAAGGTACAATTATTTGCATTGGGTCTAACTCAGAAGAGCTCAAAGAAGCACGTACCCTCTGATACAAATAGGTATTGGGCACTGACTCCCTATGGAGAAACAATTCTTATGAAGCTTCGCGGCATTCCAAAGTCCGACGGAGGTCTTCTGCAGTCGAAGCCGCCGGAACCTCAATCAGATTTCTAATGAAGAGGAGGAAGTCGGATTGACGAAATAGCTATTTCTTTGCCTGACTAACCACAGTAGGTGCCCCATGCCCATCCAACACTTCCCCCCACCCGCCGGCATCAAAGCCCCGCCACTCTCCTTCGCCACCCGCGTCGGCGATCTCGCTTTCATCTCCGGCATTCCCGGCTTCGATGCCAACGGCGACCTTCCCGACGGCTTCGAGGCCCAGTTCGCCAACGTCGTCATCAACATCAGGCGCGTGCTCGATGAAGCCGGCGCGACGTTCCGCGATCTCGCCAAGGTCAACGTGCTGCTGACGCGCGCGGCCGACGTCGCCACGATGAACAAGCTCTACGCGGAAGCGTTCGGGCCGGCGCCCTATCCGGCGCGCACCACCTGCGTGGTGCTGGCGCTGCCGAACCCTGCGATGCTGATCGAGATCGAGGGCGTGGCGGCGTTGAAGGCGTAGCGACAATGTCTCTCCGTCATTCCGGGGCGCGCCTCTTGGCGCGAGCCCGGAATCCAATTGGCCGCATACTCGGGCCGTGAAATGGATTCCGGGCTCGACGCTTCGCGTCGCCCCGGAATGACAACTTCCGCCTCTCCGCAAGCAGTGCCATGGATTGCGTCGCTTCGCTCGCAATGAATAAATTGCATCGTCGGTGCGACAAAACAACCCGTCGGGCAAATCAACAAAAGTCTGTCTATCCCCTCACGCGAAAATATTCCGCTCGCGCCGTCGGGCAAATCAGCGGCATAATTCCGCGCGTCTCACCCGTTACGAGGGGCGGCTCGCGATCGTCACGGACGTGCGGTGGGATGCGGTGGACGCGGAGTGCGCAAAACGACGAGCGCGCATGATGCGTACGGCGAAGTCGTGTGGTCCTGACGCCGCGGTGCTGGCGTCAAGTTGCGCTGGGATGCAAGCTTCTCGCGGCGACGGTGGCAAAAGAGCCGTTCACCGGGGAGAGCACGAAGTAAGCCGTAAAGCCACTGCGCAGGGAAGGCCGGAGTGTTTCCGCTGAACCTGTATGCTCGTGTGCGTTTTTGTTGCGCACTTTGCACACGAGACCGCGGGTGCAGCGAGCACCCGGTCTTCCCTGCGCCCTCGGTTTTCGAGGGCGGAAAGAAATAAATGCAAAGCTCGGGCGCGTCGCGCCGCGAGAATGCGAACGTGTATCCGCATGCTGTTTGACAGTTCGGAGACTTACCCAGTCGTCCCTGCGAACGCAGGGACCCATACGCCGCGGCGGAGATTATCAGGGCGAGATGGCCGATGACCTCATTCCAACAACCGAGAACGGTGGCTATAGGTCCCTGCGTTCGCAGGGACGACGCGGAGAAATCACCCCGCAGCGTAACCCAGCCTCCCATTAACCATTCATTAACCAAACGCGCCCACCTTCTCACTGCGGCAGGGGGCCGTGATTCCTGATGCTTCTGCTCCGCGTTTCGGGGCTAGCGTTGATCGGGAGGTGTTGATGCCCCAAGTTAATGTTGGCGAGTACCTTGGCGGGTACCGTGACCTTTGTATTGGCGCGGACTGTTTCCCCGCCCCCGAGATTCCGCCGAGTCTCAAGTCCTCTCACCCCACGAAATCGTGCCCATGCTGATCGGCTCCACGGTCGAGGCGATCGAGCGCGAGCTGGTGCTGCAGACGCTGGCGCGCTTCGACGGCAACCGCACGCACGCCGCGCGCGTGCTCGGGCTTTCGGTGCGCACGATGCGGAACAAAATCCGTCAGTATGCGACTGACGGACGCGACATTCCCGCGCCGAGCTAGTTCGCGCTTCAGCGCGAGTCGTAGGATGGGCAAGCGCAAGCGTGCCCACCATCTCGGTCCGAGCACTGCATGGTGGGCATCGCGCGTTGCGCCTTGCCCACGCGCACGAAACTCTACCGCATCGTGATCGCGAGCCCGCTCAAATCCGCGTTCGCCATCAGTCCCACCTGATGTCCGGTCAGTTCCAGCACCGCGCCCTTCTGGTTGCTCAGCACGATCGCGCGCGCGCCGCGGCCGATCGCGAGGCCTGCGCCCGCCGCGCCGTAGACGCCGGCGACGTCGGACGGGCGCCAGATGTTGCTGACGCGGCCACGCAAAATCGTCTTCGAGCCGCCGAATACGAGGCCGTAGTCGAGCCCGCCGGTCGACAGCGAATAGCGCCGCCCGCGGAAATCGAGCACGCCCGAGCCGCCGGAGCCGCCGATGATCCATCCCGCCTTGTAGATCGTGAGCTGCACGAAACCTTCATCGGCATGCGCGGCGGAGGACAGCATGGTACCGGCAAACGCCGTCAGCGCGACCAAGGCAACACGAAGGGCGGATGTGATCTTCATTGAAATTCTCTCCCGGAGACATTGCAGGCGGAACCCGACGAGGGGTGGACTGAGTCGCGCCGAGCCTCTTGTAGCCGATCGGCCGGATCAAAAAAGCGTATTCGTATCCTCGGCGATGCATGGCGGACCGGCACCCCAACACGAATGCGACACAATTCGATCAATATCCATTGCGAGGCGGCAACGCGCATGCGCAGAAAAAATATCGGCTCTGTGAACTGCATTACCCTCGGCAGGGATCATATCGCGCTAATTCCCGCCCGGCGATTTCTCGGGCGGGTGGGACCCTCAAGGATATCGGCGGGTCGTCAGGCGCGCCGCTGCCGTTCCAGCGAGGCAGCGGCGCGCCAGCGATGGCGAGATACTTCCCTTACCCCACCTTGTGCCCGCCGCAGCGCTTGCTATCCTCCGCCAAAATCAAAAGCAGAGGAAACACCGCATGCCCCTTCTCCAAGATCATATCGCTGTCGTCACCGGCGCAGGCTCCGGCATCGGGCGCGCGATCGCGAACGGATACGCCCGCGAGGGCGCGCGGGTCGTGCTGCTCGACAGGGACGAGAAAGCCGCGGCGGAAGCCGCGAAGGAAATCCGCGACGCCGGCGGCAAGGCCGAGAGCTTTGCGCTCGACGTCGCGCGGCGCGAGGACTGCGTCGCGATGGCGAAGCAAATCGCCGACAAGGTCGGGCAGGTCTCGATCCTCGTCAACAATGCCGGCATCGTCCGCCGCAACGGCATGCTGGGCGCGGCCGCCGACGTCATCAAGGACTGGGAAGACATCATCGCGATCAACCTCACCGGCGTGTTCAATGTCACGCACGCGTTCCTCGCTCCGTTGCGCGCGAGCAAGGGCCGCATCATCAATATCGGCTCGATCCAGTCGATCGTGCATGTGCGCACGCCGAGTTCGCCGGCCTATACGGCTTCCAAGCACGGCGTGCTCGGCTTCACCAAGGCGCTCGCCGCCGAACTCGGCAAGGAAGGCGTCCGCGTCAATGCCATCGGCCCGGGCTTCATCGCAACGCCGCTGAACGCCAATGCCCGCGCCACCAATCCGGAGCTGGTGAAAACCTTTCTCGACCACACCCCGCTCGGCCGCGCCGGCACCGCCGAAGACATCGTCGGCCCCGCGATCTTCCTCGCCTCGGACCTGTCCGCCTACGTCTCCGGCGAGATCGTGATGGTCGACGGTGGCTATCGGGCGGTGTGATGTCCTGTCCATTTGCTCTAGTCGTCATACGCGGGCTTGACCCGCGTATCCATCGCACTTCGGAAGAGTTGTTGCGAAGAGGATGGATTGCCGGGTCAAGCCCGGCAATGACAGGCCTGCTTCATCGCTGCCGATCGCTGTAACGGACCGCATCATGTCCAACGCGCCGCATTTCGATATCGACGTTCCCTCGTTCTGGGCCGACCCCTACCCTGTGCTGGCGAAGATGCGGAAGGAGGCGCCGATCGCGTTCGTGCCGCAGCTCGGCTCCACGGTGTTCACCCGGCGCGACGATATCTTCACGCAGGAGAAGCGCATCGACGTGTTCTCCTCGCACCAGCCGGCGGGGCTGATGAACGTGCTGATGGGGCACAACATGATGCGCAAGGATGGCGATGCGCATATGAGCGAGCGGCAGGCGATGTTTCCCGCGGTGTCGCCGCGCACGGTGCGCGACACCTGGGTGAAGCAGTTTCAGGCCCACGCCGACCGCATCCTCGATGAACTGGCGCCGCAAGGCGCAGCCGATCTCTGCAAGGCGCTGGCGCTGCCGCTATCGGCGGAGTGCCTGAAGGATGTCACGGGGCTGACCAACATGCGCTTCCAGGACATGGACGCGTGGTCGCAGGCGATGATCGACGGCATCGCCAATTACACCGGCGACAGGCAAGTCGAGGCGCGCTGCCACGCGGCGACATCAGGCATCGATGCGGCGATCGACGACATGGTTCCCGTGGTGAAGAAGCACCCGAACACATCGATCCTCAGCGTGCTGCTGGCCGCCGGCCAACCGATCGAAAGCATCCGCGCCAACATCAAGCTCGCGATCTCGGGCGGCCAGAACGAACCGCGCGACGCGATATCAGGCACGATCTGGGCGCTGCTGACGCATCCCGAACAGCTTGCGCTGGTTCAGGGCGGAAGCGCGAAGTGGCTCGACGTATTCGAGGAATATGCGCGCTGGATCGCCCCGATCGGGATGTCGCCGCGCCGCGTCGCCAAACCCTGGTCGTTCGGCGGCGTCACGTTCGAGCCTGAAGATCGCGTGTTCTTCATGTTCGGCTCGGCCAATCGCGACGAGGCCTGCTTCAGCGAGCCCGATCGTTTCGACATCACCCGCGATACCCAGAAGAGCATCGCCTTCGGCGCGGGCCCGCATTACTGCGCCGGCGCCTTTGCTTCCCGCGCCATGGTGGCCGACGTCGCGCTGCCGAGCGCGTTCGCGCGGCTGAAGGGCTTGCGGCTGGACGAGCGCGAACCGGTGCGGATCGGCGGCTGGGCGTTTCGCGGCCTGCTCAATCTGCCAGTGACGTGGGACGCCGACGCTTCACCCACGCCCCGAACATGATGGCCACGGCGATGATTGCCACTCCCGCTGCGATCAGTTCGACGGCGCGCAGCACGAAGGCAAACTGCAGCGCCCACGAGGGCTGCGGCTCCTCGGCGAATGCGACCGGCACGATATCAGGCACGAACATCCGCTCTGCGCCCAGCGCAGCCATGAAGACAACGGCGAACAGCAGGAAAACCTTCCAACCGGCACTCATCGATCGCTTCAGCACCCCTGCCATCCACCAACCGTCGCGGACTCCATGCCACGGCTGGCTGCGATATCGATTGATGCGGATCAAATCGGCCGTCGTCGTCGGGTCAATTGATGCCGTCGAGCGGCAACAACCGCATGCGCCGGAACGCCCAGTGCATCGCGCGATACCAGAGATAGCCGCCCGCCGCGCCGCAAACCGAGAGGATGACGATGTTGACGGGATGATGCTCCCCGCTCCACCACAGCATTCCGCCGATCCAGAAGATCGTGAAAGCAACGGCGCTGCGCTTCAATGGCCTGGACTGGTCCATGACGTGTCTCCGATGGCAACAGGTGATGCCATCATGAGTGCCCTCGCCGCGCCGTACCGTGAGCTTCCTCACGCTGAGGCGCCGTTACCCGAACCGCGCCCGCGAGCGCTCCCTCGCCTTCTCGGCCTCGACCTCGCGGTCACGCGCCGGCGCATTGGTTTGCAGCGAGGCCAGCAGGCGCCGCGCGCTGTCGGAGACTTCGGAGACGGCACGGTTGAAGGCTTCGGCATTGGCCTGCGACGGCGAGTTGAACCCGGACAGCTTGCGCACGAATTGCAGCGCCGAGGCATGGATTTCCGCATGCGTCGCCGGCGGGTCGAAATTGAACAATGTCTTGATGTTGCGGCACATGGTTCCTCCTCTACACAAATTTCAGCGGCTGCCGTGACCCCAGGACGAACGGCCGGTGCAAAATCCGACGTCCTGGCCTATTCTGTCACCCCGGTCGGTACCCCCAACCAGCGAGTTCCCGATGACCCACGTGACCTACAAGATCGTCGAACATGACGGCGGCTGGGCCTACACTGTCAACGGCGTGTTCTCCGAACCGTTTCCAAACCGCGCCGCAGCCCTGGCCGCCGCACGGCGCGCCGCGGCGGAGCAGCGGGTGCCGGGCCGCACCGAGATGATCGAGTACGAGACCCCGGACGGCCGGTGGCATTCGGAGACCGCGGCCGGCAATGACCGGCCGGAAACCGAAGTGGAGAGCTAGTTCGGCGACTCTGGTGACGGCGAAATAGCCGGTGTGATAGGCTCCGCCGCAAGCGGTCCGCAGAGACAGCCGCAAACCCTGGGGAGCCCATCATGAATTTCCCGTACGCCGCCTTGTCCGCCGCCGTCGCGCTAACCTCCGTCACCGCTTTCGCGGCAGACTATCCGGCGCCCCGGCAGGGCGAATGGATCGCCAAGGATTTCAAATTCCACACCGGCGACACGATGCCGGAATTGCGGCTGCACTACACCACGATCGGCGAGCCGACCGGACAGCCGGTGCTGGTGCTGCACGGCTCGGGCGGCTCCGCGGCCAGCATGCTGACGGCGACGTTCGGCGGCGAACTGTTCGGTGCCGGACAGCCGCTGGATGCCGCGAAATACTACATCATCATTCCGGACGCGCTGGGCCACGGCAAATCGTCGAAACCCTCCGACGGCATGAAGACGGCATTTCCAAAATACAATTACGAGGACATGGTCGACGCGCAGTACCGCCTGGTCAAGGAAGGCCTTGGCGTGAAGCATCTGCGGCTCGTGATCGGCAATTCGATGGGCGGCATGCACACCTGGATCTGGGGCGGCAAATATCCGCAATTCATGGACGCGCTGGTGCCGATGGCCTCGCAGCCGACTGAGATGGCGGCGCGCAACTGGATGCTGCGGCGGATGATGCTGGAAACCATCAGGAACGACCCTGATTACAATGGCGGCAACTACACCGCGCAGCCCCGCATGATGAAATACGCCATCAGCGCCTATGGCATTGCGACCGGCGGCGGGACGCTGGCCTATCAGGCGCTGGCGCCGACCGCCGCAAAAGCCGACACGATGGTCGATGACAGGCTGAAGATCGCCATCACCGCCGACGCCAACGACTTCATCTATCAGTGGGAAGCCTCGCGCGACTACAATCCTGGCCCCACGCTCGAAAAGATCGAGGCCTCATTGCTCCTGATCAATGCCGCCGACGATGAGCGCAATCCGCCGGAAACCGGAATCACCGACGCAGCGCTGAAGCGCGTCAAGAACGGCCGCCTGTTCCTGATCCCCGCCTCGAGCGAGACGCGCGGCCATCTCACCACCGGCAATGCGGCATTCTACAAGAAGCAGCTGGAAGAGCTGCTGCAGGCCGCGCCGCAGAAGGCCATGTAAGCCCGGGCATTGCAGCGAGCGCGCGATGTCGTCCGCCCGTTTCCGCCGCATTGCGCTCGCCCTCCCCGGAGCGGTCGAAGGCGCGCATCAGGGCACGGCCGATTTCCGCGTCGGGAAACGTATCTACGCCACCCTCGGCTATCCCGACGATGACTGGGGAATGGTCAAGCTGACGTCCGAGCAGCAATCGATGCTGGTCGAGGCCGAGCCAAAAGTCTTCCGCCCGGTGCCCGGCGGCTGGGGCAAGCACGGCTACACCAATGTGCTTCTGGCAAAGGCCGATGCGACGACGCTGCAAAGCGCGCTCACCATGGCGTGGGAGAACGTCGCGCCGAAATCACTGGCGAAGGCGCGCGTTGCAGTCCAGGCGCGCCGCAAGAAGAAATCCTGATTTCGCACCGCATCAATCCGGAGCGGCTGGATCGCTCATTATTTGAGCGTGCATCTGCAATCGGGCTCCGCTTGAATTGCGTCCGATACGAATCGTGGGACGGAGGCGCCCGCGAGGACAAGAGCAATACGGCGGAGGATCGGATGCGAATGCTGACGCGCTTCGTTTTGTCCGTAGGCCTGTCGATGCTGGCGAGCGCCGCACTCGCGGTCGACAGGGGCCAATACGATCACGTTCCGCCAGACATCCGCGCCTGGTTCAAGAGCGTGATCGCGCCGAACGGCGTGCCCTGCTGCGATATTTCCGACGGCCATCGCACCACCTACGACGTTCGCGCAGGCGCCTATTGGGTTCCGATCGAGGGCCAGTGGATGGCGGTGCCTGATCGCGCGGTCATTCGCGATCAGGGCAATCCGATCGGCGAAGCCGTGGTGTGGTACGTGCATCACCGCGGCAGCATCATCATCAGCTGTTTCGTGCCGGCGGACGCGGTTTAGGTGGAATTCGGCAAGCCACCGCGCGCGGTGCTGCGCATCGACATCAAGGAAGTCTATTTCCACTGCGGCAAGGCGCTGATGCGCTCGAAACTGTGGGCGGGCGAGACAAGGGTCGAGCGCGCGGTGATGCCGAGCATCGGCGAGGTAATCCACGACCAGACCGGCCTCGGCGAGCCGGAAAGCCAGGAGGTCGTCTACGCGCGTTACAAGACGCATTTGTAGCTGTTGTTTCAATCCGCGTCATGCCCCGCGAAGGCGGGGCATCCAGTACGCTGCGGCTTTACGATTCCATCACTGACGTCTCTGGAATACTGGATCACCCGCCTTCGCGGGTGACGACACCGACATGCGTTCGAGACCGGCGTCAGTCCCCGCTCTCCAACCCGCCGACATGCTTCTGGGTATAGAGCTCGAGCCCGATACGCTTGATCAAATCGAGCTGGGTCTCGAGGAAATCGATGTGATGCTCCTCGTCCTTCATCAGCTTTTCGAACAGGTCGCGTGAGACGTAGTCCTTGACGCTATGGCAGTGAGTTGCGGCTTCCTGATAGAGCGTGCGCGCGGCGATCTCGGAGGCGAGGTCGCATTCGATGATTTCCTTGACGTTCTGGCCGATGCGCAGGGGATCGAGCACCTGCATGTTGGGAAAGCCGTCGAGAAACAGGATGCGGTCGGTGAACTTGTCGGCGTGCTCCATCTCCTCGATGGATTCCTTGCGCCAGACCTTGGCCATTTCCAAAAGGCCCCAATTGTTCAGGAGCCGGTAATGCAGCCAGTACTGGTTGATTGCCGTGAGCTCGCTGCGCAGGCCCTTGTTGAGATAATCGATGACTTTGGGATCGCCCTGCATGGTGCACTCCGGTTTTTCAGGCCAAAGGGGCCTGCAACTGTATTTAGAACGCTTCTAAATCAGTTTGGAGACCAGAGCAACCTCCCCGCGGGAAAAGCGGTGGGAACGGGCCGACCCAGCGATCTGACGGAATTTCAGCAGGCCGCGAGCGCAAACGCCTGCGTAACTTCCTGGGCAGGCTCATCATTTGCCGCGTGACGGCTGTGCGGGCAGCCCGAGCAGCACTCCTTGGCGCAGGCGCCAAGCGCTTCATCGATGATGGTCTTGATGGTGCGCGCGCATCGGCCGCACTCGGCGCTGCAGCCAAGGCAACCATAAATCTGTTTCGGATTTCGCGGCAGATCCGAAGCCGCACTCACGGCATTGCGGACATCGTGGTCGCTCAGGACGTTGCAGGAACAGACGATCATGAAACCGGAAGAGCCTTTGGATGATGCGCCCTTATCGATATTTAAGAGCGCGGCCCGATGCAAAAGGAAATGCCGTAATTTGTAGCAATTCCAAACTGATGCCGAACACACACTGGAATGAATCTAAAACGCGCGGATTGCGGCAGATCAAAAATACCGGCGGTTTGCCTGCAGAATTTCCAGCGTTAATCGCCGCCTCCTCCACCGTCACCACCGCCTCCCCCGCTGTCCCCGCCGCCGGAGTCGCAAGATGTGCCGGAATTGTCGGAGGACGAGCTGTCGCCGCCAAACCAGGACGCAAGGTTCCAGCCGTCGCCGCTGGAGCCGGTGCTCGTGCTGGAGCCGTCGCTGCCGGCACTCGCGCGCCGGGTGTTGCGGTTTTGCCCCCTGCTCATCAAGAGGTAGCAAATCACCGACGTCCCGCCGACCGCTACTACCAATGCTGTCATTCCGCTCGTCATGGCGTCCTTGGCTTCCGGTGGCGGTTACGCTTTGTGCCCCTGCAAAATGGCCCGAGATACACCGTTCGTCGCCAAATGAGGCACGCCCGTTCATTGATCATTTAAGCGAGATGTGGAACTTTTGCCGACAGACCGCTTCGATGCTGTCCTTTTGCTCCACGAGAAAGGTGAGGCCATGAAGAAGACGTTGATGGCGCTCGGCGCCGCTGCCGCGTTGGCCGTTTCGGTCGTGGCGATCCCGGCGCCCGCCCACGCGCAGCGCGGTGTTGCGGCAGGTGTCGCTGCCGGATTGATCGGCGGCGCCATCGTCGGCGGCGCGATCGCTTCCCAGAACCGTTATTATTACGGCCCGGGCTATTATGGCCCCGGGTATGGCGGCAGGGCCTATGTGGTCGATCCCGGTTACGGGCCTGACTGCATCTGGCAGAGGCAGCGTTTCTGGGACGGCTATGGTTGGCGGGTCCGCAACGTCAGGGTTTGCGATTAGGATGTCGGCCGTTCACCTTCATTAAATCGAACCCAACACCCCGGAAACCCATCGGTTTTGCGGGGTTTTGGCTGCTTGTGGCCCGAAAAAACCTTTTTTTTCAGCGATCAAAGCGAACGTTTACTTTCGATTGACCCTTGTGCGCTCTTTTGGCGAGACGGCGGTTCGAAATCAGCGTGTGAGTTACCTCTAAACCCGGCGCCCGAAGGCGCCACCCAGGAGAGCCCAGGACATGAAGAAGACATTTGCTGCCTTCGTCGCGGTCGCAACGATTGCCGGTTCGCTCGCCGCGACGCCCGCAAGCGCACAGCGTGGCGTTGCTGCGGGCGTGGCAGCCGGCCTGCTCGGCGGCGCCATCATTGGTGGCGCGATCGCCTCCAGCCGCCCAGCCTATGGCGGCCCGGTTTACGTGGAGGAAGCCCCCTACCCGGCGTGCCGCATGGTTCGCGAGCGCTTCTGGGACGGCTACGACTGGCGTTACCGCCGCGTCGAGGTCTGCAACTGATTTGATCAATTGGCGCGCGAGCCGCGCAGTGACTGGAAACCCGGCCTCGCGGCCGGGTTTTTTGTTGAGGTGAAGTTGCTAGAGCAAACTCCGATCATGCTGAACCATATCCTGCGGCCTTGAAGTAGTTTGTGCATGGGGCGACGCTGGAGAATGAGGTAAGTCGGCGCTATATGCGGTCCTACCGCTGACGTATAACCACAAGCCAAAGAGCCCTGCATATCGCCGCCATTGTCCCTCAGCGACGTTCTATGCGCGCCACGCCTGCCGCGTAAATCCTGCTGACCGTCACAATCAACGTCGCTCCCAGAAGCACAGGCACCACCAAAAACGATACACCCGGTTGTGTGAGTGCGACCACAATAGGATTGGCACCCGCCGGCGGATGGACCGTGTCTGTCAGCATCATCGCGGCTATGGCGAGCCCAACCCCGATGGATGCCCCCAGCAGGCCATACCCGAACATTGAAACCGACAGGAGGCCTGCCATCGCAGCTATCAAATGCCCGCCGATCAAGCGCTTTGGCTGAGCGAATGGACTTGAGGGAAAACCAAAGGCCAGGACGCACGAGGCCCCGAACGGTGGCATGAGCAGACCCAACTCGGTCATATCGCGTACCGCGGCCAGCAACGCGATGGCGGCGAAGCCGCCCAGACCCGCCAGTGCGGCCTTTCTCCACGGGCGGTCCTTGAGCCAAGCCCACGCGAATTGGCTCGAAACGACCATTTGTTTTGGGCCCATTTGTTACTGGTTTGTCAGCGGCTGCAAGACAGCAAAAAGGGGCGTCGTCACAACGCTATGCGACGCCCCTCTTGATCACTTCTTGAATTTCGCCGCTTCTTCCGATCCGCCCGTCGCGTTGCCTGCGCTATAGGAGTGCGCGCCTACACCTGCGAGCTTGCCATCCTGAACGACCAGGTATTCGTTGCGGATCGGCTTGTTCGCGAAATAGCACTCCAGGATCTCGCGCACCCCGGCCGCGTAGCGCGTTTGCGCCGAGAGCGACGTTCCCGAAATATGCGGTGTCATGCCATGATAGGGCATGGTTCGCCACGGATGATCTTGGGGCGCGGGCTGCGGAAACCAGACGTCACCTGCGTAGCCGGCGAGCTGACCGCTTTCCAGTGCACGCGCGATCGCATCGCGGTCACACAGCTTGCCGCGCGCCGTGTTCACGAGGTAGGCGCCCCGCTTGAAGTTCTTGAGCGATTTGTCGTTGATCATGTGCTCGGTCTCGGGGTGGAGCGGACAGTTCAACGTCACAGCGTCGCAGATCCTGGTGAGGCTTTCCAAGCTCGTATGGTGCGTGAGGTTGAGCTCCTTCTCGACGCTCTCCGGCAAGCGATGGCGATCGAGATAGTGGAGATGCACGTCGAAGGGTTTTAGCAGACGAAGTACCCGCAAGCCGATACGGCCCGCCGCGACCGTGCCGACGTGCATACCTTCGATATCGTAGGAACGCGAAACACAGTCGGCAATGTTCCATCCACCTTTGATGACCCAGTTGTAGGACGGGATATAATTGCGCACGAGCGACAGCATCTGCATGACTACGTGCTCGGCGACGCTGTTCGAGTTGCAGTAGGTCACTTCGGCGACGGTAACTCCGCGCTCCATGGCCGCCTGGAGATCGGTATGATCGGAGCCGATGCCGGCCGTCACGATCATCCTGAGCTTCGGAGCTTTCGCAAATCGTTCGGCCGTCATGTAGGCTGGCCAGAACGGTTGCGAAATGACGATCTCGGCATCTTTCAACTCTTGATCGAGCTCGGAATTCCTGCCGTCCTTGTCGGAGGTCACAACATAGGTGTGTCCAGCGGCTTCGAGGAATTTGCGCAGTCCAAGCTCGCCCGAAACGCTGCCGAGCAACTGGCCGGGCTTGAAGTCGATCGCGGACGGCGTTGGCGCCGTCTGACCGTCCGGATATTTGGTGATCTTCGGGATATCATCGCGGGCGTAGGACTTCGGATAGCCGTCGACCGGGTCGTCGTAGAGAACACAGACAATCTTGGCCATATTTCAATTTCTCCTTGTATTTTGATCACAAGAGGCAGCGCTTCGACCGGAGGGGTCGACCGCATATCCAAGCGGAGCACCTGTGCCGAAGCTTGGCTCGTGCACGTCGCTCGCTCACCGGACGTTTGGGGCTTTCAAGACTGACTATCGCCGCGGCACGGGCACGTTGGGACAGAATGTGACGCGCAGCAAACGAATGTGCTGAGACAGTTGATCGATGGCATCGATCAGGCGCTCGTCAAAAGGCGGCTACGAAGTTCCGTTTCGATGTTGACCTGAGCCGCACAAGACATCAGCGCCCGCGCCAACGGCGAGAGGGGGTCGCGGTCGGCAACGACGACACCGATCGTCTGGCTGTGGACGGGATCCACCAGATCGAGCAACGCCAGGTCTTCGCAGCCGGCAAAGATATATCCAAATGTATGCGGAATGATGCTCGACCAAATACCGCTCGTAACATGCGAGCAAACAGCCAGAAACGAGTTTGCCGTGACAGTGGGGTTGAGTTCGATGTCGAGCGAGCTTGCAAGGTTATTAAGGATGCGCCTGTTTTGCATGATCTCATTTAGCAGGCACAGATTGTGACACGCCGCCTCGCGCCAGGCGATGGACTGTCTATCGCCCAACTGAGACTTTCGGCTGGTTGCGAAGACGTAGCGTTCTCGATAGAGGGCCGCCTTGCGGACACGGATCAGGGGTTCGTTTTCCAGATAGGTGACTCCAGCGTCGATCTCGAACTTGTCGAGCCCACGTTGAAGCTCGATCGACGACATCGAGCGGATATCGATTGTGACGTTGGGATGCTTTGCCACGAACGGCCCTGTGAGCTTCGCGATCGGCGGCATTGCCGCCGGGATAACACCCAGCCGCAATTGGCCCTTGATGCCCTTGTGGAATTCGACGGCGTCCTGCCTTAGACTCTCATAGTCGGCAATAATGCGGATTGCCCACTCTGCAACGCGTTCGCCCTCCGGCGTCAAACCTGAGAAACGGGGCTTGCGCGCGACAAGCCTCATGTCGAGTTCGCGCTCGAGTGACCTTAAGCCCGCAGAAAGCGTTGACTGCGTCACGTTGCATGCCTGTGCCGCGCGCGCGAAATGCTTCTCGCGAGCAAGCGCGACAAGATACGTCATCTGGCGAATGAACATCAGATGGTCGCCTCGCACCGAAATGGTCGATGCGTCGATGGGCGATCGACATTTCCAATCAACCGATAGCCATGCTGAATTTGAAACAACCCCTCGCGGCCCCCGAAATCCGATACCGAATGGCAGCCGCGTCGTCAGATCATTTGCGTCGCGTGCCGGGTATTCCGCCCGGCCCTCGTGCCTTAGTCAACTCTACGGTGCACTCATTGCAAATCAAGGCGCATTCGTCGGATTCGGTGACGGGCTTGAGATCCTAACTTGGCTTTTGAAAGTGCCGGGGCCGTGGTCGCCGGTTAGTAGCAGTCGTCACCATGGTCCAACCAAGGACCCCAACGTCCAATCTCCCGCTGCCTCCGATCAGTGAATGAGCGAGGAACGTCCAAAGCGCCTGGCGAACGACAGATGCACCAGACATTCGCGGCACAGGATTGCGGCGGCGCGCGGCAAGGGATCGCGCGTGATGTCGGCAAGCAGGTAGGTGCGTGAAATTCCGTCGCGTGCCGGCCGGCCGCGCAGATCATCGATCAACTCCGGCACGACATCGACCCCGGTATAGGGCATGCCGATATCGAGAGTTGAAATCCAGCCGCCATCACCGCACGGAGCATCGAGAAGCGACGTCGCGCCCAGTTCATGCAGCAAGGCTGGCAGCCGTTGCCGCAGGTTCGCCGTCGCGTCGTCTTCCGATCCAAGTCCCGACACCGAGCCGGCGGCGCCCCAGAGATTGGTCCGGTGAATTTGACGAAACCGCCCGCGAGATCGAGCCCCGAAAATGACGACCGTTCGGCGGCGAACCGCAAATGTGCGAGAACCGGCGGGCGATTGTCGTCTCGGTCTGTGCTCAAGGTCGCTGACCTTCGTTATCCATCGCAGTAATCGCTGGACGTCACTCGATGCCCAACCTGCCCTTCAGCAATTCGTATTGCTGACGGGAGCAATCGCCCAGCGCCTCGTCCCGGCTGCTCGGGACATCGTCGTAACCAATCGGGCTGTCGAATTGACTTATCGTGAAGTCGACGCGCCGTCCGTCGATCCGGTTGTAAAAATGCCAGGCGCCGTTGACATCGGTCTTCAGGATTTCGCCGCCGAACTTTTCCTGAGCGACGAGCGCGGTCACGCCACACTGGCCGGATGCCGGATTACCAGGCTGCCAGCCGCTGCCGGTCTCGATCGACCACGACCGCCGGAGCTGCTGATAGAAATCGACGAGCAACGCGCTCCCTGCGGTCATTGACAACTCGAATCCGATCGCCTCTGTTCCTCAAAGATATGCTTGGCGAATGACACGCGCCATCCTTGTAGCCCGGGCGAGCGAAGCGACCCCGGGGACAGTGGCGACAAACCAACGTCTATTCCATGTGGCCGGCACCGCCCCCCGGATTTCGCTTCGCTCATCCGGGCTACGGGACCGTCAGCGCCCCGCGCTCATCGCGCGCAGCACCGCTTCGCTTGGCCAGCAGTCGACCTTGAGGCCGGCGGACTTTTGATACGTGCCGAGCGCTGCACGCGTCTGCATGCCCGCCTTGCCGTCGAGCTTATCCTTGTAGAGGCCGATGCGCGTCAGATGTCGCTGCATCGCCTCAACGTCGGCGGAGCGCAATTGCGTCGTCGCGGTCCATGGCGTTGCGAACGGCTGCGGGCTAATCATGCGGTCGGCGAGATGGCCGACAAACAGCACATACAGGTCGGAGAAATTGTACTCCTTGATGACGAAGTAATTCTTCGTCGTCAGGAACGCCGGACCATAGATGCCTTCCACCTGCAGCAGCGAGGCCGGCTGCGCCTGCTCGACTGCGCTGAGCTTCTGGCCCGCGCACCGGCACGAAGCCCGCGCGCAACCATTCGGCGATCGGCTTCGTCACCTCGGGCACGCCCATGGTGCAATCGACATTGGCCGGCGCTTTCACCTCATAGGCCCAGCGCACGCCAGGCTGCCAGCCCTTGTTGACGAGTTGCTGTGCCGCGGAGGCCAGTGCATCCGGCACCGAATTCCAGATGTCGACACGGCCGTCGCCGTCGAGGTCGATACCGTGCTTGTAATATTCGCCCGGCAGGAATTGCGTGAGGCCCGTCGCGCCGGCCCAGGATGAACGGAAATCCTTCCGCGCCACGGCGCCCTCGCCGAGGATCTTCAACGCGAGGATGAACTCCCCCCGGTACTGGTCTTTGCGCCGGCCGACATAGGCCTGCGTCGCGACCACGCGCAGCGTGTCGTAGGGCAGCCGGTAGCGGCCGTAATCCGTCTCCCGGCCCCAGATCGCCAGCACCACGCTTCCGGGAACGCCGAAACGCTTTTCAATCTCGCTCAGGGCCGCGCGATGCTTCTGCATCAGCTTCTGCCCCTCGCCCGCCAACCGCGCGATCGAGGCTTCCTTGACGTAATCGGCCGGCACCTGCACGAACTCGGCCTGCGACGGCGCACCGGTCGCGGGTCGGCCCGGCAGCAGCAGATCCGGCAGTTTGTAATCCGGTTCCAGCCCGCGGGTCTCGGCGTCGAACGTCGCGCGCGACACGCCGGCCGCCTGCGCCTCCGGCCACAACGAGGCGATGAACTGGGTGAAGGCGGCGTCGGCGGCACGGGCGGGCAATTGAGCCGTGAGAAGCAGAAGCAGACCAAGGACAGGCGCACCGCGCCCCAAACGGAACGGTCCGCTCACGCGTCGGTCAGATCGAGACGCCGCTCGATCCGCTCAATCCGGACATCCATCCGATCAAGCCGATTCGACATGTTTGCATATTGGTTTTCAAGACTGCCGACGCGTTGCTTTATCTCGCGAAGGTCATCGCGAACATCGTCGATCGCGCCACGGATGGGGCGCAAATGTTCGATAACAATGTTATCTGCATCAGCCATTTTAAAACCCTACCACAGCGCCAATGCGTTGTGAACACTCCATCAATGCGAGGCGGCGCCTTTGGCATGTTCGGCGGAATCATTCGACAGCTTGTCGACATAGGCAATGCCGATCGCCGACAGAATGAAAACCGTGTGGATGATGGTCTGCCACATCACGCCGGTTTCGGTATAGCCGCTCTTGCCCGAGGCCAATCCTCCGGCCTCGATGAAGGTGCGCAACAGATGGATCGACGAGATGCCGATGATGGCCATCGCGAGCTTGATCTTGAGCACGCTGGCGTTGACGTGGCTGAGCCATTCCGGCTGATCGGGATGTCCTTCCAGATTGAGACGGGAGACGAACGTCTCGTAGCCGCCGACGATGACCATCACCAGCAGGTTGGAGATCATCACCACGTCGATCAGGCCCAGCACCGCCAGCATGATCTGCTGCTCGCTGAAATCGAAGGCGTGGGCGAACAGATGCCACAACTCCTTCAGAAACAGCACCACATAGACGCCCTGCGCGATGATCAGGCCGATATAAAGCGGCAGCTGCAGCCAGCGCGAGCTGAAGATCAGCATCGGGATCGGACGCAATGCCTTCCGCTGAGGTTCGGGCGGCAAGGGTGTTTCGGGCGTAAAGGACATCAGGACGGGCTCGCTGCAGGATTGGATCGCGAAATGACGCCTATATCTACGAACTCTGTCACTGCCGTGTGAAGCGACAACTGGCCGCAGCGTCGAGCGACGCGGCCACCACGCAAACGCCGCTATTCGCTCACCGCGTCAGCTTCTTGTACTTCACCCGATGCGGGATGATCGAATCCTGCCCGAGCCGGCGCATCTTGTCCTTCTCATAATCCTGGAAGTTACCTTCGAACCATTCGACATGGCTGTCGTCTTCGAAGGCGAGGATGTGGGTGGCGATGCGGTCGAGGAACCAGCGATCGTGGCTGATGATGACGGCGCAGCCGGCGAAATCCTCCAGCGCCTCTTCCAGCGCGCGCAGCGTATCGACGTCGAGGTCGTTGGTCGGTTCGTCGAGCAGCAGCACGTTGGCGCCGGACTTCAGCATCTTGGCCAGATGCACGCGGTTGCGCTCGCCGCCTGACAGCGCGCCGACCTTCTTCTGCTGGTCGGCGCCCTTGAAGTTGAACGAGGAGCAATAGCCGCGCGAATTGACTTCACGCTTGCCGAGCAGGATCAGTTCGTTGCCGCCGGAAATCTCCTCCCATACCGACTTCTTGCCGTCGAGATTGTCGCGCGACTGGTCGACGTAACCGAGATGCACGCTTTCGCCGACGGTGATGGTGCCCTTGTCCGGCGTCTCCTGCTTGGTGATCATCCGGAACAGCGTGGTCTTGCCGGCGCCGTTGGGGCCGATCACGCCGACGATGCCTCCAGGCGGCAGCTTGAAGGTGAGATCCTCGATCAGCACGCGATCGCCGAAGGCTTTGCTGAGGCCCTCGAAATCGACGACGTTCTGGCCGAGGCGCTCGGCCACCGGAATCGTGATCTGCGCGGTCTGACCCTGCTTCTCGCTCGCCTGTTTCAACAGATCTTCATAGCGCTGATAGCGCGCCTTGGACTTGGCCTGACGCGCTTTGGGTGAGGACGCGATCCACTCCTGCTCGCGGGCCAGCGTCTTCTGGTGCGCGGCATCCTCGCGGCCTTCCTGCTCGAGGCGCTTCTGCTTCTGGACCAGCCAGGAAGAGTAATTGCCCTCGTAGGGAATGCCCTTGCCGCGGTCGAGCTCGAGGATCCAACTGGTGACGTTGTCGAGGAAGTAGCGGTCGTGGGTCACGATCAGGATCGCGCCGGGATAGTTGCGCAAATGGCCTTCCAGCCACGACACCGACTCGGCGTCGAGATGGTTGGTCGGTTCGTCCAGCAGCAACAGCTCCGGCTGGTCGAGCAGCAGCTTGCACAGCGCGACGCGGCGGCGCTCGCCGCCCGAAAGTTTCGTCACGTCGGAATCATCGGGCGGGCAGCGCAGCGCGTCCATCGCCTGGTCGACCTTGCTGTCGAGATCCCAGAGCCCTGCGGCCTCGATCTCGTCCTGCAGTTTGGTCATCTCGTCGGCGGTCTCTTCCGAATAGTTCATCGCCAGTTCGTTGTAGCGATCGAGGATGGCCTTCTGCTTGGCGACGCCCTCCATGACGTTCTCGCGAACCGACTTGGAAGCATCGAGCTGCGGCTCCTGCTCGAGGTAGCCGACGCGGGCGCCCTCGGCGACCCAGGCCTCGCCGTTATATTCCTTGTCGAGGCCGGCCATGATCCGCAGCAGCGTCGACTTGCCGGAGCCGTTGACGCCGAGCACGCCGATCTTGGCATCGGGGTAGAATGACAGATGGACGTTATCGAGCACCTTTCGGGTCGGGTAGCTCTTGGTCAAACCCTGCATGAAATAGACGAACTGGCGAGCCATCGCGATCCCTGGAAACGGTTGGAATTTACGGAAATTTGCTGCCGCTGATGTAGCGGCGCAGCCGCGAAAGGGCAACCGCAGGAACCCGTTTTCCATCCGTTCACCACGGATGAATACGGGTTTGAAACCATGTGGGGACGCGATCCGTACAATTGAAACCTTCTTTTAATGAATCGGGCGAAAAGTCGTTCCAGGCGCCAAAAAAGGCGTTTCACGCGGCTAGCCGCCGCAAGTAAAAACAAAAGGCCGTGTCATGGCTACGATCAGCTCGGCATCCTTTCACGCCCCGGCGCACAGCCGCGCCGGACAGACAAAGCCCCTCGCAGAACTTCGCGCCTTCCTGCGCCAGTTCATCGCCAAGGCCTTCAGCACCTACCGGCCGGAACTGCACTATATGCGCGGCCCGGGCCCGGCCTGGCGCGCCAAGCATCCCGGCCGTTCGAAGTGAGCTTCCCGGTTATTTGAGGCAGGCCTGCAGCTCTGTTTTTTGACGCGTTTTCTTCATGCGAACCGGCAACCACTTCGCTTGAAAACGCTATTTGTCCGCTTGCGCCGTTCCCGATTGCGCGCGACCATGGCGATCTTCCCCGACGGCCATTGCGCCGTCCTCCTCGCCACCAACGGACTTTCCCATGACGCGGCTGCGCTGTGCAATTCTCGACGATTATCTCAACGTGGCCCTGACGGTCGCGGACTGGTCCCAGATCTCCGACCGTGTCGACGTCACCGTCTTCAACCAGCCGTTTGCGACCGCCGAGGCGGCCGTAAGCGCCTTGAAGGATTTCGAGATCATCTGCGCGATGCGCGAGCGGACGCCGTTTCCGCGCACGATGTTTGCTTCGCTGCCCAATCTGAAGCTCCTGATCACGTCGGGCATGCGCAATGCCGCGATCGATATGGAAGCCGCCAAGGACCACAACGTGGTGCTGTGCGGCACGCAATGGGGCCGCGATCCCACCGCGCCCCTGACCATGGGCCTGATCCTGGAGCTGACGCGCAATATCGGCCGCGAGAACGCGCGCATGCATGCCGGCGAACCCTTGCAGAAATTCGTCGGCATGGAGATCGAGGGCCGGACGCTGGGCGTGATCGGCCTCGGCAAGCTCGGCACCAAGGTTTCGAAACTGGCGCAGGCCTTCGGCATGAACGTCATTGCCTGGAGTCCGAACCTGACGCCGGAGAAGTGCAAGGAAGTCGGCGTTACCTACGCCACCAAGGAAGATCTGTTCGCGACCGCCGACATCGTCACCATCCATGTGGTGCTGAGCCAGCGCTCGCGCGGGCTGGTCGGCGCTGCGGAACTCGCACGGATGAAACCGACCGCCTATCTCGTCAATACGGCGCGCGGGCCGATCGTGGACGAAGGCGCGCTGCTGGAAGCCCTGATCCAGAAGAAGATCGCGGGCGCCGGGATCGACGTGTTCGCGGTCGAGCCGCTGCCGGTCGACCACCCCTTCCGCAAGCTCGACAATATCGTGCTGACGCCGCACCTCGGCTACGTCACCGAGGACAGTTTCCGCAATCACTATCAGCAGATGGTTGCGGGCATCGACGCCTGGTTCAAAGGCGAACCGAAGCAGCGGCTGGCATAAAAGAGATCGCCCTCCCGCTGGAAGCGGGAGGGCGATCTCAAGCAATCAAATCGATTGGGCTCAGCGAACGGTGACCGGGGCGGGCAACGGCGGCACCACGGTCGGCTGCCCACCGGGAACGGGCGCCATTTGGGCCTGAGCCGGCGCTGGGCCTGCGCGGCCACCGGGCGGTGGCGCGGCCGAGGCGGTCGTGGTGCCGGGCGGTGGACCGCCGGGCAGCACCACCACGCGGGTGCCGACCTTGGTGCGCTCGAACAGGTCCGAGACATCCTCGTTCAGCATGCCGATACAGCCCGACGAGACGAACTTGCCGATGGTCGAGGGCTGGTTGGTGCCGTGAATGCGGTAGATGGTGGAGCCGAGATACATTGCGCGCGCGCCGAGCGGATTGCCGGGACCGCCCGCCATGAAGCGCGGCAGATAGGGCTGACGCTCGATCATCTCGGTCGGCGGATGCCAATCCGGCCACTCGGCCTTGCGGCTGATCTTCTGCACACCGTTCCAGGTGAAGCCATCGCGGCCGACGCGGACGCCGTAGCGGATCGCACGGCCACCGCCGAGTATGTAATAGAGATGGGTATTGGACGTATCGACCACGATGGTGCCCGCGGGCTCCTTGGTGGGGAAGCTGACTTCCTGGCGGCGCAGGTTGGCCGGCAGCTGCGCAGGCGCAGCATCCGGCTGCTCTTCCGGCGGCAGCGCGGCAAGCTGCACCGGCCTGCCGTCAGCTCCGATGGCGGGTTGCTGCGGTTGCGGGAGCGCTCCGGTGGCGCCGACGGCTCCCGGCGGACGCAAGCCAGCGCGATCGTCGTTCGGATAAACGATACCGGCACCGGGAATACGACTGTCGTTGCGATCTGAATAGATCGGTTGCGGCGAACCGGCGGGACGGTCCCCATAGATCACCGTCGGCGGGCCGGCGGGCCGGCCGTATCGCGGATCATCGGGAGAAAGAACCGGTCCCGTGGGCATCGGTGCGCCGCGGTCCGAATAGACCGGCGCGCCGGCTGGACGGCCATAGCGCGGGTCGTCGGGAGAAAGAATTGGGCCCGTGGGCATCGGCGCGCCGCGATCCGAATAGACCGGAGCACCGGCCGGACGGCCATAGCGCGGATCGGCGGGCGACAACACCGGACCGGGCGGTGGCAGCGCGGTCGAACTCTGCGCGTTCGGCCCATCGTCATCGTCCAATCCATCGAAATCGGCGGCGCCGGGGCCGCGGCGTTCATCGACCGCATAGCCGCCTTGATAGCCCCCTTGCACATACGGTCCCGGAGCTGCCGAATAGGCCGGGCCGGGCGCCAGCGGATAGCCCTGCTGCGCATGAGCGAACGAAGCTCCCGCCATGCCAGCGGCAACGGCGGCACAAATCGTCAGAATGCGGTTAATCATCATCGCCTTTGTATAGACCCCAAGCCCCACCGGACCGTTAACGCGAGATGACGGAAGATAGCGGCACATTCAAGACAAAGCACCGAAATTCGGCCCGATCCGGCCATTTGTGATCACCCGTGAGCCTGCGGCAGAGATGCATCATCTTACCGGAAATCGCCATCCTACCTGGCGAGGAGCGGCGTTGAACCGCAGATTTTGTAACAAAAAGCAAACAGGCGCTGAGATACTCTCAATTCAGCCTGATTCGCCACGTGCGAACATGCGAATCGGTCAAACTGTGGTCACCGCGTTCCCTTGGCATCAATAGCCCTGCAGACTCATAGCAAGGCGGAACTCGCGTCCATGCTCCCCGGTTTTCGCTTCCTGTTCACAGCGATCGTCCTTTCAATGTCGATCCTGGTGTTCGGGCTTGGCGCCGCCGCTTTGTTGCGCGCCGCACATGAGGAATTTGCCAACCTGCCGTCGCGACGGGCGCCCCCCGAGCCGGTTTTCGCAAGGCTGAACGACGACCCGATGCCAAGCCTGGCCCTGCTGCGCGTCGAACTGCCCGCGGCCGAAAAGCCGCGGGACGATGATCGTTCCGCCGCAGTTCCGGAAATCGCGGCGCAGGCCGGGACGGCTGCGGACGAGAGGCCGGCAGAACCCGAGAGGGTGGCTGCCCTGAGCATGGAAGAGAGACAGCCCGCCCCGGCGACCGAAGCCACGACGGGGACACCGTCCGGTCCGGTCGGAACCGAGGTGCCCGTTGCCGATGTTGAAGTCGTCGCTGCGATTGCGGAAACATCGGCGCTTCCGGCTGCAAGCGGCTCGGCTCCGGCAGTCCCGGCGCCAGATCTGCTTCCGCTTGAAGGCAATGCCGCAGCGACCCGGATCGCCACGCTCGGCGGCCCCGCCGTTATCGTCGACGAAAGAACATCGGCGAATCCGGACCGCAGCGCCGTCAGGAAGCGGGCATTGCGGCGTGCCCGGGAGCGGCGGCGGATCGAGTTCGCGCGCCGCGCGCGGCTGGCGCGCGAAGCCGCGCTGGTCCAGCAGCAACAAATCAACCCGGTCCTGCCGGCACCGGCACCGACGACGCCGCTTCTCCGCTTCACGCGGTAACCACCGGATTGAGGTCAGGCCGGACCGGTCGCGACCGGCGGCCCGTCCGCCGCGCCCCACTCCGTCCACGAGCCATCATAGAGCGCCGGGTTCTCGACGCCGAGACGATAGAGCGCAAGCGTCAGCACCGCGGCGCTGACGCCGGAGCCGCAACTGGTCACGATGGGCGCATCGAGCTTCACGCCGGCGCCGAGAAACGCGGCCCGCAACTCGTCTGTCGATTTCATCGTGCCGGTCGCGGCATCGAACAGGTTGTTGTAGGGCAGGCTGAGACTGCCCGGAATATGGCCGGAGCGAAGGCCCGCCCGCGGCTCGGCCACCTTGCCCTGATAGCGTTCGTTGGCGCGGGCATCGATCACCTGCTCGGCCCGGCTTGCGAGATTTTCGATCAGCTGCTGCATGCTGCGCGTACGCCGCGCATCGAACGCTGCCTTGAACGTCGCGGACTTCGGCGCCACCTCACCCTTCTCGACCTTGCGGCCTTCCGCGCCCCACTTTTTTAGGCCGCCATTGAGTATGCGCACGTTCGTGTGGCCAAAGGACAGGAACATCCACCACGCCCGGGGCGCCGCGACCCAGCCGCCGGAATCGTAGAGCACGACCGTATCGTCATTGCCGATCCCGAGCCCGCCGACATCGCGCCCGAACTGTACGGCTGACGGGAACATATGCGGCAGCGGGCTGGAATGGTCCGACACCGCGTCGACGTCGAAGAACACGGCGCCGGGGATATGCGACGCGAGATAGTCGTCTTTCGGCAGCGGCAGCACACCCGGCATCTTGAACGACGCGTCGATGACCTTGACGTTCGGATCGTTCAAGTGCGCGGCGAGCCATTCGGTGGATACAAGCGGATCATTGGTGGCGGGCATCAGTTCACTCTCCGGATATTTCAGATCGTCATTGCCGGGCTTGACCCGGCAATCCATCCTCTTCGGCGGATTCATTTTTTGATGGACACGCGGGTCAAGCCCGCGTGTGACGAGTCTTCACCCCTTCTTCTTCGGCTCCCACTTCTCGATCGGGCCGCCGGCGTCGCGCCAGGCGGCGAAACCGCCGCCCATGTGCGCGACCGGCTTCAGGCCCATGTCCTGCGCGGTCTTGGCCGCGAGCGCCGAGCGCAGGCCGCCGGCGCAGTGGAAGATGAACTTCTTGTCTTCCTGGAAGATCGGCTTGGCGTAGGGGCTTTGCGGGTCGATCCAGAATTCCAGCATGCCGCGGGTGCAGGAGAAGGCGCCGGGAATCTTGCCGTCGCGCTCGATCTCGCGGGGATCGCGGATGTCGACGATGACGATGTCGGGGTTTTGCGCGGCCTTGATGGCGTCAGCCGCGCTGACGGTTTCGATCGCGGCGTTGGCTTCGTCGATCAGGGCCTTGATGCCGCGTGTGGATGGTCTGGGGCATTGATTGCACCTTTCGCTTTTCTTTGCCGTCATTCCGGGGCGCGCAAAGCGTGAACCCGGAATCTCAGAGATTGTTTCACTCGCTCGAGATTCCGGGTTCGATGCTTCGCATCGCCCCGGAATGACGGCGACCGTGCTTACCGCACCAATTCCTTCATCGCGCCTTCGAGGCCTTCGATCGTGATCGGATACATCCGCTCCGAAAACAGCCGGCGGATGATGGTGGTGGATTCCGAGTAGTCCCAGTGCTTCTGCGCCACCGGATTGAGCCACACCGAATGCGGATAGGTGCGCGTGATGCGGTCCAGCCAGACCGAGCCGGCCTCCTCGTTGACGTGTTCGACCGAGCCGCCGGGCACCATGATCTCGTAAGGCGACATCGAGGCATCGCCGACGAACACCACCTTGTAGTCGTGCGGATATTTGTGCAGCACGTCCCAGGTCGGCGTCCGATCGGTGAAGCGGCGCTTGTTCTGCTTCCAGACGCCTTCATACAGGCAGTTGTGGAAGTAGAAATACTCCATGTGCTTGAATTCGGACTTCGCCGCCGAGAACAGCTCCTCGACCTGCTCGATGTGGGAATCCATCGAGCCGCCGATGTCGAAGAACACCAGCACCTTGACCGCGTTGCGGCGCTCGGGCCGCATAACAACGTCGAGATAGCCGTGGTTGGCGGTCTCCTTGATGGTGGTGTCGAGATCGAGTTCGTCGGGCGCACCGGTGCGGGCGAACTTGCGCAACCGGCGCAGCGCGATCTTGATGTTGCGGATGCCGAGCTCGACATTGCCGTCGAGATCCTTGAACTCGCGCTTGTCCCACACCTTCACGGCGCGGTTGTTGCGGTTCTTTTCCTGCCCGATCCGCACGCCTTCTGGATTGTAGCCGTGGGCGCCGAACGGCGAGGTGCCGGCGGTGCCGATCCACTTGTTGCCGCCCTGATGGCGGCCCTGCTGTTCCTTCAGGCGCTGACGAAGCGTCTCCATGAGCTTGTCCCAGCCCATCGCCTCGATCTGCTTCTTCTCTTCCTCGGTGAGGTATTTTTCCGCAAGCTTCTTCAGCCATTCGGCGGGAATGTCCGCCTTCTCCATCGCGTCCAGCAGGCTTTCCAGCCCCTTGAACACGCTGCCGAAGACGCGATCGAACTTGTCGAGGTTGCGCTCGTCCTTCACCAGGGCGGCGCGGGAGAGGTAATAAAAATTCTCCACGGTCTGATCGGCGAGGTCGGCGTCCAGCGCCTCCATCAGCGTCAAATATTCCCGTAGAGTCACGGGGACCTGCGCGTCGCGCAGCGATGTGAAGAATTGCAGGAACATGGACTACAGATTGCCCGCCGGGCCGCGGACGTCAAGGGCCAGCTCACACGAGAGGCCAGTGCATAGCTGTCAGGCCTAGACCGGGTGGGTTTTTCAATTACAATTGACACATAAAGCGCTTATTCCGGCAGGGGAAATTTCAATGGGTATCATTGCCGCACTGATCATTGGCGGAATCGCGGGCTGGCTTGCCGGGTTGATCGTACGCGGCGCAGGTTTTGGCCTGATCGGCAACATCGTGGTCGGCATCATCGGCGCGCTGCTGGCGAGCTGGCTGCTGCCGCAACTGGGCGTTCACCTCGGCGCGGGCTGGGTTCGGGATATCATCAACGCCACCATCGGCGCCGTGATCATCCTGGTCATCCTGTCGCTGATCAGACGCTGATGAAAGCGCATTAACTCCAATCGCGACCGCCGAACCGGCGGTCGTTTACTGTTCAGGCCGCGAGCGGCTCAAGAACGCGCAACAAGAACGAGCAACAAGGCAAACAGCGAGATGAAATTTACCGGCACCAAGGACTATGTCGCCACCGACGACCTCAAGGTCGCCGTCAACGCCTCGATCGTGCTCGAGCGCCCGCTGCTGATCAAGGGCGAGCCCGGCACCGGCAAGACGGTGCTGGCGGAGGAAGTCGCGAAGGCGCTCGGCGCGCCGCTGCTGACCTGGCACATCAAGTCCACCACCAAGGCGCAGCAGGGCCTGTACGAATACGACGCGGTCTCGCGCCTGCGCGACAGCCAGCTCGGCGACAGCAGGGTTTCGGATATCTCAAATTACATCAAGCGCGGCAAATTGTGGGAAGCCTTCACCCACGACAAGCGCCCGGTGCTCCTGATCGACGAGATCGACAAGGCTGACATCGAATTCCCCAACGACCTGCTGCTCGAACTCGATCGGATGGAGTTCTTCGTCTACGAGACCGGCGAGAACATCAAGGCGAGCCTGCGCCCGATCGTGATGATCACCTCGAACAACGAAAAGGAATTGCCGGACGCCTTCCTGCGCCGCTGCTTCTTCCACTACATCAAGTTCCCCGACCCCGACACCATGAACCGGATCGTCGACGTGCACTTCCCCGGCATCAAGAAGCGCCTGGTGGAAGAAGCGCTGCGCATCTTCTTCGAGGTTCGCGAAGTACCCGGCCTGAAGAAGAAGCCCTCGACGTCGGAACTGCTCGACTGGCTCAAGCTTCTGCTGAACGAGGACATCACCCCGGAAATGCTCAGGGAGCGCGATCCGCGCAAGCTGATCCCGCCGCTGCACGGCGCGCTGCTCAAGAACGAACAGGATGTGCACCTGTTCGAGCGGCTCGCCTTCCTCAGCCGACGCGAAGTATAATTCGCTAACGACTTCCAGCGCCAGAACCTAAAGTTCTGGCGTTTCGTTTCGCAAATCGCGACAAGCAAAAAAGAACAGGGAAGATGAACGTTCAAACGCAGATCGACAAGACCTCACCCGGGGCCACCGAGCATTTCGATGTTCTGATCGCGGGGGCCGGCATCTCCGGCGTCGGCGCGGCCTATCACCTCACCACGCAATGTCCGGGAACGACGTTCGTGGCGCTGGAAACCCAGAAAACCTTTGGCGGCACCTGGACCACCCACCGCTATCCAGGCATCCGCTCCGACAGCGACCTGCACACCTTCGGCTACCGCTTCAAGCCGTGGACGTCGGCGCCGATCGCCAGCGCCGCGGAAATCCTGAAATACATGGGCGACGTGATCGAGGAGAACGACCTTTCCCGGCACATCCGCTACCAGCACACCATCACCTCGGCGAAATGGTCGAGCGAGGAAAACCTCTGGACCATCGAGGCCACGCGCACCGACACCGGCGAAAACCTTCGCTTCACCACCAATTTCTTCTGGATGTGCCAGGGCTATTACCGCCACACCGAGGGCTATACGCCGGAGTGGAAGGATATGGCCAAATTCAAGGGCCCGATCGTCCATCCGCAGAAATGGCCAGAAGATCTCGACTACAAGAACAAGCGCGTCATCGTGATCGGCTCCGGCGCCACCGCGGCGACGCTGATCCCGGCCATGGCCAACGATTGCGCGCATGTCACCATGCTGCAGCGCTCACCGACCTATTTCCGCACCGGGCGCAACGCGATCGAAATCGCCGAGCAGCTGCGCCAGTTGCAGGTCGACGAAAAGTGGATCCACGAAATCACGCGGCGGAAAATCCTGTTCGACCAGGACGCCTTCACCCGCAAGACCTTTGAGGAGCCGGAAGCGGCCAAGAAGGATCTGCTTTCCGCGGTCGAGGCCTATCTCGGCAAGGATTACGACATCGCGACCCACTTCACGCCAAAGTACCGGCCGTGGCGGCAGCGCATCGCCTTCATTCCCGACGGCGACCTGTTCCAGGGCATCAAGTCCGGCAAGGCCTCGGTCGTCACCGACGAGATCGACCGTTTCACGGAGAAAGGTATCCTGTTGAAATCCGGCAAGGAGTTGGAAGCCGACATCATCGTCACCGCGACCGGCTTCCATCTCTCGGCCAATGGCGACATCGACTTCGCCGTCGACGGCAACAAGCTCGATTTCGCCGACACCGTCACCTATCGCGGCATGATGTTCACCGGTGTGCCCAATCTCGTATGGGTGTTCGGCTATTTCCGCGCGAGCTGGACGCTGCGCGTCGATCTCGTCGCCGACTTCGTCTGCCGGCTGCTCACGCACATGAAGGAGACCGGCGCGAAGAAAGTCACGCCGCAGCTGCGGCCCGAAGACCACAACATGCCGCTGCTGCCCTGGATCGACGCGGAGAATTTCAATCCCGGCTACATGATGCGCGGCATGCACTTGCTGCCCAAGCGCGGCGACAAGCCGGAATGGCAGCACAACCAGGACTACTGGGCGGAGAAGGACGAATTCCGGAACATCGACCTGAAGGACAAGGCGTTCGTCTACGGCTGAGGCCTGACGCCGGGTGAGCGTTGCATCCCCTCACCCGGCATTTCCTAAGCAGGACGCGCCTCGATCACATTGAAGCGGCCGGCCGGATGAACCGCAGCCAGTGCGAAGCCGCTTTGTTCGAGCAATTCGCGGTATTGCCTCGTGGTGCGCTCGCTGCCGCCGGGACCGCGCATCATGTTCAGATCGCTCATCGCATGCGCCTTGTCTTCGTCGGCCATGCCCGGCGATTCCGGCATCAGTCGTTCGACCAACAGCAACTTGCCGCCAGCCGCCAGCGACTGATGACAGTTGCGCAGGATCGAGATGCTTCGCGCATCATTCCAGTCATGGATTATGCTCTTGAGAATGATCGCGTCAGCGACCGCCGGAACGGATTTGAAGAAATCACCTGCGACGAATTCGACGCGATCGCTGACTCCAATCTGCCGAAGATGTTTGCCAGCGGCCTCGGCGCACCTCGGAAGATCGAAAACGGTACCGCGCAGCTTCCGGTTTTGCTGCGCGATGGCGCCGAGCAATTCGCCGGATCCGCCGCCGACGTCCATCAGGTGTGATATCCCGCTGAAATCGTAGGCGCGAAGGATATCCGGCATCACCAGCCGCGTAAGCTCCGTCATCGCAGCGTTGAACTTGGCGACGTTCTCCGGTGTTCGGCCCATCAGTTCGAAACTGTCGGCGAGGCCTTGCAATTCCGCCGCTGTCTTGCCGGTCATGACAGATTCAAGCATTCCGCTCCAGCGCTTCGAGAGCATTTCGGCTTCAAAGATCGCCCAGCCCTTGAATGATTGCTCCGCTTCGCCGTCGAGGCCGGCACCCACCTCCGTCAATGCGTAAGAACCTTGGCCTGTCCTTTCGCATATGCCGATGGTGGAAAGCACGGTCAGCAGGCGTCCGAGCGATCGTTCATGCGCACCGGTTGCCTTTGCGAGTTGGCCGAGCGTCTGCGGTCCACCCCGCAACAGCTCGGCAATACCGAGTCTGACCGCCACATAAATTACTGCGGTCACGCGGTGCGACTGAACCAGATCGAAAAGCTTGAGGACCGATACTTGCGATGCCATCGTGTCTCCCCTCACCCAGTTATTGCGGATTCCGGATATCGATTATCCTGGCGAGCTCGTTCATTGCGGATCGCTGCTTTTCGATCCCTGCCTTCAGTTCCTCCGTCGTGCCGCTCAATACATTATGCCCGCCTGCCTCCAGTTTGCGGCGAACATCGGCGTCCCCACAGATCGCGGCAACGTCCGCAGCAATTCGGTTTCTCAGCACTTCGGGTAAGGTCTTGCCGCCAAAAATTCCCGCCAGCCCCTCGATTTCGAGCTCGGGATAACCGAGTTCGCGAGCGGTCTTGATGTCGGGCAGCGTGGCGGCGCGGCTTGGATTGGCGACGGCCAGAAAGCGCGCCTTTCCGGCCTGAACGGGCGAGGACGAGCCGTCAATGAGGTCAAAAGAGCCTGGATCCTGCCTTCACCCAGATCAGCCTGGGGCTGGGAGGCGTCGCGATAACTGACGAAATTCATCTTCAGATCGTGCTGTTTCAGGAATGCGGAAAATATATACCGCGGCAACGTCGGTCCCGAAGTCCAGGCATATTTCCCAGGGCTCGCCCGCAACGTCTCGATCAGCTCCGGGATGCTATTCACGGATAGCTGGTTGCTGACCGTGAGCATCAAAACGATCGCCGTCGTGGCGGAAATCGGGACGAGATCGCGGTTGGCGTCGTATGGCAGCTTCTCGACCAGCTGTGGCGCGACGGTGATCGAGCCGGCCACGCTGTACAACAACGTATGATCGTCCTGGCTTGCCACGAACGCAGCGACGCCGATCGTACCCTCGGCGCCGGGCCGATCCTCCACGACGACGGGCTTGCCCCATTTCTTGCCAAGCGCATCGGCGAATATTCGGGCCGCGGCATCGTTGGCGCTTCCGGGCGGAAACGTGACGATCAGCTTGACCTGCCGCTCGGGCCAATCGGCACTCGCTGAGATCGGTGCGACAAGAACCATCACGAAAGCTGCAAGACCCACGAGTGCGCCCAGCCGCCACGCGCTGCGGCAGCTGGTCCTTCCGGAAGCCGAGCGATCAGCGGTCCAGGTTGAACCACGACACGTCTGCGGGAACATCGTCACGGTTGCCTCCCATTGGTCATGATGGGCTTGGATCGACGCTGCAACTTTCGTCGACCGTTGTTCTGGCGAGGGCAGCGGTCATTTGCTTCGACAACGTATCGTGACGGGAAACCGGAGCCGGCGAAATGAGCTAGTTCACAGATTTTCAGTATACATTATATGGTATTTTAAAACCGTTATATTGCCAAATATTGCTATTTATTCGGACATGATGTATACATCCAGCGCTCAAGCAGGGAGTGCAGCCATGCCGTCATCGTTCCCGCTCAACGCCTGGTACGCCGCCGCCTGGGACGTCGATCTCAAGCACGCGCTGTTTCCCCGCACGATCTGCGGCAAGCATGTCGTGATGTATCGCCAGTCCAATGGCCGGGTCTGCGCGCTGGAGGACGCCTGCTGGCACCGGCTGGTGCCGCTGTCCAAGGGGCGGCTCGACGGCGACGTGGTCGTCTGCGGCTATCACGGGCTGAAATACAACGCGCAGGGCCGCTGCACATACATGCCCTCGCAGGAAACCATCAACCCCTCGGCCTGCGTGCGCTCCTACCCCGTGGTCGAGCGCCATCGCTTCATCTGGCTGTGGATGGGCGATCCGGCGCTGGCTGACCCTGCGCTGGTGCCTGACATGCACTGGAACGACGATCCCGCGTGGGCCGGCGACGGCAAGACCATTCACGTGAAGTGCGATTATCGCCTCGTGGTCGACAACCTGATGGACCTCACCCACGAAACCTTCGTGCATGGCAGCAGCATCGGCAACGATCACGTCGCCGAAGCACCGTTCGATGTCACCCATGGCGACAAGACCGTGACCGTGACGCGCTGGATGCGCGGCATCGAGCCGCCGCCGTTCTGGGCGGCGCAACTGCAGAAGCCGGGCCCGGTCGACCGCTGGCAGATCATCCACTTCCAGGCCCCCGGCACCGTCAACATCGATGTCGGCGTGGCGCCTGCCGGCACCGGCGCCCCGGAGGGCGACCGCTCGCACGGCGTCAACGGTTTTGTGCTCAACACCATGACGCCGGAGACCGACACTACCTGCCACTATTTCTGGGCCTTCGTCCGCAATTACCGAACGACCGAGCAGAAGCTGACCACCGATATCCGCGAAGGCGTGTCCAACATCTTCCGCGAGGACGAACTCATCCTCGAAGCGCAACAGCGCGCGATGGACGAGAATCCGGACCGCGTCTTCTACAACCTCAATATCGACGCTGGCGCAATGTGGGCGCGGCGCGTGATCGACCGCATGATCGCGCGCGAGACTGCGCTCTCGAGCGCGCAGGCTGCGGAGTGAGGCCATGAGCGAACGCGATTCTGAGCGCTCCGTCTCGCAGACCGTGCGCGCGCAACTCGCGCTGCGCGACATGATCCTGTCGGGGCGGCTGCGCCCGGGCGAGCGCATCTCCGAACTGCAGGCGGTCGATGTCACGGGCGTATCGCGGACGCCGGTGCGGCTGGCGCTGGTGCGGCTGGAGGACGAAGGGCTGCTGCAAGCGATCCCTTCCGGCGGCTTCATGGTGAAGGCGTTCACCGAGCGCGATATTCTGGATTCGATCGAACTGCGCGGCACGCTGGAGGGACTCGCCGCACGTTTTGCAGCCGAGCGCGGCGCCAGTGCGCGCAGCCTCGAGCCGCTGAAGGAGTGCCTCGCCGATCTCGACCAGTTGGTCCGGCAGGATCCGATTTCGGTCGAAGCCTTTTCCGCCTATGTCACCATGAACGCGCGCTTTCATGCGCTGCTCAACGAATTGTCCGCGAGCGCGCCACTGATCCGGGAAATCGACCGCGTCTCGGCGCTGCCGTTCGCTTCCCCCAGCGCGTTCGTGATGGCGCAGTCGGCGCTGCCGGAGGCGCACCAGATCCTGCTGCTCGCGCAGGATCATCACCGCATCGTGGTCGACGCGATCGAGAACCGCGAAGGCGCCCGCGCCGAAGCCGTGATGCGCGAGCATTCCCGCCTCGCCGCGCGCAACCTGCGGCTGGCGATCCGAAATCGCACGCATCTCGATTTGCTGCCTGCGCTCGCCCTGCTCAAATCATCAGCCGAATAGGGATCGCCATGCGTTTTACCGAGCAATGGAGCTGGTGCACCGTCGAAGCGATCCGCGACGTCACGCCGCAAATCCGCGAATTCCGGCTGCGCCCCGAGAACGGCCACGTGCCGCCCTACCCGGCCGGCAGCCATATCGGCGTCACCGTGCTGATCGACGGACAGCCCGCGCGGCGATCCTATTCGCTGGTGGAGAACAGCGATCCCGACACCTATCGCATTGCCGTGCGGCTGGCGTCGGACGGCCGCGGCGGATCGCGCGGCATGTGGAATTTGCAACCGGGTGCGCGGATCGAAACCTCAAATCCGACGTCGCTACTCGAAATCGACTGGAGCAGGCGCAATTATTGCCTGATCGCAGGCGGCATCGGCATCACCCCGGTCACAGCCATCGCCGCAGCCCTGCACCGCAGGAATGTCGAAGCGAACTTGCATTATGCGGTGAAGTCCCGCAGCGAAGCCGCCTTCCTCGGCGAACTAACGGCGCTGCTTGGTGACCGGCTAATCGTACACGCCTCCAATGAGGGCGCGCGGATCGATCTGGACGCCACCTTCCGCGCCCTGCCGTACGACGCCGTCGCCGTGATGTGCGGGCCGATGCGGATGCTGGAAGCCGCGCGGCGCGCCTGGAACGATGCCGGCAGGTCGCCGGCGGATCTCCGCTACGAGACGTTCGGCTCCAGCGGCCTGATGCCGACGACGGAATTCAGGGTGCGGCTGAAGGATACGAATACCGAACTCGTGGTGCCGCAAAACAGCTCGATGCTCGACGCCCTGAACGGTGCCGGTTTCGAGGTGATATCGGACTGCCAGCGCGGCGAATGCGGTGTCTGCGCCGTCGATGTCATCGCCGTCGATGGTGAGATCGACCACCGCGACGTCTTCTTCAGCGATCAGCAGAAGCAGGATAATCGCAAGATCTGCCCCTGCGTATCGCGCGCGATCGGTGTTGTTACAATCGACACGCTGTACCGGCCAGAGGCCGCCTAGAGCATGATCCGGAAAAGTGTGCAGCGGTTTTCCGAAAAGATCATGCTCAAACAAAGACCTAAAGCGCGATGACATTCATCCAAACCTCATCGCGCTTTAGGCAAAAATGGATGCGGCGCGCCCTGTGTTCCCTTCCGCGCGACGGTATCGAGCGCAGTCGCAAGCTCGTCGGCAGAGAGCTTCAATCCGAATGTATCGGTGAGCACATCGCGATACTCGCTCTCGTCTGCAAGCGTCCGCCGTTCCACCTCGCCTGTTGCATGGCGGATATTCAGCCTGGCATTGAACAGGGTGATCCGGGTCCGGTTGGGCCCGGGACGCGCCGCGATCAGGTTGTTGCGGTGGAGACTGTTGGGATGACTTGCCGTAAACCAGTTGCACATCTCGTATTCAGCATCGAGGCGCGGCAGCAGCACGACGCGGTAGATATGCTCCCAGCGGTCGCCCACTCGGGACTGCAGGGTCAGTTCATCACCCATCCGAATGAAGCGCATCACTTCATGGGGCGTATCCTGCTCCACATCGGCCGACAATCGCAGCGGCGCCGTGGGCGCGACATTGCCGAATCCGACATCGGCGAGATACGGCCCCTCCGGCAGATTGACCTGCAGCACCATGTGCAGCATCGGACGCGGCGCATCGATCGCGAGCCCACGCACCACACGGGCCTGCAGGCTCGTGACATCAAAGCCCAACGACAGCAAGCCGCCGCGGAACAGCATGTTCTGCTCGAAGCAATAGCCGCCGCGGAGATTTCCGATCATCTTTTGCTGCAACGAGGCCAGATCAAGCTTCGGTGGCCGGTCCAGCAGCACATCGATACTCTCGTAGGAAATTGCCGCGGAGTGGGCCTCGACCAACCCGCGCAGCGTTTCAAGGGTCGGCGTGCGAGATCCGCGGTATCCGATTCGGCTCAGCCAGGCATCCTGATCGAACCGGTATTCAGACATGTCAGACGCCCCTAGGCCTGCACGGGAAACCGGACCGCCTCCGGTGCGGTCTTGCCGCGGATCATATCCGAGGCCTTGTCGGCAATCATCAGCGTCGAGGCGTTGAGATTGGCCGAGATCATGCGCGGCATGATCGAGGCGTCGACCACGCGCAATCCCTGCAGCCCGTGCACACGCAACTGGTCGTCGACCACGGCCCATTTGGCGTCCGCCGGTCCCATCCGACAGGTGCAGCCGGGATGGAACGTGGTGGTGCCGCGTTCGGTTGCGGCGGCGAGGAATTCGTCGTCGCTCTGCACTTTCGGTCCGGGAAAATCCTCATAGGCGTAATACGGCGCGAGCGGCGACGACGACAGCAGCCGGCGCGCCAGTTTCATGCCGGCGACGACGACGCGACGATCCAGCTCCTCGACCAGATAATTGGTCTGGATGACCGGCGGCGCAAACGGATCGGCCGAGCGGATGCGGACATAGCCGCGGCTCTCCGGCCGCTGCTGCCACGAGGCGATGGTCATGCCCGGCTCGTCCTCGAGCTGGCCCTGCACGCCTTCCTTGTAGCTTGCCGGCGTAAACGTCAGCTGCAGGTCGGAGCTTTCGGTGGTCTCGCCGGAATGCCAGAAGCAATAGACCATGGTCGGCGACAGCGAGAGCAGGCCGCGCCGTGTGGTGGCCCATTTCAGCGCCTCGACCCAGAGGCTCAGGCCGCGCCGCAGTTCATTGATGGTCCGGATGTTCTTGACGCGCGCGACCGAACGCGGCGCGTAGTGATCCTGCAGGCCCTCGCCGACGCCCGGCAGCGCGTGACGCACCTCGATGCCGAGCGATCCCAACAGCTCCGGCGAACCGACGCCGGACAATTGCAGCACCTGCGGTGAATTATACGTGCCGCCGGAAAGGATCACTTCCTTGCTGGCGCGCACCTCGACCGGCGTGCCGCCTTTGCCGCCCTTGATGTAGCGCACGCCGACCGCGCGCTTGCCTTCGAAGATGATGTTGGTGACGTGCGCGTGCGTCCGCACGTCGACATTGCCCGCGCTTCCGCGCCGGATGCAGGAACGCGGTGGCCGCGCTGACCCGCAGGCCGTTTTGAATCGTGCGCTGGGCGTAGGACACGCCCTCCTGGATCGCGCCGTTGTAGTCGTGGTTTCTCGGGATGCCGAGGCTCATGGCGCCGGCCATGAAGGCCTCGCACAGCGGATCCTGCCAGTCCATGGTGGTGACAGTGAGATTGCCGTCGCGCCCGCGATAGGTCTCGTCACCCTCGCCGACGCGCCGCTCCAGCCGCTTGAAATAGGGCAGAATGTCCGGATAGCCCCAGCCGCGATTGCCGAGCTGCGCCCAGGTGTCGAAATCCTGGCGCTGGCCGCGGTTGTAGATATGACCGTTGATCGATGACGATCCGCCCAGCGTCTTGCCGCGCGGCGCGTAGATGCTGCGCCCGCCGGTCCACGGTCCAACCTCCTGCTGATAGGCCCAGTTGACGCTCTTCATGTGGAACGTCTTGATGAAGCCGGCGGGCAGATGGATGTAAGGATGCCAGTCGCTCGGCCCCGCTTCGAGCACACAGACGCGGGTCGCCGGATCTTCGCTGAGCCGGTTGGCGAGCACGCTTCCTGCGGAGCCCGCGCCGATAATCACGTAATCGAACGTTTCCATCGTATCGTTTCTAGCGCGGCGTGGACGTCACCGCGTCTTTTCGTTGAGTTGATAGTTGAGATGCGCCTTCGCCGTCGGCCATTCGCTGGCGATGATGCTGTAAACCACGGTGTCGCGCAACGTGCCGTTCGGCGCGATCTGGTGGTTGCGCAGAATGCCATCCTGCTTGGCGCCCAGACGCTCGATGCCGCGCCGGCTCTGGTGATTGAAGAAATGCGTGCGGAACTCTACCGCAATGCAATCGAGCTGCTCGAAGGCATGCGTCAGCAGCAGCAATTTGCACTGCGTGTTGAGCGCGCTGCGCTGCACGCGCTTGGCGTACCAGGTCGAGCCGATCTCGACCCGGCGGTTGGCGGCATCGACGTTCATGTAGGTCGTCATGCCCGCGATCTTGCCGTCGGCATCGTACACCGTGAACGGCAGCATCGAGCCCGCCGCGAACAGGCCGAGCCGGCGGTCGATTTCCTTGCGCATGTCTTCCGCTTTCGGAATGAAGGTGTACCAGAGCTTCCACAGCTCCCCGTCCCGCACGGCTTCCGTCAGCCCGTCGCATTGATCCTGCGACAGCGGCTCCAGCCGCGCATGCGCGCCCTGGAGGGTAACCGGTTCGAGGAAGGCCATTCGGTAAACTCCGTTCTCACGTCGTCATTGCCTGCGACAAACGCGAAGCGTTTGCGCAAGGGAGCGAAGCGACGAAGCAATCCATACTTCCTCGCGGGCGGCATGGATTGCTTCGCTTCGCTCGCAATGACGTGGATGATTATCGTATTCCGCTCACTTGTTCAAAAAATTCAGCGCCAGCCCCGGCCGGGCCCAGTCCATCGCGATCAGTTCGCCCTTGCCCGACAGCGTGATGTAGGCCGTCTTCAGTTCCGGCCCGCCGAACGCGATGTTGGTGGTGACGCGGTCGCCGGTCGGCACCTGCTCGACCAGCGTGCCGTCGGGCGCGATCACCGAGATGCAGCCCGAAATCAGCGTCGCCACGCAGACATTCCCGTTTGCTTCTACCGCCATCGAGTCGAACATCTGATAGCCGCCGAGGCCCGCGATCGGCTTGCCGCGCTCGCCGCGGTAGATGACGTCGCGCGGCTTCAGCGTGCCAGGCGCGGAAAGATCGTAAGCCCACAGCCGCGCGGTCGGCGTCTCCGCGATGTAGACGGTGTTTTCGTCGGGCGAGAGGCCGATGCCGTTGGCCGGCAGCACGCCATGCACGACTTCGACGATCTCCTTCATGCCGGGCTTGAGATAGTATATCCCACCGACATCCATCTCGCGGGCGCGGCGCTTGCCGAGCTCGGAGAACCACAGCCCGCCGTGCTTGTCGAACACCAGGTCGTTCGGCCCCCGCAGCGCATGTTCGCCGCATTTGGTGACGACCGTCTCGACCTTGCCGCTTTGCATATCGACGCGCTGGATCGAACCGCCCTGATAGTCATCGGGCTGCGGCCCCGGCATGATCATCTTGCCGGTGGGAATCCAGCTGAAGCCGCCATTGTTGCAGACGTACATCTTGCCATCAGGGCCGAGCGCCGCGCCATTGGGGCCGCCGGGGATTTCGGCAACCACCTCCTTGCGGCCGTCAGGATAGATCCGCGTCAGCCGTTTGCCGCGGATTTCGACCAGCACCACCGAGCCGTCGGGCATCACCACCGGGCCTTCCGGAAACTCCAGATCGGTGGCGAGAACGCGGATATTGGCCATGAAATCCTCCCGGCTTTTTGGCTGCAGGCGGATTTTAGGCTCGACCCCGCACGCGCAACATTTCGTTGCGCCATGTTATGGCAAAGTGGATCACGCTTGCCAACCCGACGACCTGCGCAACAGGTATTACCGGGGCGGGCGGCGGCGCGAAGTCTGGCCTGAAAACAAAGGCGAATGCACTTTGTCAGCTTACTCGTACAAATACCCGACCGGCTTGCCTTCGTTACGCAACGGACGAACGTCCTTCCGGGTAATGATTTGACCAGCCAGGCCGTCAATTTCGTCGCGCTGAGTCGGCGTCCAGCTGCGAAGATTCTCCATGCCTTTCAGCAAGCCCAGTCGGAGGATCTGGGTATTTTCGCCCAGCCCCACCAGATCTATCGTGTTCTTGCCGGCCGTAACCGTATCGCCGGTCGCAAGCTCAAAATTTTCCCCCGCGCTGTTCGTGAATTCGGCTATGCCGCGAATGACGCGATAGATCACAACCTCGCCCTTCCCAAGAAAGGCGGTGTCCGCCGCTGCGGAGGCGCTCTTCGGCAACAGCGACTGGCCACGCGGATCGGTCGCGATGATATGTCCAGTCGTAAGGCGACCGCTCGGAACCTCGATTCCGATATCGCGCACGAAAACAGGCCCGGCGGATTTGATCGGTGAGCCTGCCGGCAGCGGCCTGTAGAGTGCTTCCAATTCCAGCGGATCCTGCAGCCAGAAACAGGCATCGGCTGGACGGTCATGCAGCGGATGGCTCCAGGCTACACGTGGCGTTTCCTCTTCGTTGATGTGATCGTGATCCACCACCGTCGGGTTGGGGAAGGTCGTGGGATCGGTGATGAAGGCTTCAAGAAATTTGCCGGAATAGCCCATCGACATCGGATCCGGCACCACGGTCTGTGGCGTTTTCAGGTTTTCTTCAGTGGGCAATCCCGACCAGGTGTAAAACAGCTGGCGATGCACGATCGCGCTCTGCAGCATCACCGCACCGGGACCGACGTAGTAAAATCGGCCATCGTAATCGAAGGTGAACACGCCCGACGTGACCAGCACGAGTTGGTAGCCGCCGGGCGGCAGGTGAAGATGGAAATCGGTCGGGCCTGTATCGGAGCGGTAAATCGGCAGATTTGTCGAAACCTCGTGGAGGAGGAAGGTTTCGTTGTTCGCATGAAAGCCTTCGTTCGCGCGATTGTAGAGCGCCTGCGGGCGATAGGTCGGCTCGTATGAAGCATCCCGATCGCGATCGATAGCCACGAAATTCTTGATGTTCAGGCGGAGGGGATCGCCGTCCGGGCGAGTAAGGCCAGGCCATTTGAGATCAACCGCGGCATGTATGTTCATGGCACCCTCCAATCCCTGAATTTCAGCGAGACCTGAGGCCTGTTCAATTTGCTGCTCAGCTTTGGCAGGGCGCTCGGAACCGCCGGTCGATCCTGACGGACTTATGCTGCAATGCGAATTCCGGGCCAGTTCGGGCACGGAGCAGCGCATCGACTCCCAAGGGACTCTTCGGGGCGAGCCGATTGAGAAAAATTTAGCGCATACAGCATGTTAGGCAGCCCGCCGCTTGACGCTGCCTTGTCCCTCATCGCCAACTCCGCAACTCCAGCAATGAATAACGAGAGCTGCCTTGCGTAAATTGTCAGCAAGCCTTGCCAGTAATGACGCAGTTGAATGCCGCAAGGCTGATCTGCCGCCACGCTACACTTTGATTGGTCTGCGGTTCCGAATGATCCCGGAGACGGTTCATGCCCGCGAGCCGTCCTACTCCCTCACAGGTATCCAAATCTCCAGCCCGCCATTGCCGGTGGAAGGATCGAACTTTTCGTCATAGCGCTCGAAGATCGGCGCGTCCGCGGCCTTCATCCCCGACCCCGGCAGCCAGTGATTCCAGATCGTGTTGACGGTGCGGCGAATGGTCGAGATGTGCTCGGCGTGGGTGAAGACAGCGTATTTCTGCTCGGGTATCCGCACGTGGGCGAATTCGCGCGGCAGGTCGGAGAAGTCGGCGACCTCGACGCCGGCGATGTAGTCGAAATTCCCGGAATCGTCGCCATTGCAGCAGACGCCATAGGCCACCTTCCCGATCCTTGCGGGAATGCCGTCGACCGACTGATGAAAGCGCTGCCACTGGCCGGGAATGGCGGCGCCGCCCTCGCAGTTATAGCGTTCGCCGATGCCGGCGACGAGCAACGGCTTGCCCGTCTCGAAACGCGGGGCCTTGAGATTGTCGAGCAGGGTTGAGTCCATGATGATCGGCTCCTGAAGCTTGAGATGCGCGATGCACGTTGCGGCGCGGACCGCTTCGGGCGTGACGCCGAAATGGTCGCGGAACGCGCGGGTGAAGGCTTCGTGAGAGCTGTAATCCGCATCCAGCGCGAGGTTGAGAATGTCGGGCGCGCCGGCGGCCAGAGCTCGCGCCGCATTGCTGAGCCGGCGGGCACGCACATAGCGCATGACCGATAGGCCGGTCGCCGATGCAAACGCCCGCACCATGTGGAAGCGCGAGACGCCGCCGACCGCGGCGATCTCGTCGAGCGTGAGCGGCCCGGCGAGATGGCTTTCGACGTACCAGAGCGCCTTCTGGGCTGGATTCATGAGTTACAACCTTCCGAAGCGCTCCGATTATGGTCGCTGGCACGGTGTCGCGTTTGACAGTCCTTGCTCTCGTTCCCACCAATGAAGCTTCACGGCCAGTTCGTCCTCATGCTCCTCGCTTGACGACGCTACTTCGCGCCTTCCTTTGCCGGCGCGGCATCCTTTGCGGCCGGCGGAGCCGCCTTCTTCGCGTCGTCAACCACCTTGCTCTGCGCCGACTGCACGTCGCTGACGAGCTTCTGCAAGCCCACGACCGCGCTCTTCAGCGCCTCGATCTGCCGGTTGGCGGCGTCGAGTTTCTGCTGATGGTCCGTGGTGAGTTTTGTGATCGTCTTCTGCAGGAAGTCGACATTGCTCTGCAGGCAACTGGTCCGCCGTTCCATGGTCTTTTCGACGGTGCAGATTTCGATGCCGGGAACGTCCTGCGCATGAACGCCCGCAGGAAACGCTGCCATCAGCAACGTCGCAATCAACTTGGTCCTGGTGGTCCGGGCAATCATCCAGTCCTCACTCAATTGCATTCGTAGCACCAGGAACTTTTATCACGGCAATTTGCGCGATGCAGGCGGTCCACCTCAGTGATACCACACTGATACCTCATTCGGGCGTTGTGGTTTCACTCCTTACAAAGGGTGGATTTAGCCGCGAACCTCAGACCGGCTTGGCAGGCCGCGGCAGTGGAGATTGATGATATGGCAACGCGTGAAAAACGGCTCGCGCAGTTCGACGGCAGCGGCGATCCGCCGCCAGATCAGCCTGTGGAAGTGCTGTGCGAGGACCACAGCGGAACCTATCAACTGCCCTTCGCCTGTCGCTGGATCGATGGTCATTGGCGCAATGACAGGACCGGCGGCATGGTCGAGGCCACTGTCGTGGCCTGGCGGCTGCCGCGCGCACGATCCGAAAATGCCGGAGACAGGGCCTGACGCGCTGCCAATTGTGTCAGAATGCGACGAGGTCGCGCGTCATCTTAACGTTCGGAACGCCGGTGGAACGAACCGCGCCCGAATCATTGATTGATAGCCGTACTCCGTTGTTCACGGCTAGATGTCGGCCAGAACCCCAGGCGACGCCCCACATACAGGACGGCGATGAAGGGCCTTAGCCAGCGCCCGACGACAAAGGTTAACTCCTCGGGAGATGACATGGCCTCACTTCCCGGGTTTGACGTGAGAGAATTTGCTGACGACCGCATGCTCGTTCATGGAAGCCTCCACGGTTCTTGTTCGCGAGATCGCGACCAGACAAGGCGTCCAGATTAACGGCAGCGTCGCAGCGTCGCGTTCACGGCTGCATGTTGCTATGCGAAATCCGCGCCAGTCGCGTTGCGCCGCGGCGATGCCCCGCAAACGGGCAAAGGCCTCGTGCGCTCTGCCTAATATTCGACCTCGAGCTCTTCGATATCGGCGGGCTCGGCCTTCGCGGCCTCGATCCATTCCTGCATTTCGGGCATCGCCATGATGGTACTGGCGTAGGCCGCAAGCTTCGGATCGAGCTTCACGTCGTAGGTCATGAAGCGGGTGACGACCGGGGCGTACATGGCATCCGCCATGGTGCGCTCGCCAAACAGGAACGGCCCGCCGGATTCCGCCAGGCACTCGCGCCAGATGACGCAGACCCGGTCGATATCGGCCTGGGCGCGCGACCAGATCTTGAAGCCGGGGAAATGGCCCTTCAAATTGACCGGCAGCGAGGCGCGCAGCGTGGTGAACCCGGAATGGATTTCGCCGCAAATCGACCGGCAATGGGCGCGCAGGACACGGTCCGCCGGCAACAGGCCGGCGTCCGGCATCACCTCGTTGAGATATTCGCCAATCGCCAGCGTGTCCCAGACGGTGGCGCCTTCGTGGCGCAGGCACGGCACCAGGATCGATGACGACAGCAGCAGGATTTCGGCCCGTGCCGACGCATCGTCGGGGGCGGTGACGACCTCCTCGAATTCGAGCCCTGAGAACTTCGTCAGCAGCCAGCCGCGCAGCGACCAGGACGAGTAGTTCTTGCTGCTGATGGTCAGTGTGGTCTTTGCCATATGGCCTTCCCTCAAACGCAAACGCCCGCCTGGCAGGCTGGGGAGCCGCCCAAAGCCTGTGCGCCGGACCTTTTACCGAGCAAGCCACGTGCCAGTTTTGCAGGCGGTCCGCCCCGCTCTGGCTTCGATATTGCATGGCATCAAGGGACTGAGGCGGATGTGAATGATGCCAATGATGTACCAAGCCTATCAGAACCATATGGACCTGACGTCGCCGTGGCGAAGCGGGGCTGCGGCGGCGCTGAAATACCTCAATTTGGTGCCACAGGGCGTGTCCGACAAACTGTTCGGGCGGCTGGCGGCTTCGCTCGAACTGATCTCGCGCTCCACGCTGACCTACGCGCGGCCGGCCTATGGCATCGACAAGGTGCTGGTCGGCAATCAGGAGCTGGAGGTGACCGAGGAAGTCACCTTCGCCACCCCGTTCGGCTCGCTGCTGCATTTCAAGAAGGAGAACTCGCCGGAGCAGCCGCGGATGCTGCTGGTGGCGCCGATGTCCGGCCATTTCGCGACACTGTTGCGCGGCACCGTGAAGACGCTGCTGCAGGACCACGACGTCTACATCACCGACTGGCACAATCCGCGCGACATTCCGCTCGGCCACGGCCGCTTCGGCCTCGAGGACTACACCGATCACCTGATCACCTTCCTCGACAAGATGGGCCCGCGCTCGCACATGGTGGCGATCTGCCAGCCCTCGGTCTCGGCGCTGGCGGCGGCTGCCGTGATGTCGGAGGACAATCATCCCGCCCGCCCGGCCACGCTGACCCTGATGGCCGGCCCGATCGACACCAGGATCCAGCCGACCAAGGTCAATGACTTCGCCAAGAGCAAGCCGATCGAATGGTTCACGGACAATTTGATCAACTACGTGCCGGTGCAGTGCAAGGGCGCGTTCCGCCAGGTCTATCCAGGCTTCGTGCAGCTCACCGCTTTCGTCTCGATGAATCTCGAACGCCACATCAAGCAGCACGTCGATCTCGCCAATCACCTGGCCAAGGGCGAGACGGAGAAGGCCGAACTCATCAAGACCTTCTACGACGAATATTTCGCCGTGATGGATCTGCCGGCGGAGTTCTACATCGAGACCGTGCGCGACGTGTTCCAGGAGCATCTGCTGCCGCAAGGCAAACTGATGCATCGCGGCCGTCCGGTGAACCCGGCCTCGATCAAGCGCATGGGCCTGATGACGGTGGAGGGCGAGAAGGACGACATCTGCTCGATCGGCCAGACGCTGGCCGCGCAAGACCTCTGCACCGGCGTGCGCGCCTATCGCAAGGTGCACCACATGCAGGCCGGCGTCGGCCATTACGGCGTATTCTCCGGCAAGCGCTGGAACAACGAGATCTATCCGCTGCTGCGGGATTTCGTGCATGTGAATTCGTGAGGGTACTAGCCGCTTCGCTTCTTGCGGTGCGACGTGATCGGCGCCGTTCCACCAAGGTTGTCATCCTCCGCGAAGGCCGGGGATCCATACGCCGCGGCGGGTCATCGGCTTCAGTGGTGTCTGACGTCTCTGGACCACACCGAGAGGCCACGGCGTATGGGTCCCGGCTTTAGGCCGGGACGACAGCGATAGTTACAGTTCGGCGATTCTCGCGACGCATTGCGCCCGAGGTTTGCATCTTCGTCTCGCCCCCTCGAACAACAGAGGGCGCAGGGAAGACCGGGTGCGCGCTGCACCCGCGGTCTCGTGTGCAATATGCGCAAACAAAAGCGCACACGAGCATACAGGTTCAGCGGAAACACTCCGGCCTTCCCTGCGCAGTGGCTTTACGGCTTACTTCGAGCTCTCCCCGGTGAACGGCTCTTTTGCCACCGTCGCTCCTTAGGAAGCTTGCTTCCCAAAGAACTTGACGCCAGCACCGCGGCGTCAGGACCACACGACTTCGCCGTACGCATCACGCGCACTCGTCTTGCACGCGCTTCGCGTCCACCGCATCTCACCGCACGTTCGTGACGATGGCCAACGCCCCTCAGTCGGGTGAGACGCGCGGAGTTAAATCACTGATTTGCCCGACGGCGCGAGCGGAATATTTTTGCGCGAAGGGATAGACAGACTTTTGTTGATTTGCCCGTCGGGTTGATTTGCCGCAGCTCACCTATCGAGACCGCACTTGCGCGGAACGCGACGCAGTTCGTAAATCGCAGTTGGATCACGGTGAACCGGGTGTAGTCATCGAGGACGGCGTCGGCGAGTTCCTTCGGCCTTACTCATTCCGGGGTTGCTCACCAGCGATTGCACCAAGATAACGCCACCGTTGCCGGTGAGCGGGCGAGTTTCGGCGCTCACGTCCCCGCCATCTTCTTTAGTACCGCGCTGAAGCGAACGCTGCGCTTTCCGACAAGCGCAGTCGCTTCCGCGACCGCGCCTTCGTCGGTATAGGTGCCGGAAAAGCCGATGCCGACCTCGTAGCCCCCGAAAACCGACCGTTCGCCGATGCTTGGCGTGTGCTCGTGATTGACAAGCTCGCCCTTCCATCGGCCGTCCACACTGGTGTAGGAGCCGATATAATCGAAGTACGCGTCGCCTCCGTGGATCCGGCCGTCGTGCAGCATCATGACGCCGGTATTGCCGCCATCGATGCCATCAAGCATCCGAATGTGAATGGAATAGAGGCCGTTACTGATGCCGCCTTGTCCGACCGGAGCGATGGGTGGCGTGGCCTCCTCGCTAATGGGGGTCATCGCCGCGTAGAAGGCAACGCCAGGCAATTGCGGCGCGCCACCTTCAAAATAATATTGATTGCCCTGCTGCCTGCCCTTGAGCGTCAGCGTGACGATGTCGGTCTTCAACAGGGGTTGGAAACTCCGATCCTCGTTGTGGCGCAACGTCAACATGTCAGCCAAAACCTCGCCGCTGGCAAACTCCGTGTAAGTGCCGATGAATGCGAAGGCCGAGCTGCCGCCCATCATCTTTCCATCATAAAAATAGAGAACGCCACGGCGGGAACCGTGCATCGTATGCATCTCGACCTTGTAAAGTCCCTGCAGCATTTCCGCTCCGGCCGCAATCCTGGCCTGCAACCTGTTCCCTTCCGCCGCCACGCCATAATATCTGGCCGCGGTCGCCCGGTCCCGGCCACAGGATAGCCGGTCCGGCGCGGCTTGATCAAATACCGTTGCATGCGCCAACGGCGATCCGGACAGCGTATTCGGCCGAGTGGCGGGAAACGGAAGAAATCACGCAGCCAAGATCGTTGGACAGTTACCGGTTGAAGAGATTTAGCGTGGCGGGCTGCGCTATGGCCCATAGGGTACGATTTGGGCCAAAGGTCTGCTGCTAACACAAATGCGAAGTGCCGACTGCATTGAGCAATGTCCGCTTTCAGCGGTAACCCGGAAGACATTTGCTCGCCGCGAGTTCTTCTCGGTTTGACCCGAAACAGCCATAGGCATCGACGAAGAAACCGTGTAGATTCCCCGGACGGCAAGGCGTTTTCGCTTGCCGGGAGCTGCCTACAAAACGGAGGCGCGCCGAACGCTCCGCTTCTTGGCAACGCGCAGCTTTGGTGCCATCGGCAGGCGCTGTTCTTGAAATCTGACCTCTAACATTGGCTGGCGCGGTCGTCGCATACCGACGCATGGGGCGCGTACGGCCTTAGCGGTCTCTCGGTCCGGACGATGCAGCTTACTTTTGTGGTTCAGACAGGAGTATACAAATGTCAATGGTTGCTCAGTTTGTCGTAAAGCCCAACCCCGGAAGCGATCTCGCAGCAATAATCGAACTGGCGAAAGAGAGCGCTGTTCTCTGGCGGAAGTACGGTGCGAAAGTGAGGTATTGGTCAGTCATCGGAGGTGAGATCGGAAATTTCGTTTTTACGGTGAACTTCGAAACGTTTTCAGCCTACGGAGCGGCCCTGGACAAATTAGGTGCGGATCCAGCATTCCAAGCCTGGCAAGCAAAGCGAGCCAAAGCGGGATTGACCACGTGGGTACGGAGCAATGTGGCAACAGAAATTGAAATCTGACGAGAAGCAAATTGTTAGAAGGCCGGGCCTAAACGCCCGGCCTTCTTCGTCAGCCGCCCCCTGACGACTGCCATGCCAGGACGTGGCGAAGTGAGGAATTGCGGTGGGAATTAAGTTGAGTGCGCAGTGACTGCAATTCTATCAATCAAGTAGCGAAGCGACGAAACAATCCACGGCCGGTCAGCTAGAGCCGTGCCCGTTCAATCAGCGAATTAATGAACATGCTCGGCACACACGGATGCCTTATTTGAGGTGGCCGCTTTGCTGTTTGCACAGTACCATGGCTGCCAAGGCCGACCGCTCAAGAGTCGTCCCGGGAGGAACCAGCATGCGACTTTCAATCAATTTGCGCGCGCTCGCGCTCGGCATCCTCAGCGCATCCCTGCTATCCGGCGCGGCCTCCGCCGCCGAAATCCGCGTGATGATCTCGGGCGGGCTGACGGCGGCCTACAAGGTGCTCGTTCCCGAATTCGAGCGTGCCACCGGCCACAAGGTGCTGACCGCCTACGGGCCGTCGATGGGCACCACGACTAATGCGATCCCGGTCCGGCTGGAACGCGGCGAACCTGCGGATGTCCTGATCATGGTCGGCTATGCGCTGGATAATCTCGCCAAGGAGGGCAAGGTGATACCGGACAGCCGTGTCGAGTTGGTCAAATCGCCGATCGGCATCGCGGTGAAATCAGGCGCGCCGAAGCCGGACATCAGCACCGCCGACGCGCTCAAGCGCACTTGCTGGCGGTGAAGACCATCGCCTATTCCGACAGCGCCAGCGGCGTCTATGTCTCGACCGAAATGTTCGACAAGCTCGGCATCACCGACGCCATGAAGGACAAGGCCAGGAAAATTCCGGCAACGCCGGTCGGCGAGATCGTTGCGCGTGGCGATGCCGAGATCGGCTTTCAGCAGGTCAGCGAGTTGAAGCCGGTGGAAGGCATCGACATCGTAGGTCCGCTGCCGGATGAGCTGCAGAAGATCACGGTGTTTTCGGCCGGCATTGCCAGCGTCTCGAAAGAGCCGGAGGCCGGCAAGGCGCTGATCAGGTTCCTCGGCTCACCTGCTGCGCGCGCCGAAATCGTCAAGAGCGGCATGGACCCGATTGCTGCGGCGACGAATTGATCGATTGGAATGTACCGCCCCACGCCGGTCATCGCCCGACTTGATCGGGCGATCCAGTACGCCGCGGCGCCAATTGTGAAGCAAACTGACGACACGGCGTACTGGATGCCCCGCCGGAGCCTGTCATCGGGCGGCGCTTTGCGCCGACCCGGTGGCGGGGCATGACAGAACTACCGGTGCATCCCGTGCTGCATCGCCAGCAGCACGATCACGGCCAGCGCCAGCACGATGGTGGTGCATTTCCAGAACAGCAGCGGATTGCGCTCGATCAGCGGCGTCGATGACGTCGAGAGATAGTTCGCATTGGGATGACGCAGGTCGAACAGGAATTCCGACAGGCTGTCGTATCGCTTGAAAGGATTGGGATGGACCGCCTTCTCCAGCGTGCCGTCGATCCATTGCGGCACGTCGCGGTCGCCATGTGACGCCGGACGGTAGACCAGCCCGTTGAACTGCGACCGCGTCCGCGCGTTCGCGATCTGCGTACCGTAGGGCAGTTTTCCCGTCAGCATCTGATAGGTGATGACGCCGAGCGAGAACAGGTCGGAGCGCGAGGTGGCCGGCTCGCCGAGAAAATATTCGGGTGCGGTGTATTGCTGCGTGCCGAGAATGTCGTTGCGGTCGCCGGACGGCGCGGCTTCGACGACGCCGGTGATCATGGTCGAACCGAAATCGATGATCTTCACCGTGCCGGTCGTGTCGATCATGATGTTCGCCGGCCGGATGTCCTGATGCAGCATCTCCTTGCGATGGAACGCGCGCAGGCCCTTGGCAATCTGCTCGACGATGCCGCGCACGGTCTCAACGCTCGGCTTCGGATTGTCGATCATCCATTGCGCCAGCGTCTGCCCGTCGATGAATTCGGTGACGACGTAGAGGAAGTTCCGCTTGCGCTGCGGCAGGCAAGGCTTCAGCACGTGCGGGCTGTCGATCCGCCGCGCCACCCACTCCTCCATCATGAACCGCTTCAGGTAGTCGGGATCGTCGCGCAGATCGATCGACGGGATCTTGATGGTGACCACCGCATCGGTCTCGATGTCGACGGCAAGATAGATGTGGCTGCGGCTGGAGCCGTGCAGTTCGCGGACGATCCGGTAGCCGTCGAACACCGCCCTCGCCTCCAGCAATGGCGGCAGCGGCAGTTCGCGCGGCTGCCCGAACACTTCGCTGGCCGCGCCGTCGGACAATTCGTCGACGCGGACGATCTGGACGGTCAGATTGTCCCTGCTGCCGAGCCCGAACGCCAGTTCGACGATGGTCCTGGCGGCCTGGTCCAGATCGTTGGCGCCATCCCTGATCGCCCTTGCCATCGGGCGGTCGCCGACATGCTCGTAGATACCGTCGGTCACCAGCAAGAAAGTGTCGCCCCGCTCGACCTTGAACGTCAGATAATCGATCTCGACCTGCGAATTGGTGCCGAGCGCGCGGCCGAGATAGCTCTGTTCCGGCGAAATGACGACGCGGTGATCGTTGGTGAGCTGTTCGAGCGAGTTGCCGGAAAGACGATAGATCCGGCTATCGCCGACGTGAAAGATGTGCCCCGTGGTCGACTTGATGACCATGGCGCTCAGGGTGCAGACGTATCCCCGGTCCACGTCATGGGGGTACTGGCTGCGCCGCGTCTGCGAGTGCAGCCAGGAATTGGTCGCCTCCAGCACGCGCTGCGCCGACGTCCGCACCGACCAGGATTCCGACGTGCAGTAATAGTCGGTCAGAAACCCCTTGACCGCCGACTCGGCTGCGACCCGGCTGACCTTGCTGCTGCTGATGCCGTCCGCCAGCGCGATGGCGATGCCCTTCAGGCTCAGCAGCGGCTCGTTTGGAATCAGAACGCCGTGAAAATCCTGATTGGTCTCCTTGCGACCTTTGTCAGAATGTTGCCCGACCGATATTTTCAGTTCACGCGGCATGTTCACGACCAGGGAGCGGGCCTCGACTAGACGGTCGAGACCCGCTCAAGTCAATCGCCGGTCAGGCTGCGACGCGCGCGGCAACGCGCTTCGGCGCGGTCCTGACGTGCGTGGCGTACAGCGTCAGGCCGGTGAAGGCGAGACCGCCGACCAGATTGCCCACCACCGTCGGGATCTCGTTCCAGATCAGGTAATCCATGATCGTGAACTTGCCGCCGAGCAGCAGCCCCGACGGGAACAGGAACATGTTCACGATCGAATGCTCGAAGGTCATGAAGAAGAACAGCATGATCGGCATCCACATCGCAATCACCTTGCCGCTGACGGTGGTCGAAATCATCGCCCCGACGACGCCCGCCGAAACCATCCAGTTGCAGAGCATGCCGCGGACGAACAGCGTCAGCATGCCGCCTGCGCCATGCGCGGCGTAACCGACGGTGCGTCCCTCGCCGATCGAACCGATCACCTGGCCGACCTTGTCCGGCGGTGAGGTAAAACCGAAGGTGAAGACGATCGACATCATCACGGCAACCGTAAAGGCGCCGGCAAAATTGCCGACAAATACCAGACCCCAGTTGCGCAGCACGCCGCCGATCGTGACGCCGGGACGCTTGTCGATCAGGGCCAGCGGCGCCAGCACGAACACGCCGGTCAACAGATCGAAGCCGAACAGATACAGCATGCAGAAGCCGACCGGAAACAGCGCTGCGCCGACGATCGGAACGCCGGTCGATACGTTGACGCTGACCGCGAACGCCGCGGCGAGCGCGAGGATGGCGCCGGCCATATAGGCGCGGATGATCGTATCGCGCGTCGACATGAAGATTTTGGATTCTCCGGCATCGACCATCTTGGTGACGAATTCCGAAGGCACGAGATAAGCCATTCCAGTTCCCCTTATTCACAGAAAGGATTCAAGGCGAGCGCCGGCAACAGCTGCCGCGCCGATGAAAAGTGAGCCAGGCCGTCCTCGCGCGCGTGCCGGATGCGACGCCTGCGCAGAACAAACGGGTTCTGCGCTGGCGCCGCGAACAACACGGTCACGCTCGATCGGAGACAGAGATGCGCAAGCTTTCTTGGGAACAAGTTTTCCTGGGAAATGGTCCCGATGACTGCTGCGGGCGCCTCAGTGAGGTCGCCCGATCCCTGCGCCTTTGCCAACGCTGGCTTCGGCAATCCGTAGGACGGCAGTCGTCATTGACTGAGAACCAAATAAGCAATCAGTGTGCCAACCGGATTTTTGCCCGCCGGCTCAAAAAATATCGTAATTCCAACGGATTATTGCCTCGTCGCACGCTGCCAGACGGAGGTTCAATGCCCGGTATTTGTGCAGTTGCTCATATGTTGGCGCAAACCGCACAACCCGCCCTGTCATTCCGGGGCGCGCGGAGCGCGAGCCTGGAATCCATCGGGCCTCTGCGCAAGCTGTGAAATGGATTCCGGGTTCGCGCCAAGAGGCGCGCCCCGGAATGACGCGGAGGCAACTTTCACCTATTTCGTCTGCGTCCGGATCGGCGAATCCTTCAGGCCGTTATTGTCGTAGGCCTTGCGCAGCGTGCCGTTGGAAATCGCCTCGGTCAAAAACTTGACCGCGAACGCCAACGACTGCGGATGATTGGGCGGCACGGCCACAGCCGTCACGGTCTGCTTGAAGGTCTCGTCCAGCACGCGCGTGCCCGGGATCTTCTTCGACATGGCGTTGAGCTGGTCGCGCGACAGTGCGAATGCATCGACCTCGCCTTTCGAAAGCAGACCGAAGATTTCGTCATAGGTCTGGTAGCCTGTCACCTTGGCGTTCTTCAGATGCGAAATCGCGCCGCGCATGGTCGTCGTGTTGTTGACGGCAGCAACCTTGATGCCGGACTGGTCGAGCGTCGCGAAATTCGTCACCGCCGAACCCGGCTTGACGATGTAGGTGGCGTCCGCGACCTCATAGATCGGACCGAACGACATCCTGCCTTCGCGTTCAGGGTCCTTCGGCAGGAAGGTGATGTCCCAGGTGCCCTTCGAAGTGGCGTCGACGATCTGACCCGAATTCTGATGCGCGACATATTCGACTGACACGCCGAGCTGCGCCGCCATCTCGCGGCCGAGGTCGACCGGCACGCCGGCATAGCCGGATTCGGTTTTGGTCGACCAGAATGCGCCGCCGGCCGGACTGATCGCGATTGCCACCCGCAGCTTGCCGGTCGGCGCGATCTCGTCTTTCAGCGCATCGGCACCGGCAGGCGTCGTGATCATGATTGAGCTAATCCCATAAGGAGGCCGGAGATCCCCGGCTGGATCTCGATTGAACATTGGGTACTCCTCCCCCCCTGGCCGCGGACTTTAGCGCCGATCCATCCGGAGTGTTCAGCGTTCTTTTTCTTCGCCGCGGTGCCCTTTTGAGCCGGCGCCGCCGACGTTGCCGGCTTGGCCGGATCGTCCGTTTCAAACTTGCCGAACGCCATGATCTGGACGCGCGCATTGGCAGGCGCGGCCGGACGATTGACATCCTGCAACTGTTCCTCACCGAGTCCAAGCGCCTGAAGCCGCTTCGGCGACACCTTGAAGGTGTTCACCAGCACATCCCGAATCGAATTCGGCGCGCCGCTGGCTCAGGATCAGATTGTGGTCGCGCCGGCCGGCGGATTCGACGTGATCGACGATCAGATAGCGGTAGGGCCGCAATTTCGGATCGGTCAGCGCGTCGGCGATGCTGCCGATGGTCTGGTAGGAGGCCGGCCGGATCAGGGAGGAGTCCTGGTCGAACACGATGTCGAAACGGATTTGCGGCAGTTTCGACAGTTGCGGCGCGATCGGCGGCCGCTTTTGCGGCTGGGGATCCGCCCTCGCCTTGATCCGTTCGGCTGCCTGCTGGCGCAAGGCGGCCAGGTCGATATCCGCTTCGGCGTCGGATGCAAGCTTCTCGATGATGTCTGCGGTCGAAGTCGTCGATTGCGCGCGGGCCGCCGCCGTTGGCCAGGCCAGCACGGACAGGGCGCCGAGCAACAGGCCGATGTCTCGCATCCCCCTCCTCACCGAACGCATCAGCGATACCCCGCAGCGGTGATCGCCTTGTTGCAGTTCGGGGTCGCCTTCTTGGTGGATTCCAGCAGGCATTGCAGGCCCTTGACGGGATCGGCTCGCACCTCGCCGCAGAGCTTGTTCAATTCCCAATTGCAGAGTTTTACCAGCGAGGTGCGCGCGGTAATGCGCTGCTGGATGGCGCCCAGGGCCGTGGGATAATCGGCCTTGCACTTGGCCGACACCACGTCCTGGTTGCGATTCAGGCATTCCCGGAGGCGCGTGGCGTCGAGATTGACGCCGCGGCAATTGTCGTCGATGTCCTTGCCGCAGCTTGCGGCCAGCATGGCCGCCGAACTCCTCGAATTTCATGGCCTGCTGCGCCGCGGCCAGCGAAGGCATTGATATCGCAATGATGCAAAGGAAAAGCCGGATTCGTGTCATGGGCGCACCTCACACAAGGAGGGTAGCGATGGTCAAGTGTTCTGTTTGAGTTCACGCACCCGCGGTTAATCTGTTGCGCCGCAGCAAATCGTCGCGAGTAGCTCCGGCCCGCGTTCCCCGATATGCGATAGAGCCTGCCGCAAGCCTCCGGCGTGACAGAGTGATGACACCATGAGTTCGAGCGCCGCGTTTCTGGCTTCCCTCGCCTCGATCCTGATCGGTGCGGCCATGGGCATGGTCCTGAAACGGGCCTTGCCGGCCGACCTGCTCGAGGGAGGTTCCAAGGAGGCCATCCGCCTTGGCGCCGGCTTCCTCTCGACGCTGGCCGCGCTGGTGATCGGCCTGATGATCGCCTCGGCGAAAAACACCTACGACAGCCAGAACGCCAATATCCGGCAACTCGGCACCAACGCCGTGCTGGTCGATCAGATGCTGACCCAATACGGACCGGAAGCGAAGGCGGCGCGCACCCTGCTGCGGGAAATCATCCCATCGGCGACCGCCCGCATTTGGCGGGAAAACGCCTCGGGCAAGGGCGGTGGATCGGCTTTTGTCGTCGGCGAGACCGCCGAACGGTTCTACGGCGCGGTCGAAGGCCTGAAGCCCGCCAACCCGGAACAGACCTCGCTGAAATCCCGCATCATCCAACTCACCACCGACATGGGCCGGACCCGGCTGCTCGTGTTCACCCAGGGCGACGACGCGATACCGCTGCCGTTCTTTATCGTGCTGGTGTTCTGGTTGGTCGTGATCTTTGCAAGCTTCAGCCTGTTCGCCGAACCGGGCCCGATCGTGGTGGCGTCAACGCTCGTGTTCGCGCTCTCGGTATCGAGCGCGCTGTTTTTGATCGTCGACCTCAGCCATCCCTTCGAGGGGTTGATGCAGATCTCGAACCATCACCTTCACACGGTGCTGCCGAAGATCGAATGAGGTCACGGCGCGGTCCGCGCCGCCGGCACCTTGATCTCCTGCGGCAGGATGATCGCAGCCACGATCACCAGCAGGCACAGCGCGCCGAAGGTCTGCAGCATGGTGACGAAGCCGCCCTGCTCGTAGAGCCACGCCACCAGTCCGACGGAAGCGCCCGCGGCCGTAAAGCCGATGAAGTAGCGCACCGAATAGGCCCGCGAGCGCCACTCCTCGCTGGTGTATTTCCCGACCATGGCGTCGTTGACGGTGACCTGCCCGAACGCGCCCATCACGATGCCGATGGAGGCGATGATCAGCGGCAGGTTCGACAGCGTCGCCGCGAAATACAGGAACGGCGCCAGCACGAACGACAGCGGCAGCATCACGGTCTTCAGCGAATAACGGTCGATCAGCTTGCCGATCGTGTATTGCGTCATCGCGCCGAACACGTAGACGCCGGCCGCGATCAGGCCGAGCGCCGCCGGGCTGCTGGTGAGGTCGGCGAGCCGCTCCGCGAACAGTTTTGGCAGCGCCACGGTGACGGCGTTGAAGGTCGTGGAGATCGCGATCACGACGATCAGCAGCGAAAGGATCACCCGCCACATGTCCTGCTTCGCCACCCGCGCCTGCGCCGCCGCCTGCTTGAAGCCGGAACGGTCCTCATGAACGACCATCCGCGCGAACGCCACGCCGATCAGGATGGTGACGATCCCCGGCACGATGAAGGCCCAGCGCCAGCCGAGATATTGCCCGATCACGCCGGTGACCAGCGCCGACGACGCCACGCCGAGATTGCCCCAGACGCCGTTCAGGCCCATCTCGCGGCCGAGCTTGTCGGCATAGGACACGATCATCGCGGTGCCGACCGGATGATAGATCGAGGCGAACAGGCCGATCACCAGCAGCGCCGCGCCGAGCTGCAGGGGCGTCTGCACCAGGCCGACCGCGATCATCGAGGCGCCGATGCCGACAAAGAAGATCACCATCATGTGGCGGCGGCTCCAGCGGTCGCCAAGCCAGCCGGTGATCAGCGAGCCGGCCCCGAAGGCGACGAAGCCCGGGGTGGCGTACGGCAGGAGTTCCGAATAGGCCATGCCGAGCGCCGGTCCCATGATGATGACGGCGGCAGCGAAGATCAGCATCGCATAATGGTCGATGAAATGGGCGGCGTTAACGAATGAGATCACCCGGCTGGGGCTGTTCATGGTCGATTCCCGAATCCCGCAATTTTCTGAAATAGGTTATACGTGGTTGTCCTGACGGGATGTCGCCAATGAATATCGCCGAAAAGCCAATTGCCGCCATTATCGGCCGCCTCACCTCGACCGGCGACGGCATCCACATGATCGCGAACGGCTACAAGAAGGGCGTCCGGCTCGGCACTCACATGCACCGCGAGGCGCAACTGGTCTACGCCGCCAAAGGCACCATGCAGGTCACCACGCCGAAGGGGCGCTGGCTGGTGCCGCCCGACCGCGCGGTCTGGGTGCCGGCGCTGTCAGAACATGCCATCGACGTGCTGGCCGACATCGAGATGCGGACGCTGTATTTCGATCAGGCGTGGCTGAGGCGCGAGAGGCGCAGCAAGAGCCTGGCGCAGGAATTCGTCGTGCGGGTATCGCCGCTCTTGCACCAGGCGATCCTCGCGCTGTTCGACGAACACAACACGCCCGACCGCACCGCCCTGCTGGTCAAACTGGCCATGCTCGAATTGCACCGGGCGGAGGATCCCACGACCTTCGTCCCGCTGCCGCAAGAGCCGCGCTCCCGGCGCGCCGCCGATATCGTGCTGGCGGACCCGACCGCCGCCCACGAGATCGAGACGCTGGCGCGTGAGGTCGGCACCTCGGCGCGGACGCTGTCGCGGCTGTTCTCATCGGAAACCCAGTTGAGCTTCAAGAGCTGGTGCCAGCGCGCCCGCATCGCCGCCGCCATCGAAAAACTGTCGACGGATGCCAGCGTCTCGGTGAAGCAGCTTGCCTCCGATCTGGGCTATGCCAGCGTCCCGGCGTTTTCCCATGCCTTCCGGCAGGTCACCGGCAAGACGCCGACGGAATTCGCCGCGAAGGCTTGAATTATTCTATCGGGAAGGCTTGTCATACTTCCGTACGATCCCTGCCTGATTGTGATCGGCATCGCCCGAAATCCCGTGTAAGATTCCACAAAACCCATTGGATTTGACCCACCGCATGGCCAACGCCTTCTTCTCCGACCTTCTCTCGACGATATCGGAACGCGGCCGCACCCTGCTTCGGCGCGGTGAGCCCTCGGTCGCCCGCCAGGACGCCTCGGAGCTGCTCGAACTATGCGAGGCGCTGCTGTCGGGCCGGGGCGAAGCGACCGGCACCGCGATGGCGCGCGAGGTGCTCGACCGTTACCACGACCTCGACGCCGCCAGCCGGCTGACGTTCTTCGAGACGCTGGCGAGGGATTTTGGCCCCGACCGCGAAAAATTGTCGCGGGCGATCGAGAGCTGGCGCGCCCAGCCGAACGATACCGATGCCAGCGACCTTCATTTCGCGTCCGAGCCGCGGCGGCAGGAGCTGGTCCGCCGGCTCAACCGTGCCCCCGGCGGCACCAGCGACCTGGTGGCGATGCGCGCCGACCTGCTTGCCCTGATGAAGGGCAACAAGGATCTGGCGGCGCTCGACCGCGACGTCGTGCATCTTTTGTCTTCTTGGTTCAACAGGGGATTTCTCGTGCTGCGCAGGATCGACTGGTCAACGCCAGCCAATATTCTGGAACAGATTATCCGTTACGAGGCGGTGCACGAAATCCGCGACTGGAACGATTTGCGCCGCCGCATCGACCCGATCGACCGCCGCTGCTACGCGTTCTTTCACCCGCAGCTCACCGACGAGCCGCTGATCTTCGTCGAGGTCGCGCTGACCGAGACCATCCCGACCGCGATTGCCCCCCTGCTCGCCGCCGAGCGGCAGCCGGTGCCGATCGAACGCGCGCGCACTGCCGTGTTCTATTCGATTTCGAATACCCAGAAAGGACTTGGCGGCATTTCCTTCGGCAGTTTCCTGATCAAGCAGGTGGTCGAGGAATTGCGGCGCGAACTGCCGAAGCTCGACACGTTCATCACGCTGTCGCCGGTGCCGGGCTTCATGCAATGGTTGAAGCAGGCCGACGATGTTCCGGTCACGGACGAGGAACGGACGCTGCTGGAAAGCCTCGACAAGCCGGACTGGTTCGAGAACGCGGAACTGACGGCGCAATTGCGCGCCGTGATCGAGCCGCTGGCGGCGCATTATTTCCTCAAGGCCCGCACGCCGAAGGGACGTCTGATCGATTCGGTGGCGCGCTTCCATATCGGCAACGGCGCGCGGCTGGAGAAGATCGACTGGCTCGGCGACCTCTCGCCCAAGGGCCGGCGCGAATCCGCAGGCATCATGGTCAATTACCTCTACCGGCTGGAAGACATCGAGAAGAACCACGAGGCCTACGCCAACCAGGGCGAGATCGCCGCGTCCAGCGCGGTGAAGAAAATGCTCAAGACCGAGGGCCGGCGGCTACTGGATATGCGGCTGTCGTAGAGCGGCGCTGCGGACTTCATTCCGCCGCTCGACTGGAACGAGGTTGCAATGGCCGATGGCGCCACACCTCCCCGGCCGACAGGTCCCTCCGAGCGGATCGACGCCATCGACGTGTTGCGAGGCCTGGCCTTGCTCGGCGTCGTCGCGATGAACGTCGTGACTGAATTTCGCGTTTCGATCTTCGAGCGGTTTTTATTCCCCAAGCCTCCTGCATCGCCGATCGACAGCGCCGTCGAAACGACCCTGATGCTGGCCGTCGATTTGAAGGCACTTGCGCTGTTTTCGCTGCTGTTCGGCGCAGGCCTTGCCATCCAGTTCGAGCGGCTGGCCAGGAGCGAGCGCCGAACGGTGCTGCTCGTGCGCCGGCTCATCGTGTTGCTGGCGTTCGGGCTCATCCACCTTTGCCTGATCTGGAACGGCGACATTCTCACCGAATATGCGCTCGCTGGATTCATCGTGCTGCCGTTCCTGTTCGGTCCGCGCTGGCTATTGGCTGTCGCCGCGCTGGCGTCTCTCGGATTGTACCTTGCGATGCAGGCCTTTCCGCCGCCGGGATTGTGGCCCGGCACGGCCGCGCTGGGGCAGGATGTTGCTGAGGCGCATCGCATCTACCCGACGGGCGGCTTCCTCGACGTGCTGGCGTTCCGGCTCCGCGAGATTCCCCTTTTCGCTGCCCTGCACGTCTATATCTTTCCGCGCACGGTCGGGCTGTTTCTTCTCGGCGCGTTCGCCTGGCGCACCGGCATTCTGCGAAACCCGCCACGCCATCTGCTGTTCTCGATCGCCGCCGCCTGCATCGGCCTTGGTGCGGCATTGATCCTTGCCCATGCCGGCCGCTTTATCACAGGCGGCCGAATCAGCGTCCTGGCAGAACCTCTCGGTACCATCCTGCTGGCGCTGGGCTATGGCGCTGCCATCCTCGGCATTGCCAATACCGAGAGCGGAAAGAGGCTGCTTGGCTGGGCCGCTCCGCTCGGACGCATGGCCTTTACCAACTACCTCGCGCAATCCGTCATCCTTGGCTGGATCTTTTACGGCTATGGTCTCGGCCTGTTCGGCCAACTCGGCGTTACCAGCGCGCTGGCCATCGGTCTCGCCGTCTACTTCGTGCAGGTGCCGTTCAGCGCGTGGTGGCTACGACATTATCGCTACGGCCCGGTCGAATGGCTGTGGCGCACGCTGATGTACGGCGCGGCGCAGCCGATGCGGCAGACGGCGTAGCGCCAGGCTCAGATCTTGTATTCGTAGAGCAACCGGGCGCGGATGGTGCCCTCCAGCGCCCGGATGTCCGCAAGCACACGCTGGCCGTCGGCGGCGGAAGCATCTGCGTCGAGAACCACATAGCCTACGTCGTGGTCGGTCTCGTAATATTGCGCGGCAATGTTGACGGCATGGCGCGCCAGCACTTCATTCAAGCGCCCAAGCATGCCCGGCAAATTGCGTTGCACCTGAATGAAACGCGTCCCCGATGGCCGGGGCGGCAGCTGGACCTGGGGAAAATTCACAGCGCCCATCGTCGAACCGGAATCGCTGTAGTCGACGAGCTTGCGAGCGACTTCGGCACCGATGCGCTCTTGCGCCTCCTCGGTCGAACCGCCGATGTGTGGCGTCAGGATAACGTTGTCCAGACCCTGCAGCGGCGAGACGAAGCGCTCCGTGTTCGAACGCGGCTCGACCGGAAAGACGTCAACCGCGGCGCCACGAAGCCTGCCTTCACGCAGCGCGTCGGCGAGCGCCTCGAGGTCAACGACCGTACCGCGACTGTTGTTGATGAAATAAGCGCCTCGCTTGATCGCCCGAATTTCCTCGCGCCCGATCATCCCATTGGTGGCGGCCGTCTCCGGCACATGCAACGTCACGACGTCGCTTTGTGCCAGCAGCTCATGCAGGCTCGCGGTCGGCTCGGTGTTGCCGTGACGAAGCTTGTCGGTGTGATCGTAGAAGATCACCCGCATGCCCAGCGCTTCCGCGAGATTGGAGAGCTGCGAGCCGATATTGCCGTAACCGATGATGCCGAGCGTCTTGCCCCTCACCTCATAGCTTTCGTTGGCCGACTTGTCCCAACGCCCCTCGTGGGCGGCGTTGGAACGCGCGACGATCCGGCGCAGCAGGATGACGATCTCGCCGATCACCAGCTCCGCCACGCTTCGCGTGTTGGAGAACGGTGCGTTGAACACGGGAATCCCGTTCCGGCGCGCCGCGTCTACATCCACCTGATTGGTGCCGACGCTAAAACATCCGATCGCGATCAGCCGGTCCGCAGCGTCGAGAATATCCGTGGTGATCTGCGTGCGCGAACGGATGCCCAGGAGATGCACGCCCTTGATGGCTTGCTTGAGCGCATCGCCCTCAAGCGCCTTCGACAAGCGCGTCATGTTGGAATAGCCCGCAGCCTCGATCAGCTGCACGGCGCTGTCGTTGACACCTTCGAGCAGCAAGACCCGGATCTTGTCCTTCGAGAGCGAGAATTGGGGCAGGGAAAGCTGACTGGGCAAGATCGCGGCGTCCTCAGAGTTCGATGATCGGTAAACTGGCGGCCTGGAACATCAGGTCGCCAGCGCCTTCATCTCCTTGTAGAGATCGGACTTCCCCTCGAACCCGATGCCCGGCAGGTCCGGCATGGTGATGTGGCCGTTCTCGACGCGGACGCCGTCCGGGAAGCCGCCATAGGGCTGGAACAGGTCCGGGATAGCTCTCGTTGCCGCCGAGGCCGAGGCCCGCCGCGATATTGAGCGACATCTGGTGGCCGCCGTGGGGAACGCAGCGGGCGGGCGACCAGCCGTGGGTCTTCAGCACGGCCAGCGTGCGCTGGTATTCGCACAGCCCATAGGACAACGCGCAATCGAACTGCAGCCAGTCGCGGTCCGGCCGCATGCCGCCGTAGCGGATGAGATTTCTCGCGTCCTGATGGCTGAACAGGTTCTCGCCGGTCGCCATGGCTGCGGGATAGAATTCGGCCAAAGCGGCCTGCAGTGCGAAATCGAGGGGATCGCCGGCCTCCTCGTACCAGAACAGCGGATACTCCCGCAGCATCTTGGCGTAGGCGATCGCGGTTTCGAGGTCAAAGCGGCCGTTGGCATCGACGGCGAGTTGCGCGTCGTTGCCGATCTCCTTCAGCACGGCCTCGATGCGCTCGCGATCTTCCGCAATCGGGGCGCCGCCGATCTTCATTTTCACGACGTTGTAGCCGCGGTCGAGATAGCCGCGCATTTCGCTGCGCAACGCCGACAGATCCTTGCCCGGATAATAATATCCGCCGGCCGCATAGACGAACACCCGCGGATTGGCCTCGCGGCCGTGGCGTTCGGCGAGCAATCGAAACAGCGGCTTGCCGGCGATTTTCGCCACCGCGTCCCACACCGCCATGTCGATGGTGCCGACCGCGACCGAACGCTCGCCATGGCCGCCGGGTTTTTCGTTCGACATCAGCGTCGCCCAGACCTTGTCCGGATCGAGATTGCTGCCGCTGGCATCGAGCAAGCTTTTGGGATCGGCCTCCTTGAGCCGTGGCGCAAAGCGTTCGCGGATCAGCCCGCCCTGCCCGTAGCGGCCGTTGGAATTGAAGCCGTAGCCGACGACGCGCCTGCCGTCCCGCACCGCGTCGGTGACGACGGCCACGAGGCTCGTCGTCATCTTGGTGAAGTCGATATAGGCGTTGCGGATCGGCGAGGAGATCGGCTTTGTGATTTCGCAGACGTCGACGATACGGACGGTCATGATGTTTGGCTTTCAAGTTACGCCGTCATTGCCGGAGAGAGAGAGAGAGCGACATACCCACCACCGTCATACCCGCGGAGGCGGGTATCCAGTACGCCGCGGCCTATCGATTCAATCACTGCGGCCTCTGGGATACTGGATCCCCGCCTGCGCGGGGATGACACTGTTACTGTCGTTGCGAGCCTTGCCCTGCCACCCCCTGACGGGATTTTCCCGACATCCCCGACGAAGGAGAGACCGCCTCAAGACTTCGGCGTATCCCGGAAATACGGCTCGACCGGGCCGTGCACCTTGATCGTCAGCGGGTTGCCGTAGCGGTCCTTGGCATTGCCTGCGGTGACGCGGATCCAGCCCTCGCTGATGCAGTACTCCTCGACATTGGTTTTCTCGGCGCCCTTGAAGCGGATGCCGACGTCGCGCGAAAGCAGCTCCTCATTGTAGTAAGGGCTGCCCGGATTGGTCGATAAGCGGTCCGGAAAAGCGTCGCTCGTGGTTTCGGTTTTTTCGTTCACAGCAGTGCCTCGATTTCTCTTCTTATGCCCTCGGGCGTCGCGGTCGGGGCATAGCGCCCGACCACCTTGCCCGAACGATCCACCAGGAACTTGGTGAAATTCCATTTGATCGACGAACCAAGCAGTCCCGCTTTGGCGTTCTTCAAATGGTTGAACAGCGGATGCGCATGGCTGCCATTGACGTCGATCTTGGCGAACATCGGAAACGTCACGTCATACTTTGTCTCGCAGAACGCCTCGATTTGCCTGGCGTCGCCCGGCTCCTGCCCGCCGAACTGGTTGCAGGGGAAGCCCAGCACCGCAAAGCCGCGCGGCCCAAGTTCGCGCTGCAACTGCTCGAGGCCCTTGTACTGCGGCGTGAACCCGCAGGCGCTCGCGGTGTTGACGATCAGGAGCACCTGACCCTCGAACCGCTTCAGCGAAACCTCTTCACCGGCGAGCGACTGCGCCGTAAAATCATAAACGCCTGGCATCGTGTTCTCTCGAAATCAGCCGGCGGGATCGATCGCCGCCGACGGCGTTCCGCCGGCCTCGATCGCCTCGCCGGCAGCGAGGCAGAGATCCTCCCGGTAGCGGCCGGAGACGAGTTGCACGCCGACGGGAATCCGTCCGACCAGCCCGGTCGAAACCGTCAGCCCCGGAAGGCCCATGAAGGGAATGGCGATCTGCGGCAATTGCGCGTGCCAGACGCGGGCAAAGGACGCATCGTCCTTGCGGTCGAGATGATCGGGGAACGGCAATTCGCCGGACACCGGCATCAGCAGCACGGCATATTTTTCAAGGAATGCAAGCCACTCGCGCGTCAAGGTCGCGCGCCGTGTCAGCGCGCCGGACAGGTCGAACGGATGCACCTTCGCCCTGTTGCCGCGCAGGCAGGCCAGCGCGCCGGGATCGCCCTCGCGCTCGGCGGCTTGCAGTTGCGCCTCATAGCCGTCGCCAAGCCAGAGCTTGGTCTGGAGGTCGGCTGCCTCGCGCAGCGGCGGGGTGGCGGCGATTTCCTCGACGATCCAGCCCGCGCGTTCGAGCCGCTTGCCGGCGTCGGCAACGGCGGCCCTCACTTCAGGCACGGGGTCGAGGCCGTCAGGGTTGAGGCACATCGCGACGCGCTTCGGCATCGCCGGGCCTTCCAGCGGCGCCGGCACCCACCAGGGATCGCGCGCATCCTTGCCCGACATCGCGGCGAGCGCGATCCTGATGTCGCCGATGGTGCGCGCCAGCGGGCCGGAGACGGCGCTGATCTGCGGGCCGATCGGCCGCTCCGGCAGCGCCGCATTGAACGCCGGAATGCGGCCCATGGTCGGCCGCAGGCCATGCACGCCGCAGGCGTAAGCCGGATAGCGGATCGATCCCGCGATATCAGTGCCGTGGGCGATGTGCCCGATGCCGGCGGCAACCGCAGCCCCTGCCCCGCCGGACGAGCCGCCGGGGGTGATGCCGGGATCGCGCGGGTTCTTGGTGTCGCCATGAATGAGGTTGGTGGTGAACCAGCGGTAGGAGAATGCCGGGCAGTTGGTGCGGCCCAGAATGACGGCGCCGGATTTGCGCAGATTGTCGATCACCGGGCTGTTACTCTTGGCGATGGCATTGCGCTGCAGCTTCAACCCGTTGGTGGTGGCAAAGCCTTCCTGGTCGATATTGACCTTCACCGTGACCGGCACGCCCCCCAGCGGGCCCGGATCTTCGCCGCGCCCGATCGCGGCATCGATGGCGGACGCCTGCGCCAGGACGTCAGCAGGCCTGTGGTCGACGACGGCGTTGATCTGGGGGTTGACCGCATCCAGCCGCGCCAGCGCCGCGGTCGCCGCCTCCTTGGCCGAGACCTTCTTCGACCTGATCAGGGAAGCCATTTCGGCGGCCGACAGGCGCCAGAGATCCTGCATGAAAAACTCCATTGGATTGGAGCCCTTGTAGCGCCGGGCGCATGGCAATGCCAGCGGAGCCGCCGCCCGAAAATCAACAGCTGCAGCGGACCTGCTCTCCCTCGCCCCGCTCTTGCGGGGAGAGGGTCGGGGTGAGGGGCTCTCTCCACGAGCCGTGAGCGCCGTGAGACCTGTACCCCCTCACCCGGCGCTACGCGCCGACCTCTCCCCGCAAGCGGGGCGAGGTTGAGTAAAACTACCGCGCGCGGGCGATGAAATAGGCGAGATCGGCGATCTGCTCTGATGTAATCGGGCCCATCACGTCGGCCATGCTGCCGTCATAGCCATGCCGGCTGTTATCCTTGTACTCGCCAAGGGTCTTGGCGAGGTAGTCCTCGCGCTGGTTGGCGATGCGCGGGACGTTCTCCTTGCCGGACAAATCCGGATTGTGGCAGGTGTCGCAGCGGTGCTGCTGCACCAGCGCCTGGCCTCGCTGCAGCCGCGCCGGCTCCCCGGCGTCGGCCGGCGGTGCCGGCTTCGGCAGCCTGGCGATGAATTCAGAGAACACGCGAAGATCGTCGTCGGTCAGCGCCTTCGCCATCTCGTTCATCGGTTCGAAGGTGCGCAACTTCTCGCGGAACATGAAGAGCTGGATCAGCGTGTACGGCGCCTGCTGGCCGCCGAGCGAGGGCGTATTCTCGGTCTCGGATTGGCCCTTCGCGCCGTGACAGGCCAGACAGGGCGCGGCGCGCTCCTCAATCGTCTCCGCACCTGCAGAGAACGCGAAGCAAGCAAATATCAGCACCATCATTGACTTACACATCGATACGCACTTTTCAGCCAAGCTCGTCGTGCCCGGCCCTGAGCCGGGCATGCACGAAGACATGAATGGCCGGGACATCTGCGCGAAGACGCGCTTCAATCCCGGCCACGATGAGGTGAGAGATCACTTAAAGCTGGCTACTGCTTCGCCGCCACCTTCTGCTTTCCGTAGGTGATGCGGTAGACGGCGCCGTTCCAGTCGTCCGAAACCAGCAGCGAGCCATCCTTCATCGGCAGTACGTCGACAGGCCGGCCGATATATTTGTTGTCATCGAGGAAGCCCGTGATGAGCGGCTCCATCGACTTCATCGAGCCGTCCTTGTTCAGCTTGACGACGACGACGTCACCGCCAACCTTCTTGGAGCGGTTCCACGAGCCGTGCCGGGCGATGATGGCCACGTTCTTGTAGGCCTTCGGGAACATGTTGCCGGTATAGAAGCGCATGCCGAGCGCTGCGGAATGTGGACCCAGCAGGCCCACGGGCGCGGTGAATTCGCTGCAGGATTTGCCCCAGCCGAATTCGGGATCGACGATGTTGCCCTGCAGGCAATAGGGTGCGCCGAAATGCTCGCCGACCTTGGTGACGCGGTTGAGCTCGTCCTCGGGCACGTCTTCCGACATCCAGTCGCGGCCATTGTCGGTGAAGTAGAGCTGCTTGGTCTCGGGATGCCAGTCGAAGCCGACGGTATTGCGGACGCCCCGGGCAATCACTTCGGCGCCAGAGCCGTCGAGATTCATCCGGCGGATCAGGCCGTGATCGTCGTCGTGCAGCACGTTGTTGCCGGGCTGGCCGACCGGAACGTAGAGCTTGTTGTCGGGGCCGATGCCGATGAACTTCCAGCCATGGGCTTCGTCCTTTGGCAGCTTGTCGTAGATCACGGTCGGCTTCGGCGGGTTGTCGAGGTTGTCCTCAACCTTGTCGATCTTGGAAACCTTCGACAGTTCGGCGATGTAGAGCGTGCCGTCCTTGAACGCCAGGCCGTTCGGACGGTAGAGGCCGGAGGCCAGCACCTTGACCTCGCGCTTGCCGTCCTTGTTGACGATGGCATAGACCTTGTCGATCAGGCGGCTGCCGACGAACACCGTGCCCTTGTCGCCCACCGCAAGCGAGCGCGCATTCGCCATGCCCGCGGCGTAGACCTCGATGTTGAAGCCGGCCGGAACCTTGAGCTTCGCCGCCGGCAATTTGTCCGGCGCGGCCGCGATCGGCGGCGGCGCCACCGGCGCGAGCTTGGCGGCGGCCTCATTGCCCGCAGGACGCCCGATCAATGGAGACCCCGGCGGAAGCGCTGGTGCGGCAGCAGGAGCAGCGCCTGCGGCCGGCGCTGGCGCGGCGGGCTGCTGGGCAGCGGCTGTCAATGTGAACAGCACTGAAGAATGCACCGGCCAGCAACAGGCTGCGCGGCGCCGACGAACGACTTATCATTGGCTTTCTCCCTCGTGGAAGCCGATCTCTGCGCGCCCCCCAACATGAAGCCGGCGCCGGTGGCTTTCCGGAATCGCAGTCTTCGACATTTTCCTCCCGATGCGCAATCGGAAAACAGCTCAGCCGAAGTTGCAGAACGACAATGCCTGGGGAGCGCCGTCAGTGCCGCGTGATGGGGCCGCCAGGGGCGTCGAGGATCGCTTCCGCGAACGGAAACTCCAGCACGATCTCGCCTTCGTCGTCGGTCACCTCGATGGTCGCATTCAACAGCGCGCCATCGGCGCCATCGGTCTTCAGCAGTTCCCGGATCATGGCGCGCGCCATTTCCCAGGCGCGATCGGGATCCCTGAGCACTTCGCCATCGGGGTCGGAAATCAGCTCATCGCCGATACGGGTGTTAAAAAAATATCGCGGCATCGGCGCAAACCTAACTCCAGCTGGAGGCCCGCAACCGGGGGCCTATTATTATTTTCATACGTCCTTTATGGAGCCCGCAGCACTCCGTCGGACCTAAAATCATCAATCGCCACGTCGCAAACAACCGCGAAACGCTTGATCCCACGTCGTTTTGACCAAGGAATTCCGCACAACTCCGTGAGAACCTTTCGCGATGCAGCATAAACATACAGTGCTTCAAGACAAAAGATTTTACTGACGAACTTTTTGATCCGAAGTACCTTAACCCCGGAGGACGGAGTTTCGTCCGGTACCAAGGGAGAACCAAATGGCCTGGAAAGCACCAAAGATCGTCGAAGTGTCGGTCGGCATGGAAATCAACATGTATATGTGCGCTACCCGCAAGTAAGCGGGGCAGCGTCGTTTCTGACCTTGCGCAGGTGGACCTCGGGCCTGACACGTTCCCGCTAAAGGAGTCGTGTTCGCGCGGGTGTCCGCCTTGTTGCGTCTGCACCTTCAGGTTTTGAATCTCCAGGAGACGGATCATGCTTCGCGTCGTCGTCCTGGGCGCCGCGGCGGGCGGCGGCGTTCCACAGTGGAATTGCGGATGCCCGGTGTGCCTGGCAGCGCGAAGCAACCATCCCGAACTGCAGAGCACCCAGGCCTCGATCGCGTTCAGCGCCGACGGCGCGCACTGGTTTCTGGTCAACGCCTCGCCCGACCTGCGCCAGCAGTTGATCGCGACGCCGCAGCTTCATCCCGCAGCGGGACTTCTCAGGCACAGCCCGATTGCGGGCGTGATCCTGACCAATGGCGAAATCGACGCCGTCGCCGGCCTGTTGTCGATGCGGGAGGGCTCGCCCTTCACGCTCTATGCGCATCAACGAGTCCTTGCGATTCTCAAATCCAACAGCATCTTCAATGTGCTCAACGAAAAGAACGTGAAGCGGCAGCCGATCGAGGTGGACAAGGCGTTCGAACCCGTGCTGCCCGACGGGTCGCCGTCCGGAATCGAGGTTCTCCCCTTCGAGGTTCCCGGCAAGGGCGCGTGGTATCTCGAAGGCAAGGCGCATCCGGCGGGTGGCGACAGCGCGGGCGATACGCTGGGCTTGCGGATACGGGACAAGTCGAGCGGCAAATATTTCTATTTCCTGGCCGCGTGCGCGCGGGTGACGGATGATCTGAAGTCGCGGCTGTCGGGCGCAGCACTGGTGTTTTTCGACGGCACGGTCTGGCGCGACGACGAATTGATCGCAGCAGGCCTCGGCGCCAAGACGGGACAAGGCATGGGCCATATTTCGATGTCGGGCGACCACGGTGCGATCGAGAGCCTTGCCGGCCTCGACATCGGCAAGAAGATGTTCTTGCATATCAACAACTCCAACCCGGCGCTGCTGCGCGGCTCGAACGAGCGCAGGATCGCCGAAGCGGCGGGCTGGCACATCCCCGCTGACGGAACGGAGATCACGCTGTGAACGTCGCCGCCATGACTGGAATAACCGCACTATCGATCGGCAAGGGCATCACGCTCAACAGCGCCGAGGAACTGGAAGCGACGCTGCGCCATATCGGCGCGACGCGTTATCACAATTTGCACCCGTTTCACCGGCTGCTGCACGGCGGCAAGCTCAACAAGGGCCAGGTGCAGGCCTGGGCGCTGAACCGGTATTATTACCAGAGCACGATCCCGCTCAAGGACGCGATGGTGATCTCACGGTTCCGCGACCGTGCGACCCGGATCGAATGGCGGCACCGGATCGAGGATCACGACGGCGATATCAACTCCGAAGGCGGCATCGAGCGCTGGCTGAAGCTGACCGAGGGGCTCGGGCTCGACAGCGCCTATGTGGAATCGACCGAGGGCATCTTGCCGGCGACGCGGTTTGCGGTGGAGGCCTATGTGCATTTCTGCCGCGACAAGACGCCGTTGGAAGCCATCGCCTCCTCGCTCACCGAATTGTTCGCGCCCAACCTGCATGAGGAACGCATCTCGGGGATGCTGCAGCATTACGATTTCGTCAATCCTGACATCATGAGCTATTTCAGCCGCCGCCTGACGCAGGCCCCGCGCGACGCTAATTTCGCGCTGGACTACGTCAAGACGCACGCGAAGACGCCCGCCGAGCGCGAGGCGGTCTGCAACGCGCTGATCTTCAAGACCAATGTGCTATGGGTTCAGCTCGATGCGCTGTATCATGCCTATGTCGAGGGCCACATACCGCCCGGCGCGTTCGTGCCCAAAGGAGACTAGCGATCGATGGCTTCGAGCCGCAACATCAGTGTCAGCGAGGCGAGCCGGCCGAAATTGCCGCGGCATGCCCGGCTGAAATTCGATGAGACGCGGCAGGTCTGGGTGATCCTGGCGCCGGAGCGCGTGCTGGCGCCCGACGAAATTGCGGTCGAGGTGCTGCAGCTCTGCGACGGTGTCCGCAGCGTCGCTGAAATGGTCGATCAGCTCGCCGTCAAATACGCGGCACCGCGCGAGGCGATCGCCACCGACGTGGTCGCCATGCTGCAGGACCTCGCCGACAAGGGATTCTCTGACCGAAGCGCGGGAGAAGACGTCGTGAGCGACCTCCTCGCCGAGAACAAGACAGCCGGCGCCGCGCCCAGTGACGGGCTCGCCGTTCTGGAATTGCAACGTTCGACGGCGGAGACGTTCGGCATTCCGCTCGCGGTGCTCGCCGAACTGACGCACCGCTGCCCGCTGCAATGCCCCTATTGCTCCAATCCTATCGAATTGGATCGTGGCGGCAGCGAGCTCACGACCGAGGAATGGAAGAAGGTGCTCAGCGAGCTCGCCGAAATCGGCGTGCTGCAGATCCATTTCTCCGGCGGCGAGCCCACCGCGCGCAAGGATCTCGTCGAACTGGTGCAGCACGCCACCGATGTCGGGCTGTACAGCAATCTCATTACGTCAGCCGTGCTGCTGACGAAGGAAAAACTTTCGGCGCTGGCCGATGCCGGGCTCTGCCACGTGCAGATCAGTTTTCAGGGCAACGAGCCCGAGGTGGCCGACCGCGTCGCCGGATTGCGGAACGCGCACGGGAAAAAGATCGAAGCCGCGAAATGGACGCGTGAGTTGGACCTGCCGCTGACGGTCAACGCCGTCATGCACCGCCAGAACCTGCACCAGCTCGCCGACATCATCCAGATGGCGGTCGATCTCGACGCCGACCGGCTCGAAGTCGCCAATGTCCAGTACTACGGCTGGGCCTTGAAGAACCGCGCCGCGCTGATGCCGACGATCGAACAGATCGAGGAGACCAGCCGCATCGTCGAGGAAGCGTCCGTACGGCTGAAGGGCATCCTCGCCATCGACTATGTGGTGCCGGACTATTACGCGCTGCGGCCGAAGAAATGCATGGGCGGCTGGGGCCGGCAGTTCTTCAACATCTCGCCTGCGGGCAAGGTCCTGCCCTGCCACGCCGCCGAAAGCATCACCGGACTCGAATTCGAATCCGTGCGGTCCAACCATTCGATCGCCTGGATCTGGCAGAATTCCGAGGCCTTCAACCGCTATCGCGGCACCGGCTGGATGAAGGAACCGTGCAAGAGCTGCGAGTTCCGGGAAATCGACTTCGGCGGCTGCCGCTGCCAGGCCTTTGCGCTGACCGGCGATGCCGGCAATACCGATCCGGCCTGCACGCTGTCGCCGATGCACGAGCAGATCTTCAAACAGGCCGAGCTCGAAGCCGCCGCGCACCAGGACCGCTTCCTCTATCGCAATTTCGCCGGCGGCACGCTGGAGACAGAAGGCGAGCATGGCGCCTGACGCCGACGCGGGAAAATCCATCAAACGCGCCGATCCGTTTGCGCCGCTGACCTCGGAGCAGTTCGCGGTCAGCGACGGCCACGAGATCTATGTCGAAAGCATCGGCCGCGCCGGTGGCGTGCCTGCGGTCTATCTGCATGGCGGGCCCGGCAGCGGCTGCCAGCCCGATCATCGCCGGCTGTTCGACCCCGAACGCTTTCATGCGGTGCTGTTCGACCAGCGCGGCGCCGGCCGCAGCCGCCCCAAGGGCGGCCGCGAGCACAATACGCTGCCGCATCTGATCGCGGACATGGAAGCGATCCGCGAGAAATTCGCCTTCGAGCGCTGGATGATCGTCGGCGGCTCCTGGGGCGCGACGCTGGCGCTGGCGTATGCGCAAGCCCATCCCGATCGCGTCGCAGGTATCGTGCTGCGCGCGACCTTCCTCGGCACGATCCAGGAAATCGAGAACGGTTTTCTGAATGTGCTGCCGCGATTTTATCCCGGCCTTTACGACGACTTCATGAGCGTGCTGCCCGAGGACGAACGCGCGCAGCCAATACACGCCTATTTCCGCCGTATCCTCGACCCTGATGCCGCCGTGCACGGCCCGGCGGCGCGGGCGTGGGGTGAGACCGAGCGCATTCTCTCCGAACACACGCCCAATCGCACACGGCTCGATCTGCCGGGGCTGAATTCATCGCGCCCCCTGCCCGCGACGCCGTTCATGGAAGCGCATTACTTTGCCAACGACTGCTTCATGACGCCGAACCAGCTGCTGCGTGAAGCCGGCAGGCTCAAGGACATCCCCGGCATCATCGTGCAGGGCCGCTACGACCTGCTGTGTCCGCCCGCGACCTCGCACGCGCTTGGCGCGCTGTGGCGCGAGGCCGAAATTCGCATCGTCGAGGGCGCCGGCCACACGCTGTACGATCCCGGTGTCCGCGACGCCGTGATGAAGGCGATCGCCGACATGGCTTCCAGAACGGGCAGATAGGAAACAACAAAATGCCGATGGCGGGAAAAGGCATGCTGCTGACGTCGATGAACGTCGACGCGTCAGACGAAGCCGAATTCAATCGCTGGTACGACCGCGAACATCTCGAGGAGCGGGTTGCGATCGAAGGTTTTCTCGAAGCGCGCCGCTATGTCGCGCACGAGGGAAATCCGAAATATCTCAGCCTCTATTCCACCGAAACCTTCGAGGTGCTGGACAGCCCGGCCTACCGCACCGCACTGGCGAACCAGACCGCGTGGTCGAAGGCCAACATTGCGCGCTTCAAGAACATGATCCGCGCGGTTGCACGTATCACGATCAGCCGCGGCACCGGCCGCGGGGCGGCGCTCGGCATTGTCAGGCTGCGTCCGCCCGCCGGCGGTGAAGACACATTGCGCGCGACACTGCACGAGCGGCTCGATCCGGCCAGCCTCGACGGCATCATCTCCATGCATCTGATCGAGAGCGACCCGGCGCTGTCGAAGCCGATCACCGACAATCCCTCAGCCTCCAATCCCGGCGCCGGCGACTGGTTCGTGCTGATCGACGCCACGGACGTTGGCGCGGTCACGCCTGCGGCGGCACGGCTCAGCGACAATGCCGCGTTAAAACCGCTGCTGATCACGAGCGGCGTCTACAGGCTGATGTGGGATGTCGCAAAGAGCGACATCGGCGGCTAGGTACACGCCCCATTTCCTTCTGCACTGCACATGCTGCACTGCCGCACCTGATGCTGCGACATTAATGACCGCTCCCATGCAATTGAAAGCTGGAGATCGCGCAAAATTGCCTTTGTGCGAGGTCTGGAATGGCTCTAATAAGATAAGTGTATGATCCAATTCGAAAACCACAAGAACGCCGATTGAGCGTTCACAGGCAAGATAAGGCCGCGCTTTCCTTGAAATTGCGTGGACAAGGTAGGAATGAAACCGACTGACATCTCGGCGCCAGACTACTTTCACAAAGTGGTCGATTGCCAATGGGCCTGCCCCGCTCACACGCCGGTTCCCGAATACATCCGTTTGATTGCAGAGGGGCGTTACAGCGACGCCTACATGATCAACTGGAAATCGAATGTGTTTCCCGGAATTCTGGGACGCACCTGCGATCGTCCGTGCGAGCCCGCATGCCGCCGCGGCCGCGTCGAGGAAACGCCGGTGGCGATCTGCCGCCTGAAGCGCGTCGCCGCCGACTTCAAGGACGACGTCAAGCACCGCATGCCGAAACCGCTGGCGAAGAACGGCAAGCGCATCGCGCTGGTCGGCGGCGGTCCCGCCTCGCTGGCGGTGGCGCGCGACCTCGCGCCGCTCGGCTATCACTGCACCGTGTTCGATGCCGATCCCAAAGCGGGCGGCATGATGCGGAGCCAGATTCCAAAGTTCCGCCTGCCGGATTCGGTGATCGACGAGGAGACCGACTACATCCTCAACCTCGGCGTCGACTTCAAGGGCGGTCAACGCATCGACAGCCTGAAGAAGCTGCTCAGCGAAAACTACGACGCGATCTTCATCGGCTCCGGCGCGCCGCGCGGCCGTGAGCTCGACATCCCCGGCCGCAAGGAAGCAGCCGCCAACATCCACATCGGTATCGAATGGCTGTCGTCGGTCTCGTTCGGCCATGTCGAGAAGATCGGCCGGCGCGTCATCGTACTCGGCGGCGGCAACACCGCGATGGATTGCTGCCGCACCGCACGCCGCCTCGGCGGCGAGGACGTCAAGGTGATCGTGCGCTCGGGCTTCGAGGAAATGAAGGCGAGCCCCTGGGAAAAGGAAGACGCGCTTCACGAGGATATCCCGATCCTCAATTTCATGGTGCCGGTGGCATTCAAGCATGTCGCCGGCAAGCTGATCGGCGTCACCTTCCAGAAGGTGAAGGCCGAATACGACGCCAAAGGCCGCCGCAACCTGGTGCCCTCGGGCGAACCCGACCAGACCATCCCCTGCGACGACGTGCTGGTCGCGGTCGGCCAGGAGAATGCGTTCCCCTGGATCGAGCGCGACTGCGGCATCGAGTTCGACAAATGGAACATGCCGCAGGTCGATGCCAAGACGTTCGTTTCGACCAACCCGAAAGTGTTCTTCGGCGGCGACGCGGCGTTCGGCCCGAAGAACATCATCTGGGCGGTCGCGCATGGCCATGATGCCGCGCTGTCGATCCACAAGATGATCTCGGGCGAAGACATTACCGAGCGCCCGCTTCCCGAAGTGCACGTTTCGTCGCAGAAGATGGGCATCCACGAGTGGAGCTACGACAACGATATCTCCGGCGACAAACGCTACAAGGTGCCGCATCGCGACAAGGTGATCGCGCTAAAGGACATCAGGACCGAGGTCGAACTCGGTTATGACGTCAAGCTCGCGCTCGGCGAGGCGCAGCGCTGCCTGAATTGCGACGTGCAGACCGTGTTCTCCGCGCCCGCCTGCATCGAATGCGACGCCTGCGTCGACATCTGCCCGATGGACTGCATCACCTTTACAGAGAACGGCGAGGAAGCGGATCTGCGCGAGCGGCTGAAGGCGCCCTCGCCGCATCACGACCAGGCGCTCTATGTCGCCGACGGCCTCAAGACCGGGCGCGTCATGGTGAAGGACGAGGACGTCTGCCTGCATTGCGGGCTGTGCGCCGAGCGTTGCCCCACCGGCGCCTGGGACATGCAGAAGTACCTCATCGATATGACTTACGCGGGATCAACATGCCAGACCAAAGCCCGATCAGCAGCGTAAACGACTTCGTCGTCCGCTTCGCCAACGTCAACGGCTCGGGTTCGGCGAGCGCCAACGAGCTGTTCGCGCGCTCGATCCTGCGCCACGGCGTGCCGGTCAGCCCGCGCAACATCTTCCCCTCCAACATCCAGGGGCTTCCGACCTGGTACGAGGTGCGGGTCACCGAAGCCGGCCACCTCGGCGCCCGCGGCGGTGTCGACCTGATGGTGGCGATGAACCCGCAGACCTGGGACAAGGATGTCGCCTCGATCGAGCCCGGCGGGTACCTGTTCTACGATTCGACCAAGCCGATGCCGACGTCGAAATTCCGCGCGGATATCACGGTCATCGGCGTGCCGCTGACCGCGATCACCAACTCGACCTATACCGATCCGCGCCAGCGCCAATTATTCAAGAACATCATCTATCTCGGCGCGCTCTGCGCCCTGCTCGACCTCGATCCGAAGCTGGTCGAGCAACTGATCGGCGAGCAATACAAGGGCAAGGAGAAACTGCTCTCCTCCAACGTCCATGCGCTGCATCTCGGCCGCGACTGGGCGCTGCAAAACCTGAAGTGCCCGCTGGGCGTGCGGGTGAAGAAAGCCGACAAGGTCGGCGAGCGCATTTTCATGGAAGGCAACAGCGCGGCTGCGCTCGGCGCCGTCTATGGCGGCGCCACCGTCTGCGCCTGGTATCCGATCACGCCGTCGTCGTCGGTGGCGGAGGCCTTCACGAGCCACTGCAAGAAGTTGCGGCACGACCCCGAGACCGGCAAGGCGAAATACGCGATCGTGCAGGGCGAAGACGAACTCGCCTCGATCGGCATCGTGATCGGCGCCTCCTGGAATGGTGCGCGGGCCTTCACCGCGACCTCCGGTCCCGGCATCTCGCTGATGACCGAATTCATCGGCCTGTCGTACTTCGCCGAAATCCCGGGCGTGATCATGAACATTCAGCGCGCCGGTCCCTCGACCGGCATGCCGACGCGCACCCAGCAATGCGACATCATCGCCTGCGCCTACGCTTCCCATGGCGATACCAAGCACATCCTGCTGTTCCCGGAAGACCCGGCCGAGGCGTTCGAGTTCGCCGCGCAGTCGTTCGACCTCGCCGAGCGGCTGCAGACCATGATCTTCCTGATGCTCGATCTCGACATCGGCATGAACCACCGGCTGTGCCGCCCGCTGAAGTGGGATGACGCCCGCCAATACGACCGCGGCAAGGTGATGACCGCGGAGATGCTCGACGAACCCGGCCGCGATTTCGGCCGCTACCTCGACGTCGACGGCGACGGCATTCCCTACCGCACCTATCCCGGCACGCATCCCACCAAAGGCTCGTTCTTCACCCGCGGCACCTCGCGCGATCGTTACGCGCGCTACTCGGAAGAAGGCGCCGTCTACGCCGACAACATGCAGCGGCTGGTGCGCAAGTTCGAAACCGCGCAGGACATGGTGCCGCGGCCGTTGCAGGCCAACGCCGCCAAGCCGACCAAATACGGCGTGATCTATTTCGGCTCAACCGCACCGGCGATGGACGAGGCGATCGGGCTGCTGGAAGCGCGCGGACATCAGCTCGACCGCATGCGCATCCGCGCCTTCCCGTTCCACTCCAGCGTGGCAAGCTTCATTGCCGACCATGATTTCGTTTACGTGGTGGAGCAGAACCGCGACGCCCAGTTGCGCCAGCTGATCGTCAACGAGAACGGCATCGATCCGGTCCGGCTGGTGCCGATCGTGCACTATGACGGCACGCCGATCACCGCGCGCTTCATCGCGAATGCCATCGGCGACCATCAGGATCATCTGAAAGTGACCCCTCTCCGCAAGGCCGTGTCATGACCTACATTGCAAAACCGAAATTCCATCATCCCGGCCTGCCGAAGAACGATCTCGGCTACACCCACCGCGATTACGAGGGCAAGATCTCGACGCTGTGCGCCGGCTGCGGCCACGACTCGATCACGGCCTCGATCATCGAGGCCTGCTACGAGCTCTCGATCGAGCCGCATCGCGTCGCCAAGATTTCCGGCATCGGCTGCTCGTCGAAGACGCCGGACTATTTCCTCGGCAATTCGCACGGCTTCAATTCGGTGCACGGCCGCATGCCGTCGGTGCTGACCGGCGCCAACCTCGCCAACCGCGACCTGATCTATCTCGGCGTCTCCGGCGACGGCGACAGTGCCTCGATCGGCTTCGGCCAGTTCGCGCATTCGATTCGGCGCGGCGTCAACATGACCTACATCGTCGAGAACAACGGCGTGTACGGCCTGACCAAGGGGCAATTTTCGGCCACCGCCGACCGCGGTTCGAAGTCCAAGAAGGGCGTGATGAACACCGACAACGCCATCGACCTGGTGGCGATCGCGCTGCAACTCGGCGCGAGCTTCGTGGCGCGCAGCTTCTCCGGCGACAAGGCCCAGTTGGTGCCGCTGATCGCGGCTGCCATCGGGCACAAGGGCGCGGCGTTCATCGACGTCATCAGTCCCTGCATCGCCTTCAACAACCACGCCGGCTCGACCAAGAGCTTTGATTACGTCCGCGAACACAACGACGCGGTGAACCGCCTTGACGTGATTACCGGCCGCGAGCCGATCACGGTCGATTACGCGCCGGGCTCCGTGCAGGTGGTCGAACAGCATGACGGCACCAGGCTGGCGCTGCGCAAGATCGACGCCGACTATGACGCCAACGACCGGCTGGCGGCCATGACCTTCCTGCAGAAGCACGCCGCCAAGGGCCAGGTGGTGACGGGGCTGCTCTATGTCGATCCGGACTCGGAAGACCTGCACACCCATCTCGACACCGTCGAGACGCCGCTCAACACGCTGGAGGCCGGGGATCTGTGCCCCGGCTCGGCCGCGCTGGACAAGATCAACGCCAGCCTGCGGTAGATCCAGATCAAGGTTTTTACCTCGTCATGCCCCGCGAAGGCGGGGCATCCAGTAATCGCCAGCCTCAGCGATAGAGCCGAGAGGTCACGGCGTACTGGATCGTCCGCCTTCGCGGACGATGACGGCGGAGCAAACTTGAACTGCCAAAGACGCTTGGGCCGACGCCTGAGCATGATCCGGAAAAGTGGGTACCGGTTTTCCGAAAAGATCATGCTCAAATCAAAGAGATAGAGCGGGATGACGATTCGAAGAAAAGTCATCCTGCTCTAGTCAGGCGGCGGCGGCGAGTTTCCGCGGGTGGGTCACGTACTCCTTGAGTACCGTGCCTGATGGGTCGGCCTCGACGAGCGACACGTCGTAGCTCCAGAGATCGGCGAGGTGCTGAAGCACACGCTTGGCATCCTCCTCGTTCAGCTGCGCGCCCTTCAACACCGCATGGCGGAGCATCAGGCGGCGATCGCCGGCCAGATCGACATCGACGACTTCGATATTGGCATCGATGAAACCGACATCATATTGCCGCGCCAGTTCGCGGCGAACGCGGCGATAGCCACGTTCGTCGTGGATCGCATCGACCTTGATGCCGGCGCTCTCCTCGGGATCATCGTGCAGATGAAACATGCGGAAGTGCCGCATCAGCCGCGGGCTGAGAAACTGGCTGATAAAGCTCTCGTCGCGATAGTCGGTCCAGACACTGCGGAGCACGCCCATCGTATCGCCTGATCCGGCGATATCCGGAAACCATTCGCGGTCCTCCTCGTCGGGATTGGTCACGATGCGCTCGATATCCTGCATCATCGCAAAGCCAAGCGCATAAGGGTTAAAGCCCGAGTAGTGACGATTGTCGAAATCAGGCTGGAACACGACGTTGGTGTGCGACTGCAGGAATTCGAGGAAATTGCCGTCGGATATCCGTCCCTGTTCGTGCAGGCGATTCATGATGCGATAATGCACGTAGGTCGCGGTACCTTCGTTCATGACCTTGGTCTGGCTTTGCGGGTAGAAATACTGCGCGATGTGGCGCACGATACGCAGCAACTCGCGCTGCCACGGCGCCAGCCGCGGCGCGGTCTTTTCCAGGAAGTACAGCAGGTTTTCCTGCGGCAGCCCGAGCAGATTCTGACGGCGCTCGACATTGAGCAGCACATCGCTCTTGATCGGTCCGGTCGGAACGGTACGCCATAGATCGTTGAACGTGCCCTCCTCGTGCAGACGGCGCCTTCCCGCCCGCTTTTCCTCCGCACGCAGATCCAGCTTCTTCTTGCCGGGGTAGCGGTCGATGCCGTGCGACATCAGCGCATGCGCGGCATCGAGCGTCTGCTCGACCTGGCGCCGGCCGTGGCGCTCCTCGCAATGCGTCACGTATCTCTTGGCAAACTCCAGATAGTCGAGAATGCCGTCGGCATCGGTCCATTGCCTGAAAAGGTAGTTGTTCTTGAAGAAATGATTGTGACCGAATGCGGCATGCGCGGTCACCAGCGTCTGCATCGTCGCCGTGTTTTCCTCCATCAGGTAGGAAATGCACGGCGAGCTGTTGATGACGATCTCGTACGCAAGGCCCATCAGCCCTTTGCGGTAGGATGCCTCCTGGAAGGCAAAGTGCTTACCAAATGACCAGTGCTTGTAGTACAGCGGCATGCCCACCGAGGAATAGGCATCCAGCATCTGCTCGGCGGTGATGACCTCGATCTGGTTCGGATAGACATCGAGGCCGAGTTCCCCAAGCGCAATCTCTTCGCAGGCGTCGTAGATGCGCTGCAGCGTCGGAAAATCCCAATCCGCGCCCTGAAACAGCAGCTGGTCGGTCATGAGGCGGCCCTCTCCTGCTTTCCGCGGCGCTTGAACAGATCCTGGAACACCGGGAAGATTTCGCTGCGTTCGTTGACCTTGCGCATCGACAATGGCGCGCCATCCGCCTGCAGGCGCTGGTAGAGCGTCCAGAGCGATGAATCCGGCATGTCATACGTCGTCGCCATTTCCTGGCCGACTTCCAGATAGGCAAAGAACTGGCTGACCGGCAGGATCTTCTCGGTCAGCAGCCGGCCTGAAACCTCTCCGTCGGAGTAGGAATTGTCGCCGTCGGACGCTTGCGCCGCGTAGATGTTCCAGTCTGCGGGGCGAAACCGCGACCTGACGATATCGTGCATCGCCTGCAACGCGCTCGATACAAGCGTGCCGCCGGAGGCCGGCCCGTGAAAGAAGGTATCCTCGTCGACCTCTTCAGCCCGGTCGGTATGCCGGATGAAGACGATCTCGACGTGGCGGTACCGCCGCTTCAGGAAGATGTAGAGCAGCATATAGAAGCGCTTGGCGAGATCCTTCATATGTTCCGTCATCGACCCTGATACGTCCATCAGGCAGAACATGACGGCCTGCGCCACAGGTTTCGGCACCTCCTCGAAACGCCGGTAGCGGATATCGATCGGATCGATGAACGGGATCCGGCGCATCTTTGCCTTCAAGACCTCGATCTCGGCCAGAAGTTCGACGCGCCTTGCCTCCTCGCTGCAATCCGCCAGTTCGGCTTCAAGTGCCGCCAGCGCTTCCGGCCGCGGCCGCCGCAGTGCGACCCGGCGCGCCATCGCCCGACCGACGGTCCGGCCCACCGAAATATTCGCCGGCGAGCCCGAGGTTGCGTAACCGGCCCTGCGGATGCCCTCGTTTTCCACCTCGGCAAGCTTGCGCTTGGCGAGATCGGGCAGTTCCAGGTCGTCAAGGAACAGGTCGACGAATTCTTCGCGGCTCAGGACAAACCGGAATGCATCCTCGCTGTCGCCCTCACCCGGGCCACCTGCTTTTCCGCCACTCTGGCCGGAACGCGGCAGCATGTCGCCTTCGATGAACTTCTTGTTTCCGGGCAGCACCATATCGCGGGTGCCGCCTTCGCGACGGAAGCGGGGCTCGTCCATCCCCTCGATCGGAATGCTCACCTCTCCGCCTTCCAGGACGTCCTTGATGTCCCGGTCCTGCGAAGATTTCTTCACCGCGCCCTGCACCAGCGCCTTGGCCCTGCGAAGGAAGCGCTGGCGGTTCTCCAGACTCTTGCCGCCTGGATTCAGGCGCCGATCGACGATATGAATGGCCACTTTCGCATCCGCCTCCGCCTCAACCGGCCTGCTTCACCCGCATGTACCACTCGACGAGCCGCCGGACCTGACGCTCAGTGTAGCCGCGTTCGACCATCCGCGCGACAAACTCGCCGTGCTTCTTTTCGGTATCGCCATCCTTTTTCGACCCGAACGAGATCACCGGAAGCAGGTCTTCGACTTGCGAGAAGATTCGCTTCTCGATGACCTCGCGGATCTTTTCATAGCTGGTCCAGGTGGGGTTCTTCCCACCGTGATGAGCCCGCGACCTCAGGGAAAACTTGACGACCTCGTTGCGGAAATCCTTGGGGTTGGCGATGCCCGCCGGCTTCTCGATCTTGGTCAGTTCCTGATTGAGCAACTCGCGATCCAGCAACTGGCCGGTGTCGGGATCCTTGAAATCCTGGTCCTCGATCCAGGCATCCGCATAGTCGACGTAGCGATCGAAGAGATTCTGGCCGTAGTCCGAATAGGACTCGAGATAGGCCTTTTGAATCTCGTGACCGATGAATTCGGCATAACGCGGCGCCAGATCGGCCTTGATGAATTCAAGGTAGCGCTTTTCCACCTCGTCCGGAAGCTGTTCGCGCCGGATCGACTGTTCCAGCGTATACATCAGGTGAACCGCGTCGGCGCCAAGCTCGTTGGTGTCGTGATTGAACGTTGCCGCGAGCACCTTGAAGGCGAAACGTGTCGAAACGCCGTCCATGCCTTCATCGACCCCGGCCGCATCCTTGTACTCCTGGACACTGCGCGCCTTGGGATCGGATTCCTTCAGGCTCTCGCCGTCGTAGATCCGCATCTTCGCAAACAGCGTCGAGTTCTCATGCTTGCGCAGACGCGACATCACCGAGAAGCGCGCCAGCGTTTCCAGCGTGGCGGGCGCGCACGGCGCGGTCGCCAGTTCGGATCCCTGGATCAGTTTCTCGTAGATCTTCTGCTCTTCGGTCACCCGCAGGCAGTACGGCACCTTGATGACGCAGATACGGTCGATGAAGGCCTCGTTGTTCTTGTTGGTCTTGAAGCTCTGCCATTCCGATTCGTTGGAATGCGCGAGGATGACGCCGGTGAACGGAATGGCGCCGATGTTCTCCGTGCCGATGTAGTTGCCTTCCTGCGTCGCGGTCAGCAGCGGATGCAGCATCTTGATCGGAGCCTTGAACATCTCGACGAACTCGAGCACGCCCTGATTGGCGCGGTTCAGGCCGCCGGAATAGCTGTAGGCGTCGGGATCGTTCTGGGCGAAGGTTTCCAGCTTGCGGATATCGACCTTGCCGACCAGCGACGAAATATCCTGATTGTTTTCGTCGCCGGGCTCGGTCTTCGCGATCCCGATCTGCCGCAATCGCGACGGCTGTATCCGGGCCACCCTGAATTGCGAGATGTCGCCGCCGAACGCCTCAAGGCGCTTGTAGCACCACGGCGACATCAGCCCGCTCAGGCGGCGGCGCGGAATGCCGTACTTCTCCTCGAGCATCGGTCCGAGCGATTCCGGATCGAACAGGCTGAGCGGACTTTCGAACACGGGACTGAGTTCGTCACCGGCCTTCAGGACGTAGATCGGATGGACTTCCATCAACGACTTGAGGCGTTCGGCGAGCGAGGACTTTCCGCCGCCGACGGGACCGAGCAGATAGAGAATCTGCTTGCGCTCTTCGAGACCCTGAGCCGCATGGCGGAAGAACCCGACAATGCGCTCGATGGTCTCCTCCATGCCGTGGAAGCCGGCGAAGGCAGGATAGGCGCGCATCGTGCGGTTCAAAAAAATACGGCCAAGGCGCGGGTCCCTGGCCGTGTCAATCATCTGAGGCTCACCGATCGCAGCCAATAGTCGTTCGGCTGCGTTGGCGTATCGCATCGGATCGCCTCGACACGACTCCAGATATTCCGCCATCGACATATCGGTCTGACTTCGAGCTTCGAAGGACCGGGCGAAAGCATTGAACAGAGAATCGTTGTACATGATCCGTCTCTCCATATTCAGATGTAAATGCTGGACACTCCGCTCAGGTTCCAAAACCGCCCCGGAGCGCCACAGCTTCCGTTCGCGAATCACCACCAACACATAGGTTGATTGGACACGCGACCAACTCCCCAACGCAATGCAATAGTCGTGCTAGGCGTGCCATCCTCGTAATGATACGGTATGATTTCGGGAATGATGTAACTGTGTTGCAACATTCGCCTGTGGATTATCGCCGACCCAAGTGTTTAGACTTTGTTAATGATTATGAACGTGTGCGCCGCTCCAAGTTGCGCAACCTTGGGAAATTCGAGGCGGAAAAGCGGAAAAATTCGACCTTCGGACGGCTGCGAGCGCACGGTACCGGGCTTTTCGTCTTTCGTAGGGGCCATATTCGCGCAGGTCATTTGCCCGCTTGCGGGTTGAACGAAGCCGGCACCAACTGCAACTAATGTATGATACCGCGCGTTTCATCCGGGTCTGCCATGAAAACCCTCTGGTTCGTCGCCGTCGTCGCCTGCATCGCCGGCGCCAATGCCTGTTACGCCCAGGAAGCGGTCGACAAGGCCAAGGCCGCCACGTTCGACAACAGGATGTTCGCTGGTCCGCTCGGCCAGAAGACCTATGCCTGCTTCGTGCGGCGCTATGACGCCGGCCATCTGGCGCAGCATCCGAAGCAGAAAGTCAGCGCCATGAAGCTGCTGGTGACAGCAGAGGATGCGCCGGAAGACAAGACCGTCAATTACTCCTTCCGCCTCGGTTTCAAATATCGCCACCGGCCGGGCAATTTCGACTCCAGCGGCTTTTGCAGTCATGTCGTTGCCGAAAAATCCGGCAACGAAATCCGTCTTGGCTGCGGCGTCGATTGCGAGGGCGGCGGCATCGAAATCGCGATGTCGAAGGACGACAAGTCCGCGCTGATCCGGCTGGAGCGAATCCGGATCTGGGAGCGCAACAAGCCCGACGACGACGCCAGCAACGATCTGGTTGCCGGCGCCGACGACAAGATTTTCCGCGTCGATCGCGCCGAACTGCGTGAATGCGCGGAGCTGGTGACCGATCGCAAGGAACTCGCCGCTATCAGGCGCAAGTAGCACAACGATATTATCCGGGCTGGGAGAACGTCATGCATCGACGCAATATGCTGTGGGGCGCGCTTTCGGCTTTCGGTGCAGCGTTCGCCGCCGCTCGCGCGAGTGCAGCCACCGAGGCGCCGCCCACGGCCAAGCTCAAGGTCGTCTATCACCTCAATGATCTCGACAAGGTCAGCTTCGTTGTCGGCAACATCCAGAACCATCTCGATGGTGTCGGTGGTCCCGACCATGTCACGATCGCGCTGGTGGTTCACGGCCAGGCGCTGCGCGCGTTTCATTCGTCTTCTGCAAACCCCGATCTTTCCCGGCGCGTCGGTCAATTCTCCAGGGCCGGAATCGAGCTCGCCGCCTGCGGCAACACCATGAAATCCCAGAACGTCGGGCTGGCTGATCTGCTGCCGGGCTTTATTGCCGCAGATCGCGGCGGCGTGGTGCGGATCGCCGAATTGCAATCGCAAGGCTATCTCTATCTGAGGCCTTGAGCCGCTGACGGACGTCAACAATTCACGGCGATCGCTCATTTGCGCGATCTGGTCGCCGTACTTTCGCCCGTTATGTCGATCTGGATACTGCGGGTGTTTCGATGCAGCCGCGACGGCGACTCGCTCGCCTGCTCCCACGCCAACGCGCGGATGGCGTCCCCCTGCAACCGCTTGCGGAATGTTGTGCGCATGCCCCCGCAAATTCAGGCCGATGCCGGCCGCGTCCGCCGTCCCGCCGAGAACGATCAGTGCGAACAACAGAGCGAGCGAGCCCGGGCGCAACAGGGACTGGGCATGGCGGGCTCCTTCACGGTTTCGTGCATGAGCCCGTTGGTGTCGCCGTTGCAAGACCCGGTTCGACCAATCCGCCAATATCAGGGCCGGCGAACGAGCCATTTTCGGGATCGAACCGGCGGCAACGGCGTTATCGCGCCGGACCGTCCCCTTACATCCGGCCGCACGCCCAACCACATGTTGACTTTCCGGTCCCACGCCCGAAAGCTGCCGAAAACCCGAAAAACGACCGATCGAACAGAACAGGCATCATGAATCCCGTCAAAGCACTCGAAAACCATGGCCAGGCCATCTGGCTGGACTTCCTTGCCCGCGGCTTCGTCGCCAAAGGCGACCTCCAGGCGCTGATCGAGACCGACGGCGTCAAAGGGGTGACGTCGAACCCCTCGATCTTCGAGAAGGCGATCGGCAGTTCGGACGAATATGACGGCGCGATCGGCCAGGCGCTGAAGAAGGGCGACCGGCCGGTGGCCGATCTGTTCGAGGCGCTCGCGGTCGAGGACATCCAGAATGCCGCCGACGTGCTTCGCCCGGTTTACGACGCCCTGAACGGCGACGACGGCTTCGTCAGCCTCGAAGTCTCGCCCTATCTGGCGATGGACACCAAGGGCACCATCGCCGAAGCCGAGCGGCTCTGGAAGGACGTCAAGCGCAAGAACCTGATGGTCAAGGTGCCGGCGACGCCGGAGGGCCTGCCCGCGATCGAACATCTGATCGGCGAAGGCATCAGCATCAACATCACGCTGCTGTTCTCGCAACAGGTCTATCGCGAGGTCGCGGAGGCCTATATTGCCGGCCTGGAGAAATACGTCGCCACGGGCGGCGATCCCTCCCATGTCGCCAGTGTCGCCTCGTTCTTCGTCAGCCGCATCGACAGCGCCGTCGACAAGCAGCTCGACGAGAAGATCGCCAGGGCCAATGATCCCGGCGAGAAGGAACGGCTGAGCGCGCTGAAGGGCAAGGTCGCCATCGCCAACGCCAAGCTCGCCTATCAGGACTACAAGCGCCTGTTTTCGGGCGCACGCTGGGACAAGCTCGCGGCCAAAGGCGCCAAGCCGCAGCGGCTGCTGTGGGCTTCCACCGGCACCAAGAACAAGGACTACAGCGACGTGCTGTATGTCGAGGAGCTGATCGGCCCCAACACCGTCAACACCGTGCCGCCGGCAACGCTGGATGCGTTCCGCGACCATGGCAAGCCGCGCGACAGCCTCGAGGAGAATATCGAGGACGCGCGCCGCGTGCTCGAAGAGCTCGAAAAATCCGGCATCTCGCTCGACGCCATCACGGACGAACTGGTCAAGGACGGCGTCAAGCTGTTTGCCGACGCCGCCGACAAGCTCTACGGCGCGGTCGCGCACAAGCGCGCAACCTCGCTCGGCGGCGGCATCGACCGGCAGCAACTCGCACTCGGCGACGGCATCAGGAAGGCCGTCGCGAAAAGCACCGAGGAATGGCGCGCTTCGGCGACGATCCGCCGCCTGTGGCAGAAGGACAAATCGGTCTGGACCGATGACGACGAGAACAAATGGCTGGGCTGGCTGAACAGCCCGGCGGCAGCCGACGTCGCCGATTACGAGGATTTTGCCCAGCGCGTGAAGGGACAGAATTTCAGCGATGCGGTCGTGCTCGGCATGGGCGGATCGAGCCTCGGGCCGGAAGTGCTGGCGGAGACCTTTGCGAAGAAATCCGGCTTTCCGAAATTGCACGTGCTCGATTCCACCGATCCCGCGCAGGTGCGCGCGATGGAAGCCGCGGTCGATATCGCCAAGACCCTGTTCATCGTTTCCAGCAAATCCGGCGGCACCACCGAGCCGAACGTGATGAAGGATTATTTCTTCGATCGCGTCTCCAAGACCATCGGCAAGGACAAGGCCGGCCATCGCTTCATCGCGGTCACCGACCCCGGCTCGTCGCTGGAGAAGGTCGCGACCAGGCAGGGCTTTGCGCGCATCTTCCACGGCGATCCAACGATCGGCGGGCGCTACTCCGTGCTGTCGCCGTTCGGACTGGTGCCGGCGGCCGCAGCCGGTATCGACGTTCGCAGCCTGATCACGCACACGCTCGCGATGGTGCGCTCCTGCGGCGCCGACGTGCCGCCGCAGGAAAACCCGGGCGTGCAGCTCGGGCTGGCGATGGGTCTCGCCGGTCTCGAAGGCCGCGACAAGGTGACGATCACCTCGTCGGACAAGGTCGCCGATTTCGGTGCCTGGGCCGAACAGTTGATCGCCGAATCCACCGGCAAGGACGGCAAGGGCCTGATTCCGATCGATGGCGAACCACTGGCCGATCCATCGCTTTACGGCGACGACCGTTTCTTCATCGACATCCGGACCGAGGGCGAGGATGACGCCTCGCATGACGACAGGCTCAAAGCGCTGGAGGCGGCCGGGCATCCTGTCGTCCGCATCGTCATGAAGTCGATCGACCATATCGGCCAGGAGTTCTTCCGGTTCGAAATGGCCACCGCGGTGGCCGGCGCGGTGCTCGGCATCAATCCGTTCAACCAGCCGGATGTGGAAGCAGCCAAGATCAAGACCCGCGAATTAACAGGCGCATTCGAGAAGAAGGGCGCGCTGCCCGCGGAGAAGCCGGTCATGTCGACCGATGAGGCTGATCTTTACACCGACGAGCACAACGCGACTGAGCTGCGCAAGGCCGGCGCCAACGGCACGCTCGGTTCCTGGATCAAGGCGCATCTCGCGCGTTCGGGCAGCGGCGACTATGTCGCCCTGCTCGCCTACATCGCGCGCGACCCCGGCACGATCGGCGCGCTGCAGAAAATGCGGCTTGCGGTGCGCGACACGCATCACGTCGCGACCTGCGCCGAATTCGGCCCGCGCTTCCTGCACTCCACCGGTCAGGCCTACAAGGGCGGACCCGACAGCGGCGTGTTCCTGCAGATCACGGCCGACGACGCCAAGGATTTGCCGGTGCCCGGCCAGAAGGCGAGTTTTGGTATCATCAAGGCGGCGCAGGCGCGCGGCGATTTCGACGTGCTCACCGAACGCGGCAGGCGTGCGCTGCGTGTCCACCTCAAGGGCGGTCTCGGATCGGCGATTGTCCGCACTCGATGCCGCGATATCGGAAGCGCTCGCTTAGGGAATTCAGGACATGCAACTCGGCATGATCGGCCTTGGCCGGATGGGCGGCAACATCGTCCGCCGGCTGATGAAGAACGGCCATACCGCCGTGGTCTACGACAAGGATGCAAAGGCGGTCGCAGCCCTCGCTGCGGAAGGTGCAACCGGCGCGAACTCGCTTGAGGATTTCGTGGCCAGGCTCGAAAAGCCGCGCACCGCCTGGGTGATGCTGCCGGCCGGCAGGATCACCGAAACCACCATCGAGGCGCTGGCAAAACTGATGCAGCCCGGCGACGTCATCATCGATGGCGGCAATACGTTCTGGCAGGACGACGTCCGCCGCGGCGCGGCCTTGAAAGCACAAGGCCTGCATTATCTCGACGTCGGCACCAGCGGCGGCGTCTGGGGCATCGAACGCGGCTACTGCATGATGATCGGTGGCGACAAGGCCGTGGTCGACCGGCTCGATCCGATCTTCAAGACGTTGGCGCCTGGCATCGGCGACATCCCGCGCACGCCCGGGCGCGAGAGCCGCGACCCGCGCATCGAGCAAGGCTATATTCACGCCGGCCCGTCGGGCGCCGGACACTTCGTCAAGATGATCCATAACGGCATCGAATACGGCCTGATGCAGGCCTATGCCGAAGGTTTTGACATTCTCAAGAACGCCAATATCGATGCACTGCCGCCAGAGCATCGCTTCGATCTCGATATCGCCGACATCGCCGAGGTGTGGCGGCGCGGCAGCGTGATCCCGTCCTGGCTGCTCGATCTCACGGCATCGGCACTCGCGGGAAACCAGACGCTGGATAATTATTCGGGCTTTGTGGAGGATTCCGGCGAAGGCCGCTGGACCGTGAACGCCGCCATCGACGAGGCCGTGCCGGCGGAAGTGCTGACGGCCGCGCTCTACGCGCGCTTCCGTTCGCGCAAGGATCACACCTTTGCGGAGAAAATCCTGTCCGCGATGCGGGCCGGTTTCGGCGGCCACAAGGAGCCGCCGAAGAAACCGGGTTCGAAGGCTTAAGACAACATGGCGGTCGGTCAGATAGCACAGAAGAAGCCCGATCCCTGCTCCTTCGTCATTTTCGGCGTGACCGGGGACCTTGCACATCGGCTGGTCGTCCCTGCCCTCTATAACCTCGCCGCAAGCGACCTTCTGCCGGACAAGTTCTGCCTGGTCGGCGTCGCCCGCAAGGGCATGACGAGCGACAAGCTGCGCGACAGCCTGATGAAAGGCCTGCGCGAGTTCGCGACCCGACCCGTGGACGATGCGATCGCGCAGCGCCTGCTCGCATGCGTCACCTGCATCGAGGCTGATCCGAAAGACCCGGCCTCGTTCGATGCCATGAGCAAACAGCTCGACCGAACTGGAGGCCGCGCGGAACACCGGCGGCAATCGCCTGTTCTACCTCGCGACGCCACCCAACGCGTTCCTGCCGATCAGCCGCGAACTCGGCCGCACCGGCATGCTGGCCGAGAACGGCGCGTGGCGGCGGCTGGTGATCGAAAAGCCGTTCGGCACCGATCTCGCATCCGCCAAGGCGCTGAACAGTGAATTGCTCAAGCTCGTCGATGAGCACGAGATCTACCGGATCGATCACTATCTCGGCAAGGAGACGGTGCAGAACATTCTGGTGCTGCGTTTCGCCAACGGCATGTTCGAGCCGATCTGGAACCGCAACCACATCGATCACGTCCAGATCACGGTCGATGAACAGCTCGGCGTCGGCCATCGTGGCAGCTTCTACGACCAGACCGGCGCGTTGCGCGACATGGTGCCGAACCATCTGTTTCAACTGCTGTCGCTGGTCGCGATGGAGCCGCCGATCCGATTCGACGCGCATTCGGTGCGCGCCGAAAAGGCCGACGTGCTCGCCGCGATCCAGGCCCAGAACGAGGCCGAGGCGTTGCGCAATTCCGTGCGCGGGCAGTATGTCGGCGGCAGGATCGGCGAAACCGAGATCGCGGACTACCGCAAGATCGAGGACGTCGCTCCAGGCAGCACCACCGAAACCTATGTGGCGCTGAAGCTGATCATCGACAATTGGCGCTGGGCCGGCGTTCCCTTTTATCTGCGCACCGGCAAGGCGCTCGGCGTCAAGCGCACCGAAGTGGCGATCAAGTTCAAGCAGGCGCCGTTCGCGATGTTCAACTGCACGCCGGTGGAGGAACTGGCGCAGAACTACCTCGTGATCGGCGTTGCACCAAACGAAGGCATCGCGCTGCAGTTCAACACCAAGGTGCCCGGCCCCTCGATCCTGATCGACGGTGTCGAGATGAAGTTTCGCTACAAGGATTATTTCAAGGCCGAGCCGTCGACCGGCTATGAAACGCTGATCTATGACTGCATGATCGGCGACAACATCCTGTTTCAGCGCGCCGACAGCGTGGAAGCCGGCTGGAAGGCGGTGCAGCCGTTCCTCGACGCCTGGAAGAAGGCGGGCGCCGAGGGGCTGAAGATCTACAAGGCCGGCAGCGAAGGGCCGGAGGAAGCCAACGAGCTTTTGACGCGCGACGGTCGAAGCTGGCGCAAGCTCGGATAGGCGATGGCGACGAACGACAACCGCCATGTGATAGCCGTTGCCGATCCGGCGGCGCTGGCGACGGTTGCCGCCGAGCGCGTACTGGCCAGGATAGCTGATAACAGCGGCCGCGTGGCGATCTGCCTGACCGGCGGATCGAGCCCGAAGCAGCTCTATCAACTGCTCGCCAGCGACGCCTATCGAGACAAAATCCCATGGCAGCGCGTGCACTGGTTCATCGGCGACGAACGCTTCGTGCCGGCCACCGACCCGCTCAACAACATGGCCATGGCGCGCGCGATCTTTCTGGATCGATGCGCGCCGGCGGCAAACATCCATCCGATTCCGACCGCCACCGCCGACCCGGCCGATCCCGACCGAAGCGCCGCGCTCTACGAGCAGGAACTGAAATCGTTCTATGGCGCGGATGCGCTCGATCACGCCCATCCCCTGTTCGATCTCGTGCTGATGGGCGTCGGCCCCGACGGCCATACCGCGTCGCTGTTTCCCGGCGATGCGGCACTGGACGAAACCGCGCGCTGGGCCGTCGGCGTCCCGCGGGCGAATGTCGAACCTTTCGTGCCGCGGGTCACCCTCACGCTGCCCACCCTTGCCTCCTGCCGCGAAATGCTGTTCGAGGTGGCGGGCGCGGACAAGCGCGCGATCTTGACGCGGCTGTTCGCAGGCGAGAACCTCCCCGCCAACCGCGCGCGATCCATCGGCGAGACGATCTGGCTCGTCGACAGATCAGCGCTTCCGGAGAATTTTCGTGGGCAGTCAAGACGCCTTGCGCGCTGGTGGTGATGGGCGTCTCCGGCTCGGGCAAGAGCACCATTTCCGAAAGCCTCGCCGCACGGCTCGGCTGGGTTTACGAGGACGGCGACAGGTTTCACCCGGCAAGCAATGTCGCCAAGATGAGCGCGGGCCATCCGCTCACCGACGAGGACCGCTGGCCGTGGCTGCAGGCCATTGCCGACGAAATCGACCGCCTCTGCGCATCCGGCGAGCGCGCCGTCATCGCCTGCTCGGCGCTGAAGCGCGCCTACCGCGACATCCTCGTGCACGGCCGCGACGATATCCGGATTGTGTTTCTCGACGGCACGCAGGATCTGATTGCGGACCGGCTCGCCGCGCGCAAGGGACATTTCATGCCGCCGGACCTGCTCGCCAGCCAATTCAGGACGCTGGAGCGGCCGGGAGCGAACGAGCGGCCAATCATCGTGTCGATCGATGCGCCGGTCGAGCGAATCGTGGATGACATCGTCAGTCAATTGAACCTGGTTTCCCAATGACACGTATCGCGCTCGTTGTTTCCGACGTCGACGGCACCCTCCTCACCAAGGACAAGGTCTTGACCGACGGCGCCAAGGCGGCCGTGCGCAAGCTGCACGATGCCGGTATCGGCTTCACGATCGTTTCCAGCCGGCCGACCATCGGCATGGGCTTTCTGATCGAGCCGCTTGAGATCACGCTGCCGATCGGCGCCTTCAACGGCAGTTCGATCGTCGACGCCAGACTGAAGCCGATCGAGCAGCACCTGATTGCGCCCGCCGTGGCGCAGCGCAGCCTCGACGTGCTCGATGCCTTCGGCGTCGATATCTGGCTGTTCAGCAACGAGCGCTGGTACACGCGCAACCCCGACGGCGAATACGTCCCGCACGAGAAGCTGGCGATCAAGGCCGATCCGACCATCGTCACGGACTTCACCCCGCATCTGACAGAAGCCTGCAAGATCGTCGGCGCCAGTTCGGACTTTGCGCGGCTGCAGGCTTGCGAAGCGGCAATGAAGGAAGCGGTCGGGGCGTGAGGCGACCGCGGTTCGTTCGCAGAACTATTACCTCGACGTGACGCCGCCGGGTCATGACAAGGGCACCTTCGTCGAAGCGATGGAGAAGCGGCTCGGCATTTCCAGCGACGCGGTCGCGACCATCGGCGACATGGAGAACGATCTGCCGATGTTTGCCCGAAGCGGCGTCTCGTTCGCCATGGGCAATGCGGCTGACGCCATCAAGAAGCAGGCGACGCATGTGACCGACAGCAACGAGCGCGACGGTTTTGCTGCCGCGATGGAGACTGTGCTGAAGCTCACATAAGACGATCCCGACGGAGTCTGCGGTGCGCCGTATCAAGCGGGCGTGAAGGATAAATCGAGGAATCCTCAAAGCCTTCGCCCGGCGAACCGGCTTTGTATGGACGGCTGTTCATCAGCAAGCCCGAGCCGGTGTCCGACCGCCGTTCCTCCCATCGAAGCAGGCTCCTACCAGCCCAAGCCTGCGGCGGCGAAGACGGATGCCGGCTCGCGCGAATTTTCGACGACTGCGTTTCCAGCAATTGGCATCGCGTGCCCCCAGACAGGCGTCATTCCGGGGCAGCCCGCAGGGCTGAACCCGGAATCCATTTCACAATTCACTCTGCCGCCCGATGGATTCCGGGTTCGCGCCAAGAGGCGCGCCCCGGAATGACGAAGAGAAAATCGATCGCTATTTCGACCGCTGCATCGCCGGCTTCTCGGTGGATTTCTTCGCCGCGCTGAGGTTATGCGCGGTGTTGATCAGCGCGATGTGCGTCAGCGCCTGCGGGAAATTTCCGGTCTGGCGGCGCGCGCCGGTATCGTATTCCTCGGCGAACAGGCCGAGATCGTTGGCAATCGCGACCACGCGGGCAAACAGCTCCTGCGCCCGGGCGAACTCGCCCGCCAGCACATAGGCATCGGCGAGCCATAGCGTGCAGGCGAGGAACGCGCCTTCGGCCGGCTGCTTCTCCGCCTCGCGCGGATCGTGGCGCAGCACAAAGCCGTCGCGCATCAGATAATTTTCTACGGCAGCGAGCGTGCCGCGCACGCGCGGATCATTCGGCGGCAGGAATCCTACCGACGGCAGCAGCAGGATGCTGGCGTCCAGCATCTTCGAGCCATAGGACTCGACAAAGGAGTTGAGCTCGGGGTCGAAGCCGTTGGCGCAAACGTCGCGATGAATGGCGTCGCGCAACACGCGCCACTTCACGAGCGGCGCCTTGAAGCCGAACGTTTCGGCGCTCTTGATGCCGCGGTCGAACGCAACCCATGTCATCACCTTGGACAAGACATAGTGCTTGCCCGCGCCGCGGCGTTCCCAGATGCCGTGATCGGGCTTGTCCCATTGCCCGGCGAGATGCTGCAGCACCGTACATTCCAGCGTCCCAGCTGGTTTCATCCATTTCGAGCTTGGCCACGCGCCACTGATGAAAGGCGTCGATCAATTCGCCATAGACGTCGAGTTGCAGTTGCGCATGCGCGGCGTTGCCGACCCGCACCGGCTTGGCGCCTTCGTAGCCGGGCAGCCAGGTAGCCTCCCATTCCAGCAGGCGGCGCTGGCCCATGATGCCGTACATGATCTGCATATTGGCCGGCGAGCCCGCGGCTGCCCGCAACAGCCAACGGTGCCAGGCGGCAGCTTCCTCGGTATAGCCCGAGTTCATCAGCGCCAGCAGCGTGAAGGTGGCGTCGCGCAGCCAGCAGAAGCGATAATCCCAGTTGCGCGTACCGCCGAGCTTTTCCGGCAGCGAGGTCGTCGGCGCCGCGACGATGCCGCCGGTCGGAGCAAAGGTCTGCGCCTTCAGCGTGATCAGGGAGCGCATCACGAGGTCACGGTACTCGCCTTGATAGGTGCAACGGCTGCACCATTCGGTCCAGAACGCTTTGGTGTCCTGCAAGGCGTGTGCGGCGTCGATCGGCTTCGGCACCGGCAAATGCGAGGGACCGTAGGTAAGCACGAAGGGTACGCTGTCGCCCTCGCCCACTTCAAAATCGGCGACCGTCGTCAGATCCTCGCCGCGGGTCTCGACCGGCGTCCGCAACACCGTCATATCAGGCCCGCAAATGGCGAGCAGTGCCGAACCATCCTCGCTCTTCTTGACCCAGGGAATATCAGCGCCGAAGCCGAAGCGGATCACCAGTTGCATGTGCATCCTGACCCGGCCGCGCACGCCGCGCACCAGGCGAACCACGTCGGAGGCATTGCCGCGCGGCGGCATGAAGTCGATCAGATCGACCGCGCCGTCAGCGGTCTCGAACCGCGTCTCCAGGATCAGGGTATCGTCCCAGTAACGGCGTGAGGTGCCGGTGACCTCCGCCGCCGGCGCGATCAGCCAGCGGCCGTGCTTGTGGGTGCCGAGCAAGCGCCGCGAAACAGGCGTCCGAATCGAAGGCCGGCCAGCACAGCCAGTCGATCGATCCGTCACGGCCGACGAGTGCTGCGGTTTCGCAATCGCCGATCAGCCCATAATCTTCGATACGGCAGGACACGGTGTTTCACCGCCAGCGTTACATTTCGGCGCGCGAGCGCTCGCGCGTCGCCGACTTGAGCGCGGCGATGTCGACGGCCGATGCCATCTGGTCGATCGGCACTGGAAGCCGCCGCCGCCAATTCGGATGTTCGTTGACGGTGCCGGGGATATTGGGCTGGTCCAACACCCCCAGAATATCCTCCAGCGAGACCGCAAGCAGCCGCGACTTCGTTTGCGCGAGAAAGTTCAGCACGGAAAACACATCGTTGCGGTCGATGGCGTTCTGGCGCAACACGTCGTCCAGCATCGCCAGCGCATGCCAGCGCGCATCGTCGCTCTCGCCGGGATCGATGCCGAGCGAACGCTTCGTCTTCAAATCGCCGAAGGAGCGCCAGCCGGCGTAGGTCGAGACGTCGTGGGTGTTGAAGGTGACGAGCGCGTCGGCCGAGTAATGATCCCGGCCGCGGAAAGCGCCGCGATCGTCACGCTCGAACATCATCACCATGTAGGACCAGATGCCCCAATCGGCCATCTGCTCGCGAAAACCCTCCGGGACCGTGCCGAGATCCTCGCCGATCACGACGCAGCGATGGGCGACGCTTTCCAGCGCGGTCACCGCCAGCAGCGCCTCGAACGGCATCTGCACATAGACGCCGTCGACGGCGCTGAACCCGTTCGGCACCAGGTAAAGCCGCTTCAGGCCCAGCACATGGTCGAGCCTGATGGCGCCGGCGTGCCGCATCGAGGCGCGCAGCATGTCGCGGTACGGCGCGAACGACTGAAGCTCCAGCCCGGCGGCATTGAAGCCGGCAAGGCCCCAGCTCTGGCCGGCGGTGTTGAGCGGATCCGGCGGCGCGCCGACGCCGAGATGGCGCGAGATCGCCGCCTGCTCGTTCCAGGCATCGAAGCCGTCGGCCTGCACGCCGACCGCGACGTCGAGATAGAGACCGACCTTCATGCCGAGCTTGCGCGCCAGATCGGCGGCGTCACCGAGCTGCCGGTCGGCGGTCCATTGCACGAATTCGACGAACGCGACTTCGTCGGCCTCCTCCCCGTTGCGCAAGGCCGCACATTTGGCGTCGTCCGGCTGCCGCCATTGCTCCGGCCATTCCCACCACGGCTTGCCGAACTTGTGCCGGAGCACCTCGAAGCAGGCAAAGCGCAACAGCAGCGGGCTGCGCTCGGCGCGGAATGTGTCGAAGTCGTGCCGGCGCGCGGGCGTTGCATCCGCCTTGAAGGCTGCGAAGGCGAGCACGGAGCGCGCGCCATTTCAGGCCGGCGACCGTGACATAATCGACGACCTCGCCTGCCCGCAACGGCGCGAGCGCGTCGCGGGTCGCGGCATCGAGCTGAAATTCGGGCAACTTTTCGACGTCGACATAGAGCGCGTTGAGAAACAACCGGCTGTTCGGCGAATAGGGGCTGCAATCGCCGGGACGATCGTCGAACAAGGCGTGCAGCGGATTGAGGCCGATGCCGTCAGCGCCAAGATGTGCGGCGAACTCGATCATGGCTTCGAGATCGGTGAAGTCGCCGATCCCCCAGTTGCGCGCGGAGCGGACGCCGTAAAGCTGGACCGCGAGCAGCCAGCAGCGGTCGAAATCGCCGCCGAAAGCTTTTTCCGGGGCCGAGATCAGCGGCACGTCCTCGGTTACCGAGGCGGCATCGGTCAGTTGCAGCCGGTAGACGCCCGAGGGCAACCCCTGGGGCCAGTCAATGACGCGATCGGACGTTTCGCCTTCCGCGACAACCCCCGCATCGGCAACGATTTTCCAGTTTACCGGGATACTGGCCGCGGACCGGAGTTCGCTTCGCGCCGGCCGCCCGCGCCGGACCACGACCGGCTGGCCCATCAGCGGCCCCGGGGTCTGCGGCGGAAGCGCATTTAGGATAATTTTGAGCGCCGCCGCATCCGTCACACGGCGGTGACCCTGACCATCCAGGAATTCGGTCTGAATTCCGCGATTATTGGCTTCGGTGAAGAGGTTCATTCGGCACGCGGTTTGCACGCAAAGGACAGGAGAGCGTCGTAAAATTGTCCAGAAAAAGGAAGGGGATAGAGGGTATCTAACGCGCTGCTCCGCCTGGCGTTCCCCCGGGAACCATTGCTTGGCGAGCGGCTTTCTATGTAGGCCCGGCACGTCTCCTTCCTGTGTCCGGAACCACATTTCCACGTCAATGGCGGCATCACCGTGAACAAAACTACGCAATCTGTCGAGAGCGCTACCGGCGCTTTCCATATCGAAGACGTCTTCCCCTCGATCGATGGCGGCCGCTTTCCTGTCAAACGGATCGTCGGCGAGCCGGTGGAGGTGTGGGCCGATATCTACCGCGACGGCCACGAGGTGATCGCCGCGGCGCTGATCTGGCGCCGCGAGGTCGACCGGGAGTGGCGGCGCGAGCCGATGACCATGGACAGCAACGACCGCTGGTCGGGCTCGTTCGTGCCGGATACGCCGGGTCGCCATGTCTACGCCATCGAGGCGTGGACCGATGAGTTCGCCACCTGGCGCCATGGATTTGAGCTGAAGCAGAAAGCCGGCACCGACCAGGAGGTCGATGCCATCGAGGGCGCTGGTCTGCTCGGCAAGGCGCAGGCCGGCAGCCCGGACGCCGCGGCCCTCATCCTGAAATATTGCGAGGATTACCTGCAGACCGGCGATACGGCACCGCTGCTCAGCAGCGACCTCAAGGCGGCGATGGCGGAAAGTCAGTTGCGGCCCGACCTGACACGGTCGCAACACTTTCCGTTCGTGGCGGACCGGCCGCAGGCGCGCTTCGGCGCCTGGTACGAAATGGTGCCGCGCAGCCAGGGCAAGACACCCGGCCAGCACGGCACGTTCATGGATTGCATCGCCCGGCTGCCCGATGTCGCCGCCATGGGCTTCGACGTGCTCTACTTCACGCCGATCCATCCGATCGGAAAAATCAATCGCAAGGGCCGCAACAACGCGGTGACCGCCAGCGAAGGCGATCCCGGCAGTCCCTATGCGATCGGAGGCGTCGAGGGCGGCCATGACGCCGTGCATCCGGAACTCGGCACGCTCGAGGATTTCCGCGCCTTGGTCGCGGCATGCCACGAGCACGGCATGGAAGTCGCGCTCGACTTCGCCGTGCAGTGCGCGCCCGATCACCCCTGGCTCAAGCAGCATCCGCAATGGTTCAGGCGCCGGCCGGACGGCTCGATGCGCTATGCCGAGAACCCGCCGAAGAAATACCAGGACATCGTCAACCCCGACTTCGCCTCCGAAGACGCGGGCGCGCTGTGGAATGCGCTGCGCGACGTGATCCTGTTCTGGATCGACCAGGGCGTGAAGATTTTCCGGGTCGACAACCCTCACACAAAACCCTTCCGGTTTTGGGAGTGGCTCATCCACGAGGTTCAGCTTCGCCACCCCGACGTGATCTTTCTGGCCGAAGCCTTTACGCGACCGAAGCTGATGAAGGGGCTCGCCAAGCTCGGCTTCACCCAGTCCTACACGTACTTCACGTGGCGCACCCAGCGATGGGAGATCGAGCAATACCTGACCGAGCTGACCGGCTACCCCGAGCGCGACTTCTACCGGCCGAATTTCTTCGTCAACACGCCCGATATCCTGCCCTATCATCTGCAGGGCGGCGAAACCTGGATGTTCAAGTCGCGCGCCGCGCTGGCCGCGACGCTGTCCGCCACCTACGGCGTCTATAACGGCTTCGAGCTGCTCGAACACGAGCCGATACCGGGCCGCGAGGAATATCTCGATTCCGAGAAGTACGAGATCAAGGTCAGGGACTGGGACAAACCCGGCAACATCAAGCCCTATATCACCTGGCTGAACCACGCGCGGCGGGCAAATCCGGCGCTGCAGCAGACCAGCAATCTGCGCTTCCTCGGCATCGAGGACAGCAACGTGATCGGCTTCGTCAAGGAGGCCGTCGACAAGTCGAACATCGTCGCCGGCGCGATCGCCTTGTCACGCGATGCGCACGATGTCTGGTTGCCGCTCGGCGATGTCCAGGTCTCGACGGCTGACGGGCCGAAGAACGTCGCGGCGGTCGAGAACCTGATGACGGGCGAGCGTCACGCCATCGAATGGGGCGGCATTCGCCTGTGGATCGATCCGGAGCGCGATCCCGCCGTCCTGCTGCGCTGCCTGGCTTGAGGGGGCGCGGGTCATGAACGTGATGTCATCGGTCGATTCCAGGGAAGTGAAGGTCGGCGAAGCCGTCGACGAGCTCTGGTACAAGGACGCCATTATCTATCAGCTTCACGTCAAGGCCTTCGCCGACAGCAACAATGACGGCATCGGCGATTTTGCCGGACTGACGGAAAAGCTGGGATACCTGCAGGATCTCGGCGTCACCACGCTGTGGCTGCTGCCGTTCTATCCCTCGCCGGGCCGCGACGACGGCTATGACATCGCCGACTACGGCGACATCAACCCCGATTTCGGGACGATGAAGGATTTCAAGCGCTTCATCCAGGAAGCCAAGAAGCGCGGATTGCGCGTCATCACCGAGCTCGTCATCAACCACACCTCCGACCAGCACGACTGGTTCAAGCGCGCCCGCCGCAGCGACCCGAAGTCCTCTGCCCGCAACTGGTATGTCTGGAGCGACACCGACCAGAAATACCAGGGCACGCGGATCATCTTCACCGATACCGAGAAGTCGAACTGGACCTGGGATCCGGAAGCCGGCCAGTTCTACTGGCACCGCTTCTTCTCGCACCAGCCGGACCTCAATTTCGACAATCCGCGCGTGGTGAGCGCGCTGGTGCAGGTGATGAAGCGCTGGCTCGACACCGGCGTCGACGGCTTCCGTCTCGACGCCATTCCCTATCTCTGCGAGCGCGACGGCACCAACAACGAGAACCTGCCGGAGACGCATGCCATCATCAAAGGGCTGCGCCGCGAACTCGACGCCTACGCCAAGGGCAAGGTGCTGCTGGCCGAAGCCAATCAATGGCCGGAGGACGTGCAGGAATATTTCGGCCGCGGCGACGAATGCCAGATGGCCTATCACTTTCCGCTGATGCCGCGCATCTACATGGCGATCGCGCAGGAGGACCGCTTTCCGATCACCGACATCCTGCGCCAGACGCCCGACATTCCGAACAGCTGCCAGTGGGCGCTGTTCCTGCGCAATCACGACGAGCTGACGCTGGAAATGGTCACCGACGTCGAGCGCGATTATTTGTGGTCGACCTACGCCAACGATCCCCGCGCCCGCATCAATGTCGGCATCCGCCGCCGGCTGGCGCCGCTGATGGACAACGACCGGCGCAAGATCGAGCTGATGAACTCGCTGCTGCTGTCGTTCCCGGGAACGCCGATCATCTATTACGGCGACGAGATCGGGATGGGCGACAATATCTATCTCGGCGACCGCAACGGCGTCCGCACGCCGATGCAGTGGACGCCGGACCGCAATGGCGGCTTCTCCCGCGCCGATCCCGCGCGGCTTTACGCGCCGACCATCATGGACCCGGTCTATGGCTATGAGTCCGTCAATGTCGAGGCGCAGTCGCGCAGTCTCTCCTCGCTGCTCTCTGCCACCAAGCGGCTGATCGCGGTCCGCAAATCCACGCTCGCCTTCGGCCGCGGCACCATGACGTTCATCCGGCCGGAAAACCGCTCGGTGCTGTGCTATGTGCGCCAGTATCAGGACGAGGTCATTCTGTGCGTCGCCAATCTGTCGCGATCGGCGCAGGCGACCGAGCTCGACCTCTCCGCCTGGAAGGGCCGCATTCCGCTGGAAATGCTCGGCCGCACGCGCTTCCCGGTGATCGGCGAACTGCCCTACATGATCACGCTGGCGCCTTACGGCTTCTACTGGTTCGAACTGCAGGAGCGCGACAAATCCGCGCCGGTGGTGCCGCGGGCGGTGCCCGAGTTCGAGACGCTGGTGGTGCCGCTGAACGCGACCTGGGTCTCGCTGGCACGCGAGCGCGGCGTGTTCGAGCGCGATGTGCTCCCCGCTCATCTGGCGCGGACCCGCTGGTACCCGGAACGATCGGCCAAGGCGATCCAGCCGACGCTGATTTCGGCGGTTCCTTTCTGCGACATCGGCGACAACCGGCCGTGGCTCGCGTTTTTCGAGACGACGCAACGCGGCGTCACCACGCGCTACGTGCTGCCGATGCAGATCGAATGGGTGCGCTTCGACCGCGAGCGCTACAATCCGCATGCGCTTGCCGCCGTCCGCCAGGGCGCGCGCGAAGGCACGCTGCTCGATGTGGCGACCGACCAGATCTTCATCGCGCTGCTTGCTGCGAAACCTGCGCGAATCCCTCGTCGTCGAGGACGGCGAACAGGGACTTCGGCTGGAATTCAAGCCCACCAGCCGCTTCTCCGACCGGCCGGTGCGGCAGCCGGAGCGCATCCGTGCGGTCGAGACCGAGCAGTCGAACAGCACGGCGCTGGTCGACGAAGACTACGTCGTCAAGATCTACCGAAAGCTGGAAAACGGCATCAACCCCGAGATCGAGATGGGCCGCTTCCTCACCGACATCGTGGGCTTCGCCAACACGCCGGCCCTGCTCGGCAGCGTGGAACTGGTCGATGGCGACAAGCGAAGCGCCATCGGTATCGTCCACAGCTTCGTCGCCAACCAGGGCGACGCCTGGGTCGTGACATCAAGCTATCTCGACCGCTTTGTCGACGAGCAGCGCCTGCTGGCGGCGACCGATCATCCCGGCGAAAGCGAGGAGCAAGTCCCCTATCTGCGCTACATGTCGCAAGCCGGGCGGCGCACCGGCGAGATGCATGTCGCGCTCGCCGGCAACAGCGAGCTTCCCGAATTCGTGCCGGAGCCGACGCGGCCGGAGGACGTGCAGCGCTGGATCGACGATATCCTGCTCCGCGCCGAACGTGTCGCCGACACGCTCAGGCAACGGCGCGACGCGCTGAAGGAAGCCGATCGGCCGCTGGTCGACCGGCTGCTGGCGCTGCAGGAGAGCCTGCCGGATCGCCTCAACGCGATGCTGCCGCGCGGGATCGACGGTCTCAACATCCGCCATCACGGCGATCTTCATCTCGGGCAGTTGCTGATCGTCAAGGACGACATCTTCATCATCGATTTCGAGGGCGAACCCCGGCGCACGATCGCCGAACGCCGCCGCAAGGCGCCTGCGGCGCGTGACGTGGCCGGTCTGATCCGCTCGATCGATTACTCGGCCACCGCAGCCTACGAGCGCGCGCTGAGGGTCGGCTCCGACGACCAGAACCGGCTGGCGGCGGCGCTGGCCGAATGGCGCGATCGGGCCGTGGACGCGTTTCTCGCCAGCTATCGCGAGACCACCGCCAACCAGCGCTTCTGGCCCGCCGGTCCGACAGCCGCCGACCAGATCCTGAACTTCTTCCTGCTCGAGAAAGCGTTCTATGAAGTCGAGTACGAGCTGTCGCATCGACCCGACTGGTTGCGCGTCCCGCTGACCGGAATAATCCGAATCCTCTCGCAACAACCGGACGCCACCGCATGACCAAACTTTCCGCCGAGGCCTATGCGATCATCGAGGGCCGCCACACCGATCCGTTCCGCTATCTCGGCCTTCACGCCGAAGGCGACCGGAAAATCGTGCGCGCGTTCCTCCCTGAAGCGCGGAATGTCGAGGCGATCGGCGAACACGGCGAACGCGCGCCGCTGGAGCAGATCCATGAGTCCGGGCTGTTCGCCGGCCCGCTGCCGAACGGCTCGACAAAATATCAACTCCGCGCCCGCTTCGGCGACAATGTCGTCGAACTGGACGACCCCTACCGCTTTCCGCCTGTCCTGAGCGACTTCGATCTCCATCTGCTCGGCGAAGGCACCCATCAGCGGATCTACGACAAGCTCGGCGCGCACCCGATGACGCTGGACGGCGTCGACGGCGTTGCCTTCGTGGTGCTGGCGCCGAACGCCAAGGGCGTCAGCGTCGTCGGCGATTTCAATTTCTGGAACCGGCGGCGGCATCCGATGCGCGTGCGCGGCGTCGGCTATTGGGAGCTGTTCATTCCGCAGGCCCGCATCGGCGACCACTACAAGTTCGACATCATCGAACCGAACGGCCAGCATTTGCCGATGAAAGCCGATCCGTTTGCCTTCGCCACCGAGGTGCGTCCCAAGACCGCCTCGATCGTCTTCGACGAGGCCAAATTGTCGCGCCCGCGCCCCGCGCCTTCGGGCCTGAACGCCCTGAGTGCGCCGGTCTCGATCTACGAGGTCCATCTCGGCTCGTGGCGGCGCAAGAGCGACAATGAATGGCTGACCTATCGCGAACTGGCCGAGCAGCTTCCGGCCTATGTGAAGGATCTCGGCTTCACGCATGTCGAGTTTCTTCCCGTCAGCGAACATCCGTTCGACGGTTCCTGGGGCTATCAGCCGACCGGCCTGTACGCGCCGACCAGCCGGTTCGGCAGCCCGGAGGATTTTGCCGCGCTGGTCGAAGCCTGCCATCGCGAAGGCATCGCGGTGTGGCTCGACTGGGTGCCCGGGCATTTTCCCGACGACCCCCACGGCCTCGGCCATTTCGACGGCACCGCGCTCTACGAGCACGCCAATCCATTGCAGGGCCGCCATCTCGACTGGGGCACGCTGATCTACAATTACGGCCGCACCGAAGTGGTGAATTTCCTGGTGTCGAACGCGCTGTTCTGGCTGGACCGCTACGCGATCGACGGCCTGCGCGTCGATGCGGTCGCCTCGATGCTCTATCTCGACTACAGCCGGCCCGCCGGGGAATGGATTCCGAACAAGCATGGCGGAAGGGAAAATCTCGAAGCCATCGATTTCCTGCGTCGCTTCAACACCGAAGTGTTTTCGCGCTATCCGCAAACCACCACGGCGGCGGAAGAATTGACCGCCTGGCCGCAGGTGTCGCAGCCGGTGGAGTTCGGCGGGCTCGGCTTCGGCTACAAATGGAACATGGGCTGGATGCACGACACGCTGAAATATATCGGCAAGGATCCGATCCATCGAAAGTATCATCACGGCGACATCCTGTTCGGCCTGCATTACGCGTTTTCGGAAAACTTCATCCTGCCGCTGTCGCATGACGAGGTCGTGCACGGCAAACGCTCGATCCTCGGCCGCATGCCCGGCGACGCTGGCAGCGCTTCGCCAATCTGCGCGCCTATTACAGCTTCATGTTCGGCCATCCCGGCAAGAAGCTGATGTTCATGGGCTGCGAGTTCGGCCAGGAGCGCGAGTGGAATCACGATCATTCGCTGGACTGGCACCTCCTGGAGCAGGACAGCCATGCCGGCATCCAGTCGCTGATCCGCGATCTCAACCGCGTGTACCGCAGCGTGCCGGCGCTGCATGAGCTCGATTGCGACCAGGCCGGCTTCGAATGGGTCATCACGGACGATGCCGGCGGCAACGTCTTTGGCTGGATCCGCAAGGGCAACGACGCGCGGTCGCGATGCCTCGTGATCGTGAACTTCTCTCCGAACGTCTATTATGATTATCGCGTCCGGGTGCCGTTCGCCGGCCAGTGGCGCGAGGTCTTCAATTCGGACTCGGCGCATTATGGCGGCAGCAATGTCGGCAATATCGGCGAGGTCCAGACGCGCGAGACGCTGGTGCCCGAACTGCATCTGACGATTCCGCCGCTGGCTGCGATCTTCCTCGTGCCGGAAAGCTGATCATGCGACTGACCGGGGGAACGTCCTCGCGCCTCGGTGCAAGCTGGGACGGAAGGGGCACCAACTTTGCGCTGTTCTCGGCCAACGCGGAGAAGGTCGAGCTTTGCCTGTTCGACAGCCTGGGCCGCCGCGAGCTCGAGCGGATCGAACTGCCTGAACGCACCGAGGACGTCTGGCACGTCTACCTCAACGACGTATCGCCCGGACAGCTTTACGGCTATCGCGTTTATGGTCCCTATGCGCCCGAGCGCGGTCACCGCTTCAACGCCAACAAGCTGCTGCTCGATCCCTATGCAAGGCGGCTCGCCGGCCGGCTGGTGTGGAGCGACGCGCATTTCGCCTACCGCACCGGCAGCGCGCGCGAGGATCTCTCGTTCGACCGGCGCGACAATGCGCGCGGCATGCCGAAGGCCGTCGTGGTCGACGAGACCTTCAACTGGGGCCGCCGCGAGATGCTGCGCCCCAACATTCCCTGGCAGGACACCATCATCTACGAGGCCCACGTCAAGGGCCTCACGCAGAAGCGCGGCGAAGTTCCGCCGGGCCTGCGCGGCACCTATGGCGGGCTGTCTTCGCCTGCGATGATCGATCATCTCAAGCGGCTCGGCGTCACCACCGTCGAATTGCTGCCGATCCACGGGCTGGTCGACGACCGCATGCTGGTCGAGAAGAAGCTGTCGAACTACTGGGGTTACAACACGCTGGCGTTCTTCGCGCCGGAACCGCGCTATGCCCAGGACAACGCGCTGGATTCCTTCCGCACCACCGTGGCGCGGCTGCACGACGCCGGCATCGAGGTGATGCTCGACGTCGTCTACAACCACACCGCCGAGGGCAATCATCTGGGGCCGACGCTGTCATTCCGCGGCATCGACAATGCGTCCTATTACTGGCTGATGCCGGATAATCCGCGATACTATGACGACTTCACCGGCTGCGGCAGCTCGGTCAACCTCACCCATCCGCGCGTGCTGCAGATGGTGATGGATTCGCTGCGCTACTGGGTCGAGGTCTGTCACATCGACGGCTTCCGCTTCGACCTTGCGACCACGCTGGCGCGCGGACCGAACGGCTATGACCGCAATGCCGCCTTCCTGACCGCGGTGCGCCAGGACCCGGTGCTCGCGACCGTCAAAATGGTCGCCGAACCCTGGGATCTCGGCATGGGCGGCTATCAGGTCGGCGCATTTCCCTCGCAATGGTCGGAATGGAACGACCGCTATCGCAGCGCGATGCGGCGTTACTGGAGCGGCGAAGGCAGCCTGATCGGCGACATTTCGCGCCGCATGACCGCCTCCTCCGACCTGTTCCAGCACGACGGCCGCGCGCCGCGCGCCGGCATCAACCACATCACGGTCCATGACGGTTTTACGCTGGCCGATCTGTTCAGCTATAACGAGAAGCACAACGAGGCCAACGGCGAAGACAATCGCGACGGCTCCAACGACAACCACAGCAACAATTGCGGCCATGAAGGCCCGACCAATGACGCAGGCATCGTCGCGCTGCGCCGGCAGCTCCGCAAGAACCAGCTCGCCTGCCTGTTCCTCGCGCAAGGCACGCCGCTGATGCTGGCCGGCGACGAGGTCGGCAACTCGCAGAACGGCAACAACAACGCCTATTGCCAGGACAACGAGATCGGCTGGGTCGATTGGGACAATCTCGGCAAGGAAGGCGACGACCTCACCGATTTCGTCGGTCACATGACCGCGCTGCGCCGGCGTTTCGGACAAATTCGCTGCCAGCGCTGGCTCGATGGGCGTCGTGCGGATGGCTCCTACGGCGTGCTGTGGCTGACGCCGGCCGCCGAGGAGATGAAGGAAACGGACTGGACTTTTCCGGATGGCCGCTTCCTCGCCTATGTGCTCGGGCCGATGGAACAAGGGCAAGCGCCGATCTTTATCGTCCTGAACGCCGCGCCCGAAGAGATCGGTTTCAAATTGCCGCAGATGCACGAATACAAGAACTGGCAGCAGGTGTTGAACACGGCGCAAACCGTGCAGACCCCCGCCGACTTCGTCTCGGGCGCCGAGACCAAGGCGCCACCGCGTACGGTGCTGGCCTTTGCGGGCTCGGCATGAACGAGCGGCAGTTCGGCCCGAGGCTGACCAAAGGCGGCGCGCAGTTTCGGCTGTGGGCGCCGGCGGCAAAACGCGTCGACGTGCTGCTGGAAAAGCCGCACGCGCTGACGCGCGGCGAGGATGGCTGGTTCACCGCCGACATCGCGGGCGTCAAGGCCGGCGCGCGATACAGGTTTCGCATCGACGATGAGATCGACGTTCCCGATCCGGCATCGGACTTTCAGCCCGACGACGTGTTTGGCCCGAGCGAGGTGATCGATCACGCGGCCTTTGCGTGGCAAGCCACGAACTGGCGCGGGCGGCCGTGGCAGGAAGCGGTCATCGTCGAGGCCCATGTCGGCACCTTCACCGCGCAAGGCACTTATCGCGCCATGATCGACAGGCTCGATCATCTCGTGGAAACCGGCATTACGGCGCTGGAGCTGATGCCGCTGGCGGATTTCGCCGGATCGCGCAACTGGGGCTATGACGGCGTGCTGTGGTATGCGCCCGACAGCGCCTATGGCCGGCCTGAGGATCTCAAGACACTGATCGACGAGGCGCATCGGCGCGGGCTGATGGTCATGCTCGACGTGGTCTATAATCATTTCGGGCCCGAGGGGAATTATCTCGGCCGCTATGCGCCTGAATTCTTCATGGAGGCGCAGACCCCGTGGGGCAGCGCGATCGATTATCGCGTGCGCGAAGTGCGCGCGTTCGCGATCGAGAATGCGCTGCACTGGCTGCGCGACTATCGCTTCGACGGGCTGCGGCTCGATGCGGTCAACAGCATCGTCGAGCCGGGCGGGCTCTCGCTGCTGCACGATCTCAGCGCCGCCGCCGGCCGGCTTGCGGCGGAAACCGGCCGCCAGATTCACCTGGTGCTGGAAAACGGCGACAACCGCGCGAGCATTCTGGACGCCGCCGAGAATCCGCCGCAGGGCAAGTATCGCGCGCAATGGAACGACGACTATCATCACGCCTGGCGCGTGCTGATGACCGGCGAGAGCCAGGGCTATTATTGCGACTACCAGCGCTCGCCGATATCTGACATCGCCCGCTCGCTGTCCTCCGGCTTCGTCTATCAGGGCGAAGCATCGGCATTTCGCGGCGAGAATCGTGGCGAGCCGAGCGGCCATCTCGCGCCATCGGCCTTCATCAATTTCCTGCAGAACCACGACCAGATCGGCAATCGCGCGCTGGGCGACCGCCTCGAAGGCATTGCGGACGCGCGAGCGATCGAGGCGGCGCTGGCGGTGCTGCTGATAGCGCCCGGCATTCCCATGCTGTTCATGGGCGAGGAATGGGGCTCAAAGGCTCCCTTCCCGTTCTTCTGCGATTTCGGCGGCGATCTCGCCGACGCCGTTCGCAAGGGCCGCCGCGTTGAATTGGCCTGGGCCTATGCGGAATATGGCGACGAAGTACCCGACGCGCTTGCTCCGACGACGCGGGATTCGGCGGTGCTCGACTGGGACGCGCGCAACGCTCCCGCGGCCCGGAAGCGCCTGACGCTGGTGCAGGACCTTTTGAAAATTCGGCGACAGCAGATCGTGCCGCGCTTGGCGGGTGCCGCCTTCGGCGAAGCGCACGCAGCGAGCAATGGCTTGCTGACGGCCGACTGGCGGATGGGCGACGGCGCCATGCTTCGCCTCGCCGCCAATCTGTCGGATCAGGCTATCGGCCAACCATCGGCCGAAGCCAGGGGAACCCTGATCTGGGGCAGCGCGTTGAGTGACAGCGTCCCGCCATGGTCGGTGCGCTGGCACATCGGATAGCAAAATGCCTCCGGCGATCCCGATCGCGACGTACCGCCTGCAACTCACCGCCGATTTCAACTTCGATGCCGCCGCCGGTGTCGTTCCCTATCTGAAGGCGCTCGGCATCACGCACCTCTACGCCTCGCCGTTCCTGAAGGCGCGCAAGGGATCGACCCACGGCTACGACATCGTCGACCACACCAAGTTCAATCCCGAGCTTGGCGGCGAAGCCGGATTTGAGCGGCTCAGCACGGCGCTACGGCAGCACGACCTCGGGCTGATTCTGGACTTCGTGCCCAATCATGTCGGCGTGCATTTTGCCGATAACCCCTGGTGGCTCGACGTGCTCGAATGGGGCCCGGCCTCGCCGCACGCGGCCTCGTTCGATATCGATTGGGAGCAACTGCCGCATCGCAACCGCGGCGGCGTGCTGCTACCGATCCTCGGCTCGTCCTACGGTCAGGCGCTGGAGCGCGGCGAAATCGAGCTGCGCTATGACGCCGATGAAGGCAGCTTTTCGGCCTGGTATTTCGAGCATCGGCTGCCAATCGCGCCCGAACGCTACGGCGAAATCCTGCGCATGGCCGTCAAGGAAGCCGACGCCGAACAGAGCACTCCCGGCAAGGACATGCTCGCTTTGGCCTCGCGCTATGCTGGACTGCGTCACCCCAACCGCAAGGAAGCGCCCGACTTCAAGGCCCGGTTGAAGGATATTAGCGGCGGGGCCGAGATCATCGCGCGCGGGCTCAACGCCTTTCGGGCCGGACCGGATCGGTCCGCGCCGACGCTGGCGCTGCACCATTTGCTGGAACGGCAGCACTACCGGCTCGGTCACTGGCGGCTCGCTTCCAGCGACATCAACTACCGCCGCTTCTTCGATATCAACACGCTTGCGGGACTTGCGCGTCGAAGACGCCGGCACGTTCGAGGCGATCCATCGTCTGGTCAGGCGGCTGATCGCGGAAGACAAGCTGCAGGGGCTGCGGCTCGACCACATCGACGGCTTGCGCGATCCCGTTCAATACTTCCAGCGCCTTCGCCGGCTGGTCCGCGAGGCGCAGGGCGACCGCGCCGCGCCGTTCTACGTGGTGATCGAAAAAATTCTCGGCGAACAGGAAAAATTGCCAGCGTTCAGCGGCGTCCATGGCACGACGGGATATGAGTGGATGAACGCCATCACGCAGGCGCTGACCGATGGCCGCGGGCTGGAGCCGCTCGACGAGATCTGGCGGCAGATCAGCAACCTGTCGCCACGGCTCGAACCGATGCTGAAGGAAGCCAAGCGCCGGGTGCTCGAAACGCTGCTGGCCAGCGAATTCACGGTGCTGACGCGCCTGCTGGCGCGCATCGCCAGCGGGCACTACACCACGCGCGACTATTCCGCCGACAGCCTGCGGCAGGCGCTCGAAATCTACGTGTTGCACTTTCCGGTCTATCGCACCTACCTGACGGCATCGGGCGCGACCGACCATGACCGCAAGCTGATCTCGGAGACGATCGAACACGCGCGCACCGACTGGTTCGCGGCCGATGACGGCATTTTCGATTTCCTGCGCGACACGCTGACGATGGACCTGGTCAAGCCCGGGCGCGCCGCCCACAGCGCGCCGCGCGTCAGGCGTTTCGCGCTGAAACTGCAGCAGTTCACCGGACCGATGATGGCAAAGTCGCTCGAGGACACGACGTTCTACCGCTACCACCGCCTGCTCGCGCTCAACGAGGTCGGCGGCGATCCGGCGGCAAAGGCGCTCACCGTGGAAGCCTTTCACTCGACGATGCGGACCCGCGCCAAAGAATGGCCGCACGGCATGACGGCGACGGCGACGCACGACACCAAGCGCGGCGAGGATGCCCGCACCCGGATCATGGCGCTGGCGGAGATTCCCGGCGAATGGACCAGCGCCGTGGCGCGATGGAAGCTGCTCAACGCCTCACATGTGTTGACAGATGGCGATTTGCGCGCGCCGTCGGCGACGTTCGAATACATGCTGTATCAGGCGCTGCTGGGCGCGTGGCAACCTGAAGACGTCTCGTTGGGCGAACGGATGCAGGAATATGCGCTCAAGGCGGCGCGCGAGGGCAAGCAGGAGACGAGCTGGCTCAACCCGCACGAACCTTATGAGGCGGGCGTAAAGAACTTCATCGCCAGAATTCTCGACCCTTCGCTGTCAGGCGAATTTTTGGCCTCGCTGCAGACACTGGCGCAGCGCCTGTCGCTATTGGGCGCGCTGAACTCGCTCAGTCAGATCACGCTGAAGGCGACCATGCCGGGCGTGCCTGATTTCTATCAGGGTACGGAGCTTTGGGATTTTTCGCTGGTCGATCCCGACAACCGGCGGCCGGTCGATTTCGCCGCGCGCGGCCGGCTGCTGGAGACGCTGGAGGCGCCGGATTGGGATCGGCTGGTGCGGGAATGGCCGAGCGGCCATTTGAAGCTGGCCTGGACCCGGCAACTGCTGAAGCTGCGCACCGAACTGGCCGACGTGTTCACGGACGGCGATTACGAGCCGCTGGAAGTGACCGGGCAGCATCGCAATCATTTCATCGCATTCGCGCGGCGGCGCGGCCGCGAGGCTGCGATCGTCGTGGTCCCGCGATGGTTCGCTGAATTCACCGACCGGGGCCGAAACTGGCCGGTTTCGGAGATGTATGATGCGGCGCTGAATGTCAGCGGCTACGCTGTAGAAGGCTTCGCCGATGCCGACGCCACCCAATTGCGCCTGTCGGAGCTGCTGGCGCATCTGCCGGTCGCCGTGCTGAAAGCCAGGTTCACCGGCGCGGTGAAGCCGGCACGCAAGCGCGGCCGGGAATCAGCTTTTCTTGGTCAGTAGCAGCTTGCCGCGGTTCTGGATCGCAGCCTGCGCCGCTTCGGCGAAGCGCTGCAGCAGCCATGGCAGCACGACTTCCACCTGCACATGATCCTCCGCGACGTCGACATGGCCGGCCGCCGCCTGCCCGAGCGCGCGGACCCGGAAGATCATGCGGTTGTCTTCCCACCGCTCCTCGTCGACGCTCAGCACCGGCACACTGGTTGCGGCGCGCGAAAGCCCCGTCTTCAGACGGCGCATCGCTTCTTCGCGTCCCAGACTGTGCGGGATGGAAACCACAAGCGGCTTGGTCATTTGCTTAAATCCTCTCTTCCTGCCAACGGCATGTAATCGCATGCGGTTCGAAAGGAAGAGGTCCGCGCATTATCGCAGCAAAAATGGAACTTTCATGGTTCCGGTGTGTTGTTCCGCCGCAGGCAGAGCAAACAAACGGCCCAGCGGGCTGAGGAGAGATTCATGTCACTCGGGACTATCATTCTTATCATTCTCATCATCGCCCTGCTCGGCGGTTTCAGCGGCATCGGCGGCGGGCCGTTCTACGGCACCGGCTACTACGGCGGCGGCGGCCTCGGGTTGATCATCGTGATCCTGCTGATCCTCCTGCTGCTCGGGAAACTGTAGCACCCGCACGAAGGCGTAGGGTGGGCAAAGGCGCACTTGCGCCGTGCCCACCTTTCTTTTTGCGATAAAGATGGTGGCACGCTGCGCTTTGCCCCCTGCTCTCCACACGAAAACTGTCGTCACCCGCGAAGGCGGGTGACCCAGTATTCCAGAGACGCCAGTTGTTGAACCGATAGGCCGCGGCGTACTGGATACTCCGCCTACGCGGAGTATGACTGCTGTGGGTGAAGCAGCGACCGCGGACTACATCGGCTACTTTGCCGCCAGCTTCTTCATCGCCGCCTTGATCGACGCTGCGGCGTCATCGTAACCTTCCCACGCTTTGGTCTTCGCCAGCAGCACAGGCACCGTGCGCACCGTGTATTTCTTCGGATCGAGATCGCTGCGCACCTGCGCCCAGGTCAGCGGCATCGAGACGGTCGCGCCTTCGCGTGCGCGGGGCGACAGCACGGCGACGGCGGTCGAGAGACGGTCGTTGCGCAGATAGTCGAGGAAGATTTTTCCCTTGCGCTGCTTCTTCGACATGTTGAGCAGATAGCGCTCGGGCTCATCGTTCGCCATCCACTGGCACACGCCTTGCGCAAAGGCCTTGGCTTCCTTCCAGCCGACCTTGTCCCGTGCGCCATGAAGCAGCGGCGTCACGACATGCAGCCCCTTGCCGCCGGTGGTCTTGCAGAAACTCTCGAGACCCACCGCCGTCAGGCGCGCGCGCATATCCTTCGCCGCGTCGATCACTTCCGAAAATCCAACCTCGGGCGCGGGATCGAGATCGAACACCAGTCGCCCCGGCGTGTCGTACGCATCAGGCGCGCAATTCCAGGGATGGAGTTCGAGCCCACCGCTCTGCGCCACCGCCGCCAGCCCTTCGACCCGATCGATCTGCAGATAGGGTTTGCGATCGCCCGAGACCTTGGCGAGTTTCAGCAGGTCCGAACCTCCAGGCATGGCGTGGCGCTGGAAGAAGGTCTGACCCTTGATGCCGTCGGGCGCACGCACCACGGAGCACGGACGGCCCTTGAGGTAGCCGATCATCCAGTTGCCTACGGCTTCGAAATACCGGGCAAGATCGAGCTTGGTGACGGCCTCACCATCACCGCCATCGGGCCACAGCGCCTTATCGGGTTTGGAGATGACGACGCCCATCACCTCGGCGGATTTGTTCGCCGATGATTTTGCAGACCTGACCAGCGGTTTTGCGACCTTCGTCATCACAGGCACCTCCGCCTGAACTTCATCCGCCGGCTTGTCCTGCCGCAGCCCCTTGAACGCGGCCTGACGGATGTTGCCGCCATCCGTCCAGCCCGCGAACTCGATCTCGGCGACCAGTTCGGGCTTCAGCCAATGCACGTCGCGTGACTTCTTCGGCGCATCCTTGCCGCCGAATGGACTCTTGTCCGAAGCTTTGGCCTTCAACGCCGGCATGATGCGACGGACGGTATCCTGGCCGAAGCCGGTGCCGACCATGCCGACGAATGCGAGATGGTCACCGCGATAGACACCCGCCATCAGCGAACGAAATTTTCCGTTGGTGGTCTTCCAGCCGCCCAGCACCACCTCCTGCCCGCCGCGGACCTTGGCCTTGGTCCAGCTTTCGGAACGACCGGAGCGATAGGGCGCATCGAGTTTCTTGGAGATGATGCCTTCGAGCAGCAGTTTTTTGGCCGACTCCAGCACGGTATCGCCGCGGTCCTCGAAATGCTCGACGTAACGGATCAGCTTGCCGCCGCCCTTGCGCCGCTCAAGAAGATGCTTCAACCGCGCCTTGCGCTCGCGCAACGGAAGCGAACGAAGATCCTCTCCGCCCGAAAACAGCAAGTCGAACGCGAAGAAGATCAGGTTATCGGTCTTGCCGTCCGACAACGCCGCCTGCAGCGCCGAAAAATTCGGGACGCCGCTTCTGATCGAGCGCAGCGATCTCGCCGTCGATCAGGAGATCGGGAAGCGATTTCGCTTCGCTCGCGATGGCGCCGAACTTTTCGGTCCAATCCAGTCCCTTGCGCGTGTTCAGCGCGACCTCGCCGTCCGCGACCCGCAATTGCACGCGATAGCCGTCGAACTTGACCTCGTGGCACCAGCCGTCGGAATTGGGCGGCCGTTCGACCGAGGCGCAAAGCTGCGGCGTGACGAAATCGGGCATTTCGGAAACCTTCTTCGGCCTCGCGGCCTGCGCCGGTGAACGCGTCCTCGTCTCGGGGACGGATCGCAATGCCGCCGTTTTGCCTTTGGCCCGCGCCTCGGCGGCCTCGCCGCGGTTCGATTGCCAGACCGCGTCGGCTTTGGTTTTTCCTTTGGCCAGCATGAACGGCTTTGGCGCCTTGCCCTTGCCCTGCGCGATCTGCGCCATCGCCCGGCCCGAGGCCACCGAGCGATCCTCGTCGAGGATATCGTTGGCCTCGCCTTCTTTGGCGAATTCGTCGCGGTGCTTGATCAAGAGCCAGTTGGTGCGCTTGCCGCCATAGCGATCGCCTTTCATCCGCACCAGCACCCAGCTGCCGTGCAGCTTGTCGCCATGCAGGGTGAATTTCAGATCACCCTTCTTGAAGCCGCGATCGGGATCGTCGGATTCCCAGAAGCCGCGATCCCACAACATCACGGTGCCGCCGCCATATTGGTCGTCCGGGATGGTGCCTTCGAAGTCGCCGTAATCCAGCGGGTGATCCTCGACCTCGACCGCCAGCCGCTTGTCATGCGGATCGAGCGACGGCCCCCGGGTGACGGCCCAGGATTTGAAGACGCCGTCGAACTCCAGCCTCAGATCGTAATGCAGCCGGGTGGCGTCATGCTTCTGGATCACGAACCGCCGCAGCCTGGCGGGCGCGACCTCGACGTCGCCGGAGGGCTCCGCGGTCTTGCCGAAATCGCGCTTCTTCCGGTACGTGCTCAGGCTCTTCAACGCCACTGCCAAACCTCAGGGATCAACACCGCCCGCGCGGCAAAACCGGAACGAAAACCCATACTAGCCGTTGAAGTTCCCAAACCCAACCATGCCGGAGATTGTAATGGCCCCCCGTGCCTACTGGAAAGGCTCGCTGAAACTCTCCCTCGTGTCATGCCCGGTGGCGCTCTATCCGGCCTCGACGACGGCCGAGAAGACCCGCTTCCACATGATCAACAAGGAGACAGGCAACCGGCTGAAGCAGCAAATGGTCGATGCCGAGACCGGCGACGTCGTCGAAGGCGACCAGAAGGGCCGTGGCTATGAGCTCAGCAAGGGCAAGTACGTCGAGGTCGAAAAGGAAGAACTCGAAGCGGTCCAGATCGAGAGCAACCATACCATCGACATCGACAGCTTCGTGCCGAGGGACGAGATCGACAAGCGCTATCTCGATCACCCCTACTACATCGTGCCCGACGGCAAGGCAGGCATGGACGCCTTCGCCGTCATCCGCGACGCCATGAAGGATCAGGACCGGGTCGCGCTGGCGCGCATCGTGCTGACCAGCCGCGAGCACGTTATCGCCATCGAACCGCTCGGCAAGGGCCTGCTCGGCACCACGCTGCGATACCCCTACGAACTGCGCGACGAGAGCGACTATTTCGACGGCATCAAGAGCCCGAAGATCTCAAAGGACATGATCGAACTGGCAAGCCATATCCTCGATACCAAGGCCGCACATTTCGACCCGTCGAAGTTCAAGGACGAGTATGAAAATGCCCTCAAGGCGCTGGTGCGGCGCAAGGCTTCCGGCAAGCCGATCAAGGTTGGGGAACGCGAGGAGAAGCCGGACAACGTCGTCAACCTGATGGATGCGCTGAAGGCCAGCCTCAAGGGCAAGCCGGCGGCGAAGCGGCGCACCGCGGCGCCACGCCGGGCACCTGCACGACGGGCGGCGAAGAAGGCGCATCGATCAGCGGCGCGGCAGCGCAAGGCGGGGTGATATCCCTCGGTCGTCATGGCCGGGCTTGTCCCGGCCATCCACGACTTACTTTCTTAGCGGCGCAAGGAACGTGGATGCCCGGGACAAGCCCGGCATGACGCAGTTCAGGGCGCGTGCGCGCCTACCGCTTCGCCTTCCGCTTGGATTTCTTCACCGTCTTCTTGGAAGCTTTCTTCGCCGTCTTGCGCTTCTTCGACGCCTTCTTCGGCACCTTCTTGCCCTCGGCCCTCGCCTCGGACAGGCCGATCGCGATCGCCTGCTTGCGGCTCGTGACCTTCTTGCCAGAACGTCCGCTCCTCAATGTGCCAGCCTTGCGCTTTTTCATTGCGCGCTCAACGTCATCGGATGCTTTCTTTGAGTATTTTCGTGCCATGGCTTTCCTCCGTTGCACGAAATCAATTCTCTTCACAGAGCGGGGTTCCGGATCTGCTTGCATTGCCCGGAGCCGGCAGGCATTTTGGCCCTTGGGAGTAGCCTTGGGGGTACCTGAAGCGCCGGCAAATAACGGCGCCGTCCCCACGAGACCGGGGAGGATTTGATGGCATTGACGCAATCCCACGTCGCAGGACCTGCCACGCCTGCGGTACGGGAGATGACGTTCGGAGATCTCTTGCGCAAGGCAGCCGAAGCCGCGCCCGATCGCCTTGCCTTGATCGCGGGCGTTCCCGATCCAAAGCTGCGGCGTCAATGGACCTATGCGCAGTTCTACCGGGAGGTCCAGCGCACTGCCCGCGCACTGTTGTCCCGCTTCAGGCCGGGCGAGCGCATCGCGGTGTGGGCGCAAAACCTCCCGGAATGGGTGATGCTCGAGTTCGGCGCCGGCATGGCGGGCATGGTGCTGGTCACCGTGAACCCGGCCTTTCGCGCCAGGGAAGTGGAGTATGTGCTGAAGCAGTCGCGCTCGGCCGGGGTGTTCGTCGTCGACGGCTTCCGCGGCAATCCGATGCTGGAAACAGTACAGGCGGTGGCGCCGAACTGCCCCGAGTTGCGCGAGATCATCTGCTTCGACGACTGGAATTCGTTCATCGCCGCAGGCGACGACGAGCGCGTCACCCTGCCCGTCGTCAGTCCCGACGACCCCGTCATGATCCAGTATACGTCAGGCACAACAGGCTTTCCGAAGGGCGCCCTGCTCCGTCATCGCGGGCTTCTCAACAACGGCGCCGATACCGCCGACCGCATGGGCATCGATCCCGGCGACGTTTTCATCACCACCATGCCGCTGTTTCACACCGGCGGCTGCGTCTGCTGCGTGATCGGCGCGGTCTCGAAGGCGGCGACCCAGGTGCTGGTCGAGGCCTTCGATCCGGCCATCGTGCTCGAAATGTTCGGGACCTATCGCGGCAGCGCGATGGTCAGCGTTCCGACCATGCTGGTCGCCATGCTGGAGCACCCGTCATTTTCGACCACCGATCTGTCGTCCGTCAAAGCGATCTGCTCCGGCGGCTCCACGGTGCCGGCCCCGCTGGTGAAACGGTTCGAGGAACAGCTCGGCGCCCCCTTCACCATCGTGTTCGGCCAGACCGAATGCTCGCCGGTCGCGGCGCAGACCCGCACCGACGACAGCGTCGAGGACAAGGCCAATACGATCGGCCTGCCGCTTCCCAACATGGAAACCAAGATCATCGATCCCAACACCGGTGAGACCGTTCCGATCGGCACGGTCGGCGAGTTCTGCACCCGCGGCTATCATGTGATGCTCGGGTACTTCGAAATGCCGGACGCGACTGCGGCGGCGATCGACGCCGACGGCTGGCTGCATACCGGCGATCTCTGCGCCATGGACGCGCGCGGATATTGCACGGTGGAAGGCCGCCTCAAGGACATGATCATTCGCGGCGGCGAAAACATCTATCCGCGCGAGCTGGAAGAGCTGCTGTTCCGGCATCCCAAGGTCGGCGAAGTCGCCGTGATCGGCGTACCCAACGAGAAGTGGGGCGAAGAGGTCGCGGCCTTCATCCGTCCGGCGCCCGGTGCCGTCATCGAAAAGGAAGAACTGATCGACTACATGCGCGCCTCGCTCGCCCCCCACAAAACGCCAAAGCACTGGTTCGTCGTTGACGCATTCCCGCTGACGGGATCGGGCAAGATCCAGAAATTCAAGCTGCGCGAAGCCTGGACCAAAGGCGAGATGACGGCGATCTAGCGCTTGAACCCATCGGCCGCGTGCCATCTCGCATCGAGCGCTTGCGCGAACACTGTCCCGCAGCCGCGCCTGCTGTGTGTCTCAGTTTCAACACACAGAATGTTCCATGACCGGAACTCGTCTTTCGACTCCACATTAAGAAAGGCTTGGCTCAATCTTCGAAGTACCGGGGCGGCGGATCGAACGTTTTCAAACCAATTTATTTTGAGCCCGGTGGACCGCGGCGCGAAAATGCCTGCGGTCCTTTCATTATCAGCAGCACGTTGCGCTACCGCTAACCCATCGCTACCCTATCGCCCTTGGCTCCGTGCTGGCGCTGGTCGAACCACATCGTGCCGAGCGCAAACGCCAGCCATCCAAAATTATAGGCAAAGCCTACCATCAGAACGACCCAGCCCGGGATCGGCCCGACCGCGGCGCGATCGGCAAATTCCGACAAGGTCGATGCAGGCGTCGGGTGGATCGCTATCTTGCCGTAATAGGCAATGACCTGGACCGCGAGAATCCAGACGTAGTTGCGACGCAATCGACGCCCCGCCGCGCGGACAAACGAAATGTGGTGACGGGGTGCGGTGTAGTCGCGCCCGAGAATCGCCTGCCAGCTATCGTCGCAGGCTTCACCGGTGAACATCGGCGCGTAGAAATTCATCTCCAGCCATCGAGCTCGGGCGCGCCAGACATTGAAGTATCGATAACGTCGCGCCTCCATGCCGAGAAACACGGCAAGGAGCAGGCCGACGAGCAGCAGCGGCAGAGGTGAAGCCTCCGGGCTCGAAAAGGTCGTCGAAAGAGCGATGCCCATCGTGACGATCGCCCAGTTGGTCGTGTTGTCGAGCCGCGTTCTCCAGATCGTCGAACGATAGACTTCGCCCCGGTAGAGATGAGCGATGGCGCCCATCTCAGCAGAACTGAAGGTGCGTTGCAGGTGTGTTTCGTTGGAAACAGACATGGCAGGGACTCCCGCTGTCCGAACCCCAGATCACCGGCGTTGCCCGGGGATTCCGCATCATCGACGCCAACTCCAGGATAAAGTGAAACTACCTCATCGCCGACCGGCGAACCATAAGTCAGAGACGTTGACTTAGTCGATGTCAAAAGGTCGATGTCCGCCTGGCGTCAGCTGAAGCCGTTCGCCAAGTTGCCGCTTCAGAACCGCTGCAGTCGATCAGTCCGGCGCCCGCAACCGGTAGCCGATGCCGGTTTCCGTCAGCACGAATTGCGGACGCTCCGGATCGGCCTCGATCTTCTGGCGGAGCTGGCGGACGTAGACGCGCAGATACTGCGCGTCCGTCAGCTCGTCCCAGAGCTCCTTCAGCAGAAAGCGATGGGTGAGCACCTTGCCGGCGTGCTGCACCAGCACGCGCAGCAGTTCGTATTCCTTCGGCGAGAGTTTTACCTCGCGCTCGCCGGTCTTGACGATACGGCGCACCAGATCGACCGAGAGATCGCCTGATCGAAACACCGGCCGTTCGCCCTGCACCTGCAGTTGATGCCGCAGCGCCGCGCGCATCCGCGCCAGCAATTCATCCATGCCGAACGGCTTTGTCAGGTAATCGTCGGCGCCGAGGTCGAGCGCCTGCACCTTGCCGGCTTCGTCGCCGCGGCTCGACAGTACCACGATCGGCACGCTCTCGTTGCGGCCACGGATCATGCGCAGCAATTCATGGCCCTGGATGTCGGGCAGACCGAGATCGAGGATGATCAGTGCCGGCCCCTCGGCCAGCTTTTCCAGCGCCAGCTTGCCGTTGGAGGCTTCGAGAATGTCGTAGCCCTGCGTGCTCAGCCCCATTCGCAGCAGTTTTCGGATCGCCGGCTCGTCGTCGATGACCAGGACCTTGATCGGGGCGGCGTTCATGCGGCGGTATCCAGCGCTTTGTTTTCAGCCGGTATCGGCAGCCGAATGGTCATGACGGCACCGCTGCGATCGCCGCGATTGCCGGCCGTAATTGTACCGCGCATCGCCTCGACAAACCCGCGGGAAATCGCAAGCCCAAGCCCTGTGCCGGGACGGACATGATCGCCCTTTTGCGCGCGGTAGAATTTGTCGAACACGCTTTCGAGCTCCATCGGCGGAATGCCGCTGCCCTCATCCATGATCTGCAGCGATACGAAATCCCTATCCCGCGCGCCCCTGATCGAAATCGTGGTGCCTGATGGCGCGTATTTGGCGGCGTTGTCCAGGAGATTGAACAGCACCTGTTCGAACAGCACGGCGTCGAGCTCCAGCATCGGCAAATCCGCGCCGAGCTGCAGCGACACCTTGTGATGCACGAGAATCTTTCCGGCGCGCCGCAGCGCGCTGCCGACGATCTCGCCGATATCGTGCCGCGCGGCATTCGGCACGATGGCACCGGATTCCAGCTTGGTCATGTCGAGGAGATTGGCGATAAACCTGTTCAGCCGCTCGGATTCGTCGATCACGGTGGCGAGCAGCTCATGCTTCTGTGCGTCGGTGAGACCGGAGGCGAGATCGCGCAGCGTGCTGGCGGCGCCGAGCACCGAGGCCAGCGGCGTCTTCAGATCGTGCGAAATCGAGGTCAGCAGCGCGCCGCGCAGGCGATCGGATTCCACCGTGCGCTTGACCCGGTCCATATCCTCGACCAGCAGCACGCGCTCGATCGCGAGCGCGCCCTGATCGACCAGCGCGTCCAGCAGGCGGCGCTGGTCCGGCGTCAGCAGCGGGCCGGTCCGGTCGTCGTCGATGCCGATGACGCCGATCGCGCCGCGCCCGGTTCGCATCGGCAGGAACAGCCGTTTCGCGCCTGGCAGCGTGTCCGAACCACGGCCGGCCGGGCGGTCATTGTCCCAGGCCCAGTGGGCTGCGGCGAGATCGGCCTGGTCGAGCTGGTCTTCCGGCGGATAGCCCGACTTCACGGTGAGCACACCCTGCTCAGGCAACAGCAACACCACCCGCACTTTCAACATCAAAGCGATCTGATAAGCCGTCGCCCACAGCACATCATCCAGCGTCGCGGTGCCCGCGAGCTTGCGGCTGAACGCGTAGAGCGACTCGGTGCTGCGCACCCGGCCGATCGCCGTATCGGCCTGCGAACGCACCCGTGCGGCGACATTGGAGACCAGCAGCGCGATCAGCATGAAGAAGAAGAACGCGGCGATATTGGTCGGCTCGGTGATGGTAAAAGTATAGACCGGCGGCAGAAAGAAGAAGTTGTAGCACAACGATGCCATGAGACTTGCCAGCAGCGATGGCCACAGGCCATAGCGGGCGGCAACACCGACCACGGCGGTGAGAAACACCAGATCGACGTTCTCGATACCACCAAACAGGGGCTTGATCAGCGTAGCGGCGGCGAGACCGATCGCGACGAAAAGCAACGCCATCATGTACGGCCGCGCGTTGAAGGGCTCCAGCGGCGCCGCGGTCTGTACCGCCGGTTTCGCCACGCCTTCCTCGTCGCCGGCGATGACGTGAACGCTGATATTTCCGGAGCGCCGCACCAGATCGTGCACGACAGAACCACGCACCAATTCGAACCACCACGAGCGGGTCGACTTGCCGATGATGATCTGCGTAACGTTGTTGGCTTGCGCAAAATGGATGACGTCATCGGCGATACGGCGGCCGACGCCGGGAATGGTCAGCGCCTCGCCGCCGAGCGCTTCCGCCAGCCGCATGGTGTCGGCCAGCCGGTCGCGCTGCTCGTCGGTCAGTTGCAGGCTGCGTCGCGTCTCGATGCTGATCGCCGTCCATTGCGCGTGCAGCCGGTCGGCCAAACGCTTGGTATATCGCACGAGGCCGGCCGCCCGCGGATCCTCGCTGACGCAAACCAGAATGCGCTCGCCCACCGCCCAGGGTCCGGCGATGGCGTTGGCCTGCATGTGGGTGAGCAACTGTTCGTCGACCCGTTCTGCGGTGCGCCGCAGCGCCAGTTCGCGCAGCGCCGTCAGATTGCCCGGCGAGAAATAATGCTCCAGCGCGCGCTCGGCCTGCTTGGGGACATAGACCTTGCCCTCCTTCAGGCGCTGGATCAGGTCGTCGGGCGTGAGGTCGATCAGCTCGATGGCGTCGGCGCGGTCGAACACGGAATCCGGCACGGTCTCGCGCACCCGCACATGCGTGATCTGCGCGACCACGTCATTGAGGCTTTCGATGTGCTGGATGTTGACCGCGGTGTAGACGTCGATGCCGTGGGAGAGCAGCTCCTCGACGTCGAGATAGCGCTTCGGATGGCGGCTGCCCGGTGCGTTGGTGTGCGCGAGTTCGTCGACGAGCGCGATCTTTGGACGGCGCGCAATCAGCGCATCGAGATCCATCTCCTCGAGGATCTGGTCCTTGTATTCCAGCTTCCTGCGCGGAATGACTTCAAGGCCGTGCAGCAGCGCTTCGGTCTCCGCCCGGCCATGGGTCTCGACCGCGCCGACGACGACATCGACGCCCGCCTTCTTCCTGGCGTGCGCGCTTTGCAGCATTTCATAGGTCTTGCCGACGCCCGGGGCGGCGCCGACAAAGATCTTCAGCCGGCCGGCGTTGTCACTTTCCCGCCGGGCGGCTTCCAGCAGCGCATCCGGCGAAGGCCGCTGTTCAGGGTCGCGATTGGCCATGAGGCATTATAGTCGCCGCTTTCGAATGAGCCTAGCCAAGGTTATTTGGAAGCCGCGTCCAGCGCCAGATTGAGCGCCAGGACGTTGACACGGGGCTCGCCCAGAATCCCGGCGAGACGGCCCTTGGTGTTATCGGTAACGAGCTGACGGACGCGATCCTCCGGAATGTTGCGGGCCTTGGCGACGCGCGGCACCTGGAACAGCGCGCCTTCCGGCGAGATATCCGGATCGAGCCCGCTGGCGGAAGTGGTGACGAGGTCAACCGGCACCACGGTGGAGGGGTTCTCGGCCTTCAACTTCTCGACGTCCTCCTTGATCCGGTCGTTCAGCGCCTTGCTGGTCGGTCCGAGGTTGGAGCCGCCGGAGTTGGCCGCGTTATAGGGCGCCGACACGGTCTTGGTGGAATTGGCGGGATCAGGCGCCAGCGTCGCGGACGGCCGCCCGTGGAAGTATTTGTCGTCCTTGAACTCCTGCCCGATCAGGGCGGAGCCGACTACCTTGCCGTCCTTCTCGATCAGGCTGCCTTGCGCCTGCTTCGGAAAGACCACGCCGGCAATCGCGGTCATCGCGAGCGGATAGGCTGCACCCGTGATGAGCGGTCAGGAGCAGCAGGATGAGGATGGCGGGACGGATTTCTCTAAGCATTTGTATCTCCTATTTCTCCGTCATTGCGAGGAGCGGAGCGACGAAGCAATCCATACTTTCTGTGCGGATAAATGGATTGCTTCGCTTCGCTCGCAATGACGGTTGGTGTTAGGCCAGGTGAAGGGCAGCGACGATGAGATCGATGGCCTTGATGCCGATAAAGGGAATGATGATGCCGCCGAGACCGTAGATCAGCAGGTTGCGACGGAGCAGCGCGCCGGCGCCGACAGCGCGGTACGCCACCCCTTTCAGCGCCAGCGGAATCAACGCGATAATGATCAGCGCGTTGAAGATGATCGCCGACAGAATGGCGCTCTGCGGGCTTGCCAAATTCATGACGTTGAGCACCTCGAGCTGCGGATAAAACGCCAGGAACATCGCGGGGATTATGGCGAAGTATTTCGCGACGTCGTTGGCGATCGAAAACGTGGTCAAGGCGCCGCGGGTCATCAATAGCTGCTTGCCGATCTCGACCACCTCGATCAGCTTGGTCGGGTTGGAATCGAGGTCGACCATGTTGCCGGCTTCGCGAGCAGCCTGCGTGCCGGTGTTCATGGCGACACCGACATCGGCCTGTGCCAGCGCCGGCGCATCATTGGTGCCATCGCCGCACATCGCCACCAGCTTGCCTTTGGCTTGCTCGTCACGAATCAGCTTCAGCTTGTCCTCAGGGGTCGCCTGCGCCAGGAAATCGTCAACCCCGGCTTCGGCCGCGATGGCCGCCGCTGTCATCGGATTATCGCCGGTGATCATGACCGTGCGGATGCCCATGCGGCGCAGCTCGGCAAAGCGCTCGCGGATGCCGCCCTTGACGATGTCCTTCAGATGAATGACGCCGAGCAGGCGGCCATCCTTGGCTACAGCGAGCGGCGTGCCGCCGGCCTTGGCGATCTCGTCCGCGATGGCCTGGAGTTCGCGGGCAACATCCGTGCTGACGGTCGGCTGCAGCGCACGAACCGCGTTGCCGCTCGCCATGGTCTGCGCCGTGCCACCGCCGATATAGTTGAGGATCGCGTCCACCGCGCCCTTGCGGACCGATGACGACCCGGCGTCAATGCCGCTCATGCGGGTTTGCGCGGTAAAGGGAACGAACGTTGCGGCGAGCTCATGCATGTCGCGGCCGCGGATGCCGTATTTCTCCTTGGCCAGCACCACGATCGAGCGGCCTTCGGGCGTTTCGTCGGCGAGCGAGGCGAGCTGGGCCGCGTCGGCCAGTTCCTGCTCGGTGACGCCGCGCACGGGGCGAAACGCCGTCGCCTGGCGGTTGCCGAGCGTGATGGTGCCGGTCTTGTCCAGCAGCAGCGTATCGACATCGCCGGCGGCCTCGACCGCACGGCCGGACATCGCCAGCACGTTGAAGCGCACCAGCCGGTCCATGCCGGCAATGCCGATGGCCGACAACAGCGCGCCTATCGTGGTCGGGATCAGCGTGACGAACAGCGCCACCAGCACGACTACCGAGATCGAGCCACCGGCATAGGCCGCGTAGCTCGGGATCGTCACGGTCGCGAACACGAAGATGATGGTCAACCCCGCAAGCAGGATGTTGAGCGCGATCTCGTTCGGCGTCTTCTGCCGCTCGGCGCCTTCGACCAGCTTGATCATGCGGTCGATGAATGTCGAACCCTGCGCCGCGGTGATGCGGACGCGGATCCAGTCCGACAATACCTGCGTGCCGCCGGTCACCGCCGAACGGTCGCCGCCGGACTCGCGGATCACAGGCGCGGATTCGCCGGTTATCGCGGCCTCGTTGACGGAAGCAACGCCTTCGATCACCTCGCCATCGGAGGGGATGTTGTCGCCGGCCTCGACCAGGACGATGTCACCGACCTTGAGCGCGGTGCCGGGTACCAGACGATAGGTCTTGTCCGAACCCGTGAGCAGCTTGGCCTGGCTCTCGGTGCGGGTTTTCTTCAGCGACTCGGCCTGCGCCTTGCCGCGGCCTTCGGCGACCGCTTCGGCAAAATTGGCGAACAGCACGGTGAACCACAGCCACAGGATGATCTGGAACGTGAATCCGAGATTTGCACCGCCGGTGACGAGATCACGCAGGAAGATGGCCGTGGTCAGCGCCGCCACGACTTCGACCACGAACATCACGGGGCTCTTGATCATCAGGCGCGGGTCGAGCTTGACGAAGGCCGATTTGATCGCAGGCACCAGGATCTTCGGGTCGAGCATCGCCGACGCCGTCACCTTTTTCTGCAGTTTCATGGCTTCCATGGACGTAACTCCGAAGGGGGATCTATCAGAACAGGGTGTTGGCGTTCATCGCGAGGTGCTCGACGATCGGCCCGAGCGCAAGCGCCGGGAAGAAGGTGAGACCGCCGATGATCAGGATCACGCCGACGACGAGGCCTACGAACAGGCCGCCGGTGGTCGGGAACGTGCCGACCGAGGGCGGGATGGACTTCTTCGCCGCGAGCGAGCCCGCAATCGCCATGGCCGGGACGATCATGAAGAAGCGGCCGACGAACATCGAACTGGCAAGCGTCAGATTGTAGAAGAAGGTATTGCCGGTCAGACCCGCAAAGGCCGAGCCGTTGTTGCCGGTCGCGGAGGTGAAAGCATAGAGCACCTCGGTGAAGCCGTGCGGGCCGGCGTTGGCCATTGACGCCACCGCCGAGGGCAACACCACGGCCACCGCGGTCCAGCCGAGATACATCAAGGGCAGCACCAGGATCGCAAGCATCGCCATCTTGACCTCGCGCGCCTCGATCTTCTTGCCGACATATTCCGGCGTGCGGCCGACCATCAGGCCGGCGACGAAGATCGCCAGCACGACGAACAGCAGCATGCCGTAAAGTCCCGCGCCGACGCCGCCGATGATGACTTCGCCGAGCTGCATGTTGATCAGTGGAATCATGCCGCCAAGCGCGGTGAACGAGTCATGCATGGCATTGACTGCGCCGCAGGAGGCCGCAGTCGTGACGACCGCGAACAGGCTGGAGGCAACGATGCCGAAGCGGACTTCCTTGCCTTCCATGTTGCCGCCGGTCAGCCCGAGCGCGCTGAGCGCCGTGGTCCCGTTGGCCTCGGCCCAGTAGGTGACGGCGACGCCGGCAATAAACAGCACGCCCATCACGGCCAGGATCGCCCACCCCTGGCGCTGGTTGCCGACCATGCGACCGAACACGTTGGTAAGCGCGGCGCCGAGCGCGAAGATCGAGATCATCTGCACGAAATTCGACAGCGCAGTCGGGTTTTCGAAGGGGTGCGCGGCATTGGCATTGAAGAAGCCGCCGCCATTGGTGCCGAGCATCTTGATCGCGACTTGCGATGCAACGGGGCCGACCGCGATGGTCTGCTTGGCGCCTTCCAGCGTCGTGGCCTCGACATACGGACCGAGCGTCTGCGGCATGCCCTGCCAAACGAGGAACAGCGTGTAGACGATGCAGATCGGCAGCAGGATATAAAGCGTGCAGCGCGTCACATCGACCCAGAAATTGCCGATGGTGCGCATCGAGGAGCGGGAGAAGCCACGAATAAGGGCCACTGCGAGCGCGATGCCGGTTGCCGCCGACAGGAAATTCTGATGCGTCAACCCGAGCATCTGCACGAGATAGGACAGCGTGCTTTCGCCGCCGTAGTTCTGCCAGTTGGTGTTGGTGATGAAGGAGATCGCGGTGTTGAAGGAAAGATCCTGGGCGACCGCGGATTGGTCCTGCGGGTTGAACGGCAACAGGGCCTGCAGCCGCATCAACCCATATATGATGAGGAAGCCGCCGACATGGAACAACAGCATCGCCACCGTATAGGTCAGCCAATGCTGCTCGCGCCGCTCATCGACGCCGCCCACCCAGTAAAGCCCGCGTTCGACCGGGCGCAGCACCGGCGAGAGGAAGGTCGCCTCGCCGTTGAAGACGCGGGTCATGTACCAGCCGAGCGGTTTGACCAGCGCGACCACGATCGCGCAGAACAAAAGAATTTGAATCCAGCCGATGACAGTCATTGTCGGGAACCCTTCAGAATTTTCTTGCAGGCAACAGCAGGTGAAAGAGCGCAATCAGCAGCGCCGAGGTAACGACAAACGCCAGGACGACTTCGACCAGCGTGATCATGGCGCGCCTTCAGAAGCGCTCGGGCCGCAGCAGCGCGTAGGTCAGGTAGAACAGCAGGCCCAGTGAAACGAGGCCGGCGAGTGAATAATCGAAGATCATGGCTCTGCTCCGTTACAGCCGTTCACAGGCATAAGCGTAACCAATGCCCGCCACGAAGAAGCCGAGGGCGAGCGCCAGCATGACGATGTCCAGCATGGGATGTTCCTGTGCGACATGAATCGCGAGCCGAAGCTGCGGCTATCGCGTTTACCGGACTGAGGTGCCACCGGGCGCATAGGTTTTCGAGACGGGGCGCATAGAGAATTTATAGGAATCTCATAAAGGTCTCACGGTCGTCCCTGCGAACGCAGGGACCCATAACCACCGAAGCCGGTTTTGCGAAGGTCGTCAGCCATTCCGCCTTATCGAGAGAGCAACGCGGTATGGGTCCCTGCGTTCGCAGGGACGACCAGGATCTACTTTATGAAATCCCTATATCTTCGCTCCTCACCTCATCTCGCTTTCGAATGACGGTCTGGCCATCTTGACCGTGCGGCCAATGTTCCCGGCCGCGATCAATACGAGGTGACGCCATGTCACTATTTTTAGAAAACCCCTCCGCCGACCTCGGCGATCGACTCCGCGAAGCCTGTGCGGTCACAGCCGAGTTCATGTCCGATATCGTTCGTCAGACCTGCCGGCGCTTCCCCTCGCTCAGGCATAGCGCCAAGACCGAGCGCATCGAGCGGTTGATCCAGTCCGGTGCCTGGACTGATGCGGCGCTGGCGCTGATCGATCTGGAATTGCCGCAATGGCAGATCCGCCGCCTTGCCTATGACGACGGCGAATGGCATTGCGCGTTGTCGCGCCAGCGCGAACTGCCGGACTGGCTGGATCAGCCAATCGAAACCCATCACGCGGATTTGGCGCTTGCGATCCTGAGCGCGTTCGTCGAGGCCCAGCGCGTCGACGCGCCGCCGAGCCGGACCAGCGTTCCCATGGTGCCGCAGGACGCGAACCCGCTCTACGAGCCGGTCTACAGCGACAATTTCGCGTAAGTGCGCGGGAATTCGTCGCCCGGTAAGACTCGATTTCATATCCGGCGAAAAACACATCGCCGCGCAGTGCTGACCTTCGGAAGGAATACCAACGTGAAGTGCGTCGAACCTCCATCGTGCAGTTCTCGCTCTGCCATCGTCTTTATCGGCAGGAACAAGCGTGGCCAATGGGTCGCCCAGGAACAGAACGGACTTTATGGTGGCCTGTTCGTGAACCGCGCGGAAGCCGTGAAATACGCGCTATTCGAGAACGGCCATCATCCCGAAACAATCGTCGAACTGACGCGCGAAATCGAACTCGACATGAGCGTCACGCCTGCGTCCTCCAGTGCCGCTCCCATGCGACGCGTCGCGTAGCAACGATCAAGCACCGAGCAAGGCATCCATATCATGACTTTGTTGATGCATACCGGTGGCCCGTTCGAGCCAGATCCCCTTTCAACGACAAAGCGGGATCTGACCGGCACTGCGAACGCGCGCCGCGCAACGATCAGGCGCATCTGCCTGCTCGCGGGTGTCTTTCTGCTGATGCTGAGCACCGTCGGCGGCGTCATCGCGTTGAGGACGGCGATCTTTCTATCGCGCTTGAGCTAGCGCCAGTCGGATGACAAGTAGCGGCCCCGGATTTCGCTTCGCTCCATCCGGGCTACAAGTTGGACCGCCTACTCCGCCGCCGATTGCAGTTCGGCCTTTTCGGCGCGCACGGCGCAGAACTTGAATTCGGGGATCTTGCCGAACGGGTCGAGCGCAGGGTTGGTCAACAGGTTCGCTGCCGCCTCTGCGTAGCAGAACGGCATGAACACCATATTTTCCGGCACGTCGCGGTCGGAGCGCACCTTGACCTCCACCGCGCCGCGGCGGGTCTGCAGGCGGATGAAATCGCCGGGCCATACGCTCAAGCGCCGCATGTCCTTTGGCGACATGAACGCCACCGCCTCCGGCTCGATCTGGTCGAGCACGCTGGCGCGGCGGGTCATCGAACCGGTGTGCCAGTGTTCGAGCACGCGGCCCGTCGACAGCACCATCGGATATTCGGCGTCGGGCACCTCGTCCGGCGCGATCACCTTGGCCGGCACGATCTTGCCGCGACCGCTCGCGGTCGGGAAACCCGTGGTGAAGATGATCTCGTTGCCGGGCTTGTTCGGATCGTCGACCGGATAGGTCACCGCGCCCTCGCGCACCAGCCGGTCCCAGGTGATGTTCTTCAGCGACGGCATCAGCTGCGTCATCTCGGTGAAGACATCGGCCGGGCCGTCATAATTCCACGGCAGCCCCATGCGCTTGCCGATCTCCTGGATGATCCAGAGATCCTGCCGCGCATCGCCGGGCGGCTTGATCACCTCGCGCGCGAGCTGCACGCGGCGATCGGTATTGGTGAAGGTGCCGCTCTTCTCCGCAAATGCCGAGGCCGGCAGAATCACGTCGGCATGGAACGCCGTCTCCGTCACAAACAGATCCTGCACCACCAGATGGTCGAGCATGGCCAGCGCCCCGCGCGCATGCTGCAGATCGGGGTCCGACATCGCGGGGTTCTCGCCCTCGATATACATGCCTGTGATTTCGCCGGCGTGGATCGCGTTCATGATCTCGACCACCGTCAAGCCACGCACGGGATCGAGCTCCTGATGCCAGAGCTTTTCGAAGGGCTCGCGCAGATCGGTGCGACCGACCGGCTGATAGTCCGGCAGGAACATCGGGATCAGGCCGGCGTCGGAGGCGCCCTGCACGTTGTTCTGGCCGCGCAGCGGATGCAGCCCGGTGCCGGGACGGCCGACCTGACCTGTCGTCAGCGCCAGCGCGATCAGGCAGCGCGCATTATCAGTGCCGTGGATGTGCTGGCTGATGCCCATGCCCCAGAAGATGATCGAAGACTGCGAGCGCGCATAGACCCGCGCCACTTCCTTCAGCGTCTCGGCCGGAATGCCGCAGATCGCTTCCATCTTCTCCGGCGGGAATTCCTTGATGCGCTCGGCGAGTTCATCGAAGCCTTCGGTATAGCCCGCGATATATTGCTGGTCGGTCAGCCCTTCGGTGATGATGGTGTGGAGCATCGCGTTCAGCATCGCGACGTCGCTGCCGGGCTTGAACGCGAGATGCTTCCAGGCGTGGCGCGACAGCGTCTGCTTGCGCGGATCCATCACGATCAACTTGGCGCCGCGCTTGGCCGCGTTCTTGATGTAGGTCGCCGCCACCGGATGGTTCACGGTTGGATTGGCGCCGATCACGATGATGACTTCGGCGTCCATGGCGGCGGCAAACGGCGCCGACACCGCACCGGAGTTCAGGCCTTCCATCAACGCGGCCACCGACGAGGCGTGACACAGCCGCGTGCAGTGATCGACATTGTTGGAGCCGAAGCCGGTGCGCACCAGCTTCTGGAACAGATACGCCTCTTCGTTCGAGCCTTTTGCAGAGCCGAACCCGGCCAGCGCCTTGACGCCCTTCTCGTCGCGAATCTTGACGAGGCCCCTGGCTGCGATATCCAACGCCTCCTCCCACGACGCTTCGCGGAAATGCGTGAACGGATTGGCCGGATCGACCTGGTCGTTGGCATCCTTCTTCGCGTTCGGCAGCCGCACCAGCGGCTTTGTCAGGCGATGCGGATGATGGATGTAGTCGAAACCGAAGCGGCCCTTGACGCAGAGCCGGTTGTGGTTGGCCGGGCCGTCGCGGCCCTCGGCGTAAATCACCTTCTCGTCCTTGACCTGATAGGTGACCTGACAGCCGACGCCGCAGAACGGGCACAGCGAGTCGACCTTCCTGTCGGCATAGGTGACGCGGGTCTGGTTTTCGTCCAGCATCACCGACGGCATCAGCGCGCCGGTCGGACAAGCCTGCACGCATTCGCCGCAGGCGACGCAGGTCGATTCACCCATCGGATCGTCGAAGTCGAACACGATCTTGGCTTCATGGCTGCGATAGGCCATGCCGATGACGTCGTTGACCTGCACCTCGCGGCAGGCGCGCACGCAGAGGCCGCACTGGATGCAGGCGTCGAGATTGACGCTCATCGCGGGATGGCTGCTATCGCCCTGCCAGCGCTCGGCGGCCGGAAAACGGCTCTCGGTGACTTCGACCTTTTCGGCCCAGTGCCAGAATTTCGAATCGGGATCGTGCGAGGTCGCGCGCGCCGGCTGGTCGGCGACCAGCAACTCCATCACCATCTTCTGCGCGGCAACCGCACGCGCGCTCTCGGTCTTCACCTTCATGCCGACGCTTGGCGTGCGCTTGCAGGAGGCGGCCAGCACGCGCTCGCCCTCGATCTCGACCATGCAGGCGCGGCAATTGCCATCGGGCCGGTAGTCCGGCTCCGGCGAATAGCAGAGATGCGGGATTTCCCTGTCATGGCGTTTTGCAACCTGCCAGATGGTTTCGCCCGCGTTGGCCTCGACCTGTTTACCGTCGAGTTCGAACTTGATCTTGGTCATTCCGCGGCCTCTTTCGGCACGAATTCTTCCGGAAAGTATTTAATCACGGATGTCAGCGGATTCGAGGCGGCCTGGCCGAGCCCGCAGATCGACGCATCGCGCATCGCCTGGCTCAACTGGTCGAGCAGTTCGCGGTTCCACACCGGGCGCTCCATCAGGATCGCCGCCTTCTGGGTGCCGACCCGGCACGGCGTGCACTGGCCGCAGCTCTCATCCTCGAAGAATTTCATCAGGTTCAGCGCCGCGCCCTTCACGCTGTCCTGATCCGACAGAATGACGACGGCGGCGGAGCCGATGAAGCAGCCGTATTTTTCCAGCGTGCCGAAATCGAGCGGGATGTTGTCCATCGAGGCCGGCAGGATGCCGCCCGACGCACCGCCCGGCAGATAGGCGTGAAATTTGTGGCCATCGGCCATGCCGCCGCAGAACTCGTCGATCAGTTCGCGCACGGTGACACCGGCCGGCGCCAGCTTGACGCCGGGATTCTTGACGCGGCCCGACACCGAATAGCTGCGCAGGCCGATACGGTCGTTGCGGCCGTGGCTCTTCCACCAGTCGGGGCCCTTCTCGACGATGTCGCGCACCCAGAACAGAGTCTCGACATTGTTGATGAGCGTCGGCAGGCCGAACAGGCCGACCTGGAACGGATAGGGCGGCTTGTGCCGCGGCAAGCCGCGCTTGCCTTCCAGACTCTCGAGCAGCGCGGACTCCTCGCCGCAGATATAGGCGCCTGCGCCGCGGCGCATGTGAATTCGCGGACCTCCTGCGGGCAGCTTGGCAATCTCGAGCGGAAGCAGCTTGAGCGCGGCCGGATATTCGTCGCGCAGATAGATGTAGACGTCCTCCGCGTCGATGATGTGTGCCGCAATCAACGTCCCTTCGAGGAAACGGTGAGCGTCGCGGAGCAGATAGAAGCGATCCTTGAACGTACCGGGCTCGCCCTCGTCACCGTTGACGGCCATCAGCCGCGGACCTGGCTCGCCCAGCACGGCCCGCCATTTGCGGCCGGTGGGAAAGCCTGCGCCGCCGAGCCCGCGCAGGCTGGAGTCGTCCAGAACCTTGAGAATGTCTTCCTTGCTGATCCGCCCCGCACGCAAGTCGCCAAGCAGCTTGTAGCCGCCCTGGCTGACATAGGTCTCGTAATCGACATAGGACGGCATCATCGGATGGGTCTCGCCCCGCGCCGCGGTATCGAGCACCTCGGCCGAAGTCGCGTTGAGAACATAGCGGTGCCCGACTTCGGCGACCGGGGCGCTGTCGCAGAACCCGACGCAGGGCGCGCGCACCACGCGAATGGCGGGGCCAGCCTTGTCCTGCAACTCATGCAGCAGCTTTTCCGCGCCCATCATGGCGCAGGTCAGCGAGTTGCAGACGCGAATGGTCAACGGCGCGATATCAGGCTCGCCTTCCTTCACCACGTCGAAATGCGCGTAGAAGGTCGCGGTCTCGAACACCTCCGCAAACGACAGCTTCATCTCATCGGCAAGGGCTGCGAGATGCGCCGCCGAGATCTGATGATATTTGTCCTGGATCAGGTGCAGGTGCTCGATCAGCAGATCGCGCCGCCGCGGCCGGTCACCGAGAAGAAGCTCGATCTCGTGGGCTGCGGTGGGATCGACCTGGCGGCCCTTGGGGGTGGACTTGGCCCGCTTCCGTCCCGCCCCGGGATGTTCGAACGGTCGGACCTGGTGCACGTCATGGACATTCATTGATAACGTCTCGTTCTCTGGACCCGAATTAGATCGACTCTAATCTTTGGTATGCCAGATGCCAAGCGAATTGTAGCGTCTTGATAAGCATTTAAGCCGCTGGCGCTTGGTTTTGGGGGTTCCGAAAACCCGCGGCAATCCTTATCCGTGCCGCGTTACCTGACGCGACGATGAGACCGCGAAATCGCCTCAACATCAATAAAGCTATCCTATGCTGCGATAGCGAAAGCCTATCGGTCGACCGCGCGGAAACGGGAACCGGAAGACACCGCGGGAGACGACGTTCCCGCGGTGTCCTCGGGATCAGAGGATCTTGACGGCGCTCTCCAGCGTCTTCCAGACGCCCCATGCCAGCGGCACACCCACAAAGGCCCAGAACAGCGCTGCCTTTGCATCGAGCCCGCCGAACCCGATGCCGTACGAGCCTGACGGTCCCGAGCTACCTGCGCTCGCCGTTGCGGCCTGCAGCTTGGCGACCTCGGCGTCGCTCATGTGCCACTTCGCATTGACCGGCTTGATCAGGTAGTTGCAGATCAGGCCCGCGACCAGCATCGCGCACAGGATGTACATCGTGGTGTTGTAGAGCTGGTCGCGCGGCACGCCGGCCGCAAGCTGGAACTCGCGGATGTAGTTCACAACCACGGGACCGATGATGCCCGCGGTCGACCACGCGGTCAGCAGACGGCCATGGATGGCGCCGACGAACTGCGTACCGAACATGTCGGCGAGATAGGCGGGCACGGTGGCGAAGCCGCCGCCATACATCGACAGGATGATGCCGAAGCCGAACACGAACAGCAGCTTCGAGCCCATCGCCGCAAAGGTTGGCGCGAGCGCGTAGAGCGCGATGCCGAGGATGAAGAACGTATAGTAAGTGGTCTTGCGGCCGATCTTGTCCGACAGCGACGCCCAGAAGAACCGGCCGCCGATGTTGAACAGCGAGAGCAGTCCGGCGAAGCCGGCCGCGATGCCTGCAATCGTCGCCTTCTGCGTGGCGTCGAGCTGGTTGAAGCCGACGTCAGGCAAACCGATCAATTTGCCGGCGAAGATTTCCTGCAACATCGGCGAGGCCATGCCGATCACGCCGATGCCCGCCGATACGTTCAGGCAGAGCACCCACCAGATCAGCCAGAACTGCGGCGTCTTGTGCGCGTCTTTCAGATGAACGTGGTTCTGCGAGATCATCGCATTGGCTTTTTCCGGAGGCGTCCAGCCCTCGGGACGCCAGCCGGCCGGCGGAATCCGGTAGCGGAAGGCGCCGATCATCATGAACACGAAATAGATCACGCCCATCGCGACGAAGGTTTCCCAGACGCCGACCGAGGTCGGCGACTTGAAATAGTTCACCAGCAGGTTCGCCAGCGGCGCACCGATCATGGCGCCGCCGCCAAAACCCATGATGGCCATGCCGGTCGCCATGCCGCGCCGGTCCGGGAACCATTTCACCAGCGTCGACACCGGCGAGATGTAGCCGAGGCCGAGGCCGATGCCGCCGATCACGCCCGAGCCGAGCCACAACAGCCACAATTGATGGGTGTAGACACCGATCGCGCCGAGGAAGAGACCGCCGCACCAGCACATCGCCGAGACGAAGCCGGCCTTGCGCGGTCCCACGCGCTCCAGCCAGCCGCCCCACACCGCAGCGGCGATGCCGAGCAGCACGAAGAACAGCGTGTACATCCAGCCCATGCTCGCGACTCTCCAGTCGCACGTGGTGGTGAAGAGTTCCTGCACCAGCGACATATCCGGACACGCCTTCGGCGCACTCAGTCCGATCGCGCGCGATAGCGGCAGCCAGAACACGCTGAACCCGTAGGCCATGCCGATGCACAGATGAATGCAGAGCGCCGCGGGCGGCACCAGCCAGCGATTGAAGCCGGCGGTCGCGATCGTCCGCTCCTTGTCGAGAATGCCGGGAGCACCCGATGGTGCAAACGTCGTATCGGCAGTTGTCATTGGTATCATCTCCAGGTTCGTGACCTTGACGGGCCACGTTGTTCGAGAATCTGGGACAGTGGGTTGGAGGACGACAGCTTCGCCGGCCGCCACCGATCAACGCCGCGCAGGTTCGTGCGCCGCCTTGCGCGGCGTGCACGACCGACTCGAATTCTGATCGATTGCGGTATTGTCCGGTGACGCGCTGTCCGGGCGCGTCATCGCGATCATCCCCTTCCCATCCACTTGCTTCAGGAGGTGAGCAATCCATGTGCCAGACGGCGCGATACAGAAAATCAACGACTTGCAGGCGACCGCGCCGCAGCGATGGACAAAATGTCCGGAGTCGCCTGGACAAAATGTCCGGCCAGCCGGATCAATCCGCGCGAGTCAGTCGGCCTCTGGAAGCCACACGCGAAATACGCTCCCCTTGCCTGCTTCGCTTTCCGCCGTGATTTGGCCACCCTGGCGCTTCACCAGCGTCTGACTGATGGACAAACCAAGGCCGGTGCCCTCGCGGCGCTTCGTGGTGAAGAACGGATCGAACACTCTCGCCACGACATCCTCGCGCATGCCGATGCCGGTATCGGCCACCTCGATGACGATGCCGGGGTTACCGTCACGCTCGGCATCGTACGACCGCAGCGTGAGCGTGCCGCCGTCGGGCATGGCGTGGATCGCGTTGACGATCAGATTGATCAGCACCTGCTGCAGCTCGCTGCGGTTCATCAGGACCAGCCGGCTTGCCCGGTCTTCCCTGACCACGCGGATTTCGGTCTTGTTCAGGAGATGCTGGACCAGCGGCAGGCAGTCCAGCACGACGCTATCAGGCGCATGGCGCTCGACATAGCCGGCATATTCTTCCGGCCTCGCAAACTGCAGCAACTTGGTGACGATCTGGCTGACGCGATGAATCTGCTCGTCGATCAGGCGAAATTCGACCTTGGCCTTTTCGACGTCATCGGCGCCGATCACGCTGCGGATGACGTCGAGATTGCCCTGCATCACCGCGATCGGATTATTGATTTCATGGGCAACGCCGGCGGTGATTTCGCCGATCGCCGCAAGCTTCTCGGACATGATGAGCTGCTTGGTGGTCGCCTCCAGCTTCAGATTGGCGTGCTCGAGATCCCTGGTTCGTTCGCGAACCCGGGTGTTGAGCTCCTCGTTCCACTCGCGCAACTGCCGGTCGCGTTCCTGAACCTGGTCCAGCAGCGTATCGAGATGGAACGCCACACGGCCGATCTCGTCTCCCGAAGCCGGCAGCTTGGTGCGGGCGGACAGATTGCCGCTCTCCACTTCGCCGATCGTCGCCGTGACGCGCTCGAGCGGCATGAATATCGACTGCGCCCAGCGCAGGAAGATCGGCACGGTCGCCGCCGTGATCGCGATGAACGCCAACGCGACGATCAGGAGCGTCTCATACTTCGCGGCGCTGAACGGCTTCTGCAGGAAGCCGACATAGAGCATGCCGACGCGCTTGCCATAGCTGTCGACCAGCGGCTCGTAGGCCGAAATGTACCAGTCGTTGACCACGAACGCGCTGTCGAGCCAGGTGCGCCCCTCGTCCATGACAGCGGAACGCACGGCTGCCGATACGCGCGTCCCGAGCGCGCGCCGGCCCTCGAACAGCCGAACATTGGTGCTGATCCGAACGTCGTCAAGAAACAGCGTCGCCGTTCCCTTGCTGCCCTCCGGCAGGCTGGCCGATTGGTAGACGAGGTCGTTGATCGTATCGATGAACTCCAGATTTTGATTGAGCAGAATGCCGCCGACCAGTGCGGCCGGCGCGCCTCCGGGAGCCGTCGCCCGGCTCGCCGCGTGCACCACCATGCCATGCGCTTCCGTACTGCGATCGGTCGGCACGGCGTTCGGTGTCGGCACCAGATCGAGGCGCGCACGTTCGGCAAGAACAGGCGAAATCGCAGCGAGCTCGTCATTGCCAAAGATATCGATGCCCGTCGACAAGGTTTCGCCTGATAGCGCCGCCTTGATGATCGGCCAGTCACTCTTTGGCCGTCCCTTGATCGCAGGTGACGAGGCGAGGATTTTCCCGTTGGCGTCCATCAAATAGAGGAAGTCGAGACCGATTTCCTTGCGAGACTGTTCGAGCAGATCCTCCACGGCAGACATGGAATCACGCTCTTCCACATCGTGGAATCGGGCGGAGAGGCTGAGCGCCCGGATCTGAACGCCGGTTTTTTCCAGGATGCGGGCCAGGTACTGGTGAGCGATGGTGAGATCGCCGTTGACCTTCGAAATCAGGGTGGCATCGAACCTGACGTTCCAGCGATAGATGGCAACGCCGAGCAGAAGCGGCAGGATGACCAGCATCGGCAGCAGCGCAATGGCAAGCAACCGGAAGCGGACGGAGCTTCCGCGCACAGGCCCGTCCAGGGTGTTCCCTGAATCAGACATTCCATGACGCGTATTTGCGGTCGATGGTCTTGCGCGAAACGCCAAGCCTTCGTGCAGCTTCCTCGCGGTTGCCGCCGGTCTCCTTCAGCACCGCAAGAATGTGCCGGCGCTCCAGATCGGCAAGGCTGTCGGCAGCGGCCGGCTGGCCATCGTTTCGCGGTCCGGCGAAATCGTCCGGGAACGCGCCGAGGATCAGCGTGCGCTCGATCAGATTGCGCAATTCGCGCACGTTGCCGGGCCAGTCGTAACTCGCGAGCGCCGCCTGCACCGAGGCGTCGATCGCAACCGGCGGCATGCCAAGCTGCGCCGAGAGCTTGTTCATGAAGATGGTGGCAAGTTCCTGCACGTCGTCGCCGCGATCCTTCAGGGGCGGCAGGTGAATCTGCATGACGTTCAGGCGATAGTACAGGTCGGCGCGGAAACGTCCTCTCTCCACTTCCTTTTGCAGATCGGCGTTGGTCGCGAAGATGAAGCGCAAATCGACCGGGACCTCACGCTCCGAGCCGACGGGCCGGACGCGGCGATCTTCCAGAACGCGCAGCAGCTTGCTCTGCATCGGTAGTGGCAAGTCGCCGATTTCATCGAGGAACAGCGTGCCGCCATGCGCGTAAAGGAACAGACCCTCGCGCCCGCTGTCGGCGCCGGTAAAGGCCCCCTTGAGGTGCCCGAACAGTTCGGCCTCGATCATGTCGGCGGGAATCGCCGCGCAATTCACCGGGACGAACGGCTTGCGGTCGCGGTCCGACAGCGAATGAATCGAGCGCGCCGCGACTTCCTTGCCGGTGCCGGATTCGCCGGTCAGCAGGATCGACGTCGGCAGACGGGCGACGCGCGCGATCGTTTGACGCACGCTGCGGACCGCAGGCGACGCCCCGATCAAGTTGTCGCGCAGGAACGTGCGATCCGACGAGGCCTGCAGGGCGTATCGCAAGACATAGTTCTCGCGCTCCAGCCGGACGCGATCGAGGCATCGCGCGACCGCATTCAGGATCTGGTTCGAGCGGAAGGGTTTCAGCACGAAATCGACCGCCCCCGCGCGCAACGCCTGGATCGCCGTGTCGAGATCCGCATAGGCCGTGATCAGGATCGCATCGGCAAAAAAGCCGACCGCCCGCTGCTCGGCCAGCCATTCAACCCCATTTTTCCCAGGCATAATGTTGTCGAGGATGACGACGTCGAACCGGCTCTTGTCGAGCTTGCGCGAGGCTTCGTCGGTATCGGCCGCCTCTTCCACGTGCTTGCAGCGTGGTTCGAGCGTACGCATGAGAAAATTGCGCATCCCCGGCTCGTCATCGATGATCAGAATCGAGGCCTGCGCCAATGCCTCGAACTCGGGGCCGCTGCCCGAGCTGCCGGGTTTGGCGACGGGTTCGCTACCCGCCGTACGGCTTACGGCTGTGCTGGCTTTCGATGCGTTCATGGTGGGAATTTGTGGGCTTGATTGCCGTAGTCCGCAATCCTGCATTGCAATGAAGGCGTCCAATTGACGTATTGGGCTGTGCTCCCCCGGCTTTAGTCTAAGGACTGCCACTCGATTGACCTGCTTTTTCGGTCAATCCATTTGATTTTTCTATCAAAAAGACGATGCGGCTTTCGCTGCGTTCGGTGATCTCGATGCTGTCGCCGGTTTCGCGAATGAGATTGGGGATGTCGATCACCGCCAGCGGATCGGTGCACAGCACTTCCAGCCGGTGGCCGGGCGGCAGGGTCTTGAGCGCCTTGCGTGTCTTCAGGGCCGGCAGCGGACATTTAAGCCCGGCAAGATCGAGTTTTGTCGTGGTCATGGTCTCAACATGGCGAGAGCAGCCCGCATCGTCAACGACGATCACGAGATCAGGCTCGCATACGACAGGAACCCGACCGTCTGCCCGGGCTCGACCAGGGTGACGTCCTCGCCGAGTTCGACCAGGCCGTCGGTGTCGACCAGCGAAGACAGCAGCCCGGCCCCCTCGCGCGGAAATTTCACCGCTTCCAACGCGCCATCGGCGGCCTTGCGCAGGCTGACGCGGACATATTCGCGGCGGGCGATCTTCTTCTTGTAGGCGAAGCCGGCGCGAACCGGCATCGGCAACAGCTTCTCCGGCATCGCACCCGAAAGCGCCAGGATCGTGGGCCGCACCACGTGAACGAACGTGACAAAACTCGCGACCGGATTGCCCGGCAAGCCGATGAACGGCGTGCCGCCGATGATCCCCATCGCAACCGGCCGTCCCGGCTTGATCGCCATCCGCCACAGCACGAGCCTGCCGACGCTTTCGACGCTCGCCTTGACGTGGTCCTCCTCCCCGGTCGAAACGCCGCCGGTGGTGAGGATTAGATCGTGGGTGCCGGCCACCTCCTGCAGCGCGCGCGAGAGCGCGGCGCGATCGTCCCTGAGGATGCCGAGATCGCTGACGTCGCAGCCGAGCCGGGCCAGCATCGCCATCAGCATGAAACGGTTGGAATCGAACAATTGCGCCGCGGCGCGCGCTTCGCCCGGCGAGGCCAGTTCGTTGCCGGTGGAGAACACCGCGACGCGAATGCGCCTGACGACATCGAGCTGCGTCAGACCGAAGGCCGCGACAAGCGCGACATCCTGCGGCCGCAGCCGCTGGCCGGCCTTGAGCGCCGCAAAGCCTGCGGGAATGTCCTCCCCTGCGGGACGTACATTGGCGCCGGGCTTGAGGCCCGCGGGAAGAACGACCTTGTCATCCTCGACGCGGACGTCTTCCTGCATGAACACAGTATCGGCGCCTTCGGGCATCGGCGCGCCGGTGAAGATGCGCACCGCCTGCCCCGGCTTGACCGGCGCTGTCGCGGAATCGCCTGCCTGGACGCGTCCCGTCACCGCAAATGCCTGCTCCTGCTGTTGCGGCAGGTCGCGACTCGACACGGCATAACCATCGACGGCGGAATTGGTGAAAGGCGGCAGCGGCAGCGGCGCCGAGACATCTTTCGCAAGAATACGACCATCCGCGCGTGCGAGCGTGACCGCCTCGACATCGGCGACCGGCGTCACGCGCTCGGCAATGAGACCCACGGCCTCATCGACCGACATCATCGGACCGCCGAAGGCAAAGCAATCGTCGGACAATTGCGCCATGTGTCTGGTCAGCCCTCAGCTTCGCATCTTGCCAGCACGTCTTCGATCGATATCGCCGACCGCAGCATCATGGCTGCTATGGCCTCGATATCGTCCAGATGGGCCGTGGGCAGCCTGGTTTCAACCGGCGTATCGGTCGCGATGCCGACAACGTCGGGATCGTCGGGGAACAACAGCGGCTTGGCATTGGCGGCACGATGGACCTCGATCTTGCGGTGCGGCTCGCGCTTGAAACCTTCGACGACGACGAGATCGACCCGCGACATTTTCGCCAGCAGTTCCGGCAGTCGCGGCTCGCGGGCGCCGCGCAGTTCATGCATCAGGGCCCAGCGCTGGCTGGAGGAGACCAGGACCTCGGCCGCACCGGCCTCGCGGTGCTTCCAGGAATCCTTGCCGGGCACGTCGACATCGAAGGCGTGGTGGGCATGCTTGATGACGGAAACGCGCAGGCCATCCTTCAGGAAATGCGGAATCGCCCGCGTCAGCAAGGTGGTCTTGCCGGCGCCGCTCCATCCCGCGAGGCCTATCACTTTCATTGTGTTCTCCGGCACCGGCACGTTCCGTCATTGCGAGCGAAGCGAAGCAATCCACACTTTCTGCGCCGCACGATGGATTGCATCGCTTCGCTCGCAATGACGGCGCTAGCCGCATTGTCCATACCCTGAAATGCTTTATATCGGCTGGATGCCATTGTCATGCTAACCTGCTTATATGATGAAAATCGACAAAGCCGCCGCCCCCCTGATCGTGCCTGACCCCGACGATCCGCGCCTGACCGAGCGCGTCGCCGGGACCGACCAGACGGGGGCTGCGGTCGAGATCCGGGTGCCGGTGGAACGGCCGCTGACGCTGTACCTGAACGCGCAGGAGATCGTCACCATGATGACGATCGGCGACTATCCGGAATATCTGGCACTCGGCTATCTCCTGAACCAGAACATGCTGAAATACGACGACATCGTCACCGAGGTCGAATACGACGACGACCTTCAGGTGGTGGTGGTGCGCACCGAACACCACACCAACTTCGAGGCCAAACTGAAGAAGCGCACGCAGACATCTGGCTGCGCGCAGGGCACGGCGTTCGGCGATCTGCTGGAGGCTGTCGAAAGCGTCGCACTGCCGAAGGCGGAACTGCGCACCTCCTGGCTCTACCAGATGACGCATGCGATCAACACCATGCCCTCGCTCTATCTGGAGGCCGGCGCGATCCATGGCTGCGTGCTGTGCAAGGAAGGCACGCCGGTCTGCTACACCGAGGACGTCGGCCGTCACAACGCCGTCGACAAGATCGCAGGCTGGATCTACCGCCACGGCGTCGATCCCGCCGACAAGATCCTCTACACCACCGGCCGCCTCACCTCCGAAATGGTGATCAAGACGGTGCGGATGGGAATTCCCATTCTGGTGTCGCGCTCGGGCTTCACGGCATGGGGCGTTGAACTGGCGCGGCAAGTCGGATTGACGCTGGTCGGCCGCGCGCGGGGCAAACGCTTCATCGCGCTGTCCGGCCAGGAGCGCATCGTGTTCGACCAGGACCTCGACTACGTCGCGGAAGAATCCGCCCGGCACAAGCGCAAGGGTGAAAGCGATGAGTGACGCAATGGCCGCGGCAAAAATTCCCGGGGTGCTGCTCGCCGGCGGGCTGGCGCGGCGGATGGGCGGCGGCGACAAGCCGATGCGAACGATCGCCGGCCGCACCATCCTCGATCGCGTGATCGCGCGGCTCAAGCCGCAATGCGATGGCCTCATCCTCAACGCCAATGGCGATCCCGCCCGCTTTGCGGCATTCGGGCTGCCGGTCATACCGGACGGCGTCGCCGATTTTCCCGGACCGCTCGCCGGCATTCTGGCGGCCCTCGACTGGGCTGCGGCGAACCGTCCCGATGTAAAGCTGGTTTTGAGCGCCGCGGCTGATTGCCCGTTCCTGCCGCGCGACCTGGTGTCGCGCCTGTATGCGGCGCTCGCCGCGGAGAATGCCGAACTCGCCGTCGCCGCCTCCGACGGCCAGTCGCATCCGGTGATCGGGCTATGGAGCGTTGCCTTGCGCGAACAACTTCGCCACGCGCTTGTCGTCGAAGACGTCAGGAAGATCGACCGCTGGACTGCGCGGTTTCGACTTGCCACCGTGACATGGCCGACAAAACCGCTCGACCCGTTCTTCAACGCCAATACCATGGACGACATCGCCGAGGCCGACCGGCTGGCGGCGCTGGATGCGGGTTGAGGTTCGTCATCAGCGCTTCCGCTGACGGGAAACGGCTGGCTTGGCATCGACGCTGTCCAGAAATTCCGCGACAGTACTGACTGACCCGGTGCTGGCCGCGACATAACCGGGAAGCGCGGCAACCGCCTTGTGGAATTCGCGGCCCTTCATGACGTCGAGCACGCGCTGCATCGGCTCGGTCTCCAGAAATGCCCGGCGGCAGACAAAGAAATAATCTTCGGTCAGAAGCCGGATGAAATCGAGGTTGAATTGCCGCGCGGCGGCTTCGACGCCGAAACTCGCATCGGCCATATCGCTCGCCACATAGGCGGCCACCGCGGCGTGAGTGAATTCCATTTGCTGGGCACCGTTGATGCTGGCCTCGTCGATTCCATTCGAGGCGAGCAACTGGTCGAACAGCAGGCGTGTGCCGGAATCATGGTCACGGTTGACGAAGCGTGCCTTGCGATCGACGATGTCCTGCAGCGACGTGATCTTGAGCGGATTGCCGCGCTTCACCATCAATCCCATCTCACGGGTCACGAAATGGATCACGCGGTCTTCGCGCGGGTCGAGCCATTCCCTGCAAGCCCGGACGCTTTGCGCGCGCAGTTCGCCGCGCGGCAGATGCACGCCGGAGAGATCGCAGGCGCCTTGCGCCAACGACACCAGCGAATTCTGGTTGCTGACATAACGCAGATCGACGCCGATACCGGGCTCTCGGTCGAGCAATTCGCGCAGCTTCGACACGGCAAAACCGTGGCTGGCATGGACGCGGATCACCGACGGGCGCTGATGCAGGAACGGTTTTATTTCCGTGGCGAGCTCCTGGGCGAGGTTTTCCAGTTGCGGACCAAGGCGCGCCTGCATGCGCTGTCCGGCCCACACCAGCTTCTCGCCGAACGCCGTCAGCGTCGTGCCTTTGCCGCGCTGGGTTTCAACCAAGGGTACGCCGAAGAAGTCGGACCATTGTTCGACCAGATTCCAGACGTGGCGGTAGGAGAGACCGGCGTCGGCCGCCGCGCTGGTGAGTTTGCCGGTCTTCCGGATTTCGTTCAGCACCCGGAGCATCACCACGACCGTCTGCGGGCTGCCCTCCTTCCGAAATCGCCAGACGGTATCGATGTCGATGTGCAGCATGGGCTACCAGGTTATGAAGTAAGTTTCATATGACGGCGCTTCATAGGCAGATCATATCATATTTACTCTGGCATTTTCTATACCACAATGGGGGACAACAACGGAGGAAATATGATGTCGATTGCATATGACTATTCCCGCGAGGCAACGCCCCCGGCTTCGGCCGCCAAATCTCGCCTGCTGCTGATCGACGGCCAACACGTTCCGTCGGCCTCGGGGCGCACCTTCAAAACCCTCAACCCGGCCACCGAGCAGGTCATCGCCACGGTTGCCGAAGGCAACGAAGCCGACGTCGACCGCGCGGTCGCCGCGGCGCGACGCGCTTTCGAAGGCCCCTGGCGCACCATGCGCGCCTCAGAACGCGGACAAATCCTGCTCCGGCTCGTCGACCTGATGAAAAAGCACGCCGATGAAATCGCAGCGCTCGAAAGCCTAGACGCCGGCAAGCCGATCTCCGGCGTGCTTCGGCAGGATCTGCCGGCTGCAATCGACACGCTGACCTACTACGCGGGCTGGGCCGACAAGATCAGCGGCGAGGTCGTCTCCACGCGGGACGACGCGCTCACCTACACGGTACGCGAGCCGGTCGGCGTGGTTGCCGTCATCGTGCCCTGGAATTTCCCGCTGATGATCGGGATGTGGAAGCTCGCGCCGGCGCTGGCCTGCGGCTGCACGATCGTGATGAAGCCGGCGGAGCTGACGTCACTCTCGGCATTGCGGATCGGCGAACTGGCGCTCGAAGCGGGCTTGCCGCCGGGCGTCCTCAACATCGTCACCGGTCCCGGCCGCGTGGTCGGCGACGCCCTCGTCAATCATCCCGACGTCGACAAGGTCACCTTCACGGGATCGCCGGGCGTCGGACGCGGCATTCTGCGCGGCGCGGCCGGCAATTTCAAACGCGTGTCGCTCGAACTCGGCGGCAAGTCCGCCAACGTGATCTTCGACGACGCCGATATCGAGGCAGCGACCAAGGCGGCGGCTTCCGGGATCTTCTTCAACGCCGGACAGGTCTGCTCGGCAGGTTCGCGCGTGCTCGCGCATGAGAAGATTTACGACGAGGTGGTCGAGCGGCTGACGCAGCGGGCACAATCGATCCGCATCGGCGACCCCGCTGATCGCGCCACCGCGCTCGGTCCTGTCATCTCCGAAAAGCAGATGAACAGCATCCTCGATTACGTCGATATCGGCGAAAAGGAAGGCGCGCTATTGACGACCGGCGGCAAGCGCGTCGGTGATCGCGGCTATTTCATCAGCCCGGCGGTGTTCGCCAACGTCCGGCACGAGATGCGCATCTCGCAGGAGGAAATCTTCGGCCCTGTTGTGAGCGTCATCAAGTTCCGCGACGAGGCCGACGCGCTGCGGATCGCCAATGGCACCGCCTACAGCCTTGCCGCCGGCGTCTGGAGCCGCGACATCGGACGCGTGCAGCGCTTTGCGAAGAAAGCCAATGCCGGCACGGTCTGGATCAACACCTATGGTTATACCGATGTGCGGTTGCCGTGGGGCGGGGTGCGCGATTCCGGCTTCGGCCGCGAACATGGCACCGCCGCGATCGATAACTTCACCGAGCCGAAGGCGGTGTGGATGAACCTGAACGTATAAACATCTGGCAAAGGGCCTCATGGTTCGAGACGCGCGGCGGCGCCGCGCTCCTCACCATGAGGGTCCGAGACCTCATCCTGAGGAGGCGCGTCTTCAACCGCTTCTCAATTCGCCCGATACTTCAGGCCGGCCGAAACCCTGCCTGCTCCAGCGCCGCCCGTCCCGCCTCCGACGCCAGCGCGTCGAGGAAGGCCTGCACCGCCGGCCGCTGCTTGCGCGCCTTCACCATCGCAAAATCGTAATGCTCTTCGGCGAAGGGTATGAAACCCAGGTTTGACGCATGCGCGACCGGCGCAATGGTCATGCCCCAGTCGGCGCGGTGCTGCGCGATCGCAGCCGCCACCGCATTGTGCGAACGCGGCTGATTCCAGTAGCCGTCGGGGCGCGCGCCGCCGAGCAGCCGGTCGATCAGGATGCGCGTGCCGGCGCCCTGGTTGCGATTGACCATGATGCAGGCGGGATCGGCCAGCGCCGACCGCACCGCTTCCTCAGCCGACAGCCCTTCGAAGCGGCGATCGCCTTTGCGGAACACGATGCCCTGCATGCGCCGCCAGCCCGGCACCAGTTCCAGCCCTTCGGTCAGAAACGGCGCGTTGTAGGTCTCGGTCTTCTCGTCGAACAGATGGATCGGCGCAAAATCGCACTCGCCGCGTTTCGCAGCCGCCAGCCCGCCGAGGCTGCCGACCGCAATCGAGCGCACGACGAGGCCAGCGTGCGCCAGCGGCGCGGTCACGAGATCGAGCCCGGTGCAATGGCTGCCGACAATCACCAGATCCGGCACCCGCACATGCGGCGTGAACAGCGTCACTTCGGCATCGGTACCCGCCGGCATCTGGTCCGCCAGCGCGTCGATGCGCAGAAAGCCGTCGGCCTGTGCAAAGGACGTGATGGCGCCGGAGCCCTTGCCTGTGGGATAGGCGATCAATCCATCAGCGCCTTCGACCAGCGACACCATGACGAATTCGGTGCGGCCGAGTTCGGACGCGATCCGCACCGGCACCCGCGCGCTGACCTTGGCATCCGAACGCGGCGGCAGGCCCGCCATCCGCCGCAGCACCGGCACGATCATGTCGTGGAAGGTGAACATCGCCGAGGTCGGAAACCCCGGCAGGATGATGACAGGCTTGCCGTCGCACACCGCCAGGCACAGCGGCTTGCCGGGCTTCAGTGCTACGCCATGGGCGATGATGCCGGGCTTGCCGAGCCGGCCGATGATGCGATGCGACACGTCGCCCGCGCCTTTCGAAGTACCTCCCGAAAGCACCAGCATGTCGCTGGTTTCCAACGCCTTTCGCATCGCGGCTTCAAGTTGCGCTTCATCGTCGGGGATGGCGCCGAGAAAGTGTGCCTCGCCGCCATTCTCCGAGATCGCCGCGGTGACGATCGCGCCGTTGGTGTCGTAGATCGCCGCCGGGCGCAGCGGCTGGCCGGGCTGCACCAGTTCGTCGCCGGTGGAGAGGATGGCGACGCGCGGCCGTCGTGCGACAGAAACTAGCGCGATGCCGCAGGCGGCCAGCATTCCGATCTCGCGCGAACCGATGACGGTGCCGGCGCGCAGCAGCGCCTCGCCGCGGGCGATATCGGAGCCGGCATAGGACACGAATTGTCCGGGTGACGCCGCGCGGCGGATTTCGATCGCGCGGGGAGCCGCCGGCTGGGTGTGTTCGACCATCACGATGGCGTCCGCGCCACGCGGCACCGGGCCGCCGGTCGCGATCGAGGTGGCCGTGCCCGACAACACCGGCCGCACCGGGGCGATGCCGCAGGCGATCACTTCGTCGTTGAGCAGCAGGCGGACCGGCGAGGCTTCGCCGGCAGACGCGAGATCGGCGGAACGCACCGCAAAGCCATCGACATTGGAGCGATCGAAGGGCGGCACGTCGATCGGCGCCACCACGTCCTCGGCAAGCGCGCAGCCGAGCGCCTCGGCAAGCGACCGCGGCTCAGCCGGTATCGCACGCGGAAACAACGCGGCCTCGAAGCGCGCCAGCGCGTCTTCGCGCGACAGGATGGTCAGGAACTGGTCCTGATCGGGATTGTCAGTGTTGTTGGGCAAGGGCTTGTTGCTCATTACAGAATTCTCATTCACGCAACATATAGGCATCGACCGGCGCGCCCGCCGCAAATCCTTCCGAGCCGCCGGGCACCGCGAGCCAGGCTTCGGCGCGCGCGATCGCATCGAGCGACAACTCGCCCGCCGCCAGCGTGACCCAGACGCGCTGCTTTCGCTCCAGCAACACGATCTCGGCGATGCCGACGCTGGAAGCGATCTTGCGCGCCAGCGGCAGATTGAGCGTCTTGCGCGGCCGGCGGCCAGACAAGCGATCGAGCGCGGGAAGCGCCAGCGTCCACCAGGCCGCAAAGGCCTGATCGGGAGCGCCCGGCAGCACCACGACCGGCGTCTTGTCCACGCGACCCACGGCCGCGGTGCGGCCGGGTTGCAGGGCAATGCCGTGGGCGAGAACCTCGCCACGCATGCCCAGTGCCGTTACCGTGGCGTCGGTCCGGCCGACGCCGGAGCCGCCGATGCTCAGAAGCAGGTCGCACGCAGTATCACCGACAACAGCGGCAATCGATGCGGCATCGCGCCCGGCAGCCACGACCGATACGATTTCGGCTCCCGCCGTTCGTGCACTCTCAGCGATGAGCTCCGCCGTCACTGTGCCGCCCGGTATATTGACAATGCACACGCGCGGACGGCGTACCTTCAATCGCTCGACGCCGGCGGCGCGCGCGATCAGGAGGTCGCGCGGCAGCACGCGACGCCCAGCCTCGACGACATGGCTTCCCGCGGCGATATCGGCGCCGGCGCGGCGCACGCCCTGCCCCGGGATCGCTTCAGCCAGCACCTGCGGCATCGGACCGGAAACGTCGACCGAATCGGAATCCAGCACGCAATCGCAACCATCGGGGAGAGGCTCGCCGGCCTCGATCCATATCGGCAACGCCGACAACGGCAGCGGCGAATAGGAGGACGCGCCGACCAGATCGCGCGCGCGGAATGCGTAGCCGTCGACGGCGGCGACGTCGCGTGACGGATGGGCGTCAAGCGATGGCATTTCGGCGGCCATGCAGCGCAGCGCGTCCCTGAGCGGCAGTTCCGCCGGCGCGACCGGCTCCACGCCCTTCAATAGCGCGTCGAGCGCCAGATCGAGCGGTGTCAGCGAAGCAGGCAGGCGCTGGGGCAAGGTCATGGCTCGGCTATGCCCTGAATCGTGCCGGAAATAAACAGAACCCGATACCGTCAGCGGTCAGCTTCTCCCACGACGACGTTGACGGCGGCCCAAAATAGTTGCAATTGAGACCAATTGGCGGATCAACCGCCCACAAGAAGCCAACGGCCAACGCGCCGATTGCAGGGAGAAGACAGGATGTTCGCCAGGAACCTATCCGGGCTTGCAGCGCTTGCGGTTGCGATGCTGGCATCGACCGCCGCGCTCGCCCAAGTGTCCGACGATGTGGTCAAGATCGGCGTGCTGACCGACATGAACGGCCCGGCGTCCACACCGACCGGCCAGGGCTCGGTCACATCAGCGCAAATGGCGATCGACGATTTCGGCGGCAAGGTGCTGGGCAAGCCGATCAGCATCATCGTCGGCGACCACCAGCTCAAGCCGGACATCGGCGGCGGCATCGCGCGACGCTGGTACGATGTCGATCAGGTCGATCTGATCGTCGACGTGCCGGTGTCGGCCGTAGGCCTCGCGGTGCAGAACATCGCCAACGAAAAGAAGAAGCTGTTCATCGCGCACTCGACCGGCACCGCGGACTTTCACGGCAAGTTCTGTTCGCCCTACGCGATGCAGTGGGTGTTCGATACCCGCGCGCTCGCGGTCGGCACCGCGCAGACCGTGGTGAAGCGCGGCGGCGACAGCTGGTTCTTCATCACCGACGACTATGCCTTCGGCCACTCGCTCGAACGCGACGCTTCGACCGTGATCACCGCCAATGGCGGCAAGGTGCTGGGCTCGGTGCGGCCGCCGCTCGCCACGCCCGACCTGTCGTCCTTCGTGCTGCAGGCGCAGGCCTCCAAGGCCAAGATCATCGGCATTGCCGCCGGGCCGCCGAACAACATGAACGAGATCAAGACCGGCGCCGAATTCGGCGTGTTCAAGGGCGGCCAGCAGATGGCGGCGTTGCTGGCGCTGATCACCGACATTCATTCGCTCGGCTTGCCGGCGGCGCAGGGCCTGTTGCTGACCACGTCGTTCTACTGGGACATGGACGACAAGACCCGCGAATGGTCGAAGCGTTATTTTGCCAAGATGAACCGGATGCCGACGATGTGGCAGGCCGGCGTTTACTCCTCGGTCATGCACTATCTCAACGCCATCAAGGAGGCCGGCACCGACGAGCCGCTCAAGGTGGCGGCGAAGATGCGCGAAAAGCCGGTCGAAGATTTTTTCTCCCGCAACGGCAAGCTGCGCGAGGACAATCTGATGGTGCATGATTTGTGGCTGGTGCAGGTCAAGAAGCCGGAGGAATTGAAATATCCGTGGGATTACTACACGATCCTCGCCAAGATATCCGGTGATGAAGCATTCGGGCCGCCCGATCCGGCATGTGCGATGCTGAAGAAGTGAGCCTGCATCAGCAGACACAACGTCATGGCCGGGCTTGTCCCGGCCATCCACGTCTTTGACGGAAGAAGCAACGCGTCGATGCCCGGCACAAGGCCGGGCATGCGGATCGGATCGATGCCTATTTCACCACCCCGATCTCGCGGAAATATTTCATCACGCCGGGATGGATCAGCGCCGCGTTCGGCGCGGCGGCAACCGTGTTCGCGGCCGTCGTCTCGCAGGCCTGCGGTAATTTCTTGCACAGCGCGGCCTCACTCCCGTGCAGCGTGCGCGCCAGCCGGTACGCGACGTCGTCAGGCAAGCTTTCTCGCGCGAGCACAAAACTCCATGAACCGACGGAATCGATGGCCGCCGTCTGGTTTGGATAGCTGTTGGCGGGGACTGTCAAAGGCTTGAGAAACGTGTGCTTGGCGCGGATGCGCGCGATCTCGCCGGCGTCCGGCGCAATGAACCGGGCCCCGCCGGGGGCTTGCGCCATCGCAGAGAAACCGGGCCAGCCTACGCCGGCGCCCCACAGCGCCGCCGCACGGCCGTCCTGCACCATGGTGGGGCCATCGCCCGCGCGATCGAGATAGATCGACTTGAAGTCCTCATCCTGCTTCAGCCCGATGCCGTCGAGCATGTAGCGCGACAGGATCGGCAAGCCGGAGCCTTTGGCCCCGAACGCGACCGGCTGGCCGACGAGATCCCTGATCGTTTTGTAGGGGCTGTCGGCGCGCACCACGAACATGCCGGGGCTGGAATACATCGCGGTGAGGATTTTCAGTTTGGTCGGCGCCCGCCCGATGCCCATGAAAGCCTCATAGGAAGGCTCGCCAGCCACCAGCGCAATGTCGAGTTGGTCGCTTTCCAGCAGCGGGATGTTTTCGTTGGAGCCCTTGGTGTTGCGCGGCTCGATCGAAACTCCGGGATCGGCGGCATTCATGATTTCAGCGAATGCATTGCCGTAGACCGGGAAGCCGCCGCCCGGCGTCGCCGTTCCCAGGCTGATCGTGGTTTTGGTAATGGCCATATCTCCTGCAGTCTTGCCTCCATCCTGCGCCGCAACGGCCCCCGCCAGCAGAAGGAGACCGGCACAGGCAATCCAAGCGAGTTTCATATTGGCCTCGAGCGTTCCCTGACGAAAGACGCAGGGGATTTGTAGGCAACCGCGGCGGGTTATGAAAGCGGTTTCCGGCCCAGAACCCGGCATTGCCGTATCGCTGTCATGCCTGTAAACGATGCCAGCACCGTTGCCGGCCGATCCCTTCGGCCCCACGCGGCGGGGCCTGTAGCTCAATGGTTAGAGCCGGCCGCTCATAACGGTCTGGTTGCAGGTTCGAGTCCTGCCGGGCCCACCATATTGGGTGTCCATCAACGTCCATGAGCGTCCACCTTCGTCCAGCGAAGCAAGCAAATAGGCTTTATTTCCAGCGGTTTTTCGATCCCTTGACGTCCAATGACGTCCGCCCTTCGTGTGCTGACATCCATCAGATTTGTTGGTATATCTGTTGGTAGATTTTCAGCGCCAAAACGAGATACCAACATGCCATTGACAGATGTGAAGTGCCGAAATGCGAAGACGAAAATCAAACCACATAAGCTCTCCGATGGCGGCGGCTTGCACCTATTAGTCAATACAGACGGAGCTAAGTACTGGCGCTTGGCGTATCGGTGGCATGGCAAGCAACGCACGCTTGCGCTCGGCGTTTATCCGGCCGTTGGACTTGTGGAGGCGCGTGCAGCGCGCGACGACGCCAAGCGCAGTCTAGCTGCCGGCCTTGATCCTTCCGTGGTGAAACGTGAGCGTAAACGGGCTGCCAAGGTCGCCGCTGGCAATACGTTCGAAGCGGTCGCGCGCGAATGGCACGAAAACTGGAAAGGCGGTCGAACGCCCTACTACGCAGGCCAAATCCTCCGGCGTCTGGAGGCGGATGTCTTCCCGGCGATTGGTCGGCGTCCGATCGTCGACATCGAATCACCGGAGCTGCTCGATATGCTGCGGAAAGTTGAGAAGCGTGGGGCGCACGAAACAGCACGACGATTGAAGCAGCTTGTCGGACAGATATTTCGTTTCGCAATTGTGACAAGCCGAGCGAAACGGGATCCGTCGGCCGATCTCAAAGACGCTTTGCGCGCTATCGGAGAACCACAGCGTCACAAAGCCATGCCACTCCTAGAGTTGCCGACATTCTTGCAAAATTTGGACACCTACAGCGGGGAGCGACAGACCAAACTTGCGTTGAAGCTCGTGACATTGACGTTTCTTAGAACAACAGAATTGCGTGCTGGCACCTGGAGCGAACTGGAGAACTGGGATGAAGAGTCCGCCCAGTGGCGCATTCCGGCCGAACGCATGAAAATGCGGCTGGAACACTTGGTGCCTCTATCACGCCAGGCAGTCGACGTGTTGCGCGAGTTGCGCGCCCTCTCGGGCGGCAGCCCCAATATTTTTCCATCGCCAGGCAAAGAGGGATGCATGTCCAGCAACACGATGCTCTATGCGCTCTACCGAATGGGGTATCACGGCCGGGCCACTACGCACGGCTTTCGAGCCGTGGCTTCCACGATCCTAAATGAAAGCAATCAATTCAACCGCGATTGGATTGAACGCCAGCTTGCGCACGTTGAAAGGAATGAAGTGCGGCGGGCCTATAACGCTGCGGAGTGGATGCCTGACCGTCGACGAATGATGCAATGGTGGGCGGACCACATCACCGCCCTTGCACTGGAAGGTGGTAAGATCATTCCGCTATCACGAGCGAGCTAGTGCAACCGCGGGAAATGAGATCTTACTTAAATTTCGTCCTTCTCGGGCTGCTTTAATAAACGGCGAGCGCCGGAGAGCACTCGTAAGGTCGTTGATCGCGGCAAACCTGCGACCCCTGCGTCCCGAACGTTGTTACTTGTTGGGAAAGACGAAAGAAAACAACGGCTTTCGAGCAATTTTGACTGCGATTATCGCCGTTTGTTCACGGAGTTTCGGTGGTCAATCGGTGGTTGGAAAACCTGCCAGTACCTAGACGGTCTATGCTGACGAAGGCGATGAAGAACCCCTTCGTTATGGCAACATCAGCAAGCAGGGCCAGTGGTGCCACCGGAACAACGCCCCGAGGGCATTGCTTCGAGTAAGAGGTTGCTTATCTTGCGATCGTCTGGGAGGTGCCCAAATGGCAACACAGTCGTGAATGCGCGGGTTGTGTGTGCCGAAAACTTAAACACGGGCGTAATGGTTATGAAGTCCGCCCAGGATGGCGCGTGAACTGATCACACCGGTTCGCTGAACCGGGCGAGAAACCGGCGCATCCTTGTTCAAGGATCGATGCGTTCTGACGAAATTGTAATAGTCGGCGTAGGATTTCAGGACGCGACGCAAATGCATCTCGCCCAGGACAATGATGTGGTCCACACACTCACGCCGGATCGATCCGATCAGCCGTTCGGCAAAGCCATTCTGCCAGGGCGAGGCTGGTGCAATCGGCTTGTCCCGAATGCCCATGGCGCGCAATCGGCGGGTGACGACGCTGCCGTAGATCCGATCGCGGTCCCGGATCATATAACGCGGAGCCTCGTCCCAAGGAAATGCTTCCGTTATTTGACGTGCAACCCCTTCGGCCGTCGGATTTGCTGTGACGTTGGTCCAGACGAGGTCTCTGCGGCCGAGCCGGACGATGACTAAGGCATACAGGTCGAAACCGATAGTCGGAACAACGAACAGGTCCATGGCGGCAATATCCGGCGCGTGGTTATGCAAGAAGGTTCGCCATCCCTGGCTGGGCGGCCCCCTCCGTTTGACCATGTACTTGGCGACGCTCGACTGCGCGACCTCAAACCCGAGCTTGAGCAGTTCGCCGTGAATGCGTGGCGCGCCCCAAAACGGATTTTCGACGCTCATCCGCCAAATCAATACGCGCAGCTCCATATCGATCTGCGGTCGCCCTCCCCGTCGATGCGATTTCCAACGCCAGTAGCAGCGAAAACCGGCCCGATGCCAACGCACGAGCGTCTCGGGCCGGATGATTGTGAGAACCTTCAGGATTGATGGAAACCAGCGATACAGCTGGATCAAGAACCAGCGATCATGGTTCGTGAGCCGGATGCGACCATTCAGCCTGCGCCTCAAGACAATCAACTGATGTCGAAGCACCGCGTTCTCATTCAAGCCGTAACTTCGACTTGAATGGCGAGGCCAGGAACGGCCAGAGCGAAACAGAGCAGCCCGATCATTCCGCCAGCTTAGGCAATTCCATCACGTCATCAACTCGGATAAGGTTTTCGGTACACACAGGCTATGGCCCGACGCGAGAGGACGATTATTGGCCCTGGGGCGTCGGCCTCACAGCGCCAAGATCGAAGGCCGGCTCCGATCCCTCGCTGGCGAGGACCGATATTCAAATGCGTCTCCAAAGACGCATTTGATCCAAGCCCCCGGTCCGGCTGTGATGCGACCAAGCGGGACCACCTACCTGAGATCGTTTTGAACGAGACAGCACCCGGGTGGGAACTGGTGCGCTTGGAAGGGTGGCGAGTTGCAGTGTCTGGCCATGGCTTGGCTCTCTCTGCATGCATCCATTGGCCGTGACCCACGAACGGTTAAGGACAGCAAGGGGCGACTGATCCCGACTGTCGTTGTATCGAACAGGGTCGCGACGACATGAGCAGAGCAAAGCCGTGAGAACGAACTGCTGGTCATGCTGCTCAACTCGACCAACCGGAAGAACTCACAAAAGTGAACTAGCGCGGCGGTGAGCGACGGTCCTCGTCAAGCGTTACTCAAGTCGCTGCAGCGTGCCACTCAGCTCGTTTTGTCGCGCGATGGGTTAGCAATGATGTCCGCCGCAAAAAAATCAATGCATTAAACGAAGAGTAAGAATGGCCGTTAGCAAAAGCCCCGCTATGAAAGTGCCAAGTTGAGAATAGTCGCACCATTTCTTTATCTCGTGCCACCATCCACCATCCGGCTTGTCGCCCTTCGGAGGTCTGTTACCCGCCGTAAAGGCCCATGCGGCATCTGCGCGCCATGCGGCAAGTCCACATCCAGCAGATAGCGTCAGGGCGATGATAGCAAGGATCGCAATCAATCTGTTTTGATCAGCCAATGCAGGCGCTTCTTTGCCAGTCAATGTTGCATAGAGGACAGCAACGATGCCGACTGCCATGGCGGTGAGAAATTTCCGAGCTTCTGCATGTAACTCGCCGGCTCGCTTGTGAAAGTCACGTTTCCATCCTGGCGGGACTTTCTCTGGCATAGCAGCGCACCCCTTTTTCCTTCGCGACAACTCGACGTAATTAGAATGCAATCGCATCAATTATTGTCGTCGAGGCCAGGCATCGATTGCGGGCATCTAATTTCGAAGACTGAACTTTAACACGAAAATGCTGTTCTCTAACGCACATCATCACAACCTAAGGCACATGTCTCACGGCCATGCCGGGCCAAACGGACGGTCCGCGGGAGATTGCATTCCTGCTGCTTTAGGATCTTGCCGATGCATTCGACTTCGGGAGCCGGATATGTCGAAGGTAGGAATGGTAGGAATGTCACGATCGAATGTGGATGGGCTGCCGCGAGGGACTATCGCGCCATCGCAGGCGAGCTAACACAGTTGAAAGCGGATGCGATCATCACGGCAGGTCATCCCGCCGTTCTCGCCGCCGAGAGCGCAACCGGCATGGCGAGCGTCAATCAGCCACCGCAGTCAGTTCCACACTGTAGGGATGTGTGATATTCTAAGCGCAATCAAGAGCGAAGTTGGGCACACATCGCGCAGGAAATACTGCGTCGCCTCGACCTTGAAGGGCGCAGCGTGCCGTCGGTTCTGGAAGACTTCATTGACCGCCATGTCGGCAAAGATCGGGTGGTGCTGCGGTTTCGATAAGGGATCAGGTTCGGGGCTCCGACGCTCAAGCGCAAGGATATCGTCATGATCGACAACCTGCCGGCACACAAGGCGGCCGGTGTTCGCGAGGCCATCGAGGCGCGCGGCGCAAAGCTTCGCTACCTGCCCAAATATTCGCCCGACCTGAATCCGATCGAGATGTCTTTCAGCAAGCTCAAGGCCGACCTGCGCAAGGCGGCCGAACGGACAATTCCGCGTCTGCGCCGCCGGATCGGTCGCTTCGCGCGCACACTGACCGCGCGCGAAGCGTCAAATTATTTCAGCCATGCAGGCTATGCGTGAAATCGACGGGAATCTGCTCTTAGGTCCCACTTTCGGTTCACCAGGTGAGGATGCGCTTTGAGAATAGTTTTCGAATTAAGATTTGTTTGAGCGCTCATGTAACCAAAGTTGGAAACCCGCACATCCCCTCAACGAATACATTTCTGGCGTGCTGATAAAGCAGGCGTCAGGCGCGGTTATTATCCGCCTTGGGATTGACCAACCGCTAAAGACTAAGCGGCCGGACTGGGCATTCCTATGGTGGCCCCGTCTTTCGGGCCCCTCACGGCATGGTTTTGCGCGCTGGGCATGTCAACGACAAGCGCCTCAAACTCCATGTTCATTTGAGCGTCGATTACTGGCCGATCTGGCAATTTTTCCGATGGATCATACCATGGTCGCCTCTCGGTAATTCCGCCCTCAACGGCGTGCGCAATCAATCTGCCGATCTCGTCGCCCTCTAGAGGCACGAGCTCTTTTTCAGAATCATATTTGTATAGTTGAGGGCAAAAGAACACCGCATGAATTCGTGGATCATATCCTTCCAGCACAAGGAAATGTTTCGCTCTACGCATAAACTTGTACTTTTTTACAATTTTCCGTTCCAGAGTTGATCGGGCAACACGAAGTCTTTCAGACGACGGACCAATGATGGTGCCAGCCTCTAGCAAAATAACCCAGTCGCTGCTTGTGGCGTTTTGGGAATCAACCGGGATTAGATGACTTGACACTTTTGTTCTAAAGAGGCCCATGGCAGTCCTTCTAGCGAAGTGAACTCGATGACCTAATCGAAGGCCACGCCGAGCCGACGAAAATGTCTCCAAACGACATGACAGTGAAAACGCGCGCCACGGCCCAGAATGTCTAGAATGATCTCATGGGGGATAACATCTGAGGTTTGAACTTCGATCATCGCTCCCGTCACCGAAAGGTTTCTTACCGTGCAATCCACGCGCTCGCAGCCAAACGAGACCTTTCCAGCTTTGAAAACTCGCTCCCTTCGTGCCGCACGTTTATCGATCATTTGAAGAGGATACGACGCCGGCCTTCAAATTCTAGTAAATGAACAATCGAGAATGGGTACCCTGCTGCTAAGGAATTGATAACCTTCGAGAGACTACCGCGCACACCGCTGTCGCGCAGAGCTTGGGCCTTTGCGCGATATATTGATTAAACGCTACGCACCTACGTTTGCGCAGCGAACTCGAGGCTCGGGAGTGCTCTTCATCCATTTGAATGGGGGCAAGACGCGTGAACATCGTCGTTCTCGTTGGGTTTATCTGGACGACATTTGAGCTGCTTCAGGCAATTCCTCGAACTGCGCCGTTCCAAGAGCAGAACCTGCATAGGCGCAGAGCAGAATGATCGCAATTCGAACCGTGAATGACATTGGCTGCCTCTCTGTTTCAGCTGCCTCTCTGTTTTCTTGAGAGGCTAGCAGCCAGTCGTTTCGCGGCCGTTAGAGAAGGTGGTTGTCAGCTCGTTCAGGGTGTTGGTGAACGCTTCCTTTCTAGTGGGGCGCACGCAAAGAGTATTACACTGTCATCCGCGTCCGCAACGATCACCAAACTCGGCTGCGAAATCTCGTCGCCCTTTTTGAGTTCATCGGCAACGACGTAAGCTATACGTTTGGCGCACTCAAAACTTGGTAGGTTGTTTCCCACATCATCAGGATCGATTCCTGAACCGTCAAAGATGTGGAAAAATATCGCATCGCGACCGCATTAATTCCTGCGCGAAGCTTGGCGTATCACTATCCACACGAATCTGAATTAAACACAGAACCGGACTGGCCATGGTTGCGGCCAGTCCGATCCGTGTAGGTGACGTCAGCTTGGGATTCACCGGCGGCGAGCCGGGTCAGCGAGCGTAGTTAAGGATGATCTTCGCCACCCGTTGATCGAGTGCGACGCACAGCAAGACACCACGCTCGCCCGGCACCAACGCGTCCCGATGATCGCAAAGTCCCGCGATGTAGGCGGCGAGCACTCCTGCCGCTTTTGAACAGTGGCCGCATCGTCCTGCCGCGCAATGATCGCCTTCAAGGCCAAATCGTTGGGCTTGAGCGTCGCACCAGCGCGGTTGGCCGGGACACCATCTCGCATCCCGACCGCGGCCACGATGACGTGGCGAATGCCGTTGCCGGCGCGGCGGCGCTCTCCAAATTCGGCGGATACGACACCAGCCTCCGCTGGGTGTCGGGCGACGACGACAGCGGCGACGCCTGGCAGCGCGTCCGTCTTCAAGCCTTCATCAACAGCGGGGGCCGCATCCGACTATGACGGAGTTTTGCGCGCTCTCTCACGCTGAGAGCGCCAGGCATATTGCGCAGACTCCAGCGATATTTAGGCACACGAATCTTTGCCGGAGAATTCAGGTGATTGGCATACTTAGAGACCTGGACCTGTCAATCGGCGTCCGAAATTGACCCCAGATCTGGACTGCACCCCTTGGGGTGGACAGGCGCGCCCCACTACCCACGAGCCTTGCGAGCGACCCAGTCCGGCACTAACCATTCCGCGAGTAGCCGGATGTTCATCCCGTCCAAGACCTAACGCTGCTGCGGCGCGAGAACGAACCCTCTTCCAAGGCTCGAAGCGCGTTTTCGCCCCGGCAGATCGCCGCCACACGGCTGAGCCCACCGCTGCCGCATAAACCGGAAGCAGCGAGAGCGACACGCTGAGGACGGCCGCCGCAGAGAAGGGGAAAAACGCCAGGTGCCGGACGCAGACGCCGGAAAATCTCAGGGGCAGATGTATCCGGCGCCGCTCGGATTTTTGAAGCAACCGACCGATTCCGGCAGCAGGTGCCGGGGCAGCCACAACACGACCTCGGGGAAGAAGATACATAACGCGATCGCGGCGAAGAACACGATATAGATGGGGAACGACGCCAGCATGGCCCTGCTGAACCGCACCCCGACGAATTTCGACGCCATCAGCAGCGCAAGCCCGTAAGGCGGTGTAATCAGCCCGAACGCCAGGGTGACGATGATGACGACGCCCATGTGCACAGGATTGATATCGGAACTCTTGGTCAGATCGTCGATGATGGGCATGAAAATGATGATCGCGGGGATCGCGTCGATGAAGTCGCCGACGATGACGAACAGGGCAACCAGCAACAGCATGATCAGGAAGGGATCGCCGCCTGCCGCCGACGATATCCAGCCCGACACCACGGCCGGGCCGCGCAGATAGGCCAGCATCCATCCGAAGACCGAAGCCGCGCCGATCGTGATCAGCGGTATCGAATAGAGCAATCCGGTCATCGCCATATCCCGCGGCAAATGTTTGTAATGGCGAGGATTGAGCAGCGGGATCGCGACGAAAACAATGTAAGCGACGGCAATGATGCCGGCTTCAGTCGGCGTGAACTGGCCCGTCAGGATGCCGCCCATGATGATGAAAGGAATCATCAGCGGAACGACCGCCTGTTTGGTCGCCGTGCTGAATTGCCCAAACGTGGCGCGCGGGCGCATGATGCCGACCGGCCCGAAGAAATAGCTGTAGATCATCAGGCCGATTCCGACGAACACGCCGGGCACCACGCCACCGAGAAACAGCCCGCCGATCGACACATTGCCGGTCGCGCCATACACCACCGCCATGATGCTGGGCGGGATGAGGTTGGCCATGGTCGAGGCCGAGGCGATCAGTGCCGCCGTGAAGGCCAGATCATAGCCTTCCCGCTTCATTTCCGGCGCCAGGGTTCGCGACAGGATGGCGACATCGGCGGCGGATGAACCGGAGATTCCCGCGAAGAACATGCTGAAGATCGTCACCACTTGCGCAAGCCCGCCGCGCAGATGTCCGACGAGCGTTTGCGACAGCGTGATCATTCGGCCGGTAACGTTGGCCGACGTCATGAGGTCGCCGACCAGCAGGAAGAACGGCACCGCGAGCAGGGCCTCGGTGTCCATGCCGTTGAAAAGCTGCGCCATCATTGAGGCGAGGCTGACCGGCGTGAATGCCGTTACCACCAGCACCGATCCGATAAGGGCGAAGGCCACCGGAACGCCCATATAGCCGAGGAACAGGAAGAGAAATCCCATCAGGAAGATGAGTCCGCCATTGGTCGTCACAGCGATTTCCTCTTCTCGTCCGCGTCCGACGTACCGGCAAAACCGTTCTTCCAGCCGTTGGCCATCTGCTCGACGATGAAAAGGGCCACTAGCGCGCCGCACAACGGAATGGCCGCGTACAGGCTGGACAGCGGCGTCATCGACGGCATGCGCAGGCTCTTGAAGCCATCCAGGAAGTTCAAATAGCCGAAATAGACCATGCAGAGGGCGACGCCGAGCACCACCAGCCGGTTGAACATCTCGAAGAACAGACGCTTGTTGCCGGTCAGCGATTCCGCCAGCACCGCGAGATAGAGATGGTCGTTACGCCGCGTCGCCGCACCGACGCCGATGAAGATGCCGTATATGAAGAACGTCATGGTCGCTTCCTGCAGCCACAGCCAGGGATGGCCAATGGTGCGGGTAACGATGTCGCACATCACCAGGATAGAAAAGCCGGTGATTGCGATGCCGCATAGAATCATCAGAACCTGTTCGAGCCAATCGAGCCCGCGCCACTTCAGGTGCCGCTGCTCCTCCAGGACGAGGCTGTTGAACCCGCGCATTGTCGATTCTCGAATCGGGAATGTGAAAGCGGCGCTGCGGGAAGGACCGGCCTTCCCGCCTCATAACCGCGTCAATTATTGGATGTTACGCACCAGGCCGAGGACCTTCACGGCGTTGGGCCCAAGATCGGATGCCAGCTTGTCCTGAATCGGTTTGCTGATCTGCGCAAAACCTGATTTGTCGACGGTCTTGACGACCTTGACGCCGATCTTCTCAAGTTTCGCCTGCGCTTCGTGTTCGAGCTTGAAGGCAGCCGCCGGCTCGTTGCGGCTGACCTCGTCCGCTGCCGCCTGCACCCATTTCTTCTGCTCGTCATTGAGGCTGCTCCAGACCTTGTCGCTGACGAACAGCGCGGCATTGTTGGCTTCATGCTCTGTCAGCGAGAGCACGGGCGCGGGTTCGTAATGCTTGTTGACGAGATAGTTGTTGATGCCGTTTTCGGCCATGTCGACCACGCCGGTCTGCAGAGAGGTGTAGACCTCACCGAACGGCATATGCACGACCTGGGCGCCGTAGGCCGGGAAAAGGGTGTCTTCGGTGACGGTTGCCTGCACGCGAACCTTGACGCCCTTGATATCCGCGACCTTCTCCACCGGCTTCTTGCCGTACATGTGCCGCAGGCCCTGCGATCCCAACCCGAGCATATGCGCGCCCTTCATCTTGGCTGCGTATAACTCCTTCATCGCTGCGATCACGGCGGGATCGCCAAGCACCTTGATGGCGTGAGCTTCGTTGCGGAAGATGAAGTGAATCGAAAATACGCCGGACTCCGGCTGCGCTGTCGAGGCGTTGGCGGTCGACAGCATCACGAAGTCGATGTCGCCGGTTTGCACCTTTTGCAAGGTCTGCGCCTCGGTACCGAGCTGTGCGCCGGGATATTGATTGATCGAGAGCGTGCCCTTGCTCAGCTCGCCCAGCTTCTTGCTGAACATTTCAGCGCCGATTCCGTAGCCGCTGTTCTTTGGCTGGTCGTAGGCGAACGAGAACTCGCGCTTCTGCGCGAGCGCCGCCGAAGAAGTCATCGCAAGTGCTGCGCCGAGCAGAATGCCGCGCGCAAGCGGCAGATACCGTGAAACGGACATTGAATTCCTCCCCTGCTGTCGTCGCCGCTTTTGTCGGCTGATCGTGCGCCGGAACACGCCGGCGGGTCATTATCAACCGCCTCAATATTGCATACAAGATAGTCTTTCAGATTGTATACGATCGGCTTGAGATCGCGCACGATCGCACCGCGGTTCGGGATGCGTTCAACGATCCCCATCTTCTCCAGTTCGAATAGCGCGAGCCGGACGTCGCCGCGATGGGTATCGAAGGCCGTGCACAAATCCTGTTCGACCAGCCGCTCGCGCGGGTGCCGTCGGCCGAGCACGATGTCCTCCTGAAGCTTTCTGGCAATCAGGTCCGCGATCGATAGTTCACGCACCGAAGCCTCAGCCATCGTTGATGATATGCCGGAGAGGTTCGTCGCGTCCTTGCGGGACGGTTTCCCGGCGACCTACTGGCCGTGTTCCAACGCAATGTTCTGTTCCATCGCGCCTTGTTCGGCTTGTGCGGCAACACGTGCCTGATCGAAACCATCGAAAGTCTGGCGCAGAAAGTCTCCGGTATCAGGTCATATGCGCATGCCAAGCCGGAAGCCTTGAACGACGCCCGCCGCGACCATATCGCGATGATCAAGGCCCTACGGAATTCGCGCCGTGACGATCTGATCAGCCTGACGCGACGCCATCTCAAGCCGGCGGTGCGGGCCTATATCGATGCTTACCGGCAGCGTTTCGGCAGAAGCGTGTCAGAAATCTGAACGCCTATCTCCGCTTTGGCCTCGAACTTTGTTGACCCATATGATCCTCCCTCAAGGGAAAGGCTCCTCCCGGAAGCCTTCCCGTCTCTTGGACGTAATCTTGTGCGGCGCTTTACGTGCCGCCTTTTTTGGCGCTGAACCACCATGCTTGCACACTCGTGGGCGCCGTTGCCGCTATTTCCTGACCTTCAATCTCGATCATTAATGGTGCGGTGCGAGGTGATCGACAATCAGGGCAAGTTGCGCGGCACGCCCTCCGACGAGGAAGACACGCTTGGTGATCTCAAGACCTTTAGACAAACGCTGTTTGATCCCACGGTCACGCCGTCATACGATGATCAGTCGAGACTGCCCATGGCCCGAATGATGTAACGGTTGCATGCGTTATAGGAGCGTGGGCCAACGACGGTGTGAGCGATCTTGGTTATTATTCGGTCGACCAACGCAGCGATATTTCCGCTGCCGGAAGAGACCCTAGGAGGAACACAAGATGAGGAATGTATCTATAGTATTGTTCGCTGCGGTGACGGCGGCCATCCTGCTGTCGGCGCCGGCTCAAGCGCAAGTGACGCTGAGAGCCTCTCACCAATTTCCGGGCGGCAAAGGTGATCCGCGTGACGAGATGGTGCAGATCATCGCCAAGGAAGCCAAGGCCGCCAATGTCGGCCTCGACATCCAGGTCTATCCGGGCGCCTCGCTATTCAAGCCGAACGATCAGTGGAACGCCATGGTCAACGGCCAACTCGACATCTCGTCATTCCCGCTCGATTACGCCAGCGGCAAGGTGCGTGACTTCGGTGCCACTCTGATGCCGGGCCTCGTGCGCAGCCACGACCGCGCCGCGCGAATGGCGAACTCGCCGTTCATGAAGGACATCAAGGCCAAGATCGAGAAGGCCGGCGTCATCGTGCTCGCCGATGCCTGGCTCGCCGGCGCTGTGGCCTCCAAGAAGGGCTGCATCCGCAAGCCGGAAGACATCAAGGGCGTGAAGATCCGCTCCGCCGGCCCAACCTTCGCGGCCATGTGGCAGGCCGCAGGTGCTTCGATCGTCTCGATCCCGTCCAACGAAGTCTATAACGCGCTGCAGACGGGCGTCGCGGAGGCCACCGATACCTCGACCGGAAGCTTCGTCTCGTTCCGCATCTACGAGCAGGTCAAGTGCATCACCGCTCCGGGCGAAAATGCGCTGTGGTTCATGTACGAGCCGGTGCTGATGTCGAAGAAGGCATTCGGCAAGCTCAACAAGCAGCAACAGGACGTGCTGCTCAAGGCCGGCAAGAAGTCGGAAGAATATTTCGCGAAGGAGAGCAAGGGTCTCGACGAAAAGATGGTCAAGACCTTCCAGGACAACAAGGTCGAAGTCGTCACCCTGTCGGCGGCTGAGTACCAGGCTTGGCTCGACGTGGCACAAAAAAGCTCCTACGCCGAGTTCGCCAAGGAAGTGCCCGACGGCAAGAAGCTGATCGACGAGGCGTTGGCAGTCAAGTAACGCTCCTTCGATAAGGATCGGCCGGCCGTTCGCCGGCCGATCTCTTTGCGCTCACAGGAGCGGGGGACGGATGAACATTCTCAATCGACTTGTAACGCTGATATCGCAAGCCTGCGGGATTTTCGCGGCGGCACTGACGGCGGTCGCGGTGATCATTGTCTGCCAGATGGTGTTCATCCGCTATGTTCTCAACCAGAACACGATCTGGCAGACCGATTTCGTCACCTACAGCCTGATTGCGGCCACCTTCATCGGCGCGCCCTACGTGCTGCTGACCAAGGGCCACGTGAACGTGGATGTGTTGCCGATCTATGTCGGCGAACGCGCGCGCTACTGGCTCGCCATTTGCGCGATCACGGTCTCGCTGGGCTTTTGCCTGTTAATGACCGTGCTCACCTTTCAATTCTGGTATGAGGCCTACGAGGGCCGCTGGGTGTCCGACACCATGTGGCGAGCGCGGCTGTGGATTCCCTACGGTGCCATGCCGGTGGGCTTGGGGATTCTCACGCTGCAGTATGTCGCCGATCTGCTCAATCTGCTCACCGGCCGCGAGCCGCCATTCGGCATCGAGGTTAAGGAACGCTCCGTCGACGCAAGCCTGCCTGAGAGCGGGACCGATGTGAACATTCCGGGAGTCGGCATATGAGCCCGGCTGCTCAAGGCGTCCTCGTGCTCGTCACCACGGTGCTGGTGCTACTGACCGGCGCGCCGGTCGCCTTCGGGCTCGGCGCCGTTGGCGTTGCGTTCCTGGTGCTGTTCCAGGGCACCGATTCGCTGCGGGTTGCGGCGGAGACGCTCTATTCGGGCTTGAATGATTTCACGCTCGTCTCCATTCCGATGTTCATCATGATGGGAGCGGCGATCGGCTCGTCGCCGGCCGGCAAGGATCTCTACATCGCGCTCGATCGCTGGCTTTACCGGGTGCCTGGCGGGCTGGTGATTTCCAACATCGGCGCTTGCGCGCTGTTCGCGGCGCTGACCGGCTCCTCGCCGGCAACGTGCGCCGCCATTGGCAAGATGGGCATACCGGAGATGCGCGCGCGTGGTTATCCGGACGAAGTCGCAACCGGGTCGATCTGCGCCGGTGGCACGCTCGGCATCCTGATCCCGCCGTCGATCACCTTCATCCTTTACGGGATCGCGACCGAGACCTCCATCGGTCGTCTGTTCCTGGCCGGGGTGCTGCCGGGCTTGTTGCTGACTGGTCTCTTCATGCTGTGGACGCTGGCCTACATTTGGTACAAAGGCTTCCGTGCATACGAGCCGGGGTTCCGTTTCACCTGGCGCCAGAAGTTTGAATCGATTCCGAAAGTTGCGCCCTTCCTGGCGATCGTGATCGCGGTGATGTACGTGCTGTACGGCGGCATCGCGACGCCGTCGGAAGCGGCAGGCGTCGGCGCCGCGCTGTGCGTCGTTCTGGCGATAGTAATCTACCGGATGTGGAGCCCGACGGCCTGGTGGCAGATACTGCGCTCGACCACGCGCGAGTCGGTGATGATCCTGATGATCATCGCGACCGCCGTGCTGTTCGGCTACATGCTGACCTCGCTCTACATCACCCAGACGCTGGCGCAGGCCATTGCCGACGCGCAGCTCAATCGCTGGGTGCTGATGGGACTCATCAACGTCTTCCTGCTGGTATGCGGCTGCTTCATTCCGCCCGCCGGCATCATCCTGATGACCGCACCGATCCTGCTGCCGATTATTACGGCCGCCGGTTTCGACCCGGTCTGGTTCGGCGTCATCGTGACCATCAATATGGAAATCGGGCTTATAACCCCGCCGGTCGGGCTGAACCTGTTCGTGGTCAACGCCATAGCGCCGGACGTGCCCACCAAGACAGTGCTGTGGGGCTCCGTGCCCTATGTCATGATGATGATTGTCGCTATCATCATCCTGTCTATCTTCCCGGGTATCGCCACATGGTTGCCTGATTACCTGATGGGTGTTGCTGTAGGGCCTAAATGAACCCTTCATTGTTCGGCGAGTTGCTGCAGACCATCGCCGAGCGCGGTCGCGCACTGCTCGACCGCGGCCGCGACCGGCACGAAATGCGCAGAGTTCTTGGTGTTGAACGCAGATATGGTATGGCGCGAAATAGACGAAACTTCCGGTTTTGCCGCGCTGCCGGAAGCATAGCGTGTAAGAAACTGCGACTTCCGATATTGGCAGATATTGTTGTCGCTGCTACCGCCGGAGATGCCACTCGCAGGCCTGGCGTCGATCGTTCATATGTTTGGCGGCGAGTTCGCCAATGCCATCGGTAAGGTGAAAGCGGAAGTATGGACCGGCCCGATCGCATCTGGCTTTGGTCTCCATATTGTCCGGGTCTCCGAGTGCCGGGAAGGCTGTGTCCCGGCGGACCCACCAGCGGGGCTGAAAAAACTTTTGTTCGTCAGCCAGCAAAGACTTTTTCGACAGCATCGCCCCAAGGCGGACAGGACGCCGCGCCGCCGCAGCGTATAAGGTTATAGTAGTGCCGCCGAGGCATCGGGACGTTAAGGCCGCTTCAATTGCGGGTGAGGTATAGCAATGACATTCGAACTCAAGTTGCTCGCACTCAGCATCGTTCTTGGGTTGGTACAAATTATCCTGACCTCACATGCTGCAAGCATCCAACGCGGCTATGTCTGGACTGCGAGCTCTCGCGATGCGTTTATGCCTGCGTTGACCGGGCTGGCAGGCCGACTGGCGCGGGCGCTGCAAAATTTCATCGAGACGTTTCCTCTGTTCGCTACAGGCGTCTTGATAGCGCACGTTGCGGCCACGCACAGTTGGATGACCGAGTGGGGCGTTCAGTTATACTTTTGGGGTCGCATCGCCTATCTCGCCTTATACGCGGCGGGAGTTTTTCTCCTGCGTTCTCTGGCATGGAACGTGGCGACGCTTGGCATCGTCTTGATCCTTTTGTCGTTGGTCTGAGCCAGGACTCAGTATTCTACTCGGCGGTTATCGTGAAAGATCGATTCGATTGGCATGGGAGGCTGAAATCGTCTCGCACATGCGGCATTGCTGCATCTCTCATGCAATCGAAATAGTACCTTTACGACTAATGGCCACCTTGCCAGGTAAATGGTTTACGCCTGTCCTCCTGCTAACCGGAGGAAGCGACATGGATTTATGGGCTGGGGCCGCGATGCTGGCCATCGCTGCCGTTCTGATATGGCTCGGTCGACCGGATAGAAGTGGCGTTCACAGGCGCTTTCTGCGATTTAGCTCGGCGCAGGTTCTTTATCCGCCAGTCATCCTCGCATTCATCGCTCTCGGCGCGGCTGCGGTGATCAGTTCAATTTGGAAATAAAACGGATAAAGGACTTGATACAATCGAGCCCGTCGCGAGTTGATTCGCCCCTGACCTCAAGAAGGAGGGACAATGCGCTTTGCGGTTGGACAAGCTTTTGAAAGCGCCGTGAGTGGTAGGCAGGCGGTTGTTGCCGAAATTCGTGATGGTGGCCATGCTGGACACCTCCTCTTCGTCGACAACGGCCAAAAGCAATGGGTTCTTTGGGCGCAATTTCTTAACGCAGGGGAATGGATTCCGATTGGAATGAGAGACGTCGCGCCAAAGGCAGAACAGCAAAGTTGAGGCGTCCCATACGGCGAAGATCCTTCAAGGTGTCTTCCGGCGAGGCAAAATTCGCCTTAGTTGGAAGCCGGAGCATCTCAGTAAGGCGGTACTGACTGCGCGCATTTCACGCAGGAATAATTGGCTGCGCCAGGTTTCCCCTTCCCCCGTCAGTTATGGGAAGCGGTGAATGCAATTTATGCTCGCGGGCTGTGGTTGCCTCTTACAATTCTCTCTGCGTACTTTCTGCTCGGACTTTGGGGAGGTTACGATGACGGACGACCGCGCGACGTGCGTTAGCGAGAGGGCTGGACGCTGGCATGTTGAAGATCATCGGAGTTGCTTTGATCGCGACGGCGATCTTCGTTGCTGATCGAGAGGTTGCGAGACCAAACCCGAATGCGGTTTCACACCGCTTGGTTCGTTCGTTCATTGATGTTTTAGCTCTGGGAGCTCTACCGGATACCAATCGGTTGCAGTCGTTTTGCAAACCATACGGACCTTCGCTTCTTTCCGGTACATATCGCGTGGCGCAAAAACTAGGATGCTTATTACAGATTGGCTGTCACCGCGCCGAATTCCTTTCGCACCGAACTTTTGTACGATTTATTGATCAGCAGCAATTCCTCCTGACATTCTTGCAGAGGCGCTGCCCCTCTCTTTTCAGTTACTGCTTCGACGAAAGCAACAAATTTGGAGGAATCGTGGGTAGGATTATGGAAAACTACAGCATCCTTAATGCGTACCTCTCGCTGGGTGATAGTGGATGATGATGTGTCTGGAAAGTTTAGCCCGCGCAGGGCAAGAATCGTCGCACCGATAGCGGCAACGACAACGACGACAATGGCACCTTTTCTCACGAGATGATCCGTCCAGGCTACGCCAACACCACTATATAGGCGGTGACCGGGCTATCGAAGTCCGTTTTTGGCAGATAGTGCTGCAAAAGTCGTTTTTGCCGAAGGCGTCAAAAATTCTGAGGGCCGCAGGCGCGGTTTTCGTGTAGAGATCTGAGGGACCTCATCGCCTCACGCTAAACTCATAGGCGACTTCGGTGGCGCGACTGAGGCTATACGAATCATCGATCTCTTCGCGTTTCAAGTTCTCGCCAAAATTCTGACGGTTGCAACTTTCGACTTTTGCAGGAACAAGGGCCGTAATGTCCGGGATGAGCCGGGGAAGTCATTGGCTGAACGGGCATTGCACCAACACATTCATGCTTTGGCTCCCATCCGGGGTGCTGCGAACTGGTACCATGGTTGGCTCGCATCCGGGGCTTGCCGATCAAGCGCGATGAATGACCCCCGCATCGACATACGGCCGCCCACAAGCGTGACCCGTTTCCGCTCTATACGTTTCTTCGCAGCGAGGCGCCGGTCTTCGAAGTTCGCGTACCCGTCCTGAAGCGGGCGTGGCTGATTACGCGTTACGATGACGGTTTTGTGTCGGGATAGCGATAGGTTCGTCAAGAACCCGCGCAATGCTGGGCTGAGCTCGCCCAAGTCTGTGCCGTGGTGGACACCAGCGAGCCTCAGGGCGCTCTCGGAGAACATGCTGGACCTGGACGACCCCACGCATGAAGGCTGCGGGTCCTCATCTAGTCGTGCACGCATCGAGCAGTTACGAAACCGCGTCGAAGTCCTGGCTGAGGATCTCGTCGATCGAATGCGCGCAAAGTTGAAGCCCGATGTCATCGAGGATTTCGCCCTTCCGCTCCCGTTGACCGTGATCTCGGAGCTGCTGGGCTTGCCCGAAGAGGCCGGGACGCGCTTTCGGCGGTGGACCAATGTTTTTCTTGAAGCGCGATCGGAATTTCGCATGGCACTGTCGCTGCCTTCGATCTTTGCATTAATGCGATATTTGCGGCACCTCATTGCCTCGCGCCGTCACAACCCGAAGGATGATCTCATCTCCGCGCTCATCGCCGTAGAGGAGGATGGCGACCGGCTGAGCGAGAACGAGCTCATCGCCATGTTGGTGCTCCTGATCATCGCCGGCCATGAGACGACCGTGAACCTCATCGGGTCCGGAATGCTGGCGCTGATGGAGAATCAGCGCGAGAAAGAGCGCCTCCTTGGAGATTTTTCGCTCCTTGGGTCTGCGGTCGAGGAATTGTTACGCTTCACGGCGCCCGTTGAGACCGCAACGGAGCGATATGCGGTCCAGGACATCGACATGCACGGCACCAGGATCAGGCGCGGTGATGTCATTTTTCCCGTTATTGCCTCCGCCAACCGGGATGCTCAGAAATTCGCGGAGCCCGATCGACTGGACGTAGCCCGCAAGCCCAATCCGCATCTTGCGTTTGGAGATGGCGTTCACTATTGCCTCGGCTCGCACCTGGCGAAGATGGAGGCCGAGATCGCGTTCGGTTGCTTACTGAGACGCCTGCCTAAGTTGAGCCTCGCCTGTCCTGCTCACGAATTGCGGTGGCGCGCCGCACCGGTCGTTCGTGGCCTCAAATCGTTACCGGTCATCACGTAGTCGCCGGGCGAAATTGCCTGTACGGCTGGTTGCGTGAGCCAGCATAGATAAACTCAAGCGAGCGTGTCAGTAGTGTTCGCCTGCCGTACGGCCGGGGCGCAAGCGTTTACCGCGAGCATTGGCTGCCGACGGCAAGCCTCAGCTATCTCCCTGGCTGCCGGAACCCGTTAGCCGGCGCATACGTTAAGGCTTGGATTCAATCGCCTTCATGGTGCAAGATTACTTCGAAGCTATCGGGGCACCCGCGGTAAGCGAGCATTGTGCCGCACGGGAGTTACATAGGTTGACGACCGAGGGAAATTACGCAACTGCGGAGATTGGAGGAGTGATCGGAGAGCTAAGTCAATGGCTCCTCTCCCTTGATGCCTATTTTGCCTTCTTGCTGGCGCTTCCGTTCGTCGTGGGTTTCGCCGGGCTTTTATCTGAACATCTGAGGCGGCGTCGCGCCAGAGCAATATCCAAAGGTCCAAAAATCAACCACGGATCACCGTAATTTTGCGTGTTCAGTCCAATTGCGAGCGTATTCCACGTCGCGTTCGTCGCACCAGAAAAGGCCCAGCCGTTACACCAAGCAATAGAAGCGCGACAACGAAATTGGCCAGACCGACCGCGATGCGGTTCATCAAACCTACTTCGGCCGCGCTATAGCGCGTCAAGGTAACAGCGACGACAAGCCCAAGAAGTATTCCCGCCCACTCAAGAGGTTCGAGCGGCGTGTCGGAGGCATTCCGCAGAAGGCGGTCGCGATCACTGCGACCGTAAGGCCGCAGCTCTGGATAGAGCAGGTTCTCGATCTCTTCCTTGATACTAAAGGTCATCGACTTCGCGATCACAGATACGACAGGATCAGATAGGCGGCCAGCATGATGGTCATCCAGAAAGCCATCGCGCCCGTCGACCAGGTGCGGGCAAAAATGCCTTCGGGCCCGAGATATTGCTGGATACCTTCAGGGATCACGCGCGCGCTGCGCATCGCCACGGCAACGCAGCCATTCCATGCGCCCGTTACCGCACGATCAAGGTGCTCGGCGAGTGCGGGGCCAAGCCGTCGGTAGAGCCAGTCCACATCGAGCGTGATCGTCAGCGTGCGCTTGAGCCAGCCGAGTATCAGAAAGAACGCAAGGCCGGAGAATAGCAGCAATTGCAGATAGAAGACAACGTGGCTCGCTGTATAGGGCACGAAGTCGACCTTGTAGGGCAGCAGCGCATACAGCGGCCCCGGCAGCACGCCAATCCCAATACAGAGCACGGCGAAGAAGATCATTGCGGCTCGCATGTTCCACGGTGGATCGTCCGGCCGCAGGCCGGAATCCCTCTGAAAAAAAACGAACCAGGGAAACTTGATACCGGCGTGAAGGAACACACCCGCCGAGGCGGCCGCAAGCAGATACCACACCCATTCGAGGTGCTGCATGCCCGCCGCTTCCGAAATCATCGATTTCGACACGAACCCCGAGGTCAGTGGGAAAGAGGAGATCGAAAGCGCGCCGATGATGCCGCAAACGGTCGTGATCGGCATGGTGCGGAACAGTCCGCCGAGATCCGTGCATTTGCGCTTGCCGGTCATGTAGAGAACTGAGCCCGCGGACATCAGCAGCAGCGCCTTGTAGATGATGTGGGTGAAAGCGTGGGCGGCAGCGCCGTTGAGCGCCATTTCGGTGCCGATGCCGATGCCCGTCACCATGAACCCGACCTGATTGACGATGCTGTAGGCGAGAATACGGCGCATATCGTTTTCGAGAAGCGCGTAGACGATCCCGTAAAACACCATGAACAGCCCGACATAGATCAAGAGCTCGGTGCCCGGAAAGCCGCGCAAAAGGACATAGACCGCCGTCTTGGTGGTAAACGCAGACAGAAAAACCATCCCGCTCCACGAGCTCTCGGGATAAGCATCCGGCAGCCAGGCTGAAAGCGGCGGCGCGCCGGCGTTGACGAGAAAGCCAGCCAAGATCAGCCAGCGCGGCAGCGTGTCGAGCGCCATTTTGCCGAAGTCGGCCGAGCCGTTTGCGGCGATCTCGCCGGCGACGCCCGCCATCAGAAGAACGCCGCCGAGGAGATGGATCGCGGCATATCGCAGTCCTGCCCCGCGTGCCGAAGGGCCCGCGCTCCACACCACGAGCGTGGAAGCAATCGCCATCAGTTCCCAGAAGATGAAGACCGTGAGCAGGTCGCCGGCGAAGACGACGCCAATGGCGCCGCCAGCATAACAGAAGGCCGCGGCAAGTTCGACCACCCGGTTCTGGTTGAGCGCAAACAGGCCGCCGGCGAACGCCATGACTGCGAACACGGTTGCAAACAGACGGGAAAGTGCATCGCCTCTAACGAGCGCTAGCTCGTATCCAAGAAACGATGCCTGGAGCGACACGCCGTCGGGTACCTGCCAAACCAGGTACAGTGTAACCAGCGGCAGGACAAGGACCGCAAGCCAGCGCAACCTGACCTGCAGCATCGGCAAGATCAGGCCGCCGAGGATCAGCCCAATGGCCGGCGGGATGATGACGCTAGCTGTCATAGTAGGTGTCCGGTCGCCTCAGGATGGTACCGAGGGCCTTGGCGAAAAAGATCATTGCCATGCAGCTCACGAAGCCGAACCACGCACCGAAGCCGAATGTCCCGTCGAGCCCGAAATAGGAATGATGCTCGATGACGAGGTCCATCATCACCGTTGCCGCCAGTACGATGACGAAGAGAATCCAGAGCAGCCTGATCGTGCTTTGGCGCACCAGCCAATGGTCATTCATGGCATCACCACCCGCTCAACAATTTCGCCAGCGCAAAGGGGACATCGGGAAAGAAGAACATCAGCACCGTTCCGGTCGCTGTTGCGGTAAGCGCGACCACGATCGGCCAGGGCGCCTCGCCGGACTTGTGTCCGTGCCCATTGCATGCCGGCTCGCAGAAGAATGCGCGGTACACGATAGGCAGGAAATAGCCTGCGTTAAGCAACGTGCTGACGAAAATAACCGCCACCGCCAGCCAGTTGGCGGTCTGCATCGCCCCGCCAAGGATGAACCATTTGCCGAGAAAGCCGGCCGTGGGAGGAACGCCGATCATGCCGAGCGCGCCGATCGCAAACGCGCCCATCGTCCAGGGCATACGCCGACCAATGCCGTCAAGCTGGCTCACCTCAGTCAGATGCGCCGCGGTATAGATCGATCCAGCCGCGAAGAACAGAGTGATCTTGCTGAAGGCGTGAGCGGCGATATGCATTGCGGCGCCTGCCACCGAGATCGGCGCCAGGATAGCGACCCCAAGCACGACATAAGAGAGTTGAGAGACGGTCGAATAGGCAAGTCGGCGTTTGAGATTGTCCTGTTTGAGAGCGATGATGGATGCCACCAGGATTGTCGTGCCGGCAACGACCGTTAGCCAGGTCGGATTGCCCGGCGGAGCTGAGTGTGTCGACGCCGAACACCAGCACCGCCACCTTCAGGATCGAGAAAACGCCCGCCTTGACCACGGCCACGGCATGCAGCAATGCGCTGACCGGTGTCGGCGCCACCATTGCCGCCGGCAACCAGAAATGCAGCGGCATCACCGCCGCCTTGCCGATGCCGAACACGTAGAGCAAGAGCAGAGCGGCGATGCACAGGCGCGCTGATGTCGGCCGGGAGAATGCCGCCGGGCCTGAAATCGAGCGTTCCGGCGAGAACCCAGGTGGCGATGATCGCCGGCAGGAACAGCAGGAGGGACGTGCCGAGCAGGAGCACGAGATAAATGCGGCCGGCGCGAATGGCTTCTTCGTTCCGTCTGTGGGTGACCAGCGGATAGGTCGAGAGCGTCAACGCCTCGTAGAACAGAAACAACGTGAACAGATTCTTGGCGAATGCGATCCCGATCGTGCTGCCGAGCGCCACGGCGAAACAGACGTAGAAAGTCGTCTGGCGCGGCTCGTCGTTGGCGCGCATGTAGCCGATCGAGTAGACCGAGTTGACGATCCACAGCGAGGAGGCGACGAGCGCAAACAGCATACCTAGCGGTTCGACCTTGAAGGCGATCGTGAGCCCGGGGACGACGTCGATAACGCCGAGTTCCGGCCGGGCTCCGTTCAGGACCGGCCCAAGCAGTCGGAGCACGATGAGGCACAGCGCTGCTGCCGTCACGAGCGTTACCGCCTCGCGCAAGTTCGGCAGCTTGTGAAACAGCGGAAGGATCAGCGCGCCGACGAACGGCGTCAGGAGGGCCAGGACGAGGATGGTTTCAGACGAAAGGGCCGCGGTCATCGCAGCCCCCCTAGCAGGTCCTTGGCGGCCGTATTGGCTATTCCCGCGGTCCATTCGGTATCGAAGCCGAAATAGATCGTCGCGGCCGCCAGCAGGATGAGCGGCAGCAGCATGGAGAGCGGCGGGTCGCTCGCATCCGCGATCGCGGCCGACGGCTCACGCAGCCAGGCGACTTCGAGCACACGGCCGACATAGACCAGTGCGATCAGCGAGCTCGCCACGATCAGGAAGACCACGATCCACCAGCCGTTTTCGATCGCGCCGAGGGCCAGATACCATTTGGAAACGAAGCCCGGCGTACCAGGCGTGCCGACGAGACCGAAACAGGCCACCGTGAACGCCGCCATGGTGATCGGCATCTTGCGGCCGATGCCCGCAAGCTCCGAGAGCCGCACGGTGCGGACGCGGAAGAAGATCGCTCCGACCGCAAGAAACAAGGCCGCCTTCATCAATGCGTGATTGACGATGTGTACGAGCCCGCCGGTGAGCCCAGCCAGATTGACGAACCCGATGCCGAGCGTGATGTAACCGATCTGTGCGACGGAAGAATAAGCGAGCATGCGGCTCAGGTTGGATTGGAACACCGCGATCAGCGAGGCGATGAACATTGCGGCGAGCGACAGTGCGACAATGATCGCGGCGACCGGCAGAGCGCGAAGGTCTATCGCAACGCCGAAGATCGAGAAAAGAAAGCGCACCAGGAGATAGATCGCGACCTTGGTCGCTGTGGCCGACAGGAAGGCGGTCGCCCACGACGGCGCATAGGCATAGGCGTTCGGCAACCAGACATGAAGCGGGAACAAGGCGAGCTTCAGGCTGACGCCAACCGTCACGAAGGCCAAGGCTGCGATGATCGCACGCGAGTTGTCGGCCCAGGCCGGGCCAAGGCGCGCGGCAATATCGACCATGTTGAGGCTGCCGGTCGTCAGATAGAGCAGGCCCACGCCGATGACGTAGAACGTCGCGCCGATCGTGCCCATGATGAGGTACTGGAACGCGGCGAGCAGCGCGCGCCGGTCGCGACCGAGCGCGATCAGCACATAGGTCGACAGCGACGAGATCTCGAGAAAGACGAAGGCGTTGAAGGCATCGCCGGTCACCGTGATGCCCAGCAGGCCCGTGAGGCACAGCAGGTACATGCAATAGAACCAGGCCCTCTGCCCTTCTTCGATTTCGAAGGCGACGGAGCGCCGCGCGAACGGCATGATCACGGCGCCGACCGTGGAGACCAGCAGCAGCACGAAGGCGTTGAGGATATCGACCCGGTACTCGATGCCCCATGGCGGGGCCCAGCTGCCGAGGTGGTAGGAGATCGGTCCGGTCGCCAACACCTGCCACAGCAACGCACCGGCGCACAACGGCATCAGCCAGCTCACCACCAGGGCCAGCGCGAAGGCTGTGCTCGGCGCGACGCGACAAGTCCGGCAAGCAAAGCGCCGAACAGTGGAATGACGACCTGCAGTACGGGGAGGTGCGGCCAGACCGCGGTCATGTCTCGCGGTCCCTTTCGAAGATTTCGTCCTCTTCGATCGTGCCGTAAGCCTCGTTGATGCGGACGACCAGTGCGAGGCCGAGTGCGAGGGTCGCCACACCGACGACGATGGCGGTCAGGATCAGGACATGAGGAAGCGGATTTGAGTAGACGGTGAATGCCGGGTCGATGATGGGAGCGGTTCCGCCAACGATCTTTCCAGGCGCGATGTAGAGCAGATAGACCGAGGTCTGGAAGATCGAGAGGCCGACAAGCTTCTTCACCATGTTGCCGCGCGCGACCACGATATAGAGGCCGGTCATCATCAGGAAGATGGTGATCACATAAGTGTAGTGACCGAGGACGCGTCGCGAGCGTCTGCATCAGCGGCCCCGCTCGACGAAGGCGTAGAACAAGGCAGTCATGGTGCCCGCGACCGTGATCAGCACGCCGGCCTCGACCAGGAAGATGCCGAGCTCGTGCCCGTGGGCGGCATCATGCGAAAGCACGGAGTAGTCGAGATAGTTCTTGCCCATCAGCAAGCCCGGCAACGCCGGTGCCGGCATAGATCAGCACGCCGAGCGGGATCATGCGTTCGACCAGCGATTGCGGCGCGATGCGATGCGCCGCTTCGAGGCCGAAGGTGATCGCGAGCAGGATGACCATGCCGGCGGTGATGACGCCCGCCTGGAAACCGCCGCCCGGGCCATAATCGCCGTGGAACTGGACGTAGAGAGCGAACAGCAGGATGAACGGCAGGATCAGCTTGGTGCCGACGCGCAGGATCAGGTCGAGGCTCATCGCGAAGTCTCCCCGTCGTTGGCGCGGCCTCGCCGACGCGCCCTGTGCAGCAGCAGCAGCACGCCGATGCCGGCCGTGAAGATCACCGTCGTCTCGCCGAGCGTATCGTAGCCGCGATAGTCGGCCAGAACCGAAGTCACGACGTTCGGAACATTCGTGTCCTTGATCGTGTCGGCGATATAGCGCGGCGCGACGTGCTGGTGGATCGGCGCATCCGGCGTGCCGAACGGCGGCAGGACGAGCGTGCCCCACACCAGAATGGCGCCAGTGCCGACCGAGATGGACAACGGCAGGAGATGCGGCCGTATCGAGCGCATCTCGGTCGTCTTGATCAAGATGCAAGGTCGCGAGCAGCAGCACCGTCGAGACGCCGGCGCCGACCGACGCCTCGGTCATCGCCACGTCGACGGCGTCGAGCACGATCAGTACGCTCGCCATCAGAAAGCTGTAGACGCTCGCGAGAATGACGACGCCGAACAGGTTGCGCTGGCGTACGATGGCAATCGTGACCACGGCAAGCAGCGTCAGCAGCACCGTGTTGATCAGCGATATCTATGGCTGCCTCCCGTCGTCCGGGTTGGCAGACCGGAGACGAGCCACGCTGCGGCGGTCTTCCGCCAGCATTGGATTGACGCCCTCATGCAGGCATGCCTGCGCGAGCGCATGGGTAACGACCGGGCCGGTGAAGACGAACAGCGCCAGAAGAAACACGAGCTTCAGCGTCACCAGGCTCAAGCCCGCCTGCAAGCACATGCCGAGAATCAGAAAGCCGACGCCGAGCGTGTCGGTGACGCTTGCGGCATGCATGCGGGTGAAGACTTCGGGCATGCGGACCAGCCCGAAGGCTCCGACGACCGTGAAGAACGAACCGAGGAGGATCAGCACCCAGCTCGCGATCTCGACGGCCAGCGTCATGAGCTCCGCTCCTCGTCGGCGTGCGTAAGCGAGATCGCCATGACGGAAGAACTTCAGCACGGCGAGCGTGCCTGATCAGATTGAGCAGACCGTAGGTCAACCCGATGTCGAGGAACTCGGGGCGGCCGGTCAGGAAGCCGACGACCGCCAGCAGCATGATCGCAAGGTTGCCGACCGAATTGCCTGCGAGCACGCGGTCGAACACGGTCGGCCCCCTGATGGCGCGCGTGATCGCAAGGGCGAGCGCGACCAGAATGGCGGCAGCGGCGGCGGCGAACATCACGCGGTGCCCTCGAACTGGCTGACGCGGCGGTCCATCCCGCCGCCTTCGAGATCGAGCGCGCCCTCAACGACGAGGGCATGAACGATCGAGCTCATTGCCGTTCACGCCGACGGTGATCGTGCCGGGCGTGAGCGTGATCGAATTCGCGTAGGTCGCTACGCCGACCGAGGTCTTCTGGCTTGCGCGAACAACGGTCATCGTGGGCGAGATCGGCAGGCTCGGATGCAGGATGATCTTGGTCACGGCCCACGCCGACTTGGCGATCTCGCGCATCAACCAGGGAAAGTAAGTGACAGCGCCCCACAACAACTCGATGCGGCTGCCCTTCCGCATCGGCCACACGCACGCGGAGCATGGCGAGCACGCACAACACCGCACTGACCGCGCCCGCCGTCACCAGCATCGGCGTGTAATGGCCGGAAAGCGCGAGCCAGAAGGCGAACAGAAAGCCTGCCAGACCAATGTGCCGCATCCGCGTCCCCTTCACTCGTGTTCTTGTTGCGGCTACAGATCCAGGATCAAGGATGATTCCCCTGAAACGATGTTATAGTTTTTACCTCCCCTGGCGAGCAAATTGGAAGAATATCCAAGACCAGCAGCTCGGTTTGTTCAACCCAAAATGCGCATCTTCCTCTGCCGCGGAAGCAAAAATCGCAGTAACGGGCATATCTGCTGATTTCCGGCCAGTCCTGAATATTTGAGCTACGGCTGGACGGATAATTTGTTACGAGCGTACTAAGAGCTTTGGGCAAGGTCTACGAGGGTCGGTTTGACGGAGTAAGCGCGGCTAACACCTCGGAGCGGACAAAGGCGGGTCGACTATTCCGCGCGTTTGGCTTTCCGGGTGCACGTTCCCGCGAGAGCCGGTCCAGGACGGGTCAAAAAGATGCGCCATTGTCAGGAAACCGCGAATCGCCAAGCTTGCCTATGCTCGAGCGCTGTCGCGATAGCATGAGCCCCGGACCGTGAGCAGGTCGACCGAAGACATCGCGCAGAACTTTGGCGCCGGTGAAGTACCCAAGAGGCTAGATCACTTGACACACGTCCTGGGGAAGACTAGCCTGTGGCACGCGCTGGTCGATCCGGTCGGCGACTACTCGCAGCAGTTCCGTGCCACCTTTGCGCCGCGACCGGCTCGTCGATGCCGAACTCGTCGAGATGCGCTCGGTCGAATTAATACCACGGTTTACGGGTTCGATGAACATGCACCTCTGCTTCTCCGGCGTCTTCGTCGGCACGGACCAGAACCTGCCGCACGCCGCGTTCTCGCCGCGACTGGTCCGGAATCGAAACATTTCTTCCGACAAACCGGAGCTCGCCTTAGGGGGAATGTCCGCTCACTAGGACAGGCTCACGGCGGCAACAAACGCAACGAAAAACAAAAAAACCCAACGAAGAAAACAAAACGCTACAAAAAGTGTCGGCATCCCAAATCGGAACGACTCGGTAGTGACGATCAACGTCCGCCGGGTTCGTAGGGCGGGGTCGTTAAAGGTCGAAGCGCGACCAACCTCCGCCGTGGATTTAACCGGGGAGGGAATGATGCGAACTATCTTGAAACTTGCTGGGATTGGCGATCGCTTCGGTGATGGCGTTGGGTGTCCAGACGGCATCCGCCCAGGACAAAAAAGTGCGCATTCAGATGCAGTCGAACTTCGCGTCGACGCTGGCGCTGCTCGGACCGAACGCGAAGTATACCGTCGACCAGATCAACAAACTCTCGGGCGGCTCGATCGACATGAAGTTCTTCGAGCCTGGCGCGCTGGTGCCGCCGGGGCAGGCGTTCGACGCGGTTTCGTCCGGGGCGCTCGACGCGGCGTGGGCGACGCCCGGCTTCTGGACCGGCAAGGACATCGCCTTCGCGGTCTATTCGACGGTGCCGTTCGGCCCGGGCATGGGGGAATACCTCGCCTGGATGAAGGAGGGCGGCGGCGAGAAGATGCTGCAGGCGCTCTACGCCAAATACAACATCCACTCCGTGATCTGCCACCTGATCCCGCCCGAGGCGTCGGGCTGGTTCCGCAAGGAGATCAGCACGCTGGCCGATCTGAAGGGGCTGAAGATGCGCTTCTTCGGGCTGGGCGCGAACGTGATGCAGAATCTCGGCGTGTCGACGCAGCTGCTTCAGGCCGGCGAAATCTTCCAGGCGCTGCAGCTCGGCACCATCGACGCCACCGAGTTCTCGATGCCGGTGATGGACCTCAGCCTCGGCTTCCACCAGGTCGCGAAGTTCTACTACTTCCCGGGCTGGCACCAGCAGGCGACGTTCGGCGACCTCATCATCAACAAGGCCAAGTGGGATTCGCTCTCGCCGACGCAGAAAGCGCAGGTCGAGGCGGCCTGCGACCAGGCCGTGCTGAAGGGCATCAGCGTCGGTGAGTCGGTGCAGCCGAAGGCCATGAAGGAGATCGAGAGCAAGGGCGTCAAGCTGATGACCTGGTCCCCCGAATTCCTGGCGGCGTTCGAGAAGGAGTGGAAGGTGGTTGCCGCCGAGCAGGCCACCAAGAGCCCGGAATTCAAGAAGGCCTGGGACTCGCTCAGCAAGTTTCGCGAGGAGTACGCGATCTGGCGCGAACGCGGCTACCTGAAATAGCGGCATCGACAGACGCGCGGTCGCCGGCCGGTGACCGCGCTCCTGTTCGTCTTTCAAGGGCTGAGGCCGTTTCGGTCGTGGCGATTTTCGCATGCGCGGCTTTTGGCAGCGCACTCTCGGGGATAAGGGGCTTTCCATGGAAGTCATGCTTGTGGTCGCTCAAGGCATCGACCGATTCCTGCAGCGGATCGCGCAGTCTGTTCGGCTGGCTGTTCCTCGCGCTGGTCGTCGTGATTTGCTGGGACGTGATCACCCGGAAGCTGGGTTTCCAGATACCCGGATTTGGCTCGACGCCGATCCAGGAGCTCGAATGGCATCTGCACGGCATGCTGTTCCTGTTCTGGCTGGGCTACGCCTATGTGCGAAACGTGCATGTGCGCATCGACGTGTTCACCGGCCACCTGCCCTGGCGCCGCCAGGCCTGGCTCGAAATCCTCGGCATCGGCATCTTTGCCATCCCCTATTGCGCGCTCGCGACCTACTACTCGTGGTCTTTCGTCGTGGTGTCCTACCTGCAGAACGAGAGTTCCGACGCGCCGAACGGGCTCGGCTACCGCTGGATCATCAAGGGCTGCCTGTTCCTCGGCCTGGTGCTGCTCGACGCGGCCGTCCTGTCGGTGCTGCTGCGCAAGCTCGTCGGCCTTTTCGGACCGCCGCATCTGGCCGCGGCCGCCGGCGCGCCGGCCGTAACCGCAGTCGGCTCGCTAGGGGGCGATCATGGAATTCATTGGCGATCACCTCGCGGTTCTGATGTTTCTCGTGCTCACGGTGATCATGTTCGTGGGCTATCCGGTCGCCTTCGTCCTGGGCGGCGTCGCGCTGGCGTTCGGCGCCCTCGGCATCGTGTTCGAGGTGTTCCGGCCGGCCCAGTTCGGCAGCCTGATGCCGCGCATCTTCGGTCAGGCGGTCCAGAACCCGGTGCTGATCGCAGTGCCGATGTTCGTCTTCATGGGAACGATCCTGGAGAAATCGGGCGTCGCCGACGAACTCCTGAAGGCGCTGCAGGTGCTCACGCGCCGCATGCCCGGGCGGTCTTGCCATGTCGGTGACCTTGATGGGCACCATCATGGCAGCGACCACCGGCATCGTCGGCGCTTCGGTCATCATGCTGACGCTGATTGCCCTGCCGACCATGCTGGCCGCCGGCTACTCCAAGGAGCTGTCCGTCGGCACCATCGCCTCGGCCGGAACGCTCGGCATCCTGATCCCGCCCAGCATCATGCTGGTGATCATGGGCGACCTGCTGACGATCTCGGTCGGCACGCTGTTCACCGCCGCGATCATTCCGGGGCTTGCGCTCTCCGGCGTTGTATCTCGTCTACCAGGGGATCCTGGCGTTCGCCAAACCGCATCTGGCGCCGCCGCTCGATATCACCATCGGCCCGAAGACGAGCGGCGAAATGTGGCGCATGGTGCTGCGCAGCTTCCTGCCGCCGGCCGCGCTGATCTTCGTCGTGCTCGGCTCGATCTTCGGCGGCTTCGCGACGCCGACCGAGGCCGGCGGCACCGGTTCGGCCGGCGCGCTGGCGCTGGCGGCCTGGAACAAGCGGCTCAACCTGAAGATGCTGAAGGAAGTGATCGAGAGTTCGGCGCTGACCAACGCGCTGGTGTTCTTCATCATCTTCGGCGCGACATTGTTCTCCTTCGTGTTTCGCGCGCTCGGAGGCGACGATCTGGTGGTGGAGCTCCTCAAGGCGCTCGGCATCGACACCGGCTGGGAGATCATGATCTTCGTGATGGTGCTGGTGTTCATCATGGGGTTCTTCTTCGACTGGCTCGAAATCTGCCTGATCGTGCTGCCGATCTTCGCGCCGATCCTGAAGAAGATCAGCTTCGAGCCGCATCTCGTCGACCAACAAGGACTTCATGCTGTGGTTCACCATCCTGGTGGCGGTGAACCTGCAGTCGGCGTTCCTGACGCCGCCGTTCGGCTTTGCGCTGTTCTACATGAAGGGCACCGTGCCGCCGTCGGTGACGATGCGCGCACATCTATCGCGGAATTATTCCCTTCGTGGCGCTGCAGCTGCTCGCGGTGGCGTTGTGCCTGATCTTCCCGGAGATCATTCTCTGGTTGCCTCGACGCTTCGGATTCCTCGACTGAGGCGGTGATAGCCGACGTCGTGATCTTTGGCGGGTGTATTGGAAGCGTATCCAAGAAAAGCCGCTCGATTTAGGATGGACCTTGGCATCTGGCATACCAGACCTGGGAGCCAGGGATCACCATGGCAGCTAAGAAGCGCAAACCGAAATCACTGCGGCCGACGGATCGTCCAAGTCCGCGGCTAATTTGACTTCTCTTTCACATATCGGCCGGGCGCGGCCTCGATCGGGCTGTATTGCATGTTGCCCGGCCTATCCGAGGCCGGAATCATTCCGGCGGAATGGCTCTTCATCCAGCTGTCCCAATCCGGCCACCAGCTTCCGGGTTTCTCTTCCGCGCCGTCGAACCAGCTCTGCGGATCGGACTCGAAGTCGTCGTTGATCCAATGGCTACGCTTGTTGCGGGCCGGAGGATTAATCACACCCGCGACGTGTCCGCTCGCTGCCAGCACAAACCTCGCCGCTCCACCGATCAAATCCTTCGAGCGAAACGCCGATTTCCAGGGCACGATGTGATCCTCGCGCGACGCGAGGAGATAGACCGGCACGTCGATCTTCGACAGATCCACCGGCACGCCGCACTGCGTGGTCTTGCCGGGGTCCTTGATGTTGTTTTCGAGATAGGTGTTTCGCGTGTACCAGCAATACATCGGGCCCGGCAGGCTGACGCTATCCGAATCCCAGTACAACAAGTCGAAAGCGTCGGGCGTCGCACCCTTGAGATAGCTGTCGACGACATAGCGCCAGATCAAATCGTTTGCGCGCAGCGTTCCGAACGTGAACGCCAGTTCCTTGCCCGGCAGAATGCCGCCCTTCCCGATCGTCGCTTCGCGCAAGGCCACGGAGGCATCATCGATCAGGAGGCCGATTTCTCCGGTGTCGGAGAAATCCAGCATGGTCGTCAGCAGCGTGATGGTTGCGAGCTTGCGCTCTTGTCGTGCTGCCATGACGGCCGCCGCGCAACTCAGGATCGTGCCGCCGACACAAAATCCCAAGGCATTCGTTCGCTCGGCCCCGGTAATGTCGAGGACGACGTCGACCGCCTTGAGCGGCCCCTTTTCCAGATAGTCGTCCCACGTCAGATGACCGATCTCGGGCACCGCGCTGCGCCACGAGATCAAGAAAACCTGATGTCCCTGCGCAACGGCATATTCAACGAGTGAATTACCCGCGCCAAGGTCCAACAGATAGAATTTGTTGATGCAGGGCGGGACGATCAGCAGTGGTGTCTTCTCGACCTCCCCGGTTTGCGGGGCGTACTGGATCAACTGGATCAGTTCGTTCTCAAAGACCACCGAGCCCGGGGTGATCGCGAGGTTGCGTCCGACCTCAAAGGCCGACTCGTCGACGCGGGTGATCCGCCCCTTCTGGAGGTCATCGATCAAGTTTTGCATTCCGTCCGTCAGGCTCACGGAACGGGTTTCGATCGCTTTTCGGATCACCTCGGGATTGGTCGCTGGAAAGTTCGACGGACTCATCGCATCGATGAACTGCCTGGCATAAAACCGAAGCTGCAATTTCGTCTTGTCGTCGACCTGCGCTCTGTCTACGAATTCGTGCAACTGCCTTGAGCCAAGCAAGTAAGATTGCTTTAGAAGATCGTAGTAAGGCATTTCCTGCCAGACTTCATCCTTGAAGCGCTTGTCGCCACGAGCCAGCGCAACATCCGAATGCACCCCGCCGGCAAAATTTTGGAGAAATACGCTGTTCCAGAACCTCCACAACTGCGTGAAATATTCGCGTTGGAGATCGACAAATAACGTAAAGGGAAAGAATTGACCGCTCGACGTGCGATGATCCTTCGTTCCCACTCCCGCCACCGACACGAGAGCATCGTCAAACTGCTTCATCGCATCCTGTCCGGCGCGCATGAGACTTTCGAGGTAACCCTGGGCGTCACCTGATGGTCGGGGGCTGGTCATGGCTTTCTCTCCCTGAAGAACATGGCAATCATCACGCAAAAGCTTCCTGCGCCCCAGGACCGCATCGCTGGCGGCCATCCCATGAACCTGAAACACAGGTGGGCGGTGTCGATCAGGCTTCCTTCAGGATCCGTTCGTCGACTCTGAAGGCTCCAATAATTCCCATATCAGGGCTTTCGCTCAGGATGCGCTGCGCGACCGCATCATTCGCCCCCTGCTGCAGCCAGAGTTCCAGAACGGCATCGATAACTTGGCCGCCGGCCGAAACGGTCGGATCTACGGAGAAGCCTCTATCGACGATCGGGTTAACGCGAAGGGCGGCATTGGCAAAACTCGCGGCGAGATCCGCGAAGAGCCTATCCTCCATAATCTTCATGGCGGCTTCCGGGCCAGCCAGAAGATAAATGAACTTCACCGGTAGCCGGTCAACATCCCCGTGCTGCCGCCTTTCGCCCTCCTGCTGAATCAGGATTGTCACGTCGCTGAGGAACTCCCGAATGTCCTCGATGCAGGCACGCTGTTCGGCCGACTCCATGGCCACGCGCATGGACTCGACATTGTCAAACCAGAGTTGCGAAATGCCATCGACGCGGTGCAGCCTACCGCCCTCGCGGGCCGGCAAACGCGCGAGAATATGATTTTGTCGATAGGCTCGCATAGCCTCGACGCGTAGCGCCAGTGGACCGTGTACACGACGCCAGTGCTCAGAAAAGGCAGCGAAATCGACGTCGTCACGATTCCGAATGAGTCCGCTGCGAATGATCATACCATGTTCTCCTGGGTGATCCTTTTGGTTTTCGGGTTACCGGCGTTCGATACGGTCGAATCCGGAGATCGGCTCTCAAGATTCTGCGAAATCCTGCGATTCCCTGGCTAACCAATGCAACGCTTACGCACAGCAGGATGAGCGTAATAGTGAAATTGAACTTCCGAACGTCTATCGTCCTGACCAGGCGAACGCCCAACCAACTGGACGCCATCGCCAATGGAAAGAAAATCATGGTTGTCTTTAGCTGACTGACCGAAAGCTGACCGAGAGCGAGGAACGCCGGTGCCTTCATGAGGTTCGTTGCCGCAAAGAAGAGCACGCTCGTGCCGACATACATGTCGCGATCAAGTCCCTTGGGCATGACATAAAACTGAAACGGCGGCGTTCCAGCATGCGCGATCATGCTCGTGAAACCCGATCCCATTCCGCTGAGCACGCCGAGCCATTTGGCGTGATCGTGCGCGGGCTGTTGAAGGGACAGGTTCTTGAGCTGACGCCTAATTTGGTGCAAGGAAAACGCAAGCGAAACAACGCCGAGCACGATCTCCACGGCCCATCCGGGCACGGAGGACGCCAACGAATAGGCCAGACAGACGCCGAGCGCCGCGCCTGGAATCATGGTTGCGAGAATCTGCCAGCTGAACGTACGCCGATACATGGCGACAGCTATCAAATCCTGCACGATGAGGATCGGAAAGATAACGCCAGCCGCCGCAATGGGTCCGATAACGAGAGCGAGCAACGGAGTGCTGATCATTCCGACGCCTGCAAACCCTCCCTTCGATAAGCCGAGAATGACAACGGCCACCGTAGCCACCGCATAGAAAAGAGCGTCGGGTTGCATGGCGCTATCTTTTCTCAGGCGGATTTCATCGGGCAGCCGGGCTTGGGCCGACCGTGCCGCGACACTCGCCGAACCCGATCTGCGCAAATTTCCCTGTCGGCGGCGTTCGCGCACAAAGGATGAGTTCATCGCCGTCTTCGAGAAAACGGCGCTCTTCGCCGGATTCGAGACGAATTGGGTTCTGTCCCGCGCGGGTAACCTCAAGGAGACTACCGAAGCCGGTTGCCTCCGGCGCAGAGATAGTCCCTGAGCCGAAAAGATCACCCGGCTGGAGGTTGCAGCCGTTTGAGGTATGGTGGGCGACGAGCTGCGCCACGGTCCAATACATATGCCGCGTGCTGCTGCGAGCGATGCGATGCGGCGGCAAACCCTTCTCGCGCAGACCGGCTGTCGTCAGGAAGACCTCAAGGTCTAGGTCGAGTGCTCCTTCACGCTGATCCCGATCATCCCAGAGATACGGCAAAGGACGCGGATCGCCTTCCGGACGCGGAGATTGCGCAGCCCGGAACGGAGCGAGCGCTTCGGGGGTGATAACCCAGGGTGAGACGGTGGTCGCGAAGTTCTTGGACAGAAACGGACCTAGCGGCTGGTATTCCCAACTCTGAATGTCGCGCGCAGACCAGTCGTTGAGTAGGCAAAAGCCCGCCACATGTCCGTCGGCCTCGTCAATCGGAATGGGATTGCCGAGATCGTTGCCAGGCCCGATCCAGATTCCGAGCTCAAGTTCATAATCTAGACGACGGCTGGGACCGAATGTCGGCGCAGCCGAGTTTGCGTCCTTCAGTTGTCCTGATGGAAGCCGCACCGACGTGCCGGACGGCACGATAGACGAGGAGCGCCCGTGGTAGCCGATCGGTACGTGCTTGTAGTTCGGCAAAAGAGGATTGTCCGGCCTGAAGACCTTCCCGACGTTTGTGGCATGATGAATGCCTACGTAAAAATCGGTGTAGTCGCCGATGCGAGCTGGAAGATGCATGACGCACTCCGCTGCGCGGTAGAGAAATCGGTCGCTGATCCCCTCGATGCGCTTGCTATCCGGCCCTTTCGCATCAAGAAGCTCGGACGTACGAGTGCGCAAGGCCTGCCGCGCTGCCTCCCCCAGTCCAAAGAGCGGGTTGAGCGAGCCGGCAGCGGTTGCCTCCGCGGCGTTGCGCGCGGCGCCCGCGAACAGCCCCTCCTCGGCTGCGGCAGCAAGATCCAAGATCATATCTCCGATCGCGATACCGCCGCGCCTTTCCGTGCCGCCTGGCAGCGAGAATACGCCAACTGGGAGGTTCTGGATTGGGAAGTCCGGATGACCGTTCGCGGAGGTTACCCAACTCTGTCGTTTGGGATCATGGGTTTCGTCGAGCCGCATCATCGTTACTCCTCAGCGTTGCTTCGGATTGAAATGCTTCTTCAGACGGTGCCCATAGGCGCCATATCCCTTTTGAAGCGAACTGGACTGAGCCGCGAAGGCCGTAACTCGCTGCGGAAATCGCGTTTCAAACATGAACGCCATCGTTCCTTCGAGCTTGTGGGGCTTTAGTTCGGCGTTGCTGGCGCCTTCAAAGGCGTCAACGTCCGGACCATGCGGCAACATGGTGTTGTGGAGCGAAATTCCTCCGGGCGCGAAGCCTTGCGGCTTGGCGTCGTACTGGCCATAGATCAGGCCCATGAACTCGCTCATGACGTTCATGTGATACCACGGCGGACGGAAGGTGTTTTCCGCGACCAGCCATCGGTCCGGGAAGATCACAAAGTCGATATTGGCGGTACCGGGCGTCTCCGATGGTGCGGTGAGTACCGTGAAGATCGACGGATCGGCATGATCGAACGAGATCGGGCCAACCGGCGAGTATTTGCGCAGATCGTATTTGTACGGCGCATAGTTACCATGCCAGGCGATGACATCGAGCGGGGAATGTTCGAGCGGAGCGACCCACAGATTTCCGCCCCACTTCACGTAGAGCTTGCCGGGAACGTCCTTTTCCTCGTAGGCAGCAACTGGAGTCAGAAAGTCGCGCTGGTTCGCCAGGCAATTGGCGCCAATCGGCCCGCGCTCGGGCAGCGTCAAGGCACCACCATAGTTCTCACAGAGATAGCCGCGGGCAGCTCCGTCCCTCAGCTCGACGCGGATCTTGACGCCGCGCGGGATGACGGCGATCTCGCCGGGCTCGATATCGATGATGCCGAACTCGGTCCAGAGCCTTAGCTCTCCCTGCTGCGGCACAAACAGCATCTCGGCATCGGCGTTGTAGAAATACTCATCCTGCATCGAGCGCGTGATGAGATAGAGATGCGCGCCCATCCCGGCCTGCGTGCCGGCGTCGCCGGCCGTGGTCATGGTGCGGACGCCTTCGATGAACGACAGCGCTTCATCCGGAATGGCAACGGGATCCCACCGCATGGGCGCTATCGGCACGTCGATTTCAGCGCAAGGCGCTGTGCGCCACAGTCCTATGTCGACTTTCTCAAACTCTCCCCAATGCATCACCGTTGGCCGGATGCGGTAAAGCCACGACCGCTCGTTGGTTGTGCGCGGCGCCGTGAAGGGCGACCCGCTAAGCTGCTCGGCGTAGAGCCCGTAAGGAGCATTTCTGGGGAGAATTGCGGCCGACCGGAAGTGCGCCAGGAAGCGCTTCGGTTTCAAATCCGTTGCCGAATCCCGACATGTAGCCCTTGTTGGCCTCGGGAACGGTCAATTGACGGACGGCGGCTTCTCGACTTCCCATCTGTGCGGTCATGGCTGAACTTCTCCTGTCGTGACACCGACGTTATGCTTGGAGCGCTTCCCACATTTGCCGGTCCCGTTCGGCGGTCCAAATGACGGGATCACTGATCCCCGACGCTTCATCGAACGCTCGCGACACGTTGAAGGGCAAGCAATGTTCGTAAATGGCGAAAGAGCCGAACTTTGGGTCCATGGCCTCGCGCGTGGCGACAAATGAGTCTCTTAAGGGTTCGTCCCTTTGCCACCGTCATCTCGGCTACGCCGTAGAGCGTCGAAACGAAATCGCGCGTCATGGCCAACGCCTCCAGCACCGTTTGCCGGCTGTCGAGCGCGTCGCCGCGTCCGGGCGCTATTGCTTTGGGATTGAAATCACGGATCGCGTTGAGCGTATGCGGCCAGGCGCGTAAATGCGCGTCGCCGCAATAGCACGCGGAGTGATACTCGATGAGGTCGCCCGTGAACATGACGCCCGCGTCCGGTACCCACGCCACGATGTCTCCCGAGGTGTGACCGGCACCGAGCTGCATGAGTTTGACTTCGCGCTTGCCAAGGTAGAGCGTCATCTCCTTGACGAATGCGAGTGTAGGCCAAGTGAGGCCCGGGATGCTCTGGGCGTCGCGGAACAATCGTGGAAACCGGCCGAATTCAGAATCCCAATCCTGCTTTCCCCGTTCGGCAACAAGCCGGTAGGTCTCTTGTGACGCGACAATCCCCTGAGCCTGATAAGCCGAAGCGCCAAGAACTCGGACAGCATGGTAGTGCGAGAGGATTACATACTTGATCGGTTTGTCGGTTACGGCGCGCACCCTCTCGATGACCTGCCCGGCCATCGCGGGCGTAGCCTGAGCGTCAAAGACAGCGCAGCAATCGTCTCCGACGATGACGCCCGTATTTGGATCACCCTGAGCGGTGAAGGCGAACAGGTCTGGTCCGACTTCTGTAAAGGAGATTTTCTTCTCCGTCATATCTCCGGTCGAGGCAAACGCCTTCTGTGATGACATCGCTCTAACTCCCTTTGTGGTTCGTTGGACTTTTCAATGAGTGCCCAGATAGGCGGCGCGCACCTTGGGATCATTGAGTAGGTCAGAGCCCTTGCCCTGAAGGGTGATGCTGCCGGTTTCCAGCACATAGGCGCGGTCGGCGACGCCGAGCGCCTGCTTGGCCATCTGCTCGACGAGCAGGATCGTCAGTCCCGTTTCGCGCAGAGCGCGGATCGCATTGAAGATGTCCTTGATGATCAGAGGCGCGAGCCCGAGCGACGGTTCATCCAAGAGCAACAGTCGCGGCTCGCTCATCAGCGCGCGAGAGATCGCCAGCATCTGCTGCTCGCCGCCGGACAGCGTTCCGGCGAACTGGTCCTGCCGTTCCTTCAGCCGCGGAAAGAGCTCGAAGAACTTGCTCGATCTTCTGTTCGGTGCGTGCGGCATCGTTCTTTCGCGAGTAGGCGCCGAGCAGCAGATTCTCGCGCACCGTCTGGTCGGCGAAGACGCCGCGTCCTTCCGGCGAAAGCGCGACGCCGAGGCCCGTGCGCTGGTGCGCCGGCATCTTCGTGATGTCCTTGCCGTCGAAGGATACCGCCCACCGGCGACCGGTTCGAGACCGACGATGCTCTTGAGCAACGTGCTCTTGCCGGCGCCGTTGGCGCCGATGATCGTGACCACCTCGCCCTCGGGACTTCCAGGCTCACGGACGGCCTGGATGGCGCCGTAGGAGACCTTGACTGATTCGAGTTTCAACATGGTGCGCTCCTCAGCCGCCTCGGCGCCAAGATAGGCCTCGACCACGCGCTTGTCGCCCTGACGACGCCGGGCGCTCCTTCGGCGATCTTGATGCCGTAGTCGAGCACGATCACGTGGTCCGAGATCGACATCACCAGGTCCATGTGGTGCTCGACCATCAGGATGGTGACGCCCACTTGCCGATCGCGACAAGCAGCTGGCCGAGCTCGGCCGTCTCCTGCGGATTCAGTCCGGCAGCAGGCTCATCGAGCAGCAGCAGCTGCGGTTCGGTCGCAAGCGCGCGTGCCAGCTCGACGCGGCGTTGCAGGCCATAGGGAAGGCTGCCCGCCGGCGCTTGCGCCAAGTCGCGAAGACCAAGGTTCGAGAATTGCGGCGCCCGCTGCGTTCGCTGCCGCCTCTTCCCGGCGAGCTTGAGGCAGCGCCAGCAACGAAGACCCAGAAGCCGTTCTTCATCCGGCTGTGCCGCCCGAGCATGACGTTGTCGAGCACCGACAGATCCGCGAACAGGCGCAGGTTCTGGAACGTCCGGCCCATGCCCAGGCAGCAGATCGTGTGCCTCGGCTGCCGCCGATGTCCTGGCCAAGGAAGCGGATCGAGCCCGCATCGGCGTGACCACGCCGGTCAGCATGTTGATCATCGTGCTCTTGCCGGCGCCGTTCGGGCCGATCAGGGCATGGATGTGGCCACGCTGCAGCCGGAACGACACGTCCTGCGCGGGCTTCACGCCGCCGATAGGTCTTGAACGTACGCCGTAGCAGGCCGCGAGCAGCTCACCGTCCCGGCCGGATCGATGCGCGTCGATCGGTTTGGCATCTGCGCCGCCGGCACGGGTCGATCATCCTTCGGCTGCTTCGAGACGACACTTGGACTGAACAGACCGACCACGCCGCCCGGCATGACGTAGAGCGCGAACAGCAGCAGGAAGCCGTACAGGAAGTGCTGCGCCGAAGGCCAGCGTGCCAGCAGCGCATCGATCAGCGTCAGGAGACACCGCGCCGACCAGCGGACCGTACAGCGAGCCCGGCGCCACCGAACAGCACCAGCAGCAGGATGAAGATCGACAGGTGGAAGGTGATGAAGTCGGAGTTGATGTACTGGTTCTGCTGCGCGACCAGCGCGCCGGCGATGCCGCAGGTGACCGCCGCGACGACGAAGGCCATGACCTTGGCGCGATAGACGCGCACGCCGACCGACGACGAGGCGATCTCGTCCGCCTGCAGCGACAGCAGCGCGCGGCCGAAGCGCCCGAGCAGCAGGTTGCGCAGCAGCAGGTGCGTGACCGCGCACAGCGCAATGCCGAACCACACCCACTGCAGGCCGAGAACGGCTGGCCGTTCCAGGTCAGCGGCTTGATGCCGTAGATGCCTTGCGCGCCGCCGAACACTTCGGTCCACTCGCCCACGAGCTTCTCGACGACGATGCCGAACGCCAGCGTCACCATGGCGAGGTACGGTCCCTTGACCCGCAGCGACGGCAGGCGATCAGCACGCCGCACAGCCCGGCGATGACGGCTGCCAGCGACGAGCGCCAGCCAGGGTTCAGATCGGTGCTCGTCGTCAGCAGCGCGACCGCGTAGGCACCGGCCGCGAACAGCCCGGCCTGGCCGAGCGACTTCTGTCCCGCGTAGCCGACCAGCACGTTCATGCCGGCGGCGCACAGGTAGTAGACGCACATCATGAAGACGATGCGCAGGTAGTAGTCGTTGCCGAGACCGCTGCCAAGGCAGCGGCGCCGATCAGATCGCGACAACGATGACAGGGTGCAGGAAGCGCATCATACCTTCTCCACCGTACTTCTTGCCGAACAGGCCGGTCGGGCGGAAGGCGAGAACCAGGATCACGAGGAGGAAGACCGCGACCTCGCGCCACTGGGCCTGCCAGAGGTTGACCAGCGACTCGAGGACGCCGAGCACGAAGCCGCCGATCACGCAGCCACGCGGATTGCTGAGGCCGCCGATCATGGCGCCCGAGAACCCCTTGAGCCCGACCGTCAGGCCCATGAAGAGCGAAGCGGAGCGATCGGCGCGAGCAGGAAGCCGACAGGCCGGCGAGCGCCGAGCTGAGGACGAAGGCGCCGATCATCACGGCGTTGATGTTGATGCCCATCAGGCTCGCGACGCGTTGGCTGCGCGACCGCGCGCATCGCCTTGCCGACCATGGTGCGGCTCATCACCCAGTCGAACGCCGACATGATGACGACGGCGACGCCGAGCATCAGGATCTCCTGCGGCCGGACGCCGACACCGACGATGCGGATGACCTCATCGCCGACCGGCCCCGGCACGACGACCTGGGACGGGCCCCAAATGGCCAGTCCGATGCTCTGCAGGATGACGCCGAAGCCGAGCGTGCTCATCACCCAGGCCATGCCGGCCTGCCAGCGAAGGGCCGCACCGCCAGGACGTAGAGCAGCAAGCCGAGCAGCCCAATCACGACCACGGCACAACAGCGGCAAGCACTGCTGCCAGACCGACAGCGTCGCGCCGACAAGGGGCGAATTGAACGGCTTGCCAAGCACCAGGAACAGCACGCTCATGCCGATGAACGCCCCGCGAGACGAACTCCCCGTGCGAGAAGTTCAGCGTCTTCGTCGTCGTGAACGTGATGCTGAAGCCGAGCGCGACCAGCGCATAGGCACCGCCGACGGCCGAGCCCGCTGACAACGCCTGCAATAAGCGCTTCACATGGTGTGTCTCCTGTTCGATGACTTGGCCACTAGGTGCCTGCGCGCCCCCGCTAGGCTGCCGTAAGGAGCTTCGATTCTTGCTTGAAGTCGGCGTCGGTGCAGCGACGCCGACATGGCATCGGTGTACGGGAGCAGCTTGCCGTCCTTCCAGTGAACCCAGACGATAGTCCTTGGCCGTCAGCGCTTCGTGGTCGGTCTTGGTGAACGGCTTGTTGTAGGTCTTCAGCACGCCCTCGTACGGTGCCTTCAGGTCTTCGAGCGCCGCTCGTACCTGTCGCCGCCTTCGGTGCTGTTGGCCTGCTTCATCGCCGCGGCAAGGAGCAGCACCGAGTCGTAGCCGATGCAGCGCGAACGAGAACGAACTCGGCGATCCTTCTGTTGCTGCGACGCGGTCGAACAGCTTCTGCTGCGCGGGCGTGCGCTCTCGCTGTCATCGTGCGCATGAAGATCGGCTTCTCCGCAAGGGTCTTGCCGGCGGCGTCGTAGAAGGTGATGTTGTCCGCGGCCCACGACGTGAGCGTCAGCGGGAAGTAGTTGATCTTCTCCATGCTGCGCATCAGCTGCGCGATCGGCGTGCCCTGCGCCCAGACCACGACCGTGTCGACGCCGGCCGCTTCACTTGCTCAGCTGCGAGGTCATGTCGGTGTCGCCGACGCCGAATCGCTCGTCGCAGGCCGGCTTGATGCCCTGCAGCTGGCCAATCTCCTCCATGTCCTTCAGGCCGCCCTGCCCGTAGCCGGTGGTCTCGAGCAGATAGCCGACGACCTTGACGGCCGGGTTCTTCTTCACGTAGGCCATCAGCCCGGCGACCTGCTCGCGGTCGACCATCGAGACGCGGAACATGTAGTTGTCGGCGCCCGGGCTCATCGGCTTGGTGATGTCGGTGCCGGAGCCGACGTTGCCGATCACCGGAATCTTCTTCTGGTTGGCGATGTGCTTCCAGGCCATCGCGTTGCCGGAGTTTGTCGGGCCGAACACGGCGACGACCTTCTCGTTGTCGATCAGGTCGCTCATGTTCTGGATCGACTTGGGCGGCTGCGAGAGGTCGTCGCGAACGACGAGCGATCAGCTTCTTGCCGAGGACGCCGCCGGCGGCATTGATGTCGTCGATGGCCGCCTGCATGCCGAGCACCGCGGCCTGGCCGCTCTGCGCCGAGGGCGATGCCGACAGGTCGCCGTTGTAGCCGAGCTTGATGTCTTGAGCTTGCGCACTGAAAGCGACCGCGTTAGAGCCGCAGCGCAGCGGCGCCATTGCGATCTTGAAAGCGCGTCATTGCTTTGATCTCCTCGTGACATTTGCTCAGTAAGGGCACATTATTTTCTGCGCGCGCGTTGCGAGTGGCTGGCATTAGTGCGACTTTGCGATTTCAGACAGCCAAGAAACCGCCGTCCACGGGCAGGGTGACGCCGGTGACGTAGGACGACAGTCGATGAGGCGAGAAACAGACACAGGACCGACGAGTTCCTCGGGCTGACCGACACGCCCCAGCGGAATGCGTCGTCATGAACCCGGCAAGTCGCCTCTCGGGTTTTCGCGCGTGCTCTGCGGTCATCGGCGTCTCGATCACGCCAGGCGCGATCGCGTTGACGCGGACGCCGTCCGCGGCGAGCTCGCGGGCCAAGGATTGCGTGAACATCTTGATCGCGCCCTTCGAAGGCGAGTAGCCGAGCGTGTCGGCCTCGCCAACGAAAGAGGCAATCGAGCGCGACGTTGATGATCGAGCCCCGCGTCTGCCGCAGGGCGGAAGCCATGCGTGCACCACATTGAATGTGCCGTTGACGTTGACGTCGAGGACGCGGCGCCAGTTGTCGTGAGCGCGAGGGCTGTCGATGGTTTCGCGAATGATGATGCCGGCGTTGTTGACAACAACGTTCGAGGCGCCGATCTCCCGCCGACCCGCTCCGCCAGGCTGTTGCAGGCGTCGGCATCCGTGACATCGAGCGGAGAATGCGGTCGCCTCTCCGCCTTCGCGCTGAATGTCGCCACGGCGGTCTTCTCTGCGGTGTCGGACCGAACATCGGTGACGATGACGCGTGCCCCGGCTGCGCGCGACAGCCAACGGCAATGCGCGCGGCCATTGCCCTGCCCGGCCCCGGTGATCAGCGCGAGCTGGTCCTTGACAGCAGTGCCGGAACTGGTATCTAAACGTGTCCTGTCATGGTCGGCTTCTCCGATTATGCGACTTCGCCCATCACGACGGCGCCGTCAGACTCGACGGACGGTCCGGTTGCGGCTCGAGCGCCGATGGGGATCTGTCCGCCCGTACGGCCGGTGCGGCACCGGCGATGTCGGCCCAGCGATGTAGCCGAAGGTCAAAGCGGGCCGAGAGTGATGCCGGCGCCCGGGTAGTTGCCGCCCATGACGCTGGAGATATCGTTGCCGACCGCGTAGAGCCCCTTGATGGGCGCGCGGTTGCCGTCAAGCACGCGACGTGTGCTCGATCGGTAACCAGCCCCGCAAAGGTGCCGAGGTCGCCGACGACGAGCTTGATCGCGTAGAACGGCCCCTTCTCTAGGGCGCCACGCAAGGATTTGGCGCGTGCAGAGCATCGCCCTGATAGCGGTTGTAGGCCTTGCTGCCCTTGCCGAACGCGGGATCCTTGCCCTCTTTGGCATGCTTGTTGAATTCCTGGACGGTAGCCTCCAACGCGGACGGCATTGATGCCTGCCTTTTGGGCCAGTTCGCGCTAGAGTACCTCCCTTCAACGGTAACCTGAACGGAGATGGCGTCCGATCGGAAGAGGGAACGGGGCGACGCAGCCCAGGCCGTACTTGCGAAGTGTGCGGTGATCGCAGATGAGCTAGGAAGCGATTTCTGCCCGCCCGTGCACGTAGCCGACCATGGCCTGCACGAAGTCGTGATACGAATTGCCTTCATTGGTGAAGCGCTTGCCGTCTCGCGGTCACTGCGATCACGCCAGGCTTGGCGCGATCGATGAAGTGCGGCATCACGCCCTTGCTGCCATCCGTTCGGGTGGTGATCGATACAGGCACCCAGGCTGCAGCGTGAGGCATGGTGGTATCCACCTTGCCGCCGACGGCTTCGGCGAGTCGGAGCCCGTCGCCCGTGTTCCCGGTTGGCCCTGGCGAGTAGTGTTCAACGCCCGGTCGGCGCGTGCGGGAAGAGCGCCTTGCGTCTAGCCGACGTCGTGCGGGAACCCACCACACGCGAGGACGACCGCACGCCGAGCGTTCACTCGCACCCGCTTGCCGTCGCGTTCGACGACAGCCCCACAGACCTCCCCATTGTTCGAGATCAATTCCTTGGCGGGGCAGGACAGCCAGAGTGGGATGCCCAAGGTCCATAGCAGACTTCGCGAGCCGTCCGGCCAGCGCGTTGCCGTTCGTGAGCGTCATACCACGACCGTACCGCAGCACCTGCGACGAAATGGGTCGTCAGTCGCTTGGTGACGTACGCGGCGGACCCAATGGAACGGGTCGCCCGCATGAAGTGGACGATCTCCTTGCCTGAGCCGAGCATCATTCCGAATACTGTCAGCTCCGGCAAGCGCAGCGCCGAGATTTTTAGGTTCGGGCCTAACTCTCGGCCGTCGAAGGGCCGCGCGACCATCGAGCGGCCGCCTTGCGAACCGCCAGGTGCTTCAGCGTGGTAGTCGGGAAACACGAGCGGCATGTCGAAACGCACAGCCGTCTCGTTGATGAAAAAGTCGACGGCCCTCGGCCCGTTTTCGATGAAGGCATCGACGCGATCGCTATCGAAAGCTGTTGCCAGCCTCGTGCCGGAGATAGGTCCGGGCCTGGTCCGGGCTCTCCTGAATTCCCCACGCCTTGGCCAGGGAAGTGCCGGGGATCCAGAGCCAGCCTCCAGACCTCGCTGTGGTGCCTCCGAACTTTACTTCCTTTCTCGACAATGAGAACCTTAAGGCCGTGCGCTGCGGCCGTGACAGCGGCACTCATGCCCGAGGCACCCGAGCCGATCACCAACACATCGCACTCATAGGCGTCGTCGACAGGCATTTTCAATTCCTCTTCATGCAGAGCGATGCGCCGAATTGCTCAGACGACTTCGTGGGTTTCGACGAGAAACGTCGATATTTCGGCGATGAACCCTCCGAAGCGTGGACCATCAAGGTCTTGCCGGCGTCGGATGAGAATCCCGCATCGATAAGCTTTCGATATCCTGGAACCAAAGCTCCACGATGCCGTCGATCGGTAAGTCGTTGTAGCTCGCAGACCGGCCACGGCCGTGCGCTCGGTCGAAAACGAAGTTCTGACGATAGCCCCTGACTTCAGGAAGCCTTTTCACAAGCATCGAATGCACATCAAACCACTCGCGCTGAAATTGTTCCGACGAGACATCCGGGCGGCGCTTCAGGGTGGACATGCGCTTAACGAGCGGAAAGCCCTCGCGGCGGTTCAAAAGACGACATGTTGGATCGCAGTTACAAGCTTCAGATTGCCAATGAATTGCGGGCTTCGTCTTCCGCGAGTTGTTTTGTTTTCTCAGTTGCGAACGCCGCCGACATTGATGGCACATCGTCGAACCAGAGCTCCGAAAACCCATCGAAATCGCGAGGGCCGCGCGCGTAGTCGATCCCGCGCTGCGCCCGTTCCACAACATGGTTTTGATGGTAGCGCCGCAGGCCCGGCAGCTGTGCCGCCAGGGTGCCATGGACCTCGCGCCAATGCCTGCGGAAGTCTGGCAAGGCGCCGAGCTGCGGTCGCTTCGCTAAGCAGGCCCATCCTGACGATCACCACGTCCCTCCGCAAATCGAGGATTGGAAAACGGCTCCTAAGCACCTAATTAGATAATGGTCAATCAATTCGTTAAAAATAAATTCTTGCATAGTGGCGAATTGCTTCGCTATGGTGCGCCGGGATCGAACCATGGCGACAGACAACGCGGAATTCGATCGGTGGAGGTGGGCAGAGGGCAGCTGCTCCGGGTGCTCACGGAACCGAGGGACCGATGATGCTTCGTGACCTGGCGGCCAGCGCGGGCAGATGCCGCCAAGCTCACCCCTACATGGTGAGCTACTGCCCGCTGGGACTAATCGAACAGGACCACGCAAGTGGCCGGTACGAGCTCGGGCCGCTGGCGCTGCAGATGGGGCTAGCAAGCATGCGGCGGCTGGAGCCGATCCGTGTCGCGACGGAGGTAATCGCCGAGTTGGTCATGGGGATTAACCAGACCGTAAGCAGGATCGAGTGTGGGGAAATCACGGTCCGACGGTTGTCCGAATCGAGGAGGCACCGCCGCAGTGCACGTGAACATGCGCATTGGCAGCATGATGTCAGTGACCGGTACGGTGACCGGTCGTGTCTTCGCGGCATTCCTGCCGCCGAAGATGATCGAGAAATTCATAGATCCGGAGATCGGCCGTGCGAGCGTAGGTGACGAGGCGGACGCACAGATGACCCGGAAGCAAATAGAGGCCAGCCTGGCGGAAATTAGAGAGAACGGGCTTGCACGCGCCGTCGAACGTCCGATACCTGGAGTGAACGCATTCAGCGCACCCGTCTTCGATCATGCGGGCTCGATTGCGCTTGTCATGACGGCAATTGGCCCCTCGCATACATTTGACGCGGATTGGGATGGTCCGATCGCGGCTGAGGTCAGGAAGTGCGCGGCCGATGTCTCGGCACGTCTCGGCTTCTCTGCCAAAGGGTCAAAGGCGGCATGAGCCGTGATCACCCCGGAAGCTCTCCCTCCCTCGGGGGTGCCACCTCGAATTGGCAATGTTGGGTAGGTGCGATGGCCCTCGGCGCCGTTGGTCAGTTTCCCTTGCCGCCACCCAAGTGCAAAAACCATACGGGTTGCGAATTCTATGACCGCATTTCGGCCAAGGTTAGGTGCGGTCGAATGACCCGGGCGACGTCATTTTGCGCGCATGTTTTCTTTCGGATGGTTTCATGACGGTGCTGTCTATCCTCGATCTCGTCCGCGTCACCGAAGACACCGATGCGCGCGGCGCGCTCGACAACGCCCGCGATCTCGCCGCGCACGCCGAGCAGTGGGGCTACCAACGTGTCTGGCTGGCCGAGCATCACAACATGCCGGGCATCGCGAGCGCGGCGACGGCCGTCGTCATCGGGCACGTCGCGGGGGGGACCTCGACCATTCGCGTCGGCGCGGGCGGCATCATGTTGCCGAACCATGCGCCGCTTCGTGATCGCCGAACAGTTCGGGACGCTGGCGTCGCTCTATCCCGGCCGCATCGATCTCGGTCTCGGCCGCGCGCCCGGCACCGATCAGCTCACGATGCGCGCCTTCCGGCGGGGAAGCCCGATACCGCCGACGCCTTTCCCCAGGACGTGCTGGAATTGCAGGCCTACTTCGAACCGGTCGAGAAGGGGCAGTCTGTGCAAGCAGTTCCCGGCGCCGGCCTCAGGGTTCCGCTCTGGGGATCTTGGGCTCAAGCTTGTTCGGCGCCCAGCTCGCCGGCATGCTGGGCCTGCCCTATGCCTTCGCCTCCCACTTTGCGCCGGACCTGCTGATCCCGGCGC
>CAWBRL010000021.1:0-33629 GCA_963791165.1 uncultured Alphaproteobacteria bacterium | reverse complement strand
TTCAAAGCCATTAGCGTGCCCGCGTGCGCTCGAGTTCATCGGCGAACATGGTCTTGACCTGGTCGCCGTCATGCAAGGACGTGCCAGCATCGGCCACGACGGTTTCGCCGACGTCGAGGCCCTCAAGAATTTCCGTTGACGTGTCGGAGGTCAGGCCGACCCGCACCCGTCGCGTCTCGATCGTGTTGCCCTTGACCACCTGAACGGTCAGGCGGTCGATGGCGGTCCGAGGCACGGCGACGCCGCACGAGCGCTTGGCATCGATATTGGCGCGGGCGAACATGCCGACCTTGAGCGATGGATTGTTGTTGAGCGAAATCCGGACCTTGCCGAGCTGGGTGGCACGGTCGATCTGCGGCGAGATCTGCCGGACCTTGCCGACGACGTCGGGCGCATCGTCGCGGCTGATGCGCACCGTCGCGCCCGGATTGAGCTTGAGCAGATGGACGCTGGGGACTTCGGCGTCGAGTTCGATTTCATTGTTGACGGAAATGCGGAACATCGGGCCGGCCTGCGGCGAAGCCGGCGCACCAAGCGCAGCGGTTTCGGCGACGAGGCCGGCGGCAGGCGCGCGCAGCGTTATCGGCCCGGTTGGGCCGGCGGGGGCGCCCGGCGCCTGCGGTGGCGCCGTGAGCCGCGCCAGTTCCTGATCTTCGGTGACCAGATCGCCTTCCTTGACGAACAGGTCCGTCACCCGGGAGCCTTCCTGGTCGACGCCGACCTGCGCCTCGCGCGGCACGATGAAGCCGGTGACCCGGACCATGTCGGAGAAGCAGGCATTGGTGGATTTGGTCACGATGACCAGCGCCTGGCCCGGCGTATCCTTTTCCTCGGCGCGCGGGCGGTGCTCGAACCAGTAATAGCCGACGGCCAGAGCAGCAACGAACGCCACTCCGAGCGTAGGTTTGAGGTATTCGGAGAGTTTCATCGCCGGATTAATCCAGACTGGAAGTCAATCAACCTGGGCACACTTGGGCTGGCTCGGGAAACCTGCCGAATAAGCTGCAATGGAGCCCAAAACGAAATACGTCCCGCACGGGTGTTGCGGGACGTATTGTAGCCGGAAACGATTGCTCCGCGCCACGCCCTTACTTGCAGGTCCTTATTTGCAAGTCCCTTATTTGCAAGTCCCTTATTTGGAAGCGTTGGCCGCGGTCGCCTTGTTTTCCATGTTCACGACCTGAACGCGGCGGTTCACTTCCCGCCATCGGCTGGCTGGATCCTTGAGCTTGCTCTTGCCGTATCCGACGGTGACAAGGTCGGTGCCGTTGATGCCGTATTTGTCGACGAGATAGCGCTTGATCGCGTCGGCGCGGCGCTCGGACAGGTCCTGGTTGTAGCCTTCGCCGCCCGCCGCATCGGTGAGGCCCGTGACCACGAAGGTCGAGCCTTTGAGGTCGTTGTTGGTGAGCGCGCGGCCGAGCGCCAACCGACGGCATCGATTTCGCGCTGATGTCGGCCGAGTTGTAGTCGAAGTTGATCTCCAGATCGATCTTCGGCTTGTCCTTGACGATGGCTGCGATTTCCTCGCGCTCGAAGACCGACAGCGACCGCGTGGAAGGTGACGGATCATCGGCGAACTTGCCCTCGGCAGCGGTTGTGGCCGGGTCGACGGTGGTCCGGGGCCGGCCGAAGGCCGCGGGTGAGCGGCTTCTTTTCGGGCGTAGCGCGCGCTCGATCGGGCCCTCGGTGATGTTCTTGTCCTGCGCGCCCTTGCAGGTCCGAATGGCGAAAAAGGCGCCGATGGGTCGCAACCCAGAGCCACCGCGGAAGGGTTTTCGTTGCCGAGATTCTCGACATTGCCAGTCCCCCGGTTCCAACGTGATTCAAGGTTACTAGGCAGGCGCTCCCATCCAATCACGGCCTGCCCCTTTCTTTAGTCGGCCATGCCCGCCCTCCGCGGTTCAACGGGCGGCGGCATTCACCATGATTAATCGCATCGACCCCGCAATCGGCGAATCCCGGCGATATTGGGGTCCATCGCCTTCGCGTTGTTGATATCCAGGTCGCCTTCGGCGATCCAGCCGTTGCGCTTCTTGGCCAGGCCGCGTCCGTACAGCGACCAGGTCGATCTCGGGTCCACCTCAGGGCGGCATCGAAATCGGCGATCGCATCTTGGTCTGGCCGCTCTTCAGGTTGACCAGGCCGCCGCTGTCCAGCGTATCGACCAACTCGGACGGAGCCGCAGCGCTTCGTTGGACCCTTCAGCGCCGCCTGCAGGTCGCCGATGACAGTGCGGGTCCAGCAGCGGTTGTTGTAGGCCTCGACGTCCTTTGGATTCACCCGCAGTGGATCGTTGAAGTCCTTGATGGCGAGCTCGTAAGCGCCCTTGCTGGCATAGACCTGCCCACGACGGTACAGCGCAGCCGCATCGTCCGGATTGTCGATGAGCTTGGTGGTCAAACTCTTGATGGTCGGGTCGTCGGCAAGCGCGGGCGCCAAGGGGTTGTTCTCGGCCGGTTTCGCCGGCGGCGGGGGCGGCGGAATTGCGGCTTCAACCGGCTTGGGCGGTGCCGGCGGCGGCGAGGGGGGCGGTGGAGGCGACGGTGGCGCCACGGCCACCTGGGGCGCAGCCGGGGCGGGCGGCGGCGCCGGAGCCGCAACGGGAGGCGGCGGGCTCAACGGCGCTGGGCTCGACGGCCGGGGGCCCGCGCCGCTCGGAATGAACGAGAAGTCCTCGGCCAGCGAGGACGAAATCCACGGCACCTGTTCGCTGCGCGAGGCACGGGTGACGCCGACGCGGGTACGGTTCAGCGTTTCCTCCGCCATCAGGTCGGGGGTGCGGATTTCCTTCAGAAGCTCTTTCACAAACAGGCTGCGGTCGCTGCCATTTTCCGAGATCACCGACGAAAGCGCGGCCGAATACATCACCAGCGTGCCGTTCGGCGCAATCACCGGCGCCAGGCCGGCGGAAAAACTGCGGAATCGGCGCTCAAACGGGTTGCGCCTGGAAGCGTCGATCAGGGCGATCTTGACGCCGGCGCCGCGGCTGTTGATCTCGCCCAGCACCGTCTCGAGGCTGAAACCGTCGCGGCGCACGTCCGGCTCGGTCCAGATCTGGGCATCGACCGGAATCATGTAGCTTTGCCGGCTCGACTGCACGCCAAAGCCGGAGAAGAAAATCAGCGCGACCGATCCCGGCTTGATCTTGCCATAGAGCCGTTCAAAGGCGCGGCGCATCTGCTCGCCGGTCAGGTTCTCGCCGATATCGACATTGAAGCCGTCGCGCTTGAGCTCGTCGGCGATGTCGCGCGCGTCGTTGATGGGCTCTTTCAGCGGTGCTTCGGCATCCGGATATTTCGCGTTGCCGATGACCAGCGCATAGCGTTCGCCGGCTGCGAACGATGGGCCCACCGACACGGCCGACAAGACCAAGGTAACAAGCAATGCAAAGCGGATTTTCATAACGAAGGCAGTCCAGATCACAGCAGTCCAGCCAAAAAAGCGCCGATACCAGCTCGCGCCGCGGCGACCTTACTCTACGCATCCGGCATTATCAAACCGCGGCGGCAGCACGTCAATCGCTTACGGCGTCGACATTAATTGCGACAATTAACCGCGACGACCCGAGCCGGATGAGCGGGAATAAATTGCAGGTGCGAATCGGTTCCCGATCGCCCGACATCCGTTTCGCGGCAAAGCCCGACATATCACCGTCATGACCAGTACGTGCGTCGCAGCCCGTCGCGGCTGCGAACCACCTTAGGATGATAAATTTCCTATCTTCGCGCCGGACGCGTTCAATGTGACCCCTCTCACGTTGATTTGCTGCCCTGCCATGCCCGTGCCATCAGTTGCGCGGGTTTGACCTTTGCGAATGACAATGGCTTGGTGCCACATCGGCCAAATCTCGACATCCAAGAAAAGAAAAGTGACACCGATGGGAAATGCCTACGAAATCTACGCGCTGCGCTATGCGACGATGTCGCCGCGCACCCCCAACATGAATTTTCTGGTCCCCGATCCGCACGAGACCACGGCGCTGGACCTCGATTATTTCGTCTGGCTGGTCCGCGGCGGCGGGCGCGACATCCTGGTCGATACCGGCTTCAACGCCGAAGAGGCGAAGGCGCGTTCCCGCAAGCTGACGCTCAATCCGGTCGATGCGCTGGCGAAATTTGGCGTTTCGGCCGATAGCATCAAGGACGTCATCGTCACCCATTTGCATTACGACCACGCCGGCAACCTCGATCGCTTCCCCAACGCGCGGTTTCATCTGCAGGAACGCGAGATGAGCTACGCGACCGGGCGCTGCATGTGCAACGGCATGCTGCGGCATCCGTTTTCGGTCGAGCACGTCACCACCATGGTCCGCCACGTCTACGGCGAGCGCGTCACCTTCCATTCCGGCGACGGCGAGATTGCGCCCGGCGTGACGGTGCATCGCGTCGGCGGCCATTCCGATGGCCTGCAGGTGGTCAGGGTCGAGACCGCGCGCGGGCCGGTGGTGCTGGCGTCGGACGCGGCGCATTACTACGCCAATTTGCAGAAGCGCAGCCCGTTCCCGATCGTCTACAATGTCGGCGACATGGCGCAGGGCTGGGAGATCGTCGAGCGGCTTGCCGGCCATCCCGATCGCTTCATCCCCGGCCACGATCCGATCGTGAGCGAGATCTATCCGCGCGCCAGCGACAAGGTCGATGCGTTCGCCTTGCATCTCGCGCCGTCGCGTTCCTTCGCCAAATAGGTTCAAGAACAAGATGTCGGAATACAAGACACTCGGCTTCATCGGCCTCGGCGTGATGGGCGAACCGATCTGCCGCAATCTCGTGAAGAAGAGCGGCAAACGCGTCATCGCGTTCGATCTGTCGCCGGAGCCGTTGGCGCGGCTGCAGGCGGATGGCGCGGAGATTGCGGGCTCCGTTGCCGAGTTGATCAGGCTAAGCGATCTGCTGTTTCTGTGCCTGCCGAGCGCCAAACATGTGCGTGCGGTATTCGACGGCGACGGCATCCTCGAGAACGCGAGGGGTGGCCAGGTCGTCGTCGATCTCGGCACGTCCTCGGTCAGCCAGACCCGCGATTTCGCCAAACTGCTGCAGGCCAAGGGCGCGGCCTGGGCCGATGCGCCGATCGCGCGCACGCGCCAGGCGGCGCAGGACGGCACGCTGAGCGTGATGGTTGGCGCTGTACCCGCGCTTTATGCCGATATCGAGCCTTTGATCCGCTGCTTCGCCACTGATGTCACCCATTGCGGTGAGGTCGGCGCGGGGCAGGTCACCAAGATCCTCAACAACATGGTGCTGTTCGAGACCGTCAACGCGCTGGCCGAGGCGGTTGCGGTCGCAAAACACAATGGCGTCGATCCAAAACTGCTGCTCGATACGCTGTCAAAGGGCTCGGCCGACAGCTTTGCCCTGCGCAACCACGGCATGAAGGCGATCGTGCCGGGGAATTTTCCTGAGCGCGCGTTCTCGACCGAATATGCACTCAAGGATCTGTCCTACGCGCTGGAGCTGGCTGATGATGCCGGCATCAGGATTTGCGGCGCGGAATTGATCGGCACGGTGTTGCAGGAAGCTATCGATGCCGGTTCGGGCGATAATTATTTCCCTGTTATCGCCAAGCACATTGATGGCCGCTAACCGGAGACAACCATGATCAATCGCTTTGCCGGGCTGACACCGACCCGCAGTCGTGCTGTCGTTCACGACGATCTCGTTTTCACGGTGGCCGTCGCGCCCGATCCGGTCAGTCCCTCGATGTACGAGCAGAGCGCAAAGGCGCTCGCCCGGATCGACGAAAGCCTCGCGCTGTGCGGCACGGACAAGAGCAAGATCCTCTCGGCAATCGTCTATATCGCCGACATGAAGCGAAAGGGCGAGATGAACCGTGCCTGGGACGAATGGGTCGATAGCAAGAATCCGCCCATGCGCGCCTGCCTCGGCGTCGAGCTCGAACCGCCGCATATCGTGGAGATCGTGGTGACGGCGGCGAAGTAAATTCGGCAGCGGCGACAACTCGTCATTCCGGGGCGATAGCGAAGCATCCGTCCGTCATTCCGGGTCGATGCTTACGCACCATCCCGGAATGACGGCAAGACTAATACGCTTCCTTCGCGTCGGCCTCTTCGCTGGTCTGCACCAGATCGAGGCTCTCTTCGAGCTTGCCGAGCAGGCGTGCAAGATCCCGCCGCTCCTGCGCGGAGAGACACGACAATATCTCCTGCTCCTTGCGCAGCAGGCGCGGGATCAATTCTTCATAGAGCGCTGCGCCCTTGCGCGTCAGGCGCAGCCGGAATTCGCGGCGGTCGTCCTCGTTTTCGACGCGTTCGACCATCTGCCGCTTCATCAGCGACGTGACGGCGCGGCTGATGGTGGATTTATGCGTCCGCGTGCACTCCGCGATGTATTGCGCGCTGCAGGGATCGTGGCGGAAGCCGAGCGTCGCCAGCACGCGCCATTCCGGAATGTCGAGCCCGTAGCGGGTCGAATACTCGACCGAGAGCGCCGAACTGACCTCGGCCGCGAGCCGGTTCAGCCGAAACGGCACGAACCCGAAGAGATCCAGCCTGGAGCCTTTCCCGGACGCGCTCTCTTGGCGCAGACCGGCAGCCGCTTCGCCTGAAATCACCTTTGGCAAGGATAGCCTCAATTTGAGTTGACGCCGGACCCGGCCCGGGGTTTAAGATAGTTGCAGATGCGACTATTTAGCATGGTCGCCCGCCCTTGGCCAGTCACAGGGTTGAGCCCGCATGGCGCAGACCAAAACCCAGTTCGGCTATCGCCGCCATCCCGATCAGGACCGAGCGGGTACGAACCCGGCCGAACACGCCGTCGTCGTGGTGGGCGCGGGTCCTGTGGGGCTGTCGCTGGCGATCGATCTGGCGCAGCGCGGTCAATCCGTCGTGCTGCTCGACGATGCGGACCGGATCGGCGAGGGCTCGCGGGCGATCTGCTTTTCAAAACGCTCGCTCGAATTCTGGGACCGGCTCGGCATCGGCCAGCGCATGGTCGACAAGGGCGTGGTGTGGAGCGTCGGCAAGATCTTCCACGGCGAGTCTCAGCTCTACCAGTTCAACCTGTTGCCGGAGCAGGGGCACAAGCGGCCGGCCTTCATCAACCTGCAGCAATTCTACGCCGAGGCCTATCTGGTCGATCGCGTCGGAGAACTCCCTGCTGTCGACCTGCGCTGGCGCAACAAGGTAACCGCGCTCGAACAGCGCAACGACCATGTACTGCTGACGATCGAAACGCCCGACGGTCCGTACCGGCTGAGCGCCCGTTTCGTGATCGCCTGCGACGGCGCCAAATCCTCGTTGCGCCGGATGGTGGGTGCGGAATTCGCAGGGCAGGTGTTCGAGGACCAGTTCCTGATCGCCGACGTCAAGATGACGGCGGCGTTTCCGACCGAGCGCTGGTTCTGGTTCGATCCGCCGTTCCATGCCGGCCGTTCCGCGCTGCTGCACAAGCAGCCCGACGACATCTGGCGGATCGACCTGCAGCTCAATCGCTTTGCCGATCCCACGGTCGAAAAACTGCCGGAGAACGTGCGGCCGCGCATCGCCCGCATGCTGGGGCACGACAAGTTCGATTTCGAATGGATCTCGCTCTACAAGTTTCAGTGCCGGCGGATGAACAAATTCATCCACGGCCGCGTCATCTTTGCCGGCGATGCCGCGCACCAGGTTTCGCCGTTTGGCGCGCGTGGCGCCAATTCGGGGCTCGAGGACGCCGAGAATTTGGCGTGGAAGCTCGATCGCGTGCTGCGGGGGACGTCGCCCGAGGCGCTGCTCGAGAGCTACCATATCGAGCGAAGCGCCGCCGCTGACGAGAACATCCGCGAATCCACCCGCTCGACCGATTTCATGGCGCCCAACTCCCACCAGGAGGCGCGGCTGCGGAAAGCAGTGCTGTCGCTTGCCAAGGAGACCGAGTTCGGCAAGCGCATGGTGAACGGAGGACGGCTGTCAACGCCGTCGAATTATGCGACGCCGCTCTCGACCGCCGATGGCGATTCCTGGCGCGGCGGCCCATGTCCCGGCACCTCGATGCCGGACGCGCCGGTTGCAGGCGCGCGCGGTGAACCGATGTTCCTCACCGATGCGTTCAACGGAGCCGGAGCGCGGTTCACGCTGCTGCAATTCGGCAATGGCGCCGCGCCGGAACTGCCCGAGGGATTGGGCGCGATCCGGATCGGCGGCAAGGATGGCCTTGTCGATTCGGCAGGCCTCGCCGCCCCGCGTTACGACGCCGAGCCCGGCACCGCCTATCTGTTGCGGCCCGACGGCTACGTCGCGGCGCGGTTCCGGCATCCGACCCGGCCGGCGCTCGACGCCGCGCTGGCGCGTGCCGCCGGCATCAACTGAGGTTCTCGCATGACGCTATCGACCGCTTCGAACTTTGCCAAACCCGACGACGCGTTTCGCGCCATCGTCGAGGCGCATCGGGGCTTGAGCGACGAACAGAGCGCCGATCTCGACGCCGCGCTGGTTCTCGTTCTCGCCAATCACATCGGCGATATCGCCGTGCTGAACGAGGCCATCGCACTCGCCAAGCGGCGGATGCTCGATGCGAGCCAGCAGCAACAACAGCAGCAGTAATCCACGTCTCGAACGAAGTCAGGAATCGAATTGATGGCCAAAGGTTTCGCGTCCACGACCGACATGGCGGAGAAGAAAATCACCTTCTCCGAAATCGGCACCGATCTCTATGCCTTCACCGCCGAGGGCGATCCGAACTCCGCGATCATCGTCGGCGACGACGGCTGCCTGGTGTTCGACGCGCAGTCGACGCCGGCGATGGCCAATAAAGTGATCGAACGGGTGCGCACGGTCACCGACAAGCCGATCAAATATGTCGTGCTGTCGCATTACCATGCGGTGCGCGTGCTCGGCGCCTCCGCCTACAAGGCGCAGGGCATCGTGGCGTCGGCGGAAACCCATCGGCTGATCGAGGAGCGCGGGCAGCAGGATTGGGATTCCGAATACGGCCGCTTTCCGCGCCTGTTCCAGGACGCCCAGAGCATTCCGGGCCTGACCTGGCCGACGCTGACCTTCGAGGGCGAGATGTCGATCTATCTCGGCAAGCGCGAAGTGCGGCTGATGCAGCTCGGTGCCGGGCATACCTCGGGCGACATCGTGGCGTGGGTGCCGGATGCCGAAGTGATGTTCTCCGGCGACCTGATCGAATATCACTCGGCCTGCTATTGCGGCGACGCGCATTTGCGCGAATGGCCGGCCACGCTGAATGAAATCCGCGCCTTCAATCCCAAGGCGATCGCGCCGGGCCGCGGCGATGCGCTGAAGGGCCTTTCGACCGGGCGCGACGCCATCGCGATGACGCGCGATTTCGTCACCTCGCTCTATGGTGCGGCGGAGACCTCGGTCGCCAGAGGCCGCAATCTGAAGGAATCGATGGCGGCGACGCGCGAGGTGATGGATCCGAAATTCTCCAGCTTCGCCATCTACGAGCACTGCCTGCCGTTCAACGTCTCGCGCGCGTTCGACGAGGCGTCGGGGATCGACGATCCCGTGATCTGGACCGACAAGCGCGACCAGGAAATGTGGGCCGCCCTGCAAGGAGGAGGATGACCATGAATATCAACACCTCGCCTGATGCGATCGTTCGAAGCACCGCGCAATTGACGCCGGGCTACATGTCCGGCTTCGGCAACAGCTTTGAGACCGAGGCCTTGCCCGGCGCGCTGCCGATGGGCCGCAACTCGCCGCAGCGCTGTGCCTACGGGCTCTATGCCGAACAACTCTCCGGCTCGCCGTTCACGGCGCCACGCGGCAGCAACGAACGGTCTTGGCTCTATCGCATTCGTCCCTCGGTCAAGCATTCGGGGCGTTTTGCGAAGGTCGATGCCGGGCTGTGGCGCACCGCGCCGTGCCATGAGCAGGAGATCATGGTCGAGCAGCTGCGCTGGGACCCCGCGCCGATCCCGAAGGAGGACACGACCTTCCTGCAGGGCGTGCAGACCATGACCACGGCGGGTGACGCCAATACGCAGGGAGGCATGGCCGCGCACGTCTATCTCATCACCAAATCGATGGTCGATCAGCATTTCTACAATGCCGACGGCGAGATGATGTTCGTGGCTCAGCAGGGCAATCTGCGCCTCGTCACCGAATTCGGCCGGATCGACATCGAGCCCGGCGAGATCGCCGTGATCCCGCGCGGCGTGAAATTCCGCGCCGAGATTCCGAACGGCCCCGCGCGCGGCTATCTCTGCGAGAATTACGGCGGCGCGTTCACGCTGCCCGAACGGGGGCCGATCGGCGCCAACTGCCTCGCCAATTCGCGCGACTTCCTCACGCCCGTCGCGGCCTATGAGGACAAGGACACGCCGACCGAACTCTACGTGAAGTGGGGCGGCTCGCTGTTCAAGACGACGCTGCCGCATTCGCCGATCGACGTGGTGGCCTGGCACGGCAATTATGCGCCCTACAAATACGACCTGCGCACCTTCTCGCCGATCGGCGCCATCGGTTTCGACCATCCCGATCCCTCGATCTTCACGGTGCTGACCTCGCCGTCGGAAACCGCGGGCACCGCCAACATCGATTTCGTCATCTTCCCGGAGCGCTGGGCGGTCGCCGAAAACACCTTCCGCCCGCCCTGGTATCACATGAACATCATGAGCGAGTTCATGGGGCTGATCTACGGCGTCTACGACGCCAAGCCGCAAGGCTTCGTCCCCGGCGGCATCTCGCTGCACAACATGATGCTGCCGCACGGCCCCGACCGCGAAGCCTTCGATCACGCCAGCAACAGCGAGTTGAAACCGGTGAAGCTGACCGGCACCATGGCTTTCATGTTCGAAACGCGATATCCGCAGCGTGTCACCAAGCATGCGGCGAAATCGGCGACCCTGCAGGATGATTATGCGGATTGCTGGAAGGGCCTGGAGAAAAGGTTCGATCCGAACAAGCCGTGAGAGGTCCCGCGTGCCATCCAAACACTCCGTCATGCCCGGGCTTGTCCCGGGCATCCACGTCTTAAGGCAGCAAAGAGAACTCGTGGATGGCCGGGTCAAGCCCGGCCATGACGATGTACAATCGGAGAGATACTGTGCCCCACCCCAACGACCCCAAGCTCCGCTCCTTCATCGAAGTCGCTCCCTCCTCCGACTTCCCGATCCAGAACCTCCCCTACGGCATCTTCTCCGCCAAGGACGGCCTTGCCCCGCGCGTCGGCGTCGCGATCGGCGATTACGTGCTCGATCTCTGGCAGCTCGCACAGGACTGCCGGTTCGACGTTGTCGAGCCCGCGGTCTTTGCAGCATCGCAGCTCAATCCGTTCATGGCGCTGGGGCCAGCGGTGTGGTCGAACACGCGCGCGCGAATCAGCGAGCTTCTGCGGCACGATTATCCGGAACTGCGCGACAACGAGAAGCTGCGCAAGCGTGCGCTGGTGCCGATGGCCGACGTCAAGCTGCATATGCCATTCGCCGTCTCAGGCTACACCGATTTCTATTCCTCGAAGGAGCACGCCACCAATGTCGGCGTGATGTTCCGCGGCAAGGACAATGCCTTGCAGCCGAACTGGCTGCACATGCCGATCGGCTACAATGGCCGCGCCTCGACCGTCGTCGTCAGCGGCACTCCCGTTCGGCGGCCGCGCGGGCAGTTGAAGCCGCCGACGGCTGATGTGCCGAGCTTCGGGCCGTGCAAGCGGCTCGATTTCGAACTCGAAATGGGCGTGGTGGTCGGCCAGCCGTCAGCGATGGGCGAAATGCTCACCGAGAAGCAGGCCGAAGAAATGATCTTCGGCTTTGTCATCCTCAACGACTGGAGCGCGCGCGACATCCAGCAATGGGAGTATGTGCCGCTCGGGCCGTTCCAGGCCAAGGCATTCGGCACGTCGATCAGCCCATGGGTGGTGACGCGCGAGGCGCTGGAGCCGTTTCGCTTGCACGGTCCCGCGCAGGACCCGAAACCGCTGCCCTATCTGCAGCAGGCGCAGCCGAACAATTACGACATGGCGCTCGAGGTGGCCCTGCGCGCGGCGCCGATGAACGAAGCCGCGAATATCAGCCGCACCAATTTCAAATACATGTACTGGTCGTCGGTGCAGCAACTCGTGCACCACGCCTCCTCCGGCTGCGCCATGAATGTCGGCGATCTCCTGGGGTCCGGCACCATCTCGGGTCCGGAAAAGGACCAGCGCGGCAGCCTGCTGGAAATCAGCTGGAACGGCACCGAGCCGGTCGACCTGCCCGGCGGCGTGAAACGGACGTTCCTGGAGGACGGCGATTCGCTCGTCATGCGCGGCTGGTGCCAGGGCGACGGCTATCGCGTCGGCTTCGGCGAGGTCGAGGGGACGATTCTGGCGGCGGGGTGACACTCTCTCCCCGTCATTGCGAGCGAAGCGAAGCAATCCATGGTGCCGCAAAGAAAGTGTGGATTGCTTCGTCGCTGGCGCTCCTCGCAATGACGCGGATGGTTCATCGCTCCTGCGGCGGAATATCCCGCAGCCGCGCGCAATGCGCCGCGACATCCTCGACGCTGTATTTCAAATGCACCCGCTTGTCCGACGGCAGCTGCTTCGTCACGCACACGCCGGGCCGCCGCTCGGTGGCAGGCCGGATCGGCCGCCGTTCAAAACCGCCGCCGCAGTTCGGGCAGACATTGTGCAGCTTGGTCTCGACGCAATCCGCGCAGAACGTGCATTCGTAGGAACAGATCCGCGCGTCCGCGCGTTCGGCGGCAGGTCCTTGTCGCAATATTCGCAGTTCGGCCGAAGTTGCAGCGCCATGGTCGTCTCGTACGTTGGTGTAAACGGATGATCGCAGATCATACCGCGGAAGCGAATGACGAATTTCCCTCAATTTGGGCCACGCCAGCTTCGTAGCGGCAGCCTCGCGCTCTCCTTCAGCCGGTCCAGCACGATCGACGAGCGCACATGCGCGACGCTCTGGTGCGGCATCAGCACGTCGTTGACGAGGCCGGAGAGATCCTTCAGGTCGCGCAGCACGACCTTCAGCACGTAATCGGCGTCGCCGGTCAGCGAATACGCCTCCTGGATGTCGTCGACGCGGTTGACCAGCGCGCGGAATTTCTTGGCGTTGTCGGGCGAATGCGTCGCCAGCGTGATGTGAATGAAGGCGATCAGGTTGAAGCCGAGCGCTTCGCCGGCGAGATCGGCGTGGTAGCCCGCGATCACCTTTTCCTCCTCCAGCCGCATCCGCCGCCGCGAACATTGCGAGGCCGACAGGCCGACGAGATCGGCCAGTTGCTGGTTGGTCAGCCGGCCGTCGTCCTGCAGCGCGGCCAGCATCTTGAGGTCGAAGGCGTCCACCGAGATCATGCGTAAACTGCCATTTCCATGCACAAAGTGTGCATCACTATAGCTGAATGCACGTCTATTTGCATGCACTTTGCGCCCGATTCGACCGATATTGATCCAGATCAATTTCGGGAGATTTGCCATGGGTCCATTTCCGCACGACGCGCCGGCCGCCACCATCAACGCCGACAACCCGATGGGCACCGACGGTTTCGAGTTCGTCGAATACGCCCACCCGCGGCCCGAGGAATTGCACGCGCTGTTCAAGCTGATGGGCTATGCGCCGGTCGCCCGCCACAGGACCAAAAAGATCACCGTCTATCGCCAGGGCGATATCAACTATCTCGTCAACGAGGCGCCGGGCACCCATGGCCATGGCTTCGTTGCCGCGCATGGCCCCTGCGCGCCGTCGATGGCGTTCCGCGTGGTCGACGCGAAGCAGGCCTATGAGCGCGCCTTGTCGCTCGGCGCGGAGCCGGCCGATGTGCCTTCGGCGCAGAAGACGCTCGACGTTCCCGCCATCAAGGGCATCGGCGGCAGTCTGCTTTATTTCGTCGATCGTTACGGCGCCAAGGGTTCGGCCTATGACACCGAGTTCGAATGGCTCGGCGCGAAAGATCCGCGGCCCGCGGGCGCGGGGCTGTATTACATCGATCACCTCACCCACAACGTCCATCGCGGCCGCATGGATGTGTGGACCGGCTTCTACGAAAAGCTGTTCAACTTCCGCCAGATTCGCTTCTTCGATATCGAAGGCCGCGCATCCGGCCTGTTCTCGCGCGCGCTGACCAGCCCGGACGGCAAGATCCGGATTCCGATCAATGAGGATGCGGGCGATTCCGGGCAGATCGAGGAGTATCTCAACGTCTATCGCGGCGAGGGCATCCAGCACATCGCCTGTGGTGCGGGCGACATCTATCGCACCGTCGAGACGCTGCGCGCAGACGGTTTGCCGTTCATGCCGTCGCCGCCCGTTACCTATTTCGAGAAGATCGATGCGCGCCTGCCGCAGCACGGCGAGGATCTCGCGCGCCTGCAGCGCAACGGCATTCTCATTGATGGCGAGGGCGTGGTCGATGGCGGCCAGACAAAAGTGCTGCTGCAGATTTTTTCAGCGAACGCGATCGGGCCGATCTTCTTCGAATTCATCCAGCGCAAGGGCGACGACGGCTTCGGCGAGGGCAATTTCAAGGCGCTGTTCGAATCGATCGAGGAAGATCAGATCCGCCGCGGCGTTCTGAAGGTGGATAACGCGGCGTAGCTTGCTGTCGTCCCGGCCTTGAGCCGGGACCCATACCGCGTGATCTCGCGATTTTGCGCTGGAGTCAGTTGCGTCTCACCAATTAAATCCTGTGGCTATGGGTCCCGGCGTTCGCCGGGACGACGGGGAGGGAATTACCTCCCCGCTTTCCACGCGCTTGTGACGTCGCCGATAGTCGGCCACCTCCGGCTCCCTGATCGCCGACGGCGTCCGCGAGAATCGCGGCGCCGGCGCGGGCTGCGTCACGCCGTGGCGCTCGACGAACACCTTGCGGGCCGCCATGTGCGGATGATCAGGCGCTTCCGCCATGGTCAGGATCGGCGCGAAGCAGATGTCGGTGCCTTCCATTACCTTGCACCAATCCGCGCGCGACTTGCTCTTGAAGACTTTCGTCAGCTTTTCCTTCAGCGCCGGCCACGCCTTGCGGTCCATCTGCGCGTCGAAATCGGCATCGGTCAGGTCGGCATGTTTGCGCAGCAGCGCGTAGAACTGCGGTTCGATCGAGCCGATCGAAATGAAGTTGCCGCAGGAGCATTCATAGACGCCGTAGAAATGCGCGCCGCCGTCGAGAAAATTCTGGTCGCGGCCCTCGGTCCAGCGCCCGCTCGCGCGCATGTCGAAGAACATCGACATCAGCGATGCCGCGCCGTCGCACATCGCGGTGTCCACCACCTGGCCCTTGCCGGACTTCGAGGCTTCCAGCATCGCGGCGAGCACGCCGACCACGAGATAAAGCGCCCCGCCGCCGAAATCGCCGACGAGGTTGAGCGGCGGCACCGGCTTCTCCTTGGTGCCGATCGCGGCGAGCGCGCCCGTGATCGAGATGTAGTTGATGTCATGGCCGGCGGCGTTCGCCAGCGGGCCTTCCTGGCCCCAACCGGTCATGCGGCCATAGACCAGCTTTGGATTGCGCGCGAGCACGACATCGGGGCCGAGGCCGAGACGTTCCATCACGCCGGGGCGGAAACCTTCGATCAGCGCGTCCGCACCGGCAAGCAGGTCGAGCACCTGCGCGATGGCGGCCTTGTCCTTCAGATCAAGCTCGATCACCTTGCGGCCGCGCACCGCGACCGCCTTCAAATTCTTGCCGGCGCCGACGCGGTCAAGCGTAACGACCTCGGCGCCCATATCCGCCAGCAGCATGCAGGCGAAGGGACCCGGACCGATGCCGGCGAATTCGACGATGCGGAAACCGGCGAGCGGGCCGGAGGTGCGGGTGGCGGATTGGGCGGCTGGTTTGTCGAGCACTTGTTTTCTCTCCCCGAGGAAGTGTCTTAATTAGTTGATTAGCTAAATTGTCTCGCCGAAGCGAGACCATGGCAAGTTCTTTTGCCGAGAATCGGACCAAAATGCGAAGCGGCGCGCATTGCTGCGCGCCGCTCGCATCGAGAAGTTGTGTGTTCAGGACAGCTAGCTCAGCCTGCGGCGGTCACCGCACGCTGCGCCATCACCTTGATCAGATTAGCGCGATAGTCCGAAGTTCCGTGGATATCGCTCATCAGGCCGCTCGCGGAAACCTTCACGCCGTCGATCGCTCCCGCCGACCAGTTGGCCTTCAGCGCCGCCTCGATCGCCGGTACCCGCATGACGCCGTCTTGCGAGGCGCCGGTCGCCGCGACACGGACGTCACCAGATTTGGTTTTGGTCACGAACACGGCGGTCAGCGCGAAACGCGAGGCGGGGTGGCGAAACTTGGCATAGCCCGCCTTCGCCGGGATCGGGAACGACACGGCGGTGATGATCTCGCCATCCTCGAGCGCCGTGGAGAACAGGCCCTTGAAGAAATCGTCCGCCGGGATCGAGCGCTTGTTGGTCTTTACCGTGGCGCCGAGCGAAACCAGGGCTGCGGGAAAATCCGCCGCCGGGTCGTTGTTGGCGATCGAGCCGCCGATCGTGCCGCGATGGCGCACCGCGGGGTCGCCGAGTACCGAGGTGAGGTAGGCGATCGCTGGAATCGACTTCTTCACATCGGCGCTTTGCATGATGTCGAAATAGGTCGTGGCCGCCTTGATCGTCAGCGTGTCGCCTGAGGCTTCGATGCCGACCAGTTCCTTGATCTTGCCGAGATCGATCACGTCGGATGGCGAGGCCAGCCGCTGCTTCATCACGGGGATCAGGGTGTGGCCGCCGGCCAGATATTTCGATTCCGACCCCTTGGCGAAAATCGCCACAGCTTCGTCGACCGAGGAAGGACGATGGTAAGTTGTCTGGTACATGGTTCGTGCTCCCTCTCAACCGTGAATCGCATGCCAGACGCGATCGGGCGTCGCGGGCATTTCGAGGTTGTTGTTGCCGATGGCATCCGTGATGGCGTTGATCACCGCCGCCGATGCGCCGATCGCGCCGGCCTCGCCGCAGCCCTTGACGCCGAGCGGATTGCCCGGACACAGCGTCGTGGTGTGCGACAGCTTGAACGACGGCAGGTCGTCGGCGCGCGGCATCGAGTAGTCCATGAACGAGGCCGTCAGCAACTGGCCTGAACTGTCGTACACCGCGCCTTCAAGCAACGCCTGGCCGATGCCCTGGGCAAGACCGCCATGGACCTGGCCTTCGACGATCATCGGATTGATCAGCCGCCCGAAATCGTCCGCCGCCACGAAGTTGACGAAGGTGGATTTGCCGGTGGCGCTATCCACTTCCATTTCGCAGATGTAGGCGCCGGCCGGGAAGGTGAAGTTGGTCGGGTCGTAGAACGCGCCTTCCTTCAGGCCCGGCTCCATGCCGTCGGGCAGATTGTGCGCGGTGTAGGCGGCGAGCGCGACCATCGGCAGCGCGATCGACTTGTCGGTGCCGGTGACCTTGAACTCGCCGTTCTCGATCACGATGTCGTTCTCGGATGCCTCGAGCGCATGGGCCGCGATCTTCTTGGCCTTGGCCTCGACTTTCTCCATTGCCTTCAGGATCGCGGTGAGACCAACCGCCGCCGAGCGCGAGCCGTAAGTGCCCATGCCGAACTGCACTTTATCGGTGTCGCCATGGACGATCTGCACCTGGCTGATCGGAATGCCAAGACGCTCGGCGATGAGTTGGCAGAAGGTGGTCTCATGGCCCTGGCCGTGGCTGTGCGACCCCGTCAGAACCTCGATGGTGCCGACCGGATTGACGCGCACCTCGGCGGATTCCCACAGGCCGACGCCGGCGCCGAGGCTGCCGACCGCTTTCGACGGCGCAATGCCGCAGGCCTCGATGTAGCAGGAGACGCCGATGCCGCGCAGCTTGCCTTCGGCCTTGGCTTTCGCCTTGCGCCCCGGGAAGCCCGCGTAATCGATCGCCTTCATCGCGGAGTCGAGCGAGGCATTAAAGTCGCCGATGTCATAGGCCATGATCACCGGCGTCTGGTGCGGAAACTGCGTGATGAAGTTCTTGCGGCGCAGTTCGGCCGGATCGACCTTCAACTGCCGCGCCGCCGTCTCCATCAGCCGTTCCACCACGAAACTCGCCTCGGGGCGGCCCGCGCCGCGATAGGCGTCGACCGGCACGGTGTTGGTGTAGACGCTGATCACCTCGGCAAAGATGTTCGGGATGTTGTACTGGCCCGACAGCAGCGTCGCGTAGAGATAGGTCGGCACCGAGGACGAGAACAGCGACATGTAGGCGCCGAGATTGGCGTAGGTTTTTACGCGCAAGCCGGTGACCTTGTTGTCCTTGTCGAACGCCATCTCCGCCTTGGTAAGGTGATCGCGGCCATGCGCGTCGGTCAGGAAGGCCTCGGTGCGGTCGCCGGTCCACTTCACCGGACGTCCGACCTTCTTCGACGCCCACAGCGCCACCATCTCCTCAGGGTAGATGAAGATCTTTGAGCCGAAGCCGCCGCCGACATCGGGCGCCACCACCCGCAGCTTGTGCTCCTGCGCGATGTTGTAGAACGCCGACAGCACGAGGCGGGCGACATGCGGATTCTGCGACGTCGTGTAGAGCGTGAAGTGCTCTTCCGGCTCGTTATATTCCGCGATCGCCGCGCGCGGCTCCATCGCGTTCGGAACCAGGCGGTTGTTGGTGATGTCGAGCGAGACGATATTGGCCGCCGACTTGAACGCCGCGTCCGTTGCGGCTTCCTCGCCGATGGTCCAGTCGTAGATCACGTTGCCCGGTGCCTCCGGGTGCAATTGCGGCGCGCCCGGCTTGATCGCCGCACGAATGTCTGATGCGGCCGGCAACTCCTCGTAATCGACGACCACGGCCTCGGCCGCGTCCCTGGCCTGGTTCTTGGTCTCGGCGATCACCACCGCGACCGCCTGTCCGACGAAACGCACGGTTTCCGGCGCCATCGCCGGCCATGCGCCCATCTTCATCCCGGTGCCGTCCTTGGAGGTGATGGCCCAGCCGCAGATCAGGTTGCCGATCTTGTCGTCGACGATCTGCTGGCCGGTCAGCACGCCGACCACGCCCGGCATCTTCATCGCCTCTGAGGTGTCGACGCTCTTGATCCTGGCGTGGGCGTGCGGGCTGCGGACGAAATCCGCGTGCGTCATGCCCAGAATTTTGATGTCGTCGACGTAACGTCCCTTGCCGGTAATGAAACGGCGATCTTCCTTGCGCACCACGCTTGCGCCAATGCCTTCAACGCCCATGTCCTGTCCTCCCGACCGGAGTTTTCGTTTCCGCCATTTCCATCGAAACGCGGTCTTGAATTCGGAAAACTGTTAGCCTGCGGCAGCTATTCCGCCGCCTGCGCGACCTTCATGCGGCCGGCTGCATCCAGCACCGATTTGACGATGTTGTGGTATCCGGTGCAGCGGCAGATGTTGCCTTCCAGCTCCTGCCGGACGGTTTCCTCGTCGAGCTGGCCGCTGTGGCGGTGCACAATATCGATCGCCGACATGATCATGCCGGGGGTGCAGTAGCCGCACTGCAGGCCGTGATTGTCGCGGAACGCCGCCTGCATCGGGTGCAGTTCGTCGCCCTTGGCAATGCCCTCGATGGTGGTGACGTTGGAGCCGGCGGCCTGGCCGACCATGACCGTGCAGGATTTTACGGCTTTGCCGTCGATGTGGACGACGCAGGCGCCGCACTGGCTGGTGTCGCAGCCGACATGGGTGCCGGTCAGGTTCAGATGGTCGCGCAGGAGATGGACGAGAAGCGTCCGGTCCTCGACCTCGGCCGAGACGGCCTTGCCGTTTACCGTCAGTTTGACTGTCGACACGCGTGGTACCTCCCGATGTTTTGTAATTATTCCAATTAGAAACAGCGGAGCGGGAACATGCAACTAGGATTTTAGGCGGCCCGGTCTTTATGATGACATCGCTTGGCGCAGCATTGCTCGTCATGGCCGGGTATCGCCGTCCGGAGCCTGCGCCCGGCCCATGACAGCCGGTGGCTTCGTCGGCTTCCCAACTCAACAGTCCGACGGAATTCGGCACGGATTTACCCAGCTTTATCCATTCTGCCTTAACTTTGCGCACTGCACTCGGGAGGCGGGGGCCTCCCGATGCCTGCTTTTCAGAATGAAAACGGGGGGTTGCGGTGGGATTTCCAGGACGTGGCGGTTCGTCGATCAAGCTCCCGACCCTGCGGTTTCGCTCCAAGATCATGCTCGGCTTTGCCGTGGTGCTGGCGATTTCGGCCGGCAGCATGGGCTTTGCCTATCTCGGTTTCGAGCGGGTTTCCGTCGTCGTCGACGCCTACCGGCGCAGCGTGCAGGAGGCCGATCTGGCGCGCGACATCGATCGCGAGCTGATCTCCTACCGGGCGCTGGCCCGCCATTTCGTGGCCACCGGCAAGGAAGAGGACGGCAAGGCGGCACTGGCGGCGGAGGCCGGCCTGAAGGACGCCATCATCGCCTCGATGAAGGGCACCACCAATCCCGGACGGCTCGAACAGGTCGCGAAACTCGAGCGCGAGTTCCGCGCCTTCACCAAGATTTTCGCCGACATCCTCAAGGTCAAGGAAGAGAGCGCGCGGATCACCCAGAACCAGCTCAGCCGCACCGGCAACTCGCTGCGCTACAAGCTCGACGACCTGCCGAGCAATGCCGAGGAATCCGAACTGCAGCTGATCACGCTGGGCTCCAAGAAGGTGATCGAGCAGTTTCAGGCGGTGACGGCGGCCGCCAATACGTTCGTGGTCAATTCCGACAAGACGATCGCGGCCAACGCGCTGGCGCGCCTGAAATTCGTCGAGAACTCGCTGAAGGCGATTTCGTCGCCCAATCCGAAGATCCAGGAAGGGATCAAGGAAGTCTCGGGCATGCTGGAGGAATACCGGCAGTCGCTCGCCAAGCTGATCGACAATGCCAAGGAGATCGAGGAGCTGACGCAGGAGATGACGGAGTCGGCCGCGGCCATCAACAAGGGCTCGGCGGCGATGAAGTCGGACCTGCTGGCCGATCAGAAGCGGCTCGATGCCGAGTCGGATGCCGCCATCGCCGAAACCGAACGGCTGATCCTGATGCTGGCGGCGGGCGGCTTCCTGCTCGGCTGCGTCTGGGCCTTCTTCCTCGGCAAGGGCATTTCCCGGCCGATGACGAAGATGTGCAACGCGATGCGCGAACTTGCCGCCGGCCATTTCGATGTCGTTCTGCCCGGCCTCGGCCGCAAGGACGAAGTTGGCGAGATGGCGGGCGCGGTGGAGGAATTCAAGGTGCAGGCTGTCGCCCGCGCCGAGCGCGATGCCGCCACCCAGGAAGCGCAGAACAAGGCGGCGAGCACCGCGCGCCGCGCCGAACTGATACGTTTTGCGGACGATTTCGAGGCCGCGGTCGGCGCCATCGTCGCCAACGTTTCATCGTCCGCCGTGCAGCTCGAAGCTGCGGCGGGAACACTCACACGCACCGCCGAAACCACCCAGAGCCTGTCGAGCCAGGTCGCCGGCGCCTCGGAAGAAGCCTCCAGCAACATGCAATCGGTGGCGTCCGCGACCGATGAATTGTCGGCATCCGTCGACGAGATCGGCCGGCGCGTCAAGGAAAGCAGCCAGATCGCGGAGGCCGCGGTCCGCCAGGCCGAACAGACCGACGGCCGCATCGGCAAGCTGTCGCGTGCCGCGCAGGAGATCGGCGACGTCGTCAAGCTGATCACGGCGATCGCCGAGCAGACCAATCTGCTGGCGCTGAACGCCACCATCGAGGCCGCCCGCGCTGGCGACGCCGGCCGCGGCTTTGCGGTGGTCGCGTCCGAGGTCAAGTCGCTCGCCAGCCAGACCGCGAAAGCGACCGACGAAATCTCCAATCACATCTCGGGCATGCAGGGCGCAACCCAGGAATCGGTCGCCGCCATCAAGGAGATCGGCGGCACCATCGGCAAGATCTCGGACATCGCCTCGACGATCGCCAGTGCGGTCGAGCAGCAGAGTTCGGCGACGCAGGAAATCGCCCGCAGCGTCCAGAACGTCGCGCAAGGCACGCAGGAAGCCGCCGCCAACGTCATGCAGGTCAACCGCGGCGCGACCGAAACCGGCTCGGCTTCCGAGGAAGTGCTCAATTCCGCGCGCAGCCTGTCGAGCGAAAGCACGCGCCTGCGCGAAGAGCTCGATCGCTTCATGGCGAATATCAGGGCGGCGTGAGGAGCACACAGCAGATCGTCGTAGCGAGCGAAGCGTCAAGACGGCGTCATCATCCGTCACCGGGTCGGCCGATCGTCGCCCGGACTTGACCCGGCGGATGATCCAGTATTCCAGAGACGGCAGCGATCAATCGAGAAGCCGCGGCGTACTGGATACCCCGCCTTCGCGGGGTATGACAATTCGATGGGACGTGGCACCGCCTTCCGTCATTGCGAGCGCAGCGAAGCAATCCATTCTTTCTTGATGCGGCACCATGGATTGCTTCGCTGCGCTCGCAATGACGCAGATGGATCGCGGCTTAGCGGGATGCTCAGCCTTCGCGAGATATGACAACAGCCATGCAATTTCGCTGTCCGAAAGCCATCGGAACCCCCGCGCCGTCGCGGCGTTATCTCCGCAGCGGGCGTCACGTTTGCCGCAATTCAGCTAGACAACCCTGGGGCTGGGGCGTTCCGGGGCGTTTCTCATTGGTCCAATTCCGATGGATGTAAAAGCGATACGGCGTGGTGCGGCAGTGGATGAGAGCGCCGCGGCTTCTGCGCCGCTGACCCAGGACAATGATCGCGTCATCGAGACCAGCATACCGGCGCGGCTCGATCGGCTGCGCTGGGGCGGCTTTCACACCCGCGTCGTGCTCGCGCTCGGCATCACCTGGATCCTCGACGGGCTGGAGGTCACGCTGGCAGGCGCGCTGTCGGGTGCGTTGAAGGAAAGCCCGACGCTGCAGTTTTCGAATTTCGACGTCGGGCTGGCCAACAGCGCGTATCTCGCCGGTGCCGTGCTCGGCGCGCTCGGCTTCGGCTGGCTGACGGACCGCATCGGACGCAAGAAACTGTTCTTCATCACGCTGGCGGTCTATCTGACGGCGACCGCGGCGACGGCGTTGTCCTGGAGCGTGGCAAGTTATGCGCTGTTTCGCTTCCTGACCGGCGCCGGTATCGGCGGCGAATACACCGCGATCAATTCGACGATCCAGGAACTGGTGCCGGCGCGCTATCGCGGCTGGACCGATCTCGTGATCAACGGAAGTTTCTGGATTGGTGCTGCGATCGGCGCGGTCGCCGCCATCGTGCTGCTCGATCCCAAGCTGTTTGCGCCGGACCATGGCTGGCGGCTGGCCTATCTCATTGGCGCGGGCCTCGGCCTGATCGTATTCGTGATGCGGATGTGGATTCCGGAAAGCCCGCGCTGGCTGATGGTCCATGGCCACCCTGAGCAGGCGCACGCCATCGTCGACGACATCGAGAAGGCGGCGACGCTTCATCCGGACCATCAGGCGGACGAGGTGCTTGCCGAAAATCAGGCTGAAGATGCGCAGCCACACGCCGCTTGGCGAAGTGGCGCGGACGCTGTTCACGACCTACCGGACGCGCTCGGTGGTCGGACTGGTGCTGATGGGCGCGCAGGCGTTCTTCTACAACGCCATCTTCTTCACCTTCGCGCTGGTGCTGACCGATTTCTTCGGCATCCCGGCAAATCATGTCGGCTGGTACATCCTGCCGTTCGCGGCGGGAAATTTCCTCGGGCCGCTGCTGCTCGGCCGGCTGTTCGATACGCTGGGCCGCCGCACGATGATCACGGTGACCTATGGTATCTCGGGTCTGCTGCTCGCGCTTTCAGGTTACCTGTTCTCGATCGGCGTACTCACCGCGCAGACCCAGACGATCGCCTGGATGGTGATCTTCTTCTTTGCCTCGCCGGCGGCGAGTGCCGCCTATCTCACCGTCAGCGAGACGTTTCCGCTGGAGGTGAGGGCGCTGGCCATTGCGCTGTTCTACGCGATCGGTACCGGAATTGGCGGCGTGGCCGGGCCGGCCCTGTTCGGTGCGCTGATCGATACCGGATCGCGCAACAGCGTTTTCGCGGGCTACCTGTTCGGGTCGGCCTTGATGATCGTGGCCGCGGCGGTCGCGTGGCGGTACGCCGTCGCGGCCGAGCGCAAATCGCTCGAATCTGTCGCACCGCCGCTGGCTTTTGTGGAGTAGGATGAGATGAACCAGGATCTGGCCGAAATGGCATTGCAAGACGATATCGCTGACGACAACGAGGCTGCGCCGGAAACCGTGCCTGTGCCGCGCTCGCTTGTGCCGCATCTCAGCGAAACCGCAATCCTGCTCGACATCGACGGCACGCTGCTCGACCTGATGCCGACGCCGCGCGAAGTCTGGGTCCCGCCGGGATTGGTGAAGACGCTCAATCGCCTGGTCGAGAGAACCAATGGCGCGCTGGCGCTGGTCAGCGGCCGTTCGCTCAACGACATCGATCTGATTTTCGCGCCCGATGTGTTTGCGGCCGTCGGCGGCCATGGCGCTGAAATGCGGATCGAACCGGACAGCGATTCGGTGGCCGCGCACGCGCCGCCGATGGACAAGGAATTGAAGCGACGCCTCGCTGCCATCGCGAAGCTGAGCCCGGGGATATTGCTCGAAGACAAGGGCTATTCGCTCGCGCTGCATTATCGCCTCGCGCCGCATGCGGAGAAGGCGATCTATGAAGCGGTGTCGCTGATCAGGGCCGACCTGCCCAACGCGCCGATCGAGGTGTTGCCGGGGAAATGCGTCTGCGAGATCAAGCATTCCGGTTTCACCAAGGCGAGCGGCGTGCTCGAGTTGATGACGCGTGAACCGTTCAAGGGCCGCCGTCCACTCTTCATCGGCGACGACGTCACCGACGAGACGGTGTTTGCGATCATGCCGGACTTCGATGGCCTCGCATTCTCGGTCGGCCGTCGCGCAAGGGGTGTGGCCGGCCACTTCGACGCGCCGAGCGATGTGCGCGAGTTCCTCGCACACCTGCTTGATGACGAAAGCGACGCAAGCTCGCCATAATGTTTCCGGTCTGGTCCGGTTTCGAACACAAATTTTCGCGCTTGCTGCCGAGGTTCACGGTGAATTTTATTTTTCGTGAGTTCCGGTGAGTTCCTCCGCACCGCAGCCCGAATTTGGTTTCAATTCGTTGAAAGGTTGCTCAGGAACCATATTGATGAATGGTTGTTAACACGCGCACCAACAGGAGGGGACTTGTGAACCTCGTCGTCGTCTCTAATCGCGTTTCGCGTGGAAAGCCGAACGAACCCATGACGGGGGGACTGGCAGCGGCGCTGCTGCCGATCGTGGAGAAGTCGGGCGCGATCTGGGTCGGTTCCAGCGGAAGGGTCCGCGACGGGAACCAGAAGGAACCTTTCGCGGAAATCGAGGCACTGGGAACCGGCGCGCTGGCGATGCTCGATCTGCCGGCGGCGCATTACGGCGGCTATTACGAAGGGTTCGCAAATTCGGCTTTGTGGCCGGCGCTGCATTCGCGCGCCGATCTCATTCGCGCTTCGCAGGAAGACTATGTCAGCTATCGCGAAGTGAACGCCTTCATGGCGCGCGCGCTGCTGCGATTCCAGAAGCCGGAGTCGGCGTTCTGGATCCAGGACTATCATTTCCTCGCGCTCGGTGCGGAGCTGCGCGATCTCGGCGTCACGCAGCCGCTCGGCTTCTTCCTGCATACGCCGTGGCCCACGCGTTCCGTGATATCAGGCGTGCCGCATCATCGCGAGCTGATCGAGGCGATGCTGGCCTATGACCTGATCGGTTTCCAGACCGAGGAAGATTGCGAGAATTTCCTGTCATACGCGGAGCAGGATCTCGGGCTCGTCGTGCGTGGTGGCATCGTCCATTCGCGCCATGGCCGAACCCGCGCCTCTGTTTTCCCGATCGGCATCGATCCCCAGCAGTTCGCCCAGCTCGCCGCCAAGGCCTCGACCCATCCGGATGTCTCCCGGCTGCGGCGCAGCCTGAACGGCGAGAAGCTCGCGATCGGCGTCGACCGGCTGGATTATTCCAAGGGCCTGATCAACCGCATCAAGGCCTTCGACCGGATGTGGACCCTGCATCCGTCGCTGGCGCGCTCGGTTTCGCTGCTGCAGATCGCGACGCCGTCGCGCGGCGCGATCGAGGCCTACGGCAATCTGCAGAACGATGTTGCGAAGCTGGTCAGCGACGTCAACGGCCTTCATGGCGAAGTCGACTGGACGCCGATCCGCTATCTCAACAAGGGCTATGGCCAGGCCGTGCTTGCGGGCCTCTATCGCACCGCGCAGGTCGGCGTGGTGACGCCGCTGCAGGACGGCATGAACCTGGTCGCCAAGGAATATGTCGCCGCGCAGAACCCGCTCGATCCGGGCGTGCTGGTGCTGTCGAAATTCGCCGGCGCCGCCAACGAACTCGACACCGCCTTGATCGTCAATCCGCACGATATCGACGGCATGGCGCGCACTATCGCGGTCGCCGTCTCGATGCCGCTGGCGGAGCGGCGGATGCGCTGGGAAGCGATGATGACGAAGCTGCGCGCCGGCACCATTCAGCAATGGTTCGCCGACTTTACCGATGCGCTATGGGACCGCCGGCTCGATAGCGATCCTTTGGAACCCGCCATCGCGGAGCCGCTCGCGCTGACCCAACTGCGCGCCGTCACCAACGGCGGCGCGCGGTATCACTAGAGCATGATCCGGAAAAGTGTGCAGCGGTTTTCCGAAAAGATCATGCTCAAACAAAGACCTAAAGCGCGATGACGATTCATCCAAACCTCATCGCGCTTTAGCCAAAGCGTTTTCAAGCGAAAGCCTGCCCCGGACTTGATCCGGGGTGGTGACCGGTTCGCGTCGGAAAACGCGTCAGGAATCAAAAGCAGTAGGATACGCCATCCAGGATCGGGCAGCGCGCCTTGTTCGGCGCGCTCGGATTTTCCATCGGGACCATTCCCTTCCCCGACCCCGAGCCGGCGAATACGCCGGGGCCGATGACGACGGATGATTTATTGCCGATGATGACGCTGGGATGCGGCGACGCCAGGTTCGATCGCGTGCCGTCGGCCCAGATGATCGATTCGCCTGCAAAAATCCCGCGCCGTCCGTCGTCGCAGGTCACGTCCACGCCCTGGCGGGTGCAGGCCTGCGCCATCGCCGGGCCGGCAGCCGCTCCGGCAAACGCCGATATCAGGATCGAGAGCCAGAGCGTCCGCGTGATGATCATGCCGTCCTCCACCGATGGGCTTGCCACTATGGTCGTCGATCGTGACGGGATTCCGGTTCAAGGTCCTGCCGCGCCCCCCTATCTCGATGACGGTCGCGCCGAATTACCAAATAAATTCAATTAATTGAGGAAATTTCGACAGCCGCGCCCGGCGTCGCTTGCAAAATCGTTCCTGCCCCTTCAAGAGAGGGCCTCCGGAGAGATGGCCGAGTGGCTTAAGGCGCACGCTTGGAAAGCGTGTGTGCGGGAAACCGTACCGTGGGTTCGAATCCCACTCTCTCCGCCACGAAAGTCGAATATCTATCTGAATACACTCGACATTTTGTCGAAAATATTCCCTCGGCCCCCAAATCAGCCCCCAAGGCGTGCCGATAGGCTGAGTAGCTCGTCGCAAACGGACCGGTCGCCGGACCGGCTGGCGAACAACCGCGCTGGCGGACCCACCAGAACCAACCAGCGCCGCATCTGCCGAACGTCTCCAGCGTGCGGTCGGCGTAGAACACCTCGATGGCGGCGCCGGTCTGCGGGTGGACGTCGAAGAGCGGCTCCCGGATCCCCGCCACCATCACGCAGCCCTTTCAGCGGGTCCGGCAAGTGCCAAGCCGCGTAGGTAGTCCGCCGCCTTGGAGGCTTTGCTGCAGGCTGTAAAGAACGCCCGCTTGTCGGCTCTCAGAAGCTCGATCCAAGAGGCGACGTAGCCCGCGGTTCGGACGTCCCCGTCAAAGCCAAATTCTGCGCAAAGGAACGCGGCGCCCAACTCCGCGATCAATTCCTCCGCGGCGTAGTTTCGGGAGCCGAACCGGTTCTTCAAATCCCGATCGAGACGCGACTTATGGCCCGACCAATGCGTCAACTCGTGAAACGCTACATTGTAGAAGTGATCAGCGCCCTTGAACCCCGCGAATGCGGGCATGCAGATAAAATCTCCGCTCGGGACATAATAGGCTTCACCGTGGCCCTCGCGGATGTCTGCGCCCGTTGAATGCAGGAATGCATCGGCGAGCCCGTCGCGCGCGTCAGGATTGCGAATGCGCATGGGTTTGCCTGTAAGGGCAGTCACGGGAAGGTGTTCGCATTGGTCGACGTTGAAAACCGTATACTCGCGCATCATCGGGATCAGACGCGCTGAAGAGCTATCGTCCGGGCCTTGGTCGCGGACCTGCAGTTGCTTGACGAAATAGACCTTGGTGCCGCGCTCGCCTTTGCGGACGTTGCCGCCCAACTCCAAGGCCTGCTTAAAGGTCAGAAAGCGCGGCGTGCGATAGCCCGCTGCCTGTGCCATCCACAACAGAACGACGTTGCATCCTGAGTAGGGGCGATTGGATACGGCGTTGCACGGCGTATTCGCGCCCGGGGTTACCGACCATGGCTTAACCCACGGGGCGGCACCCGCTTCAAGCTGCGCAATAATGCGCGCAGATACCTCCGCATAGAGATCACGTTTCATAACCCGCCTCGCTGTTATGGCTGACGCGACCATGATCGGCCGCGTGCCATAGCCGCGTTGGGCAGGGCTTCTAGATTTTGGTCAGGCTGATGGTCGTAATTTTTTCCCCCCGGGGAGCATGGACAGGCGCCCCCGGTCTCGCTTCGCGAGACTGCCTTGAGAAATATCTAGGGGTCAAAAAGTGCCATTAAGGAGTTGTTAAGGTTTGACCGGCGCGCACTGGCGTCATTTGATTTTGGAATTTCCGAACCCACGAGCGTACCGGCTGCGAGGTACCACGATGAAAAAGCCGAGCAAAACAGCTGCCAAACTTGAAGCCATCGGTTGATGGTCAAAATCAACGCGATATGTGCTACCCGAGCTAACTTCCGGCGGCGGTGACATCGCCCGCCATCAAAGTGCCTGTTCGAGCCGCTAAGTTGCCGTATCCTCAAACTTTGGATGGAAATGAGACTGCGGCCTGGGCGCGACCTATGTTCACGTAGTCTAGATGATCAGGACTTGAGCGACCTTGTCGGCATCGTGCCGTGCGCGTCATGGTTGTGGCGACGGTGAAGCGTTATCCGCGCCGTCGCGGTTGAACGCGATTGACCGCTGCCAGGACAAACCCGCGAGGAAAAAACCGAAGCAAAGACGGAATGATCTTTGCGCCGAGACTGGGCAACACGGAGCGCTTGTTGGCCATCAGCCCACGATACCCTGCCTGCGCGACATCAGATGCCGAGATGTTGAGGATTTCATGCTCAAGCCCAGGTATAATCCCAGCCCGTGCTTGAAAATCCGTCGAAACCGAACCTGGACAGAGCGTCGTCACGCGCACTCCGTACGGAGCGAGTTCCTGGTGGAGTGCTTCGCTGAACGACAGAACATACGCCTTGGACGCATAATACACCGCCATCCCGGGGCCCGGCAGAAAGCTGGCCAGCGAGCCGACATTGAGGATACCTCCGCGATGCCGGATGAGGCTGTCCGAAAACCGTAAAGACAAATCGGTCAGCGCGCGGATATTGACAGCGATGATACCGAGCTGTTCTGCCCGATCCAGTTCGATCGCACTGCCAAAAAGCCCGAATCCCGCGTTGTTGACGACGTACTCAACCTCTGCCCCTTCCGTGGCCAAGGTGGTGGCGATTTTGTCGCAAGCATCGAGGTGTTCAAGGTCGCAAGGAACCAAAATCGGTGCCGTGCCACCCGCGGCCACAATTTCGCCCGCCAACGCCGTCAAACGATCTACGCTTCGATCAACAAGTGCTAGTCGATGGCGTTTTGATGCAAAAACGCGCGCCAGTTCGGTGCCTATTCCAGCACCTGCACCGGTAATCAGCGTCACACGATGAGGGGCACGCAATAGTTTGTTTGCCTTCTTGGGCCATGGATGTCTGCACTGACCAAGGCGGACATCGGATGAACTCACGCTGGCTCAATACCACCTTCGGCAAACGTGCCCTGCACCCCACACCGCACACCTTCGAATTTGGCGTTTGGCGACTCTGGACATACAAACACCGCCCACCAATGTTCTACCCGGTCCGCAGAAGAACGCGACTTGCGTGGTCATGCCGTCCGACTGATGAAGCGGTGCGGGCGACATAGCCTGCGACGATGTTGCGATGGTTAAGGCAATGGCAGCAACAGCAAGCAACCTTGTCATTGGTGTTCTCCATGTTCAGCAAGCCAATTGTGCCTTCTCTTGGTCGGCGTACGTTGACCCAAATCAACCATACGGCCAAGACGTTGGTCTTGGTCGCTCTAAACCTCGTTAGTGCTGGCCCTGGAAAATATCCGCACATCGGCCGTAAGAGTCCGTCATGAAAAAGCCGAGCAAAACAGCTGCCGAACTCGAGGCCTCTATCAAGGTAGAAATGGAGGACATCTGCGACTGGCCGACCGACATGGCGATCTCCGTCCAGCCTGATGGCGACAGTTGGAAGGTGGCCGTTACGCAAGAAGGATCAGTCGACGATGCCGATCGTCGCGAAATGGTCGAGCAGATCGCTGCTCGGCTCAGAGCGGAATATGATTTGAAGTGACCCCCGGGCCGAGACAACGCGCATCAAGATGGTGGCGTCGAGGAAGAGGGATACCTTGAACCCATGCCATCGTGACAAGTGCCGGTCCCGGCGAGTGATCCATAGGAGCTAAACACGGCGAGCTGCAACCGAGACCGGGTGCGCTCGAACCGTTAGGCAACTACAGCGGCATCGAAGCTGGTAATGAAGTCGGATAGACGCTCGCCCTGGATCAGTATGTGATCCCGGAGGCATTGCTCCGCCCTCGCAGAGTCGCCAGCGAGGATCGCATCGACGATATTCTGGTGCTCGTTAAGGGAATGCGCGACCCGGTGGCGAGCGCGCAGTTGCAAACGCCGATAGGGTTTTAGGCGATTGTGAAGCTGACGGGCCTGCTCGGCGAGATAGGCGTTATGACAGGCCTCATAAATCGCGTCGTGGAAGCGCTCGTTGGCGTAATAGTAGGTGTCCGTGGCACCGTTCTTCGCTTCCTCGGTGCACGCTCGATGAGCCTCGAGCAGCCTGCTGCGCTGTTCATCCGTGATTCTTCGGGCGGCGAGGGCACCGCACATGCCCTCGAGCGACGCCATCGTCTCGAAACGCTCAACAACCTCCTTGAGGCTAAGGCTCACGACGAACGCCCCGCGTCGGGCGTGCAGCTCGACCATGCCAATCGAGGCGAGTTGCATAAGCGCTTCGCGGATGGGGGTACGTGATACCCCGAACCGATCCGCCAAGCTTTGCTCATCAAGACGTTCGCCCGGCTTGAAGTGCCCGGTGACGATGTCCTGCTCAAGTTGATCTCTTAAAGTTTCGGCGCGGCGCATATCCTTCTCCGAAAACGGTTTTTGCATTCTAGAGCGAGGCAGGATGATATTTCAATACCGTTATTGTATACAAGACTATTGACATGTAACACAAAGCGGCCTATTCGGTGCGCAACAATAAGAAAAAGTCGGCCTTACGTCATCCGTCGTCGGGGACACCTCGGCCAAGGGCAAGGCCTTCTTCGACAGGAAACGTTGAGAGGAAACGCCGAATGACAGCACAGATGGTTTCGATCTACGCGCTCTGCCTGATGTTCGTGGTGGCCACCATTTGGCCGGTGAACATGGGCGTCCTCGCCTTTGTCGGCGCTTTTCTCGTCGGCACGCTCGCAGCCGGTATGTCTAGCAAAGACATCATCGCTGGCTTTCCCGGCAGCTTATTCTTGACCCTGGTCGGCATCACCTTCTTGTTCGCGATCGCGCAGAACAACGGCACGATCGACTGGCTCGTCCGGCTGGCCGTCAAGGCGGTGCGCGGCCGGATCGGAGCGATCCCGTGGATCATGTTTGGCATCACGGCCGCCCTCACCGCCGTCGGCGCAGTGAGCCCGGCTGCAGTAGCAATCGTCGCGCCTATCGCGCTAGGCTTCGCGGCGAAATATCACATCAACCCGCTGCTCATGGGTCTCCTGGTGATCCACGGCGCGCAAGGCGGCGGCTTTTCGCCAATCAGCATCTACGGCGGCATCACCAACACCATTGTGATGCGGGCCGGGCTCCCTGTCGACGAGCTGTTTACGTTCTTCGCGAGCCTCGGTGTGAACTTCGCAGTATCCCTGCTCCTGTTCTTTCTCATGGGTGGACGCAAACTGCTTTCCGCAAGAGCTGACTTTGCTGAGGCCGGCACCGTCCCCCCCGTCCGAGTGGCAGTCGCACAGCAGGGCCCGCAAGCCTTCGGCGATGCGGAGGCGGAAGCGCTCACAGAAGTGCGGATGCTTGAAAAGGGACGCGGCGATCCCTTGATGGAAATTGGTGCCGACGAGGAGCCCGATAACAGCTCCCAAGCCTACCGGATGCTCACGTTAGCTGGTCTCGTCGCCTTGGCCGTTCTCGTGTTGGCATTCAATCAGGACATTGGCTTCGTCTCACTCACAATCGGCCTTGGGTTGTCGCTCATCGCGCCGAACCTGCAGAAGCGCGCTATCGGCCAAGTGAGCTGGCCCGAGATCATGCTCATCACGGGCGTCAGCACCTATGTGACGGTTTTGGAAAAGATGGGCACGATCGCCCTTGTCGGTGACAGCGTCGCGGGTCTCGGGTCGCCCCTATTTGCAGCTTTGCTGCTTTGTTTCATCGGCGCAGTAGTATCGGCGTTCGCTTCTTCGACAGCGGTCCTGGGTTCGCTAATTCCACTCGCGGTGCCACTCCTGCAAGCAGGCACGGGCGTGAATCCGGTCGGCTTCGTCGGCGCGATGGCGGTATCCTCGACCATCGTTGATGTAAGTCCGTTCTCGACGAATGGCGCGATAGTGCTCGCGACCGCGAAGGGCATCGACCCTCAGGCGTTCTTTCGCAAACTCCTGGGTTACGGAGCCTTGGTGACGGTCGTGGCACCAATTGTTGTCTGGCTCCTCTTCATTCTGCCCGGTTAGCGCATCGGCCTTTCGACACCGAGGCCGGCTTTAAGCCGTCCTCATGATCGTGACCTAGCACAAAGGATCAAGGTCCCAATGAGCACGAGATTTTTTCAAGACATGTTGGGCAGCATCGCCGAGCGTGGTCGCCAACTCATCGACCGCTCGCCCGCGCGAAACGTCGCCAAAAACAGCCGCAAGAGTTCGGAGAGATCAGCTGACACCATCGAAGAGCTGTCCCGCGCCCTGCTGTCTGGAAGGGGCGAAGCTTCCGGCGTCGCCCTGGCTCGTCAACTGCTCGATCGCTACACGGGTCTTCCCGTATCTGACCGCATCAAGTTCTTCCAGCTGCTTGGCCGCGACTTCGGACCCGACCAGCCAGCTCTTCGCGTGGCCTGGAACGAGTACGACAAGAACCCGAGCCCGAAGAAGCTACGCGAACTCCTCCGCGCGGTCGAACCGCCGCGTCAGGAGTTGTTCCGACGCCTGAACCTCGCACCTGGTGGCACCAGTGCACTGGTCCAGATGCGCCTTGACCTCGTCGAACACGGCGGCAAGGCCCCAGAACTCGCCAGCGTTGACGACGATCTCGTCCACCTCCTGTACTCATGGTTCAACCGCGGCTTCCTGATGATGCAGCGCATTAGCTGGTCGTCACCCGCCGACATCCTCGAACGGATCATCCGCTATGAGGCGGTGCACACGATCCAAGGATGGGACGACCTCCGCCGGCGGCTCCAACCGCCCGATCGTCGGTGTTATGC
>CAWBRL010000020.1:0-258372 GCA_963791165.1 uncultured Alphaproteobacteria bacterium | reverse complement strand
TTTCCGGCCGGGCCATTAATGGCCTGCGACGCCTCGACGAACTCGTCGGTCTTGCGCTGGTTGTCCTTGTTGACGTCGGCGGCATTGGCGGCTGGCGGCTTGGCGGACTGATCCTGCGGCGCCGGGGTGCCGCTCTGGGCGAGCGCTCCGCCCGATCCGATCAGGAGGGCCATGCCCACCATGAGGCCCGCAGCGGCGAAGTGGCGCAAAACCGAAACTCTAGGACCAAGCACCCGTCGACGCATACATTCCCCGATTTGTTTCCTGCCGCGCGGGGCGCGGCTGGTGTGATGGTTGGCTTGCTTGCCGTCCAAATAGGTCCCCAATGCGGCGGAGACTTCAGGCGATTCAAATGACGGTTATTTCGGATTTTGTCCAGCAAAGTCACAACTTTATCGCAGCGTGGTAAAACTGCCGCAGGGGGCGGGCGGGAATAGGGTTAAGCTGCATCTTGGCAGATGGCCGGTGAACGGCTAATCGACGGTCCCCGCCCGGAGGATGGAACTGATTTCTCTTCGTACGCCGCTGGCGCTTCTCCTGTCATCGCTCGGTATGATCGCAGCCCTTTGGTGGTGGCTTGCCACGCCGATTACGCTTGCGCGCGCCCCGATCGATCCCAATGCCAAGCTGCAATGCGTTTCTTATGCGCCGTTCCGCGGCGCGCAGACACCCCTGATACCGACCACGCAAATCCCGGCTGAACAGATCGCGCAGGATCTGGCGCAGCTCGCCAAGATCACCGACTGCGTGCGGACCTATTCGATCGAGAACGGGCTCGATCAGGTTCCGGCGCTGGCCGCCAAGGTCGGGCTGAAGGTCATCCAGGGAATCTGGCTCTCGAGCAACCGGATCAAGAACCTCGCCCAGATTGCGATCGCGATCGAACTGACCAAGGAACACCCGGGCGTCATCACGGCGCTGGTGGTCGGCAACGAGGTGCTGCTGCGCGGCGAGATGACGACCTCGGATCTCGCGGCCAATATCCGCTCGGTCAAGTCGCGGGTCACCGTACCCGTTACCTATGCCGACGTCTGGGAATTCTGGCTGCGTAACCGCGAGGTCTATGACGCCGTCGACTTCGTCACCATCCATATTCTCCCGTACTGGGAAGACATGCCGGTGCGGGCGAAATTCGCCGCCGGCCACGTCGACGACATCCGCAAGCGGATGGCGGTGGCGTTTCCGGGCAAGGAAATCCTGATCGGCGAAACCGGCTGGCCGAGCGCCGGGCGGATGCGCGAGGGCGCACTGCCGTCACGCACCAATCAGGCGCGCGTGGTGTCCGAAATCCTCGATCTCGCCAAGCGCGAAAAGTTTCGGGTCAATCTGATCGAGGCCTACGACCAGCCGTGGAAGCGCCAGCTCGAGGGCACCGTCGGCGGCTATTGGGGCCTGATCGACGATCGAAATCGAGCGGTGAAATATCCGCCGGGCGAGCCGATCAGCAATTATCCATTCTGGAAATTGCAGATGGGATCCGGCATGGCGCTCAGCGCCTTCGTCTTCCTGGCGGGCTGGCTGACGCTACGACGGCGGCCGTGGCAACCGCGGCTGGCGTCGTGGATCGCGGTCGGGACGTCGGCGACGGTCGGCGGCATGCTGCTAGGCGTCGCCGCCGACAAGATGCTCTACGAGAGCTACGGGATCGGCGGCTGGCTGCAATGGGGCGCGCTTCTGGCCGCGGCCATCGCCTCGCCGATGCTCTGCGCCAACGCGGCGATGTCGGGCCGGCCGCTGCCGACGTTTCTCGATCTGCTGGGGCCGCGCGACGGCCGAACCCTGTCGGTGCTGACGGCGCTGCTGGGTCTTGTGCTCGTCGTCACGACGTTGATTGCGGCGCAGACCGCGCTCGGCTTTGCGTTCGATCCGCGTTACCGCGATTTTCCGTTCGCATCGCTGACCATGGCGGTGGTGCCGTTCGCGGCGCTGATGCTGCTCAACCGGCCGAAAGAGGGCGTGCGGCCGATCGCTGAATCCGCCTTTGCCGGTTTGCTCGCGGTGGCCGCGCTCTTTACCGGCTTCAACGAGGGTAACCAGAACTGGCAGTCGATGTGGACCTGCGCGATCTATCTGCTGCTGGCGCTTACGCTGTGGCGGGCGCGGGCCGTGCAAATCCCAAAATAAGCAGCCCGATCGCAATTCCCGACAACACGACGTTGTAGAGCACGATGCCGAATCCGGCCGCGATCAGTCCGACCGTCAACGTCGCGATCGACGGCCGCATGACGTGAAGCGTCGCAACGATGAGCGCGACGATGCCGAATACCGAATTCTTGAAGAGATAGGTGGCGAGCGCGCGGGACTTGCACAGCATGGTCTGCAGGCCGGCGTCGCAGGCCAGCGCAACGGTCGAGAACTCGACGGCGAGATAGCGCAGATAGAGCGCGTAGCCGACGGTCACGAAACCGACCACCAATAGAAACTGGACCTGATAGGGCGTCAGCCGGAACGGAGTTTTTTTCATCTCGCCTATATGATCGGGAATGCCGACGGGGACAAGCGCCGGTGCGGGGTCAATGGTGCGAGACGCGTAAAAAAGCTCGCGCAACATATTGCAATCAAAAAGATTATTGCGAATTCTTTCGGTTGAAGAAGGACGTCAGCGTCGTCGACGTTTCCGGCTTCTTCGGCTCCTCGACGACGACAGCCGCCCGCTTGGCGAAGCCGCGCCGGCGCGGAGACTGCTTGGCCGCGGCCGGCGGCGCATCGTCGGGTCCAAGCGACAGCCGCTGGCCGTCGAAGATCGCGGTTTCGCAAGGCCGCTTGTTTTCGGTCAGGACGGCGCAGATTTTGGCGGCGGTGCCGGCGTCGTTCAACGGACCGGCCACCAGCCGAAGCTGCATGCCGAGGCCGTTGGTGCCTTCCTTCACGACGATGATCGGGCGCAGCGTCGTCAATGGCGCGTTCGATCTCGATTTCAAAAGGCCGCGCCACAGCGCGCGCAGGCCGTTCACCGAATTGGCGCTGCCGACATCGACCCCGAACTCGGTCCGCTGCAGCGCGACCTTCGGCGCGCTGGATTCGTCGTCGTCATCGCTTGTCGATGGCGCCGACGCCACGATCTCCGGGATCGGGCTCGCGATGATGCCGTTCAGGGCCTTGCTCGGTTCGATCAGTTTTGTGGCCGCCGGGTCGGGCGGCGCCATGATCGATTGGGTGGCCATCAGCGGCGTCGCGGGCGAAGCCTTTGCGACATCAGGCTTTGCAGTGTCGGCCTTTCCGCTATCCAGCCTGGCAATTTCGGTCTTGGCGGCTTCAGTTCTGGCGGCCTCAGTCTTGGCAGCTTCAGTCCTGGCAGCTTCAGTTCTGGCAGTTTCAATCTTGGCGGCATCCGACTTTGCGATGTCGGCCTTCGCGCCCTTGGCCACGGACGAAACCGTCGCGGGGCCTGGTTCCGCGGTGCTGGCTGCGGGTTTGTCGGAGACGGGGGCGGCCTGGGTCGTTCCGACAGGCGCAACGGCCGGGGCAGGCGGGCTTTCAGCGGCTGTGCGGTTCGGTCGTGGTGGCCGGTGAAGCCTGTGCGGAACCCTGCCGGGCGATGGCGCCGGTGGCGGACTCCAGGCCGAGTTCCAGGCTGGTGACGCGGGAATACAGCCGGTCCCGATCGCTGTTGAGCGTATCGATCGCGTGGGCGAGCCGCCGCGCCTCGTTCTGGGTTTCCCTGGCAACCGACTGGATTTGCTGCGCCTGCCGGGTCAGATCGGCGGCGGCCACCTGATCGCGCTTCAATCCGAGCGACGACTGGTTGGCCATCACGGCCAGGATCACCGCGCCGGTCGCACCGGCGCCCCACGATCCGATCCGCCACAGCGCACGGCGGTCGAGTTCGTCTTCCTCAGCCAGCAAGCCGCTCAGCACGCCGCCGCTGTCGTCCGCGTCGTAGCTGTCCGCGAGATGGTCTGATTTCTTGGCCAAGCGCCCCTGGCCCTCCTTCAGGCCCGCCGAATCACAGGGCAAACATTAACAGGAAATCCGCCCCGAACTCCGATCCGGAGGCTCGCCGGGCGGCGAATTGGTTTCATCTCCGGGGGAAAACAATTAAAGACGGCCGGCGCCATCCGCCTTGTACGCCCAAGGAATAGCCAGGAATTAGCCAGGGACCAGAATGACCGCTCGATCCAGTCTGACTGTCGTGCTTGCGGCCGGCGAGGGCACGCGCATGCGCTCCTCGCTGCCGAAGGTTCTGCACCCCGTCGCCGGCCAGCCGCTGCTGGCGCATGTGCTGGAAGCGGCTCCGCACGGCACTGATGCCGCCCTCGCGGTCGTGATCGGGCCGGACCACAAGGCCGTCGCCGACGAAGTCAAGCGGGTACGGCCGGATGCGGCAACTTTCATTCAGGCCGAGCGGCTCGGCACGGCGCATGCCGTGCTGGCGGCGCGCGAGGCGATTGCGCGCGGCGCGGACGATCTGCTGGTGGCGTTCGGCGATACGCCGCTGATTTCGGCCACGACCTTTGCGCGGCTGCGCGCGCCGCTGGAACAGGGCGCAGCACTCGCGGTGCTCGGCTTCCGCGCCGCCGACCCCACCGGCTACGGCCGGCTGCTGCTCGAAGGCGACCGCCTGGTGGCGATCCGCGAACATGCCGATGCGACGCCAGAGGAGCGCAAGGTGACGCTGTGCAATGCCGGCGTGATGGCGTTCGACGGCCGCCGCGCGCTTGATATCCTCGACCGGATCGGAAACGCCAACAGCAAAAGCGAGTATTATCTGGTCGATGCCGTCGCCATCGTCAGGGAAATGGGATTGGAGGCCGTCGTGATCGAAACCGGCGAAGACGAAGTGCGTGGCATCAACACCAAGGCGCAGCTCGCGGAAGCGGAAGCGGTGATGCAGGCGCGGCTGCGCAAGGCCGCACTCGATGCCGGCGTGACGCTGATCGCGCCGGAGACGGTGTATCTCGCCGCCGACACGACGTTCGGCAACGACGTCACCATCGAGCCTTTCGTGGTGATCGGCCCCGGCGTCAGCATCGCCGACGGCGCGGTGATCCATTCGTTCTCGCACATCGTGCAGGCCTCGATCGGCAAGAAGGCTTTCGTCGGTCCCTATGCGCGGCTGCGTCCGGGCACCTCGCTCGGCGACGGCGTTCGGATCGGCAACTTCGTCGAGACAAAGGCCGCGACGATCGAAGCGGGCGCCAAGGTCAACCATCTCTCCTATGTCGGCGACGCCCATGTCGGCGCCAACGCCAACCTCGGCGCCGGCACCATCACCTGCAACTACGACGGCTTTTCCAAGCACAAGACGCTGATCGGCGAGGGCGCGTTCATCGGCACCAACTCCTCGCTGGTGGCCCCGGTGAAGATCGGCAACGGCGCCTATATCGGCTCGGGCTCCGTCATCACCAAGGACGTGCCGGACGACGCGCTGGCCGTCGAACGCAGCCAGCAAACGATCCGCGAAAACGGTGCCAAGCGATACCGTGAGATGAAGACGCGCGGCAAGAAACCGAAGGAAGGCTGACGGCGTAAGGCAAGCCGCACCGTCATTGCCTGCGACAAACGCGAAGCGTTTGCGCAAGGGAGCGATAGCGACGAAGCAATCCATTCTCTCTCTGTTTGGCGGCATGGATTGCTTCGCTGCGCTCGCAATGACGGCGTTCCAGCATGAAGGGCGGATTAGCGAAGCGTAATCCGCCCTTCCGCCCGATCCGCGTTGTTACGTTCGCTCCCCGAAATCTCCGTCCGGAATTACTGTGACAGTGCACTCAATCCGGCCGAGGGTTGTTCGCTTAGCGCATTTGGGTGCACTCTCACCGCAATTAGGTGGCAAATATCCTTTGCGCGCTGGTCCTCGCGGCGACCATAAAAGTCATGGTTGATCTACGCGTGTGGAGAAAGCGAAAGACGTTGCGCGGAGTCGGAGAAGGCGGAGACTGATTGGCAGCTCCGCCTCAAACCGCTTCCGTCCAGCTTTCCGAGAATGCCAACGCCGACGTCGAGAATGGCCGCCCCTCACGTTCCCGCGGCCAGGATCGCCCCTTCGCCTCGACGCCGTTGCGGACGAGACGCGTGCCGAGCGCTGGGATCAGCACGGTGCACACGCCGTAGCGCCGGTCGGGAATCTGGTTCGGCTGCGAGTGTATAAGTAGCGGCTCGCCGATATCGAACCAGGTAAGTGAGATTTCTTCGCCGTGCGACTTGATGTTTTCAGTCCAGAAGTAGCGTGGATCTCCTACTTTGGAGAATTGCGCGTCCGCACAGGGGATAGTTGTGTCGGAAAGTTCGGCATTGAGCATACCTTGTACGGTAGACTGCAGCCACCGCGCCATCGCGATGTTGTCGGAGTAAATTCGCCAGTTCCCTTCCGTCAGCTCGCTTTTCAAGTAGAGAACGTGTCCGGGACCAGCTGGCGAAAAGATGATCCGCCAATAGCTCGCCTCTGTTGAGTTCGGTTCGCCGTCCTTCGGGCTCAAGCGGATAAATGGATTCTCGCCCGTTAGGATCGTTTTGTTAGGATCGGCAATGCTCATTGTAGTTGGTCTCCTCTCAACTTTTCATGATACGTCGTTGCATGTCTGCTGCGCGCTCCAAGGCGGACATTCCGATCATTCTGCGTGAATATACCCACATATCGCTGCGCTTATGTGGGCTACTTGCTCCGTGATTACTCCGACGGTTTGACGCCGAGATCGCGCAGGATACGGAGCATCACATCGCTGTCGCGCTTGAAAATGCGACCCGTCGTTTCAAGATCGGCCGGGGAAGACAGTATAAAGTTGTTCAGCATCTGCTGGACCTTGGGGTCGGATCCCGCCTAAATCAACATCGGCGCGAGCCGCATCACGATGTCTTTTGGCGTGCCGGCCGGTACAGCGAAGGTGGTGAAGGCGCGCAGGTCGTAGAAGTCGCCGACCGCGCCCTGTTCGGTCATGGTAGGCGTGTCCGGATACGGTGGCAGGCGGCTGCCGACCACGCCGATCAGGTTTCCAGTTCCGGCCTGGATGACGGGTGCTGCTGCGGCATAGCTTCCCGCGGCGCCATCCAGCGTCTGTCCCGCAATGTCATTCCACATCGGCGCCTCACCGCGGTACTGGATGACTTGAAACTTGATGCCGTATTGCTTCGCGATCGTCTCTATGAGGACGTGCGGCGTCGAACCCACGCCGTACGATCCCCAGTTCAGGCTGCCGACCTTCTTTGCATATTCGATGAACTCGCGGAGATTCGTTGCTCCCGTCTTCTTCGCCGCTACCACCGGACCGCCAGCGCCGCTCACCATCGTCAGATAAATGAAGTCTCTTTCGGGATCGTATGGAAGGTCCTTCACTGTAACGCGGTTCTGGATGAGTGACGAAGAGATCGTGCACAGGATGGTGGTGCCATCCGGCTCTGCGCGTTTCGCTTCCGCCACGCCGATGACGCCACCTGCGCCGGCCTTGTTTTCGATGATTACCGGCTTTCCCACCTGCCGCGCCAAATAGTCACCGAAAGCCCGTGCGATGCCATCCGTCTGGCCGCCAGGCGGATATGGCACAACGATACGAATCGGTCGGGTCGGCCACGAGGATTGCGCCTCGGTCTTTTCGGGCGAGGCGCATAGCAGCGCCGCCGAACCGGTCACGAACGTTCGCCGTGTCAGCGTTTTCATTTTCCTGCCCCTGGTGTCTGTTGATTTTTTCTTGTCGATCGTCCGGCCGCGAGAGCTATCACGGCGATGTAATTCAAGCGATGTCCGCTGAGGTGACATTTCGGCACACCGGACTGTGTTCGCTAAGGACTCGTTTGCAGACGTTCCCGGCCTCTCGGGCCGCGGCTGCTACAGCGCATGTAATGCTGTTGTTTTGGCACTGCGCGTTCAGCGCGATTTGTTGAACCAGATCAACCTGATGCTACCAGTCCAGCCTCATCCGAAAAAATATTCCGCTTTCGCCGTCGGGCAAATCATCGCTATCGTTTCGCCCATCCACCCCGGCAAGAGGGGCGTATCGCGATCGTCACGGACGCGGGGTTGGATGCGGTGGACGCAGCGGCGTCGGGCGCGATCGTGGTCGCAGGGCGGGTTCTCCCCGTGAGTGATCCAACGTTGCGCAGACGAACGGCGCTTCAGGGCCTTCGCCAGAGCATCGGTTGGCAAGTCGCCGATCGGAGTGGAGGTGGAGGTTGCTGCGTACGGCGAAGTCGTGTGGTTCTGGCATCCGTTGCTGATGTCAAGCCAGCGGAGACGCGTCGGCCCGACCGGGCTAAAGACAAGTCTCAATCCGCTGGTGACGGTGACAAGAGGAATTCGTCGCCGGGAAGAGCGCGAAGTAAGCCGTAAAGCCATTGCGCAGGGAAAATAAAGAGTCGCGTGAAGTTCTATAGAGTCGCGTGAAGTAGCCATCCCATTGATCGCCTGCACGATATCCCCATAGGCTGTTATGCGCCTCCACAGGCCTTCACAGACACGATCGCGACACTTCGCGAGAACGGGGACACAAATTTCATGGCACGCAAGGTCAGCTTCAGCGCAATGGAAAGCCGCAGCGCGCGACTGAACAAGTTCACCATCCGCCGCAGGCCCTACAGCGGCCCGTCGCTGGCGCGCGGCATCCTTCTGCTGTATCGCCGCAACAAGACCAACGGAACGTGGGTGCTCAAGGTCAGCGACGGCCACGGCGCCTACTGGACCAAGGGCTTCGCACTCGCCGACGACTTCGAAGATGCCGACGGCAAGACCGTGTTGACGTTCCACCAGGCGCAGGAACAGGCGAAGAAGCTGGCGCGCAACGATGACGGCAGCGCCGACAGCGCGCCGATCACCGTAGACAGCGCACTGACCGCCTACAAAACCGACCTGATCTCGCGCAATGCCAATCCGTACAATGCCGACTGGCCGCGCCTGCATCTCAGCAGCGTACTGTTGTCGAAGCCGGTGGCATTGCTGGCAGCCACCGAGTTGAAGCAATGGCGCGACGGCCTGCTGACCAAGATCTCGCCTGCCACCGTCAACCGGCTTTGCGCTTGCTTGAGCGCCGCACTCGAGCAAGCCGCGATGCACGACAGGCGTATCCAGAACCGGGATGCTTGGGAAATCGGACTGGCCGGACTGCCGAATGCGCAGCAAGCCCGTAACGTCATCCTCTCCGATGACACGGTGCGGGAGTTCGTCGCTGCCGCCTACGGGATCGATGATCAGTTTGGGCTGCTGACCGACACGCTGGCGGTTACTGGTGCGCGTCCAAGCCAAGCTGTCCGGCTCCGCGTCGAGGATTTGCACGACCATCCGGTGCGGCCAAAGCTGATGATGCCGAAGTCGGCCAAGGGTGGCGACAGAAACCGTGCCGAGAAAAAGCTGGAGCGCTATTCGGTGCCGATCACCGTGCAGCTGGCGGCCAGACTGAAAGCTGCGGCCAAGGGCCGTGCCGATCATGCGCCGCTATTGCTGCAGGGCGACGGCAGCCCATGGGGCGACAACCCCGGCGCAGGGTATCATCGCGAGGTAAAGCAGATCGTTACTACCATTAAGGCCGATCCTGATGCGACGATGTACGCGCTCCGGCATTCGTCTATCGTGCGGATGCTAAAGGTCAACGTGCCGATCCGGCTGGTGGCGTCGCTTCACAACACCTCAACCAAGATGATCGAGAAGCATTATTCGAAATTCATCACCGAACACTCCGACGATGTCTCGCGCCACGCGCTGCTGCACCATGAGCCGCCCGCCACCGACAACGTCGTCGCATTGGTGCGGTGATAAAATGAATTCATGTATAGGCGGCTGCGACGAAGCGACTTGTAGCCGCCCCATGCACATATTCCTTGAAACTCGGCTACATTGATTTTTACTTTGCCCGGGTAAACTGCACTCCACATGATCAAACGTGGAGAAACCCGATGGCCCGAGGAGAAATCACCGGCAAAAAGTTAAGCCGCGCCGATCCTCGCGAGCCGCAGCCTGTACCTACACTTGCGATTGTTCCCCGTCAGCACCCATGAGACAAGCTGAGGGACTTCACGGAGGGAGGATTTCTGGTTCATCGTAGCCGCAAGGAGCGAAGATGAAGCAGAAATCCGGGCCGGATAAAGCGCCGGCAGAACGAGTGGTGAAGGACATTCGGCGTCAGACCCGCCGGCAGTACTCGGCGGAAGAGAAGATCCGCATTGTGCTGGAAGGACTGCGCGGCGAGGAGAACATCTCGGAGCTTTGCCGCCGGGAAGGCATCGCCGCTTCGATGTATTACGGCTGGTCCAAGGAGTTCCTGGAGGCCGGCAAGCGTCGGTTGGCGGGGGACACGGCGCGGGCCGCAACGTCCGGCGAGGTGAAGGACCTTCGTCGTGAGGCCTCCGCCTTGAAGGAGGTCGTGGCCGATCTCACCCTGGAGAACCGCCTGCTTAAAAAAAGCATGAGCGGGGATGGGGAAGACGAGGCATGAGATACCCTGCATCCGAGAAGGCCGAGATCATCCGGCTGGTCGAGCAATCGCATTTGCCGGCCAAACGCACGCTGGACAAGCTTGGCATACCCCGTGCCACGTTTTACCGCTGGTATGATCGATATCGCGACGGTGGACCTGAGGCGCTGGCTGATCACCGTTCTCGACCGGATCGCGTCTGGAATCGCATCCCGGATGATGTCCGTCGCCAGATCATCGACCTGGCGCTGGAGCTTCCTGAGTTGTCGCCGCGGGAGCTGGCGGTGCGCTTCACCGACGAGAAGAAGTACTTCGTCTCGGAGGCGTCGGTCTACCGGCTGCTGAAGGCGCACGATCTCATCACCAGCCCGGCCTATGTGGTGATCAAGGCGGCGAACGAGTTCAAGGACAAGACCACCGCCATCAACCAACTCTGGCAGACCGACTTCACCTACCTCAAGATAACTGGGTGGGGCTGGTACTATCTGTCCACCGTGCTCGACGACTTCTCACGTTACATCGTGGCCTGGAAGCTTTGTCCCACCATGTGCGCCTCCGATGTGACCGAAACCCTCGACCTGGCGCTTGCGGCCTCGGGCCTTGATCGCGCCACCGTCGTGCACCGGCCAAGGCTTCTCTCGGACAATGGCGCATCTTACGTGGCTGGCGATCTGGCCAAGTGGCTTAAGGATAACGGTATGGAGCATGTGCGCGGGGCGCCGTATCACCCTCAAACCCAAGGCAAGATCGAGCGTTGGCACCAGACCCTGAAGAGCCGCATCCTGCTCGACAACTACTATCTGCCCGGTGATCTCGAACGGCAGATCGACGCCTTCGTCGCGCACTATAACCACGTCCGCTATCACGAGAGCCTCGACAACCTCACTCCGGCCGATGTCTACTTCGGGAGAGCTGAGACAATCCTCGCAGAACGCCTACACATCAAGCGTGCCACTATTGCAAACCGTCGCTTGCAGCATCAGCTGCAGGCCGCCTAAACTCTAACCCCTGATGAGCCAGAGCCTCCGTTCTCGAAATACCTGATCGGTCTCAAATCATCTGACGACGGACATAAAGCTGGTGCCGCCGGCCATCGTAAAACGAACAGTTACCGCGCCGGGACGTAAACCGAATGCCGTCTATCGGACGAGGGAGCACCTGACCGGCGTCGAGGTCGATCGGCTGATCGACGCCGCCAAGGCCAATCGCTGGGGTCACAGGGATGCCACCATGATCCTTGTCGCCTTCCGGCACGGTCTGCGGTCGTCCGAGCTTGTAGACCTGCGTTGGGATCAAATCGATTTCACCCACGCCGTCCTGCACGTAGGCAGGGCCAAGAAGGGCACGCCTGCCACCCATCCCGTGGTCGGCGATGAAATGCGGGCCCTGCGCAAGTGGCAGCGGGAGCAGGATCCCAAGTCGCCGTTCGTGTTCACCAGCGAGCGCGGCTCACCGTTCACGACGGCAGGCTTTGCGCGCATGGTGGAGCGCGCTGGTGTCGAGGCCAAGCTAGGCTTTCCGGCTCATCCTCACATGCTGCGCCACGCCTGTGGTTTTGCGCTGGCCAACAAGGGCCACGATACGCGAGCGTTGCAGGCTTACCTCGGCCACCGCAACATCCAGCATACGGTGCGATACACCGAGTTGTCGCCGGGCAGGTTCAAGGATTTCGGGCGCTGACGGACATGGCCGGGCCTGATACTGGCTCAACCCGGTCGCGAAGGACCCTTAGCGGAAAACAGCTTGGCCTGCTGGCAACATACGACTCAGCCTAATCCGCCCCTTCCTGAAGGACGGTTTAGCCCGCTAAGATACGTTTCTTGACCTGGGGTTTTGTGAACACGCGAGCCACCCATGCTCGCCGGAGCGGTGAATTTCGGGGATGGTAAGAATTTCGGGTCTGGAACCCGACAGACGGGCACGGCATTTTATGGTTTTCTCAGTCTCTGGATGGGAGGCAGCAGATGCAAGAGTACCGCGCCTACATCATCGGGCCGGACGGCCACGTTCAGTCGCGCGTTGATCTGCGGTGCAAAGATGTGGCCGAAGCATTTGAGCAAGCTAAGCAACTTGCGGACGGTCACGACGTCGAGCTATGGCAACTTGATCGACAGTTCGGGACGGTCAAGGCACGGGGTCAGCGAGATAGCTTCACACCTGCCGTTCACGCGTCTTGATTTCAGACTCGGCCTGAAGCCAGAACTCCAGGTCACGGCCTGCGGGGCAACCGTTCTGCTCCCAGAGTTCCCGAGCGCGGGCTTTGATCTCGTGCTTGGTACGTCTTGCATCCAGTAGCTGCCGCAGCTTCTGCCTAAGCTCCTTAACCCAAGCCCCTAATAGCTCAATAGTAGTTTGGTCAGTGACCCGGGAGGCAATCCGGCTCGCTCGTTCGATCTTGAGTTCTAGTTCCCGGGGATCTTCACTCTGGTCCATAAACGATCTCCGTCTAAGTAAGACGGTTCTGGCCAGAACTGGTTCATCTCGCAGCGGATCGAAAATGCAGCGCGAACAGAAAATCACTCTCGGAGAAATGCGGTCGTCAGGCGGCCGCGCGCAATCTGGTCAGACGGGGGTCTGCCGTTGGAGCAGCGAAACGATCATCAGTGTGGCGATTAAGACCGCCGGCCCGCAGCTAACCAAAGCGGCTAACCAAAGTTCCGGATCGCGCAAGATGCTGTTATCGTCGTGCATTGCACCCTCCTCCACTAGGACTGATTGTCAACGGAAATGACCTGGAGGTCGTTCCTCAATTGTCGCAAATGGGGCACCACGGTTCCGGCCGGGTGGTCATGAGAACGTGTCCATGACCGCGCTCCCCTGCGCGGTTTCTAGGATGCTGAATAAGAGAGGGGCCGCCGGCGGCTTTTCTAGGGAGGGAGCCGACGACCCCCTGCCGACCGCTTAGGGCTGGGCGGCTTTCGCGGCCGACCCGATTCAACGCCCCAGGTGCCCGCGCGGTTCGGCGATGCTTTGAGAGGGGCCGCCGGGGCGGGGGCATCAATGGCCGACGACCCCTGCCGACCCCGACCCCGCTTTTGCTGGAAGGAAGATCGCGGCCGACCTGATTTAACGGCAAAGTGCCCGCGCGGTTCGACGGTCGGCATCAGTAGTCCCCTTGAACCGCGTCGTCGGCTTCACTCTCGTGAAGCTGTTTCATTCGTATCAGGCCACGAAACCATTCTCAGGCACGGACGAAGCCATTTCCTCAAGCCAAGAAGATATCCCGAAACAGGCGCTTGATACGGTCGCTGGATCAAACAATCAAACAAGGGAAGGCGGAGCGCCATGAAGAAGCATCAAATGATTGCGGGTTTCGTTGCAGTAATTCTGGTCGCTGCCGCCGCTACCGCCACCGCCGCCACTATGCGGCCGGCTTCTTCGACCCAACTCGCGCCGACCGGCAGTTTAGTGCTCAGCGAGCTAACGGCCGACGTAAACAAGCTCCCCACCGAGGATTTCGAGGATATGTCGCTGGTTTATTCCAAGCATTAAGCCAGTGGCCGCCAAACAAGGTAGCCCGGTCATCTAAATGATGCCGGCTACCGACGTCCCAGGAAACGCACAACGCCGCTCCAGCCGAATATCCTGGCTGTTGCGGCATTGGCTTACGCACTGGGCAACATCTCAAATCCCCCAGCACCAATTAATGGCCGGGATGCGCCAAGGTTCCTATGTTAGCCGGTTCATCGCCTTGTAGGCCGCCGCCCGCGCGGTTCGGCTGGCCTCACTCGTCGTCGGCCACAGCGCCCACGCCAGGATCACGGCGTTCAAGATCAGCACGCACATGGTGATGTGGTAGAGCATGGGTTACTCTGCTGGTTCAATGCTGCGGATCGGCAGCGTGTCGGGCGACTTCCGACCGTCCCACCGCACGATCACGTTGGCTTTGTTGCCGGTGACGCGCTCTTGCCTGGGCGCTTGTTGTTGTTGAACGCGACCGCGGCGCGTGCGGTGAGCGTTACCCTGTCCCCTGGCTTGATCATCTTCAGCCCCCGCACAACGCCGCACCAGCCGAAGAGGTTGGCTGGGCGACGTTACTTACGATCCCATCCCCGTGCCTTTACAGTGAGAGACCTGAGGCGGTTTTGTTACTGCGCGCCAAACTTTGTTCGTTGCTGCCAAAATGGCGGCTGCCGACGAGGCTCATGCTCGCCCCGCAGCGAATAGCGGCGCCATGACCTTAGCTCAGCCGTCGCCCCGGATATTCATTGCCGATAGGCCGCGGGCGAGTTGGTCTGGCGGCGTTCTGGCCTTCAGCGCTTTCCAAGCCTTCTCGATGCAACGAGAATGCGGACTGGCGTGGCGCTTACACGTGCCGACGCCGTGTTGGATGCCGAATTCGCCATCGACAAAGCGTTGGAGAGGCGACAACGCAGTGCCTGAAGCAATAGCGGCTTCAGGATTGTCGTTCCATGCTGTGCCAGCAAGTCAAAGATCGGGAAAAATGAGGAACGTTTTCGTTTCTGTAGACGTTGGGGCACCGCCGCACTAAAGCGGCTTGGGAGATAACGATGAAAAAGTTTCTGATCATTGCGGCCGCCGCGTCGCTCCTGGCGACAGCGGCCACCGCGCAGCAGACCACGGTGACGACCGGCGTTGGCGGTGCAGCCATCCAGATCGAGCCGGAGTACCGCACCAAGATCAAGACCTACGTTACCGAGAAGAAAGTTCGGCCCATTACGACTCAAGAAAGAATTGTAGTCGGCGCCAAGGTCCCGGCCAGCGTTGAGCTGGAAGCAGTGCCTGCGGATTGGGGACCTTCCGTCACCAAGTATCGCTACGTTTATTCCAACAATCGCGTGATGCTCGTAGATCCGGGCACCCGCACTGTTGTGCACGAGATCGACTAAAATACCAGCTTTAATGATGCGGCTGCTTAGCCGCATCATTAAAACGTGCAGAAAAAAAGCCCGCGACCGAGTTTCGGCGCGGGCTTAATGTTTATAACAGACCTGACTAGTGAACAGCGCGACCAAATAATAGCCGACGCCACCGACAACGATAACAGCCGGAACAGCCACAGTAAAAGTACAGGCATGCACGCCTCCTCCTCATTCGCCCTCAGAGACGCAGCTGGCAGATTGCGTGGCGAGGTTGTCGGCGTCTTTCTCGCCCTCGCAGAAATAAACCGTGGCGGTCGGCGGTCTTGTGGCCGTTCCGGTCTGGCCGACATCCTTGGCGGGCCGAGGCGCTGATGGAGGAACAATCATGAGCAGCGAAGGGGATGCGCGATGACCGCGTTGCCGACCATCGAAAGAATTGCCGATCATCAGCACCGTACAGCCGTCGCTCCCTTCCCAATGTCCCCCATCACCGATTTTAGTCATGAACGACCAAGGTCTTTCGGGCAGCGGTCGAGCTCTTCAACATTCGGAGCCCAGTCGTGATGTTCGGTCGTCCGAGACGACCACCAGAGAACGTAGTTTCTGTCGCAACAGAAACCAAACCTCTCGCCCGTTCGCCGATCTATGCCGATGCCGTTCTCAACGTGATCTCCAGCCGGAACACGGTCGGGCCGTCATCCGTCAGATGCTCATTGAAACAGATGGCTTGCCGCTTGGGCCTGCCGAGTAATCTGGCGAGCCGCCGTTTGCGCTCGATCAGCGGCAAGTCGCGCCAGGTCGTCACCGTCATGCTCGATCAGATCGAAGGCGAACAGCACTGCCTTGAACTGGCGGGGTGGTGATCGCAGCGACCGCCGCGTTAGGCGCGCTCGCGGAGGGAACCCAGTTCCCGCTGAGTTCCCGTTTGACATCCGTCGTGCGGTTTCCCGAGTGACAAATAATGTGATTATGCGCGCAACCATATTTGTGCTCGAAGGTTATTCATTTTAATAAAATAAAAAGGTGACGCCATGGATGATCGCGAGCAACGAGAGATCGAAGACCGGCGCAATTTTCTGAAATCTGCTGGCAGGTTTGCCGCGGTGACCCCTCCGGCTATTACCCTGTTGTTGTCTACCTCGCTGACATCGGATGCGATCGCGCATTCGGGTGCGAAGGGTAGCAACGGTAACAACGGTTTTGGCAATGGTGGGTATGACGGCGGCAAGAAAGAGGACGTATACCGCTGATCACTCCGCGCCGGTTGCGCGGGTGAACCTACGTTAGTTGAGCAGGTTCGCCGGGATACCACGAGTCGTTATCGGCTTTCGTCGTGACCCGGCTGCGGCGCAGCCGCACCAGACGGCCGCGCTTGAACGCATAGCGGCGCGCTTCCGAGCATGGCTTGCAGCGCATACGCTGTTCGAGTTGCCAGACCGGCGTTTCCTTCGGCCGCCGGAGGATGTGCAACATCGAGGGTGAGTCGCCTCATTTGTGGAAGGGACATGCAGTCTAGCGGACATTATCATTCCTGATCTGATTCAACCCTCGGTGGGATACACCCCGCGCAGCACTTCCTCGAAGTGGTTTTTGACGGATTCGTTGCAAAGGCAGGCCCGGATGCGCAGCGCCTCAGGGTTACGCACCAGGATCGCGCCGCGGCGGGTCTCCAGAACCCCTTCAGCCTTGAACGTCTCAATCACCCGGCTGGTATAGCTGCGGCTGACCCCAAGCAGGGCCCCAAGCTGCTCATGCGTCAGCATCACGACATTGTCGCCCTCGGTTCTTTCCATCGCCGAAATAATCCATTTCGCCATGCGCTGTTCGACTGAATGGATCGCATTACAGGCCGTCGACTGGAACATCTGCGCGAGTATGCAGTCGGAATAACGCGCGAAAACGTTGCGCAGGGTGGTCGACTTTGCTTTCGCCGCGTTCAGTTTTCCCACATATAGGCGCACGAACGGCCCGCCGAATTTGACCTTGATGCGGGTATAGGCCGGCAGGTAACCCTCGCTGACGATGCCGCCCACTGCGCCTTCGCGGCCGACCAGAAAGGTTTCGACCTCGCGGCCGTCCTCGTTGGGGACAACGTATGACACAAGGCTCGGCCCGCACGGAAAGTGGACGATCCCGACATCATCACCCGGATTATAAAGTAGGTCGTTGGCCCTGGCCACTTCATGCGCGAGATGTGGCGCGATCAAACCAAAGTCGCTGTCGCTGAGCCGCCTCAATAGGTTGTTGAACGGCCGTCCGATGTCGTCCGGAGCGTCTGGTCGTCGCGCTGCCACCCCGAAGTGCCCTTGTCCCTAGTATCGACAACAACTGATCATATCCGATTGTTGTGCACCAGTGCACAGATAGTGGAACCGGTGTGATGGTTTCGCCGAGAACCCCGCGATCGCTTGGAAGGCCAGCGGTAGGCCCGGCCCGAGTTCCGCTCGGCTCAGCACTGAACATCTGACGGCGAGCGCTCCCTCGGTGTGGTCAGAAGGACCGTGATCCTAGATCGACGTTGAACCCCTATCAGTTGGCGGACTCGTCGGCGCGAGTTCGCCTATTGGCACATCGGGTCATTTCGCTGCGCTGCGTTGGTCGCTGAGGCTGCGCTGAACTCTGGTTGCATCGCTTTTCTAACCAAGCCGTTCTCTACGCAGGAGCTGATTGAGCCGCTCAAGCAAGCATCGGCAGGGCGCTCATAGGCTCCGTCGCAGTTCGCTGTTGCCATCACCATCGCCAGCGTCATCGCGACCGACGACGATGGCGACAAGCATTCACGGCGCGGACAGGCGACCGATAGCGGACGGCATCACGTCATCGCGTCACGCATCGACCAGCACAGGGCACCATCACTTCGGGCGGCATGACCGGCGAACGGCGTTGCCGTTAACATCCCCTTAACCGATTGGGAGGACCATCGACCCCGTCCTTAATCCGGACACCGCGCTACAAATGAGGAGCCGTCACCGTTCCCCCTGAACCCCGGTGACGGCTTCTTGCCGTCCGGACCTGAGATGCTCGGCACAGCGGCATCGAACCGGCGGTGAGCACGGGCAGCGACTGACGCACCGTCGTCACGGACTTGCCTTGACCAGAGACCGTAGTCTTACGGTGGTCTGAATGTTACAAAGCGAACCGACGCTAAGCCCGCACCTGATCTTTAATCATTGCACTCCATGACGTGACCATACCTCCGATCGCCCGGCATGCTCGCCGGGCTTTTCGTTGGGCGGCCAGTCACGTCGAGGCCGCGCAGCGATGTCGAGATGGCTCCCGGAGTTGATCGCCGGCGTTCCAACAACCAACGCCGCTGCGAGTGTCGCGACCGCCTATGACGCGGTCGTCCGGGTCATCGAACGAAAGCTATAACTGACGATGTTCAACGCAGAGACGGTCGACCACCTGATCGGGGACCCCTGCCTGAAGCTGTACCACAAAGGCAAAGGCTGTTGGTGTTTCGAATTTGAGGATCACGGGTTGGTCGGTACCAAGATGGTGCTGGTGAAACGGCTCAACGACCTACCGCTCGATACATGGGTGAACGAGGGCAGGACATTCGCCGCCGCGATGCGGGCGCAGCGCGAACGGTGACGAGCGATCCGCAACGCAACCCAGAAAACCGCCGGGGCAAATATTTTGAATGTGTGCCGTCGCGCGGTCCTCCCCATCCGTCTCCCTTTGGCAAAGCAATGGGAGTGTCGCTGGCGCGCGTTTGGCGCCTGCGTCGTCTCATAAATCGAGATTGCGGCGGTGCGTCCTACTCAATGTGCGCTATGCCCCCATAGCGACTAAGTTCCATAGTGCACCGAAATGACACGATGTGCCAGTGTCGGAAGTGGTACGGGTTGCAGCGTAGGCAGAAATAGCGGAACTATTCTCGCGTTCAATCCGACAGACAAGGACCGGACGTATGGATGCGAGCGCCCCATGGGATGTGAGGCAAAGGCGTTGCAGCGTTCCTTGCCGAACGGGGCGCTAAGTATCGTCGCGCGCGGGCTTCGGCTGTGAGCCACCGGACCGAAGCAAAAATGGATCCACGGACTCAGCTAGCAGGGTCGCCACTTGAGCGGCGGCAGGCGTGGACTGTTTTTCCGGCGGCAGCGAGCCGACAGAATGGAGCGCCAGTCCAGTACCAGCGACAACGACAGCTATTGCAATTGCAGCAAGATATTCGATCCTCATGACGATGGTTCCTCCATCGGTCCCATGGACTAACCGGCACTGTCTGAAATGGTTCCAGAGCGCTGTTTGCCCCTAGCCCTGGAACGCCTGCTCGCGCGCCGCCCGGAAGACATCCTCGTCAATCCGGTCGAGTGCGGCGAAATAGGCCCTGATTACTCCGCGCGGCAAGTTCCTCAACGCGTCGGCTGTATTCGCGCGGCGGCCTGGTCAGTTGGCGCAGCAGGGCGTAATCGAGCATCGGCGCTCACCGCGCGCGGAGGCCGACGCCGCGCATGCCAAGGCAAAGACCGAGTTGCTACAGATCAGGATCGAGGAGAAGCAGCGGTGCGCCGTGACGTGCACGAAGCCATGATCGACGCGATGGCTGGCCTTATGCTGACGAAGCTGAGCGGCTGGCCTGCACGCATCGCCGGTGCAGACCTTGCCCTGCGGCGAAGGGCGGAAGCCGTGCTGCGCGAACTGCGCACCGAGATTGCCGAAGCCTGCACCAAGCTGGCGGACGAACAGGGTGAGCCGCACGAACAGGACTGAGCATCGGAGGGACCGATGTGGGCGATGTCGCCAATCGAGGTCGCGATCTTCGACCTTGAAGGCGGGGTCAGCGTCGGTGCTGCTGACATCCGGTTGCCGGCGCATTTTCATGTGCGAGGCGGCAAGGTGGACTAGACGGGGCCGATGGCGATCCAGATGTGGTTCGCCATCAGGGTGGCGCACAGGATAGCGATGGCGGCAATCAGGCGTCGGATGGTCTGGTCGGTCATGACATACCCTCGGTGTCCCCTCGGGTGAACGACGACACGGCGCGCTTATCTTGGAACCGTCAACTAGACCCCGCTACCGGGGTGTCGGGCTTGGCAACCGAACGGGTTTTCAAAGCCCGCCCGCTGGCCGCGTCGGCCTGCCTGATGAGTTCGGCGAGGTGCATCGCGCACGCCAGCACATGCACTGACGCTTCAGTTAACGTGCCGCGTCGCCTCCCGTTGTGCCCGTCACGTCATCCACCGCAATCTGTAGCGGCTTGCCTGTCCCGCGCGGCCCGGCGATCCTCTCTCGCATGGGCACCAAGTCACGCGAGACGATTTACGGCGCATCGGTCCGGGCGGCGGCAGAGCGGGCGACGGAAGCCCGCAAGGAAGCCGACCGGCTCGCCGTCGAGGCGTGGAACAAGCGCATGCTCGGCTTTCAGGGACCGGCGCAGCCATCGCCCGCGCTGGGTGACGCGCTCAATGCCGGGTATCGCTATCTCGAAGTGAAATGCCTTGGCTGCAACACGCATCAGACCGTCGCGCTCGACATCGTGCGGCGACCGAAGGCAACGCCGGTCCACGAACTGGAACGCTACATGCGCTGCAAGGACTGCTCGCGAGGTCCGGGGCTATCCCTACAAGCGCAGCCATCTGGTGGCGCTGCGCGCGACCAAGATCACGGCGAGCGATCCGCCGTCGACGTGGTGGCCGGGCGAGCGGTGACTGAGGTTTGGCTGCATGGACGGAGAAGCAACCACCATTGGCGGTATCGTCATTCCCTCGACAGACCCGGTCTTTCTTGCCGTCGTTATCGGTGTGCATATCCCGCTGGGGATCGCATGCGTTGTCACGGGCGCAAGCGCAATGCTATCCCGGAAGGGTCGGGGGCGACACTCGACGTGGGGCACGATCTACTTCTGGTGCCTACTGGCCCTTTTTGTCTCAGCAACCCTTCTCTCGGTCATGCGCTGGTCGGAGAACTACCACCTGTTCGTCTTGGGCGCTGTCGCCTTCGGGTGCGCGTGGTTCGGTCGTTCAGCGCTTCGACTGCGTTGGCGGGAATGGGTGAGGCTGCACATCTCAGGAATGAGCCTGTCCTACGTCGTCATGTTGATCGCCTTCTACGTGGACAACGGAAAACAGTTGCCGATCTGGAAGGACCTTCCTCACTTTACCTATTGGCTTGTGCCGCCAGTCGTCGCAGCGCCGCTGATCGTTTGGGCGCTGTTGTGGCACCCAATGGTTCTTCGGATGAAGCGAGCTGCACATCCTTGAGAACGGAGCCATGTGCAACCTCTACAGCATCACGACGAACCAAGCCGCCATCGCCGCGCTGTTCCGCGTCGTCAACCGCTATGTCGGCAACCTCGCGCCGATGCCGGGCGTGTTTCCAGATTATCCGGCTCCGGTGGTCCGCAACTCCGGCGGCGAACTCGAAATGACGATGATGCGCTGGGGCATGCCGCCGCCACCGCGCACAGGTGGACCGCCGGTCACCAACATCCGCAACACGTCGTCGCCGCACTGGCGCGGCTGGCTCAAGCCGGAGAACCGCTGCCTTGTCCCGGCCAACAGCTTCGCCGAGTACGCGCCGGAGCCGAACCCGGAGACGAAGAAAAAGGACGTGGTGTGGTTCGCGCTCAACGATGACCGCCCGCTGTTCGCCTTCGCGGGCATCTGGACGACGTTCAACGGTGATCGCGGCACGAAGTCGAAGCCGGTGCCGGGGCCGCATCAGGTCTACGGTTTCCTGACGACATCGCCGAACGCGGTGGTCGAGCCGATCCATCCCAAGGCCATGCCGGTGATCCTGACCACCGACGAGGAGCGCGACGTGTGGATGCGCGCACCGTGGGATGAGGCCAAGGCGTTGCAGCGGCCATTGCCGGATGACGCGCTCAGGATCGTCATGCGCGGGGCCGACAAAGAGGATCGCGCGGCGGCAGCATGAAGAGCGAGCGGCTGCTTGGCTTTTGGAGGATGGCGCAGCCTTTCCAAGCGTTGGGCGATGCCGTTGCCGGACAGCATCGCTACGTCATAAGTCTTAAGCAGAGCAAGAGCGTCTGGCAGGAGTTCGGGTGGGGCCTCCTCCCGGCGCTTGAATGTTAAATCGGTTGGCCAACGCCAATGTGGTTTGTTCATTCGTCTCTAGCGCGATTTTTTGAACAAGCATGACGTCGCCTGCGACTAGGCCCCCCGATGGGACAAAACACCAGCCCGTGACTGGCTGCCCGGCTTCGTCTATCTGATGCACATTCGTCACCTTGCCATAGTGGATGCGATAGCGCCTCCCGGTGTCACCACCGACAACGTCGAAATATTTAGACGCGTCGAACTGCGCTCGCTGCATTGGAGAGAGCCATTCTCGCAGCAGGGTTATCCCACGGGCCTCTCGGGCGTCCATCATCGCCCTGTAGCGCTCGCGCAAAGTTAGAATATTGCGCGCGCCCTCGCTTACCGAATGCCATAGACGACGCGTTGCGGTACTCAGCAGCTCCGTCAACATGACGAGGCGTCTAGCCGCCAACAAGTCGCGGAAAGAACAACGTTTCTTCGGCCGTTGGATCAAACGCACGTGTAACAGTCGCTTTCCCGGCGGCGTCGCGAACGGCAGCTGTGTAGCCGACGGAGGTCAAAGACTTAAAGCGTTCCTCTGCCTTTGAAAGCGCCTCGGTATCAGCCGGGTTGAACCAGTGCCGGGTATCGCCGGTTTGATCCATAACGATTTGGATTGCCATGTTCGCGCTCCAAGAGTTTTCGCCCCTCACGCCATCATAAACATTGCGGGGTAAAAATGTCGCGCCGAGACTTTCGTCACACGGCAATTTGTAGTGCCTTAGCGGCTATGCCGATATGCGGGACGGCCTATGGAGCCATGTAAGGCGTCGCCTCTCAGTTGTTAGACCAAATCTTCGCGGATTGGAGACATCAGGGCGGAGCGATTTCCGCGCCGTGCAACATCGGTCTGAGCCGAAGGCCCGGGCTGGGTGGACCGGTGGCCAGCGACTGTGCCCGGGGACTTACCGCTGGCTCAACGTTCGCGAAACAAGGTAGCTGACACTCGAGCCTCGGAATGTACCCCCTCTCGAAGCGCCGTGATTGCCCGTATCAGGCCAGCGGCGCGCGAAGGACTAGATCCAGGTGGTCATAACCGGAAGCACATCCCGCGATGGCGCGGGTGATGGGGTGTCGTTCACGTAGATGAATGGAAGGTTTGACCTAGGTCAACGGCGGGAAGCTCCCGCGAGCGAGGCTTCGGCATAGACCCGCGGTTCGGCGCGATTTGCAGGTGTCCGCGGCTTCCTCTCCAGAAGAAGGAGTACGCTAATGTTGCGTCGAATTCTCATCGCTTCGGCAGCCGCGGCCATGCTGCTAGTCACCTTCACTCCCGACGACGCCGATGCTCGCGGTCGTGGAGGTGGCGGCTATCGGGGCGGTGGCGGAGGCTACCGCGGCGGCGCTGTCGCAGTTCGAGGGGCTCGGGGCGGCGCTGTCGCAGTGCGTGGCGGGCGCTACGGCTATCGCGGTGGGGCCTATCGCGGCTACGGCGGCTATCGCGGCTACGGTGTCGGTGCGGCCGCGGTGGGCGCCGCTGCGGTCGGAGCCGCTGCGGCCGGGGCCTACCGCGGCAGCTGCTACGATGCCTACGGCAACTACGTTTGCGCCGGCGGGTACCGTCCGTACTGAGCGGCGCGACGCCGTTGGCCTCAACAATCCGCCTCCGTTTTGATCGAGGGGCCGTATCGGTGAACGCGGCAATAGACCAGCCCCCGCGGACGCAGGATGCGCACTTCGCCGAATGTGATCTTTTGCGGGGAGGTCGTAATGATGACCTCCATTGTACCTCAGGACACTGTGCTTGAGGACAGCTGTCTGTTCCCCGTCAGCACCCATGAGACAAGCTGAGGGACTTCACGGAGGGAGGATTTCTGGTTCATCGTAGCCGCAAGGAGCGAAGATGAAGCAGAAATCCGGGCCGGATAAAGCGCCGGCAGAACGAGTGGTGAAGGACATTCGGCGTCAGACCCGCCGGCAGTACTCGGCGGAAGAGAAGATCCGCATTGTGCTGGAAGGACTGCGCGGCGAGGAGAACATCTCGGAGCTTTGCCGCCGGGAAGGCATCGCCGCTTCGATGTATTACGGCTGGTCCAAGGAGTTCCTGGAGGCCGGCAAGCGTCGGTTGGCGGGGGACACGGCGCGGGCCGCAACGTCCGGCGAGGTGAAGGACCTTCGTCGTGAGGCCTCCGCCTTGAAGGAGGTCGTGGCCGATCTCACCCTGGAGAACCGCCTGCTTAAAAAAAGCATGAGCGGGGATGGGGAAGACGAGGCATGAGATACCCTGCATCCGAGAAGGCCGAGATCATCCGGCTGGTCGAGCAATCGCATTTGCCGGCCAAACGCACGCTGGACAAGCTTGGCATACCCCGTGCCACGTTTTACCGCTGGTATGATCGATATCGCGACGGTGGACCTGAGGCGCTGGCTGATCACCGTTCTCGACCGGATCGCGTCTGGAATCGCATCCCGGATGATGTCCGTCGCCAGATCATCGACCTGGCGCTGGAGCTTCCTGAGTTGTCGCCGCGGGAGCTGGCGGTGCGCTTCACCGACGAGAAGAAGTACTTCGTCTCGGAGGCGTCGGTCTACCGGCTGCTGAAGGCGCACGATCTCATCACCAGCCCGGCCTATGTGGTGATCAAGGCGGCGAACGAGTTCAAGGACAAGACCACCGCCATCAACCAACTCTGGCAGACCGACTTCACCTACCTCAAGATAACTGGGTGGGGCTGGTACTATCTGTCCACCGTGCTCGACGACTTCTCACGTTACATCGTGGCCTGGAAGCTTTGTCCCACCATGTGCGCCTCCGATGTGACCGAAACCCTCGACCTGGCGCTTGCGGCCTCGGGCCTTGATCGCGCCACCGTCGTGCACCGGCCAAGGCTTCTCTCGGACAATGGCGCATCTTACGTGGCTGGCGATCTGGCCAAGTGGCTTAAGGATAACGGTATGGAGCATGTGCGCGGGGCGCCGTATCACCCTCAAACCCAAGGCAAGATCGAGCGTTGGCACCAGACCCTGAAGAGCCGCATCCTGCTCGACAACTACTATCTGCCCGGTGATCTCGAACGGCAGATCGACGCCTTCGTCGCGCACTATAACCACGTCCGCTATCACGAGAGTCTCGACAACCTCACTCCGGCCGATGTCTACTTCGGGAGAGCTGAGACAATCCTCGCAGAACGCCTACACATCAAGCGTGCCACTATTGCAAACCGTCGCTTGCAGCATCAGCTGCAGGCCGCCTAAACTCTAACCCCTGATGAGCCAGAGCCTCCGTTCTCGAAATACCTGATCGGTCTCAAATCATCTGACGACGGACAGCCGTTATTAACCTCGGCTTCGATGATCAATCCGAATTTAGGACCAGAGGAATTGGCCGCTGCAAAGCGGGAGTAACGTCCGTTTGTAAGCCGCCCATCGCGGTATGCGCATCCACTCGGGTCGGCCAACCGCCGGGCCGAAAGCTCAATGCGGACGAGCAATACTAACATGAGTAACGGTCGGTTTGGGCGGACCAAACGTCGCCCATACCATTAAGCCCAGCAAAATCGATACTGCTGCCAATCGAAAAGAAAATCCGCTCATGTCGTAGCTCAAAATTGATTGCGCACTAACGGGAAAACGGTAGCCCCGGAAGATGCCAAGTTTATGAACTATGCCCCTGACCGGCCCAAACCGAAATTGCCAGAGAGGGCTGCGTTAGTGCCGAGAGCGCTCTTAGGCGTACGGTCGCAATCGTTTCAACCCGGCAAATCAGGAGGGGAAGCCGCTACCGCCGCCTTGACCTCTGCTAAGGCCGCTTGCAAGGCGGCTTCCTTCGTGTGGTCGAGAGAAGTTTTCAGTACCGTGCCGCCTTCGCCTTTGAGCCTCTCAAGGACCTTGTCCGCCGTGACTTTGCGCACCAGTACGAAGAGCGCTGCGGTTCCGGGTTGAATGGCGGCGGCGGTCTCCTTCATCCATTTGTCGTCAATGCCGACATCCGTCAAATATCCGCTGAGCGTGCCGGACGCTGCGCCAAGGGCAGCGCCAACCAGCGGCATCAAAAAGATCAGGCCAATCAGCCCGCCCCAAAAGGTGCCAGTAACCGCACCGGCAGCCGTGGTATTGATCAGTTGATTTAGCTTGATGTTTCCGTTGCTGTCCTTCACGGCGACCACGGCATCGCCGAGTTCGATCAAATAATCCTTCTGCATGGTCAGCAGTTTCTGACGGACTTCCTCTGCCTTCGCCTCGGTTGGGAATGCAATTACGACAAGATCACTCATCAGTTCTGCTCCTCTAGGGCCGCTCCCTGTGGCCTTGTCATTAATGTGATGTGGGCCGGGTCCGATGTCTTCAAGCGGGCCGTATCACCCGGACGATCCAGATCAGCAAGACCGCGCCGATGAAGCCGGAAACTAGGTAGCCGACCCATCCCCCCAGGGCGATCCCGAAGTAGCTCAAAATGGCGCTGGCAATCGCCGCGCCGACAATGCCGAGCACGATATTCATGATCAGTCCCATGTTACTCTTCATGAATTGCTCTGCCAGCCAGCCTGCAATCCCGCCGACGATGATGGCTGTGATCCAGCCCACTCCAGCGTCTCCCATGGCTCATCTCCTCGCAAAGGCGCACGGTGCGCCTTTTGCACGTTGTGCCCAATAAGTGGCTGATGATTGATCTGCATCAATCCGCAATGGCTTGCCGCGCCTAATTCGCGAGGATATTCGACCATCCCGGAGGGAAAACGCATCATGTCCAAGGACAGCAAACCGACGAAAAAGGGCACCGTCTCCGACGACAGCAAACCTGCTGTAAAGGCCGCCGTGTCCAAGACATCAAACCGACTGAAAAGGCCACCGTGTCCAACGACAGCAAACCTGCTGAAAAGAGTGCCGTGTCCAACGACAGCAAACCGACTGAAGAGACCACCGTGGTCCGAGACGACGACGTCAAACCGACTGAAAAGGGCGCGGCTGGCGAGACGCCGGTTTTTGACTTCACCAAACTTATGAGCCAGTTCCAACTTCCAGGCGTCGACTTCGCGGCGCTTGTGGACCGTGAACGGAAGAACATCGAAGCTCTCGTCAAAGCGAATAGGATCGCCTTCGAGGGCTGGCAGCGCCTCGTTCGTCGGCAAGCAGAAATGCTCCAGGAAACGATGAAGAAAGTGGTTGCCGATGCTAGCCAGGAAGACGCCAAAAAGAAGCGCGCGGATCTCGCCAAAGAGGGTTTCGAAAAGGCCCTGGCTAACATGCGAGAACTAGCGGAGATAACCACCCAATCTCAGAAAGAGGCCTTCGACGTGGTTCGCAAGAGGATCGAAGAGAACGTGGAAGGCATCCGTAATCTTGGAAAAAAAGCTGGCAAATGAACTTGCATCCACGACAGGTGCCGGGATCTGTTGGTTGCAAACTACTTACGTCTTCCCGAGCAGGGCGCAATGGTCATCAATGGTGATCTGTGTTGGTCACCTACCTCGCCTGAAGGAGCGCAAACAAGGCAGCGCGCGTTGACCGTAACCACGGCGCGCGCCTCCTTTGACATATATCAATCGAGTGTCTCGTTTTTATCGTCCACCAAACAGAGCCGATCGGTCTGGGCACACCTCACGCTGGCCAGGTGAGGGCATTCGCATCTTTTTTTCTTTTGGGAGAATGACCTATGATGAAGAGTATCATGGTAATTGGTGCCGTAGTACTTCTCTCCGCGCCGGTCGCGATGGCAAAGGAGCGGTCAATTGGGGTCTGTGCCGCCGACATCAAGGCAAAATGTGCTGAAGTGAAGCCCGGCGGGGGCCGCATTAAAGACTGCGTGAAAACACACGCCGCAGAATTTTCCGACGCGTGTAAGGCAAGGCTTGCGCGGGTCGCCGAGATCAGCAAAGCCTGCACGACTGATGTAAAGGAAAGTTGCCCTGGCAAGGAACGAAGTTGCATCCTGAAAAGTATTGGCAACGTCAAAGACCAATGCAAGGAGGCGCTCGCGCAGTCAGTGGCCGGGACAAAATAGAAGTGCTGCGTCAGGTCCTGAAAATCGTCACGCATCCGGCGACCATTATCGCAGGGGTCGTCTCAGGGCTGCTGTTCGGATTCTATCTGCCCAAGCCGGCCCACGCGCTGGTGCCGTTCGCGAAACTTTACGTAGCCCTGCTGTCGATGAGCATGTTGCCCATCCTCGTGACGGCGCTCACCTGGGGCATCGGACAGATGTTGCGCACCGAGACGACCCGCGCGCTCTTCCCCCGCATGGCTTTGTCCTATCTGCTGCTGCTGCTGATTCCAGCCGCGGCGGCGGTGCTGGTATGCGTCGTTCTCAGCCCGGGCGAAAGCCTCGGCGAGAGCGCTGCCGCGGCGCTCGGCCAGCAGCTCGCCAGCGAGCCGGCGGTCGAATCCGGCGGTCCGATCATGGCGTTCCTGCAGGGCATGGTGCCGCCCAATATCTTCGCTGCGCTGTCGGGGGCGCAGTTCATCAGCATCGTTTTTTTCTGCGTTCTGCTCGGACTGGCGCTCGGTGTCGTCAAGTCTCCCGGTGCTGACGATACGCTGCGGATGCTGAATGCCCTCTACGAGGCATTTGCGACCATTTTCCACTGGGTGCTGATCCCGCTACCGCTCGGCCTCTTCGCGCTCGGCGCGGCTCACGTGGCGGAGGCCGATCGAGACTTGCTGGTAGCGCTGGTACGCTACGTCGGCTATTTCTACCTGGCGGGACTGGTGGCGGTAACCGGGCTGACGGCGGTTCTGTCGATCGTATGCCGCAAGGCGCCCTGGCGGGTACTGTCCGATCTCGGCCAGCCCCTTATAATCGCCTTTGCCACCGACAACCCCCTGGCCGCACTGGTTTCCGCGATCGAAGCACTGCAGGAGCGCTTTGGCGTAGACCGTCGCGTCGTCGACACGGTCACGCCGTTTGGCGTCCTGGCCAACCAGCACGGCCAGGTGCTGCTGCTGACCTTTACCGTCATTTTTCTCGCACAGGTCTACAGCGTTTCGCTCGGCTCGGCCGCGATCGTCATCGTCGCGGTTTCATGTTTGATCTCGGGCGCGGCGGCAGTCGGAGGGGGCCCGGCCCTGGTGCCGATCCTTGCGCCGATCCTGTTGAATGCACAGATCCCCGACGCGCTGGCGGTCGTGGTGCTGGCGACCACGCAGCCTGCGGTAGCGCCTCTGGTCTCGCTGCTCACCGTGCTGGGTACGGCCGCGCTGACCGTCATCACAGCGAAGCCAGGGAAAAGCGCATGATTGCGAGACCGTGGCGGATATGGGTGATGGGCGCATTGCTTGCATTGGCGGTACTGCCACCGGCGCGATCCGCTGCGGCTGCGCTCTCGAGCTTTCCCGATATCCGCCAGGTGCAGGAGCGCGGCGCGCTTCGCGTCGGGCTGGTCGCCAAGGACATTCCGCCGCTGCTGGTTACCGGAAGCGACGGTCAGCCTGCCGGCATCGAGGTTGCGATGGCCAACGGCCTGGCGAGGCGTTTGGGGGTCAAAGCTTCAGTTCGTGCGCACTGCCGCGACCCACGATGAGTTGGTGGCCCAGGTAGCCGCCGGCGAAGTGGACATTGCGGTGTCTTCGGTTTCGCGGACCGTTGAGCGGGCCCAAGCGGTGCGCTTTTCGCGCCCGTACCTGACGCAGTCGGTGGCTGTTGCGTTGAACCGGGTGCGTGCATTACAGGAGAACGTTGCGTGTCCTAACAAGCCTGCCGATGCGGCGGCCCTGGCGGCGCGGCCGGGCGGACTCGGCGTCACCCGCGGCGGCGCCTATGAACAGGCGCTGCGCAACCAGGACAAAAAGATCAATCCGGTGGTCTTCGACACCGTAAGGGAACTTCTCGACGCCCTGGAAACTGACAGGCTACTCGCGGGTCTGGGCGGCGAGATCGAGTTGCGGCAGATGTTCGCCCGGCACCCGGCGGCTCGTATCAAGCTCAAGCTTTGCCTGGTTGGCGAGCAGAAGGACCACATCGCCATTGCCGTGCGGCCCGACGCACCCAATCTCGTCGGATGGATCGATGTCGTTCTGGACAACGTCGGCTTGCAGCTGAAGCCCAGCGGCATCTTCACCCTCGGAACGGACTGGAGCTTCTGAGCGGCGAGCTAGTGCCAGTAGCAGACATATCCCGCTTTCATTCGATCACCTTGTGTGGGCTATGTTCTGCCCGGCTCCGGCATCATTTCATCGTAATGGTTATTAAGGCCAAATTGGCCGAGACCTCTACCCCGAGCTTAGCGCCCCGAAGCTCAAGCACCACGCCCTTCTCATTACGTAACCTCACGCCGGAGACATCCGCCGCGACGGCAGCGCCACCGCCGACGTCGGCATAAGTCCCGGCGAGATCACTGGGCGTGCTAATATTGAGAGCACTGCCGCCTAGGACGCTTGTGGAACGGGCGAGAGTAGTACCGATGCTCCCACCCCGCTCGTTCAACTCGGCTAGTTCACGACTCTTGTCAGCGACTTGGGATCGAATGTCGTCAGCGAACTTCTTGGTCTGTTCGAGAAGGACGCTGGCGTGATTGGCGTGTTCCTGCGCCTGTACCAAGGACGCGGCGATGGTTTCTCCGAGCTTGGCGAAGTCGGATCGATCTGGACTGGCCTCGACGCGCGGCGTGACCACCGCGTGATGTTGTCCCCCATTAGATCGAGTTGGCCTGCCAGGCGTGCCTGCCAGTTCGTCCACCGTCTTCTGAAGTTCTTGGACAAGGTTCCTTGTCGTCTTTCCTTTCGCGCTGGATGAAACTGTGATGCGACGACCGCCAGCCCGGTCGCGATGGCTGGAATGATCAAGAGCAGCATCCACCACTTCGACGGCTTCGTCGGCTTGGCTGGCAATGGCGGCGGCTCGGGCAAAGACGGCGGGCGCGCGGCCGTCTGCAGCGCCTCGCTCGTCGGCGCCGGGATCGACACGGTCGAGACCACCTTCGGTGTTGTGTTGACGATCTCGGTGGGCTGCTGCGGCGGGACTGGCAGTGCAGGGTGCGGGCTGTCGCCGGGGTCCGGGCGGGTCACGACTTGCGGCGGCGATTGCTTGGCCCACTGCAACAGGTCCTTGGAGCGGCCCGGCCTGCCCTGATACCAGCATCGCTTAGAGTCCACGATTCGATACGACCACCACTTGCCATCGTGGCCGGGCGACGACTGGCATTCGGTGGCGCTTGCGCCCGAGCTGATCAGCAGCAGCGCAACTGCAATGGAGGAAACGGCCTTGGTCACGCGCGCATCACTTGCTGCTTGGTGAGCACGCCGCGCGCCATCCAGCCGCATCAGCTTGAGCGCAGCGCGTCCGTTAAGGCTTGTCCTTTTCTTCGGCGTCGTCCCAGCTTGCATGGCTGATATCCTCCATCGTCTGCGACGCTCGCGACCGAGCCTGGTCGCCGTCTCCACGATGTGTTCCGGCTGGAACACGATCAGCGAGATGTCTTTCGTGTCTAATCCGCAATCCCAAAAGTCTCACGCATTCTGCGATGAATCCATTGTCCTCTGGGACCTCAAAGCGTCGCATGCGCCAGTGCCCGCGCTGTTTCAGAACGGATCCTGAACCCGGCTGAACGCGGGATGCGCCGGTTCTTGACTTTGATCCAGTGCCGGAACCGGCCGCCGCGATAAGTGCTCTCGCGATGCTTGGAGACCATCCCTTCCAGTCCCATCAGGCAGGCGTGGCGAAGCAGGTCAGGGCCGATCTCGCCCTGCGCGAAATCGGAAAGGAAGATGCCGTCGACACGGCGGGCCAGGAGCCGGGCCAGCCTCGCCTTGCGCATGCTGAGCGGCAGTTTGCGGACGTCCTCGCCGTCGCTGACCAGGATGTCGAAGGCGTAGAACTCGACCTCGGCATCATGCCGGCGCGAGTGCAGGCCGTCGAAATCGGACCGGCCGTCGACGCCGAGCAGCACGGCTTCGCCATCGAGCACGAACGAGGTATCGAGCCTCCATCCGGTACACTGCATTGCCCCCGCCCCAGGGCCTCAGTCTCAGACTGGGGCCGTAGCTTTTTGACAACCGTGCTGGCGGACTAGGACAGTCGCGCTCAAGCTCCGCGATGAAAAGCTCGCCGGGACACAATGTCGATCCGCGCCGAGCTTCTGCCTTTCGAGGAAGTTTCCGCCTTGGAGGCAGAGCCGACATGGCGGGACCTGTTGCCGGGCTCGCTCTGGTCGAAAATGGGCGGAGTTGGTATCGCTATAACTAGGTTGGCGCGATAGCTGGCCGCGCCGAGCGGTCCTACCGTGACGAAAGGCAGTGACGCCAAGACGCAGCGGGCACCTGTAACTGGCGCGAGGATCAACCGCGTGGCGACGGTTATTTCACGCTGGTTGAATATTGCTGATGACCGCGACTATGAACGCGCGGTCACCGACCCGGTCCGGCCACAGCCGGAAAATCAAGCGACGTTAATGCGCGCAGCGATTTTTTTCTTGAGAGCTTCGCAGACCGTGCGAACTTCGGATGTCGTCAGCGAGCATTCCTCGATCTGCAAGAAGATGCGCTTGCCTTCATCGCGATAGTTCGCTGCCAGTTCCTTGATATCGGCCACCATGGCAGTGCACGCCAGCAACCGTCACTTCGCACTTTCTCGCAGCCTCGGTCAGCTCGGCACCAAGCGCTTCGATTTCTTTCACTGCCGCATCGTACTCACGGACCACGGCTTCAGCCGTCAGCTTTCCGACCTGATTCACACCATCCTTGTGCGCGACGTAATCGGGCAGCGGGGCTTTCGGCAGCGGATGATCGTTGTCGCGAATAACTCGGATTGCGGGTGGTATTCCATTCCTGCTTCGGACCATGTCACCAATATCCTGTTCGATGTCATCAGGGTTCGGGACAGGCGCACTAGCAGGTAATTCTTCTGCAATAGTCACTGGACTGATATTCCTAACTGTTACGAACGATGTCAAATTTATCATCGTCAAGAGAAATGTCACTAATATGAACGGCTCTATCCTCTTGCGTTGCAGGCAAGAGTTCTCTGCTGGACCGCGCTATCGTCAGCTGTCACTTGACGATGTCAACCGAAGCTGCGGCGGCACGGTTCGCCGGCCATTCGCTGCGCTCAGGATAGCACTCCTTTCAGAGCCGTCAGAACGCGTTGTCGTCGACGGGTGGCAGCGGTTTTGCCATGATCCCTGGTTTCGGCCTCAGCCTCGACCGCGGCTTTCGCAGATTGACGTAGAAATGTTTGGGAAGATCGGGCGACAACAGCCCCAACAGCATTGCCTTCCGGCATATCGCGGCGTGCTGGCGGTGCAACCTTTCGGCAATCTGCGGCGCCGAATTTGTCGGCCATAGGGTGACAAGTTCGCGGAGTTCCTCGTCGGTCCAGCGGGACATGACAGGCCTCGGTCAAGGCGCCCCAGCGCCTGGTGCGATGCCCGCTGATTCGTGCGGCGCCATTTTGGCGATTGCATTATTTCCGCAGTAAGAGCGCGTCGCAGGCGTTCTTTTAGACCGTATCACTTTGCTGGTTGAGTTTGCCGCCGGCTTCAACGCCGATTAACTGCCCGTCGAACCGCGCTATTTCTTCGAAGGCTGGGCCTTCGGTAGTGATGCCGGCGTTGCAACGGACAGCGCCGGGATATTGGCAACCGATTGCTGGAGGGCGTCCAGCTTCTCAGTAAGCGTCGCGATCTGCTTGGAAAGCTTTTTTGTCTCGGCCTGCTGGGCTGCGAGCTGGTCTTGAACGATTTGCAGTTGGTCGACGGCCTGCTGCTGAGTTACCTCAAGCCCCTTCGTCGTCTCGAGAAGCACGTCCGAAGCTCGCGGCGCGTCTTCTTTGGTTGCGCTGAAGGCCCACACAGTCCAGCCGCCACCACCAATTAGGACGAACGCGGCGACCAGAGGAATGATCAGCTGCCAGCGCGCACGTACAGCAGCACGACCCAATTGCAGTTTGCGAGAATATGCCGCGTCAACCATGGGAGCCTCTTTAGGATTTTGCCACGATCTTCCCAACCTTCAAGATACCGTACTCAAGATAGCGCAGTTCAAGACAGCGTGCACAATCACCTGTATCCCGGGATCAGACAAACATGCGCCGGACAACCCCTAACCGATTGAAATCATTGGTACTCTTGCGCCGTCGACCTACCCAAGTCAATGCAATGAGTTAGTGCAAAGAGACGTAATCAGTCGCACAATGCGGTTTAGTGTTTGGTCGGTGAGGCAGGACTTTGTACGGACAATGGGGCTTGATGATCGACAAGCGCTAGCTAATTCTTCGGCTGGCGCGGGGAGCGGGGACCGGACGCCCGAGTTTCGGCTGCTCTATGAGACAGCTCCTGTCGGTCTCGCATTTCTCACCCCTGATTGCCGCTATCAGCTGATCAATCGGCATTTGTGCGAAATTTGCGGCCTTTCTGTCGATGATCATATTGGCCGGTCGGTGCGCGAGACGGTTCCGCAAGTTGCCGAACAGGTCGAGAATATCGTTCAGACGATTTTACGGACTGGAAATTCAATCACAGGCATAGAAGTCAGCGGCCAGCGACCGGACGGCGGAAACGCAGACCGCGTTTGGATTACCAACTGGTATCCTCTTATTGCGACAGACGGCAGCATCCTCGGTATCAACGTCGCATCCGAGGAGATTACCGAACGTAAACGAATGGAAGCGGCACTTGCTGCAAGCGAAGCCAAGTCTCGCGAACTCGCCGACAGTTTGCGCAATTTGAATGAACTACTGGAGCAGCGCGTCGTGGCAGAGGCGCAGGAGCGGGTCCGCATCTGGGACGCTGCACGCCGAGAAATTTCCGAGATAAGTAGGCACCTGACAATGGCATCGATGGTTGCTTCAATCTCGCATGAGGTCAGCCAACCGCTGGCGGCAGTTATACTGAACGCAGATGCCAGCTTGCAATTACTCGCCAAAGCAAAGCCCGATATGGACGATGTGCGTGCGGCGTTGAAAGATATTGTCGATGACGGACAACGTGCCCGTGCGGTGCTCGACGGTATCCGCTCAATGTTCCGAAACGATCATGGAGCAAGGACCACTGTGACGGTGAACGACCTCATCGGCGAGGTTCTCGCGGTCGTTCGTGGGGAACTGGACGTTCATCAGGTATCGCTGCGGAGCGAGTTAAGTGACGGTCTCCCAACTGTATTGGCCGCACCGACGCAACTTCAGCAGGTGCTTCTCAACCTCATCATGAATGCCATCGAGGCTATGGGTCCAGTCACCACTCAAGAACGCGTGTTAATCGTGAAATCCGAAATTGGAGAATCCGGTAACGTGCAAATCACAGTGGAAGATACTGGCAGTGGAATTGACCCGAGCCTTGTAGACCGTATTTTTGAGGCGTTCTTCACAACGAAAGCTCTCGGCATGGGGATGGGGTTGTCGATTTGCCGCTCAATCGTCGAATCTCACGGCGGCCTCCTTTCGGTCTCGGCGCGCAGACCCAATGGATCGAGTTTTTGCGTCAAGCTTCCAACAACCCCGCCAAACCCTGCCTACGGCGATTAGGGAAGCGTCTCGCCGATCATATCGCACTGCGTTGCGCTTGCGATGTCCGTTGATAGGGGCAAAGCATCGTACCGTGGCTCGTCGCATTTCTTTCGCGCCCTTGGTTGCCCTATTCACGGGATAAGGATGGCCTATGAAATTCGTCCATAACCGGCCTTACTCCGATCCCGAGAAGGCCGCTCGCAAGATCGTTGCGATCGCCAACAGCGTCGAGGCTGTGCAGGACGGCCGGATCTACATCGATTTGATCAACGGGCCGCTCCTGTCTCGCGAGAAAGGCACGCCGGACGAGTACAAGGCCGGTCTGGATCTAGCGATCGAACGAGGATGGCTGGTGCTTCACGAGAGCGGAACTCATGTTAAATTCACGCAAGGCGGCGCCGATCTGCTTGCTTGATAGCGAACCGAGGGACGTCACGATGGCCCCTCGGTTGACGACCATGGATCGGATCTACCTTGCCATCATCGCCTCAGCGATGCTGGTGCTCGGCGTGGTCGGCCTGTTCGTCATCAGGACCGCCGACCTCATGACCCACGCCCGAACGATCGGTGCCGCACGATTTAGGTAAGCGCGTAGCGCTCGCCGCAAATGACGACCAGGAACCGAGAACATGAAACAACTCAGCTTGGGCCAGATCACTGTCCTGACCGCCCTGGTCATCATCCTGATCCTCACGGGAGTGTGGGCGACCTCGGTGTGGAACGCGACCGACGATGCCGTAATGGACAAGCACGGCTGGATCGCCCTTGGCCTGGGAACCTTCTTCTCGCTCTTCATCGGGTGCGGCCTGATGGCGCTGATGTTCTTCTCTAGCCGAAGCGGCCATGACGAAGCGGCCGATCCCTTCAGGAAGCCCGAACCACCAGTCGAGTAAGGTAGCGCGAAGCGCTCGCCGGCCGAATCGTGATATGCGTTTAGCTCATGGAAATAGAAACCAAATTCGCAGCGCTCGTCGCCAGTACGCGCGGCCGATCAAGGCTCGTCGATGCAGCAGGCATCGAGCAACGGGTCACTGAAGTCCTCGTTATCGCTTTGTGTGATCTATGGGACGAAGGCACGGCGGCCGGCTTGTCCCCAACCCAGATCGAGGCGATGGCTAATCGCTATCTGGAATGGGATATCAACAACGACCCATGGCCGAAACCTTCCGATTTGCCCGATGGCAACAACGTGGTCCCGTTCCGCGGCAACAACGTGGTCCCGTTCCGGCGCTGACGCCCCCCATCCGTGTCGGCAATGAACAAAAGTTTGGCGCGTCGTAACAAGACCGCCTCAGGTCGATCATCTACTGAAGACGCGGGGACGGCACTTCCGTACCCAGAGTATGTGTGCGTGCAGCGCCGCCCAGCCAAGTATTCAGCTGGAGCGGCGTTGTGCGTTTCTAGGACGCCGATCGCGGGCCGCCCCGTGGGCCGGCCTCGGCAGCCAGGATCGATCTCGACCTCTCGCGTAGGTTTGTCAGCTGCGTAATGATCGCGCTAGTCTAGCGCCGTCCAGGAGACCTTAGCCCCTGTCATGGCCTTACATACGGCTAGGATCTGTCACAGGGTGTGAAACGGCGGTCTCGATGATGGTCTCGAACAGCACAAAGGCCCGGTTGGCTGGACAAGGCCCGGGCCTTTGACTCCGCTCACAGGTCGTCGGCTTGAGAGTCAGGACGGAGAGTTATCAGCCGCCACCTAACGAGACGCCGGTTTCACCGCATACAGGCTGGGCCTGAGTCGAATGGTTGAATTGAGGCGTGCCAGGAACGATCTCAATCGCCTCGCGTAGATTTCGGCGGCGGCGCAATCGCCGGTCAATTTCACCACATAAATCGCACACCAGCGGCTCCGCGGATGCCGTCGCGCCTGCCGCCGTCGGTGTCGCCGACGGAGAGCTGGTAGTCGGCATTGGCGTAGAGGCTGACATTGGTGTTCATCCTCACGCTCACGCCACCGCCCAGTTGCAGGCGATTGGCCTGCTGCGCTAGCGGCACCAGATCGACGCCGGAATAGATTGCCGTCGCCCGCGCCCCCCAGTCACGCCACAGATTGGCGCGCACATAAGGCTGCCACACCTGCCCGCTGTCGTTGACGATGGTCCATTTGCCGCGCAGGCCGATCCGCCCGCTGGCGCCTGACGTCGTGCCCAGCGCGACCTCACCCAAGCCGTCATTGGCGTCGTCGAACGACACACGTTGCCAGACCACCTGCGCCTGCGGCTCCAGAACGAAGCCTGGTCCAAACATCGGCAGCTGGATCGGATAGCCCGCCTCCAGCGAGGAGACGAAGCCAAAGCCGGTGGTCGCAAGCCCGGCGAATTGCGTGGACGCCGAGCCCTGATAGCGCGTCGCCTGCGCCACCGCGTCGAGATACCAGTCGCCCGGGCCGTAATGCGTCCAATAAGCCGCGCCCGACCAGGCATCGAGATTGAGGCCGCCGGTCCTGCGCAGCACATAGTTGGTCGCCGCCTCGTTGGTGACGCGACCAGTCACATCGACATTGGCATTGGCGTAGGCAAAGTAGATGCCGGCGGCATCGCGATGGCCCGGCAACCATTCGCCCCGCCACAGATCGATACCGCTCTGAAAGCCCAGCAACTGGCCGGAGGCGCGCGGATCGGCGAACGCCCGGTAATGGTTGTCGATCTGCTGGCCGATGACCCGGCCCCAGGCCGAGGGACTCCAGCCGGCGTTCAGGCAATCGGGCGCTTTCGCCGGCGCCTTGCGCACGATCCCGTCTCCCGTATCGCCGCCGGCTAGGCAAGGCGACCCCATATTTGCGATCAGCGAGGTATCGCCGGTGCGCTCATGCAAGGTGCCGAGCGTCGTCATCCCCAATTGTCGGGCGATCGGCTGAACCACGCCGTAGGTCGCGATCTCCGGCCCGATGATCGGGAAGACACCCGGCGGCAGCGGCTCCGGCGCCGGATCGATCGGCAGGGTCGGTGGCAGGATCGGCGGATCCGGCGGCACTGGTCCGACGATGAAGGTCGAGCGCAGGAACCAATCGTTGGGACTGCTGCCGCCGAGGCCACCACGGAAGAGAAAATAGTCGAAGGCGCCGCCGCGCACCTCGCCAGCGAGCGTGAAGGCACCGGGTGCCGTCGTGCCGCCGTTGATCGCCTGCACCACCGGGATGCCATTCGCCACCGTCTGGGCGCCGGGGCCGCCCGCATTGGTGATGCGCAAGAAGGAATTGCCGGTCGCGCTGCCGCCGTTGATGACGAGCTTGTCCGACGGCGAACCGTCGGCGCCGAGAAAGGTGTTCAGCGCGATCGTTCCGCCAGTCCCGATGTAGTTGGTCGTCGTCAAGAGCGTGCCCGGCGCGGTGCCCGTGCCCATGTTCACCAGGCCGGCATTGGTGACGCTGGGTACGGTCTGACTGAAGCCATTGAGATCGAGCGTTCCGCCGCCCGCGACCGTCACTGGCGAATTTGGGCTGAACGTGTTCGTCGCGCCGGCGCGCAACGTGCCCGCGTTGACGTTCGTCGGTCCACTGTAGGTGTTGGCAGCGGTGAGCGTGGTGGTGCCGGCGAGCACATTGACGGTGCCGTTGCCGCTGATCGCGGGCGCAAACACGTAGTTGGCGGACGTGTGATTGAAGTTGATCGTACCGGTGCCGGCGCCAAATGCGACGCTCGGCGCAGTGATCGTGCCGGGTGCCGCCGCCGATCGCCCGCGCCCGCGCCGATGTTGAGTGTTCCAATCGCAGCCGGTGTTCGTCGCGATCGTAACAGGCCCGTTGACAATGCCGCCGTCCGCAATCGTGAGCGTGCCGGTGCCCAGATTGCCGATGATGACCCCCGAACTGTTGCTCCAGGTGGAGCCCGCGCCGGTCACGATCACCGTACCCAGCGAGCCTGGGCCCGCGCCGATGTTGGCGGTGAGGGCGGTGTTATTGACCGTTCCACCGTTTGTGATCGTAAGCGAACCCGTGCCAAAACTGCCGATATTGAGCCCGCCGAACCTGGACGTGTTGTTCCAAACGGAGCCCGGTCCAGTCACAGTCACCGCGCCATTCGAACCGGGCAAAAGTCCGACGGAGCCGCCGCCGCCACTGTTCACCGTGCCGCCGTTTTGGATGGTCAGCGTGCCAGTACCTGAGGCGCCGACTTGGATGGTTCCGTTATTCGTCCATGTGGAGCCCGCGCCGGATACGGTCACAGTGCCCAGCGAACCTGGCGAATTGCCAACAAACCCGCCGAGGGTATTGGCCACCGTACCGCCGTTTTCGATGGTAAGCGTGCCCGTGCCCGAGCCGCCGATCACGAGGTTTCCGGTATTCGTCCAACTGGCGCTCGCGCCGGATACAATCACCGTGCCCTGCGAACCCGACGGATTGCCAAGCTGCCCGGTGGTCGTCTTGAGCAGTCCCAGTCCCCCGGCGCCTACCGTCACCGTCCCGCTGCCGCCGGAGATTAAACCCAGGATCAGGCTATTTGCCGATGCGGGTCCTGTGACCTGCGCGGTGCCGCCGTTGTTGATGACCGCATCGTCCGCCGGGGTTGGCACGGCTGCGGGGAACCAGTTGTTGTTGTTGACCCAGATACCCGTAGCGTCAACCCAGGTTCTGACCTGCGCCTGTGCGGGCGCCGAGACCGCTGCGACAAGCGCGATTGTCGCCAACGATCCAGACGATAGAAATTTGCAGGCGGCGCGTGTCCGTGACGTCGTGTCCCGGCGCGGTCGTATGGAGAGAAGTTGACGCGGTTCGCACCCCAAATCGGCCTCCCCATCACGTGCCAACAACTAGAAGCTGAGCCGGCACAGCCCGCCGCACAATGGATCACAATCGTTGGGAGGACGGCCACAATTGTGGCGACGGAGGGTGCGGTTTTGTATTTTCTGATGCTGTTGCTCTCCGGCCACGCAATTTGCTGCAATAGACCGACCTATGCGGGACATGCAGTTGCAGACTTTGACAACCATCAACGAGCGAGGTGCGAGGCAACCTGTGAACGCGCTGCCGTTGCTTTCTTGAGCGGCTCCATCAGCGCCTGCACCGAGAATGGCTTTGTCAGAAACGCGATGCACCCGGAGTCCAGTGCAGCCGTGCGAACGGCAGGGTCCTCGTTTCCGGTCACGTAGATAACTGGCACGGAAATCAGCGCGCGACGGCCGGGACGACCAAAGTGACATACCGAAAATTTTGTCGGAGAGGAATGCGACCGCGGCCGCGCTTCATGTCGAGGGGTGGCGGGGGGCGGGTCCTGAGAGGTATAGGAACGCTCGGAGTGAGGATAAATCGTACCTTGCACCTGGCGAAATCATACCCGCAATCACCTACGGCGCACCTAAACTCCCTCGCAATATTACATAATGGAGTAATTCCAATGGATTATCTTCGATGCTGCGTGGTCTACCAGACCATCAAGAACGGCCCGAAGATTTCGGTGTCGATGAAGCGGGTGTGAGGCTCCTTTGTCGTCCCCTGCGCAATTGCGCACGGGCGCAGGGACCCATAACCACCGAAGTCCGTGGGTGCGGGAAGTATCAACCCACACCTCCCACAATAGTTAAGCCGCGGCGTATGGGTCCCTGCGTTCGCAGGGGCGACCGATTGAATGTCCCCCGAACTCGCCTTCATCCTTACGCTCGGCCTGCGCATGGCGATCACGGCGGCGTTCGTGGTGACGGCCTCCGTCGTCACCGAACGATCGGGTCCGGTGATCGGGGCGTTGATCGCGACGCTGCCGATTTCGGCGGGGCCGTCCTACGTATTCCTCGCGCTTGACCATGATGCGGCCTTCATCGCCGAGGGCGCGCTCGCGAGCCTGCCGATCAATGCCGCGACGATCTTCCTGGGCCTGACCTATGTCGTGCTGGCGCAACGCCACGGCGCGCTGCTGAGTTGTCTCACGGCGGTAGCGGTATGGATCGCGCTCGCCGCGATCATCCGTTCGGTGCAGTGGTCGCTGGCCGGCGGCGTGATCGCCAATGCCATCGCCTTCGCCATCTGCGTGCCGCTGCTCGCGCGCTACCGCCACGCCAAGATGCCGCCGATCCGGCGTCGCTGGTACGACATTCCGCTGCGGGCCTCGCTGGTCGCGACGCTGGTGGCGACCGTGGTCACCACGTCGGGCTGGGTCGGCCCCAAGGTGAGCGGCATCATGGCGCTGTTTCCGATCGTGTTCACCAGCATGATGCTGATCCTGCACCCGCGCATCGGCGGCCCGCCAACGGCTGCCGTGCTCGCCAACAGCGCCTGGGGATTGATCGGGCTCGGCATCGCGATATCGGTGCTGCATGTCGCGGCGCTTCAGTTCGGCTCGGCGGTCGGGCTGAGCCTCGCGCTCGCGACATGCGTCGGCTGGAATCTCGGCCTGTGGTGGATCGGGCGAAGGAAGGCGGTCCCTTAGTTCGTCATTGCGAGCGAAGCGAAGCAATCCATCTCGCCGCGAGGAAGTATGGATTGCTTCGCTTCGCTCGCAATGACGATGGAGAGATCTACCCCTTCGGCAGCTTCGCCTTCAGCGCATACAGCGCCTCCAGCGCCTCGCGCGGCGACATCTCGTCGGGATGCAGCGCCTTCACCGCTTCCATCACCTGCTCCGCCTCGCTCGGCGGCGCGGGTTCGGCGGCGGCGCGGGAGGGGACGGCGAACAGCGGCAGATCGTCGGCGAGCGCACGCGCGGTCTGGCCGCGATCCTGCGCCTCGAGCTTCGCCAGCACCGACTTGGCGCGCGTGATCACCGCCGGCGGAAGGCCTGCCAGTTTCGCGACCTGGATGCCGTAGGAGCGGTCGGCCGAACCGGGCAGCACCTCGTGCAGGAACACGACGTCGCCCTGCCACTCCTTGACGCGAACCGTGGCGTTGAACATCCGCGGCAGCTTGGCCGATAGCGCGGTCAGTTCGTGATAATGCGTCGCGAACAGCGCGCGGCAGCGGTTGGCTTCATGCAGATGCTCGATCGCGGCCCAGGCGATCGACAGGCCGTCGAAGGTGGCAGTGCCGCGGCCGATTTCATCGAGGATGACCAGCGAGCGTTCGCTGGCCTGGTTGAGGATCACGGCGGTCTCGACCATCTCGACCATGAAGGTCGATCGTCCGCGCGCAAGATCGTCGGCGGCGCCGACGCGGCTGAACAGCCGATCGACGACGCCGATCCGCGCGCGCGACGCCGGCACGTAGGAACCGATCTGCGCCAGCAGCGCGATCAGCGCATTCTGGCGCAGGAAGGTCGATTTGCCGGCCATGTTCGGGCCGGTGATTAACCAGATCTGGCCGGCCCCCACCCTACCCTCCCCCGCTTGCGGGGGAGGGTAGGGTGGGGGTACCGGCGAGAGATCGCAGGCATTGGCAATGAACGGCTGGCCGTCGCGTTTGAGCGCCTGTTCGACCACCGGATGCCGGCCGCCCTCGACTGCGAAGCCGAGCGACGCATCGACCTCGGGCCGCACATAATTGTCATCGACCGCGAATTTCGCCAGCGCGGTCGCGACGTCGAGCAGCGCGAATGCGTGCGCGGCGGCGCGCAGATCGTCGCTGGCGGCCAGCGCCATGGCGCAGAGCCGCTCGAAGATTTCCAGTTCGAGCCCGAGCGCGCGGTCGCCGGCATTGGCGATCTTGGCCTCGATCTCGCCGAGTTCGGACGTGGTGAAGCGAACCTGTCCCGCCAGCGTCTGGCGATGGATGAAGGTCGCGTTCAGCGGCGGCGCCATCAGTTTGTCGCCGTGCTGGGCCGTCACCTCGACGAAATAGCCGAGCACGTTGTTGTGGCGGATCTTGAGCGCCTTGATGCCGGTGTCCTCGGCGTAGCGCGCCTGCATCGCGGCGACGACGAGGCGGGAGGCGTCGCGCAGGTTCCGGCTTTCGTCGAGTGCGGGTTCGTAATCTTCGCGGATGAAGCCGCCGTCGCGTTTGATCAACGGAAGTTGTTCGGCGAGCGCGCGTTCGAATTCGCGCGCGAGGTCGCGCGAGGGACGGCGCAGCGCCTCCATCACGGCAACGATTTCCGATGGCGGCGCTTCGAGTTGTGCGAGCCGCGCCAGCGCCTGGTCGGCGGCAATGATACCGTCGCGCAGGCCGGCAAGATCGCGCGGGCCGCCGCGTCCGACGGATAAGCGCGCCAATGCCCGCGACATGTCGGGCGCGGCGCGCAGCGTCGTGCGGATATCGTCACGCGCCGCGCTATCGGCCACGAAAGCTGCAATTGCATCCAGCCGCCGGGAAATCGCCGCGCTATCGGTGAGCGGCGCCGCGAGACGCTGCGCCAGCAGCCGCGAGCCGGCGGCGGTGACGGTGCAGTCGATCGCATCGAGCAGCGATCCGCGCCGCTCGCCCGCCAGCGTGCGCGTCAATTCGAGATTGGCGCGGGTGGCGGGGTCGATCGCCATCGTCGTTCCGGCGGCCTCGCGCGATGGCGGCGACAGTGGCGGACGTTTTCCGACCTGGGTGCGGTCGATATAGGTGACGGCGGCGGCTGCTGCAGTCGCCTCCAGCCGGGACATCGCGGCGAGGCCGTCCATGGTCGCGACTGCGAAATAATCGCACAGCCGCCGCTCGGCGGTGGCGCCGTCGAAGACGTCGCGGGTCAAGGGCGTCACCGAGGGCAGTTCGCGCAGCAGTTGCCCCAAATCAGGATCGCCATAGAGCGCGTCGGTGACGATGACCTCGTTCGGATTGATGCGCGCCAGCGTCGCCGCCAGCTCCGCGGTCGCGCATTCCGTCACCATGAACTCGGACGTCGAAATGTCGATCCAGGAGAGGCCAACGCGGTCGCCGCCGCTTGATCCACGGGCACGCGCAATCGCCAGCAGATAATTATTGGTGCGGGCATCCAGCAGCGTGTCTTCGGTCAGCGTGCCCGGCGTCACCAGCCGCACCACGCCGCGGGCCACTACGCTCTTGTTGCCGCGGGCGCGCGCCGCGGCGGGATTCTCGGTCTGCTCGCACACCGCGACCCTGTGGCCGGCATTGATCAGGCGGTGCAGATAGTCCTCGGAGCGCTCCACCGGCACGCCGCACATCGGGATGTCCATGCCCTGATGCTTGCCGCGCTTGGTCAGCACAATGCCGAGCGTTTTGGAGGCGATCTCGGCGTCCTCGAAGAACAATTCGTAGAAATCGCCCATCCGGTATAACAGCAGCAGCCCGGGATGGGCGGCCTTGATCTCCAGGTACTGTTCCATCATCGGCGTGACGCGCGAATTTGCGTCGGCGGCCGGCGTGGCTTCGGGGGGTGCAGGGGCGGGGATGGGTTGCTGGATCGTCATCAGAGCGTTTTCAAGTGAAGTGGGTACCGGTTCGCGTGAAGAAAACGCGTCAAAACGAGAAGCTGGAGCCGGCTAAGGCTCCAGGGCCGCAAACTACAAAATTTCGGCGGCCGGGTCCTATCGGTTTGCAGCCGGAATCCACGTTTTCCCCGTCGTCCGGGCTTGACCCGGGACCCATACGCCGCGGCCTCACGACGGAACAACGGTGACAAATACCTTCCAAACAACTGCTGCTACGGAGTATGGGTCTCCCAGATGCGCAATTGCGCATCTGAGCTCAAGGTCGGGACGACGGGTGTCAATTGACCTGCCGCGGGCACGCTCCTAAAACTCGCTATCAACCCGGCGGAACAACGCCTAAAGCGCGGCATTCAGGGAGAAATTCAATGCGTGATGTGTTCATTTGCGATGCCGTCCGGACCCCGATCGGCCGCTTTGGGGGCTCGCTCGCCAAAGTACGTGCCGACGACCTGGCTGCCGTTCCGATCAAGGCGCTGATGGCGAAGCATCCCGGGCTGGACTGGGCCTCCGTCGACGAAGTGTTTTTCGGCTGCGCCAACCAGGCCGGCGAGGACAACCGCAACGTCGCGCGCATGGCGCTGTTGCTCGCGGGCATGCCGGATACGGTTCCCGGCCAGACCCTCAATCGCCTCTGTGCATCGGGCCTCGACGCGGTCGGCGCCGCGGGGCGCGCGATCCGGGCTGGCGAAATCGATTTCGCGATTGCCGGCGGCGTCGAATCGATGACCCGCGCGCCGTTCGTGATGGGTAAGGCGCCGGAAGCATTCGCGCGCTCGGCCGAGATCTACGACACCACCATCGGCTGGCGCTTCATCAATCCGCTGATGAAGGCGCAGTACGGCGTCGACGCGATGCCGGAGACCGGCGAGAACGTCGCCGAGGAATATCAGGTGTCGCGCGCCGACCAGGACGCGTTCGCGATCCGCTCGCAGCAGCGTGCGGGTGCGGCGATCGCCTCGGGCTACTTCGCCGAAGAGATCACCCCGGTATCGGTGCCGGGCGGCAAGGCTGGCCCGATCACTGTCGACAAGGACGAGCATCCGCGCCCTGAGACCACGTTGGAAGGCCTCACCAAGCTGAAGCCGATCGTGCGTAATCCCGGCACGGTGACGGCGGGCAATGCCTCCGGCGTCAATGACGGCGCGGCCGCGATGATCCTGGCTTCCGAAGCCGCGGTGAAGAAGCACGGGCTGACGCCGCGGGCGCGCATCCTGGGCCTGGCTTCGGCCGCGGTGCCGCCGCGCATCATGGGCATCGGCCCGGTGCCGGCCACCCGCAAGCTGATGGAGCGTCTTGGCATCAAGATCAGCGACTTCGATTTGATCGAGCTCAATGAAGCCTTCGCCTCGCAGGGAATAGCCTGCCTGCGGCAATTGGGTGTCAAGGACGACGCCGACTTCGTCAACCCGCATGGCGGCGCAATCGCGCTCGGCCATCCGCTCGGCATGAGCGGCGCGCGGCTGGCGTTGACGGCGGTGCACGGCATGGAGAAGCGGGGCGGGAAGCTTGCCCTGGCAACCATGTGCGTCGGCGTCGGCCAGGGCGTCGCGGTTGCCATCGAAAAGCTGAACTGACGCCCACGGCGTCATTCCGGGGCGATGCGTAGCATCGAACTACGGCGCGCAATTGCGCGCCTGAGAATCTCGAGGTTCCGGGTTCGCGCTTTGCGCGCCCCGGAACGACGATGACGGAGCAGGAATAAGGAAACAGCGCTTTCCCGGATTAGTTATGTCGTATAATGATCCGGCGGCGCGGCTCAGCAACAAAATTGCAAAGCAATTTCGCGCCGCGGGCGCGATGCGAGGGAGGAATTCGTCATGACATTGCTCTATCCGCTGCAATCGCTGGAGGCGCATCCGCCGCGGCTGTCGCCGGGCTACAAGAGCACGGTGAAGCGCTCGCCTTCGAAGCCGCTGATCCCGATGCGGCATACGCTGTCGGAACTGACCGGGCCGGTCTATGGCCACGAGACGGTCCGCGAGAACGACCACGATCTCACGCTGCAAGGCAAGGGCGAGCCGCTCGGCGAACGCATCATCGTGCACGGCCACGTGCTCGATGAAGACGGTCGCGGCGTGCCGAATACGCTGGTCGAATTGTGGCAGGCCAATGCCTGCGGGCGCTATGTCCACGTCGTCGATCAGCACCCCGCGCCGCTCGATCCGAACTTCACCGGCGCCGGACGTGCGCAGTCGGATGCGGAAGGTTATTATCGCTTCGTCACGATCAAGCCCGGCGCCTATCCGTGGGGCAATCACCACAACGCCTGGCGGCCGGCCCACATCCACTTCTCGGTGTTTGGCCACGCCTTCGTCTCGCGTCTGGTGACGCAGATGTACTTTCCGGGCGATCCGCTGTTCCCGTTCGACCCGATCTTCAATTCGGTGACCGACGAAAAAGCACGCAACCGGATGATCTCCTCGTTCGATCTGGAGAACACCAAACCGGATTGGGCGCTGTGCTACCGCTTCAACATTGTGCTGCGCGGGCGCAATGCCACGCCGATGGAGAACAAGTAAGTGCAACAGATCAAGCCTGACGGAATTACCCCGTCGCAGACCGTCGGCCCGTATTTCGCCTATGGCCTGACCTCGAACGGCAAGTACGACTGGAACGATGCGTTCAGCAACAATCTGGTGACGGCGGACACGTCGGGCGAGCGCGTCCGCATCGAGGGAAGGGTGTTCGACGGCGACGGCGCGGTCGTGCCGGACTGCATGCTGGAGATCTGGCAGGCGGACGCGCAGGGACGGTTCTCCGACCCGCAGGACAAGCGGGCGCTGCCGAATTCATCCTTCAAGGGGTTCGGCCGGATCGGCACCGATGCAAAGGGCGCTTACGCGTTCGACACCATCAAGCCGGGCTCCGTGCCCGATCCCGACGGCAAGCCGCAGGCGCCGCATATCGTGCTCGCGATTTACGCGCGCGGCATGCTGCTGCATCTCTATTCGCGGATCTATTTCGACGGCGACGCCGCCAATGCGAACGACCCCGTGCTGGCGTTGGTTCCGCAAGATCGCCGCGCGACGCTGATCGCGATCCGGCAGCCGGGTGCCGGGAGCGCAGTTTATCGCTTCGACATTCACCTGCAGGGCGACAACGAAACCGTGTTCTTCGACGTCTGATGGCAAGACGCTACCCTGGCGCGCTGAACGCGGAGCCGGTCACGAGGCAGGCTCCCGAACGATAGCAGAGGGATGGAAATGAAGTCGGGGAGCGGGCCTGCGACGCAGGCGTTCAGTTACGCCTGCCGGTAGCCGCCCTTGCGCCGCTGCAGATTATCCGAGGTTTCGAGCGGTTATGACGTCGTCGTCATCGGCGCGGGTGCTGCAGGCATGTCGGCCGCGCTGTTCTCCGCTATTCGGGGCGCCAGAACGCTGCTGGTCGAGAAGACTGAATATCTCGGTGGAACGTCGGCGCTGTCGGCGGGATCGATCTGGATACCCAACACACGCCATGCATCGGCAGTGGGCGCGACCGACAGGGCGGTGGACGTCGAGAGATATCTGCAGCAGATCGTCGGAAACCATGCCGACGTTGCGCTGCGCGCGGCCTTCCTGAAGGCCGGTCCCTCGGCAGTCGAGGTTCTGGAAAATCATTCCGATGTAAAATTGCGCGCTTATGCCCGTCATCCCGACTATCGCTCGGAACTCGAGGGTGCGGCGCTCGCCGGGCGTGCGCTGGAGCCATTGCCGTTCGACGGACGGCTGCTCGGCGATGCGTTCGATCTGGTTCGCCCGCCGCTGCCGGAGTTCACGCTGCTTGGCGGCATGATGGTCGACAGGACCGACATCGGTCATCTGTTGGCGTCGACGAAATCGATCGGATCGCTGCTGCATTCCATGGGGCTCGTTTCGCGTTACGCGCGCGACAAGGTGCGCCATGGCCGAGGCACGCGACTCGTCATGGGCAATGCCCTGGTCGGCCGGCTGCTGCATTCCCTGATGGGTCACGACGTGGACATCGTGACGGGCTCGTTGCTTTCGAAGATCGTCCGGCAAGCCGAGGGCGCGGTGTCGGCCGTGACGCTGGCATCGGAGGGCGCGTCGCGCGAGATCGGCGTCAACGCCGCGCTGATTTTGGCGGGAGGCGGCTTCAGCCGCCACGCCGAACGGCGTCCCGCCGCGCTTGGAATTGACGCCGGCTGGTCATCCGTTGCGCCAGGCTCGAACGGGGACGCGCAGGACAAGGCCCTCGAGATCGGCGCGCGCATCAGCGAGCGGGATTTCAGCCCTGCATTCTGGGCGCCCGCATCGATCCGGCGGCGCCGCGACGGATCGCAAGCGGTCTTCCCGCATTTCGTGCTGGACCGGGGAAAGCCGGGCACCCTCGTGGTCGACGGTAACGGCCGCCGCTTTGTCAACGAAGCGATCTCCTATCACCAGTTTGCGCTGGAGATGCTGGCAAACGGCCAATCGGCCATCCCGGCATTTCTGATCGCGGATGCCGGCGCTGTCAGGAAGTATGGTATCGGCATGGTGCGGCCCGGCGGCTGGGGAACAAGGGACGCCGTCGCCGATGGATACTTGATCGTGGGACAAACGATCGAGCAGCTTGCGCAGCGACTGAACATCGACCCCGGCAATTTGCGCGCAACGGTCGACAGCATGAATGAGTACGCACGCATCGGCCGCGATGTCGAATTCGGCAGGGGAAGCACCGTGTATCAAAATCACAATGGGGACGCGTCAGCAGGTGGGGCCAATCCCAACCTCGGTAGCATCGCTACCCCTCCATTTTACGCGCTGCGGCTTTATCCTTCCGATATCGGTACGTCGGCCGGCCTCGTAACGGATGACGCCGCCCGCGTTCTCGATGCCGGCAATCAGCCCATTGCCGGCCTTTACGCCTGCGGGAACGACATGCAGTCGATCATGGGCGGAACCTATCCGGGGCCGGGGATCACGCTCGGACCAGCGATCGCGTTTGCCTACGTCGCTGTGTCGGACGCGCTGGATACTGAAATCAGGAGCGCCGAATGATGCCGTCGTTCTCCCTCGCCGCGCTTACCGCGCTCGAACTTGCGCCACCCGAACTGATCGACGTGGCTGCAGCCTGCGGTTACGAGCACGTCGGGCTCCGGCTTCTGGCCGCGATGCCTGGCGGCGTCGCCTATCCGCTGATGGAGGATGAGGCGGCCTTGCGGCAAACCATCGCGCGGCTGGATGCGACCGGCGTGACCGTCGCGGACCTGGAGGTGGTCGCCATGCGGCCGGAAACGGAGATCGCAGCCTTCTCCGCGTTTTTCGAAGCCGGAGCGCGCCTCCGCGCCAAGCATGTGCTGGTCGCGGCATATGATCCGGATCTGGAACGTTTTGCAGATCGCTATGCCGGATTCTGCGAGGCCGCGGCGCCGTACGGACTGACCGCCGATCTCGAGTTCATGCCCTGGACATCAGTGCCTGATCTTGCGACCGCCAGACGAATTGTCGATCGGGTTGCGCAGGCAAATGCCGGCGTCCTCGTCGATGCCCTGCATTTTGACCGGTCGCAGAGCGCGATCGGTGACATTGCCACGATCCCTGCCGGCAAGCTTCACTACTGGCAGCTATGCGACGCCGCGGCCGCACGGCCGACGTCGACCGAGCAAATGATGCACGTCGCCCGGAACGAACGAATGTTTCCAGGCGAAGGCGGTCTCGATCTCGTCTCGCTGGCGCGAGCGATGCCGCCGGATATCGTTGTCAGCCTTGAAGTGCCGACCGTAACGCTGGCGAAAACCATGGATGCGGAAGCGCGGGCACGGCGCGCGCTTAGCGGCGCAAGGAGCGTCATCGCCGCAGCCCGGTAATTGCCGCGCGATGATTTACGCCCCGGCTACTCGATGACGGCATGATCCGGCGCGGCCGACTGCGCCCGCAGCGCGGCCTTGGTCGAGCCGATCATGATCGTGAGCGGGATCGCGCAGGCGGTGAAGATCATCACCAACTGGTAGTCGTGCGAGAACGCGATCATCTGTGCCTGCACCTTGACCATCAGGTCCGCCATGGCGCGGCCCTTGTCGGTCGCCATGTCCATCATGCCGCGCACCTCGGGCATCTGCATGGCGTGGTTGAACGGATTGATGTGCTGCGAGATGACCGCGTAGGTGTAGCGGCTGCCTTGCGTCAGTTGCGCAATAACGAGCGATATCCCGATCGAACTCGCGACGTTGCGCATCAGGGTCAGCATCGAGGTGCCGTCGGTGCGCAAATGGTTGGGGAGAGTCAGGAACGCCACCGTGGAAAGCGGCACGAACACCAGGCCGAAGCCAAAGCCCTGGACCACGCTGACGACCACGATCTCGGTTACACCGGTCTGGTCGGTCCAGCCGGTCATGTAGAACAGGGAGGCCGCGGTCAGGCTGAGGCCGGAGATGATCAGCGTCCGCGCCTCGACGTGGCGCATGATGCGGCCGACCATCATCATGGCCACGAACGTGCCGCAGCCGCGGCTCGCCAACAGAAGCCCGGCGGTGATGATGGGATAGCCGATCACGTTCTGCAGGAACGGCGAGGAAAGCGCCATGGTCGAGAACAGCACCAGTCCCATCACGGCCATGAACACGCAGCCGCCGACAAAATTCTTGTCCTTGAACAAGGCGAACTGGATGAAGGGCCGGTCGGTCGTCAGCGAATGCGCGAGAAAATAATAGAAGCCGATACCGGCGATGATGAACTCGGCGATGATCTCGTTGGATTCCAGCCAGCCGAGCTGTTCGCCGCGGTCGAGCGCAAGCTGCAGCGCGCCGATGGCGACCGCAAGCGCGGTGAAGCCGAACCAGTCGAAACGCAGTTCGAGATTCCTCTTGGTCTCGTCCATGAAGATGACAAGGCCGAGCACCGTGAAGATACCGAACGGCAAATTGACGAAGAACACCCAGTGCCAGGAATATGTTTCGGTCAGCCAGGCGCCCAGTGACGGGCCCATGATCGGCCCCATCATCACGCCCATGCCCCAGATCGCCATCGCCTTGGCGCGCTCGTGCAGCGCATAGGAGTCGAGCATCACGGCCTGCGACAGCGGCACCAGTGCGGCGCCGAACACGCCCTGCAGCAGGCGAAATGCCACCATCTGGGTGATATCCTGCGCCAGCCCGCACATCACGGAAGCAATCGTGAAGCCGGCCGAGCAGACGATGAAGATGCGCTTGCGGCCGAAGCGGTTGGCGATCCAGCCGACCGGCGCGGTCATGATCGCGGCGGCGACGATGTAGGAGGTCAGCACCCAGTTGATCTGGTCCTGCGAGGCCGACAGCGTTCCCTGCATGTAGGGCAGCGCGACGTTGGCGATGGTGGTGTCCAGCGCCTGCATGATGGTCGCCGTCATGGCGCAGATCGTCACCATGTTCCGGCGCAGGCCGGGAACGGCAGCCGATGATGGGCCCGGCGTTGCCATGGCGCTAGTCGTGATCCTGGTTTGCGACCGCCGGCGACAGGCCGAGCATGGCCGACAGCGAGCGGCGGTGATTGGTGTCGATCGTGGTGTAGACGCTCATGCCGGCCTTCAGTTTGCGGACGTACTTGTCGTTCTGGTCGAAATAGATCCGCACCGGCACGCGCTGAACCACCTTGACGAAATTGCCCGACGCGTTCTGCGGCGGCAGGATCGCAAACTGCGCGCCGGTGCCGGGCGACAGCGAGCCGACCGTGCCCTTGAACGGGTGATTGGGGAAGGCGTCGACCTCGAGCGTGACGGACTGGCCGACCGCGACATAGGTGAAATCGGATTCCTTCGGGTTGGCGTCGACCCACGGGTTCGAGGTGTCGATGATGCTGAACACCGGCGCGCCCGCCATCACGAAGCGGCCGAGCTGGATCTGCTCGACCTGGGTCGCAATGCCCGCCATCGGTGCGCGCATCGTGGTGTGGTCGAGATTGCGCTCCGCCTGATCAAGCGCTGCCCTGGCCTGGGCATAGGGCGGAAACTCCTCGATCGGCAGGTCGGGATTGCCGAGCAGTTGCGCCTTGGCGGTCGCGATCTTCTGCTGCAGCAACTGGAACTGGGCGCTGGCCGTCACCAGCGCGGTCGACGCATTGTCGAGATCGAGCTGCGAGCCGAAATTGTTCTTCACCAGCGAAGACTTGCGCTCGACATCACGACGCTTCAGGTCGACGCCCTGCTGCGAGAGTTCGCCCATCTGGCCGTAAATCCTGAGGTCGGCGATGAGATTGTCGTAGGTGACCTTGGCCTGCGCGAGATTGGCCTTGGCTTGCGCCACGGCGAGGCGGAACGGGACCGGGTCGATCTCGAACAGCACGTCGCCTTCACGGACCTGCTGGCCTTCCTTCACCACCACCTTCTCGATCTTGCCGGAGATATCGGGCGTGATCAGCACCTTCTGCGCGCCGACATAGGCGTCGTCGGTGGTCACGTAGCGGCCGCCATTGAGATAGAACGTCACGCCGGCCACCGCTGCGACCAGCGGCAACACCACCAGCAGGAGAAAGCGGCGATAGCGGCGCATGCCGGCCATCAGCCGTCGGCGCGGCTCCGCAGCGGCCTTCGGCCGCGACGGCGGGGATGCGGGATTGCCCTTCTGCTCGGGCGGGAATTTGAGCACGGGATCAGCCATAACGCTGCTCCTTTCGCGGAGGTTCGGTCGCCGGATTCTGGATTGCGTTGCGAACGTTTTCCTTGATCAGGTCGAGTTGGGCGAGCAGGCGGTGGGCATCGGCGGGGTTGATGCCTTCCAGCGCGGTCGCGGTGAGTTCCGAGCGCAGCCCGGAGAGCTTGCCGAGCAGCGGGCGCGCGGCCTTGCGGAGATAGAGGCGGTTGACGCGGCGGTCGCTCTCGTCGCCGCGGCGCTCGATCCAGCCATTATCGCAGAGCTTGTCGATCAGCCGCGTCAGCGTGATCGGCTGCATTTCCATCAGTTCGGCGAGTTCGGACTGCTTCAGGCCCTCGGTGCGTTCGACCTTGGCCAGAACCGCCCATTGTGCGCGGGTGATGCCGTAGCGCGCGGCCTGCCTGTCGGCATAGGCGCGCATCATTCGCTGCACCTCGCCGAGCGTAAACAGGAAGTTCATATCCACGGAACCGCGCATTGGCCTCGCCTCCATAAGCTTGCCATATAATAAGCTAGCTCATGAATTCCGCATCGGGCGTTAACAATGACGTGACCCGCTCGCAGAACATGGCTGGAACCCGGTTATGCCGGGGCTTTGGGTTTGGTTGCCAAAATGCTACCAACGGCCTGCGATGACCCTGGCAAAGCCGACATTTCCCGCTCCCGACCACGATCACGGCCGCTGCACGGCGGAAGCGATCGCGCATGCCGAGGCGGTTTGCGCGCGCCGGGCGCAGAAATTCACCCCGATCCGGCGTCAGGTGCTGCAGGCGCTGTTGTCGAGCCACCGCCCGCTCGGCGCCTATGAGGTGATCGACGAACTCGCCAAATCGATGCCGCGGCCGGCGCCGATCACGGTTTACCGCGCGCTCGACTTTCTGATGGAGAACGGCCTCGTCCACCGCATCGAGAGCCGCAACGCCTTCCTCGCCTGCGCGCATGACCATGACGAGACCTCGATGGTGGCGTTTTTGATCTGCGATCACTGCGGTTCGGTGGGCGAAATTCCGGCGGCGCCGGTGGCGCAAAGCCTCAACGCGGCGGCGCGCGCGACCGGATTCGCGCCAAAGCTTTCCGTCGTCGAAATCGCCGGCACCTGCGCGCACTGTCAAAAATAAACACGGCGTCAAGCCGGCCACGAGGATCGATGTCTCCCCAGCAAGTAGGACCTTCCGCCGGGCGTGCGCTCACCCCGGGCGCCATCGCCTTGGTGCTGATGCTGTGCCTGAGCTGGGGGTTCAACCAGATCGCGATGAAGCTCGCGCTGCCCGATGTCCCGCCGATGATGCAGGCGCTGATCCGCTCCGTCGGCGCCTTGCCTGTGATGCTCATCGCCGGCTGGCTGCGCGGGGTGAAATTCTTCGAGCGTGACGGGTCGCTGTTGCCCGGCCTGCTGGCGGGCACGTTGTTCGGCATCGAGTTCGTGCTGATTTTCACCGGGCTGGTGTTTACGTCGGCCTCGCGCGCGGCGGTGTTTCTCTACACCGCGCCGTTCTTCGTCGCGCTCGGCTCCTATCAGTTCCTCGGCGAGCGCCTGAGTGCCCTGCAATGGAGTGGGCTGGCCTTGAGCTTTGCGGGCGTCGCGCTCGCGATCGGCGTGCCGCAACCGAATGTCGATGCGAAGGTTTTGCTCGGCGACCTGCTGGTTGTAGCAGGTGGCGCACTATGGGCCGCGACCACGCTGATCGCCAAGGGCACGCGCCTGCGCAACGCCGCGCCGGAGAAGGCGCTTGGCTACCAGGTGGCCATATCCATCCCGATCCTGGGCTGTGCATCGTGGCTGTTCGGCGAAAAGATCACCCACATGCCAGGCGTGCTGTCGATCTCGCTGCTGGCCTATCAGGCGTTCTGGGTGGTGGGGTGTACGTTCGTGCTCTGGTTTGCGCTGGTGAGGGTCTATTCGGCAAGCAAATTGTCGTCGTTCACCTTCATCACGCCGTTATTCGGCGTCGTCGCGGCTTACTTTATCATGCACGATACGCTGACCATCGCCTTCGGCGCCGCCGCGGTACTTGTTGTTGCCGGGCTCTATCTCGTCAACAAGCCGGATCCGAAGGTCATGCCGGATCCGAACGTGCCCGCTTAGCGCTTCCGTCATTGCGAAGAGCGCCAGCGACGAAGCTATCGATCGATCCACTCGTGCCGTCATTCCGGGGCGATGCGGAGCATCGAACCCGGAATCTCGAGATTCCGGGTCTGGTCCTTCGGACCAGCCCGGAATGACGGCGCGGGTCTCGAAGCGAAGCAATCCACGCCTCAACAAGTGGCGAAATGGATTGCTTCGCTTCGCTCGCAATGACGAGGAGAGAGCGGTCTAACCCGTCTCGATCGGCAGCGACGTATCCTTGGCCCATTCGCCCATCGAGCCGTCGTAGAGCGTGAGGTTGTCGTAACCGAGCCGGTGCAGCAGGAACAAGTCGACCGTGGCCGAGATGCCGCCGCCGCAATAGGCGACCACGCGCTTGTCTTTCGTGATGCCCTGCGCCTTGAATTTGGCTTCGGCTTCCGCGAGCGGGACGAAAGCCTTGGTCTGGGGATCGAGCAGGGTAGCCGCCGACACGTTGCAACTGCCGGGCACGCGGCCGGGCCGGCCATAGCGGCTGGGCTCTAACCCCCTGTGGAATTGCGGGCCGAGCGCGTTGACGACGACAGTGTTGCGCTCGGAGGTGGCGGCGAGCGTGGCGTGTTTGTCGACAAAAAATCCCGGTTTTGGGTTCGCCTTGAACGTCGCCGGCTTGTATCCCCTGGCGGGTCCGGTCTCGATGGCGCGGCCTTCGAGTTTCCATTTGTCGATGCCGCCATCGAGAACCGACAGGTTCTCAAACCCCAGGGACGTAAGCATCCACCAGAACCGTGTCGCCCACATCGGCGTTCCGATGCTGTAGAGCACCACCTTGCTGTCGCCGGATATGCCGTGGCGGCCGAACGCCGTCTCGAGCTGGGCGACATCAGGCATCATGAAGCGAAGCTCGGTATTGGAATCGGAGAACTCGCCCTGCAGATCCAGAAAATCGGCACCCGGAATATGCCCGGCCTCGAACGTGTGGCGTCCGGGTACGGCGATATAGGGGACGTCGCTGCCTTCGGGTTGATATTCCAGGTAGGTCGTACAGTCGAACAGCCGCAGGTCGGGCCGGTCCAAAATTTCTGCGAGTTCCGCCGTGGAGATAAGCCCGTTACGCCCTGACATTGCCTCGCCTCCCGTTGTTTGGCCGATGCTAGGGCCGGCGCCCGGCGATGAAAAGGCGGGCATCTGCGCGCGACTTGCCCTTTCAATCCGGCGATTCCTGTCCAATATAGCGGGTAAGGGAAGACGGGGCGCCTTTGCCTTGCTTTCGACCGCCATGGCCGATGTAAGCCATTGAGTAAACAAACAAAATTTAGCTGTGTGACGTGACGCACTGCGTCATCGCCGCCCCCTTGGTGAATGTCACCAAAACCTGATATTCGAGACCCCATGAACAAGCCCGAAATGATCCCGCAAGACGACGTCGCCGGTCCCCGCGCCCGGCATCAAACCACCCAGGTCATGGTCGGCAATGTCGCCGTCGGCGGCGGTGCGCCGATCGTCGTGCAGTCGATGACCAATACCGACACCGCCGATATCGAAGGCACGATCGCGCAGGTCGCGGCGCTGTCGCGCGCCGGTTCGGAAATGGTGCGCATCACGGTCGATCGCGAGGAAGCCGCGGCCGCCGTTCCGCATATCCGCGACGGCCTGCGCAAGCGCGGCATCACCACGCCGCTAATCGGCGATTTCCATTACATCGGCCACAAGCTGCTCGCCGACTATCCGGCCTGCGCGGAAGCGCTCGACAAATACCGCATCAATCCCGGCAATGTCGGCTTCAAGAACAAGCGCGACACGCAATTCGCAGACATCATCGAGATCGCCAACAAGAACGACAAGCCGGTTCGCATCGGCGCCAACTGGGGTTCGCTCGATCAGGAACTGCTCACCAAGCTGATGGACGAGAACACGGCCTCACCGAACCCGCGCGACGCCCGCGCGGTGACGCGCGAAGCCATGGTGCAGTCGGCGCTATTGTCGGCGGCGCGGGCGCAAGAACTCGGCATGCCCAAAAACCGCATGATCCTGTCGGCCAAGGTTTCCGCCGTGCAGGACCTGATCGCGGTCTATCAGACGCTCGCCTCGCGCTCGGATTACGCCATCCATCTCGGCCTCACCGAAGCCGGCATGGGATCGAAGGGCATCGTGGCGTCGTCGGCGGCCCTCGGCATCCTGCTGCAGGACGGCATCGGCGACACCATCCGGATCTCGCTGACGCCCGAACCCGGCGGCGACCGCACGCTGGAAGTTCAGGTCGCGCAGGAATTGCTGCAGACCATGGGCTTCCGCACCTTCGTGCCGCTGGTGGCGGCATGCCCGGGCTGCGGCCGCACCACCTCGACCACGTTCCAGGAATTGGCGCGCTCGATCCAGGACTTCATCCGCACGGAAATGCCGGGCTGGAAGACGCAATATCCCGGCGTTGAGGAACTCAATGTTGCGGTCATGGGCTGCATCGTCAACGGCCCCGGCGAATCCAAGCACGCCAATATCGGCATCTCGCTGCCCGGCACCGGCGAAGCACCAGCAGCTCCGGTGTTCGTCGACGGCAAGAAATTCCGTACCCTGCGCGGCCCGTCCATCGCCACCGACTTCAAGGCGTTGGTGATCGATTACATCGACCAGCGCTATGGCAAGGGAGCGAAGGCGCCGGAGAGCGCAGTAACCGCGGCGGAGTAACGCTCTCCGTCGTCCCGGCGAACGCCGGGACCCATTCCGCGTTGTGCTATCGGCTCCAGCAGGCTGGCCGATATCTTTCCGTAAAATCAGTTTCCGTGGCTATGGGTCCCGGCTCAAGGCCGGGACGACACCTATTACGTTGCGCTCGGCATCGCCTTCGCTACGATGATCCCAATCAAGAACGGTTGGGAGAACGCCCATGAGCTCGCTGTCCGGCAAACAAGGCCCGCGTTATCGTCACATCGCCGGCGAAGCCGAGCCCTACGAGACCATCGGCGTCGAGAAACTCACGCCGATCATCGGCGCCGAGATTTCCGGCGTCGACATCGGAAAGCTCGTCTCGGACGATTCGCGCTCCAACCGTCAGATGGATGAAATCCATCGCGCGCTCGCCGAAAATCTGGTGATCTTCTTTCGCGACCAGCACATCAGCCCCGACCAACATCTCGCCTTCGGCCGAAAGTTCGGCGAACTGCACATCCATCCCGCCGCGCCCCACGAGGGCGACGATCCGGCGCTGATGAAGATCTATGCCGACAAGGATTCGCCGCGCGCCAACGGCGAGGGCTGGCACAGCGACGTGTCCTGCGACCTCGAGCCGCCGATGGGATCGATCCTCTACATCAGGCAGTGCCCGCCGCGCGGCGGCGACACGCTGTTCGCCAACATGTACGCCGCCTATGAGGCGCTGTCGGACCGCATGAAGGCCTATCTCGACGGGCTCACCGCGCTGCACGACGGCGAGCAGACCTATCGCGGGCTCTACGCCAATTACGGCGTCGCCGACCGGCCTGAATATCCGCGCGCCGAGCATCCTGTGGTGCGTACCCACCCGGTCACGGGCAAGAAGGCGCTCTACGTCAACCGCGGCTTCACCCGCTTCATTGTCGGCATCCCCCGCGACGAGAGCGACGCCATGCTGGCCTACCTCTACCAGCACGCGGAAAATCCATTGTTCCAGTGCCGCTTCCGCTGGACCGAAAACGCCGTCGCGTTCTGGGACAATCGCTGCGCCCAGCACCGCGCGATGTGGGATTACTGGCCGCATACCCGATCAGGCACGCGGGTGACGGTGAAGGGCGAACGGCCGGTGTAATCGTGACGCGCAAAAATCAATCCTTCTTGGAGAGCAGCAGCCCCGCCCAACGCGCCGCGAAAAAGAACAGCGCAAATGTGAACCCGTACAACAGGGCGTGCGCGATTCGAGCGCAAAGCGTGGGGCTAGGCTCCAGCCAGTAGAAATGAAAATAGGCGAAACCAAAAAGAATCGCTGCGGCCAACGAAATGACGGCGATTACTATCAGCCAGACGATATGCCACCCCGTTGCCCGTGCGACGAATAGTGCCGCAAGTCCGTACCCGATGAAGGCTCCGGCAGGTCCAAACACAAAGGAATAGATCTGGGCATAGGCGTGTGGCACGGGCAGCAGGTAGGCGCCGAGCCCCGATACCATTGCGATGGCAGCGCCGATCGCTCCATGTTGCTTCAACATGTCCATTCGCGATTACCTGTCGGGGGCGAATGTGGCATACGAACCCGTCGCGATCAGGCTTCCGTCCAGTCGCATAAGAGCAACGGTTGCACGCGTCGGCTGCACATTGGATGGTGGGACCTTCAATCGAACTCTAAGGCGATCCTTGCCACCACTGATTTGGGTCGTAATAAGAGCGATCTCGCCGGGCCACCGCGCCTCTTGCTTGGCCAATTTGGCGAGTTCATCGGCCTTGAGGACTTTCTCCAGGGGAACAAGGCTTGCCGTGTACCCATATTCCTTCGCGCTAGCCTCAATCTCGCCCGAGGAACTACTAGTGAGCCACGGGCCGATGCCCGTAAGCCCAACCTGCGCGTCCTGAGGCTGCCGCGTGATATCCACCTCGAGCACGCCCCCTTCAAGCGACACGACGATCTCGGCCATCGCGCTGGTCTGGGGTGGCGCTTCAGTAAACTTCCTGAGCAAACTTCGAAGCGAAAAGCCCTTGTCTGACTTCTCGGCCTTGCGCAGATAGGCTTCCGCGGGTACGACGCATCCTTGGTACCAGAACTTCGTAGGGCGGATGGCGAAGCGTAATCCGCCTACAAAAATGTGCTACGTTGACGCGCTGCCCGGCCTGCGTCAGGCTCCGTCAAAAGCAAAACACCTCGGAGGGCGCCCCATGCTCCGCGCAGAAGACAACAAATTCCTCACCGAGAGTGGTTCGGGAACGGGGATGGGCGAGTTGCTGCGACGGTTCTGGATGCCGGTGCTGCTGTCGGCGGAATTGCCTGAGGCCGATGGGACGCCGAAGAAGATTGTCGTCATGGGCGAGGAACTGCTGGCCTTCCGCGATAGCCGCGGCGTCGTCGGCGTCATCGATCAATACTGCCCGCACCGCGGCGCCAACCTCTGGCTCGGTCGCAACGAGGAATGCGGCATCCGCTGCGTCTATCACGGCTGGAAGTTCGATACCGACGGCGCTTGCGTCGACATGCCGACCTCCTATCCCGACCTCAACGCCAAGGACCTGATCCGCATCAAGTCCTATCCGGTGCGCGAATGGGGCGACATGATCTGGGCCTATATGGGACCGGTCGAGCAGATGCCCGAATTGCCCGCGCTGGAAATGGCGCTGGTGCCGGCCTCGCACCGCTATGTCTCGAAGAAATGGCAGGACTGCAACTGGGTGCAGGCGCTGGAAGGCTCGATCGACACCGCGCATTTCACTTTCGCGCATCTCTCCTTCGAGAAGGAAGAGAACGAGATCCTCGACATCAAGAAACACTTTGTGAATCCGCTTGTACGGGTGGCGACCGACCACATGCGATGGATCGCCGAAGACCCGCGGCCCGGTCATCAAGATCAATCCGCACGAAGCCGGCCTCACGGTCGCGGGCGGGCGGTTGACGGGCTCCGACAATATCTACTGGCGTATCGCCCAGTTCCTGATGCCGGTGCACGCCTATGCACCAAGCTCGATGCCGGGCGAGAATATTTTCGGTCAGAGCTTCGTGCCGGTGAGCGATACCAATTGCTGGATCTACACTTACGCCTGGAATCCGGAACGCCCGCTGACGCAGGCCGAGCGCGATGGTTACGATCGTGGCAACGGCGTGATGGCCGTGGTCGACGAGAACTATGTTCCGCTGCGAAACAAGTCGAACGACTACCTGATCGATCGCAAGCTGCAGAAGACGAGTAGCTACACTGGCATCAAGGGCGTGTCCGAACAGGACGCCGCGGTGCAGGACAGCCAGGGCCCGATCGCCGATCGTACCCGCGAACATCTTGGGCCCACCGATCTCGGCATCATGCACTTCCGCAAGCTGGTGATGGACGCTGCCCGCGCGCTGCAGCGGGGCGAGGCGCCGCCGCATCTGAAGCACCAGGACCGCTACACGGTACGCTCCGGCGCCTGCGTCACCAGCAAGGCCAAGGATCTCACGGCCGTCATGATCGAGCGGTTCGGCGATGCCGCGGGCTATGTCGGACAGCCGGGGCAAAACGCGGCGGCGGAGTAAGGGGGCACACTCTCACAACGTCGTCCCGGCCCTTATGCGCAATTGCGCATAAAGGCCGGGACGACGTAGGGAGATACAACGCCTACAACGGTATCTTCCGGTATTCTCGGTTGCTCAGGCTCGCTTCCTCCAGGTCGAGGTCGCGTTCGATCCGCCGCCTTGTTTCGTCGGTGATCTTGCCGTCGCGCAGCAGCACGTGGATGAATTTTCGCTCGGCGGCAATCAATTCCCGGGTCAGTGCGGTGCCGGTCGCCGAGACGTCGTGGGCTTCGGGGTCGAGCGAATCCGGCAGCTGGTTGCTGCGGATCTCGTGCCGCGACCGCAGCAGCTTGACGACTTCGTCGGACAATTCGCGGTCGTCGGTGATGGCATCGAGCGACTTGAGCGCGGCATCAAGCGCCTCGCGCCGCGCTGCGATCTCGGATTCATGCTCCGCGATGTACTCCCTGCGACTGTCCTTGGCGACGCCGAGCCATCGCACCACGAGCGGCAATCCCGACCCAAGCCCGACGAGCGTAATGAAGATGACGCCGAAGGCGACGAACAAGATCATGTCGCGATAGGGAAAGCCTTCGCCGCCCGGCAACGCCAGCGGCAAAGCCAGTGCGGCGGCGAGCGACACCGCGCCGCGTACGCCGGTGAAGGCCAGCACGAACGTGACCCGCCAGGATGGCGCCGGATCCCGTTCACGCAATCGCTTACTGAGGATGCGAGGCAGGTAGACGGCGGGGTAGACCCAGGCAAAGCGGGCGATGATGACGATGACGACAACCAGCGTTGACGCAAGCAGGATTTCCTGAAGCGGAAACGCCTTGGATTTCTCGAACAGCAGCCGCATCTGGAATCCCGTCAGCAGGAACAGCATGCCCTCGACCAGGAAGATCACGAGGTCCCAGAAGAAGATGCCCTGCAGGCGCGTCGCGGCGGAAATCAGCAACGGCCCGTTCCAGCTCATGTAGAGCCCGCAGGCGACGGTTGCGATCACACCGGAGCCGCCGAAATGTTCGGGGATCCAGAAGGCGAGGTAGGGGGTGATCAGCGACAGCGTGATTTCGATCTGCGGATCCCGCGTGCGATGCCGTGCGTGCAGGGAGAGCCAGCCGATCGCGACGCCGAACAGGATCTCGCAGACGACGATGACCGCGAAGGTGCCGGTGGCCTTCGGCAGCGAGAACAGCCCGGTCGAAATGGCAGCGACCGCAAAACGGTAAAGGATCAATGCCGTGGCGTCGTTGGCAAGCCCTTCGCCCTCGAGCACCACGAGGATGCGGCGCGGCATGCCCAGTTTCCGGGCAATGGCGAGCGGCGCCACCACGTCCGGCGGAGCGACGATCGCCCCCAACAGGAAGCCGACGCTCCAGGGAAGCCCGATCAGGTAGTGCGTGGCGGCAGCGACCGCAAACGCCGTAAAGATCACGCAGCCGACCGACAGCAGAATGATCGGGCGCAGATTGTGTTTGAACTCGCGCCAGCTCATCGCGACGCTCGCCGAATAGATCAGCGGCGGCAGCACCATCAGCAGCACCACTTCGGGCGGCAATTCCACGGCGGGCATGCCGGGTGCGAAGGCGAGCGCAATGCCGGCGATCATCAGCAGGATGGCCGGTGCGATATTGGTTCGCCGCGCCAGCAGCGTGGTGCCGGCCAGTACCGCCAGCAGGATCAAAAAGATCTGAAATTTGGCTTCCATGATCGGCTCCCCTTCGCAGGGAAAAACCGGGAGGTCAATTGCAGCGCGGATGGCTCACGGATTGGGCGCGATCCGGTTTCAGGCTGCCTCTGACAAATTTGTGACCGTCGCCCCAGAACTCGCCCGATCATTGCCCCGTACCAGCGAAGACCCGCGGGATGCGCGGCGAAAGAGGGCAGGAACGGACGATGAAACACGTTGGCCAGCATGCGATCGTGATCGGCGCCAGCATGGGCGGCCTGCTCGCCGCCCGCGCGCTATCGGATTTTTTCGCCGTCGTCACGGTGCTGGAACGCGATGCGCTTCCACGGTCGGATGTTCCGCGCAAGGGCGTGCCGCAGGGCCGCCATGCGCATGGCCTGCTGGCGCGCGGCCGGGCCGTCATCGAGAATTTCTTTCCCGGCTGGACCGACGCCGTCGTTGCCTGCGGCGGCGTCAGGGGCGACATCGCCGGCGATGTGAGCTGGATCGGTCATGGCGTTACCATCAAGTCGCGCGCCGAAGGCGTTCATCACTGGTATGTCGGCCTGCTGGCTTGCCCGCCCGGTGCTGGAAGGCAATGTGCGCCGCCGCTTGATGGCGCTGCCAAACGTGCGCGTGATCGAAAGCTGCGCGGTGCAGGAACTGATCGCCGACGATAGCAAAACCACGATCAAGGGCGTTCGCGCCCGGGTCAGCGACGGCGTCGAGCACGTGATAACAGCCGACCTCGTCGTCGATGCCTCCGGCCGCCAACGATAGCGCCTTCTACTCGCGCAGATCGTAGCGGTAGGATTTGGACACGATCTTCCAGCCGTCATTCAGTTTCATCGCCACCAGATAGTCGGTGAAATAGCGTGGCGGCAATTGGCAGCGCACCTTGACGAAGGCGGTCTGATCGTCCGAGCGGTCGATGGTGACGATGAAGTCCTCGCGCGGCTTGCCTTCGGCTTTCGCCGACGGCCGCTTGCGCACGCGATCGAGCCAATCGGGCACGGTCAGCACCTGCAATTCGCCTTTCTCCAGCCAGCGTAGATCGGCGGTGGGGTCGAAGATCGCGCCGAGCTTGTCGGCATCGCCTTCATACAGGCCATCGAAGTAGTTCTTGACCACGGCTTCCACGGTCGATCGGTCGTGACTCACGGCAATTCCTCCTGGCGAAACGAAATTTGTTCAGATGAATTAAGCCACGAACCCGTTCATTGCGCTATGGGTGACTTCATCACAGGTGCGAGGGATCAGAGGTGACGGGTTCAGCAAAATCGAATGCTCGCATTCTCGCCGGAGAATGCTTCTGTCGCGCGGTGGGTTATGCCGTGGCTGACGAATTCGCCTACGCCATGAATTGCCATTGCTCAGGCTGCCGGCGCGCAACAGGTTCGGCGTTCAAGCCGTTCGCCGGCATCGCGCGCGACAGGCTCAGCGTCACCAGGGGCGAGGACAAGCTCACGATTTATGGCGGCGAGGCGAACCACGACGTGCATTGCGCGCAATGCGGCTCGTTGCTCTATTCGGTGGTGCGCGACGGTGCCTTCGTCCATGTCGCCATGGGCACACTGGTCGACAGCCCCTCAATCCGCCCGACGGCCCACATCTTCGTCGGCTCCAAGGCGCCCTGGTTTGCGATCACAGACGACCTGCCGCAATATCAGGAACATCTCGTGCGACGCTGAGCGCCCCGCTCCGGAATACATGCTCGCCGCCGCGGGTCTATGTCCGCTCAGGGAACCCGGCCGGAAAACTTGATCGGCCATGGGCCGAACCGCCGGGGCGCTGGCCCGACTAACGAAGAGGCTAGGGTGCGATTCACGTGCCTCGTGACGTAACTCACAAAACCCGGCTGCGCCTTCTGGTAGGCAGTCCGGTGTGGTAGAATGTGCGAGGCTCCGGAAGCGTCATGAAGAAATCTGGATCTGCGGGATTGTTTCGATGGATGCTGGCGGCGGCCGCATCCCTGCTGGTCTGCGGGCCGGCCCTTGCCGAGAAGCGCGTGGCGCTGGTGCTGGGCAATTCCGCTTACCAAAATGTAGCACCGCTCGCCAATCCGGTTAACGATAGTGCCAAGATCGCATCGACGCTGAAAGACGCCGGCTTCGATGTCGTGGATTCGCGCCGGGATCTCTCCGCCGCCGACACCAGGCGCGCGCTGCGCGATTTTGCCGACCGCTCCCGCGATGCCGATATCGCCGTTGTCTACTACGCCGGCCATGGCATCGAGGTGGATGGCGGAAATTACCTGATTCCGGTGGATGCGCGGCTGGAACGCGACACCGACGTCTATGACGAAGCCCTGTCGCTCGACCGCATCCTGGTCGCGATGGAGCCGGCCAAGAAACTGCGGCTCGTGATCCTCGACGCCTGCCGCGACAATCCGTTTTCCAGGACCATGAAGCGGACGGTGGCTTCGCGGGCGATCGGGCAGGGTCTCGCCAAGGTCGAGCCGACCAGCCCGAACGTCCTGATCGCCTATTCGGCCAAGGCAGGCTCCACGGCCGCCGACGGCGACGGCAACAACAGCCCGTTTACGGCGGCGTTGTCTCACCACCTGACGAAGCCCGGGTTGGATGTGCGCCGGGCGTTCGGCTTTGTCCGCGACGAGGTGCTCAAGACCACGGGCAACAAGCAGGAACCTTTTGTGTACGGTTCGCTCGGCGGTGACGACGTGCCGCTGGTGCCGGCCCCGGCGCCCGCGGCGGCAGCCGCTCCCGTGGCGCCTGCCCTCAGCGCGCAGGCCGAAGCCCGCCGCGATTACGAACTGGCGCTGCAGGTCGGCAACCGGAGCGCGCTCAACGCGTTCCTCGCGCAGTATCCCGATGGATTCTATGCGAGCCTTGCCAAGCTTCAGCTCGAAAAGATTGTCGCCGAAGAAACCCGCGTCGCCGCGACCGAGAAGGCGCGGCTGACCGAGCAGGAGCGGGCGCGGCTCGCCGCCGAGGGCGCCCAGAAAGCGCAGCAAGCAAAGGCCGAAGCCGAAGCCAAGGCCGCCGAGCAGGCGCGGATCGCGGCTGAAAAGGCCAAGCAGGTGGCGCAGGATCAGGCCGCTGCGGCCGAACAGAAGCGCGCCGCCGCCGAAACGGCTGTTACCGACAAGGCTGCCACCGACAAGGACAAGGCCGTGAACGTGGCCGCCCTCGCCGCCGGGCCGCCGCAGGCCGACGTTACCCAGTCGGTGCAAGCCGAACTGCGCCGCGTCGGATGTCTCACCGGTGCTGCCGACGGCAACTGGAATGCCGCCTCGCAGCGTTCGCTGACGCAGTTCAACCGCTACGCCGGCACCAGGCTCGACGCCAAGGTCGCCAGCATCGATACGCTCGATGCGGTCAAGCTGAAGACTTCGCGGGTGTGTCCGCTGGTCTGCGAGCATGGCTTCAAGGCCGACGGCGATCGCTGCACCAAAATTGTCTGTGCCGAAGGCAAGTTCCTCAACGACGACAACGAGTGCGAAAAGCGCCGTGCCAACAAGCCGGTGGCCAAGCGCGATAGCGACGATCGCCGGGAGCGCCGGGCTCGGGAGCGAACTCCCGCTCTGCAGGATGTCAGCATCGCCAGGCCTCGCGTGTCGGCCGGGGCGGGGGGATCGGGCCAGATCACTTGCGACGTGGGCGGTTGCCGGCCGGTCAGGCGCGGCTGTCGCCTCGACTATCAAGGTGGCTCACCCCGCAATGGCAGCGGCGGCAATGTGGAAGTCTGCAATTGAGGGCCGTGGCGGCAACATCCAGCTTGCCTCCATCGCATGGACTGGCGGCGCGGCCGCCGCTAAATCGCACTCGCGGCAATGTTGACCATCAACGCCAGCAGCGCGGTGTTGAACACGAATGAGATGATGCCGTGCACGGTCGCGGTGCGGCGGATGGTCCTGGCGGTAATGCCGACGTCGGAAACCTGCGCGGTCATGCCGATCACGAACGAGAAGTAGACGAAGTCCCAATAATCCGCATCGAGATGCACGTCGCCGCTCGGAAACTGCAGGCCGCCCGGCTTGCTGCCGCGGTAGAACTCATGCGCGTAATGCAGCGCGAACGAGGTATGAACCACCGTCCATGACAGCACGATCGTCACAATGGCGAGGATCAGCCCGGCAGCGTTGCCCTTCGAGGCGCCAAGCTCGAACACGATGGCGGCAAGGCTTGCGAAGGCGCCGAGCGCGGTGACCAGCAGCATCACGAAGCGCCCGTCGTCCTGCAGCACCGCACTGCGGCGGATGTGGGCGACGTCACAGCGCAACATCATGGCGTATGCGAGCACGAGATACAGGGCGGCGAAGACATCCCAGCCGATTACGAGACGTGTCCTCAGCCGCAGCGTATCGGGTAGCAGGAAGAATGCGACGATGCCGATCGCGACAGCGACGAAGGTGCGTGGTCTCCCGTAGACCACGCGAACCGGCAGCGGCAAGTTCCGAAAGCGAACAAGGTGCTTCTCGAATTCCTTGTCCATCCGCCGCCTTCCAATTCGCGCTAGAGCAGGATGACTTTTCTTCGAATCGTCATCCCGCTCTATCTCTTTGATTTGAGCATGATCTTTTCGGAAAACCGGTACCCACTTTTCCGGATCATGCTCTAGTTCTTGCGCTCCGCGACGAAGCGCGCAGCCTCTCGCAGCACGTCCCCCTTGGTTCCGAACACCGACAGCGCCGAATCCGCCCGCGCCAGCAGATCGCGCACGCGCTGCTTGGCGCCGTCGATTCCGAGCTGGGTGACGAACGTGGTCTTGCCGAGCGCCGCATCGGCGCCGGCCGGCTTGCCGAGCGCTGCGGCGTCGCCTTCGACGTCGAGCAGGTCGTCCGCGATCTGGAAGGCCTCGCCGAGCGCGCGGCCGTAATCGTCGAGCGCCTGATATTCCTTCGGCGTGGACTGGCCGAGGATGGCGCCGGCGATGCAGCCATAGCGCAGCAGCGCGCCGGTCTTCATCTGCTGCAGCCGCGCCACGTCGACCGGCTCGCGGTCGCCGAACCGCCCTTCGCCGGCGAGGTCGAGGATCTGGCCGCCGACCATGCCGCCGATGCCCGACGCCCGCGCCAGCGCCCGCGTCAGCAGCAGGCGCACATTGGCGTCCTTGTGGATCTCGTCGCGGGTGACGATGTCGAACGCCAGCGTCAGCAACCCGTCGCCGGCGAGGATCGCGGTGGCGTCGTCGGTTTTCTTGTGCAGCGTGGGCCGGCCGCGGCGCAGGTCGCTGTTGTCCATCGCCGGCAGGTCGTCATGGATCAGGGAATAGCAATGGATGCATTCCAGCGCCGCGCCGACCAGCAGGCCCGCCTCGCGCGGAACGCCGAACACGGCCGAACTTTCGACCACCAGAAAAGGGCGCAGGCGCTTTCCGCCGTTGAGGCTGGAATAGCGCATGGCCTCCATCAGCCGCTTCGGCCGCGCGATCTCGTCGGGCAACAGCGTATCGGACAACAGCTTCGCCAGCAGCGCTTCGGTATCCTCCGCGGTCTGGTCCAGGCGTTTGGCAAAATCGGCAGTGGCGGTCGTCATTAAGAATAGCTCCAGATCAATTTGGCCGGACAATCGTTGATGGCAACGGCTTCGTCAATTCCATGACCTCGGTCACAGCGCCCTAAAAGTGCTGGAAAACGCGCGAAATATCATGGAGATGTCACTTGCGTGGGGGTCTTATGGATTGGCCCCGGCCGGCTTGGCTAATCCGGAAGCATCAATTTGCGCATTGTCCGAATTCTGCTGCTGATCCTGCTGGCGGTGCTGTTGCTGCCCTACCTGGTGACGCCGTTCTACCGCACCGGCCATCCGGTCTCGACGCTGATGGCCTGGCGCTGGCTCAAGGGCGCGCCGGTGTCGCGGCAATGGATCGATTTCAAGGCGATTTCGCCCTACCTGCCGCGCTCGGTCGTGGGATCCGAGGACGCCAAATTCTGCAGCCATCGCGGGGTCGATTGGGATGCGCTGCAGGACGCGATCGACGATGCCGAGGACGGCGAGCCGAGCCGCGGCGGCTCGACCATCACCCAGCAGGTGGCCAAGAACCTGTTCCTGTGGCCGGGCCGCAGCGTGGTCCGCAAGGGCCTGGAACTGCCGCTGGCGATGTGGATCGATCTGGTGCTGCCCAAGCAGCGGATCCTGGAAATTTACCTCAACATCGCCGAACTCGGCCCATCCGGGCAATTCGGGGCCGAGGCCGGGTCGATGTACGCGTTCGGCCATTCGGCGGCGACGCTTTCGGCGCGCGAGGCTGCCTTGCTGGCGGCGATTCTGCCCAATCCTGTCAGGCGCAGCGCCCGCAATCCCGGCCCCGGCGTGCGGCGATTGGCCGGCACCTATATGGCGCGTGCCAATGCCACGGCCCTGCAGCGCTGCTGGAACGAGAATCGTGCCTTTTGAGGCAATTTTCGGCCATTTTAACCGCAGGCCGGCCTAGCTTTACGCCATGCCATCCTCTATAAGCGCGGCCTTATCGGCATCGCAGCCCGTGCGCGACGCGCGGGGCCGTCCGGTCTCGGACGATGCCTCCAACAACACCCCTAGAGGACCGTTATGGCCGTTCCCAGAAGAAAAACATCGCCCTCGCGGCGTGGCATGCGCCGCTCGGCGGACGCGTTGAAGAAGCCGACCTATGCCGAGGACAAGGATTCGGGCGAGCTGCGCCGTCCGCACCACCTGGACTTGAAGACCGGCATGTACAAGGGCCGCCAGGTTCTCAAGTCGAAGAAGGAATCCTGACCGGACACGGGATAGGCGCTGCGGTCAGCGGCGTCTGCCCGAATTTGGCCAACGAGTGGGCCAAGGGTTCCCCGCGGTGAAGCAGTGTGATTCGCCCGGGGACATTCCGGTTTTCCTAGCAAGGCGCGATACCCATGGTCGGTTTTCCGCTGCTTCTGATTCCGCTCGCGATCTACAACATCATCGTCTTCCTGATGCCCGGCGTTTCGTTCACCGATCCGCTGGTGAAGCTGGCGTTGATGTCGGGCGCCGAATGGACGGTGACGCTGAGCGATGTGCTGCTCACGCTCGGCATCCTGCTGCTGCTCGCCGAAGTCATCAAGGGCGCGCGCCCCGGCGCGAAATATCTCACCGACCATCTGCTCTCGCTGATCGTGTTTGGCGCGGCAGCGGCGGAATTTGTGCTGTGGCCGAAGTTCGGCACCTCGACCTTTTTCCTGCTGACTGCACTGGCGCTGGTGGATTTCCTGTCCGGCCTCGCCTTGCGCACGCGGCGGCGGGCTGTCGCGGTGGCGGCGCCCACGCCGTCAAGAAAGACTGCAGCAAAAGCCGAAGCGCCGGCTGCCGAGCCGCAGTTCCCGGCGCCTTCACCTGCGTCCACGCCCGCCGCGCCACCTGCGGCGCCCGTTCCGCCGGCAGCTTCGGTCGCCGAATCGGTATTGCTGGATCACCCTGAACCGAAACCGGTTCACCCCACCAACCCGCCTGATGCACCCGCGGCGAGGGTCCCCTCGGCAGAGATGCCGTCGCCGGAAGTCCCGTCGCCGGGAATACAGCCGGGCAGCGGCTCGCCGGACAAGCCGGATACACCTCAACGCTGAGTTAGATCGTCTGCCGGGTTCGGAAGCCCGTGCCGCAGGGTCGGATTTGGCCGGCGCCGTAGGCGGTCTGCGCGTCCGCCAGCGAAGCCCGCCGCAGGCTGCGGGTCTGCGGGGCCTGGTCGGCGGTTGCGATCAATTGCGCAAGGAAGCTCGGATCAGGCCGCGGCGCAGGCTTCGGCGCCCAGTTCACGGATTGCGTCACAGGCACGAGCTCCACGCAGGCCGGTTCGTCAACGTTGACGAACTCGCCATCCAGAATCTCTTCCGATCGATCGATATCCAGCATCGCGCACCGTAACCGGTTCAAACTGTCACGTTTTGGGACGTTGCGCCCCATTGCGATCTGATCCTCGCAAGGTCTATGCCGCGGCCATCCGATCCGTTCCCGGCAGGTTTGGGACGTCCGTGAAACGTGGTTTCCAGATTATTTATCAACTTTGCGTAGCCTGCGATTCGAAAGAACCACTATCCTCAGGCTATTGGGAATCACCCGGTGGTGTCCCGAATTGAGGCGACCGATGCCCGCTGTCCCGCAAGCCGCCAGCATTCTTGCCTCACTCGGGCAGGCCGCTTTCGTCTGGGACCTGGCAGCCGACAGCATCGCCTGGAGCGGCAATGCCGGCTCGGTCTTCACCGACATCCCGCTGGATGTGCTGGCGAGCGCCACGGAGTTCGCCAAGCTGATCGAGCCCACGCGATCGATCCGGTCGGACGCGCTCGGCCAGTCGGCGCCGGTGCGCAGCGGTGAAGGGGTTGCCTACCGGATCGAATACGGCGTGAGGACCTCGACCTCGGCGCCCGTGATCTGGATCGAGGAAACCGGCTGCTGGTTTGCGGGGCCCGATGGCAAGCCGGCACGCGCCCAAGGCATCGTCCGTATCAACAATGAGCGCCACGCCCGTGACGAACAGCTGATGCGGCTGTCGCGACACGATCCGCTCACCGGCGAACTCAACCGCACGCGTTTGATCGCCTCGCTGGCGGAAACCATCGAGGAAGCCACGCGAGCCAGGTCGTCCTGCGCCTTCATGCTGATCGGGATCGATCATCTGGCGCGCATCAACGACGCGTTCGGTTTCGACGTCGCGGATGCCGTGATTGCCGAAGTCGGAAAACGCATCCGTGCCCGGTTGCGCGCCGGCGATGTGCTCGGGCGGTTTTCCGGCAACAAATTCGGTCTGATCCTGCGAAACTGTACCGTCGACGATACCAATGTCGCGGCCGAGCGGTTCCTGGCCGTCATTCGCGACGAGGTCGTTCCAACCAAATCCGGACCGGTTTCGGTGACGGCGTCGATCGGCGCGATCAGCATACCGCGCTTCGCCCGCAATGCCGATGAGGCCGTCAACCGCGTCCAGGAAACGCTCGATGCCGCGAAGCGCCGCCGCGCCGGATCGTTCTCGCTGTGGCGCCCGAACGTCGAACGCGATGCCCAGCGCCGCGTCAACATCCGCGTCACCGACGAGATCGTCACCGCGCTGAACGAGCGCCGCATCGTCACGGCGTTCGAGCCGGTCGTGGATGCGCGTTCGCGGCAGCCGGCATTCTACGAGTGCCTGGTGCGGATGGAGCAGGCGGACGGCCGGGCGCTGCTGGCGCCGGATATCGTTCCCGTCGCGGAGCGATTGGGCCTGATCCGGCTGGTCGATCATCGCGTCCTCGAACTTGCGGTCGCCGAACTCGCCGCTTCGCCAAGCGTGCGGCTCAGTCTCAACATCTCGCCTGCCACCACGATGGACCCGGACTGGTGGACTTCGATCGAATCGCTGATGCAGGCGCATCCCGGCGCCGGGGAGCGGCTGATCGTCGAGATCACGGAAACGGTTGCGATCCGGGATATCGATGACATCAGGGGCTTCATCACGCGCCTGAAAAATTTCGGCAGCCAGATCGCGATCGATGATTTCGGCGCCGGCTACACGTCGTTCCGGAACCTGCGCAAGCTCGGCGTCGACATCGTGAAGATCGACGGCGCCTTCGTGCAGAACATTGCGCGCTCGGCGGACGATCGCGCCTTCGTACAGACGCTGATCGATCTGGCGCGGCGGCTGCAGATCAAGACGGTCGCGGAATGGGTGCAGGACGAGGAAGCCGCCGCGATACTGCGCGAGTGGGGCTGCGATTACATCCAGGGCCGCCTGACCGGGCTGGCGTCGCTGCAGCGGCCGTGGAGCACGGCGGCAGAGACGGTGCTGCCGGCGGCGGGTTAGTTGATCGTCTCCACGTGCTGAAAAATCTCTTCGTCGTCCCTGCGAACGCAGGGACCCATACGCCGCGGCCCATCGATGGGGCAATCGGGGAGATGCCTTCCGTACCAATCAACGCTGGTGGTTATGGGTCCCTGCGTTCGCAGGGACGACAGCGGAGAATGGTATGAGAGACGAAGGTAAGAGTTCTACTCGTCCTTCTTCGGATCTTTCGACATGCGCTCGAGGCGATCCTGCATGTCTTTCATCTGGCGGCGAAGGTCGTCGATGTTGTCTTCGTCAGCCGCCGGCTCCGGCACCTTCTCAGGCTCGGTCGTGGTCGCGCCGGGGCGCGGCGGCACGAACGGCTTGAACATCGCGAAGGTCTGCTGAAACAATTCCATGTTGCGGCGGACGTGTTCTTCGAGCGGCGCAAACGGCGTTCCGCTGAACGTGTTGGTGAGCTGCTTGCGGAATTTTTCCTGCTCGCGCGTCAGCGTGTCGATCGACTGTTCCAGATATTTCGGCACCACCATCTGCATGCTGTCGCCGTAGAAGCGGATCAACTGGCGCAGGAAGGTGGTCGGCAACAAATTCTGGCCGGCCTTGTTTTCCTGTTCGAAGATGATCTGCGCCAGCACCGAGCGGGTGATGTCGTCGCCGGTCTTGGCGTCGTAGACGAGAAAATCCTCGCCATCCTTCACCATCGCCGCGAGATCCTCGAGCGTCACATAGGTGCTGGTACCGGTATTATAGAGCCGCCGGTTGGCGTATTTCTTGATGGTCGTAGGTTGATCTGACTTTGCCATAAGCTCACACAATACACCGAGAGCGGGAACCCGACGGCATCGCCGGCGGGCAGACGAGCAACGCAACGCAACAAAGTAAGCATTTTCAATTCGGTTCGGCTACCGTTTTGTGCGGCACGGTTAATTCCAAGGCATGGACGCTGCTATGGAAACCCCCACGGGGATCAAAATGAATGCGCCGCGGCAGGATTTTGGGCGATGGCCGATTGACATGGGTCAACGAGGTTAACAGGATAAGGTGAGAGACAGGCACGCCAGCCGGCCGCCCGCCGTCAAAAGAAACCTCAACCTCAGGAGATGTCCATGTCAGACGATGTCGTCATCGTCAGCGCCGCCCGCACCCCGGTCGGCAGCTTCAACGGCGCATTCGCCACCACCCCGGCCCATGACCTCGGCGCCATCGCCATCAAGGCCGCGCTGGAGCGGGCCGGCATCGAGCCGGGCCGCGTTTCGGAAGTCATCATGGGCCAGATCCTGACCGCAGCCCAGGGTCAGAACCCGGCCCGCCAGGCCTCGATCGCCGCCGGCATTCCGGTGGAAAGCCCGGCCTGGGGCGTTAACCAGCTCTGCGGTTCCGGCCTGCGCACCGTGGCGCTCGGCTATCAGGCGCTGCTCAACGGCGATTCCGAAATCGTTGTCGCCGGCGGCCAGGAATCCATGAGCATGGCCCCGCACGCGCAGTATCTGCGTGGCGGCGTCAAGATGGGCGGCCTCGAACTGATCGACACCATGATCAAGGACGGCCTGTGGGACGCCTTCAACGGCTACCACATGGGCAACACCGCCGAGAACGTCGCACGCCAGTACCAGATCACCCGCGCGCAGCAGGATGAGTTCGCCGTTCACTCCCAGAACAAGGCCGAGGCGGCGCAGAAGGCCGGCAAGTTCAAGGACGAGATCGTTCCCGTCACCATCAAGTCCCGCAAGGGCGACATCATCGTCAGCGACGACGAATATCCGCGCCACGGCGCCACCATCGACGCGATGGCGAAGCTGAAGCCCGCCTTCGAGAAGGACGGCACCGTCACCGCCGGCAGCGCGTCCGGCATCAATGACGGCGCTGCCGCGGTTGTGTTGATGACCGCCAAGCAGGCCGCCAAGGAAGGCAAGAAGGTGCTCGGCCGCATCGTCTCGTGGGGCCAGGCCGGCGTCGATCCCAAGATCATGGGCACCGGGCCGATCCCCGCTTCCCGCGCTGCGCTGAAGAAGGCCGGCTGGAACATCGGCGACCTCGACCTGATCGAGGCCAACGAGGCGTTCGCGGCGCAGGCCTGCGCAGTCAACAAGGACCTCGGCTGGGATACCGGCAAGGTCAACGTCAATGGCGGTGCGATCGCGATCGGCCACCCGGTGGGCGCGTCCGGCGCGCGCGTGCTGGTGACGCTGCTGCACGAGATGCAGAAGCGCGATGCCAAGAAGGGCCTCGCCACGCTGTGCATCGGCGGCGGCATGGGCATCGCCATGTGCATCGCACGCGACTGAACTTCAGGCAGAGTGACCGGTTGAATGATGAAAAGATCATCTGTCACCCGCAGCCCGAATTGCTAAAGATGAAATGCCCGGTCTCGTGCCGGGCATTTTCATCTCCGGAGCGTTTTCAGGAACGCTTCAAACCTGCAGGTTGAGCTTCGTCAAAAGACCGGGACAATTCCGGCTTATAAAGAAGACCACCAAGGAGGACTACGACATGGCACGTGTTGCATTGGTTACGGGGGGTACGCGAGGCATCGGCGCGGCGATCAGCAAGTCGCTGAAGGCTGCAGGCTACAAGGTGGCGGCAAGTTACGCCGGCAACGACGCGGCTGCCGAGAAATTCAAATCCGAAACCGGCATCCCCGTCTACAAATGGGACGTCAGCTCGTTCGACGCCTGCGCCGCCGGCGTCAAGCAGGTCGAAGCCGACCTCGGCCCGGTGGACGTGCTGATCAACAACGCCGGCATCACCAAGGACGGCGCCTTCCACAAGATGACGCTCGATCAGTGGAACGCGGTCATCAACACCAACCTCGGCTCGCTGTTCAACATGACGCGCCAGGTGATCGAAGGCATGCGCGCCCGCAAATTCGGCCGCGTCATCAACATCTCCTCGATCAACGGCCAGAAGGGCCAGTTCGGCCAGGTCAATTATTCGGCGGCCAAGGCCGGCGACATCGGCTTCACCAAGGCGCTCGCGCTGGAGAATGCCAGGGGCGGCATCACCGTGAACGCGATCTGCCCCGGCTACATCAACACCGAAATGGTTCAGGCAGTGCCGAAGGAGGTGCTGGAGAAAAGCATTTTGCCGCTGATCCCGGTCAACCGCCTCGGCGAGCCCGAGGAAATCGCGCGCGCGGTGGTGTTCCTCGCCGCCGATGAAGCAGGGGCGATCACGGGATCGACGCTGTCGATCAACGGCGGTCAGTACATGGTGTGATTGCCTCGCGTCATTGCGGGCACCGTTGCGCGCAGCAACGGCTCATAGAAAAAGTCGTCATGCCCGGGCTTGTCCCGGGCATCCACGTCTTTACAACCAGCGGCAAGAAAGACGTGGATGGCCGGGCATGGGCGAGCGTTAGCGACGCCGTCCTTCAGACGGCTATGCCCGGCCATGACGAGAGAATTTTGCCAATGGCTGCCCGTACCGCGACTCTCATCGGACTGACCGCGATCCTGATGTGGTCGCTGCTGTCGGTCCTGACGGTCGCGACCGGGAAAATCCCTGCATTCCAGCTCGCCGCCATGACGTTCGGGATCGGCGCCGCGGTGGCGTTCGCAAGCTTCCTGTTTCGGCCTTCTGCCTTCGGCGCCATGAAGCAGCCGCTGGTCGCATGGGTGGTCGGCGTCGGCGGGTTGTTCGGCTATCACGCGCTGTATTTCCTCGCGCTGCGTTTCGCGCCGCCGGCTGAAGCCGGCCTGCTGAATTATCTGTGGCCGCTGCTGATCGTGCTGTTCTCGTCGCTGCTGCCGGGCGAGCGGCTGGCGCCGCATCACATCATCGGCGCGCTGCTCGGGCTCGCCGGCACGGTGCTGCTGTTCGCCGGCAATGCGGGCGGGGGATTCGCGCCCGGCCAGATCCCGGGCCTGGCGGCAGCCTTCCTCGCCGCCTTCGTGTGGGCGGCCTATTCCGTCATGTCGCGCAAGCTGAAGGCGGTGCCGACCGACGCGGTTGCGGGCTTTTGTCTTGCGACCGCGCTGCTCGCCGCGCTCGTTCACGGCATCGTCGAGACAACCGTGTGGCCGGAAACGATGGGGCAGTGGCTTGCCATCATCGCGCTTGGTGTCGGCCCGGTGGGTGCGGCGTTCTTTGTCTGGGACATCGGCATGAAGCGCGGCGATATCCGCGTGCTGGGGGCCGCGTCCTACGCGACACCGTTGCTGTCGACGGCGTTTCTGATCCTCGCCGGCTATGCGCAGCCAACCACGACGATTGCGATTGCCGCGATCCTGATTGCCGGCGGTGGTTTGATCGCGGCGAAAGATATGGTGTGGAGGAAAAAATCGTAGGATGGGTAGAGCGCAGCGAAACCCATCATCTCACCGCACGGAAGCAATTGATGGGTATCGCTGCGCTCCACCCATCCTACGAAGCGGGCTCCCAACCCTTCGGCGCCAGCTCGAACTTCGCGAACTCGAATCCCGGCGCCACGGTGCAGCCGACCAGTGTCCAGTCGCCGCAGCTCTCGGCGGCCTGCCAGGCGTGCGGCGGTACGATCGCCTGCGGCACTTCGCCGGCCGCGAGGTCGGGGCCGAGCGTCACGCTGCGCTGGCCGCCGTCATCAGCGATTCGCAGGGTCAGCGCCGCGCCTGCGTAATAATGCCAGACCTCGACGGCGTCGATGCGATGCCAGTGCGAGCGCTCGCCGCGCGCCAGCAGAAAATAAATCGCGGTCGATCGCGAACGCCCGCCGGCGTCCACGCTTTCGTCGCGAAACGTCTCGCGATAATACCCGCCTTCCGGATGCGGCTTCAGTTCAAGCCGCGCGATGATGTCGGCGGCATCAGGTGGCAGCGACATCAGGATTTGTTCTTGCGTTCGCGCAGTTCGCCGAACACTTCGGCGGCGCTGGCGCCCTTCATGTGCAGCTTCGCCGCCACCGACGGCTCGTCGGCGCGCAAAAACACGTTGGCCTTTTTCTCCTCGCCGAGCAGCACCGGAATCGTCGGCTTGTTCTCCGCGCGCAGCCGCGCCACTTCCTCGGCGCGCGCCCTGAGCGCGGGATTGTCGCCGTCGACCGTGAGCGCGAACTTGACGTTGGAAGCGGTATATTCATGGCCGCAATAGAGTTTGAAGTCGTCAGGCAGCGCGCGCAGCTTCAGAAGCGAATCCCACATCATCGGATAGGTGCCCTCGAACACCCGGCCGCAACCTATCGAGAACAGCGTGTCGGCGGCGAACACCGCTTTCTCGCCGTCGAACACATAGGAGATATGGTCGAGCGTATGGCCCGGCGTTTCCAGCACCCGCACCAGCAGGCTGCCGACCTTCAGCACGTCACCGTGGCCGGCGCGCAGATCGACATTGGCGATTTTGGTCGACTTGTCGTGCGGGGCGACGACGCGGCAATTATATTTCTGCTTCAGCTCGGCGACGCCGCCGACATGGTCGCCATGGTGATGGGTGACCAGGATATCCGTCAGCGTCCAGCCTTCGCGCTCCAGCGCCTTGATGATGGGGGCGGCTTCCGGCGCATCGATCGAAGCGGTGGCCTTGGTCGCGGGATCGTGGATCAAATAACCGAAATTGTCGGTTAGGCAGGCAAAGGTGCGAATTTCCGCGGCCATGATAGCTCCGTGATTGAGACTTCCAGCCCCTTCTGGATAGCAAGAAATATGGCGTTAACGCTCACGCGGCAATGCCATTTTCGGCACGCCGCAACGAAACTCCGTGTGGTAGATTGATGCCATGACCATCGACGTGATCGACCTCCGCGATTTCTATTCGCAGCGCCTCGGCATCGTGGCGCGGCAGCTGATCAACCGCGGCATCCGGGCGCGATGGCCCGACGCGGCGGGGCAGCGCGTGCTCGGGCTCGGCTATCCGACCCCCTATCTTGGCCTGTTTCGCGAGGATTCCGAACGCTGTATCGCCTTCATGCCGGCCGCCCAGGGCGTGCTGAAATGGCCGACCGCGCGTCCCGCGCTGGCGACCCTGATCGATGAATTTTCAATGCCGCTGCCGGATGCCGCGGTGGACCGCGTTCTTTTGGTCCATGCGCTGGAAATGTCCGACGATCCGGAGCGATTGCTGCGCGAAGTGTGGCGCGTGCTGGCGCCCTCCGGGCGGCTGATCGCCGTTATCCCGAACCGTCGCGGCGTGTGGACGCGCACCGACAATACGCCGTTCGGTCACGGCCGGCCGTATTCGCGCGCGCAGATCACGCAATTGCTGCGGCAGACCTGGTTCACGCCGGCCTCATGGGGCGAGGCATTGTTCCTGCCGCCGGTCGGCAACAGCTGGTTTCTGCGCTCGGCGATGGCGTGGGAGCGCGTTGGCGCTACGCTGTCGCTGCCGTTCGCCGGCGTGCATATCGTGGAAGCGACCAAGCAGGTCTATCGCGCGATCCCCGCGCACCGCGAACGCACGCGGTTGATTCCGTCGCTGGAGCCGGTGCTGGTGCCGTCATCGACGGCGACGCGGGACAAGGCGTAATCCTCCGCTGTCGCCCCTGCGAACGCAGGGACCCATACCGCGTGATCTATCCACGGGTCGCGGTGGCAGACGCTCTGCGTTGGCCAACTACCGTTGTTAGTCGTTGAAGCGAAACGTCTTGCCTCGTGCCCATTACGCGGGCCGCGGCGTATGGGTCCCTGCGCCCGTGCGCAATCGCGCACTAGGCAGGGACGACGACCATGATGAGCGAACTACCTACTCATTCCCCGGATTGAAATCTTCGCTGGGGGCTGCAGGCGCGGCCATGCCCTCGGGACGTGGGCCGTGCGGACGGCGTCGCCGGCGCGGGAAACGTTCACCGCTGCCAGCGCCTTCATATCCGCCGGGCGCGCCGTTCACCTGCGGCTGCGGTCCGGTGATGAAGGACGGCAGGCGATCGACGCCGCCGGTATCGGCGATCACCGGCTGCGGCTGGGGTTGCGGCTGATACTGCGGCTGCGGACGCTGCTCACGCTCGCGATGATGTTCGCGCGGCGGCTGGTCGCGGACGTAAGGCTGGTTGTCGCCGCGCTGCTCGCGCGGATTGTTGTCGCGGACGTAAGGTTGCTGCTGCTGCGGGACGAAGCCCGGCTCCTGGCCGAAATGGGAGAAGCTCTCGCCCTCGTCCTCACCTTCTTCCGCTGCCGGCATTTCGTTGTCGGTGCGCGGTTGCGGCTGGTTCTGCCGGAACTGCTCCTGGGCAGCGGCAATCAGCCGGAAATAATGCTCGGCGTGCTGGTAGTAATTCTCGGCCGCGACCGGGTCACCGGAAGAGCGCGCGTCGCGCGCCAGCTGAACATATTTTTCCGCAACGTGGGACGCGGTACCGCGGATCTTGATGTCGGGTCCGTTGGATTCGAACACCCGGGTCATCGGGTTTTGACCGCGCCGGTTATTATTATTGTTGTTGTTATTGTTGTTATTGTTCCGGTTACGCATCCGCTTGTTATTTTGACCGTTTCTCATGTGTCGCCTTTTATTCCAGCCCTGGAGTTATGCAGTTGCCGTCGTATCCTCATCGCATCCGGGCGCGCTCAGGCGCACCGAATCACGATGCCGTTCAAATTCATGTCATCGATTTCGCCAACCATCGCGTTCAGCAAAGACGCGTTCCCCAACCGGCGCCGTTTACCGCGCGCCGGACCAAATCATTCAGCCAGTCAAACCAGCCTAATCGTCTTGCGTGACGACTTCGCGTGACGGTGTGTTGCGTAAGTCTTCAAGACCAATATCAGGCTTTCGTTCGCTTTGCGGTCGAGAGCAGCACAGCTCCAGCTATTGCGCTCAATTCGACCTGCGTTTTGGAACCTTTCACTCGGCGGGCTCTCGCTTCGAGAACTCTGGCCTCTACCCGTTAATAGCTACGGGGCCATCGACCCTGGACCGATGTTGTGACGGGAACGTAGTCGCTCCCGGGCAATATTCCAAGTGGTTTTTTTGCGTTCCAATAGGACTTTATCGGGCCGTTTTGTGGCCTGCGACGGCCCGCGGAATGCCCGCCAGATCGGCCTTGGGGGAGGCGGCGGGCGTTAACCCGGCCGCAACCATCAAAGCCTGGATTTGACTGCTTTGACCCTCCCCAGCCTCCACGACCAGGGCGGCGCCGGGCGCCAGAAGGCAGGCCGCCTGGGGAACCAGCGCGCGGTAGGCGTCCAGCCCGTCGGCGCCGCCATCAAGCGCGGCCAGGGGATCGTGATTCCGGACCTCCACCGCCAGACCGCCGATGTCGGCTGAGCGGATATAGGGCGGATTCGAGACAATCAGATCGAACGGACCGGATAGTCCGCTCGCATAATCGCACGCGATGAATGTCGTCCGCTCCGAGAGTCCTGAGTGCGCGGCGTTGGCTGCGGCGGTTTGCAAGGCCGCTTCGGAGATGTCGGTGCCAAATCCCGTTGCGGTCGGCAATTCCGACAACAACGCCAGAAGAATAGCGCCGGTGCCGGTGCCGAGATCGGCGATGCGCAGCGGGCGATCGAGGTCGCCGTCGGCGCGCAACAGCTCCAGCGCCAGTTCGACCACCGTCTCGGTATCGGGCCGCGGCACCAGCGTCGCGGGTGCGAGTTGCAGCGGCAGCCCCCAGAATTCCTTTTCGCCGACAATGCGCGCGACCGGCTCGCCCGCGAGGCGACGGCGTGCGAAATCTTCAAGGCGGGCCAATTCGTCCGGCGTGAGTTGGCGCTGTGCTGCCGTGATCATGCCGGTCAGGTCGAGGCCGAGTGCGTGACCTGTCAACAGCCGCGCGTCGAGTTCGGCGGAATCAATCGCGGCGGATTTGAATTGCAAGGTCAGCGCGCGTCGCGCGGTCTCGACGGTCTGGTTGGCGAAATCGTTCATGCGACATCCGCCTCGCGTCGGACGTACGGCAATTTCCGCGTCGTCCCTGCGAACGCAGGGACCCATAACCACAGGAGTTTATTGTAGCGGAAGGTCCCGACCCTCGCGGCCCAAATTGAAAGGCCGCGGCGTATGGGTCCCCGCTTTCGCGGGGACGACAAGTGGTTGGCGCTCACGCCGCCGCGCCCTGGGCTGCAAGCTGGGCGGCCTGATGCTCGGTGGTCAGCGCATCGATCAATTCACCCAGCGCTTCGCCTGATATCACCTGCGGCAGCTTGTACAGCGTCAGATTGATGCGATGATCGGTGACGCGGCCTTGCGGAAAATTGTAGGTGCGGATGCGTTCGGAGCGGTCGCCGGAGCCGACCTTCTCCTTGCGGTCGGCGGAGCGCACCGCATCGACCCGCTGGCGCTCGGCGTCATAGATGCGCGAGCGCAGGATGTTCATCGCCGAGGCGCGGTTTTTGTGCTGCGAGCGGCTGTCCTGCATCATGACCACGATGCCGGTCGGAATATGGGTGATGCGGATCGCCGACTCGGTCTTGTTGACGTGCTGGCCACCGGCGCCTTGCGCGCGCATGGTCTCGATCCGCAGATCGTCGTTCTTGATGTCGACATCGACATCCTCGACCTCGGGCAGCACGGCGACGGTTGCGGCCGAAGTGTGAATGCGTCCCTGCGTCTCGGTGTCCGGCACGCGCTGCACGCGATGCACGCCGGATTCGAACTTCAGCTTGGCGAACGCGCCGCGGCCCTGCACCTCGGCGACGATTTCCTTGTAGCCGCCCATGGTGCCTTCGCTGGCGGAGATCACCTCGACTTTCCAGCCCTGCAGGCCGGCAAACCGCTCATACATCCGGAACAGGTCGCCGGCGAACAGCGAGGCCTCGTCGCCGCCGGTGCCGGCGCGGATTTCCAGCACCACGTTGCGGTCGTCCATGGCGTCCTTGGGCAGCAGCGCCACGCGGATCTTCTGCGACAGCTCGTCGACGCGCGCCTGCAGCGACTCGAGCTCGGCTTCGGCCATGCCGCGCATTTCCGGATCGGTGGCGGGATCCGCCAGCAGCGATTCGGTATCCGCAATTTCGGCCCGCGCCGCGCGATAAGTCTTCACCGCGTCGATCAGCGGATTGAGCTCGGCGAGTTCGCGCGTGATCTGGACGTATTTCTCGGAATTCAACTGGCCCAGCAGTTCGGCCTCCAGCGAGGCGTGGTGGGCAAGCAGGATATCGAGTTTGGCTTCGGGTAACATGGCGTGGTTCTCAGAGGCGGCGGATGCGGATGGCGAGCTGTTGTCGGGACAGAGCCTCGCTACAACGACAGCCCCTCGGCTTCCGCGAATTCCGTCAGCTTGTTCCGGATCGAGACGCTGCCGGACGGCGCGTCGAGCAGGGGCATGATCACGGCCTCGGCCTTTTTGGCGTCGAGGTCGAGGATCAGCGCCTTCACCGGTCCATGTGCGGTCGCGGACAGCGACAGCGAGCGGTAACCGAGCGCGATCAGCGCCAGCGCGCCGAGCGGCTTGGAGGCCATCTCGCCGCACAGCGAGGCCGTCTTCTTCGCCGCATTGGCCTTGCGCACGATGTCGCGCAGCGCGCGCAGGATCGGCGCGGACATGGTGTCGAAGCGTTCGGAGACCTTGGCGTTGCCGCGGTCGACCGCGTACAGGAACTGGAACAGATCGTTCGATCCGACCGAGACGAAATCGACCCTCTTCAGGAGTTCGTCGAGCTGGTAAAGCAGCGCAGGCACTTCCACCATGGTGCCGACATCGATCCGTTCCGGCAGCGGATGGCCGTGCTGGCGCAAATAGGTCAGCTCGCGCTCGACGATGGCCTTGGCCTGATCGAACTCGGCGACATCCGATATCATCGGGAACATGATCTTCAGCGCGCGGCCGCCGCCGGCCCGCAGCAGCGCGCGAATCTGGCCGCGCAGCAGTCCCGGCCGGTCGAGGCCGAGCCGGATCGCGCGCCAGCCGAGCGCGGGATTTTCCTCGATCACCGTCTCCATATAGGGCAGCGCCTTGTCGCCGCCGATGTCCAGCGTCCGGAACGTGACCGGCTTGCTGCCGGCGGCGTCCAGCACCGTGCGATAGAGCGCGAGCTGGTCGGAGCTGCGCGGCAGGCTCTGCCCGACCATGAACTGCAATTCGGTACGGAACAGCCCGATGCCGGCGCTGCCGGTGTCGTCGATATGCGGCAGGTCGACAACGAGGCCCGCGTTGATCATCAGTTCGACCGGCTGGCCGTCCCTGGTCACGCAGGGCAGGTCGCGCAGCGCGGCATACTGGGCCTGCCGCCGGGCGCGGAACCGGACCCGCTCGGCATAGGCCAATTCGATCTCGGCCGACGGGCGAACGTAGATCGAGCCGGAAGTGCCGTCGACGATGATGGCGTCGCCGGGATCGGCGATGCCGGGCGCATTCGGCACCTCGCCGACAGCGGGAATGCCCAGCGCGCGCGCCACGATCGAGACGTGGGAATTGGCGGTGCCTTCCTCCAGCACCAGTCCGCGCAGGCGCTTGCGGTCATAGTCGAGCAGTGCCGCCGGTCCCATCGCGCGCGCGATCAGGATGGCGTTTTCGGGGAGCTGCTCGCGCGACGGGGCGTGATCCTGTCCCACCAATTGCCGCATCAGGCGATGGCCGAGATCCTCGAGATCGTGCAGGCGGTCGCGCAGATAGGGATCGGTCGAACGCAGCATGCGCGCGCGGGTGTCGGACTGCACGCGCTCGACGGCGGCTTCCGCGGTCAGGCCGGTGGCGACCGCCTCATGCAGCTTGTGCGACCAGCCGTGGTCGTTGGCGAACATGCGATAGGCTTCCAGCACCTCGCGATGCTCGCCGCCCTCGGCGACATCGCCGCGCTCCAGCATGCGGTCGAGATCGGCGCGCAGCTTGGTCAGCGCCGCGTCCAGCTTCTTGATTTCCTTCGGCAGGTCTTCGGCGATGTAGTTGGTAATGACGACGCGCGGCTCGTGCAGCACGACATGGCCGAGCGCGATGCCGTCGGAGAGGATGGCGCCGGTCTTGTGCAGGGAATGCCGCGCTGCGGGTTCGGCGCCGGGTTGCGCCAGCGCCGCCAGTTCGCCCGAGGCGATCATTTCCGCCAGCACCATGGCGGTGGTCTGCAGCGCCTCGACCTCTTCCTCGACATAGGTGCGCTTGGCGCGGTTCTGCACCACCAGCACGCCCAGCGTGTTGCCGGCGCGCAAGATCGGCACGCCGAGGAACGAATGGTAGATTTCCTCGCCGGTTTCCGGGCGGAACGAGAAGGCCGGATGGCTTTGCGCGTCCGACAAATTGAGCGGGTTCGCCTCGCTGGAGACCAGGCCGACGAGGCCCTCATGCGCGTGCAGGACCGTTCGGTGCACGGCGTCGCGGTTCAGACCCTCGGTGGCGTAAAGTTCGAGCGTGTTATCGATGCGCAGCACGTAGCAGGAGCAGACCTCGGCCACCATGTTGGCCGCGATCAACACCACGATCTTGTCCAGGCGCTCCTGCGCCGAGACCTGCTCCGCCATGGTTTCGCGGAGCCGTCTCAACAAGACGCGGGGGCCTCCCGACGCGCTCCGCATGTGCTAAAATCCTCCTCCGCAAAGCCGCCCCGCCGGGTGGCCGGTGGCTGGCGTGAAACGCACGAAAATCAACAATTTTATTCATTCGGCGCCGCCCGCAGGCCCTGGTCCGACCGAATCGGGCCGCCAAAACCGTCGCACAGTTTACGGCAGCCCATCTCTCAGGCCGTATAGCCAATCGAGGCTTGTTTTGCCAAGCAAAACGCCTGCCAGAAGCAATAACGTGTGGGTCATTGGCGATGCTGCGTCAGCGAAGCGCATGATCTGCCAAAACACCGCTGGTCTGACGATCAGACCATGGCGCGAATTTGAGAGAAAATCGTTCTAGGTCTGGTCGAGCCCGTAGAGCGTGTGCAGCGTGCGCACCGCAAGTTCGGTATAGGCGGCGTCGATCAACACCGAGAACTTGATCTCGGAGGTGGTAATGGCGCGAATGTTGATGTTGCGCTCGGACAGTGCCTTGAATCCCTTGGCCGCGACGCCGGCATGGCTGCGCATGCCGCTGCCGATCACGGAGACTTTCGCCACGTCGGTGGCGCTGTCGAGCCTGGCGTAGCCGATCTTGGCCTTCGACGCGGTGATGGTGTCGCGGGCGCGGATGTAGTCGGACGCCGGAACGGTGAAGGTGAGGTCGGTGGTCTTGCCGTCCTCGGAGACGTTCTGCACGATCATGTCGACGTTGATATTGGCATCCGCCAGCGGCCCGAAGATCGCGGCCGCGACGCCGGGCTTGTCCTCGATCTGGCGCACGGAAATCTGGGCTTCGTCCTTCGAGAAGGCGATGCCGGTGACGACGTGACTTTCCATGATTTCCTCCTCGCTGCAGATCAGCGTGCCCGGCGGGGTGCCGTGCGGGTCGATATCCTCCGGCTTGTCGAAGCTGGAACGGACGAATACCGGCATGTTGTGCACCATGCCGAGTTCCACCGAGCGCACCTGCAGGACCTTGGCGCCCTGCGAGGCCAGTTCCAGCATGTCCTCGAACGCGATCTTGTCGAGCCGCCGTGCCTTGGGAACCACGCGCGGGTCGGTGGTGTAGACGCCATCGACGTCGGTATAGATGTCGCAGCGGTCGGCATGGATCGCAGCCGCAATCGCCACCGCCGAGGTATCCGAGCCGCCGCGCCCAAGCGTGGTGATTCGGTTGGTTTGCGGATTGATGCCCTGGAAGCCGGCGATGACGGCGACTTCCTTGCGGTCCTTGAAGCGGCTGACGATCTCCGAGCCGTCGATTTCGAGAATCCGCGCCGAGGCGTGCGCGTCGGAGGTGCGGATCGGAATCTGCCAGCCTTGCCAGGAGCGTGCCTGAATGCCTATCGCCTGCAGTGCGATTGCCAGTAGTCCGGACGTGACCTGCTCGCCCGACGCCACGATGGCGTCATATTCGCGCGCGTCGTGCATCGGCGAGGCGTCGCGGCACCATTCCACCAGTTCGTTGGTCTTGCCGGCCATCGCCGACACCACCACGGCAACGTCATGTCCGGCATCGACTTCACGTTTGACGTGACGCGCGACGTTGCGGATTCGGTCGATATTGGCGACGGACGTCCCGCCGAATTTCATCACGAGGCGGCCCATGACGACGCGTGCATTCCCTGTGAGGATAAGTAAGGTGACCCGCACGGAAATTGGAGCGCCCGGGCCGAAAGCGGCGTATACATAGCGGCGCGGCCTGGGGCAAGCAACCGGGCACGTTTTCGACTTAAAATGACGTAAAATGCGTAGTAGCGGGTTAATTCAGGTCAAGCGTATGGGGCGTTATATCGACGAAATCCTGCAGCCCGGCGAGAAGGTGCTGTTTTCGACCAACGCGCACTGGATATTCTTCCTGCCCGCGATTGCCGGCTGGGTTGTGGCAATCATCTTCCTGATCGTCTCATATCAGGTGCCGACCGGCGCGCCGGCGCTGCTGTGCCTGTCGATGGCCGCCATCTCTGCAATCGCCGCATTGTACAAGACGATCACCGCCTGGTTCCATCAATGGACCACCGAAACCGACGTCACCGATCTGCGTATCATACATAAGACAGGTTTTATCCAGCGGCAGACGTTCGAAATGAGTCTCGACAAGGTCGAAAGCGTCGACGTGAACCAATCCATCCTCGGCCGCATCTTCGACTATGGCGATGTGACGATCCTTGGCGTCGGCAAGAGCGAAGAAAAAATCTCCACCGTTTCGTCGCCGCTGTCGTTTCGCAGTGCCATCACCGCACGACCGGCCGGTACCTAGATCATGGCGATGCAGCAGAATTCACCCGCCGGTCTTTCCACCGGCAGCTCGGTCGACCCGGCCGAAGTCGCGAAATTCTCAAAACTGTCGGACGAGTGGTGGGACCCCAGGGGCAAGATGGCCCCGCTGCACAAGATCAATCCGCTGCGGCTCGGCTATATCAAGGACGCCGCCTGCCGCAAGTTCGATCGCAACGCCAGAAGCCTGAGTTGCCTTTCGGGCCTGCGCATCATCGACATCGGCTGCGGCGCCGGGCTGCTGTGCGAGCCGCTGACGCGGCTGGGCGCGCAGGTGATCGGGATCGACCCGTCCGCGACCAATATTGCCACCGCCAAGCTGCATGCCGACAAGGGGCACCTGTCGATCGACTACCGCTGCAGCACGGTCGAGACCATGGACGTGCGCGAACGCTTCGACATCGTGCTGGCGATGGAAGTGATCGAGCATGTCACCGACGTCGGCGCGTTCCTTTCCCGCTGTGCGGCGATGGTCAAGCCGGGCGGGCTGATGGTGGTCTCGACCCTCAACCGCAACTGGAAGAGCTTTGCGCTCGCGATCGTCGGCGCGGAATATGTGCTGCGCTGGCTGCCGCGCGGCACCCATCAATGGGACAAGTTCGTCACCCCCGACGAACTCGCGCAGCATCTCGCCCACAACAAACTCGCCATTACCGAACAGGCCGGCGTGGTCTACAGCCCGCTCGCCGACCGATGGAGCATCTCGTCCGATATGGACGTGAACTACATGGTGGTGGCGGAGGGGGCGTAGGTGATTCCGGCACCTTAGCCACATAACCGGTGTCGTCCCTGCGAACGCAGGGACCCATACTCCGCGGCGCTAATCGGGTTGCGAGACGTCTGCCATTCGTGCTCGCGTGAGAGAGCACGGCGTATGGGTCCCTGCGTTCGCAGGGACGACGGGAGAATTTTGGCTTCATCGCAATCCTGTCATGACGCCGGTTCGGTTGACCGCACCCGTGCCGCCCGGCACGGTGCGGCGATCTTCCCTGCCGGTATTTCCCATGTTCACCGTCGCCTCGCTCTGGATTCCCTTCACGATCATCGCTGCGCTCGGCCAGGTCGCGCGCAATGCGATGCAGCGGTCGTTGACGGGGCCGCTCGGGACCTGGGGCGCGACCAACATCCGCTTCCTGTTCGGCTTTCCGTTCTCGATCGTCTTCTTCGTGGTCGTGGTGGCGATGACTGGCGACGCCGTGCCGTGGCCGACGGCGGGCTTCTGGCCGTGGCTGCTGCTCGGCGCGCTGAGCCAGATCGTCGCGACAGGCTTGATGCTGCTGGCGATGAACGACCGCTCGTTCGTGGTGACGACGGCGTATCTGAAGACCGAGGCGATCCAGACCGCGATCTTCGGCTTCGTCTTTCTCGGCGATCATTTGACGCTGCTGAAGGTGGTCGCGATCCTGATCGCGACCATCGGCGTGGTGATCACGGCGCTGCGGCCGGGCGGCGAAAAGGGTTTTGCCGAGCTGAAGCCGACCATCATCGGTCTGGTCGCCGCCGGCTGCTTCGCGCTCTCGGCGATCGGCTTTCGCGGCGCTATCATCACGGTGCCCGGCGTCTCCTTCGTGACGGCGGCGTCCTACACGCTGGTGTTCGGCCTGTTCGTGCAGACGCTGGTGCTGACGGTCTATCTGCTCGCCCGCGCCCCCGACGTGCTGATGAAGATTTTCGGTCTGTGGCGGCCCTCGATGCTCGCGGGCTTCATGGGCGCGTTCGCCTCGCAATTCTGGTTCCTGGCGTTCGCGCTGACGGCGGCGGCGAATGTGCGAACGCTGGCGCTGGTCGAGGTGCTGTTCGCGCAAGCGGTGTCGTACTACTCGTTCAAGCAGCCGCTGTCGGCGCGGGAACTCTCCGGCATCGCCTTGATCGTGATCGGCGTGGCGTTGTTGGTGGCGGTCTAGCTAGCGCTTGATAGCGATTAACACGGCGCCCGCGGCGATCAAGGCAATGCCGACCCAGCCGTTGAGTGAGGGCCGTTCGCCGAGAAAGACCACACCGAACAGCGCCACCAGCACGACGCTCAATTTATCGATCGGCGCGACCAGCGTCGCCGGGCCGAGCTTGAGCGCGCGGAAATAGCAGATCCAGGAAGCGCCGGTGCCGAGCCCCGACAGCAGCAGGAACACCCAGCTCCTGGTCGAGATCGGTCCCGTTTGGCTGAATTGGCCGGTGGCAAATAAAATCAGCGACAGGCTGATCAGCACGACCACGGTGCGGATCAGGGTGGCGAGATCGGAATTGATGTCCTCGACGCCGATCTTGGCAAAGATTGCGGTCAGCGCCGCGAACCCGGCCGAGAGCAGGGCCCAGACCAACCACGAAGGATAAGTGTCCGGGCTCATCGGCCCCCGATCAGTTCCGGTCGTCCGGCAGCACCGGAAGCGGGGAGACCTCGACGCCTTCGTCGATCAGGGAACGCGCTTCCTCGGCTGAGGCCTCGCCGTAGATCGGGCGATGCTCGATGTCGCCGTAATGCATCTTGCGCGCTTCGTTGGGGAAGCGTTCGCCGACATTGTCGGCATTCTTCACGATGTGATCGCGCAATTCCTTGATCTTGGCGCGCAGCTCGCGCTCCTGCGCCATCAGCAGCGGCGTCGATTCCGATGACGCTGGTTGCTTCCGGCAGGTGCTGCCGGCGCTGGTGCGGCTACCTCGCGGCCCTTCTTGCTGACGATCTGCGGGGCCATGATGGCCCGCTCGACCTTGACCGAGCCGCATGCGGGGCAGCTCACCAGCTTGCGCTTCTCCTGGCTTTCATAGGCCGCGGAGCTTTGAAACCAGCTTTCAAACGCGTGGCCCTTCTCGCAGCGAAGGTTGTAGCGGATCATGCCGAGCCCCGGACGAGATGCAGATGCTCCGGGCCGGCCTTGGGATCGGCGAGGCCGAAGCGCCGCCCGTGCTGCAGCGACGGCACGGTTTTACGCGCAGCCTCGACCTTTGAGGTATCGATCTCGGCGAGGAACACGCCGGGCTCGACGCCGCCCTCGGCGAGGATCTCGCCCCAGGGCGCGATGATCAGCGAATGCCCGTATGTCTCGCGCTTGTTCTCGTGCATGCCGGCCTGCGCCGCGGCGAACACGAAGCAGCCGTTCTCGATGGCGCGGGCGCGCAGCAGCGTGTGCCAATGCGCTTCGCCGGTCTTTCGCGTGAAAGCCGACGGCACGGTGAGGAACGACGCGCCGGCCTCGGCCAGCGCGCGATAGAGCGCCGGGAAACGCACGTCGTAGCAGATCGTCAGCCCGATCCGGCCCCACGGCAGGTCGGAAATCACCGCGGTCTCGCCCGGCTGGTAGTTGGCTGACTCGCGATAGCTCTCGCCGCCGGGCAGATCGATGTCGAACATATGGATCTTGTCGTAACTGGCGAGCACCATGCCGTCGGGGCCGATCAGGAACGAGCGGTTGACGGCCTTCTCGGGTGAAAAGCGCAACGCCAGCGAGCCGATGTGGAGATGGATTTGCAGTTCCTTCGCGAGCTCACGATAGGCCTTCAGCGACAGATCGTCCTCCTCGGAGGCGAGATGTTCGAACAGCGCCTTGCGGTTCAGCTGCATCATGTTGCTCACCTCGGGGGTGAGCACGTAATTGGCGCCTTGCGCCGCAGCCTCGCGAATCAGCTTTGTGCCCTGCTCGAGGCTGGGCTCGGGCAACAGCCCGGTACGCATCTGCACCATGGCGGCCGTAAAAGTGGAGCCAGCGCTCATGAGGAGGCCTTTTCTCCGGCCAGCAAGGCGTCGAGCTTGCCCGCGCGATCCAGCGCATAGAGCTCGTCGCAGCCGCCGACATGGGTTGTACCGATGAAGATCTGCGGAAAGGTCGTGCCGTGGCCGGCGCGGTCGTACATCTGTTCGCGGTAGGCCGGGTCGGCGGCCACGTTCAATTCGGTGAACGCGGCATTCTTGCGCGTCAGCAAGGATTTGGCGGCGGTGCAGTAGCCGCAGCCCGGACGGGTGTAGATTTCAATGGCGGTCATGGCGCGCTCTGGTTCGGAAGTCTTTGAATTATATGGGAGCCCGGTGGGTGTCCACAACCCGCGCGAATACCAGCACGTCGACCTGCGCGGCCCTGGCGCGTAACAAGGCACGGGCGCAGGCGTCGACCGTGGCGCCCGACGTCAGGACATCGTCGATCAGGATGACGCGGCGGCCGGCGATATCGGCGCTGCGCTCAGCGGCGACCTTGAACGCGCCCTGCACATTGCTGGCGCGTTGCGGGCGGGACAGCCCGATCTGCTGCTCGGTCGCCCGGATGCGCCGCAGCGCCTCGGAGGCCAGTTTGACGCCGCTTTGGCGCGAAATCACCCGCGCCAGCGCGCCGGACTGGTTGTAGCGGCGGCTCCAGCCGCGCCGCCAGTGCAGGGGTACCGGCACCAGCACGTCCGCCTCTGCCAACAGTTCCTGCCCCGCGCGGGCCATCCAGCGGCCCATCGCGGGCGCGAGATCGGTGCGGTCCTGATATTTCAGCGAGTGAACCAGCGTGCGGGCGACGTCGTCATAGCGCACCGCGGCGCGGGCGCGCTGGTACGCCGGCGGATTGGCGATTGCCTCCATCGACAGCAATTCCGGACCGGGATCGTAGACAAAGGGAATGCCGAGCCGCGGGCAGAACGGCGGTGCGATGAACGACAGTTTCGCCCAGCACGCCGCGCAGACGCCTTCGCCATCGACCGGCTCGCGGCAGGAAACGCATAGCGTCGGCAGCGCGATGTCGAGCGCCAGCCGCGGAATATGCGCGAGCACGTCGCGGCAGGCGCTCAGCGCGCCGCGCAGATGATCGGAGATGGAGCGTGATGGTGATGCTTCGGCGTCCATGGGGCGTGAGGCTAGCGCCGCACTGCGCGACGCTCAAGCGCAGGATTGCCATGGACGGGGCAGGCAGCGTACCAACCGGCATGGCTTCGAACCCGACTGCTGCGCCCATCCTGTTCGACCGCGCGCTGTTGCGCGCGCGGCTTGATCGCGCGCAGCGCGGCGGGCCGGTGACGTTCCTGCTCGATCGTATCAGGGAAGACCTGGAAGAGCGGCTGCAGGCGGTGACGCGCGGCTTTTCCGACGTTGCCGAAATCGCTACGCCGGACGCAGTTGCTGCGAAAGCCGCTGGCCGATCGTTTCCGATCGATCGCCCGCGTCGATCTCGATCGATCGGAAACGCTTGCGCTTGCCGCCGGAGTCGCTCGACCTCGTCGTCTCCGCGCTCGCGTTCCAGTTCGTCAACGATCTGCCGGGCGTGCTGGCGCAGATCCGCCGCGCGTTGCGGCCGGACGGGTTGTTGCTGGCGGCGATGATCGGCGGCGATACGCTGACCGAGCTCAGGCAATCCTTTGCGGCGGCGGAGGCCGAATGCGAGGGCGGGGTATCGCCGCGCGTGCTGCCGTTTGCCGATCTGCGCGATGTCGGCGCGCTGCTGCAGCGCGCGGGCCTTGCACTGCCGGTCACCGACGTCGATCGCGTCGTGGTGCGCTACGACAGCGCGTTTGCGCTGATGGCCGATCTCAGGCGCATGGGCGCGACCAATATCCTGATCGAGCGGCGGCGTACGCCGACCCGCCGCGCCACCATGCTGCGGATGGCGCAGATTTACGGCGAACGCTTTTCCGATGCTGATGGTCGTATCCGCGCGACCTTCGATGTGATCTGGCTGTCCGGCTGGGCGCCGCATGAAAGCCAGCAGAAGCCGTTGAAGCCGGGCTCGGCGAAGGCGAGCCTGGAAGCGGCGGTGAAGAAGGCGAAGCGGGAGTAATCGACGACTTCCGCGTTCGTCATTGCGAGGAGCGAAGCGACGAAGCAATCCATGTCTCAGCAGGCGGAAAGGTGGATCGCTTCGCTTCGCTCGCAATGACGGGGGATGGCGTGCTGCGCAGCATCCGGGGAACGCCGTCCCCTACATCAACAAATCGATCAGGTACGAGACCAGCGGAACGCCCGCGGGCGTGGCGGCGTTCTACTTTGCATGGGGTTGTTTTCGATTTTTTTGTGCCGGCCCTGCGTGCTCAGGAGCCGCCGGCCACGCGCGTCACATCAACAAATCGATCAGATGCGGGATCAGCGGAATGTCCGCGGGCGGCATCGGGTAGTCGCGCAGCCTGTTGGCGCGGACCCAGGCCAGTTGCTGGCCCTCGCGCGCGATCACCGTGCCTTCCCAGCGCCGGCAGATGTAGAGCGGCATCAGCAGGTGAAAACTGTCATAGGCGTAGCTGGCAAAGGTCAGCGGCGCCAGGCACGGCTCGCTGACGTCGATGCCGATCTCCTCGTGCAGTTCGCGGATCAGGGTCTGCTCCGGCCGTTCGCCGGGCTCGACCTTGCCGCCGGGAAATTCCCACAGGCCGGCGAGCGCCTTGCCTTCCGGGCGCTGCGCGATCAGCACCCGCTTGTCGACGTCGACAAGGGCGCAGGCGACCACGAGGGTAAGCTTGATGTCAGCCATGCGCCGCTGTCTCGCTCACGAGCGGTAGTCGCCGTTGATCGCGACATATTCCTTGGTGAGGTCGCAGGTCAGCACGCGGTCTCGGCCTTTGCCGAGGCCAAGCGCGACCTTGATCTGGATCTTCGGGTTCTTCATCACCTCGGAAACCTCGGCCTCGTTGTAGGACGGATCGCGCGCGCCGCTTTTGGCGACGCGGATGCCGTTGAACGAGATCGAAAGCTTGTCGCGGTTGGCGGGCTCGCCGGCCTTGCCGACCGCCATCACCACGCGGCCCCAATTGGCGTCCTCGCCGGCGATCGCCGTCTTCACCAGCGGCGAATTCGCGATCGACATCGCGATCTTGCGCGCCGAGATCTTGGTGGTCGCGCCTTCGACGACCACCTCGACCAGCTTGCGCGCGCCTTCGCCGTCGCGCGCCACCTGTTCGGCGAGGTTGGCCAGCACGCCGTGGAAGGCCTTGGTGAAGGCTTTCAGCCTGGGATCGCTGGCACGGCTGATCTTCGGTGCGCCAGCGGCGGCGGCCGCGCCGGTGGCGAACGCCAGCAGCGTGTCCGACGTCGATGTGTCGCTGTCGATCGTGATGGCGTTAAAAGTGTCCTCGACGCCGCTCTTGAGCAGCGACTGCAACACCGCCGACGACAGCGGCGCGTCGGTGAACACAAAGGACAGCATGGTCGCCATGTCGGGCATGATCATGCCGGCGCCCTTGGCCATGCCGTTGATGGTGACCTTGGCCTTTCCGAGCTTGACGGTCGCGGTCGCGACCTTCGGGAAGGTATCAGTGGTCATGATCGCCGTGGCGGCGTCCATCCAGCCGTCAGGCGTGGCCACTTCCGCCAGCGTTGCCAGCACACCGTCGAATTTGGTGGCGTCGAGCGGCTCGCCGATTACGCCGGTCGAGGCGAGGAACACGTCGCCGGTGGTGCAGCCGACTGCTTTCGCTGCGATCTGCGCGGTCAGTGCCGTCGATTGCTTGCCGGTCTTGCCGGTGAAGGCGTTGGCGTTGCCGGAGTTGACCACGAGCGCGCGCGCCTTGCCCCCCTTCAGCCTGGCGCGGCACCATTCCACCGGCGCCGACGGGCATTTCGATTTGGTGAACACGCCCGCGGCGGTGGTGCCCTTGTCCATCACCGCGAGCAGTACGTCGGTACGGTCCTTGTAGCGGATGCCGGCAGCGGCGGTCGCCAGCCTCACGCCCGCAATCGCGGGCATGTCGGGGACATCGGTCGGGGCGAGGGGGGAAACGGTGGAGGACATGCGAGCACCTTTATCGACCAGGTCAATCTAGCCGGACCTGCTCCGGCCATCCACGTCTTCGGGTCGGGTCAACCAGGCCCCAGACATGGAACGGCCGGGCGCTTCGGCCCGGCCATGACGATGGTAGATACTATTGGTCTCGAAGAAGTGACAGCGAATTCTTACTTCTTCGCCGGCGCCATCTTGGAATCCAGGGGCTTGGCCGCGTCCGGCTTGGCTTCGGTCTTGGCGGCTTCCGCCGGCTTGTCCATGCGCTCGACCTTGGCGGCCTCGCGCAGCTTGGCGACGTAATCGGCCTGCGCCTTGCGTGTCACATAGGTCTCGATCTGGGCCTTGACCTGCTCGAAGTCGGGCGCCTTGCGGGCGCGCTTTTCCTCGACCTTGATGACGTGCCAGCCGAACTGCGACTTCACGGGGTCGGAGATCTTGCCGGGCTCGAGCGCGAAGGCGACGGCGGAGAATTCCGGCACCATCTGTTCCTTGGTGAAGAAGCCGAGATCGCCGCCATCAGCCGCGCCGGGATCCTTGGACTTCTTCTTCGCCAGTTCGGCGAAGTCGGCGCCCTTCTTCAACTCTTCCGCGACCGCCTTGGCCTCGTCCTCGGTCTCGACCAGGATGTGCCGGGCGCGGACTTCCATTTCGCCGGTGATCTGCTTGGAGGCCTCTTCATAGACCTTCTTCATGGCGTCGTCGGTGGTCGCCGCCTTGCCTTCGGTGGCCAGCAGGCTGTCCATCAGGAGGCGGCTGCGGGTGAACGCCAGGCGCTTTTTGAAGTCCTCGGAATTCTCGACCTTCTTGTCCTCGGCGGCCTTGGCGACGATCTTCAGGTCGATCAGGAAGGCCAGCACGTTGTCCTTCTTGGTCGCCGGGTCCATCTGGGCGAGGCTGGGGCCGAGTTCCTCTTCGGCGAGCGCGACGTCGCTCTGGCGGATCTCCACGCCGTTGACCTTGGCGAGCACGGGATTGTCCTGGGCCCGAACCGGCAGGCCGGCGGCGAGAACCGCGGCCAGGCAGCCCGTCGCGGCCAATGCGGCCAAGCCGAAGCGCAGGCCGGTTTTCGTTTCCGGGAACGAGGTGGTCATGCAAAATCCTTGTCTTGAACAGGGGGATGCCAAAGGCGGCGGGACACTCGCCCAATCATGGGGTCTTGGCAACGCGAAAAGTCTGTCGAAATGATGAATTCCTTGACATATCTCCCCACGTTGACAAGGCCCGGGGCCGGCCATATCTGTGCCGGAACCTATCGGCGGTATTGAGCTTATTTTGCTGCGGTTTTTGCCGTTGAACCTTGGATTGCCCGATTCCCACTCATTTGGCGGATGACCCCCGGTTCGGGGCATTTGCCGCGATGTGTCACGGTGAGTTGATGGCAACCTCGTCTAACACGTCACGGCTGCAACGCAGGTAACGGCAAAGGCAGGAATTGGCATGATCGGCGCGCTCGCCCGCAAGTTTTTCGGCTCCGCCAACGATCGGCGGGTGAAGGGATACCAGTCCCGCGTCAACGCCATCAATGCGCTTGAGCCCGAGGTCGCGGCGCTGTCGGACGAGGCGCTGAAAGCCCGCACCGCCGAATTCCGGCAGCAGATCGCCGACGGCAAGACGCTCGACGACCTCCTGGTTCCGGCCTTCGCCACCGTGCGCGAGGCCGCCAAGCGCACCCTCGGCCAGCGCCATTTCGACGTCCAGCTGATCGGCGGCATGGTGCTGCACGAGGGCGACATCGCCGAGATGAAAACCGGCGAAGGCAAGACGCTGGTGGCCACGCTTGCGGTGTATCTCAACGCGCTGGCCGGCAGGGGCGTCCACGTCGTCACCGTCAACGACTATCTCGCCCGCCGCGACTCCGAATGGATGGGCCAGATCTATAATTTCCTCGGGCTTTCCGTCGGCGTGATCGTCCACGGCCTCGACGATGCCGAGCGCAAGGAAGCCTATTCGCGCGACATCACCTACGGCACCAACAACGAATACGGTTTCGACTATCTGCGCGACAACATGAAGTACCGGCTGGAGGACATGGTCCAGCGCGGCCACTTCTACGCCATCGTCGACGAAGTCGACTCGATCCTGATCGACGAGGCGCGCACGCCGCTGATCATCTCCGGCCCGCTCGACGACCGCTCGGATTTCTACAACACCATCGACACCTTCTTCCCCAAGCTCGACAAGACCGATTACGACGTCGACGAGAAGCAGCGCACGGTGACGCTGACCGAAGCCGGCATGGAGAAGCTCGAAACCCTGCTGCGCGATGCCGGCCAGCTCAAGGGCGAATCGCTCTACGACGTCGAGAACGTCTCGGTCGTGCACCACGTCAACCAGGCGCTGCGCGCGCACACGCTGTTCAACCGCGACAAGGATTACATCGTCCGCGACGGCGAGGTCATCATTATCGACGAGTTCACCGGCCGCATGATGCAGGGCCGCCGCTATTCCGAAGGCCTGCACCAGGCGCTCGAAGCCAAGGAGCACGTCCAGGTCCAGCCGGAAAACCAGACGCTGGCCTCGATTACGTTCCAGAACTATTTCCGCATGTACGAAAAGCTCGCGGGCATGACCGGCACGGCGCTGACCGAAGCCGACGAATTGTTCGACATCTACAAGCTCGAGGTCGTGGAAATCCCGACCAACGTGCAGGTCGCGCGTCTCGACGAGGACGATGAAGTCTACCGTACCCAGAACGAGAAATACGCCGCGATCCTGGCCGAGATCGAACGCGCCAATGCGCGGCTGCAGCCGGTGCTGGTCGGCACCGCCTCGATCGAAAAATCGGAAGTGCTGGCCGAGTACCTGAAGAAGCACGGCTACAAGCAGATCGATTTCGGCTCGGAATCCGGCATGGAGAAGCTCTACGCCGCGGCGCGTGCGGGCAAGCCGGCAAAACTGTTTGCGGTGTTGAACGCGCGCTTCCACGAACAGGAAGCCTATATCGTCGCCGAAGCCGGCGTCCCCGGCGCGATCACGATTGCGACCAACATGGCCGGCCGCGGTACCGACATCAAGCTCGGCGGCTCGCTCGAGATGCGGATCCAGCAGGAGACCGCCGATATCACTGACGAGGCCGAGAAGGCCGCGAAGATCGAGCGCATCAAGGCCGACATCGAGCGCTTCCGTGAGATCGTGCTGAAAGCCGAGGACGTCGTCGAAATCGAGCCCGCCAAGGGCAGCAAGCCGGCCAAGACCGTCACCAAGCCGGGCGGGCTCTACATCATGGGCTCGGAGCGGCATGAATCCCGCCGTATCGACAACCAGCTGCGCGGCCGCTCGGGCCGTCAGGGCGATCCCGGCCGCTCGAAATTCTTCCTGTCGCTGGAAGACGATCTGATGCGGATTTTCGGATCCGACCGGCTCGACAGCATGCTGCAGCGGCTTGGCCTGAAAGAGGGCGAGGCCATCATCCATCCCTGGATCAACAAGGCGCTGGAGAAGGCGCAGCAGAAGGTCGAAGCCCGCAACTTCGACATCCGCAAGAACCTGCTCAAGTTCGACAACGTCCAGAACGACCAGCGCAAGGTGATATTCGACCAGCGCATCGAGCTGATGAAGAGCGACAGCGTGGCCGAAATGGTCACCGACATGCGTCATGACTTCATCGACGACATCGTCGCCAAGCATGTGCCGGAACACGCCTATGCCGAGCAGTGGGATGTCGCCGGCCTCAAGGAAGAACTGAAGCGCGTGCTCGACGTCGACCTGCCGGTCGACGAATGGGCCAAGGAAGAAGGCATTGCCGACGAGGAATTGCTGACGCGGATCGAGCAGCGCGTCGACGAGCATATGGCGGCCAAGGTGGCGCAGTGGGGTCCCGACGTGATGCGCTACGTCGAGAAGACCATCCTGCTGCAGACGCTGGATCACCTCTGGCGTGAACACCTGATCATGCTCGATCATCTCCGCCAGGTGATCGGCTTGCGCGGCTACGGCCAGCGCGATCCGCTGCAGGAGTACAAGTCGGAAGCCTTCGGCCTGTACGAGGCGATGACCGCGCATCTGCGCGAAGCGGTAACGGCGCAGTTGATGCGCGTCGAGATCGTGCCGCCGGAAGAGCAGCAGCCGGTTTTGCCGCCGATGGAAGCGCACAAGCTCGACCCCAACACCGGCGAAGACGAGATGGCGTTCGCCAACGCCTCGCTGGTGCCGCAGGCCGGCGCCGCCGATCGCGATCCCAAAAACCCCGCAAGCTGGGGCAAGATCGGCCGCAACGAGGATTGCCCCTGCGGCTCCGGCAAGAAGTACAAGCACTGCCACGGCAGGTACGCTTGAGCCTGCGCTGACGCCAAAGCGCAGTGAGCACGGCGCGCCTCTTCGCGTCGTGCCACCAGGATCCAGGTAACATTTTGCTTGCTGGTGGGCTCGCTTACGGCCTCGCGCTCGTTGAGCTACGGCGAAAAGCCGCCGCTTAGCTCACCTACGATTCGTGCGCTGTCACAGAATCAAACGGGACGTTCTTACCTCACCGCCCCGAAGCGACTGTCGAACGAATTCGGCGGCACGATCGGCGCGGAGCCGGCGACCAGATTGTCCTTCGCGGCGGGGGCCGGGGTATCGGTCACCGACGGTTTTTGCGGCGGACGGCTGGCAGCCTGCTTGGTGTCCGGCTTCGGCGCGGTGGTCTTCGGCGCGGACGCTTCCGGACGCGGCGGCTCGGGGCGCTTGGCTTCCTTCGGCTTCGAAGGCGGCGTGCTGGCGGTGGCCTCGGCCGCGCTGCCGAAGCCGACTTTGCGTTTCAGGCTGGAGAACCATCCGTCATCCTCGGCTGCCGGGGCTGCATTGGCGACCCGCGTCGGTGCGGGTTGCTGGGCAGCAGGGGCGGGCGCAGAGGCAGAAGCGGGCGCCGCAGCGAGTTTCGGCGGTTCCGGCGTACCCATCAGCAGGCCCTCGGAAGGCGCCTTGGGCGGATTGACGTGGGAGGGAATGGTGCCGGGGGCGCGCGCCATCAGCGACAAGGAGCCGTCGCCGGCTTCCGAAAGGCCGGTGCTGCCCTCGGGCACGCGCGCGGCGAACACCCGGTGCATACCGCCGTCGATGCCGGTGTTGGTTCGCGCCACCGGCGTTCCCTTGGCAATCAGCCTGGCGGTCTCGGCGATGTCGGTGGCCTGCTTCTCGCGAACGGCGTCGGCGACCTCGTCGGCAATCGCGTAGTCCGGGCATTTGGCCGAAGCGTCGAACACAAGATCACGCATGGCGCCCGGTTTCTTGATCGCGTCGAAGACGTATTTCTTCTCGCAGAAATCGACCTTCGGCTCCTGCCGCGTCACCTCGAAATGATCGTTGCCTTCCTTGATCATCTTCCAGAACGGCATGTTCGGGTTGTTGCGGTGCTTGGCCATGTTGGCCGGTGTCATCTTGAACGGATAGGCCTGCAACTGGAACGACTTCTGGCCGCCGAAGAAGGATTCGCGGCCGAGCGAATAGATCTCCGCGATCTGCTCGTCGGTCATCGCGTAGCAGCCGCGCGAGGAACAGTCGCCGTGCACCATCAGCTGCGAGCCGGTACGGCCGAGCGCCTTGTCGAAGGCGTTCGGGTAGCCGGTGTTGAAAGAGAGATAATAGGCCGACTGCGGATTCATCTGTGCCGGCGAGATCGCATAGAAGCCTTCCGGCGCCTGGCGGTCGCCTTCGCGGACCTTGGGTCCGAGATCGCCCGACCAGCGGCAGATCGGATAGGTCTTGAGCAGCGCGAATCGGCCGGAGCGGTCCTGCTTCCAGATCTCCAGTTCCGCTTCCTGTTTATAAAGGCGAACCAGGATCGGCGACTGCAGGTCCATGTCCTTCGCCGTCATGTCGGAGATCAGCTTTGGCGGGACGGGCTGGTTGGCCTTGGCGTTGTTGGCGAGCGAGATATCGTCGCCGTTGCAGCCGGCCAGCATCAGACCGGCTGCAAGGGCAGCCGAGGTTGCGAGCGCGCGAACCAGCGAGCGGTTATTCAAAGGCTTAAGCTCCACACCCTCCGGGCATTTCCGCACCCCAAATCACAGCGTCATGCCCTGAAGCCATTGTCTAAAATCTTACCCTTTGGCCCACCGCCCCGCAACCTGAACAGAATGGACCCGCCAACCCTACGGCAGGCATGGTCAACCAGAGCTTAAAGACCTCGGTCGGGGCCTAATTAGGGCTTAATCCAACGATTTGGCGAAAATGGGGGCGTCAACGCGTGGGGATATCGACCGGCGAGATCACCAAGGGAGAGGGCGCTGGGCTAAATCAGCCGAGCTTCCGGCCGATATCGAGGAATTTTTGCCGCCGCTGCCGGCGGATGCCGTCCGCATCCAGGTTGCGGAGGTCGTCGAAGGCCTGGGCGATGGCGTCGCCGGTGGCCGATATCATGGCGGCCGGATCGCGGTGGGCGCCCCCGGAGGGCTCCTTCAGGATGTGGTCGATCACGCCGAATCGCAGCATGTCCTGCGCCGTGATCTTCATGCTGGTCGCGGCTTCCTGGGCCTTGGTGCCGTCACGCCACAGGATCGAGGACGCCGCCTCCGGCGAGATCACGCTGTAGATCGCGTGTTCGAACATCAGCACGCGGTTGGCGGTGGTGATGGCGATCGCGCCGCCCGACATGCCTTCGCCGGTAATGATCGCGACGTTGGGCACGCCCAGCGACAGGCAGGCATCGGTGGAGCGGGCGATCGCTTCCGCCTGTCCGCGTTCCTCGGCGCCGATGCCGGGATAGGCGCCGGCCGAATCGACGATCGACAGAACGGGGATGCCGAACCTGTCGGCCATCTCCATCAGCCTGACCGCCTTGCGATAGCCTTCGGGGCGCGCCATGCCGAAATTGTGCTTGATGCGGCCTTCGGTGGAGGCGCCCTTTTCCTGGCCGACCACGCAGATGCTCTCGCCTTGGAAGCGGCCGAAGCCGCCCACCAGCGCCTCGTCCTCGCCGAACTTGCGGTCGCCCGCCATCGGCGTGAATTCGGTGACCAGCGTGTTGATGAAATCGGTGAAGTGAGGGCGCTGCGGATGGCGCGCCACCAGCGTCTTCTGCCATGGCGTCAGGTTGGCGTAGAGGTCGGCCAGCGCCTGCGACGCCTTGTCCTCGATTCGCGCAATCTCATCGCCGATGTCGCTGCCCGACGCTGCCAGCGCGCGCAGTTCATCGACCTTGGCCTCAAGTTCGGCGACGGGTTTTTCGAAGTCGAGATAGCTGCGCATCTGATCCGGCATCAAAACAATATAGGTAACAACGTGCATTGAGGCGAAGCGGTTTTGATTCGCTCCAGGAAAGCACGTATCTTCAATGATTTAGCGCACACCTCGGTCCGGGTGACCCCGGTTGGCCGAAGCCGCGCCGATCAAGGCCGCGGGCGGAAGACGGCTCTTTCGGGGGAGAAGCTGCGGAAGTCAAGGCGGGAGTGAGTTCTGATCGCCGAACGCATTTCCCGTAGCCCGGATGGAGCGCAGCGCAATCCGGGCTACGCCGGCTCATTTCTCTGCTAGCGGATGCAGGTCGCGGACCAGGCTCTTCAGCCGCTCCTCGACCACATGGGTATAGATCTGCGTGGTCGAGATGTCGGTGTGGCCGAGCAGCGTCTGCACGATACGCAGGTCGGCGCCGTTGTGCAGCAGGTGGCTGGCAAAGGCGTGGCGCAGCACGTGCGGCGAAACCAGCCGCGGCGCCAGCCCCGATGCCGCCGCCAGTTCCTTCAGGTCGCGCGCAAAATGCTGCCGCGTCAGATGGCCGCTTTCGCCGAACGACGGAAACAGCCATTTCGACCCTGCGGCATTTTTCTTCTTCTCGGACTTGAGCGCTTGCATCGCCACGAGGTAATCGGCCATCGCCTGCCGCGAAGCCTCATTCAGCGGCACCAGCCGTTCCTTGTTGCCCTTGCCGCGCACCACGATCATGCGGGCGTCACTGCGCGAGGCCGACAGCGGCAGCGCCACCAGTTCGGAGACGCGCAGGCCGGTGGCGTAGAGCACTTCCAGCAGGCAATGCAGCCGCATCGCGCGCAGCCGCTGCTGGGGTGAATCGCCCTCTGCCTCCGTCAATTCCTTGGCCCGGGTCAGCATGCGGTCGACATCCGATATCGACAGCACTTTCGGCAAGCCGCGGCCACGCTTCGGGCCGGACAGGATCGCCGCGGGATCGTCGCTGCGGATGCGCTCGTTCAGGAGAAAGCGGAACAGATGTCGCATCGCCGACAGCCGGCGCGCCACACTGGAGGATTTGAAGCCGCGGGTATCGAGGTCAGCGAGATAGTCCCGCAGCGCGTCCGTCCCGGCACCGGCAAAGTTTTGTCCCTTGCGGACGAGAAATTCGGAAAAATCCGTGAGGTCGCGGCGATAGGCGTCCAGCGTATTGTCACCCGCCCCCTGTTCCGCCGCGAGCATGTCGAGGAACAGGTGGATCAGTTTCGCGTCTGAATTTGTCTTGCTGGAACGCATTACCGACATCTCCGTGGGCGGAGTGTCCTCTCCCCGAGTTCGCCTCTCACCCACAAATCAGACGATAGCGGCTATTTCTTGAGGAACTTGTCTGCCGGGATCGTGACCGTCATTTCCCGGGACTTTGGGCTGACGAAATTCGCCAGCGCGAAAATCACGCCATAGATCACCCCGGCGATGATGCCGACGACCGTCAGAAAGCGGAACAAACTAGGCATGGGAGGCTCAGGGCGGCGAATTAACCATTGGAATCATCCAACATGTTCCCATCGCCGTGGCAAGAGTCTCTGGCAACGGCGTCGGTGGGGGTAGTATAGGTGGCGCGGAGCGGCGCAAATCCGCAAGAAGACAGAGTTTTTGATGTCCGAGACCGCGGCACCGGCACACGCAAGCACCTCCCAGGAGGCCGACATCACGGCGGCCCTGGGGAGGCGTTCGATCGTGCTCGTCGGCATGATGGGCGCCGGCAAGTCGACCATCGGCCGCCGGCTGGGGGCCCGGCTGCGGCTGCCGTTTCTCGACGCCGACATCGAGATCGAGGCGGCGGCCTGCATGTCGATCCCGGAAATCTTCGAAACCCGCGGCGAACCGTATTTCAGGGATGGCGAGGCGCGGGTGATCGCGCGGCTGCTCGACAGCGGACCGGCGGTGATCGCCACCGGCGGCGGCGCCTTCATGCGCGAGGAAACCCGCAACCGCATCCGCGAAAAAGCCGTCTCGCTCTGGCTCAAGGCCGACGTCGATACGATCATGAAGCGCGTGAGACGCCGCGCCGACCGTCCGCTGCTGCAGACTGCGGATCCGGCCGCGACGGTCAGCCGCCTGCTCGAAGCGCGCGAGCCGGTCTACCAGAGCGCCGACCTGACGATCGCCTCGCGCGACGTGCCGCACGACCGCATCGTCGACGAATGTATCGATGCCCTGCGCGCCCGGCTGTGTGCCAGCGGCCCGGCAGCCCAGCAAACAACGGACGGATGAGCGTCACGCCATGACTGCGCCACTGAAATGACTGCGCCACTGAAACATTCCGCCGACATCACGGTCGACGTCGCACTCGGCGATCGCGCCTATGACATCGTCATCGGCCGCGGCGTACTTCAGTCGCTGGGCGCACGCATCGCCGCGTTGCGGCCGGGCGTGCGCACGGCGATCGTTACCGACCGCACCGTGGCCCAGCACTGGCTGGAGCAAACGGAAAGCTCGCTGGCGGAAGCCGGCATTCCGTCTTCGCGAATCATCGTCGCGGAGGGCGAGGGGTCGAAAACCTATGCCGGCCTCGAAAAGGTCAGCGAAGCCCTGATCGCGGCCAAGATCGAACGCAACGATCTCGTCATCGCGCTCGGCGGCGGCGTGGTTGGCGATCTCGCCGGCTTTGCGGCGGCGATCCTGCGCCGCGGCGTCGATTTCGTGCAGGTGCCGACCTCGCTTCTGGCGCAGGTGGATTCCTCCGTCGGCGGCAAGACCGGCATCAACTCGCCGCAGGGCAAGAACCTGCTCGGCGCGTTTCATCAGCCGGTGCTGGTGATCGCCGATACTTCCGTGCTCGACACGCTGTCGCCGCGCCAGTTCCGCGCCGGCTACGCCGAAGTCGCCAAATACGGCGTGCTGGGCGATGACGCCTTCTTCGCCTGGCTCGAAGCCAACCATGCCGACATCTTTTCCGGCGGTGCGGCGCGCGAGCATGCCATCGCAACCTCCTGCCGCGCCAAGGCCGCGATCGTCTCCCGCGACGAGCGCGAAACCGGCGAGCGCGCGCTGCTCAATCTCGGGCATACTTTCGGCCATGCGCTGGAGGCTGCAACCGGCTTCTCCGATCGCCTGTTCCATGGCGAAGGCGTTGCCGTCGGCATGGTGCTGGCGGCGGAGTTTTCCGCGCAACTCGGCATGATCTCTGATGCCGACGCCGCCCGCGTCGAGCGCCACCTTGCTTCCGTCGGACTGCCGACCCATCTGCAGGACATCGCGGGCTTTGCGCAGGAGGGGCTGGCGGATGCCGACGCCCTGATGGCGCTGATGGCGCAGGACAAGAAGGTCAAGCGCGGCAGGCTGACGTTCATCCTGCTGCAGGCAATCGGCCGCGCGGTGGTCGCAAACGACGTCGAGCCGGCTTTGGTTCGCAGCTTCCTGCAACAGAAGCTGTCGGGATGAAAACCAGATCGTCCCGTCGCATGGGTGAGACGTCGCGCAGGGCCAGCGCCGTCGCGAGGCAGGCATGAGTTCGACTGCATCCAATCTGCTGCTTGCGTTCCTGCTGCTCGCCGCCAACGCGTTCTACGTGGCCGCCGAGTTTGCGCTGGTGAAGAGCCGCGGGTTCCGCATCAGGGCGATGGTCGAGCAGGACCGCTTCGCTGCGCGCCTGCTGCACAGCATGATGGGGAATATCGAGGCCTACCTCGCCTGCTGCCAGCTCGGCATCACCATGGCCTCGCTCGGCCTCGGCTGGGTCGGCGAACCCACCGTTTCGGCGCTGCTCGAGCCGTTGCTGATCCCGCTCGGAATGTCACAAGCCACCTTGCACTTCGTGTCGTTCATGGCCGGGTTCCTGGTATTTTCCTCGCTGCATATCGTTATCGGCGAGCAGGTGCCGAAGACGCTGGCGATCAGGCAACCGATGCCGGTCTCGCAATGGATCGCCTATCCGCTGTATGTGTCCTATCTGATCTTCTGGCCGCTGAACTGGCTGCTCAATAGCGCATCACGCGCGATTTTGCGCATGCTCGGCGTGAAGGAATCCTCGCAGCACGAGATCCTCACCGATTCCGAGATCGAAGGGCTGGTGGAGGAATCAGCCGTGCACGGCGGGATCGAAAGCGGCGAGGCCGAATACATTCACAATGTTTTCCGCTTCGGGGACCTCGCCGTCTCCGACGTCATGGTCCACCGCACCGCCATGATGATGATCAATGCCGACATGCCGCCGGACGATCTGGTGCGCGAGGTGCTGGCCACCGAATACACCCGCATTCCGTTGTGGCGCGACAAGCCGGAAAACATCATCGGCGTGCTGCACGCCAAGGATCTGTTGCGCGCGATCCGCGCCTCCGACGGGGACATATCGCGCATCAACGTGTCGGCCATCATGCTGCCGCCCTGGTTCGTGCCGGAGATGCGGCCGCTGTCCGAACAGCTCAAGGCGTTCCGCCGCCGCAAGACGCACTTCGCGCTGGTCGTCGACGAATATGGCGAAGTCGAAGGCATGGTGACGCTGGAAGACATTCTGGAGGAAATCGTCGGCGATATTTCCGACGAGCACGACGTGGTGGTGGCCGGCGTCCGGGCGCAGTCCGACGGCTCCGTGGTGGTCGACGGTTCGGTGCCGATCCGCGATCTCAACCGCGTCATGAATTGGCATTTGCCTGACGAAGAGGCGACCACGGTGGCGGGGCTCGTGATTCACGAGGCGCGCTCGATCCCCGACCGCGGCCAGAGCTTCACTTTCCACGGCTGCCGCTTCCGCGTGCTCCGCCGCGAGCGCAACCGCATCACGGCGCTGAAGATCGCGCCGGTGCCGCGCGAAGCCGAGGGCGAGGATCCAAAGCCGAAGCGGGCCGGGACGGCGTTCTAATCACCCGCGGATGACAGGACTCTGCGACGTCATCGGACGCTCACATTTGCGGCAGGCTTGGCCAATCACTCGCCTGCCGCTTCACCCGGCGCCTGCGCCTTGATTGCGAGCGCGTGGACGGATCCCCTAAGTTCCGCCTCCAGCGTGGTGTTTACCATCCGATGGCGTTCGACCCGGCTCTTCCCTTCGAAGGCCGGAGATACAATATAGACCCTGAAGTGCGTCTCGCCCCCCGGCCTGTGGCCGGCATGGCCCTCATGCAGATGAGATTCGTCCGCAACGTCGAGGCTTTCCGGCAGGAAAGCTTCACGCAACTTGTTTATGATAGTGTCCCTGGTGCTCATGATGACGGCAGATAATTCTGTATCTGCTTTGCGTCAATGGCGCATCCGAAGAGAGGTATTCGCAATGTCAAGACTTGAAGCCTCGGGCATTGCGTAGTCAAAGTCTGTCATGGCAATTGATTCATCCAAGTTCTTCGATTCCATTCGCATCAAGCCCAATAAGCTGAGCGCGAAGCAGCAGGCGCAGGCGCGCGAGGAAGCCGCCATGTGCGAGTGGGCGGGCTGCCAGAACAAGGGCCCGCACCGTGCGCCCAAGGGGCGGGAGAATTCGCGCGAGTACTTTCACTTCTGCCTCAACCACGTCCGCGAATACAACCAGAACTACAATTTTTTCCAGGGCATGAATGCCGACGCCGTCGCGCGTTACCAGAAGGATGCGCTGACCGGCCATCGCCCGACCTGGAAGATGGGCGCCAACACCGCCGGCAAGAAGGGCAAGCAGGCGGCCGAGGATTTTGACGGCGCCTCGGATCCCTTCAGCATGTTCTCCGAGCTCAACGGCCGTGGCCGCTGGCGGCCCGGACCGGGCGGCGAGGCCAAGGCCGAAACCCGGAAGGTGATGAACGCCGAGCGCAAGGCGTTGCAGGTGATGGGGCTCACCGCCGAAGCCACCCTCGAGGAGGTCAAGGCGAAGTACAAGGCGCTGGTCAAGCAGCACCATCCCGACGCCAACGGCGGCGACCGCTCCACCGAGGATCGCCTGATCGAGATCATCAAGGCGTATAATTATCTAAAGACGGTGGTGCGCGGCGCGTAGCGGCTAGCGCAAATCTCGCGTCGTCCCTGCGAATGCAGGGACCCATAGCCACCAGCTTCAATTGATGAAAGACGGCGTCAACCCATGTGCCCATTTCATGGGCCGCGGCGTATGGGTCCCTGCGTTCGCAGGGACGACAGCGGAGATGGTCGGCCCTCACCCCGGCATCGCGCCGATATACGCCGAACTCGGCCGGATCAGCCGGCCGCCGCGCTGCTGCTCGCGGGCGTGCGCGGTCCAGCCCGCGGCGCGCGCCACCGCAAAGATCGGCGTAAAGGCCTGCCGCGGGATTTTCAGCGCGTCGAGCAGGATCGCGGTGAAGAACTCCACGTTGGTGTCGAGCGGGCGCTCCGGATTTTTTATCCGCAGCGCGCCGCGGATATAGGCCTCGACCTCACCGGCGAACGGCAGATCGGTACCCTCACCGGCAAGCCGCTCGATCGCGCCCTTCAGCACATCCGCGCGCGGGTCGCGGACGCGATAGACGCGGTGACCGAACCCCATCAACCGTTCGCCGCGGGCGAGCGCGCTGTCGACCCACGGCTTGATGCGCTCGCGGGAGCCGATCGCATCGAGCATTTCCAGCACCGGCTCCGGCGCGCCGCCATGCAGCGGCCCCGTCAGCGCGCAATAGCCGGCGGTGACGGCGGCGAACAGATCGGCCTGCGTCGACGCAACAACCCGGGTCGTGAAGGTCGAAGCGTTCATGCCGTGGTCGCACACCGTGACGAAATAGGCGTCCAGCGCCGCCGTCTCGCGCGTATCAGGCTTGCGGCCGAGCATCATCGACAGCGTGTCGGCGGCATGGCTTGAGGTTGGATCGGGCGCGATCGGATCGTTGCCCTTGCTCCGCTGCACCAACGCGCCCGCAATCACCGGAAACGCGCCGACGATGGTGGCCTCGTGCGCGAGGCCGGCTTCCGCCCGCAGGCCCGCGACCGCCGCGCGAAAGCCGTCCACGATCGATAGCCCGCGGGTGATGTCGAGCAAATCCGGCAGCCGGGCAAAGGCGCGTTCGCGCGCCGCGCCGAGTGCCGCACGCACTGCGGCTTCGCCGATCGGCTGGCCGGTTCCGCCACTCCACAGCCGGGCGGTCACGCCCTCGAAGCCGGTCTTGCGGGCGAGGTCGCCGACGCGCTCGCCGGCAATGATCAGTTCGCCGCGCTCGCCGTCGACATGGCTGAGCACGGTTTCGGCGGCGGGTATGCCGTCCAGGCCGATCGGGGTCTTTGAAAGCTGCATATTCATGGAGGCGCTCCTTTGGTCGCTCCCAAAGATCAGGCCTCTCGACAGATTGATCAATCTTGATTATGTAAATCAATATGAAAAAATCCGCCGGGCTCTACCTTTCCGCCCGCGAGGCTTCCGCCGAACTCGCGATCTCGCAGGCGACGCTCTACGCCTATGTCAGCCGCGGGCTGATCCGCTCGGAGCCGTCGCAGGATTCGCGCAGCCATCGCTACCGGGCCGAGGACGTCCGCACGCTGAAGGAGCGGCGCGCCCCGTCGCCGGAGCCGCGCGGCCTGCGCAGTTTCGACGCCGATCTGCCCGTGATGGATTCCGCCGTGGCGACCATCACCGAGGACGGGCCGATCTACCGCGGCGTCAACTGCGTCGACCTCGCCGAAGCCGACACGCTGGAACATACCGCGACCCTGTTGTGGGACGTCACCGGCGTCGATCCGTTCGAGCAGGACAACTGCCCCGTGGTGTCGGACGAAATGCGCGCCGTCGCAGAAGCCACGCGCGGGGTCAATGCGATCGATCGCGCCATCGCCGTGCTGGCGCTCGCAGCCAGCGCCGACCCGCGGGCCTTCACCCGCGCCGCGGAAGGGCGGGCGCTGCTTGGCGGCCGTCTGCTGAGGCTCGTGGTCGCCACCATGCTGAACGCGAAATCCTCGGCCAAACCGCTTCATTTGCAGATCGCGCGCGTTTGGGCGCCTGATAACAAGCACGCCGCCGACCTGCTCCGCCGGGCGCTGGTGTTGCTGGCCGATCATGAACTGAACGCCTCGACCTTCACCGTGCGTTGCGCGGCCTCGACCGGGCTGAACCTTTACGATGCGATCATCGCCGGTCTGGTTGCGCTGAAGGGTCCCAAGCACGGCGGCGCCGGCGTGCTGGCGGCGCAACTTTTGAAGACGCTCGCCAACGGCGATGTCGCCCCTGTCATCCGCGAGCGCGTTGCGTTGGGTGAGCGTTTTGCGGGTTTTGGTCATGGTGTCTACAAGCACGGCGACCCGCGTGCGAAGGCGTTGCTTGCGGCGCTGGCGCGCTCCGGCGCCGACCGCAAGTTCACCCACGAAATCCCGGAGCGCATCGCGGAAGCGACCGGCGAATTCGTCAACATCGACTATGCGCTGGCAGTGCTGGTGCATACGCTCGGCCTGCCGCCCGGCCATGAACTCGTGCTGTTTTCCATGGCGCGCACCGTCGGATGGATCGCTCATGCCTGCGAGCAATTGCAGCACGGCCGGCTGATCCGGCCCCGCGCGCGCTATGTCGGTCCGGCGCCGGGCCGCAGCCCGGTACGGGCCTGACGGCGGCGCAGCGTCCAGACGCCGAGCGCCACGACCGCAGCTCCGAATACGGCCAGCATCCACAGATGTTTGCCGACGTGCTCGTGATGTGGGAGGCCGGCATAATGGTGCAGCGCCGAGACCGCGAACACCCCGGGCAGCACGTGTGCCAATGCCCAGGCGAACACCGCCGGAATGTTGACGCCGTAAAACCTGACGGGCGGCATCCCCAGCGCGCCCGCCGTGATCGGCACGAAGGCGCGGATCGGCGGCACGAAGCGCGCAAAAAACACCGCCAACGCGCCCCAGCGATGGAAGAACGCTTCGCTCTGCGCCATCACGCCGGGATATCCAGACATGGGCCAGGCGGCGAGGATTTCGCGTTGCGAGCGATGGCCCGCCCAAAAAGCCGAGCCGTCGCCGAGCAGGGCGCCGGCCACGGCTGCGGACAGCACGCCCCAAAGCTGCAGCTCGCCGCCGGGCACGAGCGCGCTCAGGGCAAGGATGATGGTCGAGCCCGGCACCAGCGCGCCCACGACGGGGACCGCCTCCAGCAGGGCTGCGAGAAATAGCGTGAGATAAGCCAGCCAGGGATGCGCCGAGACGAATGCAATCAGGGGATCGAGGAATGTTGTCACAAAGGTCCTGTTTCTCGGCGACTGGCCGGATTCCAGCTAACAATGCCGGATGGGGCCTGAAAGGGTAGCCCGGTTTGGAGATTTCAGGCCGGCAGGCCCGCAATCGCGCAAAAGTGCGGCGTGATTCGCAGGGCAGCCCTCCAAAAACCTGACAGATGACCTATCTCAATGATAAGGCGAGGGAACTTTGATTGCGGCGCGGGCTTCTGCCGGCCCTTGGTCTCTGCTAGGTTTGCATAAGCCCCCATCCGCAGCCATTCAACAAATCTGGTTTCGGGAACGCCCGGGACCTTCGGAGGATTGATGACGACCGCCGCCATGAGCAAAGTTTCGGAACCCGCCGGTTTGCCTGATATGAAGGTGTCGGTCCGGCAGGTTTTCGGTATCGACAGCGATCTCGAAGTGCCGGCCTATTCCGAAGTCGATCCGCATGTGCCGGAAGTCGATTCGGATTACCGCTTCGACCGCGCCACCACGCTCGCGATCCTCGCCGGTTTTGCCAAGAACCGCCGCGTCATGGTCACCGGCTATCACGGCACCGGCAAATCGACCCACATCGAGCAGGTCGCCGCACGGCTGAACTGGCCCTGCGTGCGCGTCAACCTCGACAGCCACATCAGCCGTATCGATCTGGTCGGCAAGGACTCGATCGTCGTCCGCGACGGCAAGCAGGTCACGGAGTTTCGCGACGGCATCCTGCCGTGGGCGCTGCAGCACAACATCGCGCTGGTGTTCGACGAGTACGACGCCGGCCGTCCGGACGTGATGTTCGTGATCCAGCGCGTGCTGGAAGTCTCCGGTCGCCTGACGCTGCTGGACCAGAACAAGGTGATCAAGCCGCACCCGTCGTTCCGCCTGTTCTCGACCGCCAACACGGTCGGCCTCGGCGATACGTCGGGCCTCTATCACGGCACCCAGCAGATCAACCAGGGCCAGATGGACCGCTGGTCGATCGTCACCACGCTGAACTACCTGGCGCACGACGAGGAAGTCGAGATCGTGCTCGCCAAGGCGAAGCACTATCGCACGCAGGAAGGCCGCGACATCGTCAACAAGATGGTGCGGCTTGCCGATCTCACCCGTAACGCGTTCGCCAATGGCGACCTGTCGACGGTGATGAGCCCGCGCACGGTGATCACCTGGGCCGAGAATGCCGATATCTTCAGCGATATCGGCTTCGCGTTCCGTGTCACCTTCCTCAACAAGTGTGACGAACTGGAGCGGCCGCTGGTGGCTGAATTTTATCAGCGCTGCTTCAATCAGGAACTCGCTGAGAGCTCGGTGAACGTGGCGCTCAGCTAGCTCATGCCGAAAATTGCCGTCGAGCGCACCATTGGACAAACCAAGAAGGCGGTGCTCGGCGGGCTGATCGGTTACAACACCGAGAAGATGGGGAAGCAGAAATACAAGCGCCTCGCCATTTCGTTGCGCGAAGGCGACAGGATCGTCGGCGGGATTGTAGGCGAAGTCTGGACCACGGTGCTGTTTATTCAGTTTTTCTGGATGGAACAGAAACTTCGCGGCAAGGACTACGGGACGAAGTTGATAGGCGCGATTGAAGACGAGGCGAGAAAGTTCGGGGCCACGCGATCCTATCTGGATACGATGAGTTTTCAGGCGCCGGGTTTCTACCGCGCCTGCGGTTATGAGGAATTCGGTTCGATCGACGGTTATCCCAAGGGCGTCACGCGGCACTGGTTCACGAAAGCGCTATGAGCACATCAAACTCAAAATTCCGTACCGGATCGAAGGAAGCGCCGACCGAGCCGTTCAAGCGCGCGGTGACCTCCTGCCTGCGCGCGATCGCAAAGGCGCCGGAGCTGGAGGTGACGTTTGCGGCCGAGCGTCCCGGCCTCGCGCCGGGCAAGGCGCGGCTGCCCGAACCGGCACGCAAGATGACCAGGCGCGATGCGGCGATCGTGCGCGGCCACGCCGATTCGATCGCGCTGAAGCTCGCCTGTCACGATCCCAAGGTGCACCGCAAGCTGATGCCGGGAAATCCGCAGGCGCGCGGCGTGTTCGAGGCGGTGGAGCAGGCCCGCGTCGAAGCCATCGGCTCGCGCCGGATGGCGGGCGTGGCGAAGAACCTCACGGCGATGCTCGACGACCATTTCCATCGCGGCAAGTACGACGAGATCACCGACCGCGCCGATGCGCCGCTGTCGGATGCGCTGGCGATGCTGGTGCGCGAGCGGCTGACCGGCATGGCGCCGCCCGCGGCTGCGAAAAAAATGGTCGACCTCTGGCGGCCGGTGCTGGAAGACAAGATCGGCGCCCGGCTCGACAAGCTCAGCCGCGTCACCGAGGACCAGGCGAAGTTCGGCGATCTCGTGCACGACCTGTTGACGGCGCTCGATCTCGGCGACGACCGCAATGCGGACGCCGATGACGACGAAAACGACGACGAGAACCAGGACGGCGAGAATGATCAGTCGGGCGCCGAGGGCTCGCCTGATTCCAACTCCGCGCAGGAAATGAGCGCCGACCAGGCGGAAGCTTCCAGCGACGAAATGTCGGAAAGCGCCATGGAGAGCGCGCAGGCCTCCACGTCAGACACTTTCGACGACGGTGAACTCGGCGACGACGAAACCCCGGGCGAGGCGACGCGGCCGAATGCGCGTGGCGCCAACGAGCCGCGCGGGCCCGAATATCACGCCTTTGCGCCGAAGTTCGACGAAGTCATCGCAGCCGAAGATCTCTGCGACCATGACGAACTCGAACGGCTGCGCTCCTACCTCGACAAGCAACTCGCGCATCTGCAGGGCATCGTCGCGCGGCTGGCCAACCGGCTGCAACGCCGCCTGATGGCGCAGCAGAACCGCGCCTGGGAATTCGACCTCGAGGAAGGCATCCTCGATCCGGCGCGCCTGTCGCGCGTGGTCACCGATCCCTATCATCCGCTGTCCTTCATGCATGAGAAGGAAGCGACCTTCCGCGACACCGTGGTGACGCTGCTCTTGGACAATTCCGGTTCGATGCGCGGCCGTCCGATCACGGTGGCGGCGACCTGCGCCGATATTCTCGCGCGCACGCTGGAGCGCTGCGGCGTCAAGGTCGAGATTCTGGGCTTCACCACGCGCGCCTGGAAGGGCGGGCAGTCGCGCGAAGCGTGGCTGGCCGCCGGCAAGCCGGCCAATCCCGGCCGGCTGAACGATCTGCGCCACATCATCTACAAATCAGCCGATGCGCCGTGGCGGCGCGCGCGCAAGAATCTCGGCCTGATGATGCGCGAAGGCCTGTTGAAGGAAAACATCGACGGCGAGGCGCTGGACTGGGCGCACAAGCGGCTGCTCGGCCGGTCCGAGCAGCGCAAGATCCTGATGATGATTTCGGACGGCGCGCCGGTCGACGATTCCACCTTGTCGGTCAACCCCGGCAATTACCTCGAGCGTCATCTGCGCCACATCATCGAGGAGATCGAGACCCGTTCGCCGGTCGAACTGATCGCGATCGGAATCGGTCACGACGTAACGCGCTATTACCGTCGTGCGGTCACCATCGTCGATGCCGAGGAACTCGGCGGCGCCATCACCGAGAAGCTCGCCGAATTGTTCAGCGAGACCCAGGGCGCCGCGCCGACCACGAGCCGCCGGCCGCGCCGCTTGCATTCGTAGGGCATGCGTTCACTCATCGGCCGCCGCCGCTTCCTGCATTACACGGCGGCAGGCCTTTCGATGACGGCGCTGCCCGCCATTGCGAACGCGCAGACCGCCGTCCAGCCGCGGCCGAAACAGGCTCCTCCTGACGAGTACTCGGTCGCAGCCCCGGTTTCGATCGACGTCAACGCCCGGCCGATACCTTCGTTTGACACCCGCGACCGCTCGCGCGTGCGGTTTGGCGCATTGGAATATCGCAGCGGGCTCATCCTGACCTCGCGGTTTCGCGGCTTTGGCGGATTGTCCGGCTTGCGGCTGGATGCGAAGGGCGAGCGCTTCATCGCCATCAGCGACAAGGGAGGCTGGTTCACCGGCCGTATCGTCTATAAGGGCCGTGAGATGACCGGGCTCGACGACGTCGAGGCCTCGCCGATGCTCGGGCCCGATGGCAAGCCGATTACGTCGCGGGGCTGGTTCGACACCGAGGCGATCGCGCTCGACGGCTCGCTGGTCTATGTCGGCATCGAACGCGTCAATCAGATCCTGCGGTTCGACTTTGCCAAGGGATTTACGCGTGCGCTCGGTGAACCACTTCAATTGCCGCTGGGCGCGCGCAAACTGCCCTACAACAAGGGGATCGAGGCGCTTGTCATGGTGCCGAAAGGCTTGCCCATGGCAGGAACGCTGATCGCGTTCTCGGAACGCGGGCTCGACGCGCAGGGCAACATCACAGCCTTCCTGATCGGCAAGACGCTGGGGCTGTTCAGCATTCGCCGCACCGAAAACTTCGATGTCAGCGACGCGGTGCTGCTGGCATCCGGCGATCTGTTGGTGCTGGAGCGGAAATTTTCCTGGCTGGGCGGGATCGGCATTCGGATCCGGCGGATTCCGCTGGCCTCCATCGTGCCCGGCGCCGTCGTCGACGGGCCCTCGATCTTCAGCGCCGATCTCGGCAACGAGGTCGACAACATGGAAGGCATCGACGCCCACGTTACGCCGGAGGGCGATACGGTGCTGACGCTGGTCTCGGACGACAATTTTTCGCTGATCCAGCGCAATCTGCTGTTGCAGTTCACGCTGGTGGAGTAGTCCCACCGGGCCGACAGCGGAACGGTTCTTGCAACGCCTTGAGCGATGAAACCGGAGCTTTCGATGAACAAATCCCTTCGCGCTATTTGCGTATTGGCCAGCTTTTGCACGGCCACGGTTGCACAGGCAGATGGCTGGCCGTCGCGGCTGATCAAGGCGACCATCCCGTTCGGCGCCGGCAGTGCGGCCGACGTGGTGCCGCGGCTGGTGTTCGAGCGCATCTCCGCCGAACTCGGCCAGCCGATCGTGATCGAAAACCGCGCCGGCGGCGGCGGTACGGTCGGTTCGGCGCTGGTCGCGAAAGCCGATCCCGACGGCTACAGCATTCTCGCCCAATCGTCGGCGCTGGCGATAGCGCCGGCGATTTTCCCGAGCGCGACCTTCGACCCCACCCGCGACCTCGCCTCGGTGCTGATGATCGGATCCAGCGCCAACGTGATGATCGTGCCGAACGGGCGGCCCTGGAAAACCATCCAGGACTTCATCGCGGACGCCAAGGCCAAGCCCGGCTCGATCTCGTTTGGCTCGGTCGGCATTGGCAGCGCCGTGCATATCAGCACCGAAAAATTCCGCTTTGCCGCCGGCATCGAGGCCACCCATGTGCCGTATCGCGCCGGTCCGGAAGTGATCGCCGACATCATTGGCGGGCGGATCGATCTTTATTTTTGCCCGCTTGCGACCGCGCTGCCCCTGATCCGCGACGGCCAGGTGCGCGCGCTCGTGGTCTCGACGCCAAAACGCGTCGTCGACCTGGCCGACGTGCCGACGCCGCTCGAGATCGGATTGAAGGATGCCGACAGCGTGATCTGGTTCGGCGTGTTCGTCCCGGCGAAGACGCCGCGCGACATCGTCGAGAAATTGTACGCGGCCGGCGAGAAGGTGCTGGCCGATCCGGCGATGCAGGCGAGCCTGAAAAAGCTCGGCATCGAGCCGATGCCGATGAAGCCGGCCGCGATGGACGACCTCGTCAAGCGCGAGACCGCAGCCAATCTGGAGTTGATCAAGGCCGCGGGCATCAAGCCATGAGGCGTCTCGCCGCAACGCATCAAACCGTAGGGGAGGGTTGCAGCCGGAACGGGTTGAGGAGAGGGAAGCCGCTCGCTAGACATTAGGGGTAGCTTTCCCTCCGGTCCGGATCCCATCCCATGAGCGCTCTGTTTTCCCCGATCAAGCTGCGCGGCCTGACGCTTCCCAACCGCATCATGGTGGCGCCGATGTGCCAGTATTCTTCGGTCGACGGCGAGGCCAATGACTGGCACTTCACCCACATCAATTCGCTGGCGCTGTCGGGGGCGGGGATTTTCTGCATCGAGGCGACAGCCGTGGAGCCGAGCGGCCGTATCACACCGGGCTGTCTCGGCCTCTACAACGACGCCACCGAAGCGGCGCTGAAGCCGATCCTGGCCTCGGTTCGCAAGCGGTCGAAGACCGCCGTCATGATGCAGCTCGCCCATGCCGGTCGCAAGGCGTCGAGCCACACGCCGTGGGACGGCGGCCAGTTGATTCCGGTCGCCGAAGGCGGCTGGCGCGTGGAGGGTCCTTCGGCCATTCCGCACAAGCAAGGCGAGACGCCGCCATTGCGCGTTCGATGCGGCGGGGCTCAAGCGGGTGCGCGAGGCGTTCGTCGCCGCCGCCAGGCGCGCCGAGCGGCTCGGCATCGATGCCATCGAGGTGCATTCCGCGCACGGCTATCTCTTGCACCAGTTCCTTTCGCCGGTTTCCAACCAGCGCACCGATCAGTATGGCGGCTCGCTGGCGAACCGCATGCGCTTTCCGCTCGAAGTGTTCGACGCGGTGCGCGAGGCGTTTCCGCAGCAAAAGCCCGTGGGCATCCGCGTGTCCTCCACCGACTGGATCGAGAGCGGCTGGGATCTGGCGCAGACCATCGAATTCGCGCAGGAACTGAAAAAGCACGGCGTCGACTGGATCGACGCGTCTTCGGGCGGTGTGTCGCCGCTGCAAAAAATCCCGCTCGGCCCGGGCTACCAGGTGCCGTTCGCGCAGGCGATCCGGGAGGCTACCGGCCTTACCACCATCGCGGTCGGCCTGATCACGGAGCCGAAGCAGGCCGAGGAGATCGTATCCTCCGGCAAAGCCGACATGGTCGCGCTGGCGCGCGGCATGCTCTACGACCCGCGCTGGGGCTGGCACGCCGCCGCCGAACTCGGCGGCCAGGTCGAAGCCCCGCCGCAATACTGGCGCTCGCAACCCTCGACGCAGAAGGCGCTGTTCGGCGCGACCACGTTCGGGACGAGGTAGCGGCATACGCCGCGTCGTCTTCCCTCGCGCGCGCGTCACTCCGCCGCGCGAACTTCTGCCCATCCGATTCGTCATATCTCGGCCACACGCCGGGGGTGCTATGCTTTTGCTGGCGCGCGACAGACGCGCTTTGAAAAATGTTACAGCAAGAGGAAGCCCCATGGAGATCGGATATTTCACGATGCCGTCCCATCCGCCGGAATGCGGATTGAAGGAGGGCCACGACTGGGACCTGCAGACGCTGCGCTGGCTCGACGAACTCGGCTACCAGGAAGCCTGGATCGGCGAGCACCACACCGCCCCATGGGAGCCGCATCCGGCGCCCGATCTCATTCTCGCGCAGGCGTTTCTGCAGACCAAGAATATCCGCCTCGGCCCCGGCGGCTTCCTGCTGCCCTATCACCACCCGGCGGAACTGGCGAATCGCGTCGCGGTGCTCGACCACCTCTCCGGCGGGCGATTGAATTTCGGCGTCGCAGCAAGCGGCCTGCCGAGCGACTGGGCGATGTTCAATGTCGACGGCATGTCCGGCCAGAACCGCGACATGACCCGCGAGGCGCTGGAGATCATCCTGAAAATGTGGACCGAGGACGCGCCGTGGTCCTACAAGGGCAAGTACTGGACGGTGAACAAGCCGGACGTCATGTTCGATTTCCTCAAGCCGCACCTCAAGCCGGTGCAGGCGCCGCATCCGCCGATCGGCGTCGCCGGCCTCTCCAAGGGCTCGGATACGCTCAAGCTCGCGGGCGAGCGCGGCTACATCCCGATGAGCCTCAACCTCAACCCGGCCTATGTCGGCAGCCACTGGGACTCGGTCGAGATCGGTGCGGCGAAAACCGGCCGCAAGCCGAAGCGCAGCGACTGGCGGCTGGTGCGCGAGGTGTTCATCGCCGACACCGACGAGGAGGCGTGGCGGCTTTCGACCGGCGACATGATGGGCCGGATGATGGGCGAATATTTCCTGCCGCTGCTCGGCCATTTCGGCTTCAAGGACTACCTCAAGGCCACGCCCGACACGCCCGACAGCGACGTCACCGTCGACTACTGCGCGCGGCACAACTGGATCGTGGGGTCGCCGGCGACGGTTACCGAGAAGATCGAGAAGATCTATCACGAGGTCGGCGGCTTCGGCACGCTCCTGGTGTTCGGCTTCGACTACAAGCACAAGCCCGAGGCCTGGCATAACTCGCTGCGTCTCCTGAAGCAGGAAGTGATGCCGCGGCTGAAGCATCTCGACGCCGATTTGATCAAGGCGGCGTGAGGCGCATTCGTCATTCCGGGATGGTGCGCTAGCACCAGACCTCAGGGGTGCAATTGCACCCCGGGGAATCTCGAGATTCCGGGTTCGATGCTTTGCATCGCCCCGGAATGACTCGAACAATTCTTCCCCCTCAATTCGCCTTTGCCGCGGGCGCCACTGGCCGCACCTGCCAGAAACGGATCAGGCGGCGGGCGTTTTCCAGCGTCAGTTTGCCGTATTGATCCCGCGCTTTCGCCAGTTCGTGGCGGCCCATGGTGCCTGAGGCGAAGCGGCTGTCGAGGACGGCGGCGACGGTTTCCCACTTCAATCCGGCGACGCGGCAGGGGATCAGCACGCCGTCGTCGCGCAGGCTTTGCATGACCGGGCGGATCACCTCGATGCTCGAGGCGGATAGTTCGGCGAGGGCTGCGACCGTCTCGGCGTATTTTCTCTCTTTGGCAAAGCCGAGCAACTCCGCCTCGGTGAGCTTGCCGTGCTTGGCGAGCGAGGCGACGAAGCGGGCGGCGGCGGTGAAATCGCGGGTACGCGACATTTCGCGGTAGGCGCCGGAGGCCGCCGCGGCGATCGCATCGCGGATTTCCTCGAACATGTGCGGCGGCGCGCGCGACAACAGCCGCGCGTGAACGGCGTCGGTGGCGCTGCGCAGCAATTGCTGCCTGAGGTCAACCGGCAGGTCGACGCGAATGCCGGTCTCGACCGCGAGTGCAGGGTCGGATTCGGCCTGCTTCAGCACGATGGCGAAACCGGCCGCCGACATCTTCGCGCCGGGGTTACTGACAAGACGCAGGCTGACGGAGGGATAATGCCGCTTCAGCAGCGCGTCGGTGACGACCTCGTTCAGCCACCAGCGCCCCGAGATCGCCAGCAGGTGCTGCTCGCCCTTGGTTTCCGCGAGCTCGACCAGATCCTCCGGCGTCAGCCGCGCGGATTCCGTCAGCACCGGACGCGCGATCGTGATCTCGTCATGCCGCGCCAGCCGGCGGATCACGCCGGGCGGCGCCTGCTTGACCGAAGCGAGCTGCGTGCTCATTTCGGCGAGCGCGATGCGGGCGGAGACATCGGCCAGCGCGCGGATTTCGATGGTCTTGATCAGCCGCTCCAGCACGTCGCCGAACAGCTCGATCTGCTCGCCGGTATAACCGTCGGCCTGCGCCAGGAACAGGTCGGTGACCCGCCTGACGGTTTCGAGATGTTTGTCGGCGGAGGCGGCCTTGATGGCGGCCTCGACCTCATCGGAGATCGATCGTTCGAGCATCGCTCATCCTGAGCGTTGGAGCCGGTTCTGGCAGGCCTGAAACTCTATGGGGAATAGCTGAATGGTTGGTAAAACCGGCGACCTTGCCCGCGCGCCGCGCATGCCGCCTTGCAATGCCGCGCCAGCTGTTGTGATCGGGCGAAAGCTGCGCTCTGATGGCCGATAACGAGGGGAATTGTGGGAAACGCCGCCATGCTGGACCGACCGGGAGCGCCGCTCGCCGACGCGCTCCGTGAAACTACGGAGCGCTGGATCGACGCGTTCAATGCCGCGCTGGCCGGCCGGTCGGCGGCCGGGCTGTCGGCGCTTTTTGTCGCAGACAGCCACTGGCGAAACCTGTTCGGCATCTCCTGGTATTTCGCAACCTTCAGCGGCAACGCAACCGTGGTGGCCGAACTGCTGGCGCGCGGTACGGAAGTACGCGCCGGGAATTTCCGGATCGATCAAGCCGCGCTGGCGCCGCGCAACGCCGTGGTCGGCGGCCGCGACGTGGTCGAGGCCATCTTCGCCTTCGACACGGTCAATGGCCCGGGCTACGGCGCCATGCGGCTGCTGCGCCAGCCGGACGGGCTCGCGAAAGCCTGGACCATTTCCACCTCGCTCGATTTCGATGCCATCTGCGAGGCGCGCGCGAGCGGCTCGCCTGCGGAATCCACCACCCGCGATTTTGCCGGCCCCGACTGGCTCGAAGCACGGCAGGCGGAAGGCGCTTACGACGACCGCGATCCTGACGTGCTCATCGTCGGCGGCGGCCATGCCGGCATTTCGGTCGCGGTCGAGGCCAAGCGTATCGGTCTCACGGCGCTGGTGATCGACCGCGAGGAGCGCATCGGCGACAACTGGCGTCTGCGCTACCGCGGCCTGAAGCTGCACAACAAGACGCCGGTCAATCATCTGCGCTATCTGCCGTTCCCGACAACCTTTCCGGACTACATCCCGAAGGACAGAATCGCGAACTGGCTGGAGAGCTATGTCGACATCATGGAGGTCGATTTCTGGACGCGCACCGCGTTCGAGGGCGCGGACTATGACGACGCCTCGCAGCGCTGGACCGCGCGGCTGACGCGCGAAGGTGCTGCGCGCACGCTTCGCCCGAAACACATCGTGCTCGCGACCAGCGTCAGCGGCACGCCGAGCATTCCGAAGATCGCAGGCATCGATAACTTCAAGGGTGAGGTGCTGCATTCCAGCCGCTTCAGGGCGGGCCGGCAATGGGCCGGACGTCCCGTGATCGTGTTCGGCACCGGCACCAGCGCGCATGACATCTGCCAGGAGCTGCAGGCCGCGGGCGCTGACGTCACCATGGTGCAGCGCAGCCCGACCATGGTCGTCAATGTCGAGCCGGCGCAGCTCTACGACAAGACCTATCTCGGCGACGGCCCGCCGATTGCCTCCAGGGATATCCTCAATTCCGGCGTGCCGCTGCCGGTGATGAAGCTCGCGCACAAGCTCGTCACCGACGAAGTGAAGCGGCTGGACGCGCCGCTGCTGACGCGGCTGGAGGCCGCCGGCTTCCGCCTCGAATACGGCGAGGACGGCACCGGCTGGCCGCTGAAATTCCGCACCCGCGGCGGCGGCTATTATTTCAACGTCGGCGCCTCCGAGCTGATCGCGGACGGGAAGATCAAGCTGGTGCAGGCGGCGGATATCGAGGGGTATGTCGCCGATGGTTTGAAGCTGCGCGACGGCACCACGCGCAAGGCCGATCTGTTCGTGCTCGCCACCGGCTACAAGGGCCCCGATCATCTGCTCACGCAATTGTTCGGCGCGGATGTCGCTGCGCGTGTCGGTCGCGTGTGGGGATTCGACGAAGCGACGGCCGAGCTTCGCAACATGTGGACGCGCACACCGCAGCCGGGCCTGTGGTTCACGGGAGGTGCGTTTTCGCAGGCAAGAATCTACAGCCGCTACATCGCGCTGCAGATCGATGCGATCGAGGCGGGGAGGTTGGGGAAGGCGGTGGGGTAGCTCGCGCAGCGGGACAGCAACGAAGCAGTCCGAGCTATCTCGTCGTCCCTGCGAACGCAGGGACCCATAGCCACCGTCGTCAATTGTTGAAGGAAAGTCGACCACCATCTCGCCAAGACAACATCCGCCGCGGCGTATGGGTCCCTGCGTTCGCAGGGACGACGGGGATAGATGTCCTGCTTTCGACGCCGTCGTTGCGAGGAGCGAAGCGACGAAGCAATCCATTCCTTCTTTGCGTGGCGAGATGGATTGCTTCGCTGCGCTCGCAATGACGTTTCTCCGACCATCCGCGCCCACCTTCCGTCATCGCCCGGCTTGCCGCCTCCGCTAAAGCTACGGCGAGCCAAGACGGAAGCCTCGGCGAAGCCTTGGCGTAGCCGGGACCGGGCGATCCAGTACGCCGCGCTTTCTCGTTTCAATCATCGCCGCCTCTGGAATACTGGGTCACCCGCCTTCGCGGGTGACGACGAGTGAGTATGCGTCCGCGTTCTCGCGGCGCGTTTCGCCCGAGGTTTGCAAATATCCTTCGCCCCGAAAATCAGAGGGCGCAGGGAATGCCGGGTGCTTGCTGCACCCGCGGTCTCGTGTGCAATAGTGCGCAGAAAGACGCACACGAGCATACAGGTACAGTCGGAGCATCCCGGCATTCCCTGCGCAGTGGTTTTACGGCTTATGGTCGCGCTCTTGTGTCCGCAAAATCTGCCAGAATGTGCGCAACGGGCGGTTCTGACCAACCGCCCGTCGCTGGATCTGATCCCGTTCGTGCTCAAAGGCCGAGAGCCTGTCGGGGAGCGAGGGACAGATCCGGTGTCTTCCTCAACCCGAACAGTTGCACGGGCTTCGAGCCCGAACCGAGCAAGGAAGGGAGTGGATGATGGCACAAAGTGAGGTCGTTGTCGTCGGTATTGATGTGGCCAAGGACAAGGTGGATGCGTGCATTCGCTCGCTGTCTCAACGGCAGACGTTCTCCAGTACCGCGGAGGGGCAGCGCGCGCTGATCCGCTGGCTTCGCAAACACAGGGTCGGCAAGGCGGCCATGGAGGCTTCCGGCGGTTATGAGCAGGACTGGGCCAAGGCGCTGCGCGAGGCCCGCATCGAAGTCCGGATCGTCGACCCGAAGCGGGTGCGCAGCTTCGCCCGCTCGGCCGGACGCCTCGCCAAGAACGATCCGATCGATGCGGAGATGATCGCCTGGTTCGCCGAGACCTTCACCGAAGCACCGGGCCAAGCCTACGACGCGGCACGCGAGAGGTTGGTCAAGATCGTCAATGCACGCCAAGGACTCCCGAGTAATATCTGCGAAATCAATTCCATTCGCAGTCAGCAGGGTTCGGATTTGACCGAACCAATTTCCTCCTTGCGGCTTCAAGAAAGCGACAGAATCCTCGTCGAGATCTATGCTTCTTCTAATGAAGTTGATTGCCCAAGTGGCTTGATGAGCATACCGCCCTCTCAGTACAGTAGGCACTGGGCCGTGAGCCACAGCACTTTCAAGATTTGGCAGGACGCCATCCCCTTCAATGCCGATGCCGTTCAGTATTCCTGCTGCGAAGGTGGCGATCTCCGTTGTGTTTCTATGGTTGGCACGCAATAGGTGCACGCGCTCTGGGCGCACATCGTAACCGGCTTCGACCCATGTAAATCCACGAGCGTAGATCCTTTGTACCGTATCGATCACGAAGGTGATTGCGTGATCAGTCGCCAAATGTCGCTTAATTGCGCGAAGCTGATTGGCCGAAAAGTCTTGGCTCTCGTCGACTACGACTACGTCATAACCAATGGGATCAATGTCGCGGGCCATCTGAATTGCGACTGAATTCCAGTCCAGCACGTCTTTGCGTTCAAGCCAATCGAGATACGGATCTATCACTTCATCGAGAATGCGTCGTCGTAAGTTTCTATCCACTCGGGGTAAGCTGCCTCGGCCAGTCCGCTCCGTTGAAATGTATTTTTCCAAATCCTCTGGTTCAAATCGACCGAGGAGATATTCTGCCTCCTTGACGATGTACTCGGGAGTAAGCGAACCGAGCCTGCGGGCCAGCTTTCTAAGCTCGACTTTTGCCCGATCGTTTGCGACGTCGGGAAAGCCAAGGGCGCGCATAGCCCAGCGACCAAATGTCTCTATTTCTAAATGCACCCCAAGGTCGCCTGAAATTTGGTGCTCGGCGAGTGTTCGCACGTATCCCGCTAGGGTTCGATTATATGTGAGGACGAGAACACGTATCGGAGCTTCGTCTCCTCGACGCGCGCGCCGCGCGGCGAACATGTAGCAAAGCGACCGCAGTCTCAGAAGCGCCGTTGAGGTTTTGCCGCTTCCGGCAGCACCGCAGATAATTTCGACACCAAACCTATTTTGACTGATAAGCGGCAGTTGCTCCGCTGTGGCTGTTACCTGCGGCAAAGTTTTCAAAGCACGGTTTCCCCTCGATACTTCTATCTCTCGAAATGTTTTCTTCGTTCGGCAACATAAAGATGCAATACTATACGAGCGCAACCAAAAACAAAAGCGGCCGTATCTTCCGACACGGCCGCTCTAAATTCTCAAATCTTTCCGCTCAGCCGGGTCTCTCAGCCCTGGCCTCGCCGTTTCCGCCTCAGCTCGCCTTCGCGACCGGCGCCGGCTTGCCAACCTTCTTCTGGATCGCGCGCTTCAGATCCAGCGCGCGGGGCGAGAGCACCTCGGCCTTGGCCTTCAGAAGGAACGCATCCAGGCCGCCATTGTGGTCGACGCTCTTGAGCGCATTGGTCGAGACGCGCAGGCGCACGTTGCGGGCGAGCGCGTCCGAGATGAAGGTGACGTTGACCAGGTTCGGCAGGAAGCGCCGCTTGGTCTTGATGTTCGAGTGGCTCACCTTGTGGCCCGTCTGGGGGCCCTTGGCCGTCAGTTCGCAGCGCCGGGACATCTTGCAAAATCCTCTTCCATCCCCGCCATGGGCGAGCCGCATATCGCGGGCCTCGCGGGGGTCCAAAATCGCGTCCATTTCCAGGAACCGCGGACGTATAGGGGGAGACGGCCGGGCGGTCAAGGTTTTTGGGCCTGGTTTGAGCCCCTTCCCGGCTCAAACCCCTCATGTCTGACGCGTTTTCTTCACGCGAACCGGAAGGCCACTTCGCTCGAAAACGCTATGTTTCGTGCCCGATGTGCCATCCCGCGGCCCCAGATAGCGGGAGTTTTGTAAAGGGTTCCAGCCACTTGGGCGAACCATATAATCGGCACAATCCCCGCCGACATGATGAGGTTGCATATGAAACAAGGACTTTGCCGGCCGAACGCGGGGCCGCCATGCGGTCCGGAGGCGTGATTTCGCGATAACCCGCGTTGTTTGCAGGATTATTCTGCCTAAATGACCACAAGCTCGCGCCGATCCCGGGACCTTTCTTTCGTGACCACGACACGCGCCAATTCGCCCAAAATCGCGCTTGTTCTCGGCCTGTGCGCCGGGGCTTGGCTCGCGCTCGCGCCGCAGGCGGCGTTGGCGCAGGGGCGGCTGGACGCGCAGTACGAGGCGACGCTGTCGGGGATTGCGGTCGGCAAGGGCGCCTGGACCATCGAAATCGGCGACGATACGTTTACGGCCTCCGCCCAGGGCGGCACCGCCGGGCTGTTGAAGGCGTTTTCCGGCGGCAGCGGTTCCGGCGCCAGCCAGGGCCGCGTCGTCAACGGCGCGCTGGTCGCCAACGCCTATGTCGCCACCACCATGACGCAGAAGAAGTCCGAAACCATCCGCCTGGTGCTGGCCAATGGCGGGGTGAAGGACTTTTCGATCGACCCGGCGCCGCCGGTCGATCCTGACCGGATCGTCGTCACCGACGCGCACCGGAAAAACGTGCTCGATCCCATGACCGGCTCGATGCTGCGCGTGGCCGGCAATGGCGAGGTGCTGTCGCCCGAGGCCTGCCGCACCGGATCCGGCATCTTCGACGGCCGGCTGCGCTACGACCTCAAGCTCGATTTCAAGCGCATGGAAATGGTGAAGGCCGAGCGCGGCTATCACGGCCCGGCCGTGGTCTGCGCGGTCTATTTCACGCCGGTCGCGGGCTATATCCCCGATCGCCCGGTCATCAAATACCTCGCCGGCGAGCGCCGGATGGAGATCGCGTTCGTGCCGATCGCAGGCACCCGCATCCTGGTTCCATTCCGCATGACCATCCCGACGCCGTTCGGCCCGGCGATGCTGGAAGCGACGTCGTTCGTGACGACCGCCGCGCCGCCGCGGGTGGCGAAGACGCAGTAGCCTGTTCGTCACCTCGCCCCGCCCTTGCGGGGAGAGGTCGGATTGCGCAGCAATCCGGGTGAGGGGCTCTCTCCGCGCGCACCACTCGTGGAGAGAGGCCCTCACCCCAACCCTCTAAGAGCGAGCTTCGCTCGTCTCGACCCCGCAAGGGCGGGGCGAGGGAGCAGAGCGGCGAGCGGAGCAATCAGGCCAAACTCATCGCTTGACTCTTGCCCACTTCTGATTCAACTCCACACCCGCTTTCTCTTTAAGGATTTGAGCCGAAAACCTGATCTTGTGGAGCCCCAACAAACTTGATCTAGTGCCGCCTCGATCGCATCAACGCTGGATGTTGCGGTGAACGAAGGAGGTCTCGGTAAGAGTCAGCGATTCGGGCGCGTTTCGTTCCAGACTCGTTCCAGACCTTAAGCCGCGACCGCATCCCGTCGCATTATGAAACACTTCCAGAATAGCGCGACGCAAGAAACACCTGCAAAATATGGCTTTCTCACCTTCCACGTTCGCACACGAACGGGCTCCCGGCGCCGGCGTTACCGCCGTGCTCGGGCCGACCAATACCGGCAAGACGCATCTGGCGATCGAGCGGATGCTGGCGCATTCCTCCGGCATCATCGGCCTGCCGCTGCGGCTGCTCGCGCGCGAGGTCTACAACAAGATCGCGGCGCGCGCGGGCGTCTCGAGCGTTGCGCTCATAACCGGCGAAGAGAAGATCAAGCCGAAGAACCCGCGCTACTGGGTTTCCACCGTCGAGGCGATGCCGAGGGATATCGACGTCTCGTTTCTCGCCGTCGATGAAATCCAGATCGCGGCGGACCTCGAACGCGGCCACGTTTTCACCGATCGCATCCTGCATCGCCGCGGCCGCGACGAGACGCTGCTGCTGGGCGCTGCGACCATGCGCCCGATCATCGAGCGGCTGCTGCCGGGCGCGTCCATCGTCACACGGCCGCGATTGTCGCAGCTTGAGTTTGCCGGCGACCGCAAGATCACGCGCCAGCCGCGACGCACCGCGATCGTCGCGTTCTCGGCCGATGAGGTCTACGCGATCGCCGAATTGATCCGCCGTCAGCATGGCGGCGCTGCCGTCGTATTGGGCTCGCTCTCGCCCCGCACACGCAATGCGCAGGTGGAGATGTTCCAGAACGGCGACGTCGATTATCTCGTCGCCACCGACGCGGTCGGCATGGGGCTGAACCTCGACGTCGATCATGTCGCGTTTGCGTCGGACCGCAAGTATGACGGCTACCAGTTCCGGCGGCTCAACCCTTCAGAATTCGCGCAGATCGCGGGCCGCGCCGGGCGCGCCACGCGCAACGGCACCTTCGGCACCACGGGGCGCTGCGCGCCGTTCGAGCCGGAACTGGTGAACGCGCTGCAGAACCACACGTTTGACAGCGTCAAGATGCTGCAGTGGCGCAACTCGAAACTGGATTTCTCCTCGCTCGGCTCGCTGCAGGTCTCGCTGGCGCTCTCGCCCGGACACGAGGTTTTGACCCGCGCGCCGATCGCCGAGGATCTGCGCGTGCTCGATCATGCGGCACGCGACGGCGAGGTGCGGGACATGGCCCATGGCGCGGCTGCCGTGGAGCGGCTGTGGGACGCCTGCCAGATCCCGGATTACCGTCGGCTGGCGCCGGCTGCCCATGCCGAACTCGTGACTACGCTTTATGCATTCCTGATGAAAAGAGGCCGGATTCCCGATGCATGGTTCGCCGCCCAGGTCGACCAGGCCGACCGCGTTACCGGCGATATCGACACGCTGTCGGGCCGGATCGCGCAAATCCGCACCTGGACCTTCGTCGCCAACCGGCCGGACTGGCTTTCCGACCCCGATCACTGGCAGGGGATCGCCCGCGAGGTCGAAAATAAATTATCCGATGCGCTGCATGAACGGCTAACGGAGCGTTTCGTTGACCGCCGTACCAGTGTATTGATGCGCCGCCTGCGGGAGAACAGTGTTTTGAATACGGAAATCGGCAAGACCGGCGAAGTGATCGTTGAAGGCCATGCGATCGGCCGCCTCGACGGATTCACCTTCGCGCCAGATGCGGCGGAAGCGGGATCGGATGCGAAGGCGTTGCAGGCGGCAGCACAGCAGGTGCTGGCCGGCGAGATCGACACGCGCGCCGAGAAACTCGCCGCCGCGCCAGACGACCAGTTCGTGCTGACATCCGACGGCACCATCCGCTGGACCGGCGACGCGGTCGCAAAACTCGTCGCGGCCGACGACGCGCTGCATCCGCGCATTCGCGTCATTGCCGACGATCGCCTCGCAGGCGCGCCGCGCGAGGCCGTGCAGGCGCGGCTCGATCTGTGGCTGAAGACGCATATCGAAAAATTGCTGGGGCCGCTGTTCGGGCTTTCCAAGGCCGAGGACATCACCGGCATCGGGCGCGGCATCGCGTTCCAGCTGGTCGAGGCGCTCGGCGTGCTCGAGCGCGCGAAGATTTCCGCCGAGATGAAGGATCTCGACCAGGCCTCGCGCGCGACGCTGCGTAAGTACGGCGTGCGCTTCGGCGCCTATCACATCTATTTCCCTGGGCTGCTGAAGCCGGCCGCGCGGGCGCTGGCCTCGCTGCTGTGGGCCGAGAAGCAGGACAATGTCGATATGTCCGCGCTATCAGGCGCGCAGCATCTGGCCTCCAGCGGACGGACGTCGTTCGCGGTCGACAAGCAGCTCGCGCGCGATGCCTATCGCGTGCTCGGCTATCGCCAGTGCGGCGAGCGCGCGGTGCGCGTCGACATTTTGGAACGTCTCGCTGATCTCATTCGTCCTGCGCTGGCGTGGCGCGAGTCTTCGCCCGGCGAAAAGCCCACCGGTGCGTTCGATGGCCGCGGCTTCGTGGTGACGCAGGCGATGACGTCGCTGACCGGATCCGCCGGCGAAGATTTTGCCTCGATCCTGCGCGCGCTCGGCTACCGCATGGACCGCCGCCCGCCATTGCCGCCGAAACCTGCGCCGGTGGAAGTGGTCGAGACGGTCTCTGCTGAAGCGCCGCCGGTGGAGGCTGCTGTCGAGACGACATCGGAGACGCCGGCCGACGAGGTCGTCGCCGAATTGCCGGTCTCCAGCCATTCAATGTCGGGCGATCCATCGCCGTCGGCCGCGTTGCTGCCCAGTGTCACGCCCGTGCCGGTCGTGAGCGAAGCGCCTGCGGCAGCAATTGAGACTGCGCCCGTCGAAGCCGCGCCAGAGCCGGCACCGGTGGAAGCGCCCGTCGAAGCGGTAGCCGAGCCTGCGGCTGCAGAAGCTTCGGTCGCGGAAGCGCCCGCGGAACAGGCGGCAGCTGAAACGGTGAGCGCGCCTGAAGTCGCGGCAGAGCCTTCGGTCGCAACCGATGCTGCACCGGTTGAAACGGCGGCAGCGGAAGCCAAATCCGATACGCCGGCCGAGCCTGTGCTGGTCGAAGTCTGGCGGCCCGGTGGCCGTTCGGAGGAACGCCGCCCGCATCATGACCGCAACCGCCAGCGTCATCACGGCGCCCGCGAGGGCGGCGCGCCAGCAGCCGCAGCCGGCGAGGGTGCCGAGGGCGCGCCGCGCGAGCAGCAGCGCCACCGTCGTGGCCGCCGCAACAACAACGAGTTCCGCAAGCCCCGCGAGGGCGTACCGGCCGAAGCCGCTGCTGCTCCTGCCGCAGCAGAAGGCGCAGCGCCTGCGGAGGCGCGTCAGGAGACCCGTCAGGATCGTCCCTCGCGTGAGCGTGTCGAAGGCAAGGGCCGCGACAACGACAATCGCCGCGACAAATTCGATCGCAACAAGGGTGACCGCAACAAGGGCGGCGATCGCGACCGCGGCGCGCGCGACAAGGGCCGCGATTTCGGCGGACGCGACAAGGGCGGCCGTGACAAGCGCGACAGTGGCCCGTCGCACCGTCAGTGGGCGACCAGCGCAGCGCCGCGCGAGCGCGATCGTCCGGTCGATCCCAATTCACCGTTCGCCAAACTGGCGGCGCTGAAGGAACAGCTCGCGGGCCGCAAGGAATAACGCGTCAAAGAGTTTCGAGAGAGATTATTTGGAGCGGCAGCGTCTCGATAAATGGCTGTGGCATGCGCGGGTGGTGAAAGCCCGCACCTCGGCTGCCGCGCTCGTCGAAGCCGGTCACGTTCGCATCAACGGCGTGCGCGAAAAGTCGCCGGGACATTCAGTGAAGATCGGTGACGTGCTCACCATCGCGCTCGATCGCAACGTGCGCATTCTCAAAGTGGCCGGATTTTCCGAGCGCCGCGGCGATGCCACAGTGGCGCGCGTGCTCTACGATGATTTGCAGAATCACAAAGAGTGACTATGTGCACAGAGCTGGCGGCGAAGCGTGAAAACGGCGGTTTGAAGCGCGCCGCTTCCCTTGCGGCAGCGCACTGCATGCGCTACGCAAACCCCGGACAAATCGATCGTTTCGGAGCGCTTGGATGACTTACGTCGTCACTGAAGCCTGCATCAAATGCAAATATACCGACTGCGTTGAAGTCTGCCCCGTCGACTGCTTCTACGAGGGCGAGAACATGCTGGTTATCCATCCGGACGAATGCATCGACTGTGGCGTTTGCGAACCCGAATGTCCCGCCGACGCCATCAAGCCGGACACCGAACCGGGGCTTGAGAAGTGGCTCGAGGTCAACACCGAGTACGCCAAGAGCTGGCCCAACATCACCCAGAAGAAGGAAGCGCCGACCGACGCGAAAGAATTCGAGGGCGTGGAAGGCAAGTTCGAGAAATATTTTTCCAAGGAACCCGGCAGCGGCGACTGATTCGCCGGGCCAACTTGCAAGCCAATTGAGCCCGTTTCGGACCTAATCTGAACCAAACTGAGCCTGCTGATTTACCCTGTTGATCGACTTGTGGCCGAAAGGACCCCGTAAAGGTACGGAACCGGGCGTAAATCATTGATTTTTGCGGAAATTGTGTTATATTGGGCACATAACAAGCCAATCCCGGCCATGCGTATCTTGTGGCCCCGGTGGGTTCCGTAAAAACATCGAACAGGGGCGTGGCAGTTCCGCGCGCAGGCTGTGTCACAGAAAACGCGTAAAAAGAGTGCTTCCAAGACCACGAAAAAAGCCGCTCCGGCCAGCCGCAGCGCAACCAAAGGCCGTGCCAAGGCGACCGTAAAGGTCGCCAGGAAGGTGGCGGCCACAAAGTCCTCAAAGAACAAAAGAAGCGCAATGCCAGAAAAGACTGCCAAGACTGCCGCGAAAGCGACGGGCTCGAAGGCCACTGCTTCGAAGGTCGCCGCCAAGCCTCCTGTGAAGGCCGCTCCGCCGAAGGTTGCTCCCAAGGCCGCCGCCGCCGTGGCGCCGAAGCCTGCCGCCAAGCCGGTGGCTGCCGCTCCGCGCGTCGAGGAGCCGAAGAAGGTCGTGACTCAGCGTCAGGGCTTCAAGGCCAATGAATTCGTGGTCTATCCCGCTCACGGCGTTGGCCAGATCCTGGCCATCGAGGAGCAGGAGATCGCGGGCGCCAAGCTTGAGCTCTTCGTGATCAATTTCATGAAGGACAAGATGACGCTCCGCGTGCCGACCGCCAAGGTCGCCAATGTCGGCATGCGCAAGCTGTCCGAGCCGGCGCTGGTCAAGAAGGCCCTCGAAACCCTCAAGGGCCGCGCGCGCGTAAAACGCACGATGTGGTCGCGCCGGGCGCAGGAATACGAAGCCAAGATCAATTCGGGCGACATCGTCGCCATCGCCGAAGTGGTCCGCGATCTCTACCGTTCGGAATCGCAGCCCGAGCAGTCCTACAGCGAACGCCAGCTCTATGAAGCCGCGCTCGATCGCCTGTCGCGCGAGATCGCCGTCGTCCAGCATTCGACGGAGACCGAAGCCGTCAAGGAAATCGAGAGCCAGCTCGCCAAGAGCCCGCGCCGCGGCGCCAAGACCGAGACCGCCGGGGCCGACGGTGAAGCCGACGAGGCCGATGTCGAAGCCGATGGCGACGACGCCGCCGTGGCAGACGAAGCCGCCTGAAAGGGTTCGACGGATTGAAAAACAGAAGCCCGGTCGCAAGACCGGGCTTTTTGTTTGAAGTGTAGAACTGCACCTCGTCAGAAGCTGATCTGAAAGGTACTCGGCGCGGACCATGTGCAGTATCAATTGGCCTTGATGCCGGTTTCGCGGATGACCTTTGCCCACTTGGCGCTCTCCGTCCGGAACAGCGCTGCCGCCTGCTCAGGTGTCGTGCCGACCGCCGTAAACCCGAGCGCCGCCATTTTCTCCTTGGCGTCTGGCAGCGCGATCAGTTTGACGATCTCGCGGTTCAGGAGCGCGGTGATCTCGCTTGGCGTTCCGGCCGGAACGATGAAGGCGAACCATCCCTCGCCCTCGATCTCCGGATAGCCGGCTTCCGCCATGCTCGGCACGTCCGGAAGCGGCGGCGAGCGGGTCTTGCTGGTCACGGCCAGCGCACGTAATTTGCCGTCCTTGATCTGCGGCACGGCGGGGGGCAGCGAGCTGAATGCAATCGGCGTGTGCCCGGCGAGCGTCGATGCGACGGCCTGGCCCGCGCTGTTGAACGGCACATGTACGAGGTCGAGCCCAAGCGACAGGCGGAAATGCTCGGCGATCAGATGTGGCGGCGTGCCGGTGCCGGGCGACGCGAAGCTGTACTTGGTGCCACCGGACCTGATCAGTGCAACAAGGTCCTTGACCGTTTGGACCGCCAGCGACGGATGCACCGACAGCACCGTGGGCGCGCTGACGGCAATCGTGACCGGGTCGAAGTCCTTGTAGGGATCGTAGGGCACCGTGTCGTACATCGCCGGATTGACGACGATGTTCGGCGGAACGACCAGCACGGTGTAGCCGTCAGCGGGCGCTCTGGCGCCCTGACCCATGCCGATATTGCCGCCGGCGCCGCCGACGTTCTCGACATAGAACTGTTTCCCCAACTGATCGGAGAGCTTCTGCGCTGCGAGCCGCGCCAAAATATCAGCGGGGCCGGCAGGCGCGTAAGGTACCAGCACGCGTACCGGCCGCGCCGGGTAGGTCTGCGCCAGCGCGAAGGACGACAGCGCGGGCGCGACCAGCGAGCCCGCCGTCAGATGCAGAAATTGCCGGCGCAACAGCGTCATGACCGTCTCCTTTGTCGAACAAGCGCCGGTGTATCATTTGCGAAATAGCCGAGGTATTATATGGATCAGGCAAAATTCATATCGAAATGGATATGGACATGGAGCTGCGACATCTCCGGCACTTCGTCGCCGTCGCCGAAGAAGGGCACATCACGCGGGCCGCGGAGCGGCTCGGCATGCAGCAGCCGCCGCTTAGCCAGCGGATCAAGGCGATCGAAACCGAGCTCGATGTGCAGCTGTTTCGCCGCAAGCCGCGCGGGGTCGAACTGACCGAAGCGGGGCGGGTTTTCCTCGATCGTGCGCGCGCGACGCTCGCGCAATATGACGGCGCCTTCGAAGCCACACGCAGTGCCGCGCGGGGCGAGCAAGGCCGCCTCTGCGTGGGCGTCATGCCGACCGCTCCGTTTCATCCCTTCGTGCCGTTCGTCATCCGGGCGTTTCGCGCAGCCTTTCCGCTGGTCTCGCTAACGCTGGACGAGTGTCTCAGGAAGGAGGCGCTCGAACGTCTGCACAATGACCAGATGGACGTTGCCTTCATGCGCGCGCCCCTTGCCGAACCGCAGAGCCTTGTCGTCAATCCATTGCTGGTGGAACCGATGGTGGTCGCATTGCCGAGGGATCACGCGTTGGCGCGGCGCGATCGCGGCGGCGGGGCCCTCTCATTGAAGGACCTTGCCGGCGAAACATTCATCGTCTACGCGCGCCAGCTCGGACCTGCGTTTTATGAGGCGACGATGGCGGCATGCCTCAAGGCGGGATTCAGCCCTCGCCTCGGTCAGGAAGCGCCCCGCGTTACATCGGCGCTCAGCCTCGTCGCTGTCGGGCTCGGCATTTCGCTGGTGCCGGCCTGCATGCAGCAAATGACGATGAGCGGCATCGCATACCGACGACTCAAGGGCGCCTCGCAACCGAAAGCCGTCCTGAACCTCGCATCGCGCCGCGGCGAACCATCGCCGGTGGTTCGCAACTTCGTGAGCCTGGTGCGTCGGGCCGCACGGAATTTTCATTCCGATTCCGGAAAGGGTGGCACAGTTCAAAGGTCCGGTTAGGCCCCCGCCTCAATCCACCACGATCTTCACGCGTTCCCTTGGCTTGACCTGGGCGTGCTGGTCGAGGCCGTTGAGGATACGAAAGCGCTCGGCGGGGCGGTCGATGCCGGCCATGCGGTGGGAGAGGGATTCCACGGTGTCGCCGGGCTGCGCGGTGATGACCTTGATGCGCAGCGGACGCGCGGCCTGGATTTCTTCCAGCGTCAGGCGACGGAACGAGTTGACGGTCTCGCGCGCATTGCGCTCGCTTTCGGTGGTGCGCTGCTTGGCGGCGAAGATGAAGCGGTAGACGTCGCTGCCGAAGCGCAGCGCGAAAACCTTGAACTGCCACTGATCGCCATTTGCGGACGCCGCGGCCACCGGGAAACCATTGATGGTGAGCTCTTCGGTCGAAGCCTTGTCGACGCCTTCCATCCAGCCGGAGTTGAGATAATCGGAGAGCGACTGTTCGGCCGGCACGCGCACCACGTCGAAGCGCATCGCCTGGGTGCCGCCCTCGCGCACGCCGATCACGGCCTGCGCGGTGTTGTCGAGCGTGAACGTCTCGGGCGCGGCAAACGAGAAGCCGAGCTTGGGATGCAGGAAGCGCCGCCCGCGCACGAAACCTTCGCTGGGGTCCTCGCCATAGACGATGTTGTCGATCGCGGCGAGATAGGTCTCGCGGTCGCGCTCGCCGCCCTGCGGCGAGGTGTATTGCCGGGCGCTGGCCTGCGCATTCTGCACGCGCTCGGGCGTCGCCGGGTGCGAGGACAGGAAGTCCTGCGCGCGCGGATCGAGCGAGGTCTTGCCGGCCTTCAGCGCCGCGTTGCGCTCCATCGCCAGCAGGAAGCGCGACGCGCCATAGGGATCGAAATGGGCGCGCGCCGAAAGGCCGACGCCGATGCCGTCAGCCTCGAATTCCTGCGAACGCGAGAAGCTCGCCATCGTCAGTTTGGTCTTGGCCAGCGCCAGCGCCGTGAGATCCGGATCGTTGCTCATGTCGGTGACGACGCGGGTCACCACCGCGGCCTGCCGCGCCTGGTCTTCCCGGATCGAGGCGTGCTTGGCCAGCACATGCGCCATCTCGTGGCTCAGCACCGAGGACAATTCCGAGGTGTCGCTGGCGAGCGCGATCAGGCCGCGCGTCACGTAAAGCTGACCGGTCGGCAGGGCGAACGCGTTCACCGCGCCGGAATTGAGGATCGTCACCCGGTAGGCCTGGTCGGGGCGATCGGATGCCGCGACCAGCCGGTCGACGGTCTTGCCGATCAACGCCGCCAGCCTCGGGTCGTCATAGGCGCCGCCATAGGAGGAGAGAATGCGCTCATGTTCGCGCTCGCTCGCAGGCGTCTGCGCGACGGTGCGGTTGGGCTTGGGCGTCGCCGCGGGCGGCGCCGCGGTCTCCAACTTTCCCATATTGCCGCAGGCCGCAAGCATGAAGCCGGCACACAGCAACGCCGGCGCAGCCAGGAGGCGGCAACCGGTCTTCATCTCGCGCCGTGCTTCACGATGCGTCAAATCAGCCACTGGGATCACGATCCGATCGATCTCGACCGGATTATGCCCCCATCCCTGTGTTTGCGCATGACAATATCGAAAACCGGTGCCCAGTTTTCGAATCATGCGTTATGTCCCGCCCAGCACCTCAATTTGCCCCACCCGGAGCAGTTCAATCCGTGGTCCTCCCCGCGACCAGACATAGCCGCGGACACGAATCCTTTTATTTTCGAGTGACTTAGGCAAAAGCCCGGCCGTCTCGAATGCCGGTATGATGCGCCCTGAAATAGTCGCAGCAAAGTCCCGTGTCCAGTTACGCCCGAAATTCAGGTAGGTCACAGCCCCCGCTTGACGAACGGACAAAACTTTGCCCTCGACCACCGTAAATTGCCCCATCCCGGCCAGAATATCGCCCGGACTTTCCGCGTTTTTTATGGCGGTAGGGTGAGTCCAAATTCCCAATTTGGCCTGCCGCGCCGCCGTCTCGGCGGCGGCCAACGCTGCTGCGCAGTCCTTGTCCGTCACTTCGGCGGAGGCCAGCGCCTCGCCGCGGCGTAGCATCTCGCCCTGCACCGAAGTTTCCGAGCCGTCCGCGAAAACAAACGCCGGCTGGCGGCCGTAGCGGTCCGGCGCGTCGTCTTCGCCGTGCAGTGTCACGTGGCGGCCGCTGACGAGCGCCGCGAGTGAAGCCCTGGCGCTGGCCTTGTCTGTTCCGGCTCGCTCGATCCCGGCGAGGCGGACCTCGCGGCCGTCATCGAGGCGAAAGCTGCGCCCATCGACCACGGCGGCGACGCGGCCTTCGCCCTGCGGCTCGAAGGCGCAATCGGCGTTCGCCTGTCCTCCGCCGCTGGACAGCGCGAGAAATGCCGCAACAATGGCCCGGTGACGCCATGCCGGATCGGTCATTACGCGGCTTACTCCAAGTCCGTTTCCGTGTCCGTTTTCGTATGCTCGACGTCATCATACTACCGGAGATTGCCACATAGGGGTAGGCCATGGAAGTCAACGGCATCGCACATATTTTCCTCACCGCCTCGAACTACGAGCGCTCCCGCGATTTCTACCGCAAGCTGCTGCCGTTCCTCGGCATGAAGCCGATGATCGATTCCGATCAGGTCTATTACTGCGTGGGTGGTCGCACCGCGGTCGCGATCCGCGCGCCGTCGCTGGAATTTGCGGGCGCCGCATTCGAGCAGAACCGCGTCGGCCTGCATCACCTCTGCTTCCGCGCCCGCGAACGCGCCGACGTCGACGAACTGCACGGCTTCCTCACCACGCTCGGCGCCAAGATCATTCGCGCGCCGCGCGAGGATCAATGGGCGCCGGGATATTATTCGATCCTGTTCGAAGATCCCGATGGCATCCGGCTCGAACTCAATCATGTGCCGGGGAAGGGGCTGCTGGGGTAGTTCACGCAGTGCGTAGGATGGGTAGAGCGCAGCGAAACCCATCACGCCGTTCGCGCAAGTATCGATGGGTTTCGCTGCGCTCTACCCATCCTACGGCGATCATTCCGTTTAGCGGAAATCGTAGCGAAATCCGCTTCTCTCTGCGCCTTGCCGCTGTGTGTACCATGCGGCATGATCGTGCCTGAGCAATATTCAAAGCCGCAAGCAATGCGGTACACAGGGAGGCCTTCATGAACAGAGTACTTACAGGCATTGTCGTCGCCGCGATGGCAATGTCGGCGACCGCCGCGTTGGCGCAGAGCAAGCCGCCGCTCAAGCTCGGCGGCATCCTCGACATGTCGAGCCTCTACGCCGATATCACCGGGCCGGGCTCGGAGACCGCCGCGAAAATGGCGGTCGAGGATTTTGGTGGCGAAGTGCTTGGCCGCAAGGTCGAGATCGTCGCGGCCGATCATCAGAACAAGGCCGACCTTTCCGCCAACATCGCCCGCGACATGCTGGACAATCAGGGCGTCGAGATGCTTTTTGACGTCGCGGCGTCCGCCACCGCGCTTGCCGCCGGCGAGATTGCGAAGGCGCGCAACAAGATCGTGATTTTCAACGGTCCCGGCTCGATCCGGCTCAGCAACGAGGCCTGCGGCCCCTATACGGTACATTATGTGTTCGACACCTTCGGCCAGGCCAACGTGACCGGTCTTGCCGCCGTCAAGCAGGGCCTTGATAGCTGGTACTTCCTGACCGCCGACTATGCCTTCGGTCAGGATCTCGAAAAAGACACCACCAATGTGGTGCTGAAGTCCGGTGGCAAGGTGCTCGGCAGCGTACGGCATCCGCTCAACACCTCGGATTTCTCCTCCTTCCTGCTGCAGGCGCAGGCATCGAAAGCCAAGGTGATCGGGTTGGCCAATGCCGGCGGCGACACCGTCAACGGCATCAAGCAGGCGGCCGAGTTCGGATTGATGAAGGGCGGCCAGAAAGTTGCGCCGCTGCTCGCCTTCGTCACCGATATCGACAGCATTGGTCTGGAGACCGCGCAGGGGCTGCTGCTTTCGGAAGCCTTCTACTGGGACCTCAACGACGACACCCGCGCGTTTTCCAAGCGCTTCATGGAGCGCATCAAGCGGGTGCCGACTTCGGCGCAGGCCGGCGTCTATTCTTCTGTCACGCACTACCTGAAAGCGGTGAAGGCTGCGGGCACCACTGATTCCGCCGCCGTCATGAAGATCATGAAGGATACCCCTGTAAACGACATGTTCGCCAAGAACGGCAAGATCCGCGAAGACGGCCGCATGGTGCACGACATGTATTTGTTCGAGGTCAAGAAGCCATCGGAATCCAAGGGGCGCTGGGACATCTACAAGCTGCTCGCGACGATCCCCGGCAATGAGGCGTTCCAGTCGCTGGAAGTCTCGCGATGTCCTCTGGTGAAGAAGTGACGAAGCACGCGTCATTCCGGGGCGATGCGAAGCATCGAACCCGGAATCTCGAGATTCCGGGTCTGGTGCTGCGCACCATCCCGGAATGACGGAGCCAATCAACAACAACAAAGAAAGCACGACTCATGAGCGCAAACGAAATGGTCCTTCAGAAGCTCGATGCAGGGCTGCTCACCATCACCATGAACCGCCCCGACCGGCGCAACGCGCTCAATCCGGATATGACGCGCGCGCTGGTGGAGGCCGCGCGGCGCGCGGCTGACGATCATGAGGTGCGCGCGGTGTTGCTGAAGGGCGCCGGCGGCACGTTCTGCGTCGGCGGCGACGTCAAGTCGATGGCGGAGGGCAGGGCGCCGTTGCCGTTCGAGGCCAAGATGGCCAATCTGCGCCGCGGCATGGAAGTGTCGCGCATCCTGCACCAGATGCCGAAGCCGGTGGTGGCGCAGCTTGACGGCGCCGCGGCAGGCGCCGGGCTCTCGATCGCACTGTCCTGCGACCTGCGCGTCGCCAGCGCCTCCTGCAAGATCACGACCGCGTTCGCCAAGGTTGGATTGTCGGGCGATTACGGCGGCACCTACTTCCTTACCCAGATGCTCGGCAGCGCCAAGGCGCGCGAACTGTATCTGACCTCGCCGGTGCTGAGCGCGACCGAGGCCTACAATCTCGGCATGGTGACAAAAGTGGTGCCGGACGCCGAACATCGACGCCGAGGCGCACGATCTGGCGATGTCGCTGGCGCAGGGGCCGTCGGTGACGCTGGGCTACATCAAGCGCAACATCAACAATGCCGAGACGATGACGCTGGAAGCCTGCTTCGACGCCGAAGCGATCCATCACTCGCGTTCGGGCGAAACCGCCGATCACAAGGAAGCGGCGAAAGCCTTCGTCGAGAAGCGCAAGCCCGCTTTTCAGGGCCATTGAGATGGCCGGCTATCTGAGGCTGCGGCAGATCTGCCTGGTGGCGCCGCATCTGGAGCCCGTGATTTCGGATATCGCCGCCATCATGGGCCTCAACGTCTGTTACCGCGACGGCAACGTCGCCAAATACGGGCTGGAGAACGCGCTGCTGCCGGTCGACACTATTTTGCTTGAGGTGGTGGCGCCGACCCAGCCGGGGACGGCCGCAGGCCGCTTTCTCGACAAGACCGGCGGCCGTGGCGGCTATATGGCGATCTTCTGCTGCGACGATCCCGATGCGCGCGGCAGGCACGCCAACGGCATCGGCGTGCGCACCGCGAACGTGATCACGCACGCGCCCTATCATGGCGTGCAGCTGCACCCGCGCGATTGCCGCGCCGCCTTCATCGAGTTCAACCACACCGAAGGCAGCGACGATGTGCTGGGGCCGTATCCGCCGGCGGGGCCGGACTGGCAGAAGGCTATTCGGAAGGACGTGACGCAGGCTTTGACCGAAGTCGAAATGCAGAGTCCCGATCCGCAAGGCCTCGCCGAGCATTGGGGGAAGATCACGGGCATCGCCGTCGAGCAAGACTGCAAGCGGCGAGCCCGAGCTGAAACTGCCCAATGCGCGCTTCCGCTTCGTCAAGGGCGCGAGCGATCTGATGAGCGGACTGACGTTCAAGGTCGCCGATATCGCGAAGGTGCGAGACGCGGCCAAGGCGAAGGGCTGCAAGGTGTCGGGCGATACGTTCGATCTTTGCGGCGTGACGTTCAGGCTGGTGGCGTGAGCCAAGATCTATCGGCTTGTCGTCCCCGCGAAAGCTGGACCCATAGCCACCGATGTTTATGGTGTCGTAATACGTCTGCCCGCGTGCCCTTTCCGCAGGCCGCGGCGTATGGGTCCCGGCGTTCGCCGGGACGACGTGTTGAGAGAGCCCAGCGCGGTCTTACCTTCCCTTGAAATTCGCCACGCGGCGTTCCGCCGTTGCCTTGACGCCTTCCTTGAAGTCGTCGGTCTTGCGCAGCCGGCTTTGTTCGGCGAGTTCGTGATTGGTGGCGGCGAGCACGCGGTCGGCGAGGCCGGCGCGCATGGTGGCGCGGGTGGAGAGCAGGCCGAGCGGCGAGCACTCGGCGATCTCCCGGGCGAGCTTCATCGCCTCGGCGCGCACCTGGTCCTGCGGCACGCAGAGATTGGCCAGGCCCATTTTGGTGGCTTCCTCACCAGTGACGCGGCGGCTGGTGTAGAAGATCAGTTCGGCGTTGTTCTTGCCGACCAGTTCGGGAAGCGTCGCGGTCAGGCCGAAGCCGGGATGAAAGCCGAGCTTGGTGAAGTTCGCGGCGAAGCGCGCCTCGGGGCAGGTGACGCGGAAATCTGCCGATACCGCAAGCCCGAGGCCGCCGCCGATGGCCGCGCCCTGCACGGCGGCGACGATTGGCTTTTTGGCGCGGAAGATGCGCACCGCGTGCAGATAGAGGCTGTTGATCGAGCCCAGGCTGTCGGCGGGATCGCCCTTCGCCTCTGCCTTGGCCTCGGCCTCCTCCTGCGCCTGCCGCGCCGGATCGCTGAAATTGGCGCCGGCGCAGAACGCCTTGCCCTGGGCTGCGAGAACCGAGGCGCGGATTTCGATGTCCTTGTCGAACTCCTCCAGCGCGTCCGCGATCTGGTTGATCAGCGAGATGTCGAAGAAGTTCAGCGGCGGCCGCTGGATTTCGATCAGGCCGACGTGGCCGTGCGTCTCGACGCCGATATCAGTGTATTTGCTCATGAGGTTTCCTTTTTTGAATTCAGCGCAGACCAGGCCGCGCGCCTAGCGCAGACCAAGCCCGCGGGCGATGATGCCGCGCAGCACTTCAGTGGTGCCGCCCTGGATCGTCAGCTTGGGCGCAGTCTTGATGGCGAAGGACAGTTGGTGTTCCAGCGTCTCGCGGTTGGTGGCGGTTTCCTCGACGAAGGCGGCGAGGTCGCGCACACGGTGCGGCAGTTGCTGCTCCCACACCGTGCCGATGTCTTTCACGATCGAAGCCTCCACCACCGGCTCCTTGCCGGCCTGCAGCATGCCCGCGACCGAGACCGACATGCGCCGCATGGTGTGGACCTGCGCCACCAGCCGGCCGATGCCTTCGGCGCTGCGGGTATCCGGGTTCTTGCCGACAGCGCGGACCAGTTCGGTCAGCACGTAATAGGTTTCCAGAAAACGCTCCGGACCCGAGCGCTCATAGGCGAGCTCGGAGGTGGCCTGCTTCCAGGCGCCGTCGACTTCGCCGAGCACGTGATCCTCGGGCACGAAGAAGTCGGTGAAAACCACCTCGTTGAATTCATACTGCCCGGTGATCTGGCCGATCGGGTTCACCTGGATGCCCGGCTGCTTCATCTTGACCAGGAATTGCGTCAGGCCGTGGCGGCGGTTTTCTTTCGTCGGCGGCGAGGTCCGGAAGATCGCGATCATGTAGTCGGCGATATGGGCCGATGAAGTCCAGATCTTGGTGCCGTTGATCAGATAGCCGCCGTCGGTCTTGGTGGCGCGGGTTTTCGCTGCGAACAGGTCGGAACCCGAGTTGGGCTCGCTCATGCCGATCGCGAAACACACCTCGCCGCGGCAGATGCGCGGCAGGATGTCCATCTTGATATTCTCGGGCGCGTATTTGAGCAGCACCGGGCCGCTCTGCCGGTCGGCGACGAAAAAGCGCCGCGTCGGCGCGTTGGCGACGCGCATTTCCTCGGTCACCACATAACGTTCGAGGAACGAGCGCTCGTGGCCGCCATACTTCTTCGGCCAGGTCATGCCGAGCCAGCCGCGTTCCCCGACCCTGCGGGAAAACTCCGGCGCGTCGGTATCTTCGCGGTTGGGCTGGTGCGGATCGAACGTGCCGGCGGCGATTTCCTCGGCGAGGAAGGCGCGCACTTCCTTGCGCAACTGCTCGCATTCGGGCGGCAGGCGGATCGGATCGAAACGGAGGGCTGCGGTCATTTGAGGTCTCGACTTCTATGCAGGCAAATCGGGCGTTGCAAATCGGTGTTGATATCAGCGCGAGGCCACCAGCGGCCATAGTTCGTCGGCGCCTCTGGCGGCTACCAGCCTGCCGAGCTCGACCGCCCAGTAGCTTTCGGAGCCGAAATCGTCGCGCCACGCCAGCGCGCGCAGCGAGTAGCGATGCAGGATGTGCTCGATGGTGAAGCCGATCGCGCCGTGCACCTGATGGGCGATGCCGCCGCCCTTCTCGGCGGCTTCGGAGCAGCGGATTTTTGCCGCGGCGGCTTCGAGGAACAGTTCGTCGTTGAAGGAAGTCGCGTTGGCAAAGGCGTCGGCGGCCGAGGTCGCCGCCGCCAGTGCCGCGGCCGACTCGCCGGCGAGCCGCGCCAGATTGTGCTGCACCGCCTGGAACTTCGAGATCTTCTTCTCGAACGCGACGCGCTCGTTGGAATAGCGCACGGAGATTTCCAGCATCGATTCCAGCGCGCCCGCGATCTGCAGGGAACGCGCGACGCCGCCCATCAGCATCAATTGCGTCTGGTCGAAACCCTTCGGCGCGGGCTTGATCGTGACCGGATGGACCTTGTCCAGCGTCACGGTATCCGAATTGTCGCCGCCGAGATTGAGCCCGGTCTCGATCCGGCATTTTGCAGCGTCGACCAGCGCGATCGACAGGCCGCCCTTCGCATCGCTGGCGAGCACCGCGATGTGCTTTGCAGATTTGGCGAACGGCACGCCGCGGGCCTTGCCCGACAGGCTGCCGTCGGCGTTGACGGTAATCCGGTCCTTCGGGCTCGCGGGCGCGACCGTCATTTCGCCGTCGGGCGAAGAAATCTTCGCCTGCGCCAGCAGCCATCCCGCCAGCATGGTTTCGGCGAGCGGCACGGCGACCGCAAAGCGTCCGGCGACGCTCAGCACGCTGAACCCTTCGGCGAGAGAAGCGCCCGAACCGCCGCAATCTTCGCTTACCCAGGACAGTGGCAGGCCGGCTTCGGTCAGCGCCTGCCAGAGCGGAGTTTTCCACGCGCCTTTCTTGTCGTTATTGATGGTCTGGGCGTCGGCGAGATCGGCGAAGATCTTCTCCGCGGTCTCGGCAACAATATTCTCACTCTCCGCCACGGCGTTCCCCGATATTGATTGGCACAGGCCCGGTCTTGGCGCTTGGCCAAGGTCTCGGGTGCGGTCTTTTCTTGCGCTTAATGATGGGCAAAAGCCATAGCCCTGACAAGCGCTGTCCGCAGGGCCGCCTGCGGCGGTGGCATGAGCGTCATCAGGCAAAGAATAAATTCCGCGCAACGGATTTGGCGGATTTGCGCGCATCCGGCCGCGCGATATGGTAAGGCGCCTCGACCTATCAGGGGCTCGAAACCCAGCTCAAAAGCAACAAGAGGAAATGCGGATGTCGAAGGATGGTTTGTGCGCGATCGTAACCGGCTCTGCCTCTGGCCTCGGGGCGGCCACCGCGGCCATTCTGGCAAAGGGCGGCGCGCGCATCGTCGTCAATTATTCCAGCAGCAAGGCGGAAGCCGAAGCGACCGCCGACCTCTGCCGCAGCGCCGGCGCCGAAGTCGTGGTGGTGCAGGGCGACGTTTCGCGCGATGAAGACTGCAAGAAGATCGCGGCGGCCGCGGCGGCGTGGGGCGGTCTCGATGTGCTCGTCAACAATGCCGGCACCACCAAGCACGTGCCGCACCACGACCTCGACGGGCTTTCGGCCGAGGATTTTCAGCGCATTTATGCCGTCAACACCATCGGTCCGTTCCAGATGATCCGCGCGGCGCGTGCGCAACTCGAGGCCGGCGCGAAGGCGTCCGGCAAGCCGTCGGCCGTGGTCAACGTGTCGTCGGTCGCCGGCATTTCCGGCGGCGGCTCGTCGGTCGCCTATGCCGCGAGCAAGGGCGCGCTCAACATCATGACGCAATCGCTGGCGCGCGCGCTGGCGCCCCTGATCCGCGTCAACACGGTTTGCCCCGGCTATATCGATACGCCGTGGTTCACCAAAGGCCGCGGCGAGGCCGGCGCCAAGGCGGTGCGCGACGCCGTCGTGGCCAAGGTGCCGCTGAAGGTCGCCTCAACGGCCGACGACATTGCGCAACTGGTGTGCTTCCTCGCTTCACCTGCGTCGAGCAACATGACCGGCGAGTTCGTGCGCATGGATGCGGGGATGCATCTGGTGCTCTAACCGTCATTCCGGGGCGATGCGTAGCATCGAACTACGGTGCGCAATTGCGCACCTGAGAATCTCGAGATTCCGGGTTCGCTTCGCGCCCCGGAATGACGACTCATCTCGTCACTTGCCGCCCGGATCGGAAATCATTCCCTTCGCCACCAGCCGGTTCCAGATGAACAGCACCACCAGCGCGCCGATGGTGGCGGTGATGAAGCCGGCGCCCTGATCGGGGCTGTAATGGCCGATCGCCTGGCCGATCCAGGTCGCCAGAAACGCGCCGGCGATGCCGAGCACCGTGGTCAGGATGAAGCCGCTCGGGTTGTTCTGGCCCGGCGAAAGGATGCGCGCGATGATGCCGGCGACGAAGCCGACCACGATGACCCAGAGAATCCCGCCCATGTCTGTCCCTTTCCAATGCGTCGATGGTGATGCAGCGCGGCGACGGCCGCCGCGCTGACGCAACGTCAAATCCAGCGCGACATCTGGTTCTCGTCCGGCAGCTGTCCGTCCGGCGTCAGATGATTGACGACGTCGGGCAAGAACTTGCTGAGGCCTTGCAGCAACTCGTCGCGCGACAGGCCGCTCTGGGAGGTGAGCGCCTCGATCTGGTCGGCACCGAGGGCGCTGCCGAGATCGCCGGGCGAGATCTGCTTGTTGGGACCGTTGCTGACCCAGGAATCCGCGGCGTCGCCGTGACCTTTCTCCTGGAACTGGTTGAGCAGGTCGCCGAGCCCGCCGCTCAAAATGCTGCCAGCCGCGCCGCCTGCCAGAAGTCCGCCCAATCCGCCCTTGAGCATGTCGCTAAGCCCGCCGCCCGCGCCGCCGCCGGGAAGGCCCGCGGTCACGTTGCCGGGCAGTTTTGGCGGCGCCTGCGTCGGCGCAGCGCCGGGCTGGCCGCCACCGAAATGCTTCATCGCCTTCCAGGCCAGCAGCGCCATGATCGCCATGGTCATGGGCGACATCCCGCCGCCTTCGTTCTTTGCGCTCGGGGTGCTCGGGCCGCGCGGGCCGTTCTGCATGCCGTTGAGTACGTCGAGTAAACCCATGGTCGTCTCCTCCGCGTGGCCCCGGGTGAAACATAACGGGGGGCCATGACGGTTACAAGGCGTGGTGGCCCGGCATGGTGCTGCCGTTCGATAGGCACCGGCCAATGGTTCTGCTATCGAAGCCGGATACAATTTGGCGAGCAGCGGAAATGGGTGCAGGCCGGACGATCGCTATCGCGGGGGCGGGCAGCATCGGCTGCTTCGTCGGCGGTATGCTGGTGGCCGGCGGCCGCCGTGTGACGCTGCTGGCGCGTCCGCGCGTGATCGGCGAAATCGAGGCCAGCGGCCTGCGGCCGACGAGCTTTGAGGGTTTTGATCAAACGATAGCTGCGAACCAATTCGCTTTGTCGGAAAACCCTTCGGTCATCAGCGATGCCGCCGTGGTGCTGGTGACGGTCAAGAGCGCCGATACCATTGCGATGGCCGATGTCATTGCGCGGCACGCCTCGCCCGATGTCGTGATCGTCAGCCTGCAGAACGGCGTCGGCAACACGGCCATGCTGCGCAACCGCCTGCCGGGGCGGCGCGTGCTCGGCGGCATGGTGCCGTTCAACGTGATCGCGCTCGGTCAGGGCCGATTTCATCGCGCCACCTCCGGCGATATCGTCATCGAGCAGGATGAGGCGCGCACCGCCGAAATGCTTTCGGTGCCGGGCCTGAAGGTGCGCCCGACCGGCAACATCGACGGCGTGCAATGGGGCAAGCTTCTGCTCAACCTCAACAACGCGCTCAATGCGCTGGCCGACCTGCCGCTGCGCCGGCAACTCGCGCAACGGCCATGGCGCCGCCTGTTCGCCGACCAGGTGGCGGAGGGCCTGGCGGCGATCCGCGCCGAAGGCATCGAGCCGGTCTCGCCGACGCCAATTCCGCTGGGCTGGATGCCGCCGCTGCTGCGCCTGCCGGACCCGATCTTCGATGCACTGCTGGGACGGACGATGAAGATCGATCCCGAGGCGCGCTCGTCGATGTGGGAAGATCTGCAGCGCGGCCGCCGTACCGAGGTCGACTATCTGCAGGGCGTCATCACCGGGATCGCCGAACGGCGCGGGCTGGAGGCGCCGCTGTCGCGCCGGATCGTGGAGTTGATCCGGCAAGCCGAAACCAACGGCAAGGGCTCACCCGGCCTGACGCCGCAGCAGATCCGCAACACCAGATGATTTTGCCGCGCCTTGAAATGGCGCGGATACGGTGCGTATCTCGTCTTGATGCAGCCGATCGGAGAAGCGGTATGAAACGAACAGCTCTCGCGCCCCTCGCGATTTCAGCCCTGGCCGGCTGGCTGTCGCTGGTTCCCGCCCATGCCGCGCCGCCGACGGTAATCCCGTCGCCGGGCTACGACGCGCGGTTGCAGGAGCAGCGCGCTGCCGCGCGGGCTGCCGCAGCACCGGCGGCGCCAATCGCCAAACCGGTCTCGCCGCGTCGCGGCAAGAAGACGTACGCCCACTGATGCTGACTTTCCTGCGAAGATGACGTCGTCCCTGCGAACCCAAGGGACCCATACCGCGTGATCTGTCGATAAGGCGGAACGGCAGACGTCATCTGTAGACGTCTCCATTCGGTGGCTATGGGTCCCTGCGTTCGCAGGGACGACAGAAGCACCTAGCTCTTTTTCTGCTTGGCCGGCTGTGCTGCTGCTGTGGGTTGAGCAGCCTCTTCAGTTCATTGATGCTCTCGGAGAGCCGCGGCCATTCGCAGGAGAAGGAATTCTTGGCGCAGTTGGCCGCCCTGATCCGCGCGGCTTGCTTGACCGGGCTCGCCACCGGCACCGGCACTTTTTCGAATTCAGGCGGTGGTGACCCCGGCTGCCCGGTGCGCAGCGAGACCTGCTGCACGTCCTGGGCTTGCGGAGCCGGCGGCGGGTCCGATTGCTGCTTGGCCATCAGCGCCGAGGCGATGCTGTTGCGGCGTTCGCGCTCGAGGTAGGCGGTATACTGCTCGTCGATTTTCTTCTGCTCTTCCGGCGTCGGGTTCGGGCCTGCGATGTCGAAGGTCCGGTCCTGCATGAAGTCGTAATAGGTGTAACCGCCGCCGGGTTTGCGGCGGCCGGCGAATTTCACATTGCATTCGGCGAGCGCGGTCGTCTTCTCCTCTTTCGTCTTCGCCTTCTCGGCGACGTCGGCGCATGACTCGAAATCAACGGGCGCGCTACGCCACCACTGCGCATCGCTAGGCACCGGCGCCAGCACGACGAGGCCTCCGATGGCGGCGACAGCAAACGCAAATGTACGTGAGGCGATCACGGACGACATTCTCCAGCCGAATTCTTGGGAGCTTTAACTGATTCGATTGTCATCATTTTGGCAGCGCTGTCATCCCTAAATGCGCGATTTTCCCGCTGCATTGATATCATATCCGGTGGATATGACCGAGGGAACACAGCGCCGCGTGGTCAAAATTGTTCAGGAGATTCAATGATCAAACTGCGCGGCGCAGACTGCGCTGCAGTGATCGAAAATGCACCATCTGTGGATGAGCGGGGATAAGCACGCCAGATTGTGGCAACAATCAGTCGATTCCCCTCGCGCGGGCCAGCGTGCGCGATGCGGGTTCATGAAAGGCCGCGCGATAGAGCCTTGCAAATTCGCCCATGTGATGGAACCCGTTGACTCGTGCGCACGACGTCACGGTGATCGCGTCGGACCCTTTCACGAGTTGTGCGCGGGCCGACCAAAGCTGCTTGAGACGCAAGTAGCGATGCAGGCTCATGCCACGAACGCTCGCGACTGCCGTGCCCAACGTTCGGACCGATACGCCGCATTGTTCGGCGAGGTCGGCGCTGTAGATCGGCGAGGCGGCATGATAGGCGACATATTCGTCGATCATGCGCACCAGGCGGCAATAGCTCTTGCTGGCGATCCTGCCCGAAATTTCCGACTTCCTGCTGCGGCGGAACATGTCATCGACGGCGAGCAGCAGGGCCTCCTGCAGGGCAAGTGCGAAGCCCGGCTCCTTCATCAGATGCGGTTCGGCCGAAGCGGTTTGCAGGATGCCGGTCACGACAGACCTGACGGCCGCCAGCGCGCTCATGTCAGGGGTGAATGCGCATAGCTGATCGGGCGTCTCGAACCATTCCCGATCCCGCAGGCCGGCCCCGAGGACAATGATCGCATGCAACGACCCGCGTGGTTCGAAGAACTGACAGTCCACATTGCCGCGCATCCCGACGAAGGCCGGCCCGTTCACCGACATGCCGTTGGCTGATACTTCGTAATCGTCCTCGAGCTGCAAGACGACGACGCCGTGCGCCACGCGGTAGCTGACATCGACGATGCGGGCAAACGAGGTGAGTGCGGTGATCTGGCAGCAAGGGAGGTGCACGGTCGCGCGCGCGGTGTGGAAATTGACGAGGTTCAACGGGACGCTGCGCGCGTCCGCGACGAACTCGACCGGCCGGAAGGCGTCGATATCGGAAAATTGCGCGATCGAGAGCGCCGGTGAGGGAATAAGGTTTTGGAACAGCATTGTGAGGTGACCGGCGTCCGAATCGTCGAATCCAGGTCCAGCGTCGAACGGTCTGGTTAACTTCGTGTTAAGGAGGCGATGCGGCGGCCTGAGTTGAAGGCTTGTCCCGTTGATGATTCCTTAGACCTATCCAAATCCATTATACCTGCTCCTGCGGAATGCTACTTGTTTTGGGACGGCGGAAGCTTCATGTGGGCGAACGTGCTAAAGCCACCAGGGGAGGAACAGTCCGCATGAGCATCACCACCGCCATGACGAGCGTGCCAAAGCCCGCGCCTGAACTGATCGAGGCGTTCAGGGACGCGCCGACATGTATCATCAGCGATAACCTCGCCAGGCTCCCGGGGGCGGTAGGCTTGCGGCCGTTCCATCGCGGCGGCCGGCTGGTCGGGACCGCGTTCACCGTGCGCACGCGGCCCGGCGACAATCTTGCGATCCACCAGGCGCTCGAACTGGTCGGGCCGGGCGACGTCATCGTGGTCGATGGCGGCGGCGACGAGACCAGGGCGCTGGTCGGCGAGATCATGAAGAACATCGCCGAATACAGGGGCGCTGCGGGCTATGTGATCGACGGCGCGATCCGCGACGTCGCTGCGTTCGCGGCGTCGGACTTCCCGTGCTTTGCCCGCGCGGTCATACATCGCGGCCCCTACAAGAGCGGGCCGGGCGAAATCAACGTGCCGGTTTCCATCGGCGGCTCGGTGATCAGTCCGGGCGACATCGTGGTGGGCGACGAGGACGGCGTGGTGTCGTTTCCGGCCTCGGTCGCAGCCACGCTGATAGAGGCGGTCCGCGCCCAGATCGTGCGCGAAGAGCAGACGCTTATCTCGATAAGGGAAGGCCGCTACCAGGGCAGCTACGCGAAAGCTTAACGGCATAAGTCTTGATGGACAGGTCTTGATCGACGCGCAATGCGCGGGAGAGAGGAACGATGAGTCAGAAGAGTGAATTTCACAATCTGGACAATCCGGATGACGGCCTGTTTCGCGAGCTCGCGGCGGGCGTCACGACGCGCATTTTCTCGGGCGAGCACGCGATGCTGTCGGTGGTGACGCTGGCGCCGCACTCGCAGGGGACTTTGCATCATCACCCCGAGGAGCAATGGGGTGTGCTGCTCGATGGCTCGGCGATCCGGGTTCAGGGCGGCGAGGAAATCCCGGTCAAGAAGGGCGATTTCTGGCGTACGCCGGGCAATGTGCCGCACACGATGCGGGCTGGACCGGAGGGGGCCCGCGTGCTTGACGTCTTCAGCCCGCCCCGGCCCGAGTACAAGAAGGCCGGATCGGGCTTCGGCAATTCGTAAAGGCTGCGACCGAAAACAGACAATCAGCAGCAATCGGGAGAAGAGCCTTGGTGAAGATTACGAGACGTAAACTGCTAGCGGCGTCAGCCGCCTTCGCGGTCGCGCCGGCGTTCGCCCAGCCTGCCAAGAACATGACACTGGTGGTGCCGTTTCCGCCGGGAGGATCCACCGACGCGCTGGCGCGGCTGCTGCAGTCGCATCTGCAGACCAAACTCGGCCGGACCGTGCTGGTGGAAAACAAGTCCGGCGCGGCCGGCTCGCTCGGCGCCGTGCAGGTCGCCAAGAGCGCGCCTGACGGCGCGACGTTTCTCGTGACCTTCGACTCGCACGCGGTGATTCCCTCGATTCTCGAAAAGCCAGGGCTGGACGTCGAGAAGGATCTGATGCCGGTGTTCCTGGTCGGCACCGCGCCTTACGTCGTCGCCGCCAACGCCGAGCGGCCGTACAAGACCTTTGCCGACGTGGTTGCGGCCTGCAAGGCAAACCCCGGCGCGGTGAAATATGCCTCCGTCGGCATCGGCACGCTCGGCCATCTCGCGATGACGGTGCTGGGCAAGAAGGCCGGCGTCGAGATCACGCATGTGCCATATCGTGGCGGCGGCCCGGCCATGAACGACGTGCTCGGCGGCCATGTCGATCTGATCGTGGGATCGGCGGCGCTGGTGACGGCGCAACTCGGCACCAACATGTTGCGCCCGATCCTGCAAATGGGGCGCGAGCGGATGCCCGTGCTCAAGGATACGCAGACCGCGATCGAAGCCGGCTATCCCGATTTCGAGACGCTGGCCTGGTGGGGCATCTTTGCCCCGAAGGACACCCCGCCCGATGTCATCGCCAGCATGGCCAAATCGGTGAAGGAGATCCTGAGCGAGCCGGCCATCGCGACGAATTTGCAGGAGACGCAGCAGATGTCGCTGCTGCTCGCCGACGCCAAGGATTTCCAGACCTTCTTCGCCAAGCAGGTCAACATCTGGGGCCAGGTGGTGCGCGAGAACAACATCAAGGCGTAGGGGCAGAACCCGGATTGAGACTCACTTTCGTCATGGCCGGGCTTCGTCCCGGCCATCCACGTTTCCGGGACTATTTAACGTAAGGCGTGGATGCCCGGGACGAAGCCCGGGCATGACGAGTACCGCCTAACGTGCCCGGGCCGGTCACGAGGGCTGGCGATGCGGCGCTCACTTTGATATGAAGCGGTCAAGAACCCGCCTGCCCGGCGGGTCCGCGGTCCCGTAGCTCAGCCGGATAGAGCGACGGTTTCCTAAACCGTAGGTCGCATGTTCGAGTCATGCCGGGATCGCCAGTTCTTCCGACGCAAGAAACACAATAGATACGGGCATTTCCTCAACGTACGCGCTCCGTTCTGAGACTGATTTCCGCGTCCCCGAGCCGATTCCGCATGCTCCGTCCAGTTCGTGGAATTACAAGGAGTTACGCAGGCTCACATCTGCTCCGTGCAACACAGATGCAACCCGAGCGATGGTCCATTGTTCGTTCTTCATCCCTGCGATGAACTTCAAAAGAGCCGTCTCTCGATGGTGCCAGCGGCACGGCGCTGGGCACTTCTACGCGTCGACTCCGGAGCATTGCGGGACGCCGTCCGAATGTGCCGCCGATGGCTCGAGATGCGCTACGAAAGCAAGAAACAATGCGGTTTCGCGAAGCCGTGATCTTATTATCCGCGCGTCGAGCGGCTCAGCAGATATCGACAGGTCAAGCCAGAACGAAGGTCAGGCTAATTTCCGATTCCGCTACGCGCCTCCGAAGCCGACGGCGATGTTTTGATGATGCCGCGGCCAATGTCGGCCGGTGGATTCCGGGTCTGTGCTCGAGCCGCAAGCGCGTCGACGTCAGGAGATCTTCAAAAATCGCGGCCTGGATCATAGCTGCTTAAGAGCACGGTCAACGAGCTCAGCTGGTCCAGTTGCCACGGCATCGTTTGGTGTCCGCGCGATACCATTCCGAATTCGGTCGCCTCTCGCGCGCGACGAGTCGAAGATAATTTCAAACATGCTTCCAAATTCTAGTTCGGGGTCAAGCCCTGGCTCTTGATGACATCGGACCACTTTATATTCTCGCTTTCGACGTAGGTTCGGAATTCCTGAGGTGTCGAACCCGTTATCTCGTATCCCAGCCCCTTCAGTTTTTCGCTGGTCGCGGGTTCTTTGAGAACTTCCGCGATGGCCTTGTTCAACGTGTCCACAGTCGCCGCCGGCATTCCTGCGGGGCCGAAAAACCCCCACCAGTTCACCATCTCGTATGCAGGCAGCCCCGACTCCTGCATGGTCGGAAGCTGGGGAAGGATCGATGCACGCACCTTGCTCGTGACTGCCAACCCCTTCAGCTGATCGGCTCCGACCGCCCCCGCCGCCGTCGGCGCGCTCAGAAACATATAAGGCACCTGATTGCCCAGTACGGCGGGGAGCGCCGGCCCTTCGCCCTGAAATGGCACTGCTATCGGCGTTATGCCGGCAAGCTTGTTGAAAAACAGTGCAGCAAGATGCGACCCATCCCCCCTTCCGCCGGTTGCATAATTGACTTCACCCGGCCGCGCTTTGACATACTCGATCAACTCTTTCACGGACGAGACTTTCAGATCGGGATTCAGAACAAGGACCAATGGCGACCAGGCTGCAAGAATAATGGGCGTGAAGTCCGTGATCGGATCATACCCGATCTTGCCGTAAAGGCTGGGCGCGACCGCATGCGTTGTCTGGGTCGCTATCTGTATCGTGGAGCCGTCGGGGTCAGCCTTGGCTACATAACGGGAGCCGATCTGACCAGTTGCTCCAGCCTTATTCTCAATGATGACGGCGCGTCCGAGTTTTTCCTGAAGTCGCGCCCCGATGATCCGCGCTATGGTATCGGTGGTGCCGCCCGCCGCATAACCCACCACAATCGACAGGGGTCGCTCCGCTCGGGTTTCAGTGACGCCGGCCGTCAGCAAAAGAATGGCTATGCCGGCAAGCCTCGAGATTTTCGTTGCCATTGTCATTGGTAAATTCTTCCCTTGAACGGTTTTCCAGCAACCTGGTGGCGCGGACCATTTGTTGGTGACAGTTTCTGCGCTGCCTTGAATCGGAGAGTCTCACTGCGCCTGCCGGAAAATCAATTCTGCTCTGCCTTCAATCCCTGGCTCTTGATCAGTTCCGCCCATTTTTTGGTGTCGGCCTCGAGGTAATTCTTGAACTCCTCCGGGGTAGATCCAGTCAGTTCGTAGCCCAGCAAGTTCAGTTTGGCGCGCAAGGCGGGTTCCTGAATGATTTCGCCGAGAGTCTTGTTGAGGCTCGCCACCAATTCGGGCTGCATGCCCGCGGGACCGAAGAACCCCCACCAGTTGACCACCTCATAGGCCGGCAAGCCTGCTTCCTCGATGGTCGGGACATCCGGAAGAATCGACGACCGCACCTTGCTGGTGACCGCAAGCGCCTTCAATTGACCGGCGGCGATGGCTGAAGCCGACGGAGGTATTCCCAGGAACATGAACGGCACGTGGTTGCCCAGGACCTGCGGCAAGGCCTGACCATCACCCTGGAAAGGTATCGCTACGGAGTTGACCTCGGCCAGCTTGTTGAAAAGCAATGCCGCGAGATGTGAACCGTCCCCGCGACCGCCGGTCGCATAGCTGATCTCACCCGGTTTGCTTTTGAGATACGCGACAAGCTCTTTCACACTCGATACCGGGAGCGCCGGATTTGAAACCAGAACGAGCGGCGACCAGGCCACAAGGATGATCGGTGTAAAATCCTTCACGGGATCGTAGCCGAGCTTGCTATAGAGGGCAGGCGCAACCGCATGCGTGGTCTGAGCTGCAATCTGCAGCGTATTGCCGTCCGGTTCGGCTCTCGCGACGTAGCGCGTCCCGATCTGGCCCGTTGCCCCCGGCTTGTCCTCGATAACGACGGGACGTCCGAGTCTCTCCTGAAGCCGGGCGCCAATCAACCGCGCGATCACATCGGTGGAGCCACCGGCCGAGTATGCAACGACGATTGTCAAAGGCCTCTCGGCGTGCGACTTGCTGGACCCGATTGCAAGCCATACCAGCGCGAGGGCAAGAAGCGCCTTGGGTTTCAACGTTCGCTCCCTTGAATTCCTGGGCCGCAGCAAGGCAACTCGCGGCAGCCCCAGAGCCTAGGAGTCAAATGCACCCCGGGTAAATACTATTTCGATTCCTAGTATGCGCGACGGTTATCGCGGTGCGACACTATCGACGCATCGGAGCGCTGTTACATTCGGGCCGAGAACGGATCACGCGGATCGTCGGAAAAATCGACCATGACGTTCTTCGTTGTGAGGAACTCGAACAGGCCGCTTTCACCGCGCTCCCGGCCGAACCCGCTCTCCTTGCGCCCACCGAACGGCGTCTGCGCGGCGGACGCGCGATACGTATTGACCCACACCATGCCCGACCGGATCTCGCGCGTGACGCGATGCATGCGGTTGAGATCGCGCGTCCAGATACCTGACGCCAATCCATACCGCGTCGCATTGGCTATTTCGATGGCTTCCTCTTCCGTGTCAAAAGGAATGATCGAAAGGACGGGACCAAAAATCTCTTCCTGTGCCAGCTTCATCGCGTTGTTGACGTCGGCGAAAATTGTTGGCTGGACGAACAATCCCCTGGCGAGATCCCCGTCACGGGCCGGCGCGCCTCCCGTGACGAGCCGTGCGCCCTCGGTCTTCGCGCTTTGGATGAAATTCATGATCGTGTTGAATTGCGGTTCGTTCGCCGCAGTGCCCATCTCCGTCGCGGGGTCGATCGGATTGCCGAGCCTGATCTGCGCGGCGCGACGGGCCAGGCGGTTAGTGATTTCATCGTAAACCGGACGCTGAACGAGCAGGCGCGATCCTGCAATGCAGGTCTGGCCCGTCGCGGCGAAGATCCCAGCGAGTGCTCCGACAGTCGCCTTGTCGAGATCGGCGTCGTCGAAAATGATGTTCGGGGACTTGCCACCCAGCTCCATGACGACAGGAATCAAATTCCGGCCGGCCGCAGCCGCGATATGGCGGCCGGTGTGACCGGCACCTGTAAAGCTGATCTTGTCGATGCCGCCGCCGGCGACCAACGCTTCACCGGTGCGCCGATCGCCTGTTACGACATTGAATACACCTGGCGGGAAGCCGGCCTTTTCGATCAATGAGCAAAATTCCAGGGTGGTCACGGAGGCATGCTCCGACGGCTTGACGACAACGCAATTTCCAGCGGCCAGTGCGGCAGGAAGTTTGTTCGCCAGCAGCGCCATCGGCGAATTCCAGGCCGTGATCAGGGCGATGACGCCGAGCGGTTCGTAGGTTGCATAGTCGAAGACGTTCTTCTGATCGAGCGGAATGACCCGGCCCCAGATCTTGTCCGCATAACCGGCAAAGAACCGGTAGATGCGTGCCGAGAAGATCATTTGTCCCTTGGTTTCCCGGATCACCTTGCCATTATCGGTGCTTTCGAGCAGCGCCATTCGGTCGGCGGACTGTTCCAGGAGATCCGCCAGACGGTTCATCATCTTGGCGCGTTCGAGACCGGTCGTGTGCCGCCAGCCTGTTTCGAATGCGGTGCGCGCAGCGTCGACCGCCTTCTTGACATCGGTTTCGTCGGCCTGGGAAATCGTCGCCCAGGCTTCCTGTGTGAAAGGATTATAGGCAGGAAAAGTCTCGCCCGAATTCGGTTCGACCCATTCACCGTTGATGTAAAGCTTGTGGCTGTGCATTTGTTCGACATGTCCCATAGCTGCGGAGAGGGTTTGTTGCAGCGCACGTGGTGCCAGCGCTTGCCGGCTGTCTCGTAAGACGCAGGCATGGTATCGGGAAATACTCATTTGGCCGGCATCATGCGATTTTATTATTCTGATCGTCTCGGCGGTATGCGTGTTACGTATCCTGAGTGCCACATCGTTATTATATTTGCGCGCCGACTTCTCTAAGGTGCTGCGGCAGGCGCGGCGACGAGTGGCCACAGATGCGCGTGCTTTGGCGGTAGCGGAATGACATCTTCGAACAAAGATACGATCAACCAAAATCAATTCGATTTCATTGTCGTGGGCGCGGGCTCGGCAGGCTGTGTGCTGGCCAACAGGCTGAGCGCAAGCGGCGAGCACCGGGTCCTGCTGATAGAGGCCGGCGGGCGCGACAACAGCATCAACATCCATATTCCGCTGATGGTCGTGAACCTGCTCAAGGATGAAAAATATACCTGGCCATTCATGACCGAGAAGCAGGTGCACCTCAACGGCAAAGAGCAATTGTGGGCGCGGGGCAGGGTGCTCGGAGGATCCAGCTCCATCAACGGCAACGTCTATGTTCGCGGCGACCCGGCCGAATATGATTCCTGGAGCAGTTTGGGGTGCTCCGGGTGGAGCTGGGAAGACATGCTGCCCTATTTCAAGCGGATGGAGACCTTTGCTTCGGGTGACCCGGTCAAGCGCGGCAAGAGCGGGCCGATCAATGTCAATCAGCTGAAGAATTTCGACAAGCTTGGCGACGCCTATCTCGATGCCAGCCAAGAGGCGGGTTTCGAACTCGTCGGCGACTATAATGACGGTCACTACGAGGGATCGTCGTATCTGCAGTATTCGACGACGCCTCGCGGCTTTCGTTGCAGCAGCGCGGTGGGATATCTGAGGCCTGCGCAGGGACGCTCAAACCTCGAAATCTGGACCAATACGCTGGTTGCCAGAATTCTGCTGGACGGCAAGCGCGCCGTTGGGGTCGAGTGCCGGCGCGACGGCAAAACGGTCCAGGCCTTGAGCCGCAAGGAAGTCATCGTCTCGGCGGGGCCGATTCAGTCGCCGAAGATCCTCGAGCTTTCGGGCATCGGCCGCCCGGACGTCCTCAAGGCGGTAGGGATCGGTGTGGCGCATGAGCTTCCCGGCGTCGGTGAAAATATGTCGGACCATCCGAATTGTCGGCTGACCTTCGAATGTTCGAAGCCGATCACGATCAACGATGTGCTGCAGCGACCGCTGTCGAAACTTAAAGAAGGCCTGCGCTTCATCCTCTTCGGCAAGGGCCTGCTTTCGATCTGCTCCGCCACCGCCCATATCGTGATGCGAAGCGGACCGGGACAGAACCAGCCTGACCTCAAGCTGCAATTGCAGCCGTTCTCGGGCAAGGATCGATATGCACGCCGGCCGCAGGACGGACTCGATCCGCACTCCGGATTCACGATCGGCGTCATGGCGCTTCGACCTCATTCGCGCGGCTATATTCACATCAAATCCGCCGATCCCGCCGTTCATCCGCGCATCGATCCGAATTACCTCGCGGATGAGCGCGATGCCGCCACGCTTCTGGCGGGTATCAAGGCCGTTCGCCGGCTGGTACAAATGCCATCGCTGAAGGATCTGGTCGTTCGTGAGACCCGGCCCGGCCCTGAGGTACAGACCGAGCAGCAAATCCTCGACTATATCCGCCTGACCACCCAGACGACGTGGCACGTAGTCGGTAGCTGCAAGATGGGTAACGACGAACTGGCCGTTGTCGATTCCGATCTGAGGGTTCGCGGGATCGCGGGGCTGCGGGTAATCGATTCATCGGTTTTTCCGACCGTGCCATCGTCGAACACCAATGCGCCGACGATCGCTCTCGGGGAAAAGGGCGCCGATATCGTCCTGAAAGCCTGGAACAACAAGGGCGTCACGACGGTGGCAGCTTGATCGAATGACAACAATGATCGATCGCATCGAGGTCTTCGTCACCGAACTGCCGGTCCGGCTTCAGCGGACGTTTTCCAGCGGGAGCTACGACACCGGTCCTCCCAAGGAGTTGCTCGGCAAACCGGTGTTCGTGAAGATCTACGCCGATGGCGTGGTTGGTTGTGCACAGATCAGGCCGATCAGTCCCGGCCATTTCGTCGCCGATACCGTTCACAGCGTGGTTGCGGCCATCACCGACATTTATGGTCCCAACCTGATCGGCCGGGATATCTTCGATATCGAAGCCATCACCGAAATGTTCGATCTCCGCCTTGCCGCCAACCCCGCGGCGCGGGCTGTCCTCGACATCGCGCTGCACGATGCCATGGGCAAGGCGCTTGGCATGCCGATCCACAAATTGATCGGCGGATGTTGTCAGCCGGTTATTCCGCTGGAATGGTCGGTCAGCCTTGCCGACGATATCAATGTGATGATTGCGGAAGCGCGGCGTGCCGTCGATGAATACGGGATCAAGGTCGTTTGCCTCAAGGCTGCGGGCAAAGGCGGCTGGCGTCGCGATGTCGCCAATTTCGAGGCCGTGCGCAAATCCCTCGGCGACGACATCGTTCTTGGCGTCGACCCCAATACCGGCTGGACCGTTGCCGACACGATCAGCGCGATCAATGGCATGGCCCCGATGGGGCTGGGCTATCTGGAGCAGCCGATCGATCGCCGGGACCTGAAGGGACTGGCTGAGATCAGGCGGCAATCGCGCGGCATTCCGTTGATGGCCGACGAGAGTCTGTTCTCGATCCAGGATGCGATCGCGCTCGCCGATGCGCGCGCGGTAGATGTGTTTTGCATCAAGCTCTACAAAATCGGCGGGTTGTCGGTGGCGCGGAAAATCTCTGCCATCGCGGACGCCAGCGGCATTCAGATCAATTGCGGCGGGCTCGCGGTCGCGTCGCAGTTCGAGGCTGCGGCTTCCGCGCAATTCTGCGCGAGTGTCCGCGAAAAGAAGACCTTCGGTGCCGCCGAATTCGTTTTTGGCCTGGGAACGCTGGGCCGCGATCCGCTGGCAGTCGAGAGCGGCTTCGCGATCAAGGATGGGGCGGTGCCGGTACCTCAGGGGCCGGGATTGGGTCTCACCCTCGACGAAAAGGCGCTCGAACGATTGACTCTCAAAAAAGTGGTGGTCGGAGCCAAAGGAAACTGAGCGAAGCGACCGGACTTCAGGACGTTCCCGAGTTCGATTGCTCCCGATCCTGAAGCGCCTTGCGAACGACGCTCGAGGTCAACCGCGGCGCCACGGACTTGATGAAATCAAGAATGTAGGGCCGCAGGTAGGTATTGGCTCGAAGATTGATGAAAATGGTGCTGGCCTCGAACAGATGATCGGCCGGACGGGCCCGCAAGCCGACGTCGCGGTTGGGATCAAACGTGATGGTGGTCAAGATGCCGATACCCAGCCCGAGTTCGATGTAGGTCTTGCAAACATCCGCATCGATGGCGCTGAGAATGATTTTCGGTTCGAGGCCGGCGTTCTTGAAGGCCTTCATGACACGCCATCTTCCGCTGTAACGCGGGTCATATGAAATGATCGGATAACTCACGACGTCCTGCAGGGTCAGCTCCTTGACCGACAGGATCGGGTGTCCCGCCTTGGCGACGACCGAGCGAGGCAAAGCAAAACAGGGAAGCCTGACCAGATTGGGAAACTGGACCAACGTGTCGGTACCGATCGCAAGATCCGCCTCGCCGGTATCGACGAGGCTACAAATTTCCTCGGGATTGCCTTGTTTGAGAACCAGTTGAACGTCGGGGTATTTCGATACGAATTGTTCGACCACACTCGGCAGGACATAGCGAGCCTGGGTGTGCGTGGTCGCGACCGTGAAGATGCCCGAATTGCCCGAATTCACATCCTCCTTCACAGAGCGCAAGGCATCGACGTCGGTGACGACGCGCTTTGCGATATCGAGCACGAGCTGGCCGGGTTCGGTCAATCCGATGATCCGATTGCGGGTTCGTTGAAAGATTTCAAAGCCGAGTTCGGCCTCGAGCAGGAGGATCTGGCGGCTGACGCCGGGCTGCGAGGTGTGAAGCGCATCGGCAGCAGCTGACAGGTGGTTCTTCTGTCTGACGATCTCGAGCACGTAACGTAGCTGCTGCAGTTTCATCGTTGTCCCGGTATGACCATTCTTAACATCAGGATAACGCCTTATTCTGTGCGTGAATACTCCAGATCGCTCATATTGCTGCTGCGAGCGGTGGCCATGACCGCTGAATTTTGGGAACCGCATTGCAATGAGCGAAGTCAGCGACGAAGGCGTTCGATGTCATCGTGGTCGGAGGAGGGAACGCGGCGCTTTGCGCGGCGCTTTCAGCCCGCGAGCAGGGCAGCAGCGTATTGATGCTCGAACGTGCCCCACGCGACGAGCGTGGAGGAAACTCCACCTATACCGACGGCTTGATGCGGGTCGTCTACGACGGCGCCGACGACATTCGCGCGCTCGCGCCGGATCTGACCGACGCGGAAATGAGCGTGAGCGATTTCGGCAGCTATACCGAGTCCGATTTTTTCGACGATATGGCGAGGATCACCCAGTATCGGACCGACCCGGATCTCTGTGAGATCCTGGTGAGGCGCAGCAGGGAAACGCTGCTCTGGATGAAGGATCAGGGCGTGAGGTTCATGCCGAATTTCGGCCGCCAGGCCTATCTCGTGGATGGCCGCTTCAAATTCTGGGGCGGCGCAACCATTGTGGTCGCGTCCGGAGGACCGGGTCTGGTCGATTCGCTCTATCAGCGCGCCGAGAAAAACGGCGTAGAGATTGTCTACGAAGCCTGGGTCAAGGACCTCGTTCACGACAGCAGCGGCGTGAATGGCGTCGTCGTCAGGCTCGAGGGCAAGGATATCGAGATCAGGGCCGCCTCGGTCGTGCTCGCCTGCGGGGGTTTTGAGGCCAATGCCGAGTGGCGCACGAAGTATCTGGGTCCGGGTTGGGATCTTGCGAAGGTGCGCGGCTCCCGGTTCAACACCGGCGACGGCCTCGCGATGGCCCTGAAACTTGGCGCGCAGCCATTCGGTCATTGGTCAGGATGTCACGCGACGGCCTGGGAGCGATATGCCGCGGATTTTGGCGACATGGCGCTGACCCCTCAATATCAACGTCACAGCTATCCGTTTGCCGTCGTCGTCAACAGCGATGGCCGGCGTTTCATCGACGAAGGCGCGGATTTCCGGAACTACACTTACGCGAAATATGGTCAGGCTGTTCTCCAGCAACCCGGCCAGGTAGCCTGGCAGATCTACGACGCAAAGACCAATCACCTGCTGCGCGACGAGTATCGCACCCGGCACGTCACCAAGGTCTCGGCCGATACGATCGAGCAATTGGCGGACAAGCTGGAGGAGATCAACAGGGAGCAGTTTCTCCAGACCATTCGCGAGTTCAACGCCGCGGTGCAGGACGATGTCCCGTTCAATCCCAACGTGAAAGACGGACGCGGCGCTCCCGGGCTTGCCGTGCCGCGATCGAATTGGGCCTGCAAGATCGACACCGCACCCTTCGAGGCCTACGCCGTGACCTGTGGCGTCACGTTCACCTTCGGTGGCGTCAAGATCACCAATGAAGGTGAAGTGATGAACACCGGGCTTGAGCGCATTCCGGGCCTGTTTGCAGCCGGCGAGATGGTTGGGGGCATCTTCTATTTCAACTATCCCGGGGCGAGCGGATTGACGAGCGGAGCGGTCTTCGGCCGGCTGGCGGGACGCAGTGCGGCGCTTTTTGCAAAGCAACAAAACGCCGGACGCCCCTCGAACCTCAAATATGCCTGAACCCGGCAAAGGGTACCGTCGTTCTCGCGCACAATATCAGACGCGCATGCTGAAACGCCAAACGGTATTGGACGCAAATACCCCGAAGGCGCTTACCTGCAGATGACACGCAACGCTTGGCGGGCCGCCGAAAACATACTGAGCCGGTCCGCGCAGTCCAGGAATTCCATCGTCGATCAAAGGAGTCACACATGAATGTGGCCGTTACAGTTCCCTCCACCACCCGCACTGTTGCAGAGTTCGCGGTCGGACTTCGCTACGAGGATTTGCCGGCGGAGGTGATTGCATACGCCAAGCAGTGCATCCTCGACAGCCTCGGATGCGGCATCTTCGGTGCCCCCACGCCTTGGGCCAAATCGGTGGCGCGCGTTGTGGAAAAGCTCGGTCAAAAGCAGGGCGCGAGCGCCTGGGGCATGAAGTTTCGCGCCGATCCGACCGGCATCGCGCTGATCAACGGCACGGCGGCGCAGGGATACGAACTCGACGACTGTCACGACCAATCGATGTCGCATTATGGGGCAGGCGTCGTGCCGACCGTGCTTGCCGCGGCCGAGGGTTTCGGGCCGGTCACCGGCAAGCAGATCATTCTCGCAACCGTCGTGGGCTACGAACTCGGTACCCGGATCGGAAATACAGTCAGCCCTCATGCTTTCAACCGCGGTTTTCATCCCTGCGGATTGACCAGCACGTTTGCGGCGGCAGCCGCGATGGGCAAGCTGCTCAACCTCAATGTCGACCAGTTCGTCAATGCGCTCGGGCTCGCAGGCTCGCAGGCGGCTGGCCTCATGGCCTCGCAATACGGAGCGATGGCCAAGCGCTTCCATTCCGGAAAAGCGGCGCAAAACGGCATGCTGGCTGCGATGCTGGCCGGTGAGGGCCTTACCGGCGTACGCAATGTTCTGGAGGCGCCGTACGGCGGCTTCTGTTCAACCTATGCGGAGAAATACGATCTCAACTATGCCACCGACGGGTTGGGCAAGGAATTCGAGATGCTGCATAATGGCTTCAAGCAGTATTCGTCGCTTGCCAGCAGCCATGCCTCGGTGGATGCGCTGCGCGCCATTCGTGCGAAGCATGGTGTGAAGGGTGCCGATGTGGCTTCGGTCTATATCGAGACCACCGCGATGGTGAAGCAGCATTGCGGCTGGCCCTACGTGCCGTCGGAAACGATCACCGCGCAGATGAATCTGCCGTTCACGGCGGCTGTGACGCTGCTGGAAGGCAACGCCTTCATCGATCAGTACACCGACGACAAGCTGCGGGACCCGACGATCATGAATCTCGCGGATCGGGTCGAGGTGGTCGTGGCGCCGGATCTCGATGCGCTCGGGCCGCACGAAATGCGGGCGGTGCGCGTGACGGTGACAACCAAATCCGGAGCGAAGTTCACGGACGGACACCATTATCGGAGCGGCCACTGGAAGAATCCCATCCCGGAAAAGGTCCTGAAGGAGAAGTTCCGGGATCTGGCGGGGCGGATTCTGACAGCCGAGGCGGTGAGCAAGATCGAGAAAATTGTCTCGACCCTGGAAACGCGCGCCACTCCGGCCGCCGATCTCGGTCCGGAATTGCAGAAATTGCGCTGACAGGTGTCTGCGGCTTGATGTGAATCGGAATGTGGATGGCGGGACGTGAATAGCGTCCGCCGTTCAGTCGCGATCGACGGTTGTTCGGATCGGCGATGGCGGATGCAGGTTCAGCCTGAAAACTATGAAACGAACGGTATCGACAATGGATCAGACGCTTGCTTCGGTCTTGGCTAGGTTTGCGGCGGAAACGACGCATGCCGATATTCCCGATAACGTCAGGGCGGCAGCGCTTGGGCACGTGGTCGATACCATCGGGGTCTGCATCGCCGGCGCCAGCCCGCTCGAGGAAAGCGGGCAGGCTGCCCGGCGCCTGGCGGAGAAATGGAAAACCAAATCGGGCGCGATGATCTTCGGGATCAATTCGAACAGCCGTCCCGAGATGGCAGCTCTGCTGAACGGCTCGCTCGCCCAGGCGCTTGAAATGGACGACAAGCACGGCTCGTCGCTGGCCCGGCCGGGCTCGACGGTGACGCCAGCCGTCCTCGCGGTGGCCCAGGCAAACAATATGTCTTTGACCGATGTCGTGACCGCAGTCACCGTCGGATATGAAGTGATGATCCGGCTCGGCTTCGTAGGTGGCGACCGGTTTCTTGAGCGAGGATATCATACGAGCTCGCTGCTGGGCGCATTCGGCACCGTTGCGGCCGTCGGTTCGCTGCTGAAATCCAGTCGCGAGGATATCGTGAACGCAATGGGCATTGCCGGCACATTCGCCGCCGGCATTCAGGAGGCCACGCGGACGGGCTCGACCTCAAAGATCCTGCATGGCGGATGGGGCGCGCATAGCGGGGTCGTCGCCCTCGATCTTGCTGTCGCCGGCATCACCGGTCCGTCGACCGTGTTCGAAGGCAAGTTCGGCTTCTTCAATTGCTTCCTCACCCCGATCACCGGCGAGCTCGATTTCGCCAGGGCTGCCGAAGGCCTGGGTCAGCGCTGGTATTTGCCGGAAACGGCCTACAAGCCTTACCCGTGCTGTCAGCTTCTTCACGCCTTTATCGATGGCGCCAAGCAAATTCGCGATGAGCTCAAGAGCGCCGGCAAGCCGCTGGAAACGATTACTTCGATATCGTGTCAGCTTGCCGAGCCAGGATTGACGTTGGTCACCGAGCCAAAGGATCGCAAGGCCGCGCCGACCCATCCGCATGAAGCGCGTTTCAGCCTGCCATTCGGAGTAGCAACGACGCTGCTCTATGGCGACGTCGATGTTGAATCGTTCCGGCCTCAACGCCTGAAGGATCAGGAGATACTCCGTCTTGCCGAGCTCGTGACGTCCTCGGAGGATCCCGACTCCGACTATCCGCAGCATTGCCCGGCAATCATCGAGGTGACATCGCTCGGCAAGGTTCATCGCCGGCATGTCCGGTTTCATCCGGGATCGCCTGAGGCCGCGTTGTCGCGGGACGACGTTCTCGACAAGTTTGCCCGCAACAGCCATTGGCTGTTCGGGAAGAATGCGCGCGAGATCGGCGCCTCGCTCATGAAAACCGAGAAAATTTCGCTCGATGCGCTGCTACGCCAGGTCGGGTCGGGCGCGTCGCAACCTGTCGAAACAGCGGTTTGAGCGCCGGGTGTGCCACGGGCCGCGAGCGTGCCGGCACGGCGAGCGGGTTATCGCCGCAGGCGCGGCGCGAGATGGGCGGAATTGGCCGTGCGAACGGCCTGCGTACGATCGTGAATGCGCGAGGCCAGTACAATCATTATCGATTGTCTGGCCTCGAAGCGCACGCGAAGACTGATTTCCGGGAGGTTAAGGCAACTCAACGATTGAAGCGTTCAACAAATAAAACGGGGGGAATATCATCATGAGAAAGCTTCGCGCGGACGTCACCGCGTCTTTGATTGCGGCGGCGTGTTGGCTGGTAGGGTCGATACTGGGCTCGCCAGTTTATGCCCAGGTGCCCGATGTCAAGATTGCCCTGGTTGCGCCGATGTCCGGCGGAATGGCGCGGCAGGGAGAGTTGATGCGTATCGGTGCGCAGCTTGCGATCGACGACATCAACGCAAAGGGTGGCATCGCCGCACTCAAGGGGGCCAAATTCAAGCTCGTGATTGAGGATGCCGGCGATAAGGTGGAAACAGCCAAGAACGCTGCGCAGCGTCTGGTCGCCAACGAATCCGGCGTCGTCGCCGGTACCGGGTCCTGGAGTTCGTCATTGACGCTCGCCGTGACCGAAGTGACGGAGCGGGCCGGCCTGCCATGGGTCACGCTGTCATACGCGGATCAGTTGACGGCACGCGGCTTCAAATATCTCGTCCAGACGGTCCCTGTTGCCAGCGTGCTTGCACTCGAACTCCATGCCGACCGTTTTGACGATGGCGCGAGAAGGCCTCCGGCAAACGGCCAACGACGGTGGCGATCGTTTCCGACAGCACCGCGGCTTCGCAAGCCTTCGTAAAGCCGCTGCGGGAAGGAGGTTTTGAGAAGCTCGGCGTGAAAGTGGTCGTCGACGAGGTTTTCACGCCGCCGTTGAGCGACGCCACCACGCTGGTGCAAAGACTGCGATCCGCCAAGCCGGATTTCATGCTGTTCTATTCGACCAGCTTTCCTGACGCGCGGCAGGTGCTGACCAAGATGGGCGAGTTCGGTCTGTCGAAGGGCAGGCTACCCGTCGTTTCCGTCGGCGTGCAGTTCGCAAGCCCCGAAATGCTTGCAGCCGTTGGCGGCGAGCTGCTCGAAGGTCTCATCGTCGTCGCCCCAAACTGGACGTCGAAATCCCAGCAGGCGGTGCTGGCGGATCTGACGAAGCGAAGCGGCGAGCCCTGGCTTGGACAGGACACGATCAGCACCTATGGCGACGTTTGGCTGATCAAGGATGCGATCGAACGCGCGGGATCCGCCGATCACGACGCGGTCATGAAGGCGTTGCGTGCGACCAATCGCACCGATGGACCATCCGCCTATCTATCTCGGCGATCGCCTGGCGTTTGACGATAATGGCCGTCGTCTCGATGGCGCTGTGGGTCTGGTTCAGTGGCAGAGTGCGCTTCCGTATCTGATCTGGCCGGCAAAGATCGCATTGAAGGAGCCGCTCTGGCCGAAGAAATAGTCGAGAAATGATCGAGAAATGATCGATCGCGGATTGCTTGTTGGGGCGGCGTGTCCGGCGTGGAACGCGTGCTGATCTTCGCGCCGGGCCGGAAAAGTCCGGCTTGGCATCCTCGTCCGATACGCCCCTTTGGCTGATCGTGCGCGGGCCGCCGCGTCGCCGTTGGGCGGCGCAAGACGGCAGCACGAGACGATTTTGGTGAGTCCATGACGGAATTGCTTCCAAGTGTCGAAACCATCCTGCAATCGATCGCTGCCGGATTGCTGGTTGGCTTCACCTACGGCCTGATGTGCGTGGCGCTGGGTCTGATATTCGGCGTCATGCGGCTGATCAATTTTGCGCAGGGCGATTTCCTGATGCTCGGAATGTATTTCGCGCTGTCGATCGTCACGATCTTCGGGTTCGGCAGTTTGATAGGCCCGATTTCCGCCGTCGCGGTGGCGGCGATCGCGTCTGTTCCGGTCTTTTTTCTCGTCGGATCGATCCTTCACTGGGCCATGTTGGGCCGTATCGGCGTCGGCCAGAATTTGACCGAGGGTGAAGTTCATCAGACGCAGTTGATCATGACGCTGGGGATATCGCTGTTGCTCGCAAACGGCGCGCTGATCGTTTTTGGCTCCACGCCGGTCTCCCTCAACACGTCATTGGCTTCACAGGCATGGACCCTCGATCCTTTCGGGCATGGCGATATCCTGATCTTTCTCAACAAGGGCAGGGTGGCTGCCGGTGCCGTCGCATTGATCGCTACTGCAGGGCTCTATCTGCTTTTGCACGCCACGGATATCGGCCGAAGGCTTCGCGCGGCGGCGGATAATCCGGTCGCGGCGACTTATATGGGGATCGATGTCGCGCGCTCGTACCGAGTGACGTTCGGTCTCGGCTTCGGGCTGACGGCGCTGGCCGGCGTGATGGTTGCGACGTTTTATCCGTTCCAACCTTACGTCGGCCTCGACTTCATCATCATCATGTATGCGGGCGTCGTTCTCGGCGGAATGGGATCGGTGATGGGATCGTTCTGGGGCGGTGCTCATCATCGGGCTGGTGCAACAGATATCTTCACTCGTGCTGCCGCTTCAACTTCAGGGAACGACGGTCTTCGTCGTCTTCCTGATCATACTGTTGATCCGGCCCCAGGGTCTGTTTGGCCGCAACGTGGAGCGGGCGTAACGGACATGTTTGTCGGCCAGACGCGCGCGACCTGCCTCGGAATTATCGTGTTCGCTTTCGCTTACGTCGCGATCGTGATGCTCACCAGGAATTCGTACTACCAGCTCATGCTGACGCTGGTCCCGGTCTGGGCCATCATGGGTTTGTCCTGGAATCTGCTTTCGGGGTATTCGGGCCTGATCTCGTTCGGCCATGCCGCGTTCTTCGGATTGGGCGCATTTACGACGGCGCTGCTGCTCGTTCATGCCAATATCACGCCATGGATCGGAATTCCGCTGGCTGGCGTAGTCGGAAGCCTCGCGGGCTTGCTGATTGGCGCCATCACGTTCCGCCTGAGGGGACATTACTTCGCGCTGGCGATGCTGGCCTATCCCTTGGCGATGCTGCATGTGTTCGAATGGGCTGGGTTATCAGGAAGTCTCGCTGCCGATGAAACGCGAGAACGCGGCAGCGTTCATGCAATTCGCAGACCAGCGCTGGTACGCCCTGATTACGCTGAGCCGCATTGATCGTTACGCTCGTTCTATCGCTGTGGGTCGAAAGGTCGCGTTTCGGCCTGTCACTGCTTGCGATCAAGCAAAACGAACTCGCGGCCGAAGCTGCGGGAATTCCGAGTTTGGTCTGGAAATTGAAAGCCATCGCAGCCAGCGGCGCGCTCGCAGGTGTGTCGGGCGGCCTGTACGCTGTCGTGCTGCTGGTGGTGACGCCGGAGACGGCCTTCGGCCTTTCGACCTCCGCGCAGGCATTGATCGTCACGATGTTCGGCGGCGTCGGGACGGTGTGGGGGCCGGTGGTCGGCTCCCTTGTCTTGATTCCGCTCGCGGAACTCCTGCATGCTCAGCTCGGTGCGCGAATTCCCGGTATCCAGGGCGTGATTTTCGGCATCGCCATCATTCTCGTCATCATGAGGATGCCGCAGGGCGTGGTGTGGGCACTGAGGGACGCGTTCGGCAGGAAGAAATCCAGGAATGCAACGGCGCCCGCTACGGCAGAGGTCTACACGCCGCGCCCGGTGGTGTTCGGACCGGAAATTCTCGGGGTCGACAACGTCTCGCGCAGCTTTGGCGGCGTAAGGGCCTTGAGCGATGTCACGGTTTCGGTTCGTGCGCAGGAAATGCTCGGCATCATCGGTCCGAACGGCGCCGGCAAGACCACGCTCTTCAACGTCATGAACGGTCTGGTCGCTCCCGGCAAAGGGACATCCGATTTCAGGGGACCGATCTGGTCGGCCGAAAGCCGAGTGCCATCTGCGCCTTGGGGATCGGTCGAACGTTTCAGGTCACGCGGCCGTTCCTGCGCATGACCGTTCTTGAGAACGTGATCGTGGGTACGTTTGTCAAGACAGCAACGGACGACGAGGCTGCGACGGCGGCCCGGGCGGCTATCGGCCGCGTAGGGCTGGGGCACCTTGAAGACGTTCCGGCCAGTGAACTGACAAATTTTGAGCTGCGATTGATGGAGCTCGCGCGGGCCTACGGCTCAAATCCGAGCTTGCTTCTTCTCGACGAACCGTTCGCGGGGCTCGCGACCGCGGAGATCGAGTCCTACATGAACCTGATACGCAAATTTCGCGACGACGGCCTGACGATTGTCATCGTCGAACACACCATGCAGGCGATGATGAAACTCGTCGACCGTTTCGTGGTGCTCGACCATGGCGTGGTGATTGCAGACGGCGTTCCCGCTGACATCGTCAAGAATCCGAACGTCATCAAAGCCTATCTCGGCGACAAATGGGTGCCGGATGCTCAGCCTTAATAGCACGAGCGTAAAATATGGCGGCCTGTCCGCGCTGAGCGATGTCTCCATCGAGGTCAACGCCGGTGAGTTCGTCGCTATCGTCGGCCCCAATGGGGCCGGCAAGACGACCTTGTTCAAGGCCATTTCCGGCGTCGTGCCGCTTGCGGGCGGGAAGATCTCATTCGAGGGGCAGGATCTGGCTGGCGTCAGCGCGGCCCAGCGGCCGCATTTGGGCATAGCTCACGTTCCAGAGTATCGCCAGGTATTCGGAGGGCTGTCGGTTAGCGAGAACCTGCGGCTCGGCACCACCGCGCTCAAGACGCGGTCCGCGCGCGACAGCAACATCGAATATGTCCTCGACATTTTTCCCATTCTGCGGGATCGGCTGCAACAGCCTGCAGGCACTTTGTCCGGTGGCCAGCAGCAGATGCTGGCGATCGGACGTGGTTTGGTGTCGTCGCCAAAACTCCTGCTGCTCGACGAGCCGTCCATGGGGCTTGCGCCGACGATTGTCGATTTGATTTTCGAACGGATCGCCCGCACGCAGCGCGAATCCAAACTCACGGTCATCCTGGTCGAGCAGCGCGCGGTGGAAGCCCTCGAACTTTGCGATCGGGCTTATGTGCTTTCGACCGGGAGGGTTGTCTTGAGCGGTGCTGGAAAAGAGCTACTGCGCAACGAGCAGGTGAACCGGGCTTATCTTGGTGGTTAGACATTGGCGCGGTTGAGATCCGGAGTTCCAGTTATTGTTCGCTGATGAGAGGATAGACGATGTGCGAAGGCTGTCATGAGCGTGGTTATGGCTGGAAGGGATGGATCGAACTGCCGCCGCCCCGGTTCGAATCGGGGTCCGGGCCGTGGATTGATCTGTCCTATCCAATCGGTCCGGAGACTCCCTGCGCTTCGATTTTCCCGAAGCCCAGCTTTCGCAAGCTGAAGGAGCTGCCGCAGGACCCTTTCCAGGTGACCGAGTTCAGCATGGTCGTTCACGCCGGAACCCACGTCGATTCTCCGCGCCACTATTTTCTCGACGGCCCGGCGTTCGAAGCGATTCCGTTGGATCGGCTTTGCGGGCCCGGCGTCGTCTGGCGAATTCCCGCGGAGCCGGATCAGGTCATTGACGTCGCGGCTCTCGAACGCGCCCGGCCGGTGCTGCAGCCGGGCGATATCCTGGCCATCGATACGGGATGGAGCATGCGCTTCGGCACGGAGGTCTATGAACGACACCCAAGTCTTTCGGCTGAAGCGGCGGAATGGCTGGTCGATAAAAGGATAAAGATCCTGGCCTGTGATTTTGCGACCCCCGATCTCGTTTATCATTTGAGGAAGCCCGGCTTTAATTGGCCGGTCCACAATACTTTGCTCAGCCGAGGCATCCTGGTCTGCGAACATCTGACCGGTCACACGGCGCTTGCTGGTCACCGTGCGGAGTTTATTTTCGCGGCCTTGAATATTGAAGCGTCAGACGGCGCACCGGCGCGGGTTCTGGCACGCAAGATCGCTTCCTGAGGGTAGGTTCACGATGCCTGCGTGACTCAAGGATCGAACGAACTCACAATGCTTTTGGCGACACACCAGTATTTGTGTATTTGAACGACAAGAACCGATGCGCTTGACAGGCGCTCCTCGAGGTTTACGAGCGCGCTTGCATAACGGGTCCCGATCTCGCCCCTGTCCGAGCAGGGTGACGTGCGCGGACGAGTTTCGACGGGCGCTCACGCGCCCTTTTGCAGTAACGTCCTGAAATCCGCGCGCGCCCGTTGCGCTTCGCGCCTGGCGATCTCGGAGGCATCGCCGAGGCCGAAATAGCCGTGGATCAGGCCCAAGCCATCATAATAGCTGGTCGGAACGCCGGCCGCCTTCAGGGCTTCCGCATACGCCTTGCCTTCGTCGCGCAGCGGATCGAACCAGGCCGTTGTAACCACCGCCGGTGCGAGACCGGCGAGAGTTTTGGCGCGCAGCGGCGACACGCGCCAGTCGGTGCCATCAGCGGCGTCGGCAAGGTAATGGCCGCAAAACCATTCCATCACGGCACGCGACAGGAAATAGCCTTCGGCATTTTCGGCGCGCGAGGGGAAGCGTGCGTTCTCCTTTGTGTCCGCGAAATTCCCGAACACGTCGGTGACGGGATAGACCAGCAATTGCGCCGCCAGCGCAATGCCGGCATCGCGGCAGGCGATGGCGGTGGTGGCCGCCAAATTGCCGCCCGCGCTGTCGCCGGCGACGCCGACGCGCGCGGCATCGCCGCCGAATTCGGCGATGCGGGCGACGATATCCTTGGTGGCCGCGAAGGCATCCTCGAAGGCGCCGGGAAAGCGCACCTCGGGCGGGCGGCGGTAATCGACCGAGACCACGACGGCGCCGGTCTCGATGGCGAGAAGCCGCGCCTGCCGGTCATGGGTTTCGAGGTCGCCGGCAACCCAGCCGCCGCCATGGAAAAATACCACCGTCGGCGACTTGTCGTTTGAGTTTCGGTAGACCCGCGCCGCGAGGAAGCCGGCGGCGCCCTTCACCTTGGTGTCTTCCGCGCTCATCACCGGGGGCGGCGGGACGTCCGCGCGCGACGCTGCCAGCGCGCGGAGCGCATCGCGCGCGCTCTGCGGCGTCATGTTGTCGGGATCGCGCAACGGCAGCAGCGGAATGATCCGGGCGATGACGGGATCGAGCGGTGTGGTCATGCGGTTCCTCGCTCTTGAACGGAGCGGCAGCATAGGTAACCCGCACGCCGCCTGCAAATCCCCTGTTTACGCTTCGTTAGCCTTAAGCCTCGCGCGCGGGGAACGGCCGGCGCGGCCGTTCATTGATCCGCACGTTCATTATTCCCCAAAGGAGTGGCGCGATGGGCGAGGTTACCAGGATGGGTCAGGCGCTCGACGAAATGCTGGTGCAACTCGGTGCAATGGTGCTGCGGCTATCGAGCCCTGAGGTGACGCAGACGCCCGAGGAGCGTCACGCGCTGGTATGCTCCGTCAATCAGTATGCGGTGTGTGCGGCGCGGTCAGGCGATCCGCGCGTGCAACGGCTCAAGGCCGAACTCGAAGAAAGGATCAAGCCGCGGCTGCGGGTGGTCGCCAGTCGATAGCAAGACCACGCCTTTACACCACCGGCACGCGCCGTGCGGCGATGGCGGCGGGTGAGATCACCTCGATGTCGAGCGGCACGCGCCATCGCTCGGTGAGCCGCACGCGCGGCGCTTCGTTGCCGACAGCGGCGCCTTCCATCACAAAACCCTCGAAGCCGTTGGTCATGACCTCGTTGCACTTCTGAACATAGATCGGGAAGCCGCCGATATAGGGCATGAACACGCGCGGCCGTCCGGGGATGTTGGCGCCGACATACCACGAGCTGCAGGTCGAGCGCAGCGAGATCTTCGAGACGTCGTTGACATGCTCGACCCACTCATCCTCGTCCGCCTGCACCGGTTCGATGGTCGCCGCGCCGATATCGCGCATATGCGCCATGCAGTCGGCCATCCAGTCGACATGCTGCTCGATGGCCTGGATCATGCTCGCCAGCACCGACGGGCTGCCCGGTCCGGTGATGGTGAATAGATTGGGAAAGCCCGCCGTCGCCACGCCGAGATAGGCGCGGGGACCGGCCCGCCATTTCTCCGCCAGCGTCCTGCCGCCGCGACCCGTGATCGCAATCCTGTCGAACGATCCCGTCATCGCCGCAAAGCCGGTCGCGCAGACGATGGCGTCGAGCGGATACTCCATGCCGTTCACCTCGATGCCGCCGGCCGTGAAGCGCTCGATCGGTGTCGTCGACACATCGACCAGCTTCACATGCGGCAGATTGTAGGTCTCGAAATATCCGGTATCGACGCACAGGCGCTTGCAGCCGAACACGTTATGCGGGCACAGCAGTTCGGCAGTGACTGGATCCTTGACGATGGAACGGATCTTGTCGCGTGCGAATTCGGCGATGGTGTCGTTGGCGGCTTTCTCGAACAGCAGGTCGCCATAGGCGCCGAGAAACGGCAATCCGCCGCGTTGCCAGGCTTCTTCATATTGCCGCGCGCGTTCCTCCGGCGTGGCTTCGAGCGCCGGCTTCATGTTGAACGGGAAATAGAAACCGGTCGGCCGTGCGCGGGCTTTGGCGCGCAGGGCCGGGTAGTCGGCCTTGATTGCGTTGCGATACTCCGGCGTCAGCTTCTCGTTCCAGGCCGGTACGGTGTAGGTTGCGGTGCGCTGAAACACCGTCAGCGCTGCGGCCTGTCCGGCGATGATCGGGATCGACTGGATTGCCGACGATCCGGTGCCGATGACGCCGACACGAAGGCCGGTGAAATCGACCCCGTCATGCGGCCATTCGCCGGTGTGATAGATCGGGCCCTGAAAATCCTCGCGTCCCTCAAAGGGGACATGGTTGGCCGCCGAGAGGCAGCCTACGGCCATGATGCAGAATTTGGCCGACACGCTGTCGCCGCGATCGGTCTCGATGCGCCAGCATTTTTTGCTCTCGTCAAAGGTCGCCGCCGTGACGCGCGTGTCGAACAGGATATGCCGGCGCAGGTCGAAGCGGTCGGCGACGTGGTTGGCGTAGCTCAGGATCTCCGGCTGCGGCGCGTACTTCTCAGACCAGTCCCATTGCTGGTCGAGATCTTCGCAGAACGAGAACGAGTACTGCATGCTCTCGACGTCGCAGCGCGCGCCGGGATAGCGGTTCCAGTACCAGGTGCCGCCGACGCCCCCACCGGCCTCATAGACCCGCGCGGTGAACCCGAGTTCGCGAAGGCGGTGCAGCATGTACATGCCGGCGAAGCCGGCACCGACAATGACGGCGTCGAAGGCTGCGCCGACTTCCGGCGCACGTTGAGGCTGGTTTTGCGGCGGCATGCGGGTTTCCCAGAATGAAACGTTTCCCGTCGCGGGCCGGCGCCGCTCTTGCCGGCGGCGCTTCATTCGCTCGCGATCATGCCTGATAGAACAGCGTAAAGTGCGCTGGCGGTCAATTGCGCAGGCGTGGTCCTGTCCCCGCGATGACGCGGGCCTGACATGCCCGCACGCGGGCCCAGCGATCGCCGGGCGCGGAAGTTCCTACAGCGACTTGAGGTATTCGATTAGTGCCTTTCGGTCGCCGGGTGACAGCGCCGGTCCGATGACACCTTTGATCTCCTTTTCCTTGCTGTATTCCTTCCTGAATTCGTGGCCCGTATTCCAGTTGCCGCGGATCGAGGTGTCGAATTCGAAACCGTTCTCGATCTTGTCGAACTTGTATCCAAGGGTCACGGGATCGTATTCGCGGTTGCCGAGATAGAATTTCTTCGGCCGGTCTTCAGGCGGGCCCAGCAATGCCTCGACGGTCGGGACGGAGCCGTTGTGAAGATAGGGCGGCGTCGCCCAGACACCGTTGAGCGGGCGAACCTTGTAGGCCAGCTCGCCGCGAAGCTCGTTCGGCATGTAACCCTCGATCTTCTTCCGGTCCGCGGGATTAACCGGCGGCTTTTTCTGGTCGAAGACGTAGTTGACGGTCTTTGCGACCACGTCGCCGAGCGCGAATGCGAAGCCGCTCTTGTCGATGCCGAGATTGGCGGGCAGCGCAACCGTCCGGTTGAGCATGTCGGCGGCCTGCGCGGGGTCGGTCCCGATATGCGAGATCGGAACGTTCTCGACTTTCAGGATCGGCTCGCCGGCCTCGTTCTTCGTCCACCAGTCCTTGTTGTTGAAGTCCCAGAACGCAGCACCCGACACCGGCGGGCGGTGGCATTCCTGACAATGGGTCATGTAGAGCTCGGCACCCTGCGCGGCCAGCTTCTGGTCGATCGGTGGCAGGATGTCGTTCGGCCATTTCGGAGACCTCAGGCCCGGGAAGCCGTCCTTCGCGTTCGGCGGTGTGTCGCCCTTGATCATCTGCTCCATCTCGAACAGGGACTCCACGTTTACGCTCGATTTGTAGAGGCCTTTGGAAGGATCGGTGAGATTGAGCTCGGACGATACGCCGAGCGACTCGCCGGCGTTGCGCACCATCGGCTGCATGATGGAGCCGTTATACTGCACCCAGTCGAACCACGGCGTGTTCCAGATCCGGGGATAATGCACCGGCGCGGAGGAGCCGACGTAGTTTTCCGGCTTCTTGAGGTCGATTGAAAACACCTGGTTGCCGATCCGGTTGAGCGCGTCGAGCCGTCCGTAACCTTCGAGGACGCTCTGCGAAGCGACGCGCTTTTCCAGCGCCTGGACTTCGCCGTATTGCTTCAGGACCGCGCTGAGCTGGTCCTTCAACGCCTCGCGGTCGGCGACCGTGGCGTCCGGTCCCAGAATATTCTCGGCGAACCGGTTGAATCGGGTTGGGATAAAGCGCGTCAGCAGCAGGGCGACGCCCATGCCCTGCTTCATCGTGAAGAGACTGGTGAGCGCCGGGCCGCCGTCGATGACGACCGCGGTGTCCTTGTAGGTAAAGCGTCCGGTATGACAGGCGGCGCAAGTCAGGCCTACTCCGTTCATGTCCTCCTTGGTGCGCGGGTTCTTCCACGGCGCACCCGTTGGGTCCAGCATCGGACCGCCCTTTGCGAAGCCGATCGGAAGTGCCTTCTTGCCCGGGATGATGGTGTCCGGAATGAAGCCATAGCGATCGAGATAGGCGGTCTCGCTGAAGTCGTCGACTTTATTGATAATCAGCCACGGAATCGTCGGCTGCTCCAGCGCCATGAACCATTCGTAGGGGAAGCCGAACGTCCGCGTGCCCTGGTCGGCATGATAGAACCAGCTCAGCTTTTCCTTGCTGATGCCCTGGTCGAGCCAGACCGTTTTCTTCGGCTGCGGATACTCCGCGATTTTGGGGTGAAGCTGGTCCCAGAAGGCGGTGATATCGTCCTTGAAGGCGATGTAAACACCGCCGACGATCAATGCCCCGACAACAAGCTTTGCAATCGTCCTGCCACGCATGGCCGCCCCTTCTCAAAAGCCGCGCCATTTGCGCGCAATATTCGTCTGTTATCAAAAGCGCCGGATGAGCGAATCATCCTCGGCGTGCGATGCGATATCATACCATCTTATGGTGGCATCGTAAGCCTGTCCATGAATCCGGCAGTTCGGCCTGGGGCAGAAATTCGTGCCGATTGCGGCATTGTAAGACGCATCGGAAATCCCATCGATTTGTTTCGAAATATGCGCAGGAATATACCCAGGAATTCCATGCCAGTTTTCTGACGTCGACACGTGTGAAAAAGCCGCTTGACTTTGACGTTGCGTCAAACCCGCTTTCGGCTTTCGCCGGGCCTTTTCCGGTATAGTGTTGCGGCCCAGCAGATGGATACCCGTCAGATCAGATGAAAGCACCCGACGCGCAATCGCTCCGAATTGAGATCAATCCCGATGAGGCGGTGTCAGCGCTGCTGATCCAGCCGGCGCAGGCGCGCGCATGTTACGTGTTCGCGCACGGGGCAGGCGCGGGCATGGCCCATGCATCGATGGAGACGATTGCCGCGGGTCTCGGCGAGCGCGGGATTGCGACGCTGCGCTATCAATTCCCGTATATGGAAAAAGGCAGCAAGCGGCCCGATGCGCCCAAGGTCGCGCACGCCGCCGTCCGCGCGGCGGTGGCGGAGGCGGGGCGACGCCTTCCCTCGCTGCCGCTGATCGCGGGCGGCAAATCGTTCGGCGGGCGGATGACATCGCAGGCGCAGGCGCTTTCGCCATTGCCCGGCGTTCGCGGACTGGCGTTTCTCGGCTTTCCGCTGCATCCGGCCGGCAAGCCTTCCAGCGACCGTGCCAAGCATCTCACTGAGGTCAAAATCCCGATGCTGTTTCTACAGGGCACGCGCGATGCGCTGGCGGAGCTGAGTCTGCTTGAACCTGTCGTAAAAGGCCTGGGATCGCGCGCGACACTGCATCTGCTTGATGGCGCCGATCATTCCTTCCACGTGCTGAAGAGTTCGGGGCGCAACGATCGCGAAGTGATGGCAGAGGCGCTGGATGCGTTTGCGGCGTGGGTCGATGGGGTCGTCGGCTAAGCTCTCAGTTGTCGTCCCTGCGAACGCAGGGACCCATAACCACAGCAGTGCATTGTTGAAGAAAGCCGGCTCTCCTGGTGCCCTTTCCGCAGGGCCGCGGCGTATGGGTCCCTGCGTTCGCAGGGACGACGGATGATACAGTTGCGCCGTGCGCGATACGCATTACGATGCCTCCATGACAAAAATTCTGATCGTCAATCCGAACACGACCGTCTCGATGACCGAAACGATCGGCGCCGCCGCGCGGGCCGTCGCCGCCTCGGGCACCGAAATATCCGCCGTGACATCCTCGATGGGCCCGGTCTCGATCGAGGGATATTACGACGAGGCCTTCGCCGTTCCCGGCCTGATCCAGGCGCTCATCAGCGCGCCGGATGCCGATGCAGCCATTATCGCCTGCTTCGATGACACCGGGCTCGACGCCGCGCGATCGGCGGCTAACTTCCCGGTGGTAGGCATTTGCGAGGCGGCGCTGGTGACCGCTGGGCAGATTGCAAAACGGATCGCGGTCGTCACTACGCTGCCGCGCTCGATCGTGCCGCTCGAGGAACTGGTGCGCCGCTATGGCTTTGCAGAGCGGGCGCAGGTCACGGCGTGCAACGTCGCGGTGCTTGATCTCGAAAAGCCGGGCTCGGATGCGGCGGAGAAACTCGAAGCCGAGATTGCCCGCGCACTCGACAAGGGCGCGGAGGCGATCGTGCTGGGCTGCGCGGGGATGGCTGATCTCACGCAAAAACTGTCGCAAAAGTTCGGCGTTCCCGTGGTCGACGGCGTGGCCGCCGCGGTAAAACAGGCCGAGGCGCTGGCCGGCCTGAAGCTCACGACGTCGCGGCGCGGCGCCTACGCGTCGCCGGGTGCGAAGAACTACACCGGGATACTGCAGCCGTTCGCGCCCAAAACATCAGGCTGACTGCGGCGCACCGTAGATCTTGTCGCGCAGCCGCCGCATGCCGGTGAGCCAGCGGTCGCGGCTGGACGCCTTGCGCTGCATGTACTCCGCGACCTGCGGATGCGACAGGATGAGAAAGCGTTCGGCCTCCATCGCCTCGATCACCATGCGCGCCACTTCCGGCGGCTGCAGCACGCCGTCGACCCTGGCGGCGCTGGGGCCGGGCGTCGTCATGCCGGTCTGCACCGATTGCGGGCACAGCACGGACACGCGGATGCCGCGGTCGCCGTATTGAATGGCAAGATGCTCGGCGAGCGCGATCGCCGCGTTCTTGGTGACGCCGTAGGGCATCGAGTTCAGCGACGCCAGCAGGCCGGCCGCGGATGCGGTGTTGAGGAGATAGCCGGACCCCCGCGCGAGCATGCCGGGCACCAGCGCGCGCGCCGCGAACACATGGCTCATGACATGCACCCGCCAGCTCACGTCCCAATCGGCGTCGGAGGCGCTCTCCTGTCCCTTGCGCGAGAGGCCGGCGTTGGAAAAGAATACGTCGACCGGCCCAAACTTGTCCTCGGCCGCGGCGATCAGCGCCTTGATATCTTCTTCGAGCCCGACGTCGCCGGTCACGGCCAGGCCATCGATATCGCCCGCGACTTTCGCCAGCTTGTCGCGCGAACTCTTCAGGTCGGCGACGACGACGCCCCGTGCGCCGGCCTCTGCATAGGCGCGCGCCACCGCTTCGCCGATGCCGCTCGCAGCTCCCGTGACGACGCAGACCTTGCCTTTGATTTGCATGCTTGGTTCCTACCTGTTTCTTTTTCTTGGGTATGCGCGAGAGTGATATGGCCGCCACTGTGCGGTCAATGTCCGATTGCGCCTGTAATCAAGTTTTTGCAGGCGCGGCCCAGCCGCGCTGGTGCCGGTTGCGCCATCGTGCGATGACGGCCGGATGTAACGTGATCTGGAGAATCGAAGGATGCTCGAAGCACGAGATGGGACGATGACTGTCGCGACACCGTCTGTTGGTGCAGCGGCGTGGCCGCGAGAGGCCGCCTGGTCACTCTACCGGCTGCCGTTCAACGATCTCCTGTTCATGGCGCAGTCCGTTCATCGACAGAATTTCGACCCCAATAGCGTGCAACTGAGCAAGCTCCTCAACATCAAGACCGGCGGCTGCCCGGAGGATTGTGGCTATTGCAGCCAATCCTCACATCACTCGACCGGGCTTGCTGCCTCGAAACTGATGGATGTCGAAAGGGTCGTCGCCGAAGCGCGCCGGGCCAAGGACGGCGGCGCGACGCGCTACTGCATGGGCGCCGCGTGGCGTAACCCGAAGCCGAGAGACATGGGCGCCATCGTGGAAATAGTCGGTGCGGTGAAGGCGCTTGGGCTCGAGACCTGCATGACCCTGGGAATGCTCGACCGTGCCCAGTCGGATCGCCTCAGCGCGGCAGGCCTCGACTACTACAACCACAATATAGATACGTCGGAGAACTACTATCCGCAGGTGACGTCAACGCGCACATTTTCCGATCGCCTCGCCACGCTGGAAAATGTTCGGCAATCCGGCATGAAAGTGTGTTGCGGGGGTATCCTCGGCATGGGCGAGCAGGAAGCCGACCGCGTCGACATGCTGGTGACGCTTGCAAATCTGGCGGAGCCGCCGGAAAGCGTTCCGATCAACATGCTGATTCCGATCGCCGGCACACCGCTTGCGGAATCAGCGCCGATCGAGCCAATCGAATTTGTCCGCATCGTAGCGCTTGCGCGCATCATGATGCCGACATCATATGTCCGTCTGTCGGCGGGCCGCTCGGCGATGAGCGATGGGACGCAAGCGCTTTGCTTCTTTGCGGGTGCGAATTCGATCTTCGTCGGCGACACCTTGCTGACGGCCGGTAATCCGGAACACGAAGCTGACCGGAAGCTGTTTCAGCGGCTCGGGTTGCAAGCCATCTGATCGGCTCCGCATCGGGCAGGTCGGCTAGCCCTGATAGAGGCCCTTGGCGCGCGCCTGGCGGATGACAAGCGCGGCCACCATGTCGAGCATCGGTGTCGAAGGTCCGGCGGCGCGGCACGCAGGCAACGCCCTTTTTGGTGCGCCCGCCGGAACCGGCGGGCATCCGTTAGCGCTTGACTCGCGCCCGGAATTGAATTTCATATATGGAATATAAAAAACATATATGAAATGAGGAAAACATGGGAGGCCTTCCCGAGGCCGCAGTCGCTCACTACCGCGAGCACGGCTACTACGCGCCGATCAGGGTGATGCCGGCCACGGAGGCCGACAATGCTTCGCGTGCGCCTCGAAGCGCACGAGACGGCGCATGGCGTGCTGAAGGGGGCGATGCGCCACAAGAGCCATCTCCTGTTCACCTGGCTGGACGGCCTGATCCGACATCCCGCGATTCTCGACGCGGTCGAAGGCGTGATCGGCCCTGACATTCTTTGCTGGAGCAGCACGTTCTTCATCAAGGAAGCGCGAGATCCCGGCTTCGTGTCGTGGCATCAGGATTCGACCTATTGGGGGCTGGATCCCGCAGACATCGTCACGGCCTGGGTCGCACTTTCCGAGAGCACGGCCGAGAACGGCGCCATGCGCGTCATTCCCGATACGCAGAAGCTGGAGCAGGTCGCGCACCGCGATACGTTCGCGGCGAACAATCTGCTGACACGTGGTCAGGAGATCGCGGTGGACGTCGATGGCAGCACCGCCGTGATGCTCTCGCTTGAGCCAGGCGAGATGTCGCTTCACCATGTTCGCCTGATCCATGGATCGGACCCCAACCCTTCGGCAAAGCGCCGGATCGGTTTTGCTATTCGCTACCTTCCAACCCATGTCCGGCAAGTGGTCGGAACGCGCGACAGCGCAACGCTCGTTCGCGGCGTCGATCGGTTCGGCAATTTCGAGCCGGAGTATGCGCCAGACCACGATCTGTCCGACGCGGCGGTTGCGTTCCACGCCCATGTCATGGGCGACCAGCAGAAAGTGCTGATGAAGAACGCGCAGGCAGGCGCGATGCGTTGAGCCATGTCGCAGCGAACCCGGCCGTCACACAGAGAAGGATTGCAATGACCGATATAAACGACCCGAAGCGCCGCATGTTCGGTGACTATCAGCTCAAGCCGAACAGCGGCGTCAATCCGCCGTACTCGCCCGCCTATCCCGTCGAGTGGGGATGCACGCTGCGGACGGTCGAGATCATGACGCGGGTGAAGCCTGCGAAGGTTGCGAAGCTGCTTTCGGATACGCCGTTCGAGATCGCCAGCGATCGCGTTGCCTTTCGGTTCATGCTGTCGCCAGGCCACTCGATGGCGGTGCATGCCGGAGAAATGTTCGACCTGATGGTCACCGTGCCCGTTCGATACAAGGGGCTGTTCACCGAGACCCACATCTTCATGTATTGCAGCGACCCGATGGGGATTTGCGCCGGCCGCGAGGTTTTTGGTTACACCAAGAAGGATACTCACTACGCGTTCGACGAACGCGCTGACGGATCGATCGCCGGCTGGGTCCGACGCCGCGGCATTCCGCTGGCGGATTTCAGCTTCACGCCGGACCCGGCCGCACCGATCGTTCGCATCGTCGACGGCGCGGAACTGCCCGCCGGCGAAATTCACGTGCGTCGCCTGCCGCATCCCGAACGCCTGGAAACGGCCTATGCCGACATCGCCTACCGACGCACGCCGCTGAAATACTCGGCGCCGACGCCGGGGCGCTGCACCATGGCGCTGCATCCTTGCGAATACGATCCGATCGCGGACCTCGAGCCGGAGATATTGGGCGCGCACTTCATGGTGTCCGACGTCTATGGCGGCGGCTTCGAGGTCGAGGACAGGCGGCTGATCGAACGGCTGATTCCGTAACGTGACGAATCCGCGCGCCAATGCGTGCGGGCAGTAACAACCGGCACCGGGACAAAGGGCTCGGGCCAGACAAAGGGAGGCTTCGACCATGGACAGGCTGTTTCCGCGCCGCCGGATATTGGCCGGCATCACGACACTGGCCCTATCCGCAGGCGCTTTCGCGGGAGCGCATGCGAATGATGCCACGCCGCTGCGTATCGGCGTACTCTCGGACATGTCCAGCCTGTATGCGGACATCGGCGGGCCGGGTTCGCTCGCTGCCGCCAAAATGGCGGTCGAGGACTTCCTGGCAGGGCCGCACAAGATGAAGCGCCAGATCGAGGTGCTGGGCGGCGATCACATGAACAAGGCCGATCTCGGAGTCAACATTGCCCGGGAGTGGATCGACCGCAACAATGTGGAAGCGATCATCGATGTCCCGAACTCATCCGTGGCGCTCGCGGTCCGTAACATCGTGCAGCAGGCCAACAAGGTTATCCTGGTGTCAGGGTCTTCGTCGTCCGACCTCACCGGGAAATCCTGCTCGCCGAATCTGGTCCACTGGACCTACGATACCTATGCGCTTTCGTCGGGGACGACGCGGGCGGTTCTGGCGGGGGGCGGCAAGACCTGGTTCACGCTGACCGCAGACTACGCGTTCGGGCACGCGATGGAGGCTGAAGTCAAGAACGTGGTTCAGAAGCTCGGCGGCACAGTCGTCGGCGGCGTCCGCACGCCAATCAACAGCCAGGACTTTTCGTCGTTCCTGCTTCAGGCCCAGGCATCGAAATCGCAAGTCATCGCATTGATCAATGCGGGCGGCGACACGATCAACTCGATCAAGCAGTCGGTCGAGTTCGGCATTCCGCAGGGCGGCCAGCGGGTCGTGGCGACCGTGCTTTATCTCAGCGACGTGCACTCCCTCGGACTGAAGGCCGCACAAGGTCTGCAGTTCACCGAGTTGTTCTACTGGGACCTGAATGAGGGAACGCGCGCCTTTGCAAAGCGTTTCGCCCCGCGCAACAACGGCCGCTATCCGACGGCGATTCAGGCGGGCGTCTATGCCGAGACACTGCATTATCTGAAGGCGGTGGACCAGCTCGGTGCGTCCAGCGACGGCAAGGCAGTCGTGCAGGAGATGAAGAAGCTGCCGACGGACGATCCGCTGTTCGGCAAGGGCACGGTCCGGGCCGACGGCCGCAAACTCCACAACATGTATCTGTTCGAGGTGAAGAAGCCCGACGAATCGAAATATCCCTGGGACTACTACAAGGTGATCCAGACCATTCCGCCGAGCGAAGCGTGGCGGCCGCTGGAAGAGGGCGGCTGCGATTTCCTCAAGTCATGACCGGAGCGGGCGAATTGGGCCGGCCGGTGGCACTTGTCACCGGCGGCGGTGGTGATATCGGTCGCGCGATTGCGTTGCGGCTGGCCCGGAATTGCAGGGCCGTCGCGATCGTCGATATCGATGAAGCGCGCGGCGGCGCAGACCGCGCATTTGGTGGAGGCGGTTGGCTGCAAGGCGATGGCGATCCGGGCCGATGTTTCCAGTCCGCAGCAGACGGCGGGTTTCGTCGATGCGGTCGAAGCCGGGTTCGGACCGATCGGCATTTTTGCCAACAATGCCGGGATCGAAGGCGTCGTCGCGCCTTTGCATGAATATCCCGATGACGTCTTCGACCGACTGCTGCAGGTCAATGTGAAGGGCGTCTTTCTTGGCTTGAAGTATGTGCTGGCGAAGATGATCCCGCGGGGATGGGGCACGATCGTCAATACGGCATCGACGTCCGCGATCCGCGGTCGCGCTGGGCTGTCCGGCTATGTCGCTTCCAAGCATGCGGTGCTGGGCCTGACCCGGACAGCGGCGCTGGAGGTGGCGGGGACGCGCATCAGGGTCAATGCGATCCTGCCAGGACCTATTGAGTCCCGCATGATCCGCGAGCTGAATGATCAGGCCAGCCGCAATGCGCAGGACTTCAAGCGCGCAGGCTCAGCCCGCTACGGCAAGCCGGAGAACATCGCCGATGTCGTGGCGTTTCTGGCATCCGATGGTGCTGCACATGTCAACGGTGCCGCGTGGGTGGTGGATGACGGAATAACGGCGGGGTAATTCAGCCGACGGCGCTGGCGCCGATTTTTTCGGAGACTGTCTTCGCCGCCTTGCGAAGCTCGCTTGCAATCGCGGCAGCTTCCTGGGCCGGGATCTTGTCCTGCCGCACGAGCGGGACCGTCAGGGCCGCCACTGCGCGCCCCGATGCTTCGACGATCGGACAGCTATAAGCGAGAATGCGGGTATAGCCGTCGTCGTTGGAAAAATTGCCGCCCTCGGCGGAAATCCGGTCCAGTGCCGCGAGGGCTTTCTTGCCGCTGATGCGATCCTGGGCGGCGATGACATCGGCGAGTTCCTGGCGCCGGCTCTCGAGCTGGAACGCCGCCAGCACCTTGGCCGATGCATATTGCTGGGTGAGGGGAAACACCGCGCCGACCTTGACCGACCAGCCCATCAGCCATTCCGGCTCGATCCGCGCAATCACCATGAACTGCTCGCCATGCAGAACGGTGAGATGACACGACAGCTGGACCCGGCCGGCAAGCTGCTCCATGACGGGAAGTGCTGCCTGCAGCAGCCGTTCCGTCGGCGGGAATTGCGACGCGATCCGGAACAGTTTCAGCGTCAGGGTATATTCACCCGTCACCGGATCGCGCGTGACATAGCCCCGGCGCTCCAGCGCTACAAGCATCCGGAATATCTCGCCGACCGACCGGCCGACGCGTACGGCGAGCTGCTTCTGGCTCAGGCCGCGCGCCTCCGCGGCCAGCGCTTCGAGCAAATCCAGCCCCTTCTCAAGTGCGGGGGCGCCCGGCTGGACTGCATTCTTCGCCTTTTTCATCTGCCAGGCCTTGCGAGACATCCGATCATCATTTGTGGATGTACCCGATCCCGTTGCCGGCGAAAAGTTGTCCGAGCGGAATATCGCCCGGGTCGCGGCGGCCGGCGTCAGCCCTGATAGAGCCCCTTGTCGCGCGCCTGGCGGATTGCCAGTGCGCCCAAGAAGTCGAGCATCGGGGTCGAAAGTCCGGCGGCGCGCGCGAATGCGGCGGGCGCGCGGACCAGCACGTCGATCTCCATGGCACGGCCGAGTTCGTAATCCTGCAGGATCGACGGCTTGTGGTCCGGCGCGGGGCCGGAGCGGGTGACGCGCTTGACCTCCGGGAAAGCGCTTTGCGCGACGTTGCCGGCCTCGTCGAGCAGGCGCGGCACCACATCGGCGAGCGCGGGATCGTCGCGGACGGCGCGCGCGGTCTGCCCGGTCAACAGGCACAGCACCGACATCGACATGTTGGTCAGGAGTTTCGACCAGACCGTCTCCCGGATTTCCTTCACGTCCGGTGACTCGATGGCTGCCGCATTGAGCGCGGCCCGCAGCTGCGCGATCCGCGCGCTCGGGCGGTCGTCGCATTCGCCGATCAGGAGCCGGTTGCGCTCCGGCGAAAGGTTAGCCGCTATGCCGGGTGCGATAATTTCGTTGGACGAAAACACCACGCCGCCGACGATCCGCTCTTTCGGGATCGCTGCGCGCAGCCGGCCGCCGGGATCGAGAAAGGCCAGATCCGGAACGGGAGGATGTTTTGCTGAAAGCCCGATATCGTACCACCAGGGAATGCCGTTCTGCGCAAACACCACGGCGGTGTCCTCGCCGAGCAGGGGCTGCAGGCCGGTCGCGAGGCTGGGGAGGGCGGTCGCCTTCAATGTGCAGATGACTACATCCTGCGGACCGAGCGCGGCGGGATCGTCAGACGCGCTCACCTTGGCCTTGAATTCGGCGTCGCCGACGCGCAGCGTGAGGCCATTGGCCTTTACTGCGTCGAGATGCGCGCCCCGCATCACGCAGGAAACATCATGCCCCGCCAGCGCGAGCCGCACCGCAAAATGGCTGCCGACGGCGCCGGCACCGAAAACGCATATCCGCATGTGAAGGAAGTCCTGCTGGAGGGAATGTTCGTCCCGACTAGTTTTCACAAGCCTTGTTCCGACGCAACCGGTCCGCGGCACAGGGCGGGTTGCGGAGTTCGCGGCCTTGATGCCGTGCAGGAACCCTGCCGTTCAGACGGCGTTCATCCGCATGCCGTCAAGCTCGCGGCGCCAGCGATGAAAAGGACGTGCAGCGAAGGGACGCGCCATGTCAAAACTCGTACTGGGAATTGCCGCCATTGTTTTCGCCGCGGCGTTGTCCGTGGCCGACTTTGCGATCGCCAAGGGTGGCCATGGTGGCGGTCACGGTGGTGGCCGCGGCGGCGGTCATCATGGCGGTGGCCACCACGGCGGTGGCCATTTCCACGGCAAGGCGCATCACCGTTCATTCTCCGCGCATCGTTCGTTCTCCCCGCAGCGCATGAATTTCACGGGCGGCAGCCGTCCGATGAACGCGCGCGCAGTCGCCCGCAGCTATCGCCACACGGCTGCCCTGCATAGTCCCGGCATGCGAACGAGAGTCGCCGCGGGCGCGGCACTCGCGGGCTGGCAATACGGCCGGTCGAGAGGCGGCGGATGGTGGCGGCACGGCAATGGCGGATACGGCTGGGTCGGGCCGCTGTTCTGGCCGTTCGCCTATTTCGACATCTATGACTATGCGCTGTGGGGACCGCGCACCGGCGCCCCGTTCTGGTACTATGGCTACGACGACATTTATGCCGGCTTGTTCGGGCCTTATGACTACGATGGCCTTGTCCGGCTACCTGCCGCCGCGCGGCGGCACCGCACCCGACCGGCTGACGCTGTTGTGCGGCGAGGACAGCCGTGAAATCGCCGGCCTCCCGATCGATTTGATCGCGCAGGCGATCGATCCCACCGAGGTGCAGCGCACAGCCCTCGATGATCTCGCCAATGCATCGGTCACCGCGGCACAAAAGATCAAGGCGGCGTGCCCGACGACGATTGCGCTGACGGCATCCGGGCGGCTGGCGTCGATGCAGCAGCGCATCGAGGCGATGATCGCCGGTGTCGCGACGGTGCAACCGGCGCTGGACAAGTTCTACGGCCTCGTGAACGACGAGCAGAAGGCGCGGCTGAATGCCGTCGCCGAGAATCAGGAAAGGAAAACCGGCAGGCGCGGCAACAGGTCATTGGCGCAGGCGTGTGACGTGGCGCAGCCTTCGGCGCTGAAATGGCCGGCTGATGAGATCGAGGCGCGGCTGCGCCCGACGGAAGCGCAACGTGCGGACCTCACCGCGCTGCAGGAAGCAAGTGCCAAGGCCGCCGACATGCTGACCGTATCGTGCCGGGCAGATGACGACCTCACGCCGCCGGCGCGGCTCGCCGCCGCCGGCAAGCGGCTCGACACCATGCTGCAGGCCGTCAGCCAGGTGCGCACCGCGCTTGACCGGTTCTATGCGACGCTGAACGACGAGCAGAAAGCCCAGTTCGAGGCGATCGGCCCGCGGCGGACCTCCTTTACCGACAGGGCTGACATGATGCAGCGGCGCGGCCGAAGATAGTCGGCCGCCCGTGACAGCGGCTGCGATCCCGGCCTATTGTCCGGCATAACAAGATGCCGAAAAAAGGGGCCGCTGATGACTGCCAATCCGGTTTTGTGGAATCTTAGCGAGAGCGGAGTCGCCACCGTCACGCTGAATCGTCCCGAGGTGAACAATGCCTATGACGCCGGCCTCATCAACGGCGTGCTCGCAGCGATGGATGAACTCGGCAAAAAGCCAAACCTCCGCGTCGTCGTCCTCAAGGGCAATGGCAAGCATTTCCAGGCCGGCGCCGATCTGAAATGGATCAACGGCGTGCGGCCGAAATCGGCGGAGGACAACGAAGCGGTGTCGCGTGCCACGTTCGAGGCGGTGCAGCGGCTCAATACGTTGCCGATCCCGACGGTGGCGCTGGTGCAGGGCGGCTGTTTCGGCGGCGGCACCGGCGTGATCTCGGCGTGCGACGTCGTGATCGCCGCCGACAATGCGCTGTTCTCGATCACCGAAGTCCGCTGGGGATTGACGGCCGCCATCATCATCCCGCAACTCTGCGACGCCATCGGCGTCCGTCAGGTCCGCCGCTACGCGCTGACTGGCGAACGCTTTGGCGCGGCCGATGCCCGCCGTATCGGTCTGGTGCACGAAGTGGTGCCGCTGGCCGAGCTGGAAGCCGCCGGCGCCAAAGTCGTGGAGCAGTTGCTGGCCAACGGTCCGCAAGCCATGGCCGAGACCAAGGCGCTTGCGCTGGAAAGTTCGTTCGGCGGCATGAGTGTCGACGACGACGCCTATGCGCGGCTGGTGCGGATGCATTCGGACCGGCGTCAGACCGGGGAGGCGTCCGAGGGGTTGGCGTCGTTCGCGGAGAAGCGCGCCGCGAAGTGGGGGGCGGGAGGGAAGTAAGTTCTTCTGTGGCGCCGATACGTCTGAGACAGCAGTAGCGAGCGCGGCAGAGTTTGCTATACTAGAGCCATGACAGCGAAAGATCTCGAGGAACTCATTGAGTGCGTTCGGCACTGGCCGAAGGAGAGCCAGGAGGATGCGGCAGAAGTCCTGCTCGAAATGGAGCGGCAGGACACAAGCGGCTATCGCTTGACCGGTGCTCAAGCCCGGGAGGTGGTCCGCATCCAGCAGAGTATTCGCGAGGGTCGGGGAACGCTCGCAACGGATGAGCAGATGGCGGCGCTTTGGAAGTCATGCGGCCTGTAAGGCTGCGCTTCACCGAGGAAGCGCGGGATCATATTGCTGCAATCTACAGCTACATCAAAGATCGCAATTCCGCGGCGGCCACACAGGTCGCTGCCCGAATCCGTTCAGCTGCCAGCCAGTTGGGTGAATTTCCGCGTATGGGGCATATCGGCCGTGTGCCGGGTACCCATGAATGGGTCGTGCGTGGCTTGCCCTATATTAGCGTTTATCAAACCGGCGCGGCCGATCCAGACGAGGTGCTGATCCTGGGCGTATTCCATGCGGCCCAGGATCGAGAACGAGAATGATGCCGCGATCACAGGAGCAGAATTTGTCTTCCAAGCGTATCGCCATTGCCGGGCTGGGCGAGATCGGCAAAACCCTGGCGCGCAAGCTTGCTCAGGGGATGCCGGGCCTCGCTCTCTCCGGCGTCGTTGCAAGGGATCGAGCCAAGGCGCAGGCCTGGCTCGACCGCGAAGGCATCGCCTGTCCGCTGATCTCGCTCGACGATCTGCCCGACCATGCCGACCTTGTCGTCGAATGTGCGCCGGCGGCGATCCTCGACCAGATATGCCGGCCGATGCTGAGCGCCGGCAAGCAGGTCATGGTGCTCAGCTCCAGTGCGCTGCTGCCCCGTCCCGAGCTCATCGATCTCGCGCGCGCCCGAGGCGGCCAGATCATCGTGCCGACCGGCGCCTTGATCGGGTTCGACGCGGTTTCGCGCCGCCGCCGAAGGCACCATCAGCTCGGTGCAGATGGTCACCCGCAAGCCGCCGACAGGTCTCGCCGGCGCGCCGTACCTGATCGAGAAGGGGATCTCCCTCGACGGGTTGAAGTCCGCGCTGTGTGTGTTCAAGGGTTCGGCGCGGGATGCCGCCGCGGCATTTCCGGCCAATGTCAACGTCGTGGCGGCGTTGTCGCTGGCAGGCATCGGCCCGGACCGCACGACCATCGAAATCTGGGCCGATCCGGCGGTGAGCCGGAACTGCCATCAGATCAAGGTCGAGTCCGACTCGGCCTCGTTCACGATGTCGATCGAGAACATCCCTTCGGAGAATCCGAAGACAGGTCGGATTACCGCGCTCTCGGTGATCGCGGCGTTGCGCAAGCTCACCTCGCCGCTACAGGTAGGGACCTGAGCGCCGGTCTCAACAGGGCGACCAGATCGCCCAAATGCCTCAGGCGGTCTGACTGGTATCTGCAATCTTTTCCTTGAGCGCCTCGCAGGTCTTGCGAACCTGCTCAGTCAGGAACGAGCAATCCTCGATGCGCTTGAAGATCCGCTTGGCATCCTCACGATAGGCCGCCGCGGTTTCGTGCATGTAGGCAATGGCCAAATGCACTTCGGCGGTCATCGCCTCGCACTTCCGTGCCGCATCGATCATTTCGGCGCCCATCGCCTCGATTTCCTTGGCTGCGGCTTCGTAGTCGCGCACCACGGCCTCGGCACTGAGCGCTCCGACGCGCGGAACACCGTCCTGATGCTCGACGTAGTCAGGCATCGGTCCGGTTTGCACCGGTGGCGCCTTGATCGACGGCAACGGCGCGCGCTCCGGCATAGCCGCTGCTATATCCGATTCGAGCTTGGCGAGGTCCGTCAACCGGCCGTCGTTCTGATCTTGTTTCATGGTATTCATGAGGCGTTTCTCCTTTTACGTAACAAACTATTTCCGGCAAGAATCTCGATCGATCATTCGGCTGCCGTCTCAGCCAGGCGTCGCGGTCCATGCGTAGCGTTGGCTGATATCGAGGGGCGGTTCTTGCCGGGCATGAACAGCGGCGTTGGCGCCTGTGCGAAGTCCGCGGCGCCCGCGGCACGTTCCCGCGCCTGAAGCGTGGCAGATGGAACTCCATAGAGATCGCGCTCGGCGGAGACGTCCAGGTCGCCCGGTGCGCTCGCGTGAACGGGATACTCTGAAGCGCCTTCAAAACTCGGAAGATGCAGCGGGGTCGGATATTCCGGATTGGACGACTGGTCGCGTTGACGAAGGAATAGCCTGCCGCAGAAACCCAGCAGGACAAGTGCGCTTCCGGCCGACGCCAGCAGAATCCCCAAGGCATCGGCAGGCGACGCCGCATTGGCGACGAGACGATCGGCGGCTTCGAAGGATCTCGCCTCAAAGCCAGCGACGGCCAGAGAACGCCGGCCTGATTGGAAACCGGACGGACGCGCCGTATCGACCGGATCTGCCCAGCGCGATCCAAACGTCGACTTCAGGAGGTCTTCATAGGTGACCTCTTTGGCAAGGCCCGCCTCGGACAATGCGATTTCGTTCCGCGCCGTGGCTTCATTCACGGTGTCCTGGATACTTGCCTGTGCATCGGCGATCGAAGGCGGAAGCGAACTGGATAACTTTCCTGCAGCAACTGACGGCTTGGAAGACTTCCGCAAGGCGGCACTTTGAACGGTTGGCCGCTTCATGCCGAGATACCAGCACTTCTGCCGGGTCACACGATTCAAATGGTAGAACCAGTGCTTTCCGCTGGGTGCCACGCCAGCGGGATTGGCAAGGCAATCGCCGGCCGCGCTCGCGGTAGTTGGCAGCAGTGTTACGGCGGCGAAAAAAATGCCGGCCATCACCGAGAGCAATGATGTTTGCGTTCGACGAAACATTTTGGAAAGTCTCTACACCCCAACAATTCTCGATGGACAATTTGCCGCGCGATAGGCCTGGCGTTGTTCCACAGCCCTTTTAGCTGACAAGCCAAGCACTTGTGCTGTTAAACAGCGCTTAACCTTAAGACCGGCGTTTTCGCGCAATCGTTAACCAGTTCATGGTTAATGCGCGGGACATGCGGGCAATACGGCGCGAATCCGTGGCTCGTGGCGTATCTTTGCGTGGCGTTTCACATCGGCCATCACGTCCTGCCGGCGCATCGTTTCGGGCCCGGCGCGCTCCCGGGCATCCGACGCGATAGCCAAATTCGCCCGGCCGGGGCATTATCACGCACTCGTCATCCGGTACCGACCACTTGCCCCTCAAAACCATCGAAGAACCCGCGCGCCAGATTCCGCTCTACGGCGAATATGAAGTCGCCGTGCTCGGCGGCGGGCCGGCAGGCATCGCTGCCGCGGTTGCTGCCGCGCGGGCTGGTCGGCGCACGCTGCTGATCGAACGCTACGGCTTTCTCGGCGGCATGGGCACCGCCGCCGGCGTTACCAATTTCTGCGGGCTGCATGCCAATGTTCACGGCGAGATGCACCGGGTGGTGCAGGGCGTCGCCTCCGATCTGCTGGCGCGGATCGACCGGCTCGACGGACTCAACGCGCCGCATCTGATCCTGGGCAAGATCCTTGCGCAGGCCTACGACACCGCGGCCTACAAGATCGCGGCGGATGATCTGCTTGCCGCGCACAAGGTCGACATTCTCTTTCATGCGCTCGGCGCCGGCGTCGTGATGCAGGATGAAAGACATGTCGATGCGCTGATGGTCGAGACCAAGGCCGGGCGTCAGGCGGTGCGCGCCGGCATCTTCATCGATTGCTCCGGCGACGGCGATCTCGCGGCGTGGGCGCGCGCGCCCTTTGAAGTCGGCGACAATGAAGGCCAGCATGCTCTACCCGTCGATGATGCTTCGCCTCAACGGCATCGATCCCGAGAAAGCCGGCGATGCCTGGCGGACGATCCCGGTCCTGATGGAAAAGGCCGTGGCCGCGGGCACGCATCGCTTTCCGCGCAAGGCTGCGATCGTGCGGCCGCAACGGCATCCGATCGAATGGCGGGTGAACTTCACCCAGCTCGCGCGCGAGGACGGCACTGCGGTCAACGGGCTTGAACCGGACCAGATGACACGTGGCGAGATCGAAGGCCGCCGTCAGGCGTTGCAGGCGTTCGAATTCCTGCGCACGGTGCCTGGTTTTGAAAAATCCTACATCGTCGATCTTCCCCCGCAGCTCGGCATTCGCGAGACCCGGCGGGTGGTCGGCGGCTATATGCTCTCAGGCGACGACGTGCTCGGCTGCGCCTCGTTTGCCGGATTCCATCGGCGTCAATGGCTGGCCGATGGAGCAGCATGTCGCCGGAGACGTCATCTTCAAGTTCCCGCCGATCCCGGAATCGCGCGGCTTCAACGAATTGCCGTATCGCATGCTGGTGCCCGAAGGCATCGACAATCTGCTGATGGCCGGCCGCTGCGCCTCGATGACCCATGACGGCCAATCGGCGGCACGGGTGTCCGGCGCCTGTTTTGCGATGGGGGAGGCCGCCGGCCTGGCCGCGGCGCTGGCGCTGTCGGGCAATACGAGTCCGCGCCACATTGCCGTCGAAAAGTTGCAACAAGCGTTGAAACAGCAGGGCGCCTTCATCGGGCGGGACCAGAGCGTGCCCGAAGGCCTGTAGATGTGCGCTCCAGAAAGATGAAATGTGTTACGTCGTCCCTGCGAACGCAGGGACCCATACGCCGCGGCCTTTCGGTTTGGCGCAGGCGTCAGATTCCTTCTGTAGGCAACAACCGCCGCGGCGTATGGGTCCCGGCGTTCGCCGGGACGACCTACGTGGAGGGGCTGTGACAAAACAAAAAGAGAAGGAGAAGACCGGATGACGAAGTTTGTACGGCTTGCGCTGACGGGCCTGCTGGCGCTGATGGCGGCCGGCGTGGCGCGGGCCGACGATGCGCTGAAGGCCAAAATCGGCGTGCTGCGGCTGTCGTCCTCGGCGCCGGTGTTCATTGCGCAGGACAAGGGCTATTTCCGCGAAGCAGGGCTTGATATCGAGCTGAAATTCTTCGACGCGGCGCAGCCGATCGCGGTGGCGACGACCTCGGGCGATGTCGATTTCGGCATCACAGCGTTCACCGCCGGGCTCTACAATCTCGCCGGCAAGGGCACGCTGAAGGTGATCGGCGGCATGAGCCGGGAGAAGGCCGGCTATCCCCTGATCGGTTATTTCGCCAGCAATAACGCCTATGCGGCTGGGTTGAAGACACCAAAGGACCTCGCGGGCAAGCGCATCGCGGTGACGCAGGTCGGATCCAGCTTTCACTACTCACTCGGCCTGCTCGCCGACAAATACGGCTTCAAGCTCGCCGACCTGAAGGTGCTGCCGTTGCAGTCGCTGTCGAACGCCGCGGCGGCGCTGAAGGGCGAAACCGTCGATGCCGCGTTGCTGCCGGTCTCGACCGCGCGCCCGCTGATGGAATCCGGCGGCGCAAAATTCCTCGGCTGGGTCGGCGACGAGACGCCATGGCAGCTCGGCGCCGTGTTCGCTTCGCCGAAGACGCTCAACAACAAGGCGCTGGTAACGAAACTGTTGTTGGCGCTGGCGCGCGCCGATCGCGAATATCACGACGTGATCCTGGCTTCAGTGAAGGACGGCAAGGCCGAGATCAACGACAGGACAAGGCCGCTGCTCGAGATCATCGCCAAATACACCAATCTACCGGTCGAGCAGGTGGTCGGCAATTGCGCCTATATCGACCCGGACGGCAAGCTCGATGTCAAAAACGTCGCCAACCAGATCGAATGGCTGCAGGAGCAGGGCTTTGTCGACAAAGGATTTGCGGCCGACGCGATCATCGCGAAGGACTATGTGAAGGCGGATTGATGCAGTGTCTTACCTCTCCCGCTTGCGGGGTCGAGACGAGCGCAGCTCGCTCTTAGGTCGACGCGCTCGTAAGAGCGCGGCAGACCCCCACCCCGGCCCTCCCCCGCATGCGGGAGAGGGAGCGCGCCGGCGCAAGGCTCGAAAGAGAATACATCATGGACCTGATCGCCGACCATATCAGCCACCGCTTCGACGCGTTGCACGTGCTCGACAAGGTGTCGTTCACGGTGACGTCGGGCGAGGTGGTCGCGATCGTTGGTCCCTCCGGCTGCGGCAAAAGCACGTTGCTGTCGATCCTTGGCGGCCTGCTGCGCCCGAGCGAGGGCCGCGCCGAACTGCGCGGCGCGCCGCCGGCCAACAGTCTCAATCCTTTGACCTTCGTGTTTCAGGATTTCGCCCTGCTGCCCTGGTGCACGGTGGAAGCCAATGTCGCGTTTCCGCTCGCGCATACCGCGCTCGCCGCCACCACGCGCCGCGCCGTTATCGATGACGCGCTCCGGCGAACCGGCCTGTTGGAATTTCGTGGCGCCTATCCAAAGCAATTGTCCGGCGGCATGCGCCAGCGCGTCGGCATTGCCCGGGCGCTCGCGGTGCGGCCGGCGATCCTGCTGATGGACGAACCGCTGTCAGCACTGGATTCGCAGACCCGCGAATTGCTGATGGAGGATTTCATCCGTCTGCTGGCCGACGGCGCCATGGGCGCGGTCTACGTGACGCACAATCTGGAAGAAGCGGTGCGCCTCGCCGACCGCATCGTGGTGCTGTCGCGTCGTCCCGGCCGGGTCCGCGAGGTCGTGACCATCCCGATGACGCGCGATGAGCGCGGGGCGATCGATGCGCGCGGCAAGTTGCTGGGCCTGCAAAACGAGTTGTGGTCGCTGATCCGCGAGGAGGCGATCGATGCCGAGCGCGAGGTCCAGCATGCTTGACCGCGCGCCGTCACGGCCTACGCAACCGGATCGAGAGCAAGCCGAGACCGGTGGAATTTCGTGGCGGTGGTTTTACGCCAAATGCGGGACGCTACTCGGGATGGATCGCGCTCGCACTGGTGATCGCGCTTTGGCAATTGGCCGGCAGCGCAGGCTGGGTCAATCCGCTGTTCCTGCCGCCGCCTTCGGCGATTGCGATCGCGATGTACAAGCTCGCGATATCAGGGGCGCTCTGGCAGCACGTTTCGGCTTCGGTGATCCGGATAGGCAGCGGCTGGGTGCTCGGCACCGTGGCCGGCGTGATCGTCGGATTCGGGATCGGGCTGTCGACGCTGGCGCGCGGCGTCGGCATCACTTTCATTTCGGCGCTGTTCCCGATTCCCAAAATCGCGCTGCTGCCGCTCTTGATCCTGTGGCTCGGGATCGGCGAGGAGCCGAAGATCGCAACGATTGCGCTCGGCGTGTTCTTCTCGACCGCGATCTCGGTCTATAGCGGCGTCGACGCGGTGCCGCGCAACCTGATCCGGATGGCGCAGAGTTTCAACGTGCCGTTCCACGCCATCGTCACCCGAGTGATCTGGCCGGGCGCGCTGCCCTCGATCCTTGCCGGCTTTCGCATCACCGCGTCGGTGGCGTTGCTGCTGGTGGTGAGCGCGGAGATGATCGGCGCGCAATTTGGCATCGGCGCTTTCGTGCTGCAGGCGGGAAATCTGATGCAGACCGATCAGCTATTGGCCGGTGTGGTGATCCTGTCGCTGTTCGGGCTGGCGGTGGGGAAGGCGCTTAACGTGTTGGAAGCGCGGCTGCTGCACTGGCGGTGATCTGTCGTCCCGGCCTTGAGCCGGGACCCATACCGCGTGATCTATCAATGAGGCGATCTGGCCGAAGCCTTCCGCACAATGAAGGCCGGTGGCGATGGGTCCCTTGCGGTCGCAGGGACGACGATAGACGCGTCCTCACGCGTTGCCGCGATCCTCGCGAAACAAATCGAGCTTCTGCTGCACCGGGCGGTCGGAGAAAGAGAACAGCACCGAGTCGGCCTCCGCCTCGTGGGTGACCCAATGCCAGCTCGGCACCACGAAAAGATCGCGCGCCCCCCACTCGAAAGTCTGATCGCCGATCCTGGTGCGGCCCTTGCCTTCGATCGCGGCGAACACGGTGGCGTCGGTCGAACGGTAGCGTGCGGTCTTGAAGCCCTTCGGCAGCAACTGGATGAAGGTGCCGATCGTCGGCATCGCGAAATCGCCGGTTTCGGGATTGGAGAATTTCAGCTTCAGCCCGTGGCAGGCATCCCACTCGTTGCGCGCCTTGGCCTGCTCCAGCGCCTCGCGCGTATGGCTGTAGGGGTAATTGAAGATCGGCGAGGTTTTTGACGACCGCTTCTCGTCGACCGGCAGCAGATTGTGGCCGTAGCGCGCAAAACTGTCGCCGGCGGGGCGGGTGATCTTCTGCTGGTCCTCGTTGGAGCCTTCGGCAAAGGAGGCATCGAAGAACTGCACCATCGGGATGTCGAGCCCGTCGAGCCAGAACATCGGCTCACTGGTCTCGTTGGAATGGTCGTGCCAGGTCATCGACGGCGTGATCACGAAATCGCCCGGCTCCATCGCGGTGCGCTCGCCGTCGACAGCAGTATAGGCGCCCTTGCCCTCGAGCACGAAGCGCAGCGCCGACTGGCTGTGCCGGTGCGCCGGCGCGACGTCGCCGGGCACCACCATCTGCACGCCGGCAAACAGCGACGTCGTGATTTTCGATTGGCCGCGCAAGCCCGGATTTTCCAGCACCAGCACCCGCCGCTCGGCTTCCTTGGCGGTGATCAGCTTGCCGGCTTCGGTCATGTAGTCGCGGATCGAATCGAACTTCCACAGGTGCGGCCGGCAGGCGCTCTTCGGCTCCGGCGTGATCAGGTCGCCCATCACGTTCCACAGCGCGGAGAGATTTTCGCCGTCGATCTTCCTGTAAAACGCCTCGCGCTCCGGGGTCTTCTGCACGGCTTCCATGATCAGCCTCCCGTCATTTTTGCTTGTCTAGATTGACAGTATACTTACAATGTGGGTAGCGTCAATGTCAGCCAGTCTAGGCGTAACGATAATCTGCCGGGGAGGTTCCGATGAAGCTGCATGGCTATTTCCGCAGTGCCGCGGCATACCGGGTCAGGATCGCGCTCAATCTCAAGGCGCTCTCTGCTGAGCACCTGCCGCACCATCTCCGCAAGGGCGAGCAGTGCGCCCCGGCCTATCTCGCGATCAATCCTCAGGGTTTTGTACCGGCGCTGGAGGACGATGCCGGGGCCGTCCTCACCCAATCGCTCGCCATCGTCGAATGGCTGGATGAGACCCATCCTGAACCGGGGCTGCTGCCAAAGGATCCGCTGCGGCGGGCAAAAGCGCGTGCCTTTGCGATGGCGCTCGCCTGCGACACGCACCCGGTGCAGAATCTGAAAGTATTGAACCGCCTGCGGCAGCTCGGGCTTGTCGGAGGAAAAGGTGACGGAGTGGGCGGCCTGGGCCAACCGCGAGGGGCTCGCTGCCTGCGAGGCCCTGATCGCCGGCGAGAAGGGGCCGTTCTGCTTCGGCACGACGCCAACCATCGCCGATCTTTGCCTGGTGCCGCAGCTTGCCAATGCGCGGCGCTTTGGCGTCGACGTCTCGGCCTATCCGCGCCTGCTCAGGGCCGAGGCCGCGGCAAAGGAAATGAAGGCGTTCGCGGACGCCGCACCCGACAAGCAGCCCGATGCCGAGTAAACCCTCAACCATCACGATGGATGCGGTTTACACCGCGCCGGGCTATCTGTTCCGGCGGATGCAGCAGATCGCGGTCTCGATCTTTGTCGAGGAGTGCAGGGCGTTCGACCTGACGCCGGTGCAATATGCGTCGCTGGTGGCGATCCATACCCATCCCGGCATCGACGCGACGCGGCTGTCGGCGGTGATCGCGTTCGACCGCTCCACGCTCGGCAACGTCATCGAGCGGCTGGAGAGCAAGGCCCTGGTCGAGCGCAAGCCGTCGCGCGAGGACAAGCGCGTCAAGCTGCTCTATCTCACCAAACCGGGCGCGGCCGTGCTGCGCGACATCATGCCATCGGTGGATCGGGCGCAAACGCGAATGCTGCAGCCGCTAAAGCCTGCCGACCGCAAGACCCTGCTGGCGCTGATGACGCAGCTGGTCGATCTCAACAACGAGGCTTCGCGCGTGCCGCTGCGCGCCGAGGACGCGCTCGAACATCTGGGAAAGTCGGGCTGATGGACGCGCGACCGGTCCTGATTGCAGGTGGTGGCATCGGCGGGCTTACCGCAGCCCTGGGGCTGGCGCAAAAAGGCATCCGCTCGATCCTGCTGGAAAAGGCCTCGGCGCTCGGCGAGATCGGCGCGGGTATCCAACTCGGCCCGAACGCGTTCCACGCCTTCGATTATCTCGGCGTCGGCGAGGCGGCGCGAAGCATGGCCGTCTATATCGATCAGCTTCGGCTGATGGATGCGCTCACAGCCGAGGAGATCACCCATGTCGATCTGCGTGAGGCATTTCGCACGCGCTTCGGCAATCCCTATGCGGTGGTGCATCGTGGCGACCTGCACGGCGTTTTCCTGCGCGCCTGCCAGGATCATGATTTGATCGAGCTGCGTGTGAGCAGCGAGGTGACTGGCTACGATCAGGACGGCTCGTCGGTCACTGCGCGGCTGGCGAATGGCGAGCGCGTCACGGGATCGCTATTGATAGGCGCCGACGGGCTGTGGTCGAACGTCCGCAAGCAGGTCGTCGCGGACGGGCCGCCAAGGGTGTCCGGCCATACCACGTACCGCTCGGTGATTCCGACCGAGCAAATGCCGGAAGATTTGCGCTGGAACGCGGCGACGCTGTGGGCCGGCCCGAAATGCCACATCGTGCATTATCCGCTCTCGGGCTGGAAGGTGTTCAACCTCGTCGTCACCTATCACAACGACGCGCCGGAGCCGGTCGCGGGCAAGCCGGTGTCCGACGAAGAAGTCATGCAGGGTTTTGGACACGTGCATGCGCGCGCGCAGGAGATCATCCGTCACGGCAAGAACTGGCGGCTGTGGGTGTTGTGCGACCGCGATCCGGTCGAGCGCTGGGTCGACGGCCGTGTCGCGCTGCTCGGCGACGCCGCGCATCCGATGCTGCAATATTTCGCACAAGGCGCCTGCCAGGCGATGGAGGACGCGGTGTGCCTGTCGCACATGCTGTCGGCGCATGATGATTTTGCCACTGCGCTGGAAGCCTACCGCGCGCAGCGCTTCCTCCGCACCGCAAAGGTGCAGCTGATGTCCCGCGCCATCGGCGAGCACATCTATCACCCCGCCGGCGGACATGCCCGGCTGCGCAATGCGATCATGGGCGCGAAGACGTCGGAGGAGTGGTACGCCGATCTGGCGTGGCTGTATGGCGGAACGGGGTTGGCGGGGTAGCGCGAAGTTACACTGCCGTCGTCCCTGCGAACGCAGGGACCCATACCGCGTGATCTATCGAGAAGGCGCTTTGGCCGGCGCCTTCCATAACAGCAACCGCCGGTGTTTATGGGTCCCTGCGTTCGCAGGGACGACACCGAGTTTGTTGCCGCTACATCTTCAACAACGCCTGCCGGTCGATCTTCCCCGTGCCGGTCTTCGGCAGTTCCTCGATGAACCTGATCTCCCGCGGATACTTATAAGGAAGCAGTTTCGCCTTCACGTAGTCCTGCAGCTTCTTCGTGGCATCGTCCGGATCGAACTCGCCCTCGTTCATCACCACGACAGCCTTCAGCGTCATGCGCCGGTCCGGCAGTTCGACGGCGAACACCGCGCACTCCCTGATATCGGGGTGTTCGGCAAGGCACAGTTCGACTTCGAGCGGGTAGACCCATTGCCCTGAGATCTTGATCAGGTCGTCGGCGCGGCCGCGGAAGAAATGGAAGCCATCGCTGTCGCGCACGAAGCGGTCGCCGGTGTAGATCCAGCCGCCCTCGCGGATCGTCTCCGCCGATTTGTCGGGCCGGTTCCAGTACAGCGGCGTATTGGAATCGCCGCGCACCCACAGAATGCCTTCCTCGTTGTCGGCGACCTCGCGGCCGTCCTTGTCCCTGAGCAGGATTTCGTAGCCGGGCACGCGCAGGCCGGCTGCACCTAGCTTCTTCCGCTCGGGCCGGTTGGAGAGATAGATGTGCAGGACTTCGGTGGAACCGAGCCCTTCGACGATATCGAGCCCCGTCAGCGCCTTCCAGCCGTTGAAGACATCAGCCGAAAGCACCTCGGCGGCCGACAACGCCATGCGCAGCGACGAGAAATCGGCGGCGGACGCACCGTCGGCCTTGGTCAGCGAAGTATAGAGCGTCGGCAATCCGAAGAACACGGACGGACGATATGTTTCGATCGCCTCGAAAATCGCCGCCGGCTTGGGCTGGCCGGGCAGCAGCAGCGTCGCCGCGCCGACCGAGAACGGGAAGGTGACGGCATTGCCAAAGCCATAGGCGAAGAAAATCTTCGGCACCGAGAAGCAGATATCGTCAGGCCCGAGCTTGAGCACGCTGCGCGCGAACGCCTGCTCGCTATAGGCCATGTCGTGCTGCAGGTGCACGATGCCCTTGGGGCGTCCGGTCGAGCCGGAGGAGTACATCCAGAACGCCATCTCGTCTCGCCTTGTGTCGGCTTCCGGCAGATCCGTGGAGAAACCCCGCAACCATTGTGCTGCATTGAAACTGCCTGGCACCGCGTGTTCGCCTGCAGAGCCGTTGACCACGATCAGGGTCTGCAGCGGCGTATCCTTGCAGGCTTCTGCGTTGAAGCGCGGCGTAAATTCGGCCTCGGCGACCGCCACGGCGGCGCCGGCGTCCGAGAGATAGAATTGCAGGAGATCAGGCGGCGTCAGCGTGTTGATCAGGAGCGGGACAAAGCCCGACCGCACCGCGCCGAAGAAGGCCGCGGGATAGACCGGCGTGTCGTCGAGGAACATCAGGATGCGGTCGCCGCGCTTCAGGCCCAGCGATTGAAAGCCGTGTCCCCATTGTGCAGCTTCGGCGCAGAGTTGCGCGTAGGTCCGCGTGCCGCCGGGGCCGGTCAGCGCCAGCCGATCGCCGCGGCCTTGCGCGAGATTGTCGAACAGGATGCGGCTGGCGTTGTAGCGTTCCGGAAGCGAAAACCCGATTTCGCGCGCGCCGGGATTGTCGCGGGGCACCTGATCGGCAATGTCATGCGTCATGACCGGCTCCCGATATTCTTCGAGGCCTCGTAACGCGCCATGAAGGCCGGCGACATCGCGCGCAGCCGCGCGTCGTCGATACGGCCGGAGCGGGTGATATAACTGTAGCCGAAATCCATCAGGTCGAGCTTCATGTGCTCGGTAAAATGTTCGTACCAGTCGGCGCTGGTGCGCGCCGCCGTTACCAGCTTCTTCACGATCGGCTTGCGTTCGGCCTGGTAGCGGGCGAGGGCAGCAGGAATCGCCTTCTCCGCTTCCAGCGCCTTGGTCAGCGCAATCGCGTCCTCGATCGCGAGCCGCGTTCCCGAGCCGATGGAGAAATGCGCCGAATGCAGCGCGTCGCCGATCAGCACCATGTTGCCGTGCGACCAGTTCTCGTTCCAGATCCAGGGAAAATTGCGCCACATTGATTTGTTCGAGATCAGCGGATGGCCTTCCAGCGTTGCGGCGAATATCTGCTCGCAGATCGCCTGCGACTGTTCGATCGTCTTGTTCTCGAAGCCGTAAGCCTGCCAGGTCGCCGCGTCGCATTCGACCAGGAACGTGCTCATGGCCGGTGAATAGCGATAGTGATGCGCGTTGAACGAGCCGAGATCGGTCTTCACGAAGGTCTGCGACAGCGTGGCAAAGCGCCTGGTGGTGCCGTACCAGGCGAACTTGTTGGTCGAGTGCGAAACCGAGGCACCGAACTCGTCTTCGAACCCGCGGCGCACCAGCGAGTTCAGCCCATCGGCTGCGACGACCAGATCGTATCCGCTGAGTTCGTCCACCGACTGGATCGTCGTGTCGTATCGCGGCATAACGCCTGCCGCGCGCACGCGCTGCTGCAGGATGGTGAGCAATTCGAGCCGGCCGATCGAGGAGAAGCCGATCCCGTCGATCTCGACGCTTTGCCCACGCAGGTTCAGCGTGATGTTCTTCCAGCTTTCCATCCGGGGCGTGATGGCGTCCACGGTCTCGGGGTCGTCGGCGCGCAGAAATTCCAGCGCCTGTTCGGAGAACACCACGCCAAAGCCCCAGGTCGCGCCTTCGGGGTTCTGCTCGAACAGATCGATTTGCGCGTCCGGATGACGCCGTTTCCAGAGATAGGCGAAGTAGAGGCCGCCGGGGCCTCCGCCGATCACGGCGATACGCACGTCTGCCTCCCAATCGACAGTATACTGACGAATTGCCTGAGACTAATCCGCCCCGGAAACTTGCGCCACAGAAAAAATCGGGGAACTGAGCTTGTCTCGCTTCCAAATCCTGACGCTAGCCCTCGCCCGTCGGGGGCCTTGCAGCGATCATCAGCCGGCGGCGATGGATCGAATCCTCCAGCCGATGCGCCAGCGAGACCAACGTGGACACATCCTGCGCATTCTCGCTTCTGATGGCGTTGGCCATCTCGGCATCCAGTGCCGCGTCGACCTGGTTTTCGATTTCGGTCAGTTCGGCGTCGCTCTTCACCTCTCTTATCCGCCGCGGCAAGGCGAATAAGGTCTTGATGGTCGCTTCTCCCGGCTCCGGCCGCTCAATCCCGAGAAACCGCCAGGCGGCGGCAAAGATCGAAGCCAGAGCGCCCAGCACCATCGGCGTCAGATAGATCCAGTTGCTGTATCTATCCATGAAGCTTTGCTGGGTGCCGTTGTAGTAGGCGGCGGCGCCCGGATGGACCGCAATGTAGGCGTCGGGATCGGTGTCGGGGGCTGCCAGTCCCGCCAGCAACGGCTGATCGCGCACGAGGTCGTTGCGTGTGCTGATGAGCGCCTGCGTCAGGGTTGTGATCGGGTCGGCGTCGAGGGCCTTGTTGGCGACGAGATAGGAGCCGACGCGGAGCGTGGTCAAGTCGGCGTCCGGCACTGGCGGATTGCCCCTCAGTGTTCCGAGCGGAATGTCGAAGCTCTCATAGGCGCCTTCCACATCGGCAATGGCGCCGGCGGACTCCACCGCAATCAAGGTCGGAAACGAATTATGGCTGTCGCGGAAAAAGCGCCGCACCAGCGACAGGTATTTTTCGTTGAGGGGAACGACCACCAGGAACGCGCTGGCCTCTTTCGACTGGATCGCGCGCGGCACATCCGCCGGCGCGATGCTCTTGAAATTTACCTTGTCGGCGAGGTCATATTCCTTTTTCAGGGCATCGACGATCTTCTGGTTGATCTCGCCGCCGACCACGCCAACCGTATGCCCCTTCAGCTTCTCGATGCTGCTCAGCGCCGAACCCGGCAGGGCCAGGATCATCAGCACCGATTTGTTGACCAGCACAACGGTTCGCGCCTCGGAGAGATCGCCGACATCGGCACGAACGATGGCGAGGTCGGTCTTTCCGGCGGCAAACAGCTTTGCGGAATCCAGCACGCTGCCCGTCGGCACGACCTTGATCCGCACGGCAGACTTCGCCGCATCCAGCCGGCCGGCGATGATCGAGGCGACTTTGGCTGCCTCGCCGTCGAACGATCCGACCGCAAGGCTTAGTGTCACAGGCTTCGAATAATACCGGTACGCGACGAGGCTCGCGCCAACGGCGACGCCGACGAGGCCCGCCAGCAAGACGGCGCGCGCCCAGAGCGGCAACGGAGCGGAAAGCTTCTTCATGCGCCCCGGATCATTGCACGCACCGACCGCTGCGCCAAGAGAGCGGCCAACCGCGATCGGAACTCACGTGGACGAGGCTCGGGTCAGGTGCAGCGGCGAACTTTCGCGCCGTCGACGATGACGGTCTTGCAGACCACGGCAGGCTTGCGAACGACGACCGCGCCGCGAGGTCCGGCGCAGCCGGCGCGAACGACGCCGTCGGCGCAGACCACGGCGCTCGCTGTGGTCGAACTCAAGGGTCATGGTGGCGCCGAAGGCGAACAGGGCGGATGCAATGACTCAAAAGGGAACGCATGTTGGACTCCCGAAAGTACAAATGGCTGGTGTGCAGGTTTTGAAAAGTTCTTTTCGAAAGCGTTCTCGTTACTTCTTCTCGGCCGCTGCCAGTACCTTCTTGCAGGCCGGCGTGATCTTGTCGCTCTCCTTGGCGAGGCAGGCGATGATCCGTCCGCCGCCCGGCGTGACGCCTTTGCAATATTTCTCGTAGTCGCCCATGCAGGCGCTGCGCTGTTCGGCGCTCAATTCCTGGGCGAAGGCAACTTGCGAAATGCAGAGCAGGGCGGTGGCTGTAAGGATGGCGCGTAGCATCGGTTTTCCTTTCGTTGTGGCGGCCGATCGTTGAGTTGACTATCCGCAGATCCGGCAGGCCGCCTTCTTGCTTCTTGATCGCGGACCCGCTGTAGTGAAACTCCCATTCATCGTTGCAAGGAGAATCCATGGCGCAGGTCAGAGCCAAATGGCTGACGTTCTATGCCGAGCATGTCGAGCCGGTCTCCAGGGAAATATTCTCTCACGTCGAAAAAATGATTATCGGAACGTTGATCGTGTCGGCCGGCGCCCATGTATCGAGCACAGAGCCGTTGATCGTTCTGTTCGGCTATTTGCGCCATGGTCTCATCGGCCGCGGCGTCATGCTGTTCGGTGGCATTCTCCTGTTGCTGAATTTCCTCGACGGCCTCTACAAGCTCGCAAAGCTCAATTGGCATATTGCGTACCAAATCGTGATGACGATCTTTTATGTCGCGCTGTCGGTGCGGCTGATTCAGCTCATCCTTGCCTTTCGCGGAGAATAGCCGCCGACTGCGCGGCTTACTGCGCGGCAAACGGCGCCAGCACGTCCTTGCACGCGGGCGAAAGCTGCGCGGCGTTGGTCGCAAGGCACTGCACGATGCGGCCGCCGCCGGGCGCCACGCCGCCGCAAATCGAGCGAACGTCGGCGCCGCAGGCTGAGCGCAGCACGAACAGTTCTTCGCGCGGCCGCATCGGCCGCAGCACGATCACGGTGGGCGCCGCGGCGGCGGGGGCTGCGCCAGCCGCCGCAGGTGCCGCTGCAGTCGCGGGGGCTGCCGCACCGCCGCCGCTGGCGGCGGCGACGGCGTTGCCGCAAGCGGCCGAAAGTTTCGCCTTGTTCTTTTCCAGGCATTGCAACGCCGGTGCGCCGCCGGTCGGAACGCCTGCGCAGACCTTCGGATAGTCGGAGCGGCAGGCGCTGCGGATCGCGGAAACCTGCGCGCTGGTCGGCTGCGCGGCCGCGGCCTTTGGCTCGGCGGATTTCGGCGCTGCCGTCGTTGCAGCCGCGGGCGCCGCAGATTTGGCCGGCGCGGCTTCAGCCGGCTTGGCCGTCGTCGCTGCAGGCGCGGCCGGCGCTTCGACGGCGCGTACCGCGCTCTGGCAACTCGATGACAGGCTCGACATGTTCTTCTGCAGGCATTGCAGCGAAGCCTCGCCGCCCGGCGGCACGCTTGAGCAATGCGCCATATAGTCAGAGCGGCATTGCGCCTTGATGGCGTCACGCTGGGCCTGGCTCGGTGCCTGCGCAAGCGCTGCGGTTGCGAATATGGCGCCGGCCGCCAGCAACGGCGCGAGCTTCGCCGCACGTGTCAACGTGTTGATCATTTTTATAAATCCTTTTGTCGTCGCTGGAAACCGCCGCTTCAACGGAAGTAAAATCTCGAATGTGACTGCAGTAAAAAATTCAAGCGGGCCGCATCATTTTCGGTTTCCGGTTCCACTGCAAGCGGATTGTTGCTAGTTTTATGGGATGGCGGAATGCCGGTTTTTCAGTAAGAGCCTTTTTCAGAACAAAATCAGCAAGCGCCTTTCCAGAACAAAAAACGTATCGGGGCACGAAAAATGAAGGCTTCGCGTTCGCCTGCACAGTTGAGACCACACAGCGCCGCCGCACAAAAGGGCGCGGTCGTCTGCCGCGTGGCGTTTGCCATGGCCGCATTCGGCGTCTTAAGTGGCTGCGAACAAAATACTTTTGTTCCGCCGCCGCCGCCGAAAGTCGACGTCGCAGTGCCGGCGCAAGGATCCTTTACGCGTTATCTGGAAGCGACCGGCAATACCGCACCGGTCAAGAGTGTCGATCTGGTCGCGCGCGTGCAGGGCTTTCTGCAATCGATCGAATACAAGGACGGAGCCTCTGTGAAGGAAGGCGAACCGCTGTTCACGATCGAGCCCGAAACCTACAAGCTGAAGCTCGAACAGGCGCAGGCGGCGGAAACCGGCGCGCAGGCAACGCTGAGGCAGGCCGAAGCGGACTTCAAGCGCCAGCAGGACTTGGTGCAGCGGCAGGCCGTTTCCCAGGCCACGCTGGATAATTCCACCTCGACGCGCGACAACGCGCAAGCGAACCTGCTGCAGGCCCAGGTCAACACCAAGATCGCGGCGGTTAACTACGGCTATACCCACGTGGCCGCGCCGTTCGACGGCGTCGTCAGCGCGCATCTCGTCTCCGTCGGCGAACTCGTCGGCGCGTCGTCGCCGACGCAGCTCGCCACCATCGTGGCGCTCAACCCGATCTGGGTGAATTTCAACGTCAACGAACAGGACGTGCTGCGGATCCGCGCGGAGGCCCGGCGGCGCGGGATGACGGCGGACGATCTCCGGCAATTGCCGATCGAAGTCGGATTGCAAACCGAGACCGGTTTTCCGCACAGAGGCAGGCTCGACTATACCGCCGTGTCGCTCAACCAGTCGACCGGCACGCTTCCGGTGCGTGGCGTGCTGCCCAATTCCGATCGCGCACTGCTGCCGGGGTTCTTTGTGCGCGTCCGCGTCCCGATCGATCAGGAGCAGAATGCGCTGTTCGTGCCGGATGTGGCGCTCGGCGCCGATCAGGCCGGCCGCTATTTGCTGGTCGTGAACGGCGAGAATGTCGTCGAGCAGCGCAAGGTCCGGACCGGGCCGCTGCAGGATGGCGGCCTGCGCGTGATCGAGGAGGGCCTGAAGGCCGACGATCGCGTCGTCACCGCCGGACTGTTGCGCGCGATTCCCGGCCAGAAGGTCGATCCGCAACTGAAGAAGATCGAAGTGCCGCCGGCTGCGGCCAAGTAGGAGCCGGCCATGATTTCGAAGTTTTTCATCGAGCGGCCCGTCCTTTCCAACGTCATCGCGATCCTGATGGTCCTGATCGGCGGCGTCTGCCTGTTTCGGTTGGCCGTCGCGCAATATCCCAACGTCGTACCGCCGACGGTGCAGGTCACCACCCGCTATCCCGGCGCCAGCGCGAAAACCGTGATCGATACGGTGGCGCTGCCGATCGAGCAGCAGGTCAACGGCGTCGAGGACATGCTGTACATGCAGTCCTACAGCGGCGCCGACGGCACCTATACGCTGACGGTCACGTTCAAGATCGGCACCGACCTGAACTTCGCGCAGGTGCTGGTGCAAAATCGCGTGTCGAGCGCGCTCTCGCAACTGCCGCAATCGGTGCAGAGCCAGGGCGTTACGGTGCAGAAAAGATCGACGTCCATTCTGCTGTTCGTAACGCTGAGCTCGCCGAAAGCGACCTATGACAGCCTGTTCCTGAGCAACTACGCCACCATCAACATTCGCGATGAGCTGTCGCGCCTGCCCGGCGTCGGCAACGTCACCGTGTTCGGCGCCGGCCAGTACTCGATGCGGGTCTGGCTCGATCCGAACAAGCTGTACGCGCGCAACCTGATGCCGCAGGATGTCATTTCTGCGATCCAGCAGCAGAGCCAGCAGGTCACCGCGGGTCAGGTCGGGGCACCGCCGACGCCCGCAGGGCAGGCGTTCCAGTATACGCTGAACGTCAATGGGCGGCTCGCTGAGCCCAGCGAGTTCGAGAATGTGATCGTCAAGACCGGCACCAGCGGCGACGTCACGCGCGTGCGCGATGTCGGCTGGGTCGAGCTTGGCGCCCAGACCTACAGCCAGGTGTTCTCGCTCAACAACAAGCCGTCCACCGGCATCGGCGTGTTCCAGTCGCCCGGCGCCAACGCGCTCGAGGTCCAGCAGGTCGTCGAGAAGAAGATGCAGGAACTGGCGAAGGCTTTTCCGCAGGACGTGACCTTCGACACGCCGTTCGACACCACCAAATTCGTCTCGGAATCGATCAACGAGGTCTACAAGACGCTGATCGAGGCGGGTCTGCTCGTTCTCGTCGTGATCCTGATCTTCCTGCAGGACTGGCGCGCGATGCTGGTGCCCGCGACCACGGTGCCGGTGACGATCATCGGCGCCTTTGCGGCGATGGCGGCGCTCGGCTTCACCGTCAATATCTCGACCCTGTTTGCGATCGTGCTCGCGATCGGCATCGTGGTCGACGACGCCATCGTGGTGGTCGAAGGCGCCGCGCACAATATCGAGAAGGGCATGTCCGGCCATGACGCCGCGATCGCCGCCATGGACGCGCTGTTCGCGCCGATCGTCGGCATCACGCTGGTGCTGATCTCGGTGTTCCTGCCGTCGGCGTTTCTGCCGGGATTGACCGGGCAGATGTACGCGCAGTTCGCGCTGGTCATTGCCGCAACCGCGCTGCTCAGCGCCGTCAACGCGGCGACGCTGAAGCCGACGCAGTGCGCGCTGTGGCTGCGCCGGCCGGTGCCGCCGGAGCAGCGCAATTTTTTCTATCGCGGCTTCAATGCGGTCTATAACCGCGTCGAGGCCTGGTATAGCCGGCTGATCAGCCGGCTTGTCGCGCACAGCAACATTTCCGTCATCTGCGCGCTGATCCTGATCGGCATCGCCGGCTATGGCCTGTCGCGGGTGCCGACCGGCTTCATTCCGATCGAGGATCAGGGCTATCTCCTGGTCGCCGTGCAATTGCCCGATGGTGCGGCGCTTGAGCGAACCCAGCGTGTGCTGACCCAGGTCAGCGAGATAACCGGCAAAGCCCCGGGCGTCGATCAGGTCATCACCATTGCCGGCATCTCCGCGCTCGACAATTCTTCCAGCCTCGCCAATGCGGGTGTCGCCTATCTGATCCTGAAGGAGTGGAGCGCGCGCGGCAAGGGCGAGGATCTGCGGTCGCTGTTCGTCGGATTGAACGAGAAGCTTTCCGTGATCGAGGAGGCGCGGATCCTGGTGGTCCCGCCGCCGCCGATCCAGGGCATCGGCAACGCCGCTGGATTTGCGATGCAGGTCCAGCTCCGCGATGGCAATTCCGACTTCAACAAGTTGCAGGCGATCACCAGTGCGATCGTCGCCAATGCGTCGTCGCAGAGCGCGCTGCAGCGGGTGAGTTCGCCGTTCCGCTCGACGGTGCCGCAGTTCGACATCGAGGTGGACCGGATCAAGACCCAGACGCTGCATGTCACGACCGACCAGATCTTCTCGACGCTGTCGTCCTACATGGGTTCAAGCTTCATCAACCAGTTCAACAAGTTCGGCCGCACCTTCCAGGTCTATGCGCAGGCAGACGCGCAATTCCGCCTGACGCCGCGTGACATCCAGAACATGATGGTGCGCAACAGCAATGGCGACATGATCCCGCTCGGCACGGTGGCGAAGATCACGCCGGCGGTCGGGCCGTCGCTGATCAGCCTGTACAATCTCTATCCTGCCGCAACCGTCATCGGCCTGCCGGCCACCGGTTACAGTTCGGGCCAGTCGATGAAGCTGATGGAAGAGATCGCCGCGAAGACCTTGCCGCCGGGCACCGGCTTCGAGTGGACGGCGATGTCGTACCAGGAGAAGGTCGTCGGCGGCCAGATCTACTGGGCCTTCGGTCTGGCCCTGCTGCTGGTCTATCTCGTGCTGGCCGGGCAATATGAAAGCTGGCTCGCGCCGATCTCGGTCATTCTGGCGGTGCCGCTGTCCTTGCTCGGCCCGATGATCGTGCTGACGGGGCTGCGGATCGAGAACAACCTCTACACGCAGATCGGCATCATCCTGCTGATAGCGCTGTCGGCCAAGAACGCCATTCTGATCGTCGAGGTGGCGCTGGAACTGCACGTGCGCGACCGCAAGCCGTTGCTGGAATCCGCTGTCGAGGCGGCGCGGGCGCGGTTCAGGCCGATCCTGATGACGTCGTTCGCCTTCATCCTCGGCGTCGTGCCGCTGGTGCTCGCGACCGGCGCCGGCGCCAATGCGCGAAAGTCGATCGGCATCACGGTCTTCTCGGGCATGCTGGCGTCGACCTGCCTCGCGGTGCTGTTCGTGCCGACGTTCTTTGTCGTGGTTCAGCGCTTCGAGAACTGGCTCGCGGAGCGGAAGAAGAGAAAGGCCGGAGTGCAAACAGTGCCGCAAGCGCCCACGGTGCATTAAGCGTACTGCCTGATCTCCCTCGCCCCGCTCTTGCGGGGAGAGGGTCGGGGTGAGGGGCTCTCTCCGCGAACACTGCGGCCAATTGTTAGACCTGTACCCCCTCACCCGGATCGCAAGGGCGATCCGACCTCTCCCCGCAAGCGGGGCGAGGTTAAGCAAGACCGGGCCTACACCCTCACCATGCGCTTGCCACGGTTCTCGCCGGCCAGGAGCCCGATCAGCGCTTTCGGCGTGTTCTCGATTCCGTCGATCACGTCCTCCTGCACCTTCAATTTCCCCGAGGCGACCCAGGACTGCAGGTCGGCCAGCGCGGCGGCGCTCTGGTCCATGTAGTCCATCACGATGAAGCCCTGCATGATGAGGCGCTTCACCACGATCAGGCCGGGCACGCCGCGCGGGCCATGGGCCGACGGCACGCCGTCATACTGCGAGATCGCGCCGCAGCAGGCGATGCGGCCGCGATTGTTCATCAGCGCAATACAGGCTTCGAGGATGTCGCCGCCGACATTGTCGAAATAGACGTCGATGCCCTTTGGCGCCGCGGCCCGCAGCGCCTTATAGGTCGCGCCGTCCTTGTAGTCGACCGCGGCGTCGAAGCCGAGTTCGGAAGTCAGCCAGTGGCATTTGTCCTTGCCGCCGGCGATGCCGATGACCCGGCAACCCTTGATCCTGGCAATCTGGCCGACGATCGATCCGACCGAGCCGGCCGCGGCCGACACCACGACCGTCTCGCCTTCCCTGGGTTTGCCGACATGCAGCAGGCCGAAATAAGCAGTGAGGCCGGCGATGCCGTAAACGCTCAGCAGATGCGTCATCGGCTCCATCTTCGGCATTTTGTTCAGATGCTTCGCCGGCACCGCGGCGTAATCCTGCCAGCCGGTATCGCCGAACACGATATCGCCCGGCGCAAATCCCGCCGCTTTGGACGATACGACTTCCGCGATGCTGCCGCCGGCCATCACGGTGTTGGCTTCTACCGCAGCGCGGTAAGTGGCGCCGTGCATCCATGCCCGGTTGGCGGCATCGAGCGAGATATAGCGTGTGCGTACCAGCACCTCACCGTCCTTCGGCTCCGGCACGGTGCCTTTGGTCATCTTGAAATGCTCCGGCCCGAGCTTGCCGGTGGGCTTCTCGACCAGCAGGATCTGGCGATTGACGGTGTCGCTCATGATGTTTCCTCCATCGGCGCAACGATTGTTCTGGCGTTTCCGAATGCAATGACTGCGCATCAAACGATCAACTGCACAGATTGTGCGCTGCAAGCACGCTAATCGGCGCGTGGGCGTTTCACAACGGGAACATTCTGGCAAGCGTGCAAAACGTCGCAAGCTTGTTGCGCCCCCAATCAAATCTGCCAGACTTGTGGTTGCCGGAAATGACGGGGGTCAAAAATGTCCAACAGGTTTACGCAATACATCCTGATCGCGATGGCGCTCGGCATCGTGATGGGGACGATCGTCTTCAACTACATGCCCGACAGCCGGGTGGAGATCGCCGCCGACGTAAACCTGATTGCCATGCTGTTCCTGCGCCTGATCAAGATGATCATCGCGCCGCTGGTGTTCGCCACGCTTGTCGGCGGCATCGCGCATATGGGCTCGGGCTCGAAGCTCGGCCGCGTGTTCGCCAAGACGATGGGCTGGTTCGTCAGCGCTTCCTTTGTCTCGCTGCTGCTTGGCCTCGTCATGGTCAATCTGCTGCAGCCCGGCGCCAATTTCCCGGGCGCGCTGCCCGACAAGGCGCAATCGACCGGTCTGCCGGTCTCGGCGTTCTCGATCGAGAAGTTCCTGACGCATCTGATCCCGACCTCGATCGCGGATGCGATGGCGCAGAACGAAATCCTGCAGATCGTCGTATTCGCCGTGTTCTTCGCGGTGGCGCTCGGCGCGTTGCCGGAGCGCGCCAAGGCGATCATGGGCCTGATCGACGACCTCGCCCATATCATGCTGAAGGTGACCGGCTATGTGATGCTGTTCGCGCCGATCGCGGTGTGGGCGGCGATCATGGCCACCGTGTCGAAGAACGGCCTCGGCGTGCTGTGGAAGCTGATCGTGTTCATGGGCGGCTTCTATCTCTCGCTGATGATCCTGTGGGCGATCCTGGTCGTGGTCGGCTTCATCGTGATCGGGCCGCGATACAGCCACTTGCTGCGACTGATCCGCGAGCCGCTGATGATTGCGTTCTCGACCGCGTCGTCGGAGGCGGCCTACCCCAAGACGCTGGAAGGCCTGAACCGCTTCGGCGCCTCGTCGCGGATTTCGGCATTCGTGCTGCCGCTCGGCTACTCGTTCAACCTCGACGGCACGATGATGTATTGCACCTTCGCGAGCATCTTCATCGCGCAGACCTACCAGATCGATATGCCGCTCGGCACGCAGCTTGCGATGCTGGCAACGCTGATGATTACCTCGAAGGGCGTTGCCGGCGTGCCGCGCGCCTCGCTGGTGGTGATCGCCTCGACGCTCAGCCAGTTCGGCATTCCCGAGGCCGGCCTGTTGATGATCATGGGTATCGATACGTTCCTCGATATGGGCCGCAGCGCCACCAACGTGATCGGCAACTCGCTGGCGACCGCGGTCGTGGCGAAATGGGAGGGCGAGCTGAAGCCCGAGCATGAGCTTGGACCTGATGACGTCGTTCCCGACGATGCGGTTCCAGGCGACCCCGTGCCGGCTCATTGACGGGAGAGATGCATGCATCCGTTCCCGAACAGGCCGATTGGGGCAGCCGGGCTCCTGCTGGCAGCCAGTCTGCTGGCAGCGTCTGCGTCCGCGCAGACCGCCGGCGGCGAAGGGCTTAGCCCGACGCTCGCCAATATCAAGCGGACGCACGTCGTGCGTCTGGGCTATCGCGAGAGTTCGCCGCCGTTTTCGTTCCTCGATCATTCCAACAGGCCGATCGGCTACAGTCTCGAACTGTGCGAGGCGATCGTCGAGGAGATCGGCGTCGAGGTCGACGACGCCAATCTCAAGGTCGAATACGTCAGGGTTACCTCGGATGACCGCATCCCGGCGGTGGTGCAGAACAAGATCGACCTCGAATGCGGCTCGACCACGGCCAATGCGGAACGCGCGAAGCAGGTGGCTTTCTCGCCGCTGATGTTCGTGGCCGGCACCAAGCTGATGGTGCCGAAGGCGTCGACCATCTCGGCGCCCACGGACCTGAAGGGCAAGACCGTGGTGGTGACGAAAGGCACCACCAACGAGCAGGCGATGCACAACGTCGACAAGAAGTTCTCGCTCGGCCTGAACATTGTGACAACGCCCGATCACGAGCAATCCTACCAGATGCTGGTGGACGGCAAGGCCGACGCCTTCGCGACCGATGACATCCTGCTCTACGGCCTGATCGCGCGGCACAAGACACAGGACAAGTTCAAGGTCACCGGCGAGTACCTGTCCTACGACCCCTACGGAATCATGTTCCGCAAGGGGGAGCCGCAGCTGAAGGCCGTGGTCGAGCGCACCTTCCAGAAGCTCGGCTCGGGCCGCGACCTGATCCCGCTCTACAACAAATGGTTTGTCGGACGGCTGCCGACCGGCGAGAAGCTCGGCGTCTCGATCTCGCCGCAACTCGAGGAAGCCTTCAAGGTGCTCGACGGTACGCAGGGGAACAATTAGTTCGAATTGCGCCTAACCAAAGAGTTTGTCCAGGGCGGCGCTGTATGCCGCAAAGACCAGCTCAGGATGCGATCCGCTGAGCGCTTCCATCATGACCCCTGAATTGATTTCGAGAATCTTCCAGGAGCCTTCGACCTGAACGATGTCGACCGAACCGAAGCGAATGTTGATGGCCCTGGCTGCCTTTCGGGCAATCTCGACGCAGGCGTCTCGATCGGCGCCTTGCTCCAACAGGACAGGTTGTGCGCCGGAATCGAGATTGTGCCGCCAGCCCACGACGCGCCGCTGGCCCAGTGGCGGTATCGAATCGAGGTCAGCATTGCCTGAACTTTCGAAAGCGCTGGATAAGACGCTGGCTCGCTTTCCGGCTGGCGTGCCTGCAAGCGCCAACTCCAGTACCGAGCGCTTGCCATCTCCCACGATCGACGGGCGCTGCTTGCTGTAAGCCACAATGGGCTGATCATCGAGCAGGACCACCCGGATCTCTTGCTGAATCTCAGCGTAGGGAGAAATCGCCAGACTCTGGTTCGAAGCGAAAATCCGATGCGCGGCAAGTTCGAGATCCGACTCCGTCAGGACCTTGCAGACGGATTTTCCGCTGGTGCCGTCATTGGGCTTCACGACGACGCCGGCCGGATGATCCTTGATCAGGCGGAGCATGCGTTCCCATGATCGTTGCGGGGGAACGTATTCGTAAAGCGCCGGGTTCAGGAACAGCGTGTGCGGGATGCACGGGATATCGCTAGCCTGCAACACTTCCGAAGTGGCGGCCTTGTCATTGGCAACGCGATGCGCGACCGCGCTGTTCAGGCCGAGATCATAGCCGAAGGCAAGCTGCCGCTGCGGGCCGCGTTGCATGATGATGAGCCAACCCTGCGATCTCAGTTCGACCGAGACGTTGTTCCTGGCGCAGTATTGCCTGACGGCGTCCACGAATACGCGCTGACTGTTGAGCATTGACGATCCTGTGAAGTAGAGGAATTCCACGATACCGCGCAGCAATTTATTGCCAGATCGGCCGTGAATTGAGCAAGTTAATTGCGTGAACGTGGCGTTAAGCAAGGCAATCGAACCATTTTGCAAAATAGAACGACAGCCATTCCGAGTTATCGATTGTGCTGCAGGTCATATTGACTATGTCTGTGCCGTGCGCAAATGAAGCGTCAAATCGCCAATGATTTCGCGGGTTTTTGGCACTTCCAGCCCGAAGACCGAAACGTTCTACACCGAGACGTCAGGAAAAACGAAAACCCATGAGCGCGTTCTATAGAGAGAAAGTTCTTTCTGTCCGGCATTGGACCGATACGCTTTTCAGCTTCACCGCCACCCGCGATTCCGGCTTTCGCTTCCAGAACGGCCAGTTCGCGATGATCGGCCTCGAGGTCGAGGGCCGCCCGCTGCTGCGCGCCTACAGCATGGCGAGCGCCAATCACGAGGAAGAGCTCGAGTTCTTCTCCATCAAGGTCGCGGACGGGCCGCTGACCTCGAAGCTGCAGAAGATCCGCGAAGGCGACGAGATTCTGGTTGGCCGCAAGGCGACCGGCACGCTGATCACCGACAATCTGATTCAGGGCAAGCGTCTCCTGCTGCTGTCGACCGGCACGGGCCTGGCGCCGTTCGCGAGCCTGATCAAGGACCCCGACGTCTATGAGCGGTACGAGACCATCGTGCTCGTGCATGGCTGCCGGCAGGTCTCCGAACTCGCCTATGGCGAGGAGCTTGTCGCCAAGCTGCGCGACGACGAGCTGTTCGGGCCGCTGCTGTCGGAGAAGCTCTTGTATTACCCGACCGTGACCCGCGAGCCGTTCCGCAACCGCGGCCGCATCACTGATCTGATCACGTCGGAACAATTGTTCAACGACATCCACCAGGGTCCGCTCGACATCGAGACCGACCGCATCATGATGTGCGGCAGCCCGGGCATGCTGGAAGAACTGAAGCAGATGTTCGAATCCGGCGGCTTCGTCGAAGGCAGCCACAACACGCCCGGTCATTTCGTGATCGAAAAGGCGTTCGTCGAGCGCTGAGATCGTCGTCGTCATTCCGGGGCGATGCGAAGCGTCGAACTACGGTGCGCAATTGCGCACCTGAGAATCTCGAGATTCCGGGTCTGGTCCTGCGGACCCTCCCGGAATGGCGGCCGCTTGAGTAGCCCACCCCGTTCCCCCGCTGCTATAACCACTCCCGAACGCTGCACGGCCAATCGCCGTACGCGGCGATGATGGGAGCGAGCGCGCTTGTCGGTACGCGACGAGATTGGTCCGGCGAAAACCGCCTTTGTGTTCGCGGGCGGCGGAAGCTTTGGCGCCGTCCAGGTGGGCATGCTGCAGTCGCTGGCCGCCCACGGCGTCGCCGCGGACATGGTGGTCGGCTCCAGCGTAGGCGCCCTGAACGGCGCCTTCTATGCCGGCGATCCGACGCTCGATGGCGTGCAGCGGCTGGCTGCCGTCTGGCGCGGCTTGCAGCGGCGCGACGTTTTCCCGATGAGCTGGCGGACAGTGCTGAGCTTTCTGTGGCACCGCGACTTCCTGATTCCCCATGACGGCATTCGCAAGCTGATCGAAGACCACATCCCCTATCGCAACCTGGAGGATGCGAAGCTGCCGGTGCACATCGTCACGACCGACATCATCTCCGGCGACAGCGTGGTGCTGTCGGAGGGCTCGACGGCGGAGGCGATCGTGGCTTCCACCGCGATCCCCGGCGCGTTCACGCCGATCCGCTACAAGGACTACTATCTCGCCGACGGCGCGATCTCCAGCAACACGCCAATTCAGGTTGCCGTGCAGAAAGGCGCGAAGCGCCTCATCATTTTACCGACGGGGCACGCCTGTGCGACGCAGGCGCCGCCGGTCGGCGCGGTCGCGAACGCGCTGCATGCGCTGACGCTCCTGATCGCGCGGCAATTGGTCAGCGAGCTTGAGGCGCTCGGACCTGATATCGAGTATTTCGTCGTGCCGCCGCTATGCCCATTGGTGGGATCACCGTACGATTTCTCGCGGACGGCCGATCACATCGACCGCGCGATTGCGACCACCGACGCGTGGCTGGCCCAGCACGGCCTGCAGCAGGGCAAGATTCCGCACGAGATGCGGCCGCACAGCCACTGAACCGCCGAGGCGCCATTACGCTGCACTGCAAAAGGCGGTCTGATCGGTTGATGGCAGGGCGAGCCGCGATTGTCCCCCCGTATATCGTATGGCGCTTGCTCCATTGGTTGGACTAAGCTGCGGGACAACAAAAACAATTGGCTGATAGGGATTCTATGGAAACGCTGCTGCTTCCGTTCTCGCCACGCTACATCATCCTCACGATTTGCGCTGTCGTCACGGCCTTGCTTGTCGGCATCGGAATCGTCGATGCCAAACTCAAGGTGTGGGAAGTGCTCCTGATCCCGATCGGGATCTTCGGCGCGCTGACATTGCTCGGCATTCGCGATCTCACCCAGAAGAACCACGCCGTCCTGCGCAACTATCCGATCTCGGCGCATATCCGTTTCCTGCTCGAAGAGATCAGACCGGAGATGCGGCAGTACTTCTTCGAGAGCGAGAAGGACGGCATGCCGTTCTCCCGCGACACCCGCGCCCTGGTCTATCAGCGCGCCAAGATGGTGCTCGACAAGCGGCCGTTCGGCACCCAGGAGGACGTCTATCGCGACGGTTATGAATGGCTGCATCATTCGATGCTGCCGAAGCCGCGTGCCGTCGAACAGTTTCGCGTCACCATCGGCGGTCCTGACTGCACCAGGCCGTACTCGGCCTCGGTCTTCAACATCTCCGCGATGAGTTTTGGCGCGCTCAGCCCCAACGCGGTGCGGGCGCTCAATGCGGGGGCGAAGAAGGGCGGCTTTGCGCACGACACCGGCGAGGGCGGCGTCAGTCCCTACCACCGCGAAAACGGCGGTGACATCATCTGGGAAATCGGCTCGGGCTATTTCGGCTGCCGCAACCGCGACGGTTCGTTCAACCCGGAGGAGTTTGCCCGCATCGCCAGCGACGATCAGATCAAGATGGTCGAACTCAAGATCAGCCAGGGCGCCAAGCCCGGACACGGCGGGGTGCTTCCGGCGGCCAAGGTCTCCGAAGAGATCTCCAGAATTCGCGGTGTTCCCATGGGCGAGGATTGCATTTCGCCGGCCTCGCACCGCGCGTTCTCGACGCCGCTGGAAATGATGGCTTTCATCGGCGAGATGCGGCGGCTTTCCGGCGGCAAGCCCGCCGGGTTCAAGCTGTGCGTCGGTCATCCCTGGGAATTCCTCGCTATCTGCAAGGCGATGCTGCAGACCGGGATCTATCCTGATTTCATCGTGGTCGACGGCAATGAAGGCGGCACCGGTGCTGCGCCGTTGGAATTCATGGACCATCTGGGCACGCCGATGCGTGAGGGTGTCAATTTCGTCCATAACGCGCTGATCGGCATCAATGCGCGCGACCGCATCAAGATCGGCGCCTCCGGCAAGATTGCCACTGCATTCGACATGGCGCGCGCGATGGCGATCGGCGCCGACTGGTGCAATTCGGCGCGCGGCTTCATGTTCGCGCTCGGCTGCATCCAGTCGCTGAGCTGCCATACCGATCGATGCCCGACCGGCGTGACCACCCAGGACCCACTCCGCGCCCGCGCGCTGGTGGTGCCGCTGAAGACCGAGCGGGTCTACAGCTACCACCACGCCACCCTGCACGCGCTGTCCGAGCTTCTCGCTGCGGCGGGTCTCGAACATCCGCAGCAGTTGCGGCCGATTCATTTCTCGCAGCGTTCCTCCACGAACGACACATTGTCCTACGCGAAGCTCTATCCGACACTGCGTCCGGGTGAGTTGATCGAAGGTACCGTGGACCCGCGCTTCCACGACGCCTGGGCGATGGCGCGCGCGGATTCGTTCCAGCCGGCGGGATAGAGTAGTTGCGGCATTTGCACGCTCTTTTGAGCCTTTCTCGAATGACTATCTGATAGGGTCTCTGTCTTCGGTGGAATGGGACCCACGAAAATAATGGTCTACTTCGAACTCGGGATCGTGACGGTCCTGATTGTCATCAACGGCTTGCTTGCAATGTCCGAGCTGGCCATCGTTTCGTCGCGATCGGCACGATTGGCGGCGCTGGTCGAGAAAAACGTCAGAGGTTCCCGCCGCGCGCTTGCCCTCGCATCCGATCCCGGCAAATTTCTTTCGACGGTCCAGATCGGAATCACCCTCATCGGCGTCCTGTCCGGCGCGTTTTCCGGCGCCACGCTCGGTTCGCGGCTGACGACCCTGTTGATCGATGCCGGATGGTCGCGAGGCGTGGCCGATGCCATCGGCGTCGGCACCGTCGTCACTGTCATCACCTACGCATCCCTCATCATGGGCGAACTGGTGCCCAAGCAGATTGCGCTGCGCGATCCGGAATCGGTGGCAGTGCGCGTGGCGCCCTTCCTGACGCTGCTTGCGAAGATCTCGGCACCCGCCGTGTGGCTTCTCGACCGATCGGGCAAGGCATTGTTGTGGCTGCTGGGTCACCGTGGTGCAGCCGAAGAGAAAGTCAGCGAGGACGAAATCCGCACCCTGGTCGTCGAGGCCGAAAACGCCGGCGTGCTCGAACCCGGTGAAAAGGAGATGATTGCCGGCGTCATGCGTCTCGGCGACCTTCCCGTCGGCGCGGTCATGACCCCTCGGCGTGAGGTCAGCATGATCAATCTCTCCGACGCCCCTGAAGCGATCCGGTCGGCCCTGGCTGCGAGCAGCCATTTCCGCTTCGTGGTTTTCGACGAGGATACCGACGCCGCGCTCGGCATCATCAACGCCAAGGACATTCTCGACAGTTATCTCTCGGGGCAGGAGCCCGACATGCGCAAGCTCGTCCGCCTAGCTCCGGTGATTCCCGAATTCCTCGATGCGAGGGACGTCGTTGCGGTGCTGCGGGACTCGACGGTCCACATGGGACTGGTTCACGACGAGTACGGCGTGTTCCAGGGTGTGGTGACCAGCGCAGATATCCTGGAAGCGATCGTCGGCGGCTTTCACACCGAAGAAGGCCCGCCGGAACGGGCGGCCGTGAAACGTGACGATGGGTCGTACCTGATCTCGGGATGGATGCCCGCCGTGGAATTCGCGTCGCTGCTCCGGATCGTGCTGCCGGCGTCCCGTTCCTATCAAACGGTTGCGGGCTTCCTGCTCAGCCATTTCGGCAGGATACCCGATGTCGGCGATCGCACCGACGTGGACGGCTGGCGCTTCGAAGTCGTCGATCTCGATGGCCGGCGCATCGACAAGATACTGGCCGTCAGAATTGGGGACGCTTCTCCCGGTGGAGAAGCGTGACGCTCCAAATGCGGGTGCTGCAGTTGAGCAGAGGCGCCTAAAACTCGCCGTGGAAGCGGCCGGAGAACACATGGACCGGGCCGCGGTCGGCGTTGTAGGCGGGGTTGGTGATGAACTGGTAGTCCGCGGTCAGCGTGAGTTGCTTGGTGAGCGCGTAGGCGTAGTAGGTCTCGAGGATCCGTTCCTTGCGGTAGTTGAGCTGGCCATCGCCGATCAAGGGGCCAAGCCCGCCGGCGGCGATGAAGTCGCGATGATCGTTCGACAGCGCGTTGATCGCGCCGCCGAGCCCGATCACGTCGTCGGGCCGGCCCCATGTGGTGCCCTTGATCGAGGCGCCAAGCGACAGCGAGGCATCGATGTCGGTGAACGACATGATCTCGGTCTTGCCGTTGTTCCAGCTCCAGCGGCCGAACAGGCCGATGTCATCAGTGATCGCCTGCTCGACGTTGAAGACGTAGCCGTATTTGAGCCGACCCGTGCGGGTCTGCGCAATGTCGAGATTGAGCGCCGGATTGTCCAGCGTCTCGCGATAGCTGCCGGAAAAGGCGCTGCTCACCCAGCCGATGGTGCGCAGCTTGCCCGGCCGTGAAAACAGCGAGTAGCGCGTTTCCAGTTCGGCCACATACTGGCCGCGGCGAACGACCTGGGTGTCGAAATTGTTCGAGTTGGACACCGCGCCCATCAGGAAGTAACCGCCGCGCAATGCCCATTGCTTCTGGTTGAGTTCGGCGGTCACGCCGTAGGTAAGCCCGAGCCTGTCGGCGGCATAATCGAAGGCGCCGGGCGCCCAGATCGACCAGTTCATGAAATCCTTGCGGGTGTCCTTGGCGTAGGAATTGCCGTCAAAGACATCGCCCACCGACAACTTGCCGGCTTGCAGCGTCAGCCTGTTGACGTCGACCTTGCCCGCCAGCTGCTGCTGTCCGCTGGCTAGCTCTTCCTGCTCGCCGCCAAATCCGAAGGTCTGGCGCACATACAGCCGCGAGGTGTTGTAGTGCGGGTAGGGGAAGTTCGACTTCTGCGCCTCGCCGCTGGAAAATCCGGCGAGGCCGACGGTGTCGCTCAATCCGAAGCCCTGCAGCAGTTCGGGATTGTAGTAGACCTCGCCGCCTTCCCAGAGCCGGGCGTTCAGATAAAGGCTGTTGCTCCAGGTGGCCTGTGCCTGTCGCGCCGGCGTCAGGCTGTTGGTGCCGGTGTAGGGCGCGCGGAATCCCGGGTAACCCTGTCCCAGATAGGTGGTCTGGCCGTGAATTTCCCAGCGATCGGATTCGGGATCGGTCAGATCGGTCTTCGGTGTCCAGCTCGTTGATCCCGGCCAGTCGACCTTGCGGTTGAGGCCGATGCGCACCTGCTGGAAGTCCAGCGTCGAACTGTGCTCCGTGCCCGAGGGGAAGCGAACGTTGGCGCGATCGAACTGGCTGTAGAGATATTCGAGCCTGACGCTCCAGTGCGGCGCGAAGGCATACTCCAGGCCTGCACCGGCTGCCCAGCCCGGCCGGACGTTGATGTGCTTTTCCTCGATGTCGACGCCGGCGGGCGTATTGATGAAGCGCTCGCCGGCAAAGGCGAAACCGCCGGTGGCGTAAACGAGCCAGTGGCCGCTGGCATAGCCGATGCGGCCGCGCGCGGTTCCCACGTAATCCAGTTTCTCGACGACTTCGGAGCGCGCGCCGGCCAGTGTGGAGACGATCGAGTTCGAGCTAAAATAGTTCGGAAACGTCAGGTCGGCTTCGACGCCGAGCAACAATCCGGACGGCAAGCGCACATTGTAGCCGCCTTGCACGCCCCCGATCACGCCGCTGACGACACTGTTGGTCGAGACCGACAGCGGATCGGAGAGGACCGCGCTCGAGGTGCCGCGGCCGTAGCCGGTATGGCCGCCGATGTAGAAGCCGCTCCAGTCGAACGCCGGCCGAAGATGGGGCGCCTTGAGCGGCATGTCGGCCGCAAGCGCGGGATTGCCAAGCGCCAGCGCGCCGAGCGCAGCCCCCGCCAAAGCAAGTTCCAGCGATCGGCGATTGCCGGTCATTCTGCGAAATTTTCCGGTTCCAAGCGTGCCGTGATCGTTCGTCATCACTGCAGATTCGAATGTGTGTCGCCAGCCAAGAAATGAAGTCATCAACCCCGTACGCCCCGATCGAATTACCACGGCCTCCCCCGGTCACCAGATCGGGTTATCGGCCATTCACACCCGAGCTTTATTGCAAGTAATTCGCAATAGCAAGAAGGGCGTCAGCAAATACAACTAGATGGCATCGTTCCGTGACGTGATTGCAACGTAGCCGGGCATTTCCCGGGGTGTAATGGGGCTCGCCGTGCCCAAAAAGGTGACCCGCCCGGGGGGACAACCGGGCGGGTCGGGTTCGGCACGGGGTGGATGAGGCGCCCGTGCCGGACGCAAATCCACGAGAAGCGTTTTCGAGCGAAGTGGTCTTCCGGTTCGCGTGAAGAAAACGCGTCAAAACTAAAGAGAAGCGTTTTCAGATCTTGAAATGGTTTGCTTGAAGAAGTCGCTTCTCAAACAGAGACCAAGTCAGCCGAAACAAAAATCAGTAAGCGCAGGTCCGGACGCGGCCGATGTAATTGCCGAAGGCGTCGAACTGGCGAACCCAGCCGCAGCGGCGATAGCCGTCGTAGTAATAGCCGGGGCCTGAAGCAGCGATCGCGGTGCCGACGATGGCGGCGCCAACGAGGCCGGCTCCGACACCCCAGTGCAGCGGCTTGGCTTGCGCCTGGCTCGTGGAAGCGATCGTGCCGGTAACGGCAAGGGTCGCGAGGGCGAGCGCGGCAATCTTGGTCTTGATCGACATGGTAAACTCCATCCTTGTTCTCAGCGGCCATTGTGGTCCGCATGCCCAGTTGGACGGAGCGCCCTCGAAAGCGGTTCGAATGGGCGGCCGGGAAAATGGTTTCGTCAATTATTTCTTATATATTACAAATAGTTAGGGGGAGAAATATCAGCTTCGCACGCCGCGAAGAAACAATTCCGGATCGAATTTATCGACATCATCGAGCAATTCGCAGAACGCGCGCGCACCGTGATCGAGCAGCTTTTCACCTTTCTCCGCGGAAGCCTTGGTGGCGTCGCCGACGGCGCCGCTTTCGTGCAGGTCTTGCGTCTGCCACGCGAAGGGGACGGGACGATGTGTGGAGAGCCAGCGAAATTTCTTTTCCATCGCGATGCTCGCGGGATGAAAATCGGCGATCGCCTCTTTCCGCACCGTGTGCGGATATCGCGCCAGCATGATCGAGGTCTCGACCGCGCCGCCATGGATGCCGTGACGCAATTCCTCCGTGGAAAACAATCCATCTGGCGCACCGAAGCGCGACCAGCTCGTGGTGACCGCGAGAAGCCCGTGATGTGCGCGCAAATCCTGCGCTACCAGCGACATCGCGGCGCTGTTGCCGCCATGGCTCGTCACCATCACCAGCTTCCTGACACCGGCGCGGGCCACGCTTTCGCCGATCGCCGTCCACGCCTTCAGCGCGACGTCGGTCGGCAGCGTCTGCGTGCCCGGAAAATCGATATGTTCGGTGGAAATGCCGACCGGCTGCAGCGGAAGGAAAGTGACGGGGATCGCGACAGGCAACATTTCGCGCACCCGCGCCAGATAGGCCTCGCCGATCAGGACATCGGTTTCGAGCGGCAGATGCGGGCCATGCTGCTCGGTGGCCGCCAGCGGCAGCACCGCGATCCAGCGCGCGGCCTCGCTGCGGGCGATATCGGGCCAGTGGATGTCGGTCCAGTCGCGGGGCGGAACAGGCGAAGCCATCGAGCGAAGCGTTTCTTTGAATGAAATAGCAGGGTAGTTTGTTGGCCATTCCGGGAACCACCCCCGGGGGACGTGATCCACGTCCATAGCCTCCTATCATGGGCCAGAACGAGCGACGGAGTCCAACCATGAACCCGGCCTTTTTGCCGCGAGCGTTAACCGCAGGCCTGCTGGCGCTGGTTGCGGGGCTGGCGCCCGTACGCGCCGAGACCCTCGACAAGGTGTCGTTCGGGACCAACTGGGTCGCGGAGGGGGAGCATGGCGGTTTCTTCCAGGCGGTTGCCGACGGCACCTACAAGAAATACGGCCTCGACGTCACCATCGTGCCGGGCGGCCCGAACACCAACAACCGCATCCTGCTGGTCGCGGGCAAGCTCGACTTCTTCATGACGGCAAACACGCTGCAATCGTTCGACGCCGTCACCAATAACGTGCCGGTGGTCGCGGTCGCCGCCATCTTCCAGAAGGATCCGCAGGTTTTCCTGACCCATCCCGAAACCAAGTTCACCAAGCTCGAAGATCTCAAGCCGCTCACGCTCCTGGTCTCCAAGGAAGGTATTGCGAGCTATTTCCAGTGGCTCAAATCCGAATATGGTTTCAGCGAAAGCAAAGTGAAGCCCTATACCTTCAATCCGCAGCCCTTCATCGTCAACAAGCAGAGCGCGATGCAGGGGTACGTGACGTCGGAGCCGTTTGCCGTGGAGAAGGCCGCGAGCTTCAAGCCCGGCGTGATCCTGCTGGCCGATCATGGCTTCAACGCCTATTCGACGCTGATCGAGACGCGCCGCGAGATCGTCGACAAGAAGCCCGACCTGGTCCAGCGTTTCGTCGATGCCTCCGTCATCGGCTGGTACACTTACCTCTACGGCGACAACGCCGCCGGCAATGCGATGATCAGGAAGATGAACCCTGAGATGACCGACGAACTGCTCAGCTATTCCGTAGCCAAGATGAAGGAATACGGCATCGTCGATTCCGGCGACACCATACGTGATGGCATCGGCGCCATGAACGACGCGCGGATGGCAAGCTTCTTCGACAAGATGGTGCGGGCCGGCGTGGTTCGCCGCGACATCGATTACCTTAAGGCCTACACGCTGCGCTTCACCAACAAGGGCGTCGGTCTCGATTTGCGGCCGAAGAACTGACCGGACATGGCCGAGCCCGCATCGCCCGAGATGGATACGCGCGCCGGCGCTTGTGCCGTCCGCCTGCGCGGCGCCACCAAGGTCTATGACAACGGCGTCACGGCCTTGGGGCCGCTCGATCTCGATGTGGCGAGAGGCGAGTTCGTTTCCCTGCTCGGGCCGTCGGGCTGCGGCAAGTCGACCGCGCTCCGGCTGATCGCGGGGCTCAGCGCGCCGAGTTCAGGCACGGTGGACGCCACCCATCAGGCGGGCAAAGCCGATGGGCGGCACCCGATCGGCTTTGTTTTCCAGGAGCCCACGCTGATGCCATGGGCGAGCGTGCGCGATAACGTTCGACTGCCGCTGAAGCTTGCCAATGCGCCCGCCGCCGAAGCGGACGGGCGGGTCAGCACCGCGCTTGCACAGGTCGGACTCGCCGAATTTGCCAACGCTTTCCCGCGCGAATTGTCCGGCGGCATGAAGATGCGCGTTTCGTTGGCGCGGGCGCTCGTTACCGACCCGGATATTCTTCTGCTGGACGAGCCGTTCGCGGCGCTCGACGAAATCACGCGGTTTCGCCTCAACAACGATCTGCTCGCGCTGTGGCGCACGCTGCACAAGACGGTCATCTTCGTCACCCATTCGGTGTTCGAGTCGGTCTATCTGTCGCAGCGGGTCATCGTGATGACGGCCCGGCCGGGGCGCATCAGCCGCGAATTTCGTATCGATACATCAGAACCGCGCGACGAGGATTTCCGCACCTCGGCCGAATATGCCGCGTACTGCCGCGAGGTCTCAGGCGCGCTGGCGCCGTCTTATTCCGGGCAGCCCGCCGCATGAATTCCCTGCAGAATATCGGCCGCATGCTGCTTCCTGTCGCCGTGCTTGCGGCGGGCCTTGCGCTTTGGGAACTGGTGGTACGCGTCAACGACATCAAGCCCTATGTGCTGCCGAGCCCGCTCGCCGTGTTCCAGACGCTCGTCAGAGACTGGCCGGTGCTGTCGGAATCGCTCGGCGTCACCCTGTTGACCACGCTGGAAGGCTTTATCGCCGCGGCCGTTGGCGGGGTCGCGCTGGCGCTGTTGTTCAATCAGTCGAAATGGCTGGAATACTCGCTGTTCCCCTATGCGGTGATCCTGCAGGTCACCCCGGTGATCGCAATCGCGCCGTTATTGCTGATTTATCTGCCGCAGCAGACGGCTGTGATCGTGTGCGCCTGGATCGTCGGTTTCTTCCCGGTTCTGTCCAACACCACGCTCGGGCTGAATTCGGTCGACCGCAATCTGGCCGGGCTGTTTCAGCTTTATGGGGCGTCGCGGCTGCAGACGCTGCGGTATCTGAAACTGCCGGCGGCGCTGCCGTTTATCCTCGGCGGATTGCGGATTGCCGGCGGCCTGTCGTTGATCGGCGCCGTGGTCGCCGAGATCGCAGCGGGCGCCGCGGGCGCGGGCTCCGGTCTGGCGTTCCGTATCGCCGAATCCGGCTATCGCCTCAACATTCCCCGAATGTTTGCCGCACTTTTGTTGCTGTCCGCCGCCGGGATTGTCATCTATGGGCTGCTGGCGCTAGTTTCGCACCTGGTATTACGGCGCTGGCATGAAAGCGCGCTCGGAAAGGAAAACTGATGGCTGCCGCGAATAATTCGTCCGAAAAGATCGATCTGCTGGTCTACGGACCGATCCGGCCGATCCTCGAAAACGGCTTCTCGGACCAGTTCGTCCTGCATACGGCGGAGACCCGTGCCGACCTCGAGCGATTGACGCCCGATGTCGTGGCGAAAACCCGCGGCATGGCGGTCACCTATCACACGGTGCCGGCCGATGGAAAAGCGCTGTCGCATTTCCCCAAGCTCGAGATCGTCGCAAGCTTCGGCGTCGGCTACGACCACGTCGATTCGGCCTACGCACGCGAGCACAACATCGTCGTCACCAACACGCCCGACGTGCTGACCGAGGAGGTCGCCGACGTCGCGATGGGGCTTCTGATTTCGACCTTGCGCGAGTTCGTCAAGGCCGACCGCTACCTGCGCTCGGGCCAGTGGCAGACGCAGAGCTATCCCCTGAGCGCCGGCTCGCTGCGCGACCGCAAGATCGGCATCGTCGGCATGGGCCGGATCGGGCAGGCGATCGGCCGCCGGCTCGAGGCTTCGCGCGTGCCGGTATCCTATCATTCGCGCAAACCGTCATCGGCCGTGTCCTATCAGCACTATCCTGATTTGATGGAAATGGCGAAGGCGGTGGACACGCTGATCGTGATCGTGCCCGGCGGCGCCGCCACCGCAAAGATGATCAATGCCGACGTGCTGAAAGCGCTCGGGCCGCGCGGCGTACTGATCAACGTGGCGCGCGGCTCCGTCGTCGACGAGGCGGCGCTGGTCGCGGCGCTGAAGTCCGGAACCATTCTGGCGGCGGGGCTCGATGTGTTCGCCAATGAGCCGAACGTGCCGGACGAACTGAAAGCCATGCAAAATGTCGTGCTGTTGCCACATATCGGCTCAGCTTCGGTGGTAACGCGTAACGCCATGGATCAGCTCGTCGTCGACAACCTAAAAAGCTGGTTTGCCGGCAAGGCGCCTTTGACGCCCGTCCCGGAAACCCCGGTGAAGGGGCGCTGATGTTGCCTCGGCGCCCGTGCATAGCGCTGGCGGCGCTCCTCGCGCTCGCATCGCAGGCTGCGGCGCAGGATTCCTCGACCCTGAAAAAGGACATGGTCGGGCAGTGGGAACTCGCGACCACCGAGCGCAGCAAGACCTGTGTCGTCACGCTGAAGGGCGATACGACACCGCAGGGACTGAAGCTCGAACTGGAGCCCGGCTGCGCGAAGGCGTTGCCGTTCACGAAGGATATCACCGCCTGGAACGTCAAGGGGCTGGATATCGTCCGGATGCAGGACGCCGCGGGCCAGCCGGTGATCGACTTCACCGAAGTCGAGAGCGGCATTTTCGAAGGCTTGCGAACCGGCGAGGGGGTCTACATCCTGCAGAACCTCGCCGCCGCCCGTTCGCTCGCCAAATCGATGGACCAGATGATCGGCGACTGGCAGATGGTTCGCGGCAACGGCCAGACGATCTGCGGCCTGACGCTGACCAATACCGAGGCATCGGGCGATAATTTCCAGGTGTTTTTGAAGCCGAAATGCGATCCCGCGGTCGCAGCCTTCGCGCCAAACCAGTGGCGGCTCGAACGTGGGCAGATGATTTTGATGTCGGCCGCGGGCCAGACCTGGCAGTTCGAGGCCGACGACAATGCGCAATGGCGGCGGGTGCCCGATACCGCCGATCCCCTGATTATGATCCGGGCACAATAGTTCCGGGGCGGCGCGGCAAGCCCGCACGGCGCAAAAAATCTGGGACGCCTGTCGATCCGTTGTCGTGCCGTTCGTCGTCTTCCATAGCGAGACAGTTTTGCGGCGATTACCGCCGCGGCTCGCCTCAACGGGAGTTTTTCGATGCGCTTCATGTATATCGTTACCTCGCCCCAGCCCGACAGAGGCCCGTCGCCAGCCTTGATGGAGGCGATGGGCAAGCTCGCCGAGCGCGAGATCAAGGCCGGCCGCATGCTCGATACCGGCGGGCTGATGCCGATCGCCATGACCGGCGCGCAGGTGAAGATCACCGACGGCAAACTCAGCGTGGTCGATGGGCCGTTCGTCGAGACCAAGGAACTGATCGGCGGCTATGCCATTTTCGAGCTCCGCGACAAGGAAGAGGCCGTGGCGGCCGCGCGGGAATTCATGCAACTGCACCTCGAGCACATGCCGGGCTGGGAGGGAACCTGCGAGGTTCGCTCCTTTGCCACGCCGGGGATGGACGGCGCCTGCGAAGCCGGCGTGCGCGCGCACGCCTGATGCGGGGTGTCGATAAATCCAGTCGGCGGCGATGACGGCCGCCGACATCAACAGCACCATCCTCGCCGTCTGGCGTATCGAACAGCCGCGCCTGATCACGGGCCTTTCGCGCATGTTGCGCGACGTGCCGCTGGCCGAGGACCTGACGCAGGAAGCGTTGGTCGCGGCGCTCGAACATTGGCCTGTCACGGGCGTGCCGGAAAAGCCCGGGGCGTGGCTGATGGCGACGGCCAAGCGCCGGGCGCTGGATCAATTGCGCCGCCGCCGCATGCTCGATCGCAAGCACGAGATGCTGATACGCGACCTGGAGCAGGAGCAGCAGACGATGCCCGATCCGGACGCTGCGCTGGACGACGATATCGGCGACGAGTTGCTGCGGCTGATCTTCACCGCCTGCCATCCGCGATTGTCGCGCGAGGCCCGCGCCGCACTGGCGCTTCGGATGATCTGCGGCCTGACCACGGAAGAGATCGCGCGCGCCTTCCTGCAGCCGGAGGCGACCATCGCCCAGCGCATCGTGCGCGCGAAGCGGACGCTTTCGGAATCCGGGCTCGCCTACGAAACGCCGCGAGGCGAGGCGCTTTCGGAACGGCTGGCCTCGGTGCTGGAGGTCGTCTACCTCATCTTCAACGAAGGCTACACCGCGGCTCGCGGCGACGAGTGGCTGCGGCCGCAACTCTGCCACGACGCGCTACGCATGGGCCGCGTGCTCACACTGGTCGCGCCGCAGGAAGCCGAGGCCCACGGCCTGCTGGCGCTGATGGAGCTGAACGCCTCGCGCATTGCGGCGCGCACCGACGCCGCCGGCGACCCCATTCTGCTGATGGACCAGAACCGCGCGCGCTGGGACCAGCTTCAGATCCGCCGCGGCTTGCTGGCGCTGGCGCGGGCGCATGAACTCGGCGGCGGACACGGTTTCTACGCGCTGCAGGCGGCGATCGTCGCCTGTCACGCCAACGCCTCCACGCCCGATGCGACCGATTGGCCGCGGATCGCCGCGCTCTATACCGAACTGGCGGCGCTGGTGCGCTCGCCGGTCATCGAGCTCAACCGCGCCGTCGCGGTCGGCATGGCCGAAGGCCCGGCGGCCGCGCTCGCCATCGTGGACGGACTGGCAAGCGAGCCCGCACTGAAGAACTATCATCTCTTGGAAAGCGTTCGCGGCGATCTGCTCGGCAAGCTCGGCCGCTTTGCGGAGGCCCGCGATGCGTTCGAAATTGCGTCGACGCTTGCGGCCAACAAGCGGGAACGCGAATTATTGCGGCGGCGGGCCGCCGAGGCGGCCATGGCCGGTCCGGCGTCCGCCTGACTTCAGATGAAGCGGAACTGCGACCGCTCGCGTTTGGCGAGTTTTGGAATCGCCTGCCCGACGATGATGTTCTTGAAGTGGTCGGTCTGCTGATGCTCGGCGAAGGCCGCCTCACCCGCGAACACCTCGTAGAAGAAGAATTCCCGCGGCTTTGCGATGTTCTGATGGATCTGAAATTCCTTGACCCCGGGCTCGCGCTGCGCCTGCGGAAGAAACTCCTTCAGCAGTTCCGCGACTGTAGCTTCTTCGCCCGAATTGACCTCCCAGAATGCGGTGACGACCAGCTTCTGATTTGTGTCATTGGTGGCTGCCATATCTCTCTCCTGTCAATGGTTCGAACCGGTTCGATGTTGGGCCGGTGGCTGAAGATCATCATGCCCGCTTTCGCGACAGGAATGGTTCGATGAAAGACGAAATGTGATATCCGCAACGGTTCGGAGCCGCAGCGACGATTGGCGCGTTCGAGCACTGATCGGCTAGATCAGCCGCATCCCCTTCAGGCTCACATGCCCGTTCTTTCCGACGATGATGTGGTCGTGCACGGAAATGCCGAGCGGGGTCGCGATGTCGACGATCGCTTTCGTCATCTGGATATCGGCCTGCGACGGCGTCGGATCGCCGGAAGGGTGGTTGTGCACCAGGATCAGCGCGGTCGCCGATAGTTCTAGCGCGCGCTTGATCACCTCGCGCGGATAGACCGGCGTGTGGTCGACGGTGCCGGTCTGCTGCACCTCGTCGGATATCAACTGGTTGCGCTTGTCGAGGAACAGCAGGCGAAACTGCTCCTTGTCGGCAAACGCCATGCCGGCGCGGCAGTAGTCGATCACGTCGTTCCAGGACGACAGCGCGATGCTGCGCTTGATCTCGCCCTTGGCGACGCGGCTCGCGGCGGCGGCCAGCAGTTTGATCTGGTTGATCGAGGCTTCGCCGATGCCCTCGACTTCGCGCAGCCGCGCCACCGGCGCGTGAATGACTTCGGCGAACGAGCCGAATTTCTTCAGCAGCGCCTTGGCCAGCGGCTTGGTATCGCGCCGCGGCAGCGCCGGGAACAGCGCCATTTCGAGCAATTCATAATCGCTCAGCGACTCGGGTCCGGCGCCGTAGAAGCGCTCGCGCAGCCGTTCGCGATGGCCGTGATAGTGCGGCGTATCGGTGGATTGATCCGGGGAATTGCTGGTCTTGGCGGGCATCGGCCGTAACCATGCCGTGCCGGCGGGCTTTTGCAACTCTAAAGTGCGGGGCCACTTGAGGAAAGGCGCCGCATGCGGCGCCTTTCCGGTCCTTTCAAACTTGCCTGCCGTCAGGCTTTCACAGCCGCGAAGGCAGCCTGTCACCTTCACGCCGTCGCTGCTTCACCGCGATCAAGTGGCCTGCGTTCGATTAGCAGGTCGGGCTCGATCGGAATTCACGCAGTCGCCCACGGCTTCTCGGCGTTGCGCTGCGACAGCGTGAAAATCTCGACGCCATCAGCGGTCACGCCGACCGAGTGCTCGAACTGCGCCGACAGCGAGCGGTCGCGCGTCACCGCGGTCCAGCCGTCGGAGAGGATCTTTACATGCGGCTTGCCGAGATTGATCATCGGCTCGATGGTGAAGAACATGCCGGGCTTCAGCGTCACGCCTTCGCCGGGGCGGCCGATATGGATGATGTTCGGCTCGTCGTGGAACATGCGCCCGAGGCCATGGCCGCAGAAATCGCGCACCACGCTCATGCCCTGCGGTTCGACGAAGCTCTGGATGGCATGGCCGATGTCGCCGGTGGTGGCGCCGGGCTTCACCGCGGCGATGCCGCGCATCATGGCCTCGTAGGTAACCTCGATCAGCCGCTCGGCCTTGCGGGCGATCGGGCCGATCACATACATGCGGCTGGAATCGCCGTACCAGCCATCGACGATGAAGGTGACGTCGACATTGACGACGTCGCCTTCCTTCAGGGCGCGGTCGCCGGGCATGCCATGGCAGACCACGTGATTGATCGAGGTGCAGGTCGAGTAGCGGTAGCCGCGGTACATCAGCGTCGCCGGATAGGCGCCATGGCTGAAGGCGTAGTTGCGGACGAATTCGTCGATCTCGGAGGTCGGCACCCCCGCCTTGACGATATCGGTGAGTTCGTCGAGGCATTTTGCGACCAGCGCGCCCGCCTTGCGCATGCCGGCGAAGCCGCTCGCGCCATGCAGTTTGATCTGGCCGGTCTTTCGCAAGGAAGTGTCTGTCGCTTCGATATAGCTCATGGGCGGGTCATGCTTCGGCGGGAACGGAAATGGCTGTTTTCAGTGTCTAATTTAATGATCCGGCCGGTCAGTGCAAGCCAAGCTTGGGCCCCGGCGCGGCTTTTAAAGGCCTCAATCTAGCCGGATACCTCCACCACCTGCTCGACCGGGAGCGCGCCGCCGCGGACGCGGATTTCGCGCACCGGATAGGGAACACGGATGTCTTCGCGCTTGAAGGCGTCCCACAGCGACAGCATCACGTCGCTCTTGACGTTGTCCAGCCCGTCAGGATCGGCGATCCAGAAGGTCAGGGAGAACTTCATGCCGGCCTCGGCGAATTCGGTCAGGATGCAGTTCGGCGGCTTGTTCTTGATGGCGCGCGGCACGGCGCCGGCAATGTCGATCGCCAGCTTGCACACGGCCCGCGGGTCGGCGTCGTAATTGGTGCTGAACAAGACCTTCACCAGCGTGTTCTTGTCGGTGTAGGTCCAGTTCACGACCTTTTGAGTCACCAGATCCTCGTTCGGGATCAGGAATTCGCGGCCGTCGCCGGCGGCCACCGAAATATAGCGCGTCTTCATCGCGCTGATCCGGCCCGAACTGTCGCCGATGGTGACGAGATCGCCGGGCTTTACGGATTTATCCGCCAGCAGGATGATGCCCGAGATGAAATTGGCGACGATCTTCTGGAGGCCGAGACCGATGCCGACGCCGGCCGCACCGGTAAAGACCGCGAGCGCCGACAGGTTGATGCCGACGGCGCCGAGCGCGATCGCGATCGCGACCACCATCAGGCCGATGCGGATGATCTTGATCAGCAGCACCTGGACCGACGGCGTCAGGTCGCTGGCGCGGGTAATCCGGCTTTCGATGAAATTGCTGGCGATGTTGGTCAGCCAAAGTGCTGCGATCAACAGCGCGCCGGCCTTGATCAGGAGCAACGGTGTCAGCCGCAAGCCTCCGATCTCGATCGCAAACGAATCGAGCGTCTCCGCCGCCGGATCGAGCTGGCCGAGGATGCTCAACGCGGCGATGAACCATGCCGTTACCGACACCAGCTTGACGATGAAGGTGTTGCGGATCACCGAGGTCACCAGCCGGATCACGAGCCACGCCAGCGCCAGCTTGGCGGCAACCATCAGCAGATAGCTGCGGCTTGGCCACGTCATGTGGAACATCACGACGCGCTCGGCGATCACGAGCACCGCAAATATCGCGGTCGATGCGCTGGCGACCAGCACGCGGACGAAATGCCGCAGCGGCAGCGGCCAGCGCATTGCCAGCGACGCCGTGTCGACCCGCGCGCGGATCGCCGCATCCGCCGCGTAGGCGATGCCGGCGGCGGCCAGGATCAGCCCGAACTGCAGATAGAACCATGGCGAGGCAATCTCCGCGCCGACCGATCGCGCGGTCGATTGCAGGAATTCGATGGTCTCTTTCACGGCCATGTCCATCGGCAAATCTCGTCAGGCGCAGTTCAGGCAAATCTGATTCGAACGGGGGGCAGATTTCCACAAACAAGGTGGGCGGACCATCGATACATCGCCCCGGCGAAGTGAGATAGGGGCCCGGCGAAGCGAGATAGGCCCTTAAAAATCGGGCACATTGCCGCTCTCGCAGAAATGGGTTGGCGTTCAACTGTGGCAACGATAAGGATGCAAGTGCAAGTATTTTCTCTCATTTGTGAAGGGTCAATTCGCTCGAAATGGCGTCCCTCGATCAGGTCAGCATAGCCATTCTGCTCGGCGCCGTTCTGGTGATGGCCGGGATCCTCTCCAGCCTGCTTGCGCTGCGCTTCGGCGCCCCGCTGCTGCTGGTGTTCCTGTTGATCGGGATGCTGGCGGGCGATGCCGGGCCGGGCCAGATCAGCTTCAACGACGTGCGCAGCACCTATCTGGTCGGCTCGGTGGCGCTGGCGCTGATCCTGTTCGACGGCGGCTTGCGGACCAAGTTTCAAAGCATCCGCGCCGTGCTGGCGCCATCGATGGTGCTGGCAACCATCGGCGTGCTGGTTACCGCGCTGATCACCGCGCCGGCCGCCAAATATGCGCTCGATCTGAACTGGACCGAGTCGCTGCTGGTCGGGGCCGTGGTGGCATCGACCGATGCCGCGGCGGTGTTTCTGCTCGTGCACACCCAGGGCCTGCGCCTGCGGCCACGGGTCGGAGCAACGCTGGAAGCTGAATCCGGCACCAACGATCCGTTCGCCATCTTTCTCACGCTGATGCTCGTCAAGTTCATCTCAATCGGTGAAAGCTCGCCCGCGGATGTTGCCATGGAGTTCGCGCGCGAAGGCCTGCTCGGCGCCGTCGCCGGGGTGATTGGTGGCCGTCTGGTGGTGGTGGCGCTCAATCAAATGCCGCTGCCGCAGGGCCTGCATGCGCCCTTTGTCGCGACAGCCGCCCTGGTGATCTTCGGCGCGGCGCAGATGGCGCACGCCTCGGGATTTCTCGCGGTCTATCTCGCCGGCATCATCATCGGCAACCGGCCGACGCGGGCGCATAATTCGGTGGTGACGTTTCTCGATGCCGCGACCTGGCTGGCGCAGATCGTGATGTTCGTCCTGCTCGGGCTGCTGGCGTCGCCGCAGCGCCTTTTGGACAGCGTCGTTCCGGCTGTGATCGTGGCGCTGGTGCTGATGGTGGCGGCGCGGCCGCTCGCGGTTCTGCTGTGCCTGGCGCCGTTCCGGTTCAACTGGCGCGAGAAGGTATTCATGGCCTGGACCGGCCTGCGCGGCGCGGTCGCGATCTTTCTCGCCTCGATCCCGCTGCTGGTAGGACTCCCGAAAGCCTACCTGTATTTCGACGTCGCCTTTGTCGTGGTCGTCATCTCGCTATTGTTGCAGGGCTGGACGCTGGGGCCGGCGGCGCGATGGCTGCATGTGGCGCTGCCGCGGATGGACCGCGGCCCGCGGCGCGTGGAGCTCGATCTGCCCGGCCAGCTCGAACAGCAACTGGTCGGCTATTCGGTGCGGCCGAAGAGCCTGTATTTCCGGCGTGGTCTCATTCCATCCTGGTCGAAACCGACGCTGGTGATCCGCGACGAGCGGATTCTGTCGCCCGCCGAGGCCGATCCGATTGCGGCTGGCGATTACATCTATTTGCTGGCGCCACCGGAAAAGGCGGAGGCGCTCGACCGCTTCTTTGTCGACATGGCGCCGAGTGCGGCGCCCGATCCGCATCTGCTCGGCGATTTCATGGTATCGGGCGAGCACACGCTCGGCGAACTCGCCGCGATCTATGGCGTCGCGGTCGCGGAGGATCAGACCAAGCTGACGCTGTCAGACTATTTCGACATTCATCTCGATCACGCGCCGAAGGCCGGCGCCGAGCTGGTGCTGGACCCGATCGTTCTTGTCGCGCGCAGCATCAGTGGCAGCGGCCGGGTCAACGTGATCGGCCTTCGCCTCCCCGAGGATGAGGAAGACGCCGTGCCCCTGACGCGCCGGCAGGCCTTCAAGCGCAAGCTTGCGGATATCTGGTCGTCGGTGGCGGGGGTAATTAGGGCTGCACCCTGCGCAGGTCTGATGCAATATCGGCTGTTGAGGAAACCGCAGCCAGTCATTAGCCTCACGAAAAGGCCGCGTGGCGGCCTCACGGTGGAAACGCAGGAGACACAACAATGTCCGGCCCCCTCGACGACCAGCTCGGCTTTGCGCCCGACTACAATTCCCCGGTCCCCTACATGCAGCGGACCCGCGATTATTACGCCGCGATCGGCTACACGACGCCCTATCGCTGGGCGCACTATGTCGATGCGCCGTTCCAGCCGCTGAAGAAGCCGCTATCGAAATCACGGGTCACCATCATCACGACCGCCGCGCAATATGATCCGACCAAGGGCGATCAGGGCCCGGGCGCCGCGTATAACGGCAGCGCCAAGTTCTATCAGGTCTACGATGGCGACACGTCGCCAAGCAGCACGATTTGCGGATCTCGCACATCGGCTACGATCGCAAGCACACCACCGCCACCGACAGCGGCACCTGGTTTCCGCTGCCGCAGCTCCTGAAGGCCGCGGCAACGGGCCGGATCGGCGAGGTCGCGCCGCGCTTCTTTGGCGCGCCGACCAACCGCAGCCATCGCGTCACCATCGACGTCGATGCGCCTGAGATCCTCGCGCGTTGCCAGGCCGACAAGGTCGACGTCGCGGTGATCGTCCCGAACTGCCCGGTCTGTCACCAGACGTCAGTGCTGGTGGCGCGTCATCTCGAAGCCAATGGTATTCCCACCGTCGTGATGGGCTGCGCCAAGGATATCGTCGAGCACGCCGCCGCGCCGCGCTTTTTGTTCTCGGATTTCCCGCTCGGCAACTCCGCCGGCAAGCCGCATGACGTGGAATCGCAGGCGCAGACGCTCGAGCTGGCGCTGCGGCTGCTCGAGTTCGCCTCCGGCGCGCGCACCACGATGCAGTCGCCGCTGCGCTGGAGCGAGGATGCCTCCTGGAAGCTCGACTACAACAACGTCGCGCAGATGAGCCCGGAAGAACTGGCGAAGCGCCGGGCCGAGTTCGACAAGCAGAAAGAGATCGCGCGCGGCAACCGCGCGGCGTGATCCGCTCCCAAGCGCAACAATCGGGCCATCGCACCAACGATCGGCCCTTCACATTTCGTCATTGCGAGCGAAGCGAAGCAATCCATGCTGCGGCACAAAGAAAGAATGGATTGCTTCGCTTCGCTCGCAATGACGCTCGGAGGAGGACGTCCATTTGACCCGACCGTTCGAAGGCGTGAAGATTCTCGACTTCACGCAGGTGCTGGCCGGCCCCTATGCGAGCTACCAGCTCGCGCTGCTGGGCGCCGACGTCATCAAGGTGGAGCGGCGCGAAGGCGAGGACATGCGGCGCACGCCGCTGAGCCGCGAATGGGCCGACCGTGGGCTCGCGCCGGGCTGGCAGGCCATCAACGGCAACAAGCGCAGCCTGACGCTCGATCTGCAAAAGCCGGAGGCGATCGACATCGTCAAGCAGCTCGCCGCGCAGGCCGACGTGGTGATGGAGAATTTCCGCCCCGGCGTGATGGACAAGCTCGGCATCGGCTATGCGGCGCTGTCTGCGATCAACCCGCGGCTGATCTATTGCGCCATTTCAGGCTTCGGCCAGACCGGCCCGGAACGATTGGGCGCCGGCTATGACGGCAAGATCCAGGCGCTGTCAGGCATCATGTCGATCACCGGCCACGCCGAGACCGGGCCGACCCGGGCGGGCTTTGCGGTCTGCGACGTCTTGTCCGGCGCCACCGCCGCGTTCGGCGTATCCAGCGCGCTGTTCCAGCGCACCCACACCGGCAAGGGGCAGATGGTCGACGTCTCCATGCTCGAGGCGACGCTGGCGTTCCTGTCCGGGCAGGTCGCGGATTATTCGGTTGCCGGCCACCGCCAGCAGCTCTCAGGTAACCAGGCCGTGAGCCGCCGGCCGACCGCCAATCTGTTCAAGGCGGGCGAGGGCTATCTGCTGCTCGCGGTGAACAGCGAGAAGCAATATCGCGCACTGATGACCGCGCTCGGCCGCGCCGACGCGCTGGAAGATCCGCGCTTCGTCGATTGGTTCGCCCGCCAGGAAAACGAGAAGGCTTTGCGCGCCATCATCGAGGAAGCGCTGTCGAAGAAGGACCCGCGCGAGTGGGAAAAGATCCTGGACGCCGCCGGCGCGCCCTGCGCCAGCATCTGGAAGGTCGAGGAAGTGATCGATCACCCGCAGATATCAGCGCGCGGCGCCATTCAGGAGATCGATACGCCCTATGGCCGCCTGCGCTTTGCCGGCAGCGGCTTTCAGCTCGCCCATGGCGGCGGCCGGCTCGATCGGATGGCGCCCGCGCTCAGCGCCCATACCGACGAGGTGCTGGCCTCGCTCGGCTATGACGCGAAGGCGATCGCGGAACTGCGTGCGCGCGAGGTCGTCTAGCGGTAGCCGGGGCAGCTCCAGGCCCTGTCCCGTTTTGGGCTGGCCAACGCATGGCGACCCTGCGCCAAGGCGCTTTAATCGACCCGGTTCACCGTCTAAAAGACGCCTTTCCCGATCCCAGAAGGACAGATCATGCCCGCCTACCGCTCCCGAACCACGACCCACGGCCGCAACATGGCGGGCGCCCGCGGCCTCTGGCGCGCCACCGGCATGAAGAACGAGGACTTTGGCAAGCCGATCATTGCCGTGGTCAATTCGTTCACCCAGTTCGTGCCCGGCCACGTGCACCTGAAGGATCTCGGCCAGCTCGTCGCGCGCGAAATCGAAAAGGCCGGCGGCGTCGCCAAGGAGTTCAACACCATCGCGGTCGATGACGGCATCGCCATGGGCCATGACGGCATGCTCTACAGCCTGCCGTCGCGCGAGATCATCGCCGACAGCGTCGAGTACATGGTCAACGCGCATTGCGCCGATGCCATGGTCTGCATCTCGAACTGCGACAAGATCACCCCCGGCATGCTGATGGCGGCGTTGCGGATCAACATCCCGACCGTGTTCGTCTCGGGCGGGCCGATGGAGTCAGGCAAGGTCAACATCAAGGGCAAGCTCCGCGCCGTCGATCTGATCGACGCCATGGTCGCAGCCGCCGACAGCAATGTCAGCGACGCCGAGGTCGAAGTGATCGAGCGCTCGGCCTGTCCGACCTGCGGCTCGTGCTCGGGCATGTTCACCGCCAATTCCATGAACTGCCTGACCGAGGCGCTGGGTCTGGCGCTGCCGGGCAACGGCTCGGTGCTGGCGACGCATGCTGACCGCAAGGGTTTGTTCGTCGAAGCCGGGCATCTGATCGTCGACCTCGCGCGGCGTTACTACGAGCAGGACGACGAAACCGCATTGCCGCGAAAGATTGCTAACTTCAAGGCGTTCGAGAACGCCATGACGCTCGACATCGCCATGGGCGGATCGACCAACACGGTGCTGCATCTGCTGGCGGCGGCGTATGAAGGGCAGGTGCCGTTCACGATGCAGGACATCGACCGCCTGTCGCGCCGCGTTCCTGTTCTCTGCAAGGTGGCGCCGTCGGTCGCTGACGTGCATCTGGAAGACGTGCATCGCGCCGGCGGCGTGATGGCCATCCTCGGCGAACTCGACCGCGCAGGTCTGCTCAACCGTGGCTTGCCGATGGTTCACAGCAAGACGCTGGAGGATGCGCTGAGCCGCTGGGACATCAAGCAGACCAGGAGCGAGAGCGTCCGTAAGTTCTTCATGGCGGCGCCGGGCAATGTGCCGACGCAAGTCGCCTTCAGCCAGGAACGCCGGTTCGAGGAGCTCGATACCGATCGCGCCACCGGCTGCGTTCGCGACGCCGAGCATGCCTATTCGAAAGATGGCGGCCTTGCCGTGCTGTCAGGCAACATCGCGCTCGAGGGCTGCATCGTGAAGACCGCCGGCGTCGATGAGAGCATTTTGAAGTTCGAGGGGCCGGCACGGGTGTTCGAAAGCCAGGACGCCGCCGTCGAAGGCATCCTGGGCAACAAGATCAAGGCCGGCGATGTCGTCGTGGTCCGCTATGAAGGCCCGCGCGGTGGTCCCGGCATGCAGGAGATGCTCTATCCGACCAGCTACCTCAAATCGAAGGGCCTCGGAAAAGTCTGCGCCCTGGTCACCGATGGCCGCTTCTCCGGCGGCTCGTCAGGCCTGTCGATCGGGCATCTCTCGCCGGAAGCCGCTGAAGGCGGGCTGATCGGCCTGGTGGAAGAGGGCGACCTTATCAAGATCGACATCCCCTCGCGTTCGATCAGCCTCGTGGTCGATGACGCCACATTGGCAAAGCGCCGCGAAGCCATGCTGGCCCGCGGCGCTGACGCATGGAAGCCCGCCAGGAAGCGCAGCCGCAAGGTGACGATGGCGCTGAAGGCGTACGCGGCGCTGACGACGAGCGCCGCCCGCGGCGCGGTGCGCGTCGTTCCGGAGTAGCGGCAGCGTTCGCTGACGGCGCCTTCATGATGGCATGGATCCCGCGCCACCGTTCGCGGAGGGGTTCAGCGATCAGGCGGCTCGCCGGCGATTTGCGAACGTCAACCATGCGGCAGAGACCAGGAAGTAAAACGCACCGAAGGCCGCGTAGGGTGCCACATCCAGAATCGTCGGAATCCTGGCGAGGCCCGCTTGCGTGACAAAGAACACGCCCGCAAGCATCGACTGGGCTCCGCTCAGGATCATCGCCCACTGCGCACCGAACGTGCGCCAGCGGCGAACGCCGGTGATCAACTGGGCCAATCCCGCCGCGATCGCCCAGATCCCAAAGACCGCGAGCACTGCATTCATGCTCAACTGCAAAGCGACGGCCACCGCGATCGCGGCGACGAGGCTGACGGCGACATTGAACGCCTGCGTCGGGTTCGTTCTGAGACCACCGCTGCCGTGGGCATCAAACCAATTCGCCAACGCGTCCCAGGCGGGATAGATGACCAGCAGCAGCGCCGCGGCTGGGGCATTTGATCGGCCGATGGCAACCGCGGCCGCCACCCACACCGCAGCAATGATGGCCCGAACGAGATAATAGCGCGCCAGGTTCCCGGTTAATTCCGCTTGTGCGCCAGCGTTTGTCAGATCGTGTGTCGTCGTTGTCATGTCACTCTCCATCGCCGAGTGAGACCAATTACGGCCTCAATAGATATTGCAATAATTATTATCGCGATATCAATATGAAGCTTGTCCGGCGGTGTGTCCACAATTAATTACCGTGATATACGTTATTGTGATAACTCCGGAGAATGGCCGTGGATGAAATCACACTGGATCATCAGCTCTGCTTTGCGCTGTATAGCGCCAGCATGGCGATCAGCCGTGCTTACAAGCCGCTGCTCGACGCCCTGGAAATCACCTACCCGCAGTATCTCGTTTTGAGCACACTGTGGGAACGCGGTGCGCAAAGCGTCGGGAATATCGCCGATCGACTGGCGCTGGAATCGAGCACGATCACACCCCTCGTGAAACGGCTTGAACAGGCTGACTTCGTTGTGCGGAAACGGAATCCCGAAGACGAGCGCCAAGTCGTTGTGAGCCTCACGGTCAAGGGAACGGCACTGCGCGAAAAGGCAGCGCTGTCTGGGTGAGATACTGTTTGCCGCGGCCCGTATGTCGCCGAAGCGCTTGATTGACCTCAATCGCGAAGTCCGGGCCTTCCGCGACGCCGTGACCGACTCCATTGAAAAGAACGCTTCGGCACGGCCCTGATTCCAGCGACACAGGACCGGCCATCACCGGGGCCAAAAGCTGGCATCGACCGGGGCCACAGGCGACGTCCGCTAGGGGGCCACAAGCGGACGGGGATAAGCGGTTATTCCTTTATTGCTCCGGGATGCCTCCCTTCCGGAGGCCGTCCAGAACGTCGTCAACTCAACGACGATACTGAGATTGCTAGAGAATGCTTGGGAAACCCCGCGATAAAGCTGCAGCGAAATTATGTGTCGTGTGCAGCAGGGCCAGTGCCTTCGCGTGGCTTTTTCATTTGTCCGTCGACCCGTAAGCCGAGATCAGACTCATGTAAGCTTCAACGTTCGCGCCCATCATATTCAACGAACGGCTGCACTGTTCGATGGCTTCTTCATATTGACGGAGGTGCAGGTGTGCAACGCAGAGAAGCCGCGCTGTAATGTTGTCCAGCAAGGCGGCCAGATTTGTACGGTCGCCGTCGAACCGATCTGACCAGATGTCGCGGGCGGTCTGAAGATCAGTTAGCCATATGTTGACCCGCACCTGGTCTCCGTTGCGTCTTACCGCACCCTGTACGGCCCAGCGGATGCCGAGATCCGTCCCGAATTGCTTCAGATCGATCGACTTGTTCTTGAAGGTAAAGGCGGTCTCGCGTCCAATGACGAAAGTGGCGGGCGTTCGCGCGAGATCGTTCGTCAAATTTGTCGTGATGGCGTCGGCAAGGTAGTCCTGCTCTGGATCGTTGTTGAGGTTGGCGAAGGGCAACACGACGAGAGAGAGCCGGGCCGCGATCTCGGGCCTGACTGCTGGTTGTTCCTGGATCTTTTGAGCTTCCCGAACTACGTCGGTCCGGACCGTCGTCCAGACATTCCAATAGCCGGTAAGGACGCCGGCAATTGCGCCGATGGCGGCAACCGACGCCAGCGCCCCGCCGACGAGCTTCAAATGACCGCCGAGGTGACCCAGCCAGCCATCGGATCGCCGTTTGCCAACTACTCTTTCAGAGGGATCTGCGACCGAAGCCGCTGCCTTCCCGGCCGCGTGGGCAAGCTTTGACAGTTCTGCGACGGCGTCTGAGACCACCGCGGTTGCTGGGCGCCGGTCCTCATCGTGTACAGTGCCCACGAAACGAAAGCCCTTTCGTGGAAATGTCTTGATAAGACGTTGCTGCTCGCCGGAGTTGCCGATCGCGCGTCGGACGGCGTTCAGTCGGGTCGTCAGCGCCGCATCAGATACAATCCGACCATTCCAGATCGCGTTTACGAGATCGTCTTTGCTGACGACCCGATCCCTGCTGCGGATCAAATATTCGAGCAGATCGAGAACCTGTGGTGTCGTAGGCACAACATCGGGCCCGCGCCGCAACTCGCGCCGGTCGGTGTCCAACGCACAGTCCTCGAAGAAATAGCGCATGGCACCATTCCCCAAGCTTGCCCTCTATCACCCCAGATTGGGGCAGCGGTTGCCCGGCAAGAATAAGCCTTCGGTAAAGGAAATGTAAGCCTCCAGTTAAGCGCGCTGCCGCATCTTGCGGCACCTTTGCATGGTGAAACAGTCCAGACAGGACACCGCCATGAGCACGCTCCACGGGATTACCGAACTGGGACCGGCAACGGCAAAGCGGCAGGTTTACAGCCCTTTCGAACAATATTGGAATGCATTTCTGGAGTGGCGCAAACGTAATAGGCTGCATACCCAATTGCGTCACCTGACGGACGCCGAGCTTGCCGACATCGGTATCACGCGCGGTGATATCGATTACGTTGCGTCGCACCGAGATATCGACCCGCGAAGCATCCTGTCCGCCAGCTGACATCTGTTGCCTGCCGGGGCGCGTACCCGCGACAGCAATCGGCTTGGCGAATTGACGGCGCCAATCGTGGCGCTTTACGTCAGCACCTTGACGCCGCCGAGCGCGGTGACGCGTCCCTGTTTGAGCATCACGATCTGCGTCGCCAGCTGACGCAGCTCCGCCGCGTCGTGGCTGACATAGACCATCGGAATGCCTTCGTCGCGCAGCCGCACCAGATAGGGCAGGATCTCGATCTTGCGGCCCTCGTCGAGCGACCCCAGCGGCTCGTCCATCAGCAGCAGGCGCGGCTTCGAGAGCAGCGCACGGCCGAGCGCGACGCGCTGGCGTTCGCCGCCGGAGAGCTGGCCGGGACGGCGGTCGAGCAGAGGGCCGATATCGAGCAAATCAGTGACGCGCTTCTGCTGCGCGGGATCGGGCGCGAGCTTGTTCATGCGCCGGCCGTAGTCGATATTTTGCCGCACGTCGAGGTGCGGAAACAGCCGTGCATCCTGAAACACGTAACCGATCCGCCGCCGGTGCGGCGGTACGTGAACGCCCAGCCGATGTATCGTCGAGCGTCTCACCGTCGAGCGCGATGACGCCGCGGTCGGGCCGCAGCAGGCCGGCGATCATGTTGATCAGCGAGGTCTTGCCGGCGCCGGACGCGCCGAACAGGCCGGTGACGCGGCCCTGGCTTTCGAACGCGGCTTCCAGCGAGAACTCGCCGAGCTGCTTGATGACGTCGACGCGCAGCATGGTCAGTTTCCGTGCAGGCGCTTGGTGGCGCGCCGCGCGAACCATTCGGATGCGATCAGGGCGCCCATCGCGATCACGATGGAAATCAGCACCAGCCGCGCCGCCGCGGTGTCGCCATCGGGAGTCTGGATCAGCGAATAGATCGCCGAGGAAATGGTCTGGGTCTCGCCGGGAATGTTGGAGACGAAGGTGATGGTGGCGCCGAACTCGCCGATCGCCTTGGCGAAACCGAGCACCATGCCAGCCAGTATGCCGGGCAGCGCCAGCGGCAAGGTCACGGTGGCAAACACCTGCCACGGTGCGGCGCCGAGCGTGCTCGATGCCTGTTCCAGCCGGCGGTCGATCGCCTCGATCGACAACCGGATCGGCCGCACCAGCAGCGGAAACGACATCACGCCGCAGGCGAGCGCCGCCCCGGTCCAGCGAAACGCGAACACGATGCCGAGGTTTTCGGCAAGCCACGCGCCGACCAGTGCCGCGGCGGCCGAACGTCAGCAGCAACAGATAACCGGTGACGACCGGCGGCAGCACCAGCGGCAGATGGACCAGCGCATCGAGAACCGACTTGCCCCAAAAGTCATATCGCGCCAGCAGCCATGCCAGCGCGATACCGAACGGTGTTGCCACCAGCGTTGCAATGACGGCCACCCGCAGCGACAGCAGAATGGCCGTCCATTCGGCCGGCGTGATCTCGGACATCAGGTCGACGGGCTGACCAGGAACTTGAAGCCGTATTTTTCGAGGATGTTCTTCGCTGCGGTCGAGCGCAGGAAGGCGAGATAGTCCGTCGTCTCCGGCTTCGCGGTGGTCGTCGCCGCGACGGGATAGATGATCGCCGGATGGGAGTCAGCGGGAAAGGTGCCGACGACCTTGACGCCGGGCTCGACCTTGGCGTCGGTGGAATAAACGATGCCGAGCGCCGCTTCGCCGCGCGCCACCAGCGTCAATGCCGCGCGCACGCTCTCCGCCATCGCAAACTTCGGCTCGGCGGCCTGCCATGAACCGAGCTTCTCCAGCGCGGCCTTGGCGTATTTGCCGACCGGCACGGACTTGACGTCGCCGGTGGCGATCTTGCCGTCGCCGGCGAGCTTGGCGAGGTCGAACCCGGCGCCGATGTTCACATTGTCGATTTTGGAGTCCTTCGGCGCGATCAGCACGATGCTGTTGCCGAGCAGATTGACCCGGCTCGGCTCGTTGATGTTCTTTTTCCCGATCGCGTAATCCATCCAGTCGGTGTCGGCGGAGATGAAGACGTCGGCCGGCGCGCCCTGTTCGATCTGTTTTGCCAGTGCCGAACTCGCGGCGTAGCTGACGACGATCTTGGTGCCGGACTTCGCCGTATACGCGGCGTTGATGTCGTCGAGTGCGTTCTTCATCGAGGCGGCGGCAAAGACCGTGACGGTCTTGTCCTGTGCGGCAGCGGGCGTATAGGCCGCTCCAAGCAGCATGATGAAGGCGGCAGAAATTCCGGCGAGACGATGCATGTTAGCGCTCCGTGCATGCTTGCAGGCGTGCGGATCGCACGCGCAAGTCAGGCGTTGGTTGATACTGATGCGACAGGCGGAAGCGCTGTTCCAAAACCCCGGGGACTTACGGTCGGCCGGGATATCGCAATGCAAACAATAGCAGGCTGGCAGTCCGGGTAAAGTGACCCTTCGCCTCAGACGGTACCGTCGTCCCTAAAAGATCCACTCGCGCTCCCGGCACGTGGCTGGCTACTGCTTCGCGTCCGGTGCGGCCAGCACCGCCTTGCAGGCGGGCGGCAGCGCCGCCATTGTCATCGGCGGTTTCGGCTTTGGCGGCACCGCGGGCGGCTTCGGGTGCAGCACCGCATCGCTGAACCAGTACGCGAGATCGCCGGTGCTGCAGCCTTCGCCCTCAGTCGGATCGGGCTGGGTCTCGCATTCGCCGCTGCCGGGCGGGCACTTGATGCGGATATGGAAGTGGTAGTCGTGGCCGTACATCGGCCGCACCTTGTGGAGCCAGTGGCGATCGCCCCTGGCTTCGCGGCACAGCGCCTTTTTGATCGCGGCATTGACGAAGATGCGCTGCACGGTCGGCTCCTGTGCAGCCGCACGGATCACCGCAAGATGCGTCGGCGTCCAGGCGCTCGGCTCGATGTCGAGCCGGTCGGCACGCACCATCATGACAGCCGACATCTCCTCGCGCTCGTTGCGCGACAGTTGGCGGTTCGGCATCGGCGTCAGCCAGATGTCGGCGTCCAGTCCCACCTGATGGCTGGCGTGGCCGGTAAACATCGGTCCGCCGCGCGGCTGCGACATGTCGCCGACCAATATGCCGGGCCAGCCCGCATCCCTGCGGGATTTCACGGCCAGCCGCTTGACCAGCGCCACCATATCGGGATGGCCCCAGTAGCGATTGCGCGACAGCCGCATCACCTGCCAGTTGTCGCCGTTGATCGGCAGCCCCTCCGCGCCTGCGATGCAGCCATGCGCGTAGAACCCGAGCACGCGCGTCGGCATCGCCGCCGGCAGCACCTTGCGGCCGAACAGCTCTTTCGCGCCGATCTTGGGATCGTTGGGGTTGGCCAGCGGCGGCAGCGGCTTTGCATTGACCGTACCCTTGTCCTGCGCCAACGCGCTTGCGGCATTGGCGGCGGCCATCAGGGTCAGGAGCGGGATCAGAATCAGGCGGGATATCATCGGATCACTCTATTCATCCGAGCGTATCATGAAATCGGAAAAGCGAGGACAGGCGAAGCTGTCGCAATCGCTTGATCTCCCCCAGCCACTGCTCCCGCCTGCGCCGGACCACGTAACACGCGGATTGAGATCAATTAAGGCCGCGATCTATTGCGGCTCGATGTTGGCCGACTTTATCACCGCGGCCCATCGGTCGACTTCCTCGCGCATGTACCTGGACGTCTTCCCGACCGAGCCGCCGAAAATCCCGGCGGATAATTTCCTGAGTTGATCCTGTAAGTCAGGCTGGCTCAAGGCCTCGTTCACATCGGCATTGATCTTGTCGACGATCTCTTTGGGAGTCTTGGGTGGCGCCACGATGCCATACCAGGCGACAGCTTCGAATCCGGGCAGCGACTCGGCCATCGTCGCTACATCTGGCAAGGCTGGCAGCCGTTCGGACGAAGCAACGGCGAGTAGTTTCAGCTTGCCGGCCTGGACCAGTGGCAAGGAGACGCCGAGATTGTCGAACATCACGTCGACGTCGCCGGCCAGAAGGCCCTGCAGCGCCGGCGCCGAGCCACGATAAGGAATGTGCCGCAGCTTCACTTTCGCCATCAGTTGAAACAGCTCCGACGTCAAATGCGAAGTCGTGCCGTTGCCTTGTGTAGCGCAGGTGACCTTGTCGGGATTGTTACGCAGATATTCGATCAACTCGCTCAGGCTCGACGCCTTGACGTTGTTCGGATTGACGATCAGCGCATTCGGCACCTGCGCCATCACCAGGATCGGTTCGAACTTCGTCGGATCGAACCCGAGCTTGGGATACAGGTTCTGATTGATTACGAGTGGTGGCGGCGGTGACGATAGCAGCGTGTAGCCGTCGGGGGGAGAATGATAGACCTGTTCGGCCCCGATGTTTCCGGCCGCGCCCGTGCGGTTCTCGATGATCACGGGCTGGTTCCATTTGCGTGAAAGCCGTTCTGCGACGATCCGTGGGATGGCGTCTGCTGTACCGCCGGCGGGAAAAGGAACCACGATTTTCACGACGTGGTCAGGATAGTCACCGGCCTGCGCAGGTGAGCGACCGTGTACTGACAACACCAACAGCAGTGTCAAAGCCACCAGACGACGGCTGGCCTGGGTGATCTGCGCGGAGCTCCGCATTCAAACTCCTCCCGCTTTTCCGGTCAACGTTGTCGGCGCCGGCGCTTGGTGTTTCTCGCCGGGAAGGATAACTTGAAACGGGCGGCCTCCGAAGCTCTTTTGATGCCGCACTCGCCGGAGTTACCCGTTTGCGCGTTTTGGTTGTACCGAGCCGAGGATGATGTCATGCAGCGCTCGCGGCTCGAAGCCGTTATCGTCGGAGGCGGAATTGGCGGATTGTTCGCCGCGAATGCGTTGATCGCCCATGGCCTTGATGTCTCCGTCTATGAGCAAGCGCCCGCGCTCGGCGAAGTCGGGGCAGGGGTGTTTCTGACGCCGAACAGCGTGCGGCAGTTGCAGCGGGTGGGGCTGGGACATCACGTCGAAAGATGGGGCGCCAGGGTCGGCCATGGTTCTCACTATTTCCGTCATGACGGCGCGCCGATAGCCCCGGTTCAGGTGACGGACTCTGCAGGCTGGAACGCAACGTTCGGCATGCACCGCGCGGACCTGGTCGAGATGCTGGCGAGCGCGTTGCCGCCGGGCGTGGTGCATACGGGACATCGCGGCGTTGGATTCGAGCAGGCCGTTGACGTCGCGCGTGTATCATTCGCCAACGGCGTCGTTGCCGAAAGCGACATCGTCATTGCAGCGGACGGCATCCATTCGGAGCTCCGACATTTTGCAGCGCCGCCGTCGCGGCCGGTCTTTCACGGATCCGTCGCCTATCGTGGGGTGCTGCCGCATCAGCGCATTCCGCATTGGCCTACCGATCGCTGGCAGATGTGGCTCGGCAAGGGAAAGCATTTCCTCACCTTTCCGGTGCGGTCGGGTGAGCTCATCAACTATGTCGGCTTCGTGCCGGCCGATGCGGAAATGAAGGAGTCCTGGTCGGCACCCGGCGATCCGGACGTGCTTCGGCACGAGTTCGAGGGTTGGGATCCGCGCATAGGGACCCTGCTGAGCCGGGTCGAAAAGACATTCCGCTGGGCGCTGTACGACCGCGAGCCGCTGCCTGCCTGGACGCGCGGCCGGTTGACGCTGCTCGGCGATGCCGCGCACCCGATGCTTCCGCATCTCGGCCAGGGCGCCAACCAGTCGATCGAGGACGGCATGGCGCTGGCGACAATTCTGGCGCGTACGGAGCGTGCCGGCGCACCGGCTGCGCTGCTGGCGTATGAGCGGCTGCGACGTGAGCGGGTGGCGGCGGTTCAGCGCGGTGCGCGCGAGAATGGCATGCGCTATGACTCCTCGTATGCCGATCTTGGCGTTCGCGATGCTGAGATCGCCGCGCATGCGGCGTTCCGCAGACGGCTGTACGATCATGACGTCGTGCCGGAAGCGCAAGCCGCTGCGGCTGCCTTGAGTTGAACCAGCATTGCGTCGCCGCGATTGCTGGCGGTGTGACGCCGGTGCTTACGCCGCCCGCGCACCCTTGCGCTTCCGCAAATGATACGTCAGCGCCAGCGCCACGCAGTGGCGCAGCGCGGCCTCGGGCAGCTTATCCGAAGCGTCGAGGAGAATGCTGCGGTTGCCGCCGTAGCGCAGTTCCGGATAGAGCTCGCGAAACGTCTCGACCAGATCGGTCTGGCAATGGAAATAGACCGCGTACCGGCCGGCTTCCGCCTTGACCTGATCGATGCGGATGGTGCTGCCGCTCTTGCTCTCTGTCGTGAGATAGCTCGGCTGTCCCCATTTCAGCGCTTCTTCCAGCGCGCCGACACCGCTGGTGGTCTTCGCCGTGTCGAAAATCAACCGGCGCAGCGCCAGCAGTTTTGCCTTCACGGGCTTTGGATAGGCGTTGAAGACGGCGTCCAGCGCAGCATTTGGCCCGCCTGCGCGCTTCTTCGTGCCGTTGCCCGCAACGGCTTTCTTGGCCGGCTTTTTCATCCTGGACTGTCCGCGCATGTTTCGAATTGGCGAACAGAATATGGTAGGCGCCGACCCGGCGAAAGCCGGGCCTTGCGCGATCGATCGATGCCTACGCGGCGTCGCGGAGGCCCGCGAGGAATGTGTCGACGCTCTTGTACAGCGCATCGGCCTGCCGGCCGAGCTGGCCGGTCGCCGCCGACACGTTGTCGGCCAGCGCGCGCGACTGGTCGGCGGATTGGCTGGCGCCGGTCACGTTGATCGAGACTTCGCTGGTGCCGGTGGCCGCCTGCTGGACGCTGCGGGCGATTTCGCGCGTCGCTGAATCCTGCTGCTCCACGGCGGCGGCAATGGTGGTGGCGATGCCGCTGATTTCGCGGATGGTGTCGCTGATGCCGCCGATCGCTGTCACGCAGTCGCCGGTGGCGGACTGGATCGCGGCCACTTGTCCTGCGATTTCTTCGGTAGCCTTCGCGGTCTGGCTGGCGAGCTCCTTGACCTCGGAGGCGACGACGGCAAATCCGCGGCCGGCCTCGCCGGCGCGCGCGGCCTCGATGGTCGCGTTCAACGCCAAGAGGTTGGTCTGGCTTGCGATCGCGCCGATCAGGCGCAGCACGTCGCCGATCTTCTCGGCGGCCGAGGCCAGACTACCTACCATCTCGGTGGTTTGTCCGGCCTTGACCACGGCGCTTTCGGCGACCTGGCTGGAATGGGTGACCTGCCGGCCGATCTCGGCGACGGAGGAAGCAAGCTCTTCGGTCGCGGCGGCAACCGTGTTGACGCTGCTGGATGCCTCGTCGGACGCCGCCGCCGCAGCGGCGGCCCGTTGCGAAGTGCCGTTCACGCTGGCCGTGATCTCGCCGGCCACGCGCTGCATGTCGGTTGTCGCCTGTGCGACCGCGGCGACGACGCTCTTGACGTCGGTCTCGAAGCGGTCGGCCATCTGGCGCTGCATGGCCTTCTTCTCGAGTTCGGTCTGCTGCTTGGAGGCCTCCTGCGTCTCGCGCATGCTGCGCGCCTCGATCATGCTGCGGCGGAACACGTCGACCGCACCGGCCATGGTGCCGAGTTCGTCGCGGCGCTCGCTGCCGGGGATCGTGACGTCGATCTCGCCGCCCGAAAGGCGGTTCATGACCGCGGTAATGGCGGCCAATGGGCGCGACAGGCCGCGACCGAGCAGGAACGCCAGCACGATGGCGCCGGCCAGGATGGCGATCGTGCCGAGGATCAGATTGCGCTGTGAACTCGCCGCTGCCGCTTCATACTCGGTCGTGTCCTTGATGACTTCGAGAAGGCCGACCGGCTGGCCGGCGTAATTCTTGATCTGCCCGACATAGAGCGCGGCGGGACGGCCGTTGATCGTGGCGTCGCGGCGCAGGGGTTGGCCTTCGAACACGCCCTTGAGCTCGTCGGCGGTGGTGACCACGCCGTCGCCGAAGGTAGATGACAGTTTCTTGAACTCCTTGCCGTCGTACGAATAGACCGCAAGGTCGATGCCGAATCGCTTCTTGGCGCGGTCGACGAATTCCTTGCCAAAGGCGGCGCCGACGTCGGTATTCGCGACGACCTTGCCGTCGCGCATGATCGGCGTCATGCCGAAAATGCTGAGCGCCTCCCGGCCGGGTTCGACACCGACGATCTGCTTGCCGGTTCTGGTAGCCTCGACCACCGTGCTGCGGCGTGACGAGATATCGTCACCGAAGACCTTTGGCGCGTGGACCCGGTAGACGACCGTGGCCGGCGGCTTCTGGAACGTGATCAGCGGGATGCCCTGGGCCGTCAACGCCTTCATCGCGTCGCCGAGCAGCGCGGCCAATCCGTCCCGGTCATCCTTGACGACGGCTTCGCCGACCGGCGGCAATGCGGCGACCACTGAACTTACCGCAAGCGCGGCGCGGCCTTCATAGTCGATGGCGGCGATCACGCTGTCATATTGCAGCTTGAGTTGCTGATCGAGTGCGAGCTGCGTCAGCGAGCGTTGCTGGACGATCGAGAAGGTTCCGAGAATGCCGCAGGCGACGGCCACCGTCAGCGAAATGGCGAGGATCAGGCGAACGGCGATCGAGCGAATCTTGAACATGAGGCGTACGGAAGCTCCAGGGGGCGAGGCTCCGTTACAGATTTCATCAATTGTTTAACAACAGGGGGTGCGGGCCGGTCCGTAGAACTACGGTGCGACGTCCGTCATCGCATCGTCGGCGGCGTGTCGAGATCGCCTGAGAGGATCGCCTTGCCGGCATCCTCAAAATGGGCGTCGCGGCCCTGGATCTGCTGCGCGATGGCGTGCATGTCGCGGAAACGGCGCTCGAACCTGTTGGCGTTGAACACGGCCGTGGCGCCCGCCATGTGATAGGCGATGTCGACCACGGCGGCCGATTGATGGATGGTCCAGGTGGTGGCGATGCGCAGCGCTATTCGATGCGCTTCCGTGGTCGCTTCGCCGCGTGACAGGTCGCGCCAGACCTCGGCCGCGGTTGAATAGAGATAGGCACGCGCGGCGCGCAGGCTGGCCTCGGTGCGACCGATCAATCCCTGCACGGCGTTGTTGTCGCGCATCGCCTGCAGTGCTTGCGGCGTCTTGCCACGCGAGAGCTCAATGGCCGCATCGAGCGTGGCGCGCGCGACGCCGAGCGAGGTCGCGGCAAAGCCCATGCCGAACACCATGTTGGTGGAGAGCTTGTACAGCGGGCCCTTCTCGCGCCGGCCTGCGGGTTCGTCGCGCAGCGCGGCGAATCTTTCGGGGATGAAAAGATTTTCGACCGAATAGGAATCGGTGCCGGTGCCGCGCAGGCCGATCACGTCCCAGACGTCGTACATCGTGGCGCTCGTCACCGGAAACAGGATGGTGCGGATCTCCGGCGAGCCGTCCGGCTTGCGCCGCGGCGTGCCGTCGGCTTCGACGATGCGGACATGGGCGCCGAGCCAGCTCGCCTGACGGGAGCCTGAGGCAAAGTCCCATCGCGCGCTGGCCCTGTAGCCGCCCGCAACCGCCTGCACTTCATGGTTGATCGCGCCCCACGCCAGAATGCCGGGCGCGACGTTGAAGATTTCGTTTGCCGTTTCGGGATCCAGATAGGCGGCGGTCATGGCGCAGACGCTGCACTGGCCGAGACACCACGCGGTGGAGGCATCGGCCTTGGCGACCTCCTCCTGCATCTGCATGAACGTTTCGAGCGGGGCTTCGGCGCCGCCGAGGCTCTGCGGCAGCAGCGCGCGATAAAGCCCGTTCTCGATCAGGGCCTGTGTCACCGCCGGCGTCAGCCGCCGCGTCCGCTCGATCTCGTCGGCCTCGCGCGCGATCAGGGACGCAAGCGCTCGTGCGCGTTCGACCAGGTCGATGCCGGGTGGCTTGTTCATGCGTTTCCTCGCGTTTTCTTGTTCATGCCGCGGCGCGGCCGAGATCGAGCGACGGTTGCGACGGCCGCTTGGCCGACGGGAAGCTCAGCGCGACCGCGACCGCGGCTATTCCGATCGCGAACGAGCCGACATAGAGCCAGTTATAGGCGTGGAAGGTGTCGAACACCCATCCGCCGGCCAACGGCCCCAGCGCCATGCCGAGGCTGGCGAAAGCGGAGACGGCGCCGAACACGCTGCCCATGATGCGCGCGCCGAAATATTCGCGCACCAGCACCGCGTAGAGCGGCATCACGCCGCCATAGGCGAGGCCGAACACCACAGACAGCGCGTAGAACTCGCCGAGCTGGCCAACCGCCAGATAGGTCGCAACCGACATCGCCTGCACGAACAGGCCGCCGACCAGCACATGCTTGGCGCCGAGGCGATCGGCCAATACACCGAGCAGCAGGCGGCCACCGAGACCGGAGAATCCGGCAAGGCTGTAGACGGTCACGGCGGTCAGCGGCGCGATGCCGCAGACCATGGCGTAGCTCACCATGTGAAAGATCGGCCCCGAATGCGCCGCGCAGCAGGCGAAATGCGCCAGCGCCAGCGTGATGAATTGCGGCGTTCGCAACGCCTGCGCGACGGTCCATTGCGTTTCAGGTGCGCCGGTTCCGTTTGCTGTGTCCGTCGCCGCGGGCTCCGGCGCCGGGCGCACCAGAAACGCGGCCGGTATCAGCAGCGCCCAGGCGGCGATGCCGATCACCAGCATCGCGGTGCGCCAATCGTAGGCGGTGATCAGCCAGCTTGCGAATGGCGCGACCGTCAGCGGCGAAACGCCCATGCCGGCCGATACCAGTGCAACCGCGAGGCTGCGGTGATGTTCGATCCAGGCGCTCGCCACCGCCACCATCGGCGCATAGAAGCTGCCGGCCGCGATTCCGATCAGCACGCCGAACGACAACTGGAACTGCCACAGGCTGGTGGCCTGGCTCGCTGCAACCAGCCCGGTTCCGAGCAGCAGCGCGCCCGCCAGCACCACGATGCGGGTGCCGAACCGGTCGGACAGCGTGCCCCAGAAGAACGCGGCCAACCCCATGGCGAGAAAGTCGATCGTCGCCGCCGCCGAGACGCCGCTGCGCGACCAGCCCATCGCTTCCGAAATCGGCTGCAGAAACACCGCCAGCGACAGCATCGCGCCGAAGCCGACGCAGGTCATCAGCGCGCCGACGCCGACCACGACCCAGCCGTAGGAAAATCCGGAGGACTTGCTCATGCGTTTCCTCAGTCTTTTTTGTATTTATGATCTGAGCGGGTGGATGGTGGCCCATTCAGGGCGACAGGGCAAGATGGGGGACGGCGCAGCGGTTTCGCTTCCGGCGTGCCGCGCCCAAGGCGACAATCACCTTGATTGTCCTTCATGTCCCCTCGTGCTAATCAGCCGCGCTCAAATCTGTCTCTCCGCATAGTGCTACAGTTGGCTGGAACGAACGGGACGCCGATGCAGAATATTCTTGTCGCTGACTTTTCCGATGCCGATCAGCAAGGCGTCCTGCAAGGCGTCCTGAATGTCATCCTGCCGATCCAGCAACGCGAATTCGACATCCCGATCACCGAAGGCGATCAGCCCGATCTCACGAACATTCCCGGGTTCTACCAAACTGGAACGGGTGGCTTCTGGGTGGCGCGGTCAAATGACAGGGTTGTCGGCACCGTCGGATTGAAAGACATCGGCCAGCGGCAGGCGGCGCTGCGGAAAATGTTTGTCGCCGCTCCGTTTCGTGGCCGCGAGTTCGGCGTGGCGGAAAAGCTCCTCAATGCCTTGCTGGCGCACGCCCGCACCAAAGGCGTTGCCGAGATCTTTCTCGGCACCACGGAAAAATTCCTGGCGGCGCATCGATTCTACGAAAAGAACGGATTTATCGAACTGCAGAAGGCCGAGTTGCCCAAGGCCTTCCCGATCATGGCCGTCGATTTCGAAATTCTATGTCCTGAGAATTTCGTAAGGACCTCTCGCTCGTCATGCCCGGCCTTGTGCCGGGCATCGACGTCTGTGCTCCAGCGAAAGACGTGGATGGCCGGGACAAGCCCGGCCATGACGAAAAGCGAACAATTGTCGGACGGTTAGAAGCGTAGGGTAGGCAAAGCGACTTGTCCGCCGTAGCCAACGAGCGAAGGCCGAAGTGTGCCCACCATTGAAGCCAACAATTTCGGAGAGAGATGGTGTGCACGGTGCTGTGCGCCGTTGCCCACGCTACAGAGCGATCGCACCCGCCGCCATGATGACATCATGCCAGTGATTTGCCCGACGGGTCAAATGGGCTTCGCAAAATCGAAAAACCGCAATGCCAACAGGCCGTCGGCTACTGTGCATGGGGTTGTTTTCGAGATTTTTGTTTTCGGCTTCCAAACGTCCCGGACAGGACCTGTCCCGTCACGCTTGGGTCGGCCCAGCTCGGTCTCAGCTATCCACCTTCAGCGCGGCAATGAACGCTTCCTGCGGGATGTCGACCTTGCCGAACTGCCGCATCTTCTTCTTGCCCTCCTTCTGCTTCTCCAGCAGCTTGCGTTTGCGCGTGATGTCGCCGCCGTAGCATTTGGCGGTGACGTCCTTGCGCAGCGCGCGGACGGTTTCGCGGGCGATCACCTTGCCGCCGATCGCGGCCTGGATCGGGATCTGGAACATGTGCGGCGGGATCAGTTCCTTCATCCGCTCGACCATGGCGCGGCCGCGGCCTTCGGCGCGGGTGCGATGCACCAGCATCGACAGCGCGTCTACTGGCTCGTTGTTGACGAGGATCTGCATCTTGACCAGATCGGCCGGCTTGTAGTCCGTCAGATGATAATCGAACGAGGCATAGCCTTTTGAGACCGATTTCAGGCGGTCGTAGAAATCGAACACGACTTCGTTGAGCGGCAGGTCGTACTTCACCATCGCGCGGGAGCCGACGTAGGTCAGCTCCTTCTGCGAACCGCGGCGGTCCTGGCACAGCTTCAAGACGCTGCCGAGATACTCGTCCGGCGTGAGGATCGTGGCCTCGATCCACGGCTCCTCGATGTCGGCGATCTTGACCACGTCGGGCATGTCGACCGGGTTATGGATCTCGATCTCCTGGCCGTCGGTCAGGTGCATCTTGTAGATCACGCTCGGCGCGGTCGCGATCAGGTTGAGGTCGAACTCGCGCGACAGCCGCTCCTGGATGATTTCGAGATGCAGCAGCCCGAGGAAGCCGCAGCGGAAGCCGAAACCCAATGCGGCCGAGGTTTCCATCTCGAACGAAAAACTCGCGTCGTTGAGGCGTAGTTTGCCCATCGCCGCGCGCAGCGTCTCGAAATCGTCGGCATCGACCGGGAACAGGCCGCAGAACACCACCGGGATCGCGGGCTTGAAGCCCGGCAGCATGTCGGTGACCGGTTTGCGGTCGTCGGTAATGGTGTCCCCCACGCGCGTGTCGGCCACTTCCTTGATCGCGGCGGTGATGAAGCCGATCTCGCCCGGGCCCAGTTCGTCGACCTGCGTCATCTTCGGGGTGAAGAAGCCGACCCGCTCGACATCGTAGGCGGCGTTGGTGCCCATCATCCGGATGCGGCCGCCCTTCTTCATCGTGCCGTCGACGACGCGGATCAGAACGACGACGCCGAGATAGACGTCGTACCAGCTATCGACCAATAGCGCCTTCAGCGTCGCGTCGCGGTCGCCCTTCGGCGGCGGCAGGCGGGTGACGATCGCTTCCAGCACGTCGGGTACGCCAAGGCCGGTCTTGGCGGAGATCATCACGGCGTCGGATGCGTCGATGCCGATCACGTCCTCGATCTGCTGCCGCACCTTTTCGGGTTCGGCCGCGGGCAGGTCGACCTTGTTGAGAACAGGCACGATCTCATGGCCCGCATCGAGCGCGTGGTAGACGTTGGCGAGCGTCTGCGCTTCGACGCCCTGGCTGGCATCGACCACCAGCAGCGATCCCTCGCAGGCCGCCAGCGACCGCGACACCTCGTAGGCGAAGTCGACATGGCC
>CAWBRL010000019.1:0-238180 GCA_963791165.1 uncultured Alphaproteobacteria bacterium | reverse complement strand
GGCGACCAGGAAGGTGCCGCGCAAGTCGATGTTGACCTCGCGATCCCATTGATCCATCCGCACGCGCTCGATCGGGTGCATCTTGCCGAATACGCCGGCGGCGTTGACGAGGCCCGTGATCGGGCCGTACGCGGCCTCGATATCGGCGATGCCGCTGACGACCACGCTTTCGCTGGCGACATCGAACGGGGCAGGCCACAGGATCGCTTGCGTTCCTGCCAGCGGCTCCGGCGCGATGTCCGTTATCACCACACGCTGGCCTTGTCCGGCCAGAAGCGTCGCGGTTGCGGCGCCAATGCCGCGGCTGCCGCCGGTGACGAGAACGATGCCTTCAGCGGTCATGGCCGTTGCCCTTATCCGGTGTGAACAGCCCGCGTGTGACCAGCTTCTGGTAGGCGGAGATGACGTGATCGGGCACGGCGGTCACTTTGCCGCCTGCGTAGGAATAGCGCCGGCTGAGATAGCCGCGTGCGCCCATGAACATATGGACGATCGCTTCGAACTCTTCGTCGCTGAAATCCACGATGGCGCCCGCCAGGCGTGCGCGCCGGAGGATGCGGACATAGGCGGTCGCGATATTGTCGAGATGTTTCTGGTAGCCGATCGGCGCGAAATATTCGGCCTCGTTGAGGATGCGCAGAAATTCCGGCACCTCGCGGATGAACTCGAAGAAGGCGCTGAAGCGTTCGATTTCCTGCCTTGCGGCATGCGCGGTGCCAGTGCGCTCGCGGATGAAGTGCACCATGTCGATGCCGATCTTGGGCAGCAATTGATCGAGCAGTTCCTGGCGGTTCTCGAAATGATTGTAGAACGTTCCCTGCGCGACGCCGGCTTCCTCGGTGATGCGGGCGACGGAAGCCTCCGCGTAGCCGTACTTGCCGACCATCTTGGTGGCGGCATCGAATATTTTGCGCTTGGTCCAGGCGTTGCGCTCGACCCGGTTCAGCTTTGCGACCTTGCCGGGTGCAGCTTGCGACGATTGCGTCATGCGTGAGCTTCCAGTTCGGCGCGCAGCACGCGCTTGAGGACCTTGCCGGAAGGGTTGCGCGGCAGGCTGTCGCGAATGATCAGTTGCTTCGGCACCTTGAAGCCGGCGAGGCGCGCGCGGCAGTGATCCGTGAGATCAGGCAGTTCCAGCGTGGCGCCGTCCCCCAGCACCACGACCGCGACGGGCCTTTCGCCCCAGCGCGCGTCGGACATGCCGACGACGGCGACTTCGCGCACCTGCGGCAGTTCGTAGATGACGCGCTCCACTTCGGAGGACGCGATGTTCTCGCCGCCGGAAATGATCATGTCCTTCTTGCGGTCGGTCAGATAGAGGAAGCCGTCTTCGTCGAGATAGCCGACGTCGCCGCTGCGGAACCAGTCGCCGAAGAATGCGGCCGCGGTCTTTTCCGGATCTTTCCAGTAACCCTGCGTGACCTTCGGTCCGCGCAGACAGATCTCGCCGTTCACGCCGGATGGTACGCGATTGCCGGCATCGTCGCGGATTTCGATTTCGACATGGGCGATGGCGCGGCCGGTCGAGCCGATCTTTTCGATCTCGCGGCCGGCTTCCATGAAGGTGTCGCCGCCGCAGGTCTCGGTCAGGCCATAGGCGTCGATGTAGCGGGCGTTCCTGAAATAGTCGGAGAAGGCGCGGATGCGCACTTCCGGAGTTTTCTCGCCGCCGCCGATCGCCCATTGCAGGCTTGCGACATCGTAGCGGTCGCGGGTCGGGCAGGTGAGGATCGCGGTGGTCATCACGGGCGCGAACCATGCGGCGTTGAGCTTCTCGACTTCGATCGCCGCCAGCGCCTGCTCGGGCTCGAAGTTGCGATGAATGGAAAGCATGCCGCCGTGCCAGAGCACCGCGATGCCCGGCAAATCGAGCGCGCCGACATGATAGAGCGGGCCGACCACCAGCAATCGCGTCTCGGCGTTCAGGCCCAGCACCAGCGTCTGATCGGCCGACTTCCAGTACATGTTCTCGTAAGTCAGCATCACGCCCTTGGGTCGGTCCGTGGTGCCTGACGTGTACATCAGCCGCATCAGGTCGCGCGGCTGCCGGACGTGAACAGGGGCAGGGGCGATGTCGGGTGCGAGCCGCGTGGCGGTGGCTTGCGCGGCTTCATCCAGCAGCACCACCGGTGCGCCACCTGCAGCGATGCCCGCAAGCTCTTCGTCCGCAATCAGGATGCGTGCGCCGGAATTGCCGACGATGTAGCCGACCTCGTCGGCGGACAGCCGGTAATTGATCGGCAGAAAGACCGCACCGATATGGCTGGTCGCGAACACGAACTCGAGAAACGCGGTGCTGTTCTTCATCAGCACGGCGACGACGTCGCCGGGGCCGATCCCGCGTGCGGCAAGCCATCCGCCAACCCGCCGGATGCGGGCATCGAACGCGGCATAGGAGACGTCCTCGCCGCGGTATTTCAGCGCACAGCGATCCGGCGTCCGTCTGGCGTGAAACGCGATGAAGCTGGATAGATTGACCATTATCCGCCCAAAAGCCCGGTTTCCGGGCACGTTTTCTCCCTGGATGAATTATGACTCGTAATTCATCTTTGGCTTGACGTCACCCCCCTTGCTCTGAAATCCTTGTGAGTACGGAGGCGACACGATCTCCGGCAGGGATTTGGGAACGCAAACCCCACAGGGAGGAAGCAATGACGAGAACCCGCAAGCCGGGCGTGAGCCGTCGCGCGACGTTGGCGATGATGGGCGCCGGTGCCGTAACATTTGCGACGCCCTGGGTGGCGCGCGCGCAAGCCAAGACCATCAAGGTCGGTATGCCGACCATTCTCTCCGGACGCGTGGCGCAGCTCGGAACGTCGTCGCGCAACGCGGTGATGCTCGAAGTCGAAAAGGTCAATACCGCCGGCGGCCTGGCCGGGCGGCAGATCGAGATGGTGATCCGCGATTCCAAGGGACAGCCGCAGGAAGCCGCCCGCGTCGCGCGAGAACTCGTCAACACCGACGGGTGCGAACTCCTGATCGACGCCGAGGCGTCCTCGGGCGCGTTCGCGGTGCATGAAGTGGCGCGCGATCTCGGCGTGCTCTGCATTCACACCAATTCGGAAACCTCGGCACTGACGGCCGATCCCAAGCAGCATATCCCCAATGCGTTCCGCACGGCGCGCCAGGGCGTGCACGACTCGATCGTCGGCGGCAGCTACGCGGCGGCGATTTCCAAGGGCAAGGGTCTGAAGAAATGGGCCACGTGCGCACCGGATTACGCCTATGGCCGCGACACGACCGGCGAGTTCGTGACCTACCTGAAGCGCTTTGCGCCTGATGTCGAGATCATCAGCGAGTCCTGGCCAAAGCTGTTCCAGCCCGACTACACGGAAGTCGTGACAAAAATCCTGCAGGCGAAGCCGCAGGCATTGTATTCCTGCCTGTGGGGCGGCGACCTCACGTCCTACATCGATCAGGCCAACATCTACGCGCTGTTCAGCCAGATGGAGGTGTTTGCGGTCAACATGGCCGACTACACCGCGCTGACGGTTGTGAAGAACCTGCCGAAGGGCATTCACTCCGGCAACCGCTACATCAAGACCTATCCCGCGACCGCCGAGAACGCCGCCTGGGGCGACGCCTACAAGGCGAAATACAACGAATATCCCACCAACTGGTCGTGGGAGAATGCAACCGCGATCATGCTGCTCGCCGAAGCATCGAAGAAGGCGAACTCCGCCGACGGCAAGAAGATTGCGGAGGCGATGCGCGGGCTAAAGATCAAGTCGCCGTTCGGCGCCGACGGCACCGTCACCATGCGCGCCGAGGACCAGACCCTGGTCGGTTATGCGATCGGCTGGGGCACGACGATCCCGCAGGAGCCCTACGTGCCGCAGGTCCAGGCCGGCGACTGGAAGACGATCTTCGAGCTCGAAGCCGAGTGGAAGAAGAGCAAGGGCTACGCCTGATCGATCGGTGAAGGCGGAGGCAGCGTGAGCTGCCTCCATTGCCCGTCGAATGTTTTTCGTGCGCCGGCTCGTTCCGGTACGCTGCAATGGATATCTTCCCTTGGATCTCGACGCGCTTACCGGCTGTCTCGCCAGTTCCGCCTGTCTGGTGACGCAGACCACCAGCGGCTTCATCATCGGCATGTTGCTGTTTCTCGTCGCCGTCGGGCTGACGCTGATCTTCGGCGTGCTCAAGGTGGTGAATTTCAGCCACGGCGCCTTCTATATGTTCGGCGCCTATTTCGCGATGACGGCCTACCAGTACACCGGCAGCTTTGCGCTGGCGATGCTGTGCGGCGCGGCCGGCACCGCGCTGCTCGGCCTGATTTTCGAGCGCGTCTTCATGAGCCGGGTCTACGGCGCCGACGTGCTGATGCAGTTGCTGGTCTGCTACGCCTTCGTGCTGATCTTCGATGACGTCGTGCGGATGATATGGGGGCCGGAATTCAAGTCGATGGGCATGCCGGCGGCGTTCCAGGTGGCGCCGCTGTTCATCGCCGGCGGCGTGGTGCCGCCATATTACCTGCTCCTGATCGGCGTCGCGCTGGCGGCTGCCGTGATCCTCGGGCTCGGTCTGGCGCGCACGAAAATCGGCAAGGTGATCCGGGCGGCCGCGCATAATCCGGGCATGGTATCCGCGCTCGGCATCAACACCGGACTGATCTATGGCGGGGTGTTCGCGCTCGGCGGCATGCTGGCGGGGCTTGCCGGGGCGCTTGCGGCGCCGGTGCGGTCGCTGACCCCGGGCATGGGATTTTCGGTGCTGATCGAATCCTTCATCGTCACCGTGATCGGCGGCATGGGCTCGATCCTCGGTGCGCTGATCGGCGCGATCCTGATCGGCATGATCCGCTCGTTCGGATCGCTCGGCTTTCCCTTGTTCACGGAAGGGCTGATGTACCTGTTCATGGTGATCGTGCTGGTGTCGCGGCCGACCGGCCTGTTCGGCAAGGAGGTCGCATGACCGAATTGCAGGCCGAACAGGCCGCCGTGGTGCCGCGGATCGAGTCCCGATCGCAGCGCTCGCGCTATGTCGACGTGTTGATCGCGCTGGCGGCCTTTGCCGTGCTGGCGATCCTGCCGATGTTGACAGGCAGCAAGGCGCTGCTCGATTTCGTGATCCGCTGCTCGGCGTTCGGGCTGTTCGCGACCTCGCTGAATTTGCTGGTGGGGTACACCGGCATGGTCTCGTTCGGACACGGCATGTTCTTTGGCCTCGGCGCTTACGGCTTTGGCCTCATCATGCAGCGAACCGGCCTGCCGGTCCCGGTCGCGTTTGTCGCAACGCTCGTCATCACTACCATCATCGCCGCCGTCATCGGCGCGATCTGCGTGCGGCTGAAGGAAATCTATTTTGCCTTCGTGACGCTGGCGTTCCAGATGCTGATCCACAGCACGATCCTGTCCTGGGTGTCGCTGACCGGCGGCGACCAGGGCCTGCGCGGCGGCATTCCGCGCCCGGCCTTTTTCGGCATCGATTTGTCGAACCACGTGCATCTGTACATCGCGAGCTGCGCGCTGCTGGTGATCGGGCTGCTCCTGATGCGCCAGATCGCGCAATCGCCGTTCGGCTATACGTTGCGGATGATCCGCGACAACGCCAACCGCGCCAGCTTCATCGGCATCGATGTCTGGCGGGCCAAGCTCACGATCTTCGTGCTGGCGGCGCTGTTTGCCTCGACCGGCGGCATCATCATGGCGCTGTTTGTATCCGGGGCCTATCCCGAATTCGCCTACTGGACGATCTCGGGCGAGGGCATCTTCATCAACATGCTCGGCGGCGTGACGACGTTCCTGGGTCCCATGGTGGGCACCGTCTTGTTGCTGATCCTCAACGACACCGTGACGCGGCTGACCGACTATTACGGCATCGTGCTCGGAATCGTCATCCTGTTCTTCGCCATCGGCCTGCGGAAGGGCCTGATGGATTTTGTCGTTGAATGGTACGCGCAACGGCGGGGCTCCGCCGGGGAGCGTGGGTAGCCATGCTGGAGATACGCGGGCTTTCGAAATCATTCGGCGGCGTCAAGGCGACCGACAATGTCACGCTCGATTTTGCCGACGGTTCGCTGACGGCCGTGATCGGTCCCAATGGCGCCGGCAAGAGCACATTCTTCAACCTGATAACCGGCGCACTGAGGCCGGATGCCGGCCAGATTTTGCTCAATGGCGTCGACATGGCCGGACGTTCGCCGCCCGAGATCGTGCGTCATGGCATCGGCCGGGCGTTTCAGGTCGCGAGCATTTTTCCCTCGCTGACGGTGCACGAGACGATGCTGGCGGCAGTCTGCGCCGACCAGCGCCGCGCCAGCGTGCTGCACCGGCGTTTCCCGCTGGCCGAGACGCGCGACCGCGCCGAGCATGCGATGGAATTGCTGGGTCTTGCCGGCAAGCGGGATCGGACCGCAGCGACGCTGTCGCATGGCGACCAGAAGCTGCTCGATATCGCGCTGGCGCTGGTGCTCGATCCCAAGGTGCTGCTGCTCGATGAGCCTACCGCCGGCATGGGCACCGAAGAGCGCTGGCGGATGATCGACAAGGTGAGGGAGCTCTGGGAGACCCAGAAGATCACGGTGGTGTTCATCGAGCACGACATGGATATCGTGTTCAAGATCGCGCCCGAGATCGTCGTGCTCTGTTACGGCCGTATCCTCGCAACCGGCACGCCGGATGCGATCCGTCGGAACGAGGCCGTGATCGAGGCCTATCTCGGCACCGAACATCACGCCGGAGCCGCGATATGAGTGCGCAGCCGGTGGTGCAGGTCGAGGATCTCGACGTTTATTACGGCACCAGCCAGATCCTGTTCGGTGTCGGCCTTTCGGTGCGGCAGGGCGAGACCATGGCGCTGCTCGGCCGCAACGGTGCCGGCAAGTCGACCACGATGAAGGCGATCATGGGCCTGGCACCAGCCCGGCGCGGCAGGGTCACCCTGAAAGGCCGGGTGGTGTCCGGGCTGAAGCCGCACCATATCGCACGCGCTGGCCTCGGCTTCGTGCCGGAGGACCGCCAGATCTTCCCGGAGCACACCGTCGAGGACAATCTGGTCATCGGCGCCAAGAAGGGGCCCAATGGCGAGGACGAATGGTCGATCCGGCGCATTTATGACCTGTTTCCGCTGCTGGAGCCGCTGCGGTCCCGGATCGCGGGGCGGCTGTCGGGTGGCGAACAGCAGATGCTGGCGATTGCGCGCACGCTGATGGGTAACCCCGCGCTGCTACTCCTGGACGAGCCGAGCGAGGGGCTGGCCCCGATCATCGTGCAACGGATCGGCGAATTGTTGCGGCAGCTCCGCGGCACCGGGGCCACGGTGCTGATTGCCGAGCAGAACATGCATTTTTGCCTTGGCCTTGCGAGCCACGCGACGGTTATCGACAAGGGCCAGATCGTCTACACATCCGGGATCGAAGAGCTGAAAGCCAACGATAACATTCGTCAGCGCTACCTCGCGCTGTAGCTTTCGGCCCGATCCGGGAGAAGACATGGCCATCGAACACAAGCTATCGCCGACGCATGAGGCGCCGTATCGCGGACTGCGCGTGCTGGATTTCGGGCAGGGCATCGCCTCGCCCTATTGCGCGATGCTGCTCGGTGTGTACGGGGCCGAAGTCATCAAGGTCGAGCCGCCGGAGGGGGATTGGTCGCGATTTCTCGGCACGACCTATGGCAGCCATACCACGCTGTCCGCGGTCTATAACCGCGGCAAGCGCAGCCTCTGCCTCGATATGAAGCACAAGGACGGGATCGCAATCGCCCGTCGGCTGGCGAAAGAATGCGACGTCCTGATCGAAGGCTTTAGACCGGGCGTCGCCGCACGGCTCGGGATCGGCTACGAGGAATTGTCGCGTGATAATCCCGGCCTGATCTATCTCTCGGTCAGCGCGTTCGGGCAGAGCGGGCCCTATTCGAAACGACCGGGCTCGGATTCGGTGGCGCAGGCGTTTTCCGGCCTGGTGTCGATCAATGTCGGCAACGACGGCACGCCGCACCGGGTCGGCACCACGATCTCCGATGTCGTTACCGGCGTCTATGCCTTCCAGGCCATCGCGACGACGTTGTTCGCGCGCGCAACCGTCGGCACCGGGCGCTGGATCGATGTCAATCTCTGCCAGTCGACTTCCGCGTTGCTCGGCCACAAGGTGGCCGAACATATTCTGGAGGGCGGCGCGCCGCGCGCGCTCAACGTCCCGGCGGGCTCATACCAGACCACCGATGGCTGGATGATGGTCACGCTGGTGAACGAGCCGCAATACAAGCGCCTGTGCGCGGCCATCGGCCGCGAGGACCTCGCCAGCGATCCGCGGTTCGCCGATTTTGCACGGCGTGCGGATGCCGTGGATACGCTGATCCCGCAACTGCGGGAGGTGTTCCTGACGCAGCCGACCGATGTCTGGTTGTCGCGGTTGCATGCCGCCGATCTCATTGCGGAACGGATTCTCAATCCCGGCGAATGGCTGCGCAACGTCCATGTCGAAGCGACCAGGGCTGCGGTTTGCCAGGAAACGCCGGGCGTCGGTCCGGTGTACTCTCCGCGGACGCCGGGTATTGCGAGTCTTGTCGGAAGACGAGCTGTGCCCGGCACCCGATATTGGACAGGATAGCACGCGGTCCTGCTCGAAGCAGGATTCGATCGCGGCGCCATCGACGAATTGATAAAGGCTGGCGCGGTGCGTCAAGCGAAGGGAGGTGCGGGATGAGTGCAGATCTCGTTCGTTATTCCGTCTCCGGTAATATTGCCGAGATCATGCTGGATCGCCCACCGGTCAATGCGCTGAGCATGCCGTTGATCGATGCGCTGCTGGCGGCGCTTGCGAAGGCCAGGGACGACGAAGCGGTGCGCGCTGTCGTCATCGGCAGCGAGCACAAGGTGTTTTGCGCCGGGCTCGATCTCGACATCGTCAGGGGCAAGCCCGGGATCGAGACCAAGAAATTCCTCGAGCGGCTGTATTTCGCGCTCAACGATATCCAGTATCGCATGGGCAAGCCGACCATCGCTGCCATCGACGGCGCGGTGCGGGCCGGCGGCATGACGATCGCGATCTCCTGCGACATGATCATCGCCGGCGATGCCTCGACCTTCGGCTATCCGGAGATCGATGTCGGATTGATCCCGGCAATCCACTTCGTGCAGCTGCCGCGGTTGGTCGGGAAGCATCAGGCTTTTGGCCCACTCTTCCTCGGCGAGTCCTTCGATGCCGCGACCGCCTTTCGCATGGGTCTTCTCAGCGAGGTCGTGCCAAAGGGAACCGCGCTTGACCGGGCGCGGGAGATTGCGCGGAAGCTCGCCGCCAAATCGCCCATCGTCATGAAGATCGGCCGCGATGCCTTCATGCGGGCCGTCGATGCCGATTTTCGCCGATCGGTCGAAAACGCGGCCGAGAGTTTTGCGCTTGTTGCGACGACGGAAGATTGTCAGGAAGGCTTGAATGCGTTCGTCGAGAAGCGGACGCCAAACTACAGGGGGCGCTGATGGCCGGATTGTATTTTGAGGAGTTCGAGGTCGGCCGGGAATTCCATCATGAGTTCTCCAGGACCGTCACGGAAATGGACAACACGCTGTTCAGCCTGCTGACCATGAACCCGCAGCCGCTGCATATCGATGCGCATTTCTCCGAGAATACCGAGTTCGGCCAGCGGCTGTTCAACAGCCTCTATACGCTCGGCATCATGATCGGGATGAGCGTCTACGATACGACGCTCGGCACCACGATCGGCAATCTGGGCATGACCGACGTCAAATTCCCGAAGCCGGTATTCCACGGCGATACGCTGAAGGCGCACACCAAGATCGTCTCCAAGCGCGCCAGCAAGTCGCGGCCGACCCAGGGCATTGTCGAGTTCGAGCACACCATGACCAATCAACGCGGCGAGGTGGTGGCCAGCTGCCGCCGGACTGGCCTGATGCACTGCAAGCCGAAGGCGTGAAGCGATGCGATCATTCCTGTTCGTTCCCGGTGACAGCCAGCGCAAGTTCGAAAACGCCAAGAAGACCGCGGCCGATGCGCTGATCCTCGACCTCGAGGATTCGATCGCGCCGGAGGAGAAGATCGGTGCGCGGCGCACGGTGCGCGAGATGCTCGATGCCCGGAATCCGGGCCAGAAGAATCTATATCCGCGTCAACGCGCTCGATACTGGCATGACGCTTGGCGACCTCGCGGCCGTCATGCCGGGCCGACCCGACGGCATCGTGCTGCCGAAATGCGCCGGAGCTACCGACGTCAACCGGCTGTCGCTGTATCTCGACGCTTTCGAGGCTGCCGCCGGGATCGAACACGGATCGACGAGAATCGTCACGGTGGCGACGGAGACGGCGAGGGCCGTCCTCAAGCTGCTAGACTTCGAAAACATGAGCCCGCGGCTATGGGGCATGATGTGGGGCGCCGAGGATCTCGCGGCCTCGCTCGGCGCGTCGCGGAACCGGACGGCGGGCCGCTTCCACGGACCGTTCCTGCTGGCGCGCGATCTCTGCCTGATCAGCGCGGCGGCGGCCGGTGTCGTCGCCATCGACACCATCGCGACCGACATCAACGACCTCGACGCGCTCCGGGAGGAGTCCATCGCCGCCCGTCAGGACGGTTTCCTCGCCAAGGCGGTGATCCATCCCAAGCATGTCGACGTCGTCAATGCCGCGTTCATGCCGACGGAGGAGGAGGTCGCCTGGTCGGAGAAGGTGGTCAAGGCCTTCAACGACAATCCGACCTCAGGCGTCGTGAAGATCGACGGCAAGATGATCGACAAGCCGCATCTGCGCGCGGCAGAGAAGATCCTGGCGCTGCGGAAGCGGTAGGTCCCATGGAATCACCGCTCAGGATGACGGATTGAGATCGGTGCTGTCAGCCTCGATCAGCGCGCCTTCGACCTCAAGGGCCGCAATTTCCTCATCCGAAAAGCCGGCCTCGCGCAAAATCTCCTCGCCATGCTCACCGAGGCGAGGCGGATAGTGCCGGATTGAGGGCGGCGTCTTGCTCCAGGTCGCAGCAGGGCCCGCGACACGCAGCGTGCCTTCGGTCGGGTGCTCGATGGATTGAAGCAATCCGACGGCGGCAAGATGCGGATCGTCGATCAGGCTATCGAGATCGTGCAAAGGCGCATGGGGAATATCGGCATCGTTGAAGAACTGCAGCCATTCGGACGTCGTACGGGTTTTCATGACCTTCGAAAACCACTCGTAGACGAAATCGTAATTCCGGGTCCTCGCGCTGATGCTGTTCAGGCGCGGGTCGCGATCGGCTTCGTTGTCGTGCCCGATCAGGCGAAAGAATGCGTTCCACTGCTTGTCCGAGTAGACCAGCGCGCAGACATAGCCGTCGCTGGTCTGGTAGGGACGGCGGTCGGGTGACAGCAGCCGCGAATAGCCGGCTGGTCCGATCGGCGGTTCGAACGTCCGTCCCGCCATGTGGTCACCGAGCACGAATTGCGCCATGGTTTCGAACATCGGGATCTCGATAGCCTGTCCTTCGCCGCTGCGTTCGCGATGAAACAGCGCCGCCAGAATGGCGTGCGTGGCGTTCAGCCCGACGATCCGGTCGGCCATCGTCGCCGGCGAATACCGAGGCTCACCGGTGATTTTACCGGTCAGGGCGGGCAGCGCCGTCAACCCCTGAATGAGATCGTCATACGCCGGCCGCCCGGCGTAAGGGCCCCGTTCGCCAAAACCGTGCAGGCTGGCGTAGACCAGCCTGGGATTGACCGCGAGCAGATCGTCCGCACCGAGCTTGAGCCGGGCCATGGCCGCCGGCCTCACATTGTGCACGAAGACGTCGGCCGTCGCCGCGAGATGTAGCAACGCCGCCCGGCCCCCGGCCTTCTTCAGGTCGAGCGCGATGGAGCGCTTGTTGCGATTTCCCTGAAGATACATCGCGCCCATTCTGGGGTGATGCATCGGCGCGGCGTAGCGCATGACGTCGCCATCGGGGCTTTCGACCTTGATGATGTCGGCGCCATAGTCGCCGAGGATCATGGTCGCATAGGGGCCCATCATCACGCTGGTCAGATCGATGACCTTGACGCCGGCAAGTGGTCCCGCCGGCGCGACAGCGCTGGGTTCTTCCTGGTGGTGCCCAGTCAATGGCTTGCGGCCAAAGCCTCGGTGAAGGCTTTGAACACCTCGGTGCCGGGTTTGCCGCGCTTGTTGATGTCCTTGACCCAGTCCTCCGCCACCGACTTGAACGCGGTGTCGAAAACCTTCTTGTCGTCGGCGCCGAAGTTGATCACCTTCATGCCCTGGGACTTGATCTTTTCGGTCGCGGTCTTCTCGCCGTCCTCGAAGCGCTTGCAGCCCTCGCGCGTGGTCTGCTCGCCGGCCTCGACCAGCACCTTGCGAACGTTCTCCGGAAGTGATTTGAATTTTGTCTCGCCGATCGAATAGGTGAAGATGGCAGTTCCGAAGTTCAGCCCTTCGGTGCCCGACCTCAGGATCTTGCCGAAATCGTAGGACACCGAACTCTGATACGAGAAGATCAGGCCGTCGAGCGTGCCGCGGGTCAACGATTCATAAATTTCAGGTGCGGCCATCCGAACGGGAACACCACCGATCGAGCGCATCATCAGATCCATGGCGCCGCCGGTGGTGCGGATTTTCAATCCTTCCAGATCCTTCGCGGTCTTGACCTCGCGGCTGGTGGCGAGCTGGATCTGATAGGCGGGCAGAGCGATGGTCACGAGCGGCCGCAACTGGTTGGGCCCGAATTCCTTGGTCTCCAGGATCCCGCCATTGTGGGAGATCTTGTAGAAGGCGAGCGATCCCTGACATTCGGTTTCGAAAATGCCCGGCAGTTCGGCAACCGCCGTCAGCGGATATTTTTCCGACGAATAGGATGGAACGATATAGGAGATGTCAGCGACACCGGCGACGGTGAGCTGCGCCATGTCCTTGGCCTTGCCAAGCTGCTCGGCCGGGTAATGCTGGAATGTGACCTGTCCGTTGGTTGCCTTGGTCACCAGCTCCATGAACGGCTTTGCCACCAGTTCGTGGATCACGTGACCGGCGGGGAGGCTTTCAGCAAGACGCAGCGTGATCTTTTCCTGGGCAGCGGCCGGGCCTGCCGCGGCGGCGGCGAGCAGCGCCGATGCGAGGATGGTTCGCCTGTCGAGAGCAATGACCATGAGGTTCTCCTCCGTTGTTTGTTTCTTGCCTAGTATCCCATTTTGATCGGCAGCCACAGAATGATCTGTGGCCAGACCACCAGAATTGCGATGGCGATCAGGTGGGCGACGAAATGCGGAAAGACGCCGTGGAACACTTCAGCCACCGGTCGCCCCGAATAACGCGCCACCACGAAGCAGTTCAATCCGACCGGTGGCGTGATCATGCCGACCTCCGCGGTGACGATCTTGATGACCCCGAACCACAATGGGTCGTAGCCGAGTGACTTGATCAGGGGCAGCACGATCGGAACCGTGAGGACCAGGATGGCGATCTGGTCCATGAAGGAGCCGAGTACGATGTAGCCGAACAGGATGATCGTCAGGATCACCCAGGGCGGCACCGGCAGGCTGCCGACCCAGGCCACCAGGTTTTGCGTCACCTGGGTCAGCGTGAAGAAATATCCGAAGATCGAGGCGCCGAACAAGATCATGGCGATCATGCAGGTGCCGTGCGCGGAGCGCAGCAGCGCGCTGCGCAAGCTCTGAAAGTTTATCTTGCCCTTCCAGAGCGCGAGCCCAAAAGCACCGAAAGCACCCAGCGCGGATGCTTCGGTCGGCGTGGCAACACCGGTATAGATCACGCCGGTCACCATGCCGAACAGGAGCAGCATGGGCCCGACCACCCGAAGCATCCGGACTTTTTCCGCCAGCGAAACCGGTGGGGCCGATGGTGCGCGCGATGGATCCTGCCAGGCGAGGAACCAGACGGTCGCCATGATGGTGATCGTCACGAGGATGCCGGGGATGACGCCGCCAACCAATAGCGCGCCGATGTTCACTTCGGCCAGCAGACCGTAAATGACGAGCGCGACCGACGGCGGGATCAGCATCGCCAGCGTGCCCGAAATCGCGACCACGCCGGCTGCCATTTTCGGCTCGTAGCCCTGCTTCAACATGGCGGGGAGGCTGGTGGCCGATAGGGTTGCGGCCGAGGCCGTGCTGGTGCCGCAGATCGCGCCAAAGCCCGCGCCGGCGAGCGCGGTCGCCATCCCGAGACCGCCGGGAATCCGGCCCACCCAGGCCGCCGTTGCCTTGAACAAATCGTCAGCAATGCCGCTGACCAGGACGAACTCGGCCATCAGCAGGAACATCGGGATCGTGATCAGTTCGTAGGATGTTACGGCCGAAAGCGGCGCGGTTTGCAGGATGCCGCTCAGCATCGGCATGCCGCCGACCAGATAAAGGCCGAGAACGCCCGAGCCGGCCATCGCAAAGCCCACCGGCGTGCCGATCGCGAGCAGCACGAAAAGCACGATCATCGCCAGCGTGAGAATCATTCGAAGGTTTCTCCGGCGGCGTGCGAGGCGGGCAGGGCGATCACGCCCCGCCCGGTGACGAGTGACAGGACGTGAGCGATCAAATGCAGCACCAGACGCAGCGTGATCAACCCGGCTCCGAATGGCACGAGGCCGATCGACGGCCACATCGGCCAGGGGATTGCGCCCGCCATGACGTCGGCCGATTGAAAACTGTCGACGGCGCGCAGGAAACCGAGATAGGCGATCAGGGAAAACACCACGATCCCGACGATGCAGGTGACGATCTCCGACAGGCGGATCATCGCGGGGGAAAACTTCTGCTGCAGGATATCGACGCTGACATGCGCCCGATTGGTATAGGCTTCCGAAAGGACCAGGAAGAACACGCCCGCCATCAGGTAAATCGAGATCAGGTCGTAGGCCCAGGAGAACGGCCGGTTGAAGGCGTAGCGCATGATGACGTCGCTGAAGACGATCATCATGATCGCGAACATGAATACGGCAGCGATGGTGGATGCGATTTTTTCAATCGCCCCCAGCGTCTTGAATATTCCGTCAAGCAAAATTCACCTCCCCAAGGTGTCGATCTTGCAGCCTGCGGTCGTCGATATCTTGCGTCTAATTGGCGGGAATGGCCGCCACCGCTGCGTCGAATTCCTTCAGCGCATCGCTGCCCCGCTTACCGCGGGCATCGAGCCCCTCCGACCATGACTTGGCGACGCCCTTCATCAAATCCTTGAACTTGGCATTGACCTCGGGCTGAAGGGTCTCAAACCGGATGCTGGCGGCTTCCAGCGACTTCCTGGTCTCGTTGTCCGCCTTTTGTATCTGTTGGCAGGCGGCGGGTAGCATTTCCTCCGCGACGTCGATCATCGCCTTCTGAACCTCCGGCGAGAGCCTTTTCCAGACATTGTCACTGATCGAATAGGATACGATGAAGCTGCCGAAGCCCAGTCCGTCGGTTGAGTATTTGACGAGCTTGTCGGCGCCGTAGGCTACCACGCTTTCGAGCGGGAACAGCAGGCCGTCCATCGTGCCGCGTGACAGCGATTCATAGGCGTCCGGTGCCGCCATGCGGACCGGCACGGCGCCGATCGCGCGAAGCGTGAGGTCCTGCGCCCCGCCGGTGGAACGCAATTTCAAGCCGGTGACGTCGCCGACATCCTTGACGGGCTGTTTGACGGTGAAAATGCGATATTGCGGCAGGCTTACCGCGAGCAGCAGGCGGATGTTGTTGGCGGCATAATCCTGCTGTGCGATCACGCCGCTTCGCGCCAGCTTCCAGTACGCCAGCGTGCCCTGACAGGAATGGTCGAACGCCCCGGGCAACATCGCCACTTCTGAGACCGGCATCTTGTCCGAGGTGTAGCCGGGGGCGACATACCCGATATCGGCGACGCCGGTCTGCGTCAGCTTCAGCATGTCGGTCGCCTTGCCGAGCTGCTGGGCCGGATAATGCTCGAACGCGACGGCGCTGTTGGTGCGTTTCTTGACCTCTTCCATCCAGGGCTCGAGGACGAGCTTGACGAGGTAATGGCCCTTCGGAAACGAGTCGGCCACCCGCAAACGAACAGGCTCCGCAGCCTGTGTCTGAACCGTCGATGTCAGGACTGTCGATGCAATCAAAAGGCCGGAACCGGCAAGCGCTCGCAGAACCGAAGCCATATCTCCTCCCTGGGGACATGTTGTTGTTTTAAGTAGCTGCGCATAAACGAAATTGATCGTCAAGAATGACGCCCTGGCTGTAGAAGGGAGAGCCCACAACCCGGAGGCGCGGGTCCCGGACTTGGCGTCGGCGCGGGCGGCCGAATTGACTTTGTAGCTTGATCGGCAGCAAATGCGGCCAATCAACAGACCTTGAGGGAAGCACCATGGTTGACGCGCTGATCATCGATGCATGCAGGACACCACGGGGTATCGGCAAGGCCGGCAAGGGCGCCTTGTCCGGCATCCATCCGCAGCAGCTCGGCGCAACGGTCCTGCGCGCGCTGGCCGATCGTACCGGCATCAACACCGCCGACGTCGACGACATCGTCTGGGGCACCAGCTCGCAACGGGGCCAGCAGAGCGGCGACCTTGGCCGGATGTCGGCGCTCGATGCCGGCTATGACGTGCGCGCCAGCGCCGTCACGCTGGATCGGTTCTGCGGTTCCGGCATCACCAGCGTCAACATGGCTGCCAATTCCATCATGTCGGGCTCCGAGGATCTCGTGATCGCGGGTGGCACCGAGATGATGTCGATGGAGGGCCGCCGCGGCGAGGGGCCGTTCATGATGGACAACGGCAATCTTCGCCTCCGCGCCAAACATCCGCAATCGCATCAGGGCGTCTGCGCCGATGCGGTGGCGACGCTTGAAGGCATCACGCGGCAGGATGTCGATGAGTTGGGCCTCGAAAGCCAGAAGCGGGCAGCGGCTGCCATCAAGGGCGGCCATTTCGACAAGAGCCTGGTGCCAGTCCGCCGCGAGGACGGCAGCCTCGCGCTCGACCGCGAGGAATATCCGCGCCCGCAGACCACGCTGGAGGGACTCGCCGGATTGAAGCCGGCTTTCCCGGCGATCGCGGACTATGCGCTTGACGACAAGGGCACCACCTATCGGAAACTCATCCTGGACAAGTATCCCGACCTCGACATCAACTTCATGCATCACGCCGGCAATTCCTCCGGCGTCGTCGATGGCTCGGCGGCAATCCTGCTGGCGTCGCCGAGTTACGCCAAGGCGCACGGTCTGAAGCCACGCGCCCGCGTCGTTGCGATGGCGAACATGGGGAACTCGCCGACCTTGATGCTCAACGCGCCGGTGCCGGCTGCCCGCAAGGTGCTGGCCAAGGCAGGCCTTACGCTCGACGATATCGACCTGTTCGAGATCAACGAGGCCTTTGCGGTCGTCGCCGAAAAGTTCATCCGCGATCTCAAGCTTGATCGCAACAAGGTCAACGTCAATGGCGGCTCGATCGCGCTCGGCCATCCGATCGGCGCGACCGGATCGATCCTGATTGGCACTGTGCTCGACGAGCTGGAGCGGCGCGATCTCAAGCGCGGCCTGGTGACGATGTGCGCCGCCGGCGGCATGGCGCCGGCCATCATTATCGAGCGGGTCTGACGAAGGCTTCTTGTTTGACGCGTTTTCTTGACGCGAACCGGTAACCGCTTCGCTTGAAAACGCGATGCTTAAGCCGCCGGGAACTGAAGCTCGAACGCTACGCTCGTGTCGGACGGCAACAGCCGGATCGAGCCGCCGTGGCTGGTCATGACAGCCTGGACGATTGAGAGCCCCATCCCCGTGCCGCCAGTGTCGCGGCGCGTGGTGAAGAAGGCATCGAAGATCTTTTCCCGGTTCGGATCGGATATCGGATCGCCATCATTGCTGACCGTCATCTTGATGGAGCCATTGTCCTCGACCGCTTCCAGCCGCACCCGTTTCGCATTGTGACGGATGGCATTGTCGGTCAGATGTGACAGCACGATCAGTGCTTTCTCGCTGGACATGCCGATCGAGCGCTCGAGAGATCCGGTCGCTTCGATCGCACGGGTTGGAAACCGGCTCCTCAAGCCGCCGATCACCTGTCCCAGTTCGGTGTGCTCGTTCTGCGGCGGCGCGGCTTCCGCGCGCGCCAGTTCGCGCAGCCGCTGGGTCATGGTTTCCAGGCGCCCGGTGTCGCCCAGAATGTTCGACACGAAGTTCTTCTGTTCCATCCGGGTCAGATTGTCGGACTTGCTTTGCAGCGAATCCAGCAGCAACTCGGCGGCGCCCTTGATCGACGTCAACGGCGATTTCAGTTCATGCGTCAGGTGGGACGAGAAGGTCGCGATGTAGTCCGATCGCCGCGACAATTGCTCGGCCATATCGAGGAAGCTGTGCGACAACTGGGCAAACTCGCGGGTGCCGTAGTGGGCGAGTGGCTGAAACGCGTCGCGGTCACCGCGGCTGATGCGCGCGGCGCGGTCGACCAGCTCGCGCATCGGGCGGGTGATGGTCCGGGAAAAAACCAGCCCGATGATGATGGTTGCGAAAACGACTGTGAGCCCGGCCAGGATGAACTTGACGCGCTCCTGATAGAGGTGATCGAAGATGTTGCTCGGCGTTCTCGACGTATAGATGACGCCTGCCACGCGATTGCCGACGATCACTGGCATCGCCGAGAACACGTGCACACCGACACCGCGGCTGATCGAGTAGATCGGAGGCGGAGGCTTGTCGGGCTTGCGGATCCGCAAGACCGCCCGGTATTGTCCCCGCAGCGCCGTGGCCACTTCCTCGATATGGGCGAGCGATTGGCCGACCTCGTCGCGGCCGGCGATCACGACGCCGCGGGAATCGAGGATCCGGAAGCCGGCAAGCGTGACCTTCTGCGTTTCCAGGATGATCGGCATCAGCCGCGCGCCGATCTCGACATAGCTCGGCGATGCCGGCGCGCCCGCCGGCAGTGCGTTCGGCCGCCGCCGCAGCAGATCGGCGCCGGCGGCCAGATCGAGCGCGGGCCGGATCGGCGTTAGCTGGTCCTCGCGATCAGGCCGGGCTTCGGGCGGAATTTCAGCGCCGAGCGTGATCCCGCCGTCGAGGCGAGCTTCGACTTCGCGCGCATAGACCGCAGCCAGAACCCGGCTTTGCGCGATCAATTCGGCCTGGGTCTGGTGAATGAGCTGGTTGTCATAGAGACGAAAGAAAAACAGTCCGACCAAAGGCAGCGTCGCCGCAGCGGCGAGCGCGGTAAAAATGACCAGGCCCACGGACGGCCGCCATTTGTCGCGTGTGCGCGGCGTCATGCCTGCGGCTCGCATCGCCCGAGCTTGAAGCCGACACCGTGAATGGTTTCAATGACATTGTCGCAATTCACGGCGGACAGCTTGGCGCGGATATTGCGGATGTGGCTGTCGATGGTGCGATCCGAGACCTGAATGTTGAGCTGATAGGCAGCGCTCATGATCTGGTCGCGGCTGAAGACGAGCGTCGGCCTTGCGAGGAATGCCCTCAGGATCCCGAACTCGATGGCGGTGAGGCGAAGCGGCGCGCCCGCGAACTCGGCGATGTGCTGCTCCGGGTCGATCGACAATTGGCCTTGCGACAGCGCTGCCGTGGATGCTTTGGCGTCCTGCCCGCGCGAAGCCATGCGGCGCAGGATGACGTTCACCCGGGCGACGAGCTCGCGCGGGCTGAAGGGTTTCGTGACGTAATCGTCACCGCCGATCTCGAGGCCCAGCACACGATCGATTTCGTCATCGCGAGCGGAGAGAAACAGGATTGGAAGGTCCGAGGATTTCCGGATTTCCCGGCAGACGTCCAGGCCGTCGAACTCCGGCATGCCGATGTCCAGAATGATCAGGTCCGGCCGGTCGCCGGCAAAGCGGGTCAATGCTTCCTTGCCGTCGCGCGCCTCGAATACGGTCATCCCGGCTTTCTTCAATGCGACACGGATGACCTCGCGGATGTGCAGGTCGTCGTCAACAATCAGGATACGGTGGGTCAAACGGGTCTCCGGCGAGGGTCTGGTTAGCCTGTAGTCTTCTGTTGGGCGTCCAGGGTTCGCTGCAGCCGCCAGCTTCGAAAGCCCCATGTGCGCCAGGAAGCCATATCCTTCCGTTGCTGTTCTACAAGGCAACCACGACGGGAAACAAGGGTCGGATCGAACCCGCCAAGGGCGATAGCCCTGTCGATGGCCGGCAATGCCTGAGGTCCGAGACGAAACAGGTAGTTCATGTCGATTGCCGACCCCTTGCCGGAGGCCTCCCAGCCATGGCTGACATTGTATTGCGCGATCATCGGCGCAAGGTTGATCAGCGAACAAGTGTAGAGCGTTGCCGTCAGGGTAATGAGGTTCGCACGGATCAGCCATTCGTTCGAGCGGTTCAGCACGATGCGGGCGACGATGAGCAGAAGCCCGATGGCGACAAGGCCCATCCAGATAAAGGCCGCGACGCGCCAATAGGTGAGCAAGTAGATTTGCACATAGAGGTCGAGGCGCAGGATCGATGACGCCACCAGCAGGACGTTTTGCGCGACCCAGAGATAAACCAGCGGCCGGATCACCCTTGACTGTTCTGCCGGGCCGCCGGGCTTCATTGCTGCGAGAACGAATCCCGCCGCCAGTAACGCCGTGACAATGAGGGGGTAGGCGCCTTGATGCGCATAGGACGCATAGTTGATGCCGGCAGGCAGCGTCGCGTTGCCCCAGAGATAAACCATGTCGAGGATGGTCTGAACCGCAAACAGCAGGTTGAAGAGAATCAGCGAACGCAGAATCGTTGCAACACCGAACAAGTCTGTGCCGCGACGTGGCAGTTCGTGTTCGCGAGCAGCCGCCTCGGCCAAATGGTTCGCCGCCTTGGGCCTGTTGCGCCACAGGACATGGATGAAGGGCCAGACCACGGACAATGCCACGATCCAGAACAACGTCCGACCGACGCCGATATAGGAGGCGGCGTTGCCGGGGCTGATGAGGCTGACCCATCTCTCGATCAGTGGATTGGCCGACGCGAACAGAAATACGAAGACACCGCCAAGGACCACCGGAACAAACCACACGGCAAGGCCCGCCAACATGCTCGGCAAACTGAACATACCAGGGGCGTCCCGGAAGAACCTGAATGGACCGAACAGGTACAGGTCGCGAAGGGCGGATACGCGTTGTCCAATCCTTTCGAATTTTCGATTTGCCGCGAGTTGCAGGCCAACCCCGAGGGACAGAAGCATGAAAATCAGCGAAGCTGTGTTGAATTCCTCGACGGCGGGCAGGAGGCCCAGCAGGACGACGAGACCTGCCAGCAATGCTTGCGTCTTCTCCAGCGTCGCGAGATTGACGAGCACCGAACCGCAGATCAGCGCGAGCGTAAAGACGACGGCAGATATTCCGATTTGCTGGTCGTAGAACAACCAGTCGGCCAGCGCCGCCAGGACAACAGCAATCGCCGGTTTTACGGGAAAGATGTTTTCCTGAACGGAGCCGGCAGAGGGTGCCGGCGAGGAGAAATCGACCATAATTGCGCTACCTGTCTGGAGGGAAAAACTGCGAGCCAGCGCCGTCGAGGGGCGTTCGCAGAGCCACCACCCGTCGTTAGCCAGCCGTGTGGGAATGGACATTCGATGACCGCCACTGATTTGCAGGACGGACTATCTGGCGCCGTTGTGCAATTACGTGGAAAGCGCTCTGCAAGAGTTCAGGATTTTTATGCAGTTTCCGTGCAGCCGTGCTTCTGTGCTCGCGTCCGGGTGACAAGTTTGATACGGGCAATGGCATCGTCTCCTTGCGCAGGCTCCATTCCCCTTCATGCAAATCCTCAAGCGTATCGGCCTCATGCTGCTCTGGCTCACTGGTCCGGTTTTCGTATTCGCTGCAGCCAACAAGAATGATCCTTATCTGATTTCGCTGAGGGGGCCGGGAAACGTGGCTCTCGCCGCGGCGAGCATCATTGCCGTGGTTATCCTGATCCGTCGCGGCTACTGGCGACGGGGGATCGCCGGAAGGGCGCTCATTCTGCTGTGGTGCTTGCCGACGGTGTCGATGCTTGCAGCGCATGCTTCGTTCGAGTGGCGCAAGCGAAACGTTCTGCAAACCGACGTCGCGCAGGCCCGAAGTCTTGGCCGGCATTTCGTGGTGGGATACTCGTCATTCCCCGAAGTGGCTATGCTGGCCGAGAAGGGGCTGATTTCCGGCGTCTACATCACCAGGCACAATATCGTGGGATCGACGGTGGAGAGGCTGCAAGATGAAATCTCGGCGCTTCAAGCCAGGCGGCGGGCCGCCGGTCTGCCACCCCTGATCGTCGCCGCCGACCAGGAAGGCGGCATCGTATCGCATCTGGCGCCGCCCTTGACCAGGCTGCCGGCGCTATCGACGCTGGCGAGCCTTGCGCCGGACGTTCGCGCCAGGAAAGCAGCGGAGCTCGGGCGTATCCACGGGCAGGAGCTGGCAGCACTCGGCGTCAACCAGAATCTGGCGCCGGTATTGGATCTGCGACCGGACCCGAAGCGCAACCGGTTCGATTTCAACACGCTGATCGGTCAGCGCGCGATTTCCGATGATCCGGCGACGGTCGCCGATATCGCTCGGGCTTATGTACACGGGCTCGAGGCGTCGGGCGTGGGCGCGACGGTCAAGCATTTTCCCGGACTAGGGCGCGTTCGGGCCGATACGCATCATTTCAGTGCCGATCTGGATACAACGCTGGAGGAGCTCGAAGCGTCCGACTGGATTCCCTTCAGGAAGGTGCTCGCTGGCTCGCAGGCGCAACTGATGATCGGGCATGTGACGCTGACATCCGTCGATCCGGTTCGCGCGGCATCGCATTCCCGGCTCGTCGTTGACGGAATCGTTCGCAAGAAATGGAATTACCAGGGCGTGATCATGACCGACGATCTCGTGATGGGCGCGATCTATCAACGCAATGTCTGTACCGCGGTGGTGGAGGCGCTCAATGCCGGCGTCGATCTGCTGCTGGTCGCATTCGATGGCGCACAGTTCTACCGCATCTTTGCCTGTGCTGCAGCCGCGTCTGCCCAGGGAAAGCTCGACGCCACCACGTTGCGCGACAGCGAGATGCGGTTGATGGGCAGGTTCCCGGCAGATTAATGAATTGCGCGGATGCGCTGGTGGAAGGGGGCAAAGAACAAGCCGGCACAAATTACTTAACCAGGCGGCTTTCCTTCGGAAGTCCAGACATCGGTTGAAGTCGTGGCGCGGGCTTGCGGTCCTGCTGTTTAGACCAGGATCCGTAGTAGGCGACGGCCGTCATGATCGAAATCCCGGCGACGCTGACCAGAACGTGCATCGCAAGCAGGTTCGGTCCGGTGATCAGGACAAGATGGGCGGCAAACGAAAGAAACACGCCGGCGCAGAAGACCGGTAGCCATTCCTCGCCGCACTTGATGACCGGCTGCAACGCTTGCCATCGGAATCCGCGCCAGTCTCGCGGCACCACATAAGTAAAGAGAAATACCAACGCGAGAAAATGAATTACCTGGTAAGGAACGAGGTTCTCCCTCTGGTTGGGAAGAAAACCGTCGAGCAGGTAATCCGGAACGATCCCGGCAATTTGCGGGAATCTTCCTGCCGTCGTCACGACCAGCGCAAGTATAAGATACAGCCAAGCCGCAACGCGCAGGATCCCAAAATCCTGTAGTGCGCTTAAGGCCTGCTTCTGCCGGGCGCCGATCGCGGCCAGCCAGGTGCCGAACACAAACAGCAGCTGCCAGCAAAACGGGTTCAAGGACCAGCGTCCGTCGGGAAACGAAGACAGGTTCCAGTCGAGATGACGGGCGGCGAAGTAGATCGAGATCGACGCCGCCATCGTGAGATTCGGTCGGCGCATCATGCCAAGCAGCACGAGTGGAAAGAGCGCCATTAGGACGATGAACAGTTGCAGCACTTCGAGATTGAGCGGCTTGGCCTGCAGCAGCAGGCCGTGAATCAGCGTGCGGATCGTATGATCGACGATACCCGTTACGTTGAACTCGCCGATCAGTGCGGAAGCGCTCGATTTTCTCGCAACGTATCCGATGAGTTCGATATAGACCACAAACAGGACGACATAGGCGACGTAAAGCTGCCATAGCCGCTTGAAAATGCGAGTTGCCGTCACGACCAACCCGCGTTCGAGCATCATCCTTCCGTAGAGAATTGTGGCCGTATAGCCGCCGACAAACACGAAAAGGTCGGCCGCGCCACTGAATCCGAAATTCCGCATGGTCAGCGCACTGACCGCGTTGTGCGGGACGTGATCCAGGAAGAGAAAAAAGGCTGACAGACCAAGCAGCAGATTGAGTCGGAGGTCGTCGGCGCGCGCGGCGAACTCGGCCTTCATTGACGGATGCATTTGGGAATAAGAACTTCGCAGGTCCGAGGAATTGAATCGGGAGAGTAACCCGGTTGTCCACCCAGTCGGAGTAGACTTTGCGTGAACGATAGTTAGTCAGCCGCGTCGGCAATCAAAACCGGTCGACGATCACAATTGTTTGAGGGAATAGGGCGACCAAACCCGCTCACACGCTCTCGTGTTTGCGAAGATCGCGCGCGTGATCGAAATGGCTGGCCTGCAGATCGGCATCCGTCGCGCCGATGTCCGGCACCGCGGCCTCGCTCAGAATGTCGGCGGTGATATCCTCGACAGACGAATCCGCGATTTCATGGATGAAGCTGATATTCTTGTACTCGCCGGACACGACCCGGGAGATGACCTCGCGCCTTGTGATTTCGGGATCGACGATGGCCTCGCGGCCACGGCGGCCGTAATCGATCATCACGACAAAATACTGCATGCTGGCGATCTGGGCCTCAGTCCGGATGCTGGAACCGAGTGCCAGTATTTCTGAAAATCGGAAGTCGGTCAAGTCCAAAATTCTGAAAAGCAGAAATTACTGTGAGCGCGGCAGATCTGGCCGGGGCCATTGGCAGAATCAGCCTGCGCGGCAATCGCAGCGGCCCCCACTACTTGTCGGGTGTGCGTCCACCCTGCGCCTTTGCCGCCTTGCGCGTCCGGGCGGCTGCCTTGTTGCGCAGCCGCTCGATCTGGCCCCTGGGCAGGGTGACGCAGATTTCGCCGATCCATTCGAGCTTTACGCCGGTGATCGGCTTGGCGTTGAAACTCGTGAGGTTGACTGACGTCGGGGATTTCCCCCGTTCGATCGTCTTCAGGTAGCGCTCGCCGGTTTTCAGGCGAACCGCGGCTTCCTCACCGAAGAAGCTCGACAGCGGATGGCGTTGTTCGCGATAGACCACAATTATATCGCCATTCTCGTATTTCGGCAGCATGGAGTTGCCGGCCACTTCGAAGGCGATGGTCTCTTCGGCAATCGGGAAGGGCAGTTCGACCTCGCCGAGGCCTTCCGGCGGTACCTGCTCGTGTTCAGGCTCGATCGAGGCGCCGGCGCCGACGCGGCCCATGATCGGGACGGAGTTCAGTTCGAGATACTCCATGATAGGCGCAATTTCCGACGCCTTGATCAGGCGAATCCCGGACAGGATTTCGGAGACCGCGCCGGGGCGAACGCCCATCGCCGTCGCCAGTCCGCCCTTGGTCTTGCCCGGCTTTTCCAACCCTCGTTCGATCAACCTGATATCCAGCATGGTCAAACCTTTCCGAATTTCAGAAGTCATAGCAATTCCGATTATCAGAAATCAAGCTTGACTTTGATTTCGGAATATCAGAAATTATGGGGCGGCGTCGGGCGGCGTTGACAACAGCAAGGACAAACAATGGAACCCACAAGCTGGGCGCCCGAGCATTCGGACGCTCTGCGAGAGCATCTCGCCAAAGGTATGCCCTTTTCGGAGATCGCAAAGGCGATCAATTCGAAGTTCAACACCACCTATTCGCGCAACGCGGCGCTCGGTCGCGCCAGGCGTATGGGGCTTGCAGGCGAAGAGCGGTCGACATCGCCTTCAGGCGACAAGCCTCCAGCTTTGCAGGGAATTGGCGAACCGCGTTCAAACGAACTCAGGATGCCCGCATTTCGTTGGCCGGCGCCGGTGTTCGAGAAGGTCAAGCCGAAGAAGCTGCGCTGCGTCAAGATCGAGCCGCGGCATCTGTCGCTGACCGACCTGGAGCACGGCGATTGCCGGTATCCTTATGGCGGCGACGAAGAGGGTGAGGCCATCACCTTTTGCGGCCACCCGCGCCGTGTCGGTTCGAGCTACTGCACGCCGCATTTTCATTTGAGCCGTAACCCGATCCCGCCGCCGGAACTCGTGGTGAGTACCTTGCTGCGGCTCGTCGGGGCAGCATGAATTTCTCTTGACCACGTTCACAGCCATCTTCAGAGGAGTTTCTCAGGCATGCCGAAAGCCAAACGCAAAAAGCCGCACAATCCCGCGAGGGCGCACGACCGCCGGGCGAGGGACCTGCTACGCAACGCCGAGGTCGCGACCGTCGAGGTCGATAACCCGCTCGCGCTGGAGCCGGGCGAGAAGATTGTCGCGCTACGTTCGATCCGCAACGATCCGCTTGGTCGATTGCACTCGCATCGCCAGATCGACGAGGCGCAATATCAGGGCGGCCGTGCCTTCCAGGCCGACTGGGAGAAGGCCGAGCGCGGACCGCGCGCGGTCGATCCGACCCGGGAATATGTCGACGGCGGGCAGAGGCGTGAGCCGATCACCGAAAGCCAGCGCAAGGCCGTGCTGCGGCTGAACAGGGCCGAGCGCGAACTGGGCGCCGACGGCTCTGCGCTGGTGCACGACGTTCTGGTCCAGGGCTTGACCATGGAGCAGATCGGGTTGCGGCGGGGACTGCGTACCCAGCGCTGGAACGATTATTTTTCGCGGCGGCTCCGCGAATGCCTGGACCGGTTGGCGTTGCTCTACGGGTATGCGACAGAGCACCCAATTCCCGTCAAAACCACCCCACCGTGACAAGCTGCGGTCATGGGTGGCGGCACTGGTCGGGACGGCTCTATTCCAGCCCGGCGCGACGAAAGCCTTCCAGATAATGCTCGCGATCGGCGTCGAGCTTCCAGGGCAGCTGGGTCGCGATCCAGGCCAGTGAAATGTTGGGCTGGGTTCGGCGCAGCTCCTGCAGCGCCGTCCGCGCGACCTCGATCTGGCCGGTCATCCCGGCGGCGACCGTCAGCACCCGGTAGGCGCCGCTGAGATCGCCGCGCTGGCGGGTCGCCTCACGCGCCAGCGCAATCGCCTCCTGATAGTTCCTGCCGACGAACTGGGCGTAGGCGGCGACACCGTAATAGATCGCGGAGGAGGGATCGCGGGGGCTCTGGCGAATGGCACGTTGTGTCGCCGCATAGGCGTCCTGCCACCGCCCGCAATAGGACAGCGCCAGGGCATAATATCCCTGCGCCAGCGAGAAGTTCGGATTGAGTTGCAGCGCCAGTTCGAACTCGGCAAGCGAATGATCGAGGCGGCGCGTGGAGAAATACACGCTGCCGAGCGCGGTGTGTGCCCACGCGTCTTCGCTGTCGGCGGCGATGGCCGCCAACGCCGCCTGCTCGGCGGCGGGTGCTGCGACCGCTATGTCCTTCCAGCCCAGATGTACTCCGAACATGTGATTGGTCGCGAACAGCGCCAGCGCCTGACCGTAGTTTGGGTCGATTGCAATCGCGCGCTCCAACAAGTCCTGCGCGGCGGTGCTGTCAGGCCGCGTGACCCGCCAGTGATGCGACAGCGCGCGCATCACGAGATCCCACGCATCCATGCTGTTGGGCGGTTTGCGCCGGCTTCGGAAATTTTCCGCAGCGTAAATCTGCGGTTCGATTGCCGCGACAATGGCGTCCGTGATCTCGTCCTGTACGGCGAAAACGTCGGTCAGGTCGCGGTCGAAATGCTCGGCCCAGAGGTGGCTGCCGGTGGCGGTGTCGTTGAGCTGCGCGGTGATGCGCACGCGGTCGCCGCTCCGTCTCACGCTGCCTTCAAGCACGTAGCGTACCCCGAGTTCCGCGGCGACCTGCTTGAGGTGCACCGCTTTGCCCTTGTAGGTGAAAGACGAGTTGCGGGCGATCACGAAGAACCAGCGCAATTTCGACAGCGCGGTGATGATGTCCTCGCTGATTCCGTCCGAGAAATACTCCTGTTCCCGGTCGCCGCTCATGTTGTTGAACGGCAGCACGGCAATCGCCGGCCGGTCGGGCAGCATTAACGCCGGCTGCCGCTTCTCGGTGTCTTGCGACGGCGCGGCTTGCGCGTCGCGTGCGCCGTTGACGGTGCCGACGAAGCGGACCCCCTTGCGCGGAATGGTGCGGATGAGCTTCTGTTCCTTGCCGTTGTCGCCGATCGCGTTCCGTGCGGCGTTGATGCGGCTGTCGAGCGTCGAATTGGAGACGGTCCGGCCGCCCCACACCAGCTCGATGAGATTGTCCCGGCTGACGACGTGGTCGCGGTGCTTCAGCAGGTGCACCAGCAGGTCGAAGACCTGCGGCTGCATCGCAACCAGTTCGCGATCACGGCGCAACTCACGAAGATCGGTATCGAGGATGTGGTTATCGAAGCTGAATTTCACGTAGGCTATCGCATCTTTTCTAAAGAAAATCTCATGAAGAGATCAAGCATCAGGCAAAGTCTTGTGTTCGCTTTTGCTGCATCCTGAGAAAACCAGGAATAGCAACCCCATTGCCTGGAGCGGAGTCAGTTATGACGGAAACCCAAGCCATTGAACCGGCGATGCCGGGCAATCGAATACACAAGTTCACTGCATTTTTGTTCGGCGCTGTGGCTTATCTCACATTTCTCATCACGATTTTGTACGCGATCGGCTTCGTATCGGGCCTCGTCGTGCCGAAAGACATCGATACAGGCGCCAAATCACCGGTATTTGAAGCGATTATCGTCAATCTCGCGCTAATGTCGTTGTTTGCCATACAACATAGCGTGATGGCGCGTAAATCATTTAAACAATGGTGGACGCAGTTTATTCCGAAGCCGATCGAGCGCAGTACCTATGTGCTGTGCGCAAGCCTGACGCTGCTGCTGTTGTTCTGGCAATGGCGTCCGATGCCAACCGCGATCTGGAGCGTCGAAGAGCCCGGAATGGCTGCCGCCATTGCGGCACTGTCGTTCATCGGCTGGGTGATCGTGTTCACGAGTACGTTCATGATCAATCATTTCGAATTATTCGGATTGCATCAGGTCGCCAACAATCTGGTCGGACGGGAGATGCCGACGCCGGTCTTCCGGACGCCGTTCCTGTACAGTTTCGTCCGGCACCCGATCTATCTCGGTTTCATAATCGCGTTCTGGGCTGCCCCGGTGATGAGCGCCGGGCACCTGTTGTTCGCCGCGGTGACCACGGCCTACATCTTCGTCGGCATAGCGCTCGAGGAGCGCGATCTCGTCGGCATGTTCGGCGATGAGTATCGCCGGTATCGGCAGCGGGTCTCAATGCTGCTCCCGTGGCGCAAATCAACCTGAGAGCTACTCGATTGTCTGTAAGGAGACATGAAGTTATGAAGCATACTGGAAGCTGTTTTTGTGGTGCGGTCGAAGTGCAGGTCACGGGTGCCCCGGAAGGAATGGGGTATTGTCATTGCGGTTCCTGCCGCTCCTGGTCCGGCGGACCCGTGAACGCGTTTACGCTGTGGAAGCCGGAAGCGGTCCGGATCACGGCCGGGGCGCAGCATGTTGCGACGTTCGAGAAGACGCCGATGAGCCAGCGCAAGTACTGCGCCGAGTGTGGTGGGCATCTGATGACCAATCACCCGACGCTCGGGCTCGTCGATGTCTTTGCGGCCACGCTTCCGACCCTTGCCTTCACACCCGGCGTCCACGTCAATTACGCTGAGACGGTGCTGCCGATGCGAGACGGGCTGCCGAAGCTGAAGGATTTTCCCGCTGAACTCGGTGGTTCCGGTGAAATGATCACCGAATAGGGGAAACGGGCTTCCTCACCGGATAACGGTGCCGCGAAACTATGCCGCCGCTTGATTCCCGGATCGAGCGGCGGTATGCGCGGGCTTGGATGCAGCCACAAGGGCATGCGGGGAGGCTGCCACGCCTATCATCTCATGAGCTATGTCAGCGGCAGGTCCCGCCCTGCAAAATCGGGGTTTGGTGCTACCCGCTTGCTTCCGGTAAAAAGGCCCCGAAGTTGCCTGTCGCGGCGAGAGCGCCGGTTTCGTCAGGCAAAATAACAGGGGGAAATGCCGGAAATGACTGCCAGACCGCAATTGCCGGAACGAACGCCGCGCGCACAGGGCGAGCCGAATGCCCTCGATGGTCTGCTGGTCGTTGACTTCACCCGGGTCGTTGCCGGTCCCGCCTGCACGCAAACCCTGGCCGATTTTGGCGCCGAGGTCATCAAGATTGAAAACCCCGAGGGCGGCGACGATACCCGCCACTATGAACATGCGGAAATCGGCGGCGAGAGCGCGGCCTTCCTCAGTTTGAACCGCAACAAGCGCGGCATCGTGCTCGATTTCAATAATCCGGCGGCCCTGGAGGTCGCGCGCGAGTTGATCGCGAAAGCGGATGTGGTGGTGGAGAATTTCTCCGGCGGCGTGATGAAGAAGTTCGGGCTCGACTATGCGTCGGTCGCGCCAACCAATCCGCGCCTGATCTATTGCTCGATCTCGGCCTATGGCCGCAAGGGCGAGTTCGCCCTGCGTCCGGGCTTCGATCCGATCACACAAGCCGAAAGCGGCTTCATGTCGCTTAATGGCTTTCCCAACGGGGAGCCGGTGCGCACGGGTCCGCCGATCGTCGACATGGCGACGGGCATGTCGGCTTGCAACGCGATCCTGCTGGCATTGATCGCCCGGGACCGGCTGGGCCGCGGCCAGCAGGTCGAGGTCGCACTGATCGATACCGCGGTGGCGATGACCGGTTTCTACGGCATGGCCTACCTGATCAGCGGTGCGAACCCGGGCAGGTTCGGAAATTCGCCGAACGGGTCGCCCACCGTCGGGGTCTATCAAGCTTCCGATGGGCCTCTCTACATGGCCTGCGCCAACGACCGGCTTTACCGTCGACTGGTGACCGACGTGCTCGATCGACCTGACCTCGTCACCGATCCCGAATTCGCTCATCGGAAGGCGCGAACGGCCAACAAGGAAAAGTTGCGGGCCATCATCGCCGGTGTCTTTGCGAGTGACAGCCTCGAGCACTGGATGGCGAAGATGAAGAAGGCCAACATTCCGGTTGGCTATCTGCGGACAGTAGAAGAAGGCTTCAATGCGCCTGAAGTGCGCGACCGCCATCGCCTCAGCCGGATCCCGCATCCGACGGCGGGCACCGTGCCCAACATCGAAACGCCGCTTTACATGAGCTTGACGCCGACGATCGATCCCGTGGCGGCGCCACTGCTCGGCGAACATACCAGGGAAGTGCTCCGAAAGACCCTCGGTTACGATGACCGCCGTATCGCGGCCCTGGCCGAGGCGGGGGCTTTCGGAAAAGCGGGCAATACGGCCTGAGGGGCGGCATTCTTGGGGGCGGGAATTCTTCTCTACGTCGATGCACCTCGCCAGCGAATGGCAGCCCCTCATTCTCGCGCCCGTGTAACCCGTTCAAAGCGGTAGCTTTTCCCGTTTGTCTGCGGCTAATGTGCCCCCAAAACGGGAGAGAAACACCATGAAGGACGGGACGCCTATTCGGCCGGCGAGGAATATCGAACTCGGCGCCAGCGGCGAGGAATTCCAGAATCTCCACGAGTTCGTGCGGAAGGCCCGCTCCCGGCTCAATCAGAACGCCTGGGATTACATCGTCGGCGCTGCGGAGACCGAGACCACCATGCGCCGCAACCGGATGGCGCTCGACGAGATCGCATTCCGGCCGCGGGTGCTGCGGAATGTCGCCCGGGTCGACGCGTCCACCGAGGTATTCGGCCGCCGCTTGCGCTTGCCGGTCATGATCGCGCCAGTTGGCGCGCTCGAGATTTTCGATCCCGGTTCAGGCGCGGCGGTCGCGCACGGAGCCGGGCAGTTCGGCGCGGCCCACATGCTGAGTTCGGTGTCCGAGCCGGGGCTCGAGGCGACCGCCAAGGCCGCGCCCGATGCGCTCCGCATCTATCAGCTCTATGTCCGCGGCGACGACGCCTTTGTCGAAGACGTCGTCAGCCGCACGATTGATAATGGCTATGCCGCGTTCTGCCTGACCGTCGACACCGCACATTACAGCCGGCGCGAACGCGATATCGCCAAGCGATACGTCCGCGAAAGCCGTATCCGCGCCACCGGCGGCGACTTCCAGAAGGGACTGGAATGGCGCACCGTGAAGCTGATCAAGGACAAGTATAAAATTCCGCTGGTGCTCAAGGGCATCGCCACGGCAGAAGACGCCGCCATCGCACTCGATCACGGCGTGGAGTGGATCTATGTATCGAACCATGGCGGACGGCAGCTCGATCACGGGCGCGGTGCGATGCATGTACTGCCGGAAATCGTCAATGCCGTGGCCGGCCGCGCCAAAATTATGGTCGATGGCTCGTTCTGCCGTGGCACCGACATCGTAAAGGCGATCGCCTCCGGCGCAGACCTGGTCGGGATCGGCCGCCTGCAATGCTGGGCGCTCGCTGCCGCGGGCGAGGCCGGCATCGTGCGGATGCTGGAGCTGCTGGAAGACGAAGTGATCCGTTGTCTCGGACTCCTCGGCGTCACCAGCCTCGGCGAACTGAACAAATCCTATCTGCACGCAGCGACACCGACCAATCCGCCAAGCGTGTTCAGCGCCTTTCCGTTACTGGATATCGAGCCCTATCGTTACTGAGAAATGCTAGCCGGTGGGCTGGCGCCTGGCGCACAGGTGACGGGCGCGACCGAAGGACGGTGGTTTCAACCGTTGTAACGGCCTGGAACCCGACGGCGGTTGCCGCATTATCGAGCGCGCCCAAGGAAGCGTCGCGGCAAGACAAATCTCATCCCGGTGGACCGATAATCGAACGCAAATGGCGGACAATCCCTTTGCTGAATTCAGCCTCGAGAGGGCTATCGGTCTCCGCTGGACATTGCGGGACATACAAGCCCGCCGGCTGAAAATGTCGCCCGTCAGCGACGAAGATCAGGCGGTTCTGAAGGACCTCGGCCTGATCGAAGTGCGCGACGAAGGACCCGTGCTCACCCAGGCAGGCATTGCCGTGCTGAACGGCTAAGGCCGCACGGCAGGATTCTAGCGTGCTTTCAGGAAACTCTCGCCGGAGTCGCAGGGCGCGCACCGGTAGGTCAGCACGTCGTAGTTCTGGTCGCGTGGTTCGATCGTTGCCAGCCGCATTTGTGCGCCGCACTTCATGCAAGGCATTTCTATGCTGGTTTCAAATCGCGTGCAGGTCGGCGTCGGCCGGAACGATCGCAGCATCCAATCCCCATGTCCCAAGAGAGACCTATCCAGAGACGCAACGCCACAATCAATTCTCCATCCCCGAATCACTATGCCACACTGCTGCCACCATTGGAATCGGGTCGGCGCTTGTATCGGTGCGGGCAGCCATGACAGGAAATCATTCCTTTGGCCTTGGGGCGCGTCCGGGACGTGGGTCGACCGGCGCCCCACCGGAACATCCGTGATTACGGCGCAGACGCCGCCGGGAATTATGCTAACCTGCCAAAGGCGACATTGGAGAAGCGATCATGATTGAACCGAAACTCGAAGTCCCGGCCGAGCTGCGCGATCTGGCCGAAAAAACCATCGATCAGGCAGAAAAGGCGTTTGGCATGTTCTTCGATGCCGCCGGCAAGTCCATGACGTCAATGCCCGGCGCAGGCACGGAGATTTCCAGACAGGCACTGTCGTTCACCGAACAGAACATGAAGGCTGCGTTCGAACACGCTCGAAAACTCGTGCATGCGACCGATCTTCAGGAAGCGATGCAGATCCAGTCGGAATTCCTGCGCAGCCAGTTCACCAATGCTGGTGAACACATGCGACAGATCACCGGTGGCGTCATGTCCGCAGCCAAGGACGCAACGAAGGGCAAATTCTGAGAGGGCAAGAGCGGACGTCGAAGGGGAGATTTAGCGTCGTCGTGCGACCGCGATCCCGAACAAAAAGGCGACGAACAAGCTGGCCAGCGGCGCTTCGCGGGTGATGGCGCTGATGGTCGCAAGCGGCTTTCCCGGTTGCCGCGCCGTCGCTATCGCGTTGCTGAGACCATCGACAGCGGCCCGCAGCGCAGCGGACGTCTCCGTGATGGTGCGCGACACGTCGGTTGCGGTGTCGATGGCGCGTTCCGCCATCCCGGGCTGCGATAGCTCTGGTGTTTCGGTATTCACGTTTTGCAAACTCACTGAGTAACGCTGCCGAATGGCTTCATGCGCTCGATCCCCAACAATGCATGGGCAGGCCCTTTGTTCCGCGAGCGCGTGGCCTGCTGAGGCAAGAAGTGGGGAACCTTCCTTGCTGCCGGGATTTGATTCCGTCAGAGGAAACCGAACCGCGGCATTGAAATGACGAAAGTTAATTCGAGCGCAAATCAGGTCAGGCGAAGCGGCGGTGCGCCGCTGGTTGTCGCGATTGCGATTGCCGTTGTTGGCGTGCTCAGCATCCTGATCGTCGACTACGGACCCTGGAACAAACCCAAGGTGCAGCCTTCTGTGATCGCGCACTACAGCACCACCGGAGAGGCCGCCCGGGCGGCTGGAGCGGAGGTGAAGCCAACCGACCCGAAGTTGCAAGTCGAGCCTGATCCGGCCGGACCAAAGCCGGTTCATCCGGCCAATCCAACGCCCCACTAGAACTCCAGTTCTGTCGGGCGTGATGATCGCGAAGGCGACAGGCGTCGCGTGTGATAACGTGCGGCGTTTGACACGTCGGGCAAATCACGGGCATAATGGCATCATCACAAAAGTTCGCAAGCCTCGAAGCAAGCGCGTCAACGCACGCTGACGAACGCGCCCCAGCACGCAGCGAGCCCTGCGCCTACCAGCACCAGTAGCGGGTTGTCGCAGAACGGGCTGCCGTACTGGCACATCGTGACACCGAACGAGCCGATCTCGTGACGGCTTGCCGCATAGAACACGCCCGAAAGAATCGTGAGCACGGTAGCAACGAAATACATCGAACGCCTCCTTGCGCTCCAACTGGCCGCCGGCATTGCCATCCGGCGTCCATTGATCTTGGTTTCGATGTCACGAGCGCCACCTGATTGCGTTAGGCTTGACGCGTCGGGCAAATCAGGGGCACATTGGCACCATCGTCGATATTGTGAAGCCCGCGCCGAAACCGGCCGCGGGTTTTCATTTTGATGGATGATCCATCAAAGCAGTTTCAGTTTGTCGAAACTGTTCCGTTGCATTTTATGCAGTTTGGCAACGGCTCGAAAATGGTTTGACACGTCGGGCAAATCACTGGCAAAATGACATCATCGCGAAAATCGTAAAGCCCGCACGGAGAAATCCGTCGCGGGCTTTTTCTTTGAAATCCCCGAATCGGACGGCGGCCGCCCAGCACGACGCCACATCTTCCAACGCCCGTCGCCTGGGCGTCGTGGGCGTGCCGTCGTCCGAGCCTTAAATCCATACATTATTGGCCGGCGCGCGCGAACGCGCCGGCCTGCGGCGAGGATCGTCACCGCCGCGCGCGGCCCCGACGGGATAAGGTTCGCGCCCCAAATGATCTGCGCCTGCACCGCGATCATGCCGCACATTTCTACTTTCAGAGGGAAGCCGATGACCGCCTGCCTGATATCGCTCGCGCTTATCGGCCTCGTTGTCATTGCAGTATCGGAGGAATTGCCGTGAACGCCGAAATCATTCAGTTCATCCCGCGTCCGAAGCGCGACGACGCACAAACGGATTTTCCGACGATTGCTTTCCGTTCTGCCGTGCGGAATCCCGCCACTGCGCCTGTTGACGCAGCGTCAGACGAGCGCGCCGGGCCGGCCAGTCGGGAAACCTAGCATGGCAAAGTCTCTTGTTGAAATTCGCTCTCTGGCAAGGAGCCACACCAGAACCGCGGTCCGCGTTCTCGTCGGCATCATGCGATGCAAGGATGCGACACCTGCCGCGCGCGTCTCGGCAGCCAACGCCATTCTCGATCGCGGCTGGGGCAAGGCCACGCAGCCGCTGGAGAGCAGCGGCAACGGTGCGCTCGAACTCATCCACCGGATCGAGCGTGTCATTGTTCATCCTGAAATATCGGACAAGGAAAGTGTTTGAACCGCCGCTTCGGCCTGCGCGGCCCGAAAGAACGCGGCCCAGTCATATGTCGTTCTGATTGCTGCTGCACAAAATATCCTGAAATCATCGGCGATAACTCACAGGAGTATGCGCGAAAGACCCTCATAAGCCTGACAGGATTGATGCGTTCGGTTCATGCGTTGCCGAGCGCTCAGCGAAGGCCTCCATGTCAGCCACCGAAGCAACTTGGCGTCCAAGAGATCTGATCAATTGCGACAGAGTATTACTTGCCGTTCTGTCGGCGCTCCTACTTTCCCATGCAGGCCTCTATTATGTCAGCCTGCGCTTCAATCTGCCTTTTGCCTTTGTGCTAGCCTGGTCGACGTCTAGTTTCGTTCTTGATCTCCGGCTGCCGGAAAGTATTGCTTCCGCTGTAATCGAAAACTTCTTTATGCTCGTTGTCGGGGAGTCTTACGCGTTCATTCTGACTATTCGTTTCATAGAGCTCCGAACCTGGAAGTCGCCAAGCTTGCTCTCATGCGCGGCCCTGCTCGTGGCGTACCATTTCGGAGGGACCAGCTCCCTGGACTATTGCTTTGATCAAATTCGTTTTCAGTTGAATTGGCCCGCTTATCTCGCGATGGCCAGAAACAGCGAAGGCTGGCCCGATTCTGCGGTGTTTCGTTGGGGAGAGAGCGGTTTCCTTGATTCATCGGTTCAGTACTTTCTGGTGTTTGATCGAGTCGGCCGCTTGACGAACGGCGACTTTCAGCCAGAAGCCTTGGTGTGGAAAAGCGATCACATGAGGTGCGACGGTTCAGTGCGCAGGCTGTCGGGCGACTTTTATTCAGTAACGGTATGGTGCGCATTAGGAACCTAATATGGCGCAAGAATTTCGAATCTTTACACAGCGGGTTACCAAAGAACCTACCTGGGTCGACTGGATTCTGAATCAGGGCGAAACTGAACTCTTCAATGTCCGAGCGAAAACACTAGTCGACCAATTTGGTAACGACATCGTCGATTCAAAGGGAAACAAGATCTGGTTTCCGGAATCTTTCGATCCCGCTGACGCCATAGGCTTTGGCAAGTCGATCGCTGCCTTACCGAGCCCGCTCCGGGGCTTGGTGATGTACTACAATTTTCGGCAGGGAGGACCACGGGAACTGCAACGCACCTACAATGGGCAGTCCAACGGTCCTTTTGCGGAAGCATTCACACGAGCAGCTTCTTATGCGCTTGGCCTTACCGGGGCGGCGGCCGGTTATTCGCAAGAGGATCTGATGAAAGGGGGAGGCCTTTATAATCTATGGAAGAATCTCAAGACCGCCGACCGAGACACGGGCAATAATCCAAAAAATGTACCGTTCATCGCGCAAGGTTTTCGGGACCAGTTCGCCTCTGTATTTGCACCGCCAGCCACGATTCCAGTTGGTTCATTCCGCGTAAATCCGGCATTGGCTATGTCAGCCGATCGCTTGAAGACAGTGTTCGATCATTCGGTTAACGGTGTGTCGGATAACTACAAAAGGCTGGCCGCATCGGTGATCAACGGAAACGTGGCTCCCGCCACCGGGTTCGGCGATCATGCAATTGCTGAGCGCCGCCCAAGCTATTCGCTGCCCGCGACAATTGCGACAAGCGCGCCGACACCGGCCGGCAGTTGGCTCAATTGGATGATCCGCAACGGCGAAGTAGAACGAATTGCTGAGGGCAACAGGATTGCTCTGTCGCCGGCAACGCCCGCATTCGAACCCGACGCCGTGCATTCGCCTGACGGATACTTCATTGGAAATTATCCGCCTGCTTCCCCTGCTGTTGCGCCCCCTGCAGTTCCGTCATTCGGAAGCGCCGCGTCTCAGGACCGCCAAGGTCGTTTCGACAGCCGCTTCGGAAGCTGGGGCTCTTCTCCTGCAAACTCTTCCGGACGCGATCAATCGAAAGCCTCGGTGTTTGACACGGGCGCTCCTCCGATCCGCTATCTCTCTTCGAGGATCATCCCGGCGTCTGCCAATCGTCGAGACTTTATTGGCAGTACAACCGGCGCGTTTTCTACGGATACGCCGGGCGGCCTCGCCGGTCGGATCGCCGCTTTGGCTGGCATCGATCCCGCCAAGTCGATAGAGACGCTGCAGACTTCCGACGGAGCGACCTCCTCTGAGGTCGATGCAAATCGCCGATTTCTGACTCGACGCATCGCCGGTCAGCCGCGTGCTTCCGTATTTGATACAGGGGCGTCACCCGTACTGTTCGTGCCGGCCAATGACTCTCTCGTTCCCGATACCAAGACTTCTTTCGCGGACCGCTTTGGAGACCGGGCCTCATCGGGCTTCAACGACGGCCCCGGGAAGCGCACAAGCGACGCCTTTTCCCCCAATACGTCGGCGGGCCTCGCCGGCCGGATCGCCACTCTGGCCGGCATCGACCCCGCCAATCCAGATCCGCGGGTGCTGACGCCGCCCGGGAACGGCTTCTACAACGACGAACTGCCGGAAGCCTGGTTGTTTCGTGCGCTGACCGGCCGTCTCCGATAGAGAGCGGCGGTAGCAGCGTGCGTGGTATCAGACTTGCTGATGTCACGGTCGTCAGATTGCTTGCGCATCCACTGCCGGCAGCGCGCATGCTTACAAATCGAATAGGTCGTGCCATTGTCGATCCTGAAAATTCCGACAGCGAAGGTGTTCGAGCCGCTTCTAGCGCCCGCGCGCTACAAGGGCGTTTACGGCGGCCGAGGCTCCGGCAAATCGCATTTCTTCGGTGAGCTTCTTGTCGAAACCTGCCAGGCCGAGCGCGGCATACTTGCGGTCTGCATCCGCGAGGCGCAGCGGGCGCTGGCGCAATCCTCGAAGCGGCTGATCGAGAGCAAGATCGCCTCGCTCGGCGTCGGTAGCCGGTTCAAGACGTTTTCTGACAAGATCGAAACGCCCGGCGACGGTCTGATCATTTTCCGTGGAATGCAGGGGCATGACGATGAGGTTTCAGAATTCGCTAACCGAACTCCATCGGCTGACTTTCCTTGACACTGCTGTCATTCCGAAATTCGATCAAGGATACTGGTGGCTCGCTTTTCACGATGTAGAAGCGGTCGCGTTCGCCGGTGTTATTCCCTCGACCCACGTCTGTAACGCCGGCTATTTTTGTCGGGTTGGGGTGTTGAGCGAACATTGGGGACACCGGCTTCAGCTGCGATTGATGCGGGCCCTGGAGGCGCGGGCTCGCCCGAACGGATGGTGTTCGATCGTCTCCGATACCACCGACAATCTGTTGTCAGCCAACAATTTTATCCGCGCCGGGTACCGGCTGTTTGAGCCAAAGCACCCCTGGGCCTGGCCACACACGCTTTATTGGCGGAAGGTCATCAAATAGCGGGCGGGCACTTTGCCCTCTCAAAATGCAGCAGTCGCCCGGTGGCCTCTTGGCTGCCGGGCTTTTTCTTGTTTTGGGAAGTATTGCGGAGGCAATGCGGAGTAGGCATGTCAGTCGCACGCCTTGATCATTGGTGATCAGGCGGTAGACTGGCAAGGTTCGGTCGCAGCATATGCGAGGGTCGACCGGGCGAGTGAGGAAGACGCCTATGGCAGGGCTTGGCGGCAGGCCGGATGCAGTTTCGTTCGCGGGACCGGGTATGGAGGACTATGCCGCCATGGTCGCGCGTGCGAGGGCGCTGATTCCAGAATTGCGCGATCGTGCGTCCAGGACCGAAGAACTCCGGCGGCTGCCGCCGGAGACGGAGCGCGATTTGCATGATGCCGGCCTGTTTCGGATCGTGCAGCCCAAGCGCGTGGGCGGTTCCGAACTCGATTATGTGGCGTTGATCGATTGTGCCGATGCGTTGGGGCAGGCGGATGCTTCCGTGGCGTGGAATTTTGCCAATCTGGCCAGCCATCACTGGATGCTGGGCATGTTTGACCGGCAGGCTCAGGACGCGGTCTGGGGCAGGGACGCGGACTCACTGATTGCGTCGTCCTTCATCTTCGCAGCCGGCCGCGCCAGAAAGGTCGATGGCGGCTATGTGCTGAATGGCCATTGGCCGTTTTCCTCGGGCGTGGAGTTCCTGCGACTGGAACATGCTCGCCAGCGTGGTTTCTTCCGACGATGAGGCTGACGGCATCGAGTACCGGATATTCCTGCTCAACCGGAGCGAATACAAGATCAACGACACCTGGAATGCGACGGGCCTGTGCGGCACGGGATCCAACGATGTCAGGGTCGCCGATACCTTTGTCGCGGAGAAAATGACGGTCGCGGTGAGCGATCTTACTGGCGGGCCAACACCCGGAAGTGACGTCAATCCAAACGCACTTTATGCATTGCCGGTGTTCTCGCTGTTTCCTTATGTTTTATCTGGTGTTGGCCTGGGCAATGCGCAGGCCTGCCTGAACGACTATGTCGAGTTCGCGCGGCACCGGGCCTCGACCTATAACCGTGCCAAGCTCAGCGACATGCAGACGACCCAGATCAAGATCGCGGAGGCATCGGCCAAGATCGACGCGGCCCGCCTCGTCATGCGCACCAACTGTATCGACGCGATGGCGGATGCAAGGCGTGGCCAAATTCCCGATCTATCGGTCAAGACCAGGCTGCGGCGGGACGGCGCTTTTTCGGTGAACCTTTGCACCGAAGCAGTCTCGCTGCTGTTTGCAGCGAGCGGTGCGCGCAGTCTGTTTACATCCGGCGCGCTGCAGCGGCAGTTCCGCGACGCCCACGCGGTGAACTCTCACCTCGCATTCAATTTCGATGCGGCGGGAACCAATTATGGACGTGTGGCGCTTGGCCTGCCGTCCGAAAATCTGACGCTCTGAGGTTGGCGGATGTCTGACTCACCAAAACATCCGGCCGATCCGGCAAACGAACTTGCCAGCGACAATTCGGCGATCGATCCCCGGGACTTTCGCAATGCGCTTGGCACCTTTGCGACGGGCGTCACCATCGTCACGGCGATGGCAGCCGACGGAAAGCCGTATGGCGTAACCTGCAACTCCTTTGCATCGGTATCGCTGAATCCGCCGCTGGTGCTGTGGAGCCTCGGCATGTTTTCGCAAGGCCTGACGACCTTCCAGAATGCCAGTCACTTCACGGTCAATATTCTCGGAGCTTCCCAGCAGGCACTGGCGGCGAAGTTTGCGAAATCTTCAGGAGACAAATTTGCCGGCGTGAATTGGACGCCGGGACTTGGCAATGCGCCAGTCCTGGCCGACAGCGTCGCCAATTTCCAATGCCGGGCCGCCAACCGATATTACGGCGGCGACCACATTATCTTCCTGGGGGCCGTTGAGGCCTACGCCTATAATCACCGGGAGCCGCTGCTGTTTGCACGCGGCAGCTTCGGCCAGTTTATTGCCGACGATGGCAATAAGTCCTATCAGTGATCGAACTCTTGATTCATCGTTGGACGTCTGGCGCTTTGACGCAATCGCAAGCGTAAACCAGCGCTATTTCTTTCCGATCTCGGCACGATACCAATCGCCAATCTCGCTGGCCGTCATCAGCGCCACGCCGTCGTGACCGATGACGTAGTCGAGCAGTGCCTCCAGGTACTTGATGCGATGGGGCACGCCCGTGATGTACGGATGAATCGAGATTGCCATGATCCGCGCATTCGATGCCCCTTCGAGGTATAGCCGGTCAAATTGATCCGTGCATCGTTTCAGGAACTGCTCGGAAGGCAGGTGCTGCAGCGCGTGGATGACGATATCGTTGGTTTCGACCGAATAGGGGATCGTCGTTATGGTGCCGTGAGGCGTAGAGATGTCTTGCGGCAGATCGTCGATCACCCAGTCCGCGACATACTCAATGCCGTTGAGGCGCAGCAGATCCAACGTTTCCTCGGTCTCCGTCAGCCCAGGGCTCTCCCACGATCGCGGCGGCTTTCCTGTGAAATTAGAAATTGTCTCGACCGCACGCTTGATCGCGTCGGCCTGGTTCTCGACCTTATGCATCGGACCCTGCACAAATCCGTGGCCCATGAATTCAAAGCCGGCTTCGAGCGCGGCGGACGCGACGCGCGGGTAGGCATTGCAGACATTGGCGTTGATTGCCAGGGTCACCGGCATCCTGCGGTCGGTCAGTGCCTTGTATTGACGCCAGAAACCGGCACGCATCCCGTATTCATGCCATGACCAGTTCGGTACGTCCGGCAATAGCGGCTGCCCCATCGGCGGACTGAGCACCGTGCGCGGCATCGCGTTCTCGATCCGCCATTCCTCGACGTTGAGGATGACCCATACCGCGAGCTTCTTGCCGCCGGGAAGTTTCAGCTGCGGCCGGTCGATTTGAGCTTGATAGGGGATGCGATCGCTGAGTGCCACGGTAGTTCCCTGAGTGAGCCGACTATTCCGCGGCCTTGAAATGGCCGGACGTCCCGGCATTGACACGCGGCATCACCTTTTCGGCCATCAGGATCATCGACTGGCGCCCAAGCTCGCGATCCTTCCAATCCTTGCCGGCATAAAGCAGCGTACCGAAGGGGCCGGTCTCTTCCTGAAAAGCAAGGAGCTGGTCTGCAACGCTCTCCGGCGTGCCGTGAATGATGAGCTTGTCGCAGATCGATTCCAGCGTCACGTCGTCGTCGGGCTGGTCGCGACGCGTTTTGAACAACTCTATCCGACCGCTGCGTTTCAGCTTGGTGAACAGTGAGCGATAGTAATAAACATAGGGCCCGTTCGGATCGGTAGCGTAGGCCTTCGCGGTTGCCGCATCCTTGGCGACGAAAACGCTCTTGGCAACGCGCCAGTTTGCTGTATCCGCGGCGCGGCCGGCCCGTTCGCATCCCTCGATATATTTCGGCCAATGGCTCTTCACCCAGGCTGGCATCAGGAAGTTCGCCGAGATCGGATCCCAGCCACGCGCGGCTGCTTCCGTCACACCTTTTGAGAACGGAGCGACCGCCGTCACCACGATCGGCGGATGCGGCCTCTGCAGTGGACGCGGGATGAAGCCCTGACCGATGTCTTCGATCAGGGTCTTCTGAACCGATATGTTCCAGTATTTGCCCTGAAGATTATACGGAGGCTCGCTCGCCCAGATCTGAAGCACTTGATTGATCGCCTCCAGGAACATTGCATTCCTGTCCGCCTCGAGATTGCCGAACGCTTCCGCGTCCGAGAGTAGACCGCCAGGGCTGATGCCGAAGATCAGGCGCCCATCCAGCATGTGATCGAGCATTGCGATCGAGGCTGCAACCGCAGCGGGATGCGCGTTTGGCATGTTGACCGTGCCGGTGCCAAGCTTGATCTGCCTGGTCGCCGCGGCGAGCCACGCGATAAAAGCTATGCAGGAGGTGATATTCTCGGCTCGGTCGGTGACATGCTCGCCGACATAGGCTTCGGTGAACCCGAGTTCATCTGCCAGCAGGAAGGCCTCGCGATCCTCCTTGAGGGAAAGCTGCCAATCCTTCCCAACGGGATGGATCGGCATCGTAAAGAACCCAAGCTTCATCGTCTGCTCTTCCCCAAGGCAGGCCTTTTGTCGGCAGAGAACGTGCGTCCTTTGCTGTACGAAGACAAGTCCCAAAGTCGAGATAATCACGCGACAACAAACTTGACCTTTGAAGATCGCAGCCGTCTAATCCAGTGAAAATGCAGATACTTGACCGGGGGAGGTCACGCCGAAAATGAAGGCCTCGGCTTTCGCTTATGCCCGTGCAACCAGCGTCGCACATGCGCTGGAATTGCTGGCTACGCATGGCGAGAGGGCCAAGGTCTTGTCGGGTGGCCAGAGCCTGATGCCGGCGATGAATCTGCGCCTGATATCTCCCGAACTTATTGTCGATATCGGTGAGTTGGCCGAGCTGCGCGGTATCGTGGTGAAGCAAGGCGTTCTCACCATTGGCGCGCTGACACGCCATGTCGATCTCCTGAAATCCGCGGATGTAATTGCACGTGCCCCATTGCTGGCGCAGGCGGTCGCCCATGTCGCCCATCCCGCGATCCGCAACCGTGGCACAATCGGGGGTAGCCTTGCCCACGCCGATCCAGCCTCCGAACTGCCGGCCTGCATGGTCACGCTTGGCGCGACCATCGTTGCTCGCGGTCCGGACGGTGAGCGGCGGATTGCCGCGAACGCATTCTTCGCCGGGATCTATGAAACAGTCCTTTCGCCGCACGAATTGCTGGTCGCCGTCGAACTGCCGGCGGCGCCAACTCATTCGACGCATTTTTTTCATGAGTTCGCCCGTCGGAATGGCGATTACGCGATCGTTGGCCTGGCAGCGCAGGCGGTCGTCAAGGACGGGCAGTTCGCCGACATCCGCCTTGGCTTCTTTGCCGTCGGGGATCGCCCGTTGCTTGCCAAGGCAGCCGGCAAACTGATCGATGTTGACATCACTCCTGCGGTGCTGTCCGAGGCGTCGTCACTGTTGGGCGAAGAGCTTGATCCCCCGGAGGATCAGCAGGCAACGCCTGCCATGCGTCGACATCTGGCGAAGGTCTTGCTGACGCGTGGCGTGTCCTCGCTGCTTTCGCGTCCCGATCTCTGCGTCGGAGCGCCAGCGTGACGAGTGCCGTGACGATCTCGCTCAATGTCAATGGAGAGCGCATAGAAGCCGACGTGCAGCCGCGGCTAAACCTGTCGGATTTTCTCCGCGAGCACCTCAAGCTGACCGGCACGCATGTCGGCTGCGAACATGGCGTCTGCGGGGCCTGCACGGTGCGCGTGAATGGTGAGATCGTGCGCTCCTGTTTGATGCTTGCGGTGCAGACGCAGGATTGCTCCGTCGAGACGATCGAGGGCTTGTCCGATAGCGGAGAGATTGACGATTTGCAGGCTGCGTTCAGAGAGCGTAACGCGCTGCAGTGCGGTTTCTGCACGCCGGGTATGTTGATGGCGGCACAGGACCTCCTGAAGCACTCCTCCCAGCCGGGCCGAGAGCAGATTCGTGAGCATCTGTCCGGCAATTATTGCCGGTGTACAGGCTATCAGGCGATCGTCGACGCCATCGAGACCACAGCGCGGGCGCGCGCCGGACGCCTGCCATGACGTCGGAGCGGGTCAATCCCGAAATGCTTTCGGCGCTGGACCGGCCAAACTCCTATATCGGCAAAACGGTGCCGCGGCCGAACCTCGACCGGTTGATGCAGGGACGCGGGCTCTATGTCAGCGACATCGAATTGCCGCGTATGGTGCATGTCGTGTTCCTGCGCTCGCCGCACGCGCACGCAAAGATTCTTGGCATCGACGCTTCGGCGGCCAGGCACATGCCGGGTGTAGTCGCTGTGATTACAGGTCAGGAACTCGCCGCCGTCATCACGCCTTGGGTCGGCGTGCTCTCGCATTTGAAGGGTCTGAAATCCGCGCCGCAGAGCGCCATCGCGATCGAGCGGGTGTGCTGGCAGGGCGAAGCCGTTGCGGCCGTGGTGGCGGCCAGCCGGGCTCAGGCCGAGGACGCTGTGGAGCATGTCTTGGTCGAATATGAGGAACTTGATGCCGTAACGGACATGCATACCGCACTCGATCCATCAACGCCTGTGATCCACGCTGCTCTCGGCGACAATCTGGCCTTCGAGCGCAGTCACGACGCTGGCACGGTCGACCAAGCCCTTGCCGAGTCCGACGAGGTGATAGAGGCGGAGTTCGTTTTCGGTCGACACACCGGCGTGACGCTTGAGCCGCGCGCGGTGGTGGCGGACTGGAACGCCGCGGAAGCGCGGTTGACGATCTATCAAGGCACTCAGGCGCCGCACATGGTCCAAAATATCGCGGCGTTGCATCTGGGCTTGAAGGAGTCCCAGGTGCGCGTGGTCTGCAAGGACGTCGGTGGCTCCTTCGGCATCAAGGTCCACATCTATGCCGACGAGATGGCGACCTATGCGCTTGCGAAATTGCTGCGGCGGCCGATCAAGTTCGTCGCAGACCGGGTCGAGAGTTTCAACACCGACATTCATGCCCGTGACCATCACTGCAAGGGAAGGATTGGCGTCAAACGCGACGGCACAATCACGGCATTCGAGATCGACGACCTCACGGGTATCGGACCCTATTCGATGTATCCGCGCACCAGCGCGATCGAGGCCAACCAGGTCGTCAATCTCGTCGGCGGGCCCTATATGACCAGGAATTACCGTGCCCGGGCGCGCGTCGTGTTCCAGAACAAGAACGTCATGTGCCAGTACCGCGCCGTCGGCCACCCAATTGCCTGCTCGGTGACGGAAGGCCTGGTTGACCTGGCGGCGATGAGGATCGGTATGGATCCGATCGAAATCCGACGCCGCAATCTGATTGCCGATGATGCCTACCCCTGCGCCTCGCCGTCAGGCCTGCGCTTTGAGCAATTGTCGCACCATGCAGCGCTCACCAAGCTCGTCAAGATGATGGACTATGATGCACTCCGCGCCGAGCAGGCGGCCTTGCGAGCGAAGAATATCCATCGTGGTATCGGCATCGCCAGTTTCATTGAGGTCACAAATCCCAGCGCGGCGTTTTACGGCGTCGGGGGTGCGAAAATATCCTCGCAGGATGGCGTCGCGGTGCGGCTCGATGCACAGGGTTCGGTGATCTGCCAGACCAGTATCACCGAGCAGGGGCAGGGATCGGAATCGCTCACCGCGCAGATTGTCGGCAGCGTGCTTGGCGTCTCGATGGATCGTGTCCGCGTGATCCTCGGCGACACTGATAATACGCCCTATGGAGGAGGCACCTGGGCCTCGCGCGGCGCCGGTATCGGTGGCGAAGCCGCGCTGCAGGCCGCCAAGGTGCTGCGCAGGAACATTCTCGACGTGGCGGCCGCCATCCTGCAATCAACGGCGGGTGAGCTCGACATCGTCAATGGCAACGTCGTGAATGCCGTCGATGGCGCACCGCGAATCGAATTGAGTGAACTCGCGCGGATCGTATACTTTCGCCCGGACACGCTGCCACCGGGCATTCAGCCCGAACTGATGGCGACCCGGCACTTCGTCCCGCGGGAATATCCGTTCGCCTTCACCAATGGCGTTCAAGCCTCTTGGCTGGAGGTCGACACCGATACCGGTTTTGTGAAGCTGCTCAAGCATTGGGTGGTCGAGGATTGCGGCACCATCATCAATCCACAACTGGTCGATGAACAGATCAGAGGCGGGGTGGTGCAGGGCCTCGGCGCGGCTTTGTTCGAGAAATGCATCTATGATGAGCGCGGCCAGCTCACCAATGCCAACATGGCCGATTATCTGGTTCCGATGTCCGGTGAGATGCCGGATATAGATGTCGGGCACGTGGTCTCGCCGACGCTGGAAACGGAGCTGGGTGCCAAGGGCGCGGGCGAAGCCGGCACGGCGGGGGCCGCGGCGGCCGTGACCAATGCGGTCAACGACGCGCTCAGGCCGTTCGGGGTAACCATCACGGAGATCCCGCTCACGCCTCAGGTTATTCTGAGCGCGTTAGGGCGGATCTGATCAACTGTTCCGATCACCGACTAAGCAAAGCGAGAATCGATATGGACCAAGCCGAGCGCGCTGCGCAAACCGAATCCAAAGAAGTCCTTTATGAGGTAACCGATCATATCGCCGTCATCACGCTCAACGCGCCGAAGCGCATGAACACGATTTCCGGCCCTATGCTGAATGACCTGACGCAGCTGTTGATCAAGGCGAACGAGGACCGCGATGTTCGTTGCGTAATCCTCACCGGCAGCGGGCGTGCATTTTGCGCAGGCCTGGACTTACGGAAGGAGCGCAGTGGAGATGGCCTCAGTTCGGCCTCTTCGGCGACTTCGCTGGACCTGCGCAACACGCCGCCGACGGTCTTGCAGGCAATGGATAAGCCTATTATTTGCGCCGTGAATGGCGGAGCCGCAGGCTACGGCATGGATACCGCGCTTGGTTGCGACATTCGCATCATGGCGGAATCGGCAAAACTGGCGGCAGCCTTCGTCAAACGTGGCGTAGTGCCGGAATCGGGCGGCACCTGGTTTCTGCCGCGCATGATCGGCTGGGCCAAGGCGTCCGAACTGATCTTTACCGGCCGTACGCTCTCGGCACGGGAATCTCTCGATTGGGGCCTTGCCAATGAAGTCGTGCCGGACGCAGATCTGATGAGGCGTGCGCGCGAGGTGGCGCGAGAGATCGCGGCAAACGCACCCCTGGCGGTGCAAGCCGCTAAACGCATGATGCGGATGGGGCTCAACGAAACGTTTCCAGATCACGTGCATCACGTCTATCTGCAGCTTCTTCCGCTGTTCAAGACACAGGACATGCAGGAAGGCATCAAGGCGTTCATGGAGAAGCGCGAGCCGAAGTTCACGGGCCGCTGATGCGAGCCTGTTGCCTAGGCTGCGGCGCTGGCAATCACATTACCTCGCCCGCTGGTAACGGCGACCTTGATTGCGTCCTCAATACGCTCTCAAGCCGCAAATCGGCAACCGACAAAATTGCCGAATACTGATAGCGTTGCCGAGGGTGTTTGCTGCACAGCAACACGCCTTGTCGCAAAACCTTCATGCGCGGCCTATACTTGCACACCGGCTGGTGCTGAAATCTTCAATTGCGATGCTGATCCGGAGTGACCCATGAAGACCGTCCGCTTTGTTCTTGCCTTGCTGGCGCTGTCGCTAATCGCGCCCTGGCAATCCGCCAAAGCGGCCGACGTCATCTGCTACAATTGCCCGCCGGAATGGGCGGACTGGGCCTCGATGCTCAAGGCGATCAAGGCCGACCTCAACTATGACATTCCGCACGACAACAAGAATTCCGGGCAGGCGCTGGCTCAAATCCTGGCTGAGAAGAGCAACCCTGTCGGTGATATCGGCTATTTCGGCGTCACGTTCGGCATGAAGGCCAAGACGCAGGATGCGCTCGAGCCGTACAAGCCGGCGAAATGGGAGCAGGTTCCCGTGGGCCTTAAGGACGCCGACGGCTACTGGACCACCATTCATTCCGGCACGCTCGGCCTGTTCGTCAACAAGGACGCGCTCGGCGGCAAGCCGGTGCCGGCCTGTTGGAAGGACCTTTTGAAGCCCGACTACAAGGGCATGGTCGGCTATCTCGATCCGTCGTCGGCCGCGGTCGGATATGTCGGCGCGGTCGCGATCAATCTTGCGCTCGGGGGCTCCGAGGCAAATTTCGATCCCGTGATCGGCTTCTTTAAGGATCTGCGGAAGAACGACCCGATCGTTCCCAAGCAGACGTCCTACGCCCGTGTGGTTTCCGGCGAGATGCCGATCCTGTTCGACTATGATTTCAACGCCTATCGCGCCAAATACTCCGAGAAGGGTAATTTCGAATTCGTGATTCCCTGCGAGGGATCGGTGGTGTTTCCCTATGTCGTTGGCCTCGTCAAGAACGCGCCCGACAAGGACAAGGCCAAGAAGGTGTTGGATTATCTCCTGTCCGACAAGGGGCAGGCGATCTGGACCAACGCCTATTTGCGCCCGGCGCGGCCGATCGAGCTGCCCGAAGCCGTCAAGAAGAAATTCCTGCCCGATAGCGATTACGCACGCGCGAAGAACGTCGACTGGGGCCAGATGGAAAACGTGCAAAAAGGCTTTGTTGACCGCTATCTCGCTGAGGTCCGCTGAGGCAATATGTGCCCTTCGCTGGGCACTACCTCCTGATGTCAAATAAGTCCTTCGTCTGGTTTTGCCTGCTGCCGCTTGCGGTGGTAACGGCAGCATTTTTCCTGTTGCCGATGGTGCGGCTCGTCGTGACCGGGGCGGAGGGTCCCCACGGCCTCGCGGGCTATCTGGCAATCCTGACCGAGCCGCGCTACCGCGCGACCCTCATCAACACGATCCTGCTGGCAGCCGCGACCACCATCGTGACGCTCATGGTGGCGACCATCGCTGGAATGTTCCTGCAGCGGCATCGTTTTCCCGGCCGGGCCATTCTGATCGCGATGCTGACCTTTCCGCTGGCGTTTCCCGGCGTGGTGGTCGGCTTCATGATCATTCTCCTCGCCGGGCGACAGGGCCTGATCGGCGATCTTTCCAACCGTTTACTAGGCGAGAAGCTCGTCTTTGCTTACTCGATCTACGGACTGTTTCTCGGCTACCTGTATTTCTCCATTCCCCGCGTCATTCTAACCATCATGGCGGCGGTGCAGAAGCTCGATGTCGGACTGGAAGAAGCCGCGCGTTCGCTCGGCGCTAGCCCATGGGCGGTGCAGCGCGATGTCGTGTTGCCGGCGCTGACGCCGGCCTTCATTGCCTCCGGTGCGATTGCCTTTGCGACTGCGATGGGTGCGTTCGGCACAGCGTTTACGCTGGCAACGAACATCGATGTGCTGCCGATGCTGATCTATACCGAGTTCACGCTGGCTGCGAATTTCGCTACCTCCGCCGCTCTGTCGGTCGGTCTTGGCATCATCACCTGGTTCATTCTTGCGCTTGCCCGTTCCTTCAGCGGAAGTGCCGTCGCGGCGGCTGGATGAGACGATGCGCGATCGCCTGATCTTCTCCGGTCAACTCATCTTCACACTGTTCGTCGCCGCATTCCTGGTAGTGCCTGCGATTTTGTCGATTTCCGCCGGCGTCACCGTGAACTATTTCCGGGGCATTCAGTCCGGGGTAACCCTGCAATGGGTTGCGCAGGTGTGGGAGCTCTACGCAGGCACCATCCTGCTGTCATTCGTGATCGCATTTGCGACCCTTGCCGTGACTCTCACGGTAGGCGTTCCAGCTGCCTATGCGCTGCACGTAAGGGGAGGGCGCCTGTCGCGGATCGTCGAGGAGATCATCACCTTGCCATTGGCGATCCCCGGGCTCGCGATTGCGCTCGCTTTGCTCTTGACCTATGGCGGTTTTGGCAACTTCCGCCGCTCCTGGCTTTTTATTCTCGTGGGGCATGTCATCTTCACCATGCCGTTCATGGTGCGATCCGTGATGGCCGTTTTCGCGACCATCGACATCAAGACGCTTGACGAAGGCGCGGCCTCGCTCGGTGCATCGCCTTGGCGCCGCTTCCGCGACGTGATCGTGCCCAACGCCGTGCCGGGGATACTCGCAGGCAGCCTGATGGTGGTGACGTTGTCGCTCGGTGAATTCAACCTGACCTGGATGCTGCACACACCGCTCACCAAGACGCTGCCGATCGGGCTTGCCGATAGCTACGCCTCGATGCGGCTGGAGGTAGCCTCCGCCTATACCCTGATCTTCTTCGTGATGATCATTCCGCTGCTGATTGCCATGCAATTGTTTGCCGAGAGGGAACAGAAGAGATGAGCGGGCAGGCCGGACATGGCGCCTCGGTACGCATCGAGGCCTGCGGCAAGACGTTTGCCGACGGAACGCGCGCGCTCGAACCTGCGACGCTTGATATCGCCCGCGGCGAAACGTTGGTGCTGCTCGGTCCGTCCGGCTGCGGCAAGACCACCATGCTGCGCATTATCGCGGGCCTCGAACTGCCCGACGCCGGTGGCAAGGTCCTGTTCGACGGCAAGGACATGACGCCAGTGCCGATCGAGCGGCGCAACGTCGGCATGGTGTTCCAGTCCTACGCGCTTTTTCCCAATATGAGTGTGTCGGACAATATCGGCTACGGTCTGAAGATCCGCGGAGTGCCGTCCCGGGAGCGTGCGGCGCGCGTTGCCGAACTGGTGGCGCTGACCAACATCTCCGGGTTGGAGAACCGCCGCATCGACCAGCTTTCCGGTGGCCAGCGCCAGCGCGTGGCGCTGGCGCGCGCGGTTGCGATCCGGCCCGGCATTCTTTTGCTGGACGAGCCGCTGACCGCACTCGATGCCGCGCTGCGCGACCGGCTGCGTGGCGAACTCAACCGTTTGTTGCGCGCGCTCGGCATCACCACGATCTACGTGACGCACGATCAGTCCGAGGCCATGGAGCTCGGCGATCGTGTCGTCGTGATGCAGAAGGGGATGATTGTCCAGATCGGCACCCCGCGCGAGATCTACTTCACGCCGAGAAACCGCTTTGTCGCCGAATTCATCGGCGCTGCGAATATCGTCGAGTCAGCCGTCGAGAACGGATATCTCGTACTGCCCGGCGGACGGCAGCCGATTGGTGATGCTACAAATGTAGCGGCTGCGGTGGCGATGATCCGTCCAGAAACCATCCGGGTTACGGAAGCAGGCAGCGCGCCGCTTTCAGGCGTCATCGACAGCGTCAGCTTCATTGGAGACAGGCAGCGGCTAATCGTCAGTGGCGCATCCAATGGGTTGCTCACCGTCGACGCGCCGAATACGGTTCAAGCCAAGCTTGGCGAACGGATCGGACTATCGATTTCGCCGGACGCCGTCCGTCTGCTGCCGCCTGAGAACTGAGAAGGTCGATGTCGCCAAAGCCGGTTCATATTGCCCAAATTTCCGACTTGCATATCAAGCCTCCGGGATCGCTTGCCTATGGCCGCGTCGATACCGCCAAGGCGCTGGAACGCTGCGTTGCGGCGCTGAACGAATTCGATCCCGCCCCCGACTTTGTGGTGATCTCCGGCGATCTCGCCGACACACCGACGGATGAGGAATATCAGTATCTCAAGCGGTTGCTGGCGCAGCTCAAGCTTCCTTTCGCCGGCATTCCGGGCAACCACGATTCGCGCGAACTGATGCGTGCTGCATTTTCTTCCTCTTCCTATGCCTTCGTATCCGGGCCGCTCAACCAGAAGATCGAGGTCGACGGACTTGATCTACTGTTGCTGGATTCAAGCGTGCACCGAAAGCCGCATGGCGAACTGGAAGCGGCCACGTTGCAATGGCTTGACGCGACGCTGGCCGCCTCGCGCGATCGGCCGGCGCTGCTGTTCCTGCATCATCCGCCGTTCAAGACCGGCATCTGGCACATGGATCGCCAGAATCTGCTCAATGCGAGCGAGTTGGCACCCATCGTGCTACGTCATCCGCGCGTTCAATTGCTCGCGACCGGCCATGTTCACCGCGCTGCGCTCACCATGTTTGCGGGCGTGCCGACCACGATCTGCCCGGCCCCGAACCATGCGGTCGATCTCGACCTGGCCGAGCTGCGCGACCCCTCCTTCAAGGTCGAGCCGCCGGCGTTCCACCTGCACAGCTGGTTTCCGGGTGAGGGGTTTGGCACCGTCGTCACCCATCAGGTCCCGATCGGCACCTTCGACGGCCCGCACCCGTTCTTCGGGCCGGATGGAAAGCTACTCTAGGGGCTGCGGAAGCTCGTCGAAATGGCGGTTGAGAGGCTGCCGGCCCGCCGGCCTTCAGGATCGATTGCAAAGCGGAGAGTTCGAGCGCAACCTTTTCTCAAAAGATGGTGGCTGCGATCACGCAAGTCTGCCGCGCATCAATTGGGAGGATATCAATGCGCCTGGTCCATTTTCTGCTACCGGCGTTGGCGCTGTTCTCAAGCCACCATGCGATTGCGCAGACAAGCTATCCGGACCGGCCGATCAAGATGATCGTGCCGCTGGCCGCAGCAAGTGCGGTCGACGTTGCGGCGCGCATCGTGACCCAGAAGATGGCCGACAATATGGGCCAGCAAATCGTGATCCTGAACCAGCCGGGCGCGTCGGGACTGATCGGGGCCGAAGCCGTCGCTCGGGCCGAACCGGACGGTTACACGATCGGAGGGTTCAACGACAGCATCATGACCATGCTGCCCAACCTGCAGTCCAGGATGCGCTGGGACATATTGAAGGATTTCGAGCCGGTGTCGCTGGTTGCGACGGTCGAGTGGGGACTGATCGTCAGCAACCGGACAAGCTTCAACAACGCGGCGGATCTGATCGCGGCTGCGAAGGCCACGCCGGGCAAGATCGACTATGGCTCGGGCGGTCCAGGCAGCCCGCAGCATCTGGCGATGGCGATGTTCGCTTCCGCGGCCGGCATATCGCTCACACATGTGCCCTATAAGGGGGCAACGCAAGCTGCGACCGACGTCGCCGCCGGCCAGATTCCAGTCGGGTTCCAGGGCCTGGGTACGGTCGCCGCTTTGGTGCGAGGCGGCCAACTCAAATTGATCGGAGTGACCACGGAGAAGAGATTGCCGCAATTCCCTGACGTGCCGACCGTCTCTGAATCCGGTCTGCCCGGCTTCTTCTTCAATTCGTGGTTTGCGATCCTTGCCCCGGCCGGTACGCCCAGGGACGTTATCGCGCGCTTGAATGCCGAGGTGTTGAAAGCGGCAGGTGATCCCGAAGTTCGGCGCAAATTGGAAGAACTCGGTTTCGCGGTTCGAGGCAGTTCGGCGGAGGAGCTGCGTGCCATGACGCGCGATCAACTCGCCAAGTATGATCGTGTGATCAGGGAAATAGGGATCGCCAAGGAATAGCCGCCGGTCGGTGTGGCACTACGACCAACTGCAAGGCCAATCCCCTCGTGGATATTCTTCCTGATGGAAAACATGCTGGGCGAAGCATTCGCCCGCACGGCCACGCATTCGGCGATCGGTCGTTCAAAGCCTGCTTGAACCGTGCGACGCCAGTTCTGCATCCTCTGGGCGGTTGGTTAATTTTGTACTACCACAGGGTCGGCCCTCGAACGGCCGGCAAAAGTTGCTATCGTATTGATCGGCTGGCGAATGTTGCTAGGGGCTGGCTCAGGGGCTGGTCGGCGAAATTGTCCGTTTGCAGGTTCCTCGGCCATGTCCCGCGGCCACCAAATCGACGCGGTTAGATGCTTTCCGGTTGAAAAGGGGACTGGCGTTGATTACGGAAGGGCTGCATCCTCAGCAGTGTCCCCTGGAGTTTGACTGTCGTGCCTCAACAAAGGACGGGTGAAGCTCACGGATTCTCGAGTAGCAAACTGTCGGTCCTGCGAAAGCATCCGTATTTTGCCGATCTCGAGCCCGAGGCGTTCGACCAGCTATGCCGCTACGCCAAACATTCCACGCTGAAGCGGGGAGCCACGATCTTCTCCAAAGGCGATCCGGGTATCAGCCTGTTCGCGGTGATATCAGGCACGGTGAAGATCAGCATTTCCTCGCCGGATGGTCGCAACGCGATTCTGAACCTGATCGGGGCCGGCGAGATCTTCGGCGAAATCGCGCTGCTTGATAATTCAGTTCGTTCGGCCGACGCTACCGCAAACTCAAATTGCGAGCTCTTCACGATCGACCGGCGCGAATTCATACCATTCGTGCGCAGCCAGCCTGGGCTCGCGATGAAGTTCATCGAATTGCTATGCACGCGAATTCGCTGGACCAGCGATCAGGTCGAACAGGTCATCCTTCAGAACCTGCCGGGAAGACTGGCCAGCGCGTTGCTTCGCCTGACCGAGAAACACAAGTCCTCACCGCAGGGCCGAACCATCGCGATCACCCAGCAGGAGATAAGCGAAATGGTTGGCATGACCCGGGAGAGCATCAACAAGCAGTTGCGCGCCTGGGCAGGCCACGACTGGGTACGTCTCGAGCACGGCGCCATTGTCGTGTTGAATGCCGAGATGCTTCGCGAGTTGGCCGAAGCGGGATCCGGAAACGAAGGCGAATTGGGGTCGAAGTAGGGCGGTCCGTGTGGTCCACCTCCGGCAACGCGCGCCCTGCGAACCTGGCCGGCGAAGTCCGGAACCTCAGGATTGTTGAGGATTGGCCCCGCGTTCTATCGTGAATTCGACGTCAATCAGCCCGCGCGAATGATTCATGTCCGACTGCGACATTAGCAAGGTGAGATCCTTGCCGCGGAGCGATGCAAGCACCTCCGAAAGCCGTTCGGACAGTGCCGGCGCAATACCTTCAAAGGGCTCGTCGAGCAGCAGGCATTTGGTGCCGATGGCGAGCGCCCGGCCGAGTGCGACCAACTTCTGCTGCCCGCCGCTTAACAACAGCGCCTTGCGCTGGCGCATCTCGGTGAGTTCGCCGATCACCTCATAAACGAAGTCGAGCCGGGCCTTGCGGTCGAGATGTCCCGAGACCCACAACGGCAACATGATGTTTTCTTCGACCGTTAGTTGAGGCACAAGGCAACGATCCTCCGGCATGTAGCCGATCCCAAGCGACGCGCGTGCATGACGTGGACTGGTTGACAGATCGGCGCCCTCAAACCGCACCACGCCCTGGGCCAGCTTGAGGTGTCCCATGATCGAACGCATCAATGTCGTCTTGCCGGCTCCGTTGCGGCCGACAAGGCTCACCATGGCTCCCCTGGCGACGTGCATTGAAAAGCCGCGCAATGCCGGCATCGACTGGATTTCAACGACGAGATTGTCGATCTCAAGCAATGGTGTCGCCGCGCTCATCGTGCGCCTCCGGTGACGTAGCGGCGAACTTCCTGATCCTTCAAGACGTCGGAGGGCGCTCCGTCGGCCAGAATCCGGCCCTGATAGAACGCGACTACGCGATCGGCATAGCGGCTCACGATCTCCATGTCGTGCTCGACGAACACAAGGGTCGCGGCATCGGGCGCGACGGCATGGATCACGCGCTCCATGGTCGCGAATTTCTCTTCGGCGGAAACGCCGGAGGTTGGCTCGTCGAGCAGCAGCAGTTTCGGGCGGCGCACCAGCGCCATGGCGATGTCGATCAATTTGCGCACGCCTCCGGCAAGCTCCGAAACCGGACGATCGCCCAGATCGGCAAGGCCAAAGCGCCCGAGCAGTTCGACGGCCTGGTCATGGCGGCCCTCGGCTTCCGCCGGCGCGCGAAGCGACATTCGCGTGCCAACGCCGGAGATGGCCACAGCTAGATTTTCGGCAGCCGTGAGTTCAACAAACAGCTGCGGAATCTGGAAGGAACGCGAGATACCGAGCCGCGCTACGCTTCGCGGCGAGCGCCTGCCGATGTCGATCCCGTCGAGCGCGATCGAGCCGCTGTCAGGCTTTAGATAACCCGTGACCATGTTGACGAAGGTGGTCTTGCCGGCGCCATTGGCGCCGATCAGGCTGATCTTCTGGCCGGCCGCAATATCGAGGGTGAGCGCGTCGGCGGCGACCACCGCGCCAAAGCGCTTTTCGAGCCCGCGCACCGAAAGAACCGGGTTCACGGTGTGGCTCCTCTCTCGGCAGTGAGCGGTGCTTTTGCCGCCGAGGTGCTCCGCTTGCGCCGGTTTCTGATCCAGAGCGAGCCGATGCCGCGAGGCAGAAACAGGATGACGCCGAGAAGGAAAACGCCGAGCACGAGCTGCCAGGTATTGGGCAAATAGAGGTTCGAGAACGAACGGACCAGTTCCAGCGCCATCGAGGCCACGAAGACCGCGGCCACGCTCTGGTTGCCGGCAAGGACCGCAACGAAAACGAATTCGCCCGAGGTGGTCCAGTACGCGAACTGCGGATCGATATGCCGCTGCGCCATCAGGGCAAACGCGCCGCTGGCGCCGGCGAAGATCGCGGCGATCACGAAATTGATCGATATGACGCGATTGGCCGAGATGCCCAGATATTCGACGCGTAGATTGTTTTCACGTACCGCGAGGCTGGCAAGACCGAATTCGGACCGGAACAGGATGGTCGCGCCGATGCCGGCAAAGCCGGTCACGATGACCGAGACGGCATACAGCATGAAGTCGGCTTCCCGCGGATCGGTGAAGCTCAGTCCAAACAGGGTCGGTCGCCCCACATTGAATCCGTCCGAGCCACCGAGCGCCGTCGACTTCACCAGCGCCCCGTAAAACACCATCGATAGGGCCAAGGTCAGCATACCGAAGAAAATGCCGGTGTAGCGCGCGATCAATGGGCCGACGACGAGGCCGAGCAGGCCGCCGCAGGCCGCGCCGATGATCACTTGAGCCACGGCGTCGGTGAGGCCCCAGGCGTTGGCGATCAGCGCGACGCCATAGCCGCCGGCGGCAAAGAACAGGCCCTGGCCGAACGACACGTTGCCGGTGCGAGCCAACACCACGATGCCCAGTGCAATCAGCGCATTGGAGGCGGCAATGGTCGCCAGTGACAGCGTCCAGGTCGGCAGCACGCGGCCGAACAGCGTCACCGCCGCGACGAGAGCGATCATGACCAGGGGGTGCAGGTCCTTCTTCATCAAATCCGCCTTGCCGTCTCGCGCTTGAACAGACCCTCAGGGCGAAACATCAGGACGGCGGCCATGATGAGATAGATCATGAAGAGTTCAGCCTGCGGCATCAGATGCACCGAAGCTGCACGCGCCAGCCCGACCAGGATGGCGCCGACCGCCGCGCCTTCGACGCTCCCCAGCCCGCCGATGACCACGATAGCGAAGCTTAAGATGATGACGTCCGAACTGAGACCGGGCTGCATCGATATTTTCGGCGCGGTCAGGGCGCCCGCAAGGGCGGCCAGCAGGACGCCGAACGCGAAAGCGATCGCATAGACGCGGTTGACGCGCACGCCCATGCTGACGCTCATTTCCTCATTGTGTATCACCGCCAGCACGATCTTCCCGATCACGGTGCGGTTGAGGCCGTACCAGATCGCGAAGCCGATCAGGGCCGAAATCGGTATCAGCACAAGATCGTAGCCGACATAATAGAGCCCGGCGAACTCGAGGTTACCGAACAGCTCGTACGGTTGCGTCGCATAGATCGGGTTGACGCCCCAGATCAGCTTGGTGACGTCTTCGAAGATCAGAAACACAGCATAGGTTACGAGCAGAAGCACGACCTCGTCGCGGCCGTAGAACATCTTCAACAGGCCTCGCTCCAGCAAGAGGCCAACGGCGGACGCGATCAGGCCCACGGAGACCAGCATCGCGACGAAGCCGACGCTGGGAGGAAGGCCCCGTGCGGCGACCATCGTTACTGCACTCGCCGCGATATAGGCGCCGAGTGCATAGAAGCTGCCATGGGCGATGTTGAGTATCTTCAGTACGCCGAAAACCAGTGTCAGGCCGAGGGCGACGATAAACAGCCACGAGGCCTGAATCAGGCCATCGAGAACAATCGTCAGAAAGAAATTCATGGCGTTGGCGTCACGCGAATCATGGGCGGGCAGGGAACAGCGGCGCGAACTTCACGCACGCGCCGCTTGTGCAGGTTCATTGAGCGCTGGCGCTATCTAGTTGCACTTGGCACCCTGCATGCCGCCCTTGATCCAGTCGAGCGATTTCACGCCGGCGGGAGGGTTGACGCACTCGGCGGCGAAGTACTGGATATCCACCAGATCGACCCGCTTCAGGTCCGGATTGTATTTGGTGCGGCTGAAAGCAATCGGCTGAATCGCCTGATGGCCGTCGGCAAGCTTCATCTGAATGAGGCCGCCGGGCGTTTGCCATTCCAGACCGGTCATCGCCGCGACCAATTCATCGGTCGAGGGCTTCTTGCCGCCGTTCTGGGCCATAGCCTTCTCGACCGCGGCCTTCAATCCCAGGATCGCTTGTGTCATGCGATAGGAAGCCTGAACCGGGTAGACGCCGTTGGCGGCTTCATATCCCTTGAAGAGCCAATCGTTCAGCGGCGACTTTTGCGACATCAGGCCATAGGCACCGCGCGCGCCGAGGATGGTGCCGTCGGGCATCTTGTCGCCGAGCGGCGGCAGCACGTGATCGGCGGCGCTGAACACGAGCTGGCTGCGCTTTGGCAGCCCGCGGGGAGCCGATTGCAGGATGAAGGCCTGCAGATCGCCGCCCCACAGGCTCGAATAGACCACGTCGGAGCCTGCGCCCACCAGCGCCGAGATTTCGGTGCCGTATTGGCCCGCGCCGAACTTGGGAAGCAAATCCGTCTGAAGCTTGACGCCGGGATAGAGCTGTTGGGCTGCGGCGACGAAGTCGGCCCGGCTGTCCTGACCCCAGGCGTAGTCCTGATTGATCGCCGACAGCGTCTCCATCTTGATGTTCTTGGCCTTCATGTACCGGATGAGGCCAACGTTATCCATCGTCGCGTGAGCAGCTGTGCGGAATACATAATTGTATTTGGATTCCTCGAAGATGCGCGGCGTGCCGCAATCCATCAGCACCAGCATCTTCTTCAACTCTTCGGCGATCGGTGCGACCGCAAGGCAGTCGCCGGAGCCGATATAGCCGAGCACGACATCGACATTGTCGCGCTGGTAGAGGTTGCGCAATTCCTGAACTTGTTTGGTGGCGCCACCGTTCTCGTCGATGATAACGGGCTCGACCTTCATGCCGCCGAAACCGACCTTCTCGTAAGGAGAGGGCGCCGCCCCTTTGTTCAGCTGGTCGATGACGAATTGCGCGCCGTTGCGGGCGGGAACGCCGAAACTGTCCGCTGCTGGCCCGGACAGGAAAGTCACGACGCCGAGCTTGAAGGTTTCTTGCGCCGATGCCGGCGCTGCCAGGGAAAGAGAAATCGCTGCGACAGATGCGGCAAAGACAGTACGGTCAGCCCGCCAAGAACGGTTCATGAATTCCTCCCCTCTGATGTCGACGGATGTTTCCCGCCCGATTGTGCGTGCCGTTTTGATCGGCGTCGGCCGCCATTTGCGATGAGTTTAGGCAAGCTTTTGAGGCGCGTCTATACGAGCCGTGGCCGGAAGGGAAGATCGGAGCGACCGGCCGGACAGGGGCTGTCGAAGATGTCGCACCGGCTCAGTGCTACTCCTGCTTCACATGTCAAACACCGCCACAGCGCGGATTGGCGAAGCCGTCCCACCGCGCCACTTCATCGGCAGGCCGATGAAGGTAAACTGGCCGCGGCCGAGCAATTTTTCCAGATTGCACAGGCTCTCGATATGGGTGATGTCGAGGTCGAGGCAGGCCTTGTGCACGAGGGCATTCACCTTGCCCTCAGGTCCCGGCCGCATCGAATCGATACCGAAATGCACGATGCCCTGCTGCGCCAGCCATTCGGTGGCGGCGACGTTCACGCCGGAATTGTCGCTGGAATATTCCTTGCGGGGGAATGTGCGTTCGTGGTGACCGGTGCAGAGCAGAACGGTGCCGCCCTTCGGCACCGGCACTCCGGCATTCATCACCGCCGCCTCGAGATCGGCAGGCGCAATCTCGGCGCGCGGCGCAATGTGACGCAGGTCAATACAGATACCCGGCACGATGCATTTCTCCAGCGGATACTCATCGATGGATATGCCGCTCCTGCCGAAATGTCGGGGCGCGTCGATATGGGTACCGGCGTGGTCCACCATCGAGATGAACATCGACGCCAGCCCGTGCACATTGCCTGACTCGGCAAAGGATTCTTCGTGGGTCTTCCAGACGCCGTGCATGACGGGCGGGTGGCCGGGATAGCTCGGAGTGCGATGATAGAGCTCCCGGCTGAGGTCGACGATCTTCACGCGAAGTCTCCCCGCCGCGAACTGCGGCGCTTTCTTTAGAATCCGAACATCCTCGGCAGCGCCAGCGACAGCCAGGGTACGTAGGTCACGATCATCAGCACCGTAAACATCACGTAGTAGAATGGCCAGATGCCGCGCATCACCTCATCGACCGAGACCTTGCCGATGGCACAGCCGACGAACAGCGTCGTCCCCACCGGCGGCGTCAGCAACCCGATGCCGAGATTGAGCAGCATGACGATTCCGAAATGCACGGGGTCGATGCCAAAGCTCTTCACCACAGGGAGCAGGATCGGTGTGCAGATCAGCAACAGCGGCGCCAGGTCGAGGGCCGTCCCCAGCACCAGCAGCATGATGTTCAACCACATCAGCAACACATATTTGTTGCTCGATATCGCAACGAAGAATTCGGTCATCTTCGCCGGCATCTGCATCAGGGCGGCGACATAGCCGAAGCACGATGCGGTGGCGACCAGCGTCAACACCATCGCGACGGTTTGCAGCGTCCGATAGACCAGCAATGGCAGCTCGGACCATTTGTAGTCGCGGTAGATGAACATGGTGACGAGGAACGCCCAGACACAGGCGACCGCGCCGGCCTCGATCGGCGTAAATACGCCGGTGAGGATACCGCCCAGCACGATGACGAGCGTTACGATCCCCCATACGGCGTCGCCGAGCATCCGGATGGCCTGGCGGATAGGCACAGGCTCGCCCTTCGGATGCTTGTCGCGATAGGCATAGAACAAGACAAAGCAGCATCAGCGAGAAGCCAAGCAGTAATCCCGGAAGCACGCCGGCGAGGAACAGGCTCGTGATCGACACCACGCCGCCGGTCGCCAGCGAATAGATCACCGAATTATGGCTCGGCGGTATGATGATCGCCTGTAACGACGCGCTGATTGTGACGTTGGTGGCGAATACCCGCGGATAGCCTTTCGCGGCCATCTGGGGAATCATCACCGAACCGATTGCGGACGTGTCGGCGACCGACGATCCGGAAATGCCGCTCATGATCGTGGTTGCGAGGATGTTGACCTGCGAGAGTCCGCCCCGCATGCGCGTGAACCCGACGACCACGGCCGCAAAATCAACCAGTCGCCGGGCCATGCCGCCCTCCGCCATGATGGCGCCCGCCAGCACGAAGAACGGGATGGTCAGCATCGAGACCTTCCCGACACCGCTGGCAAATTGCTGCATGACCGCGCCGACCGGCAAGTCGATCCAGAGCGCGCCGACGAGCGACGACAGCGCCAGCGCATAGGCGATCGGCATCCCGATCGCGAAGAAGAAACACATGCTGAGAAGGAGAACGGCGATATCCATGGGAATTACTCGACCGGTACGTGGGCGTCGGCGCCGTCACGCGGCGGTGGCCCGATGGTCAGGCGTTCGACGACGAACAGGAGCATCATGGCGCCACTGACCACGATCGGCAGGTATGTGATGCCGACCGACAGCCATGGGAATTCATCGACCGAATTGCCCCACGTGGTCTGGACCAGCTTCAGTCCCCACACCACCATGAAAATCGCAATCACGCCCATCAATATCTCGCTCAGGAAGAGCGAGGCGCGGCGCAACAACGGCGGCAGCAGATCCGTGCCGACCGTCATGTTCATGTGGATGCGCTGACGATAGCAGTTGGCAGAGCCGATGAAAGTGATGCCGACCGTCAGCAGCACCGCCATCGGCTCGGGCCAGGACGCAGCGCTGTTCAGGATGTATCGGGTATAGACTGCCCACGGGATGACTGCGGAAACCAGGACGAGTGCCACACAGGCAACCACTGCGCCGGTCCAGTAAACCGCATCGACCACACGCCGGAAAACCCCAGCCTCGGAATCGGACATTTTGACCTCGGAAAGTAACAGCGCTTCAAATCGCCCCGATCAGAGGAGTGGCCGGAGCTGACATCGCCCGGCCACTCGCCGACGGCGAGCCAAGCCCTAGTTGACCGCTTCGATGCGCTTGACCATGGCGGCATACTTCGCGCCGTACTTGTCCCAGACCGGTTTGACCGCATCCTGGAACGGCTTCTTGTCGATGTCGGTGATGATCTCGGTCCCGGCGGCCTTCATCTTGGCGATGGCAGCATTCTCTGCTTCGTACCAGAGCACGCGCTGCTCGGCCTGCGTTTCCTTCGAAAGCTTCTTGATCAGCGCCTGGTCGTCCGGCGACAGCTTTTGCCAGGAGATGCGCGAGAACACCAAAAGCTCCGGAATGATCAGGTGCTCGGTCATCGTGAAATACTTGGCCACCTGATAGTGGTTCTGCGCCATGAACGAGGGCGGATTGTTTTCCGCGCCGTCGACCACGCCGGTCTGCATCGAGCTGAAGACCTGATCGAAGCCGAGCGCGACGCCGTTGCCGCCGAGCGCGTTCATAGTGTCGACAAACAGCGGGTTGCCCATCATGCGGACCTTGAGGCCCTTGAGGTCGGCAATGGTCCGGATCGGGCGCTTGTTGTTGTAGACGTTGCGCGAGCCGGCATTCATCCAGCACAACGCGATCAGGCCGGTCTTCTCGTTCGCCGAAATCTTCGCCAGCAGTTCGTCGCCGATCTCGCCGTCGATCACCTTCTCCATGTGCTTGGTATCGCGGAAGACGAACGGCATGTTGAACACATTCACCTCGTCTACGACCGGGCCGACGGCGCCGACCGAAATGCGGGCGATCTGCAGCGCGCCGAGCTGCGCCTGTTCGATCATCTCCTTTTCGCCGCCGAGCTGCATCGAGGGGAACATCTGGATCGTCAGCCGGCCATTGGTGGCGGTTTCCAGCTTCTTGCCCATCCGGACAACGGCTTCGACCGTCGGATAACCCAGCGGATGAACGTCCGATGCCTTCAGCACCATTTTGGTCTGTGCAAATGCGGATGACAGTGGGGCAGTGGTTGCCATTGTGGCTCCGAGCCCAGCGCTCAACTTGATGAAGTCGCGGCGTTTCATGGTATTCCTCCTGATGTTATTTATCGTTTTGTAGACTTCCGAATTCTAGGATCGCTCGTCGAAGTACTCCGGATTGATGTGTTGGGTAGCCGAGATGTTCTCGAGAAGGCTTTCGAGGTGGATTTCCATAGCCTGCCTTGCGCCTTCGGCGTCATGCGCCTCGATCGCAGTCAGGATTGCCTCATGTTCGACGATCACTTTTGGGATCCGTCCGCGCTGCGGCAGCGTTAGCCGCCGATAGCGGTCGACGTGAACTTTTACCTGCTGGATGTATTTCCAGATTCCGGGATAGCCGGCGACATCGGCGACTGTAGCATGAAACATTTCATCGGCCTGATGGAACGTGTCGCTGTCGCCAGCCGCATTGGCCTCTCGCTGCCGTTCCAGGATCGACTGCAGCGCCAAAATCTGGCTTGGTGTCGCGCGTTCCGCAGCCATCCGCGCGGTGGTCTCCTCCAGCGCCTTGCGGATGATGATCGCTTCCGGGAGTGCGGCGACCGGGATGCGCGAGACGAAGATGCCAGACTGGGGATAGATCTCCAGCAGGCCTTCATCCGACAATTTGAGGATAGCCTCGCGAACGGGCGTGCGGCTCACCCCGTAGGAGAGCGCGATTTTCGCCTCCGAAATGGCTTCGCCGGGGCGGCGCTGCAGCGACACCAGCTCGATCCGAAGATCAGAGTAAATCTTTGAGGCCGCCGTGGCCGCGCGGGGTCTCCCGCCGCGGCGAGCGCCGGCGGCTATGCGGCGAACCGTAGGATCCGTCTTTTTCGATGCACGGGCGCGCATGTTTGCTCTCCCGATTGATATATTAGTATATTAATTGGCTTTGACAATCGAAAATTGTGTCGCCCGCCGATTTGGTTCTGCGTTCGCCCTGGATGCGGAGATGCCTAATTCTGCCTGCTGATGAAGCCGGCGCGTTCGCGCTGTTGGTGTTGTTCGGCGCCGGTCAACAGGTCGATCAGGTTCTGGGCTTGTGCGACGTGAGCGGCGCGGGCCGTAATGCCCGCCGTGTACATAGTTGCGAGTTCACACCCCGACGGCAGTGAACCGGACAAGGTTACGCCTTCGGTGCTGATGATCTCAGTCGATTGCGTGCAGCCGACCGGACGCTGCGCCTCGGATGCCGCCAGTTCGCGCATTGCGGTTGCGCCATTTGGAAAGATCCTGAGCCGGGCGGCGACGACGGCGGCGATACCGAGCCGATCGAGGACGTTCGCGACGTGAATCCCGGCGGTGGAGGCCTTGGTATCCGGCACGAAGATCGCGTCGGCGGCCAGCAGCGCATCGCGCAAGCCTGCGGCATCGCGTACCGTCAATTGGGGGTCACCGGCGCGGACGGCGAGGGCGGTCTCTACCAGGCCGACATCGGCCATCGAAGCGGCCACGACCAGTTTTTCCTCCGCCAGTTTGGCAACCAGCGCCGAGGTCAGGATGACCAGGTCAGCCGCCATGCCGCCGCGCAGCTTTTCGGCCATGGCGCCGACCGCGCCGAACTCGCCGGCAATGTCCAATCCGGTTTGAGCCTTGAAGGTCGACGAAAGGCTTCCGACCAGGCCCTGAGCGGCGCCGCCGCTGAGAATGTTCAGGCTGCTCATCAAGTCTGTTCCATGGCGGCAATGATTGCGTCGCGCGTGATCGGCAGATGACGCACCCGCACGCCGAGCGCGTCGAACACCGCGTTGGCGATTGCAGCCGTAACCGGGCCGTGGGCGGCTTCGCCGGCGCCGACCGGGTCCACCTCCGGTCGCTGGATCACCTCGACCTCGACATCGGGCACTTCGCTGAAGCGCAGGATCGGATACTCGGTCCAACTGGTGCTGGTGATACGTTGACGATCGAAGCGGACGCGTTCTTTCAACACCCAGCTCGTCGCCTGAATGGCGCCACCTTCGATCTGGTTGATGACGCCGTCGGGATTGATCGCCTCGCCGACATCGACCGCCAGCGTCAGCTTTCTTACACGGATATCCTCGGCGCTCTCGATTTCGGCGATCGCAGCGCAATAGGCGCCGGTGTTCTTGTAGCGGGCGAAGCCTATGCCATGGCCGATGTTGGCCTGCTTCTCCGGCTTCCACTTGGCGCGCGTGGCGGCAGCACGGATGACGTCCCTGGCCCGTTCATCCCGCAGGTGGCGCAGCCGGAATGCGACCGGATCCTCGCCACGCTCGGCGGCAAGTTCATCGAGAAAGGATTCGATGGCGAATACGTTGCCCTGTGCGCCCAGGGTCCGCAGCGCGGAGGTGCGGACCGGCATGGTCGTCAGGCGATGGTATTCGATCCGCCAGGAAGGAAAATCGTAGAGCGGGACCGAGTTGCGATCGCTGCCGCCTCCGTTCGCCTGCGGCGGATTGGTCGAGACCATGCGAGGAAATGGTTCTGCCAGTTCGAATCCTGCGAGCAGGGCGGGCAGTGCCGCGCGCCCCGGTCGTGCGACATGGCCATTGCCCCAGACATCGTGCCGCCAATCCACGATTTCGCCCTGTGCATCCAGATCCGCTTCGATCTCGATCGCCATCGCCGCCCCAAACGGCGCATCCGACATCTCGCCCTGGCGCGACCACTGAACCCGCACCGGCTGGCCATCGGCCGCCTTGGCGAGCAGTACCGCATCGAGGGCGACATCGTCGGCGGCGTTATGCCCATAGCAGCCAGCGCCTTCCATGTGTTCGACCGTGATGTTCTCGACCGGCAGCTTGAGAACCAGCGCCAGATCGGCGCGCAGCAGATAGACACCCTGGCTGTGGGTCCAGACACGAACGAGATCGCCATTCCATTGCGCCATCGCACAGGACGGCGCGATCGACGCGTGTGCCATGTAGGGCCGGGTATATTGTCGCCGGATGGTTCGCGCCGCCGCCCCAGGCGATGCGGCCGTCTTCTTGTCGATGACCGTCGATTCCGACGGTTGGCCTTTCAGAAATGAAGCCAGATCGTTTTCGTCGGGAAGCGCGTCGCCGCCCGACCAGGTCGCGCCCCTGCGCAAAGCTTGAAGAGCCAATTCCGCGCCATGCTCGTTGTCGCTGACAACGCCTGCAAAACTGCCGTCACGTACGACCGCGACAAGGCCCGCTATCGCCCGGGCGCCATCCTCGTTCAACTCCCCGAGTTTCGCGCGCGCATTCTCCGGCCGCAGTACGCGGCCGTGCAGCATTCCCGGCAGCGCCTGATCGTGGATGAATTGCGATCGGGCAAACACCTTGTCGGGTATGTCGATCCGCTGGATCGAGTTTCCGGCGAGCGCGCGTCGCGTTGCCGTCTTCGGCCGCGCGTCCGGTGTGGCGTCGCGATCGAGCGAGACTTCCCCGGCAAGTTCCCAATAGCTGGTTCTGACATTGCCGGGCCCGGAAATCGTGCCGTCCTCGACGTCGAGCGCGTCGATATCAACGCCCAGCCGTTCCGCCGCCTGCTGCAGAAAGATCTGGCGAACTTCGGCGCAGGCATGACGCAACGCGCGGCCCGACTGCTGGATGGAGAGGCTGCCCGACGTAACGCCTTCGTTGGGACTGCGGCAGTCGATGCCCGAACCATCTGCACGCGCGATAGGTCGATATCGAGCTCGTCGGCGGCGATTTGTGCCAGCGCCGTCACGATGCCTTGTCCGATCTCCACCTTTCCCGGCGACACTGTCACCTGTCCTGTGTCCGAGAATTTCAGCCACGACGACAATTTCGGGTTAGCCGCGAGGCTCACGGGCAATTTGGGTGGAGACGGAGCGGGCGCCTGCTGGTTCATCTCGCCGCCATCTCTTCCGCCGCGCGCAGCACCGCCCGCACCATTCGATTGTGTGAACCGCAACGACAGAGGTTGCGGTCGAGCGCCTCCTTCACTTCGCGATTCGTCGGCGACGGATTTCGCTTCAACAGCGCCGCAGCGCTGACGAGGATGCCGGAAACGCAATAGCCGCATTGCAGCGCCTGTTCGGCGATGAAGGCACGCTGCAGCGGGTGGGGCCGTTCGCTTGTTCCCAGCCCCTCGACGGTGGTGACATCCTTGTCCGCGACCGACCAGAGCGGCGTATCGCAGGCGGATACCGCGCGATCGCCGATGATGACGTTGCAGGCGCCACACTCACCGGCGCCGCAGCCGAAATGCGCGCCGATTATGCCGAATTGTCCGCGCAGAATATCCAGGAGCGACCGATCAGGATCGGCGTCAACTTCCGTCTCGGCGCCGTTGAGGCGAAATCGAACGCTCGGCATCGATGCGAACCTTCCCACGGCTTCTTATTGCGGCGGCTTGTCGAACTTCTTGACGACTTCCGCCCACTTCACAATATCGCTACGCAGGAATTTGTCGAATTCGTCAGGCGTCATCGACATCGGGACCGCACCCTGTTGGGTCCAGAGCTTGACGATGTCCGGCCGCTTCACTGCAGCATTCACCGCCGCATTGATCTTGTCGATGATCGGCCTTGACGTGCCGGCCGGCGCCATCAGGCCGAGCCAGATGGTGGCCTCATAGCCGGGAATGCCGGCCTCGATCACAGTCGGGGTATTGGGGAGAACAGTGGAGCGCGTCTTGCCCGTGGTGGCCAGCGCGCGCACCTGATTTTCCGCGATGTTGGGGGCCATCGCCGGAACGGCGTCGATCATCATCTGCACCTGGCCGCCGATCACGCCGCTGCGCGCCTCGCCGCTGTTGCGATAGGGCACATGCACGAGATCGATGCCGGCCATGGCTTTGAACAATTCTCCGGCCATGTGGTACGGCGTGCCCTGGCCGGAGGAGGCGTAGTTCAACTTTCCCGGCTGCGATTTGGCGAGTGCGATGAATTCCTGCAGCGTCTTTGCCGGCACCGAGGGATGAACCACGATGACAAGGTCGGAGTAGTTGACCGGCGCGATTGGCGCGAGATCGCGCATCAGTTCGTATTTGCGCTGCGGAACCAATGATTCATTCGCGGTCTGGGTGTTCGACATCATCAGCAGCGTGTAACCGTCGGGCGGCGACTTGGCGGCCTCCTGCGTGCCGATGACGCCGCCGGCCCCGGTACGGTTTTCGATGACGAACGGCTGGCCCAAGGTCTCCTGCAATATGCTGCCGATCTGCCGGGCGGTGACGTCGGCGGGCCCGCCGGCGCCGAAGGGCACAATCACCTTTACCGGCCGCGACGGGATAGTCCTGCGCCAAACCTGACGAACCGGAGACTAGTGCCGCAACCAGAGTTGTAGCTAGCGCCAGCGCGGTCCTTCTGGTCATTTCATCCCCCAACTCTTGTTCTTTGCGGCAACTTAGCTGCAATGCCATTCGGCTGTCGACGAAAGACTGGCTGCGCGCCATAGGAATAAAAGATAGTGTCCGGTGTACGGACCCAACAAGAACAAGCCCGAAGACGACTACGGGTACAGGCCAATGGAAACGTCAATGAAGAGTTCGATTTCCAGGCGCAACGTGCTCAAGGGCACCGGCGCTGTTCTCGCAGGCGCAGCATTCTCCACCCGCGTGATGGCCGCCGCGCCACCCGCGGAACCGGTCACGCCTGCGCTGATCGAGGCGGCGAAGAAGGAAGGCCAGGTCAGCTACTACACCTCGACCGATTTGCCGGTCGCCGAGAAGCTGGCTAAGGCCTTCGAGGCAAAGTATCCGGGGATCGCGGTCCGCGTCGAGCGCACCGGCGCCGAGCGCGTGTTCCAGCGCATCGGCCAGGAATATTCCAGCAACATCCATGCCGTCGACGTGGTGAATTCGTCCGATGCCGCGCATTTCATCGTCTGGAAGCGCGATGGCATCCTGGCGCCTTATGTGCCGGAGGATGTCGCGAAATTCTATCCTGCCGAGCACAGTGATCCCGACGGCCAGTTTGCGAGCTTTCGCGTCTGGCTCAGCATCATCGCCTACAATAGCAACATGGTGAAAGCGGAGGACGCGCCCAAGAGTTTTGCCGACCTGCTCGATCCCAAATGGAAGGGCAAGATCGTCAAGGCGCATCCCGGCTACAGCGGCACCATCATGACCGCGACCTACCAGATGCAGCGCGACCTGGGCTGGAGTTTCTTCGAACAGCTTGCCAAGCAGAACATCATGCAGGTGCAGTCATCCGCCGATCCGCCGAAGAAACTCGATCTCGGCGAGCGCGCTGTCATGGCCGACGGCAACGAGTACAATATTTTCCAGATGAAGGAGGCGGGCCGCCCGGTCGAGCCGGTTTATGCCACGGAAGGGTCGCCGCTGATTATCGGACCGAACGGCGTCTTCAAGGATGCGCCGCATCCGAAAGCCGCCAGGTTGTTCCAGTCCTTCAGCCTCAGCCGGGAAGCCCAGCAGCTCATTATCGATGTCGGTGGCCTTCGCTCGGTGCATTCGCAAACGAGCGAGAAGGCGGGGCGTAAGCCGCTCAAGGACATCAAGACCATGAAGGACGATGCTGCCGCGGTCGAGAAAGAGGGTGAGGCCATCAAGGCGCGCTACACCAAGATCTTCCGCGTTTGACCGCAATGGCCTCAGGATTGCCCACGACATCGGTCGCCGAGACACTTGCCGGGAAAATCGTCGCGCTGAAGCCGGGCGCATTGCCGTCAGCGACCGCGCGCAAATGCGAGGATCTGCTGGTCGACGTGGTCGGATTGTGCGTGACGTCGCGCAATGAGGACTACATCACAAGCGCGCTGGCAGGTTGCGACGATGACGGCCCCTGCACGGCGATCGGCCATCGGCGCACGCTGACGGCGGCAGGGGCCGCTTTCGTCAACGGCACCGCCGCGCATGGCGAAGATTTCGACGATACTTTCGAAGGTGGTCCGGTCCATGCCGGCGCGGTCATCGTGCCGGCGGTGCTTGCCGCCTGCGAGCGGCACAATCCGGACGGTCGCATGGCGCTGATCGGGATTGCAGTTGGTACCGAAGTGCTGTGCCGCTTGAGCCTCGTCGTGCCGAAGGCGGTTCACAAGGCCGGTTTCCATCCGACCGCGGTGTTCGGCGCGATGGGCGCGGCCGCTGGCGTCGGTGCAGCGCTTGGCCTCAACGCGAGACAAATCGTCGATGCGCTCGGCGTCGCCGGCAGCATGGCCGGCGGCATCATCGAATATCTCGCGGAGGGCGCCTGGACCAAGCGGCTGCATGCCGGATGGGCGGCGCAATCGGGCATTCGCGCTGCGCTGCTGGCGCGGGGAGGGTTTTCTGGTCCGCGAACGGTGTTCGAGGGCGTGCACGGCCTGTTCCATGGCTTCGCGCACACCACGAGCGGCGATTATGACGCGCTGACAGGCGATTTCGGCACGCGCTGGGTAACGGACACGCTGGCGTTCAAGCCCTATCCGTGCGGAACGATGGCGCAGCCCTATATCGACTGCGCGCGCCGGCTGGCCGCGCGCGGCATCAAGCCCGAAAACGTCGCCGAGATCGTCTGCGAGGTGGCGGAGGGGACGGTGCACCGGCTGTGGGAGCCGCTGGCCGACAAACAACGCCCGCGCAACGGCTATGCCGCCAAGTTCGCGGTGCCTTATCTGCTGGCGACAGGTTTCGTGCATGGCAGCGTCGGCCTCAGCGCCTTCACGGACAAAGCCATTCGCGATGACCGCGTGCTGGCGCTCGCCGCCAAAGTTAAGTTCGTGATCGACCCCGACAATCCCTATCCGAACAATTACACCGGCCACATCCGCGCCACCCTGCGGGACGGCAGCGTGGTCGAAGAGCGGCAGCCTCATCTGCGCGGTGGCGCGAAGGAGCCGCTGACGCGTCAGGACGTGACCGACAAGTTTTTGCTCAACGCCGAGCATGGTGGCTGGAGCGCCGCGCAAAGCGATGTGGCGTTGAAACTGATGGCAGGGCTGTATAATGGCCGCATCGACTTGCGCCATCGTCATGCGGCTCGTCCCATCTTTGCGCGGGATGCCGGCAAGCCGGCTCATGGCCGATGACAAAAGAACTCGCTGGCAAAGTCGCTATCGTCACGGGCGCAGGCCGCAATATCGGCCGCGCGATCGCGTTGACCTTGGCGGAAGGCGGCGCCTCTGTTGTGGTGAACGCGCGCAGCAACCGCCCCGAGGCGGAAGCCGTCGCGCGTGAGATTGAAGCTGCGGGCGGCAAGGCGCTGGTTCATATCGGGGACGTCGCCGACGCCGTGGCGGTGCTTACAATGGCGGATGCCACCGTCAAGCAATTCGGCCGTATCGATATCCTGGTCAACAACGCGGCGCTGCGGCGCGAGAAGCCGTTCGCCGAGATGAGCTATGCGGCGTGGCGCGAAATTCTCGACGTTACGCTTGACGGCGCGTTTCACTGCGTAAAAGCCTGTCTGCCGGGGCTGCGCAAGTCGGGCTCGGGCACCGTCGTAAATATCGGTGGCCTGAGCGCGCATACGGGCGCGAAAGACCGCGCGCATGTGGTGACCGCGAAGGCCGGCATCATCGGCTTTACCCGGGCTCTGGCGCATGACCTCGCCGACGACGGCATCACGGTGAACTGCGTGGTTCCAGGTCTGATCGGCACGCCCCGGCCCAAGGACAAGCCGGAACCGGCGCATCATCTTACCCACCACACCATCACCGGCGATCGCGGCCGGCCGGAAGACGTCGCGGCAACCGTGCGATTCCTGTGCGGGCCGGGCGCGCGCTACATCAACGGGCAGGCGATCCACGCCAATGGCGGTGCCTATTTGGGCGTCTGATGCATGGCTAAAGTGCCGCTTTTGCGGGTGTACTTCCGGATAAAGCCTCTCGGCGACCGCGGCATTTGATGTTACCTAAGGACGCCATGAACCAGCACGCCAAGGTCGATATCCGCCACTCCACCTGTCCGCACGATTGCCCGTCGGCCTGCGCGCTCGACATCGAGGTGATCGAGGGCCGTTCGATCGGCCGGGTACGCGGCTCCAAGCTGCAGACCTATACGGCCGGTGTCGTCTGCGCCAAGGTCGCGCGCTACGCCGAGCGCATTCATCATCCCGACCGGCTGCTGCACCCGATGCGCCGCACCGGACCAAAAGGCTCCGGCCAGTTCGCGCAGATTTCCTGGGACGAAGCGCTGGATGAAATCGCCGCGCGCTTCGATCAGGCCGAGCGTGAATTCGGCGCTGAATCTGTCTGGCCCTATTACTATGCGGGCACCATGGGACTGGTGATGCGCGACGGCATCAATCGTCTTGCGCACGTAAAGAAGTATTCGCGCTTCTACTCGACGATCTGCGCCAACATTGCGCGTGTCGGGTTTTCCATCGGCACCGGCAAGATCGCCGGCGTCGATCCGCGCGAGATGGGTGTCTCCGATCTGGTCGTGATCTGGGGCACCAATCCGGTGAATACCCAGGTCAACGTGATGACGCATGCCTCGCGCGCCCGCAAGGAGCGCGGCGCCAAAATCGCGGCGATCGACATCTACAACAACGACACCATGAAGCAGGCGGATATCAAGATCCTGCTCCGGCCCGGCACCGACGGGGCGTTCGCGTGCGGCGTCATGCACGTGTTGTTTCGCGAGGGTTACGCGGACCGCGCCTACATGGACCGCTACACCGATTGCCCTGACGAACTCGAGGCGCATCTGGCGACGCGGACGCCGGAATGGGCTTCAAGGATCTCGGGCGTGCCGGTCGAGGAGATCGAGGCGTTCGCGCGCTTGGTCGGCCAGACCAAGCGTTCGTTCTTCCGTCTTGGCTATGGCTTTACGCGCAGCCGCAACGGTGCCGCGCAGATGCATGCGGCGCTGTGCATCCCGGCGGTGACGGGGGCCTGGCAATATGAGGGCGGCGGCGCGTTCTTCAACAATGCCGCGATCTGGAAGTTCAACGAGAGCATCATCGAGGGCCACGACGCGATCGACCGCAACACGCGCTGGCTCGATCAATCCAGGATCGGGCGCATCCTGACCGGCGACACCGAGTCGCTGAAGGGTGGCGGCCCCGTCAAGGCGATGCTGATCCAGAACACCAACCCGATGACCGTGGCGCCCGAACAGGCGCTGGTGCATCAGGGCTTTGCACGCGAGGATCTGTTCGTGGCGGTGCATGAGCAATTCATGACCGAGACGGCGGCGATGGCCGACATCGTGCTTCCTGCCACCATGTTCATCGAACATGACGATCTCTATTACGGCGGCGGCCACCAGCATATTTCGGTCGGCGCCAAGCTGATCGATCCGCCCGGGGAGTGCCGTTCCAACCACGAGGTGCTGCAAGGCCTCGGCCGCCGCCTCAATGCCGTGCATCCGGGATTCGAGATGACGCCGCGTGAGCTGATCGACGCGACGCTGAAGAAAAGCGGTCACGGCGATATCGAAACGCTGGAGGCGGACCTGTGGCGCGATATTCAGCCGGATTTCCGCACCTCGCATTATCTCGACGGCTTCGCGCATGCCGACAAGAAATTCCACTTCAAGGCTGACTGGGCCAATCCTCCCTTCGGCAATCCCGGCCTGGGCCCCTGGACGCAGATGCCTTCACTGCCGGATCATTGGACCATCATCGAGGAGGCGGACGAAGCCCACCCGTTCCGCCTCGCCACGTCGCCATCGCGCAGCTATCTCAATACCAGTTTCAACGAGACGCCGGGATCGCAAGCCCGCGAGGGCACGCCGACGGTGATGATACACCCCGAGGACGCCGCAAGCCTTTCCATCGCCGATGGCGACGCGGTGACGCTCGGCAATCTCAGGGGCGAAACCACGCTGACCGCGAAATTATTCGACGGTGTCCGCCGCGGCGTCCTGATCGCCGAATCCATCCATCCGAACAAGGCCCATATCGGCGGCCGCGGCATCAACATGCTGACCGGGGCCGAAACCGTTGCTCCCGTGGGCGGCGCAGCGTTCCATGACAACAAGGTCTGGGTCAAAAAAATGGCGTCAGCTACTGCGCGCAAGAGCTAGACCGCACTTGCAGTCCACGGTCATCCTGCCGCAAATGCTGGCCAGCATTTGGCAAACGGATGAGCGGGACAATGACCGACACGAACAGCGTGATGAACGAAAAGCGCGGGCAGGCGTTCTGGATCACCATCAACCGGCCCGACAAGCGCAACGCCATCAATGCCGACGTGGTCGCCGGCATCGCCCGCGGCTACCGCGACGCGCATGACGACAAGGACGTCCGCGTCATCGTGCTGACGGGGGCGGGCGACAAGGCGTTTTGCGCCGGCGCCGACCTGCAGAACAGCGGTGCCGCCTTTGCGATGGATTTTTCAAAACCGAATGTCGACTACGCGGACCTGTTGCGGCTGTCGCAAGACGCCACCAAGCCGGCGATTGCGCGGGTAGGGGGCGTCTGCATGGCCGGCGGCATGGGCTTGCTGTGCATGACCGACATGGCGGTCGCTGCCGATCATGTGATCTTTGGGCTGCCCGAGGTGAAGGTTGGCGTGTTCCCGATGCAGGTTCTGAGCCTGTTGCAGTCGATCGCGCCAAGGCGCCTCGTCAGCGAATGGTCGCTGACCGGCGAGCCGTTCGACGCGCGCACCGCGCAGGCGGCCGGGCTGCTCAACTACGTGGTCCCGGCTGCCGAGCTCGACGCCAAGGTCGACTGGCTGGTCAGCCGCATCGTCGACAAGTCGCCGACCGCGATCCGGCGCGGCAAATACGCCATGCGGGCGATTGCCTCGATGTCGTTCGACGAGAGCATCGCCTACACCGAAAGCCAGATCGCGCTGCTGGCGATGACCGAAGACGCCAAGGAAGGCCTCAAGGCCTTCGGCGAGAAGCGCAAGCCCTCGTGGACGGGGCGCTGATCACCCCGCATTCGCCTTCAATCCGGCGGCCTCGATGCCTGCGACGGCGCAGATCTCGTCATTGTCCGAGGTGTCGCCGCTGACGCCGACCGCGCCGAGCAGGCCGCCGTCACCCTGGATCAGCACGCCTCCGGGCACCGGCACCAGACGGCCCTGCGCCATCGTATTTATCGCGCTGACGAAATAGGCCTGCTCCTGCGCGCGCTGGAACAGCGCCCGCGATCCCATGCCCAGGGCGAGCGCGCCGTAGGCCTTGCCGTGGGCGATCTCGGCCCGCATCAGGCTGGTGCCGTCCTGCGCCGCCGTGACTTTCACGCAGCCGCGGGCATCCAGAATGGTGATGACAAGCGGCTTCAGTTTCTTCTCGACGCCCTTGGCAAGCGCAGCGTCGAGGATCTTGCGGGCGACGTCGAGGGTGAGTTCAGCCATGGATGGTTTCCTTTGTGGCAAGGTATGGGATCGCAAGGCGGCTGCTTTCGGCCGAATTTAGTGGTTTTTCGGCCCCTGTTGCCGCCATTGCCCTGATCTCGTTGGATGCTCGCGAGTTTCTTGCCTGCCGGGGTCCGGCTTGGCAAGGCGAAGCCCTGCTTCTTATGCATTGACGGCCTTCGCCGGGCGGGGGACAAGCCCGCCAAATAGTGATATTCGAGCCTCGCGAAACCAAGCAATACCGGGAAGGACGCCCATGACCGTGCATAGTGGAAGGCATTTTCTGCAGATTCCGGGGCCGACCAACGTGCCGGACCGTGTGCTGCGCGCCATGGACATGCCGACCATGGACCACCGGGGTCCCGAGTTTGCCGAGGTTGGTCACGCCGTGCTTGCAGGCATGCAGCGGGTGTTTCGCACCAGGCAGCCGGTGATCATCTACCCGTCGTCCGGCACCGGCGCCTGGGAGGCGGCCCTCGTCAATACGCTGCAGCCCGGCGACAAGGTGCTGATGGCGGAAACCGGGCAGTTCGCCATTCTGTGGCGCGGTATCGCCGAAAAATTCAAGCTCGAAGTGGATTTCCTGCCCGGTGACTGGCGGCACGGCGCCGACCTCGAGCAGATCGAGGCGCGGCTGTCGGCCGACAAGGCGCACAAGATCAAGGCCGTGTGCGTGGTTCACAACGAGACCTCGACCGGCTGCGTCACCCATCCGCAGGATGTCCGCAAGATTCTCGACCGCGTCAATCATCCCGCGCTGCTGATGGTCGATTCCATCTCCGGTCTCGGATCGCTGGAATACGAGCACGATGCCTGGGGCATCGACGTCTCGGTCGCCGGATCGCAGAAGGGCCTGATGCTGCCGCCGGGTCTCGGTTTCAACGCCGTGTCGGAAAAGGCGCTGGCGGTGGCGAAGGCGAACCCTGCCATGCGCTCCTATTGGGACTGGCAGGAAGTCATCGCAATCAACAAGGTGGGCACCTGGCCCTATACCCCCGCGACCAATCTGCTGTTCGGATTGCGCGAAGCGGTCAAGATGCTCGAGGAAGAGGGGCTGGAGAATGTCTTCGCCCGGCACAAGCGCCATAGCGCCGCCACGCGCGCGGCCGCCAAGGTGTGGGAATTGGAAACGCAATGTCAGGAACAGGGCGCGCACTCGCCCGCGCTGACCGGCGTTGTCATGCCGGAAGGCCACGACGCTGATAATTTCCGCAAAGTCGTGCTGGAAAACTTCGACATGTCGCTCGGAACCGGCCTGAACAAGATCAAGGGCAAGGTGTTCCGGATCGGCCATATCGGCCACTTCAACGATCTGATGCTGATGGGCACGCTGTCGGGCGTCGAGATGGGTCTCGATCTCGCCAAGGTGCCGCATCGCGGCGGCGGCGTGCTGGCGGCGATGGAAGTACTCAAGGGCCGCGATATCGTTCCGATGCCGAAGGCTGCCGTGGCCTGAAACGGTTTTGGCACCCAAAACACAACAACAGAAAGAGCTGCGATGAACGCTCCGGTGACTGCGTCCGAAGACCTGATCTACTCCGTCGAGGACGGCATCGCCCGCCTGACGTTCAACCGTCCGCAGGCGCGCAACGCGCTGACCTTTGCGATGTACGAGCAAATGGCTGTTATCTGCGAGACCGTCAACAATGATCGCTCGATCAAGGCGATGATCCTGACCGGCACGGGCGACAAGGCGTTCGCATCGGGTACGGATATTTCGCAGTTCCGAGCCTTCAAGACCGCGCAGGATGCGCTCGACTACGAAGCCCGGATCGACCGCGTGCTCGGCGCGCTGGAGGCGTGCCGGGTGCCGACGATTGCGGCCATTGCCGGCGCCTGCACCGGCGGCGGCGCGGGAATTGCCGCCTGCTGCGACATTCGCATCGGCACCGAGACGACGCGAATTGGTTTTCCGATCGCGCGCACGCTCGGCAATTGCCTGTCGATGTCCAATATCTCCAGGCTCGTTTCGCTGGTCGGCCCGGCGCGGACCAAGGACCTGATCTTCAAGGCGCGGCTGGTCGAGGCGCCGGAGGCACTGGCGCTCGGGCTGCTCAACGAGGTGGTGCCTGATGTGGCGACCCTGCAGCGCCGCGCCGACGAAACCGCGAAGCTCGTTGCGAGCCATGCTCCGATCACGCTCGAGGTCACCAAGGAGGCCGTGCGGCGCATCCGGCGCACGCTTTCGCGCGACGAGGGCGAAGACCTGATCCTGCGCGCCTATATGAGCGAGGATTTCCGCGAAGGGATGGACGCGTTCCTCAACAAGCGCACGCCGAACTGGAAAGGCAAATAGCCTTCGCTTTCGCGTGAGAGGCTCGATGAAAGCGCGCGCTTCCGACCAGCCCGCGCTTTTTTGCTGACGTCGCATTCTCATGCGAAAGTCATACGCAGTAAGGTTGCGGTGCAGCTTGAACTCGCCCGCATTCCCCCGCACAATGGAGCCAAGGGCAGCTCCAAATTGTCCAGAAACAGCAAGTACATAGGGAAGAAACACGTGGGACATATGCTGAAAGCCGCGGCCGCCTTGACGGCCATGATCGCCACCGCGCCCGCGTTTGCCGCGTGGGAGCCGACCAAGCCGGTTGAAATCGTCGTCGCGGCCGGTGCCGGCGGCGCCTCCGACCAGATGGCGCGGATGATGCAGGCGGCGATCCAGAAGAACAATCTGATGAAGCAGCCGATGGTGGTGTCGCTGAAAGGCGGCGCGTCCGGCGCCGAGGCGCTGATGTACATGAAGTCCGGCGAGGGCGACGCCAACAAGGTCTCTGATCGCCTATTCCCTGATCTACATGCTGCCGCTGTCGGCCAAGATTCCCTTCAACTGGCGCGACCTCACGCCGGTGTCGGTCGTTGCGATGGATCAATTCGTGCTGTGGGACAATGCGGAAGGCCCCAAGACGGTGAAGGACTTCATTGCGGCTGCCAAGGCTGCAAGCTCGCCATTCAAGATGGGCGGCACCGGCTCCAAGCGCGAGGATCACGTGCTGACCGTGTTCATGGAGCAGAAGACCGGCGCGAAATTCTCCTATCTGCCGTACAAGTCCGGCGGCGAGGCGGCGACGCAATTGGTCGGCAAGCACACCGAAGCCAACGTCAACAACCCTTCCGAAAACCTCGAAGTCTGGCGCGCCGGTCAGGTCCGCGCGCTCTGCGTGTTCGACAAGGAACGCATCTCCTACAAGACCAAGGTCACCGAGACGCAATCCTGGAACGACATCCCGACCTGCAAGGAGGAGGGGCTCGACGTGCAGTACCTGATGCTGCGCGCGATGTTCCTGCCCGGCAAGGTGACGCCGGAACAGCAGGCGTTCTATGAGGACCTGTTCCAGAAGGTGACGCAGACGTCCGAGTACAAGGACTACATGGAAAAGCAGGCGCTGAAGCCGATTTTCCTCACCGGCAAGGACATGCTGAAATTCCTCGAAGAGGACGACAAGCTCAACACGTCGCTGATGAACGAAGCGGGCTTCGTCGCGAAGTAACACTCTAGTGATCTGACGCGTTTTCCTCACGCTAGCCGATCTCTCACTCCTCCGCGTGGCCGTATCCGGCCATGCGGACGCGGACCTTCTCGATCTCCTCCTTTGACAGCAATGGCGGCGTGCCGATCTGCAGGCAGCCGTGATACTGCCGCGCCAGCGTTTCGACCTCGACCGCGAGCCACATCGCCTTCGACAGCGAAGGCCCGATCGCGATCATGCCGTGATGTCTGAGCAGGCAGGCCAGCCTGCCTTCGAGCGCGCGAACGGCATGTTCTGAGAGTTCCTGGGTGCCGAAGGTCGCGTACGGCGCGCAGCGGATGGTGTCGCCGCCGGCGCAGGCGACCATGTAATGCACCGGCGGAATCTCCATGCCCATGATCGCCAGCATGGTCGAGTAGGGCGGGTGGGCGTGGACGATGGCGTTGACGTCGGGGCGGGCCTTGAGGATGTCGCGGTGAAACCGCCACTCGCTCGACGGGCGCTGGGCCGGATCGTGCGAACCATCGAGATGCATATAGACGATCTGCTCGGGCTGCATCGCCTCATACGGTGTGCTCGTCGGCGTGACCAGCATGCCCTCGCCGTGGCGCAGGCTGATATTGCCTGATGTTCCCTGGTTGATGCCCAGCGCATTCATGCGCAGGCAGGCATCGATGATGGACTGGCGCTTTTCCCTGTCGTTCTCAATCGGCATTTCAACGTCCTCTTGCAACCTGCGGACAATGCTTGATTGTTGCGTCGCAGTATAGTCGAACATATCTGTGAAAAGTTGAGTAGGAGAAGTCATGACGCGTGCTGTGCTTGGTATTATCGGCGGGTCCGGCATCTACGACCTGCCGGGGCTGGAAGACGTCCGCGAGGAGACCATCGAAAGCCCCTGGGGCGAGCCGTCCGCAGCCCTGACGCGCGGCGTCATTGCCGGGCTGCCGATCGTGTTCTTGCCGCGGCACGGCAAGGGACACGTGCTGTCGCCCTCCGACATCAACTACCGCGCCAATGTCGACGTGCTGAAGCGGGCGGGAGTTACCGATCTGGTATCGCTCTCGGCCTGCGGTTCGTTCAAGGAGGAGTTGCCGCCCGGTACTTTCGTGCTGGTCGATCAGTTCGTCGACCGCACCCACAGGCGCGAGAGTTCGTTTTTCGGCAAGGGCTGCGTGGCCCACGTCTCGATGGCTCATCCGGTATCGCCGCGGCTGCACGTGCATCTGGCGGCAGCCGCCAAGGCCGAGGGCATCGCGGCGGTGCAGGGCGGAACCTATGTCTGCATGGAGGGTCCGCAATTCTCGAGCCTCGCCGAGAGCCTGTCCTACAAGGCGCAGGGCTATTCGGTGATCGGCATGACCAACATGCCCGAGGCAAAACTCGCCCGCGAGGCCGAGATCTGCTACGCCAGCGTGGCCATGGTCACCGATTTCGATTGCTGGCATCCTCATCATGACGCGGTCACCGTGCAGGACATCATTCGCGTGTTGAACTCGAATGCCGGGAAGGCCAAGGGGCTTGTCGCGCGTCTCGCCAGGGATTTCCCGCGCGAGCATGAGCCTTGTCCTGTTGGATCGGACAAGGCGCTGGACACCGCCTTGATCACGGCGCCGGAAGCTCGCGATCCGCAATTACTGAAGAAGCTCGACGCCGTCGCCGGTCGGGTGTTGCGGTCGTGAAGGTCGACGGCCGGCATTTCCGCAGCATCTGGCTCGAAGCAGACGGCTGGTCGGTCGGCGCGATCGACCAGCGGCGGCTGCCACATGAATTCGTGATCGCGCGCCTCGAGACCGCCGACGCGGCAGCGGACGCCATTCGCAGCATGCTGGTACGCGGGGCGCCCCTGATCGGCGCCACCGCCGCTTACGGCATGGCGCTGGCGGTGCGGGACGATCGTTCCGACGCCGGCATCGACCGCGCCTACGAATTGCTGATCGCGACGCGACCGACGGCGATCAATCTGAAATGGGCGCTCGACGAAATGAGGCGCGTGCTCAAGCCGGCGCCGCCCTCTGAGCGCGCGCCAATCGCCTATGCCCGCGCCGCCGAGATCGCCGAGGAGGATGTCGCGATCAACCGGGAGATCGGCCGGCATGGTCTGGCGCTGATCGAACAGATCGCCGCGACCAAGCAGCCGGGCGAGCCGATCAACATCCTGACCCACTGCAATGCCGGCTGGCTCGCCACCGTCGACTGGGGCACGGCGACGGCGCCGATTTACCTCGCGCATGACCGCGGCCTGAAGGTGCATGTCTGGGTCGACGAGACCCGGCCGCGCAATCAGGGCGCTTCGCTGACCGCGTGGGAACTCGGTCATCACGGTGTCCCGCACACGGTGATCGCCGACAACACCGGCGGCCATCTGATGCAGCACCGGATGGTCGATCTCGCCATCGTCGGCACCGACCGGGTGACCGCCAATGGCGATGTCTGCAACAAGATCGGCACCTATCTGAAGGCGCTCGCCGCCCACGACAACCGCGTGCCGTTCTATGTTGCGCTGCCGTCGCCGACCATCGACTTTAGTATCGATGACGGCATCCGTCAGATTCCGATCGAGCAGCGCAGCGCTGAGGAGGTCGCGACCATGACCGGCCGCACCGCCGACGGGCGCGTCGAGACGGTGCGCGTGGTTCCCGATGGCTCGCCTGTGGCCAATTACGCCTTCGACGTCACACCGGCCCGGCTGGTGACGGGACTGATCACCGAACGCGGCCTGCTCCGCCCCGAGCGTGCTGCACTTGCGAGCGCATTCCCGGAGCGCAGCGCGGGTCATTGACGCCGGCGGCAACGGCACGTATCCCGTGCCAACGCTGTTGCTTCCGGGTTCATCATCTCCATGTCCAATACCGATATCGAAATCGTCGTCGAAGATCCGACCGCGCCGGAAGCCAATTCGCCCGCGGTAACCAGCGTTCGCGCGGTCGACGTGGCCGTCTCCCTGCTGCTGCTCGCGCTTGCGCTGATACTCGGCTACGACAATTGGCGTACGGGCGCCGGCTGGGAATCCACCGGCCCGCAGGCCGGCTATTTCCCGTTCTATCTCTCGGTCATCCTGGGGGGCGCCAGCCTCTATGGCCTGGTCGCCGCGTTCCTGTCGCGCAAGGAAGCCACCGAGGTCTTCGTGACGCGGGCGCAGCTTCGCCGCGTGATGGCGGTGTTCGTGCCGACGCTGCTGTTTTGCCTGGCCATGCAGTTCCTCGGGCTCTATGTCGCGAGCTTCCTGCTGATCGCGGGCTTCATGCGAGCGGTCGGCAAGATCGCGCTGTGGAAGTCGTTGCTCACCGCCTTCGTGTTCACTGCCGTGATGTTCGTTACCTTCGACGTCGCCTTCGACGTCATCATGCCAAAGGGCCCGCTCGAAACGGCGCTCGGCCGCTGACGGATCTGGCATGACTCCTTCCGTCATTGCGAGGAGCAAAGCGACGAAGCAATCCATTCTTGCTTTGCTGCACCTTGGATTGCTTCGGCGGAGCCTGTCATCGGGCGCGCATTCGCGCGACCCGTTGGCTCGCAATGACGAACTGTTTGGGATCATCTGATGGAAGCTCTCGGCCTTTTGATGCACGGCTTCGCCGTGCTGCTGACGTGGAAAACGCTGCTGCTGATGATGCTCGGCCTGGTGCTCGGCATCTTTGTCGGTGTGCTGCCCGGCCTCGGCGGCCCCAATGGCGTTGCGATCCTGCTGCCGCTGACATTCACGATGGATCCGACCTCGGCGATCGTGATGCTGTCCTGCATCTACTGGGGCGCGTTGTTCGGCGGCGCCATCACATCGATCCTGTTCAACATCCCCGGCGAAGCCTGGTCGGTGGCGACCACTTTCGACGGCTACCCGATGGCGCAACAGGGCAAGGCGGCGGAAGCGTTGACCGCGGCCTTTACCTCGTCGTTCATCGGCTCGCTGGTCGCGGTCATGCTGATCACGTTCCTGGCGCCGATGATCTCGTCGTTCGCGCTGAAATTCGGGCCGCCCGAATTCTTCTCGGTGTATCTGCTCACGTTCTGCTCGTTTGTCGGGCTCGGCCGTGAAGCCAAGCACAAGACGGTCATTTCGATGTCGCTCGGCCTCTTGCTCGCCGGCATCGGCATGGACACCGTGTCCGGCCAGTTGCGCATGACCTTCGGTTCGTCGGAACTCCTGCGCGGCGTCAACTTCCTGGTCGCCGTCATCGGCCTGTTCGGCATCAGCGAAATCCTCCTGACCATGGAAGAGCGGCTGGCGCTGCGCGGCCACGCCGCCGGCATCTCGCTCCGCGTGGTGCTTTCGGTCTGGAAGGACCTGCCGAAATACTGGGTGACGCTGTTGCGTTCCTCGTTCATCGGCTGCTGGCTCGGCATCACGCCGGGCGGCGCCATTGCCGCATCCTTCATGGGCTACAACCTCGCCAAGCGCTTCTCCAAGGATCCCGACAGCTTTGGCAAGGGCCGCATCGAGGGCGTGTTTGCGCCGGAAACCGCGGCCCACGCCTCGGGCACCGCCGCGCTGCTGCCGATGCTCGCGCTCGGCATTCCCGGGTCCGGCACCGCGGCGATCCTGCTCGGTGGGTTGATGGTGTGGGGCCTCAACCCCGGGCCGTTGCTGTTCGTCGAGCACAAGGATTTCGTCTGGGGGCTTATTGCGTCGATGTATCTCGGCAATGTCGTCGGCCTCGTGCTGGTGCTGACGACGGTGCCGATCTTTGCTTCGATCCTGCGGGTGCCGTTCGCGGCCGTGGCGCCGATGATCGTGGTGTCCTGCGCGATCGGCGCCTACGCGATCCAGAACGCGATGTTCGACATCTGGCTGATGCTGGGTTTCGGTGTCGTCGGTTACGTCTTCAAGAAAATCGGCATTCCGCTGGCGCCGTTCACGCTGGCGCTGGTGCTCGGCAACCGCGCCGAGGACGCGTTCCGCCTGTCGATGATCGGCTCCGGCGGCGACATGAAGGTGTTCTGGTCCAACGGCCTGGTCGGCTCGATCACGACGCTCGCGATCGTGCTGCTGTTCTGGCCGGTGATCGACAAGGCGTTCGGTAGCGTCACGCGCATGTTGCGGCCGGCGAAGGCGTAACGGAAGCCGTTCGAAGAGAAGACAGATCGTCATCCCCCGCCACCGGGTCTCGCCTTCGGCGAGCCCGATGACAGGCTCCGGCGGGGGATCCAGTACGCCGCGGCCTCTCGGTTCAATCACTGCTGTCTCTGGAATACTGGGTCACCCGCCTTCGCGGGTGACGACAATTGAATATGAGCTTCGCGATCTCGCGACGCATTGCGCCCGAGGTTTGCATCGTCGTTGGCCCTCTGAGAACAGAGGGCGCAGGGAAGACCGGGTGCGCGCTGCACCCGCGGTCTCGTGTGCAAAGTGCGCAACAAAAACGCACACGAGCATACAGGTTCAGCGGGAGCATCCCGGCCTTCCCTGCGCAGTGGCTTTACGGCTTACTTCGAGCTCTCCCCGGTGAACGGCTCTTTTGCCACCGTCGTCCCGCGAGAAGCTTGCTTCCCAGCGAACTTGACGCCAGCACCGCGGCGTCAGGACCACACGACTTCGCCGTACGCGTCATGCGCTTCGTCTTGCGCGCATTTCGCGTCCACCGCTCCCCGCACCCAACGTCCGTGACGATCGCGATACGCCCCTCTTGTGGGCGCGGGATAAGCGAGATTATAGCGTTGATTTGCCCGACGGGCCGAGCGGAATATTTTTCCGCGAAAGGCTGGACAGACTTTTGGACTGATTTGCCCGTCGGGCAGTTTTCCGCCGCTGCGTCCGCGTTAAGCGCCCGGCAATGTCTCGTGCAAGTTGATGCGCTCTCCGCCCGGCTTGCTGACGTAGATATGGCTCTCCAGAACGGACTGCATGTTCTCGAACATCGAATAGAGATCGTCGCAATAGACCGACGGATTGTCGTAGCCGTTGTTCCTGGAATAGCGATGCGGAAGATAGCCGCCGCCGCAGGCGTTCATGAACTTGCACTGCCGGCACTTCTCGCAAAGATTGATCGAAGCATCGCGCGCGGCTTGCCAGCGGGGCTCGTTCCTGACCTCGTCGATTGCGTGCTCGAAGATGTTGAATTTGGTCTCGCTGAAGCCGTCGCCTGCGATCCGCAGCACGTCGTGCGCCTCCACGGTGCCATCGGTCATGACGGTGCAGAGTTCGATCGCTTTGTGGCCGACGCCCTCGGTCGGTGAATTATTGCCGAGCAGGGCCGCGATCATGTCCGAAATAATCCGGATATTTGCGGTGGGCGCACGGCGATTGGCCGCCAGCCACAAGTCGAACAGACCCTTGTAGAACGAGGCAATGGATGGCGGCCTCTCATCCACCGTCGCATCGGGGATCATGATGTCGTAGTTGGAAATTCCGCACGCTGCGAAAAACTCGACATAGTGCTCCGGCGGGTAGGCGGGTTGGCACACCGCCAAAGCGCTGACGCCGATGTCGCGCGATACCAGCATGCGCGCGGCACGTTCCACGGCAGCGTGGGTGCCGGTACCCTGAAACGTGCGGCGGTGAATGTCGTGAATATGTGCCGGTCCATCGATACTGATCGCCACCGAGATGTTGCGCGTCTCGAAGCAGTCCAGCCATTGATCGTCGATCAACACGCCGTTGGTCGTGACCGCGACGGGTATTTCGCAGCCGGTTCGCGATGAGATGCCGTCACAGGCCTCGGCAAAGCGGTGGAAATTCTCAACTCCCCACAGCAAGGGCTCGCCGCCGTGCAGAATGATGGGAAAATCGACGAGGGCGTATCTGGCGACATGCTGCTTCGATGCGCTGCAGCAACTGATGCAGCACGTCGGCGCTCATCAGCTTTGGCTTGTTGTAGACAGCCGCGTCGCGGAACCAGTAGCAATAGGAGCAATCGATGTTGCATCTGGTTGCCACCTTGACCAGCAACTGCGTGATCGGCTGATCTTGAAAGGTGACAGAATCTAAATCGTCAGCCGACATGGCGGTACCGGGATCGACCTGATGAAGCAATGAGATGAAGCAACGATCAGTCTAGTATCCGCGAATAAATCCCCCTCTGCGGAACGCGCCCGCACCGGGATAGTATCCGCCCGCCCTTGCGGAAGGCGCCTGCACCCGGCGCCGCGGACAAAACCACCGCGTCTGAAATAAACCTCGGTTGCTGCAGGTTGGTCGGAATTCTGCAGATCGCTCAGCAACGCGTCGATGCCCTGATGATCGCTCTGTATTGTTGCGCCTGGCCCGTGCAGTTGCAGGACGCTCGCCAGAACCTTCAGCGTGGTAATCGCCATGGTCGTGCTCCTCTTTTCGCGACGTATCCTAGGGATCGAACGAAAGGCCGGCGTTCGAGCCGGCTGAGCTTGGTGGCCAGTATATCTTTTCCATTGTAGCGGAAATGTGGTCGGGCAGCGGCGACGACTGCCTATGGCCCGGTTCACACCACCTTGCGCTGCCGCAACTCGGCGATCTCGTCCTTGCCGAAGCCGAACTCGGCGAGCACCTCTTCGGTCTGCTCGCCGAATTCCGGCGGGCGCGCCGCCATGCTGCTGGGCGTGCGCGACAGCGTCACCGGCTGGCCCACGAGTTGAATGTGACGGTTCTCGTCGTTCGGCACATGTTGCGCGATGCCGAGATGCTTGACCTGGGCGTCGTCGAACATCTGGTCGATCGAATAGATCGGGCCGCAGGGCACGCCGGCCTCGTTCAATTCCTTGACCCAGGCGTCCGTCGATTTCTTCTCGGTGAGCTTGCCGATCGCCGCATTGAGCGCGTCGCGATTCTTCGAGCGCGCGGGCGCGGTGGCGTAATCGGGGTTGGTGAGGAATTCCGGCGCGCCGATCGCCTGCGCGCAGCGTTCCCAGATCCGTCCGCCTGTCGTGGCGATGTTGATGTAGCCGTCGGAGGTCTTGAACACGCCGGTCGGGATGCTGGTCGGATGATTGTTGCCGGCCTGCTTGGCGACGTCCTTTTCCATCAGCCAGCGCGAGGCCTGGAAATCCAGCATGAAGATCTGCGCCTGCAGCAGCGAGGTCTGCACCCACTGGCCCTCGCCGGAAACGTCGCGCTCCAGAAGCGCGGTGAGGATGCCAATGGCGCAGAACAGCCCGGCGGTCAGGTCGGCGACGGGAATGCCGACCCGCATCGGACCCTCGCCGGGCGCGCCGGTGATCGACATCAGCCCGCCCATGCCCTGCGCGATCTGATCGAAGCCCGGCCGCTTGTGATAGGGGCCGTCCTGGCCGAAGCCGGAGATGCTGCCATAGACGATGCGCGGGTTGATCTTGCGCAGGCTCTCATAGTCGATGCCGAGCTTTGCCTTCACGTCGGGACGAAAATTCTCGACCACGACGTCGGCCTGCTCGGCGAGGCGCTTGAACACTTCGAGGCCCTTCGGGTCCTTCAAGTTGAGCGTCATGGCCCGCTTGTTGCGGTGCAAATTCTGGAAGTCCGAGCCTTGCCGCGGGCCGCCCGGCTGCTCGCCGCCTGCATCTTCCAGCAGCGCGTCGATCTTGATGACGTTGGCGCCCCAGTCCGCCAGCTGCCGCACGCAGGTGGGCCCGGAGCGAACGCGGGTGAGATCGAGCACGGTGAAACGGGAGAGGGCCTGCGAAGCGCGGGGGAAAGGCATTGAGAAACCTTCTTTTTTGGATTTTGCGTTCGGAAAGGCAGCCGCGATCTGACTTAGACAATCTGGCGCAGATTTCCAACTGCTTGTTCGGCGCCCGGCAGGGCCGGCCATGCAGGCAGGCGCAAGGCGCCATTTCGGATCGAGCTCGCGCGGCGCGGGACCGGAATCCGGCCCCGCAAGACTACGGGCTGGCGCCGAAATTCTGCTTTTCGCCGTAATGCATCGAAGCAGCGCGACAAATCCGGCTGGTAAACAAGCGTTAATGAGGCGATTCTAGCCTGCCCGGTGCTCTCGATTCCCCGCAACCGAACCATCTGCTGACGGGCCTGATCGATGAAGAAGAACGCTCTGCCTTCCGACGACATCTGGGACTTTGCAGCCGGATCGAGCCCGGGACGGGCGCGGTCGCGCTTCCGCCTGGCGGGACGAATGACACGCTGGTGATCGACGAGGGCGAACCTTACCCGCTGGCGGTCGATGCCGGTAGCGTGTGACCACTCGTCGTCGTGGCCGCGGCGAAGCCGGTCGCGATCGATCGCGCACGCTTGCCGACTACCTCGTCAACGGCTTCTGGCAATACAACAGCACCATCGCCCATCACTGGGCTTCCAACACGATCACCTACAATATCAGTCGGCTGAATTCGGCCGAGCAGTTCCTCGCGCAGTCGGCGTCTGCAGGCCTGGTCACGATGTCGCCAACGTCAACTTCGTCCAGACCTCCGGCTGCCGCGAACATCACGTTCAGCAATACCGGCACGATGCAGGCCTACTCCAATGCGGCCTGGTACGGCTCCGGCGCGATCGCCTATGCGAACGTCGACATCAGCTCCGACTGGATCACCAATGACGGCGGCGCCTACGACGGCAAGACCGGCATCGACAGCTACGGCTACCAGACCTACATCCACGAAATCGGACATGCGCTCGGTCTCGGTCACCAGGGGCCGTACAACGGCAGCGCATCCTATTCGGCCAATGCGATCTATGCCAACGATACCTGGCAATATTCGATCATGTCGTACTTCGCGGAGAGCAATTACTCCGGGAGTTCGTACCGTTACGTGGTCACGCCGCAAATGGCGGACATCTACGCCGTGGGCTTCGATCTACGGCGCGGCGACCTCGACGCGGACCGGCGATACCGTCTACGGCTTCAACAGCAATGCCGGCGCGGTCTTCAATTTCGCCGCCTACAGCTCGGCGCCGGCGCTGACGATCTACGACAGCGGCGGCAACGACACGCTCGATTGCTCCGGCTATTCGGCGCGCAGGTCATCGACCTGCATCCGGGCGCATTTTCCTCGGTCGGCGGCCTCGTCAACAATATCGGGATCGCACTCAACGCCATCATCGAAAAGCCGATCGGCGGCAGCGGCAACGACACGCTGATTGCGAACGATGCCGGCTGCACGCTGTCGGGCGGCGGCGGCAACGATACGCTGACCGGCGGCGCCGGAAACGACAGGCTGATCGGCGGTTCCGGCGTCGACAATCTGACCGGCGGCGGCGGCGCCGACACGTTCGTGTTCCTGCTGGGCGACAGCTCGGCCGCAAGCGGCCAGCATGATCGCATCACCGATTTCGCCATCGGCGTCGACCGCATCGACCTCAGCGGGATCGACGCGATCAGCGGCACAGCGGGCTACGATCAGTTCCAGTTCATCGCGGCCGACCGGTTTCGACGGCGTGGCTCCGGACGAACTCAACTATTTCTACAACAGCTCGCTCCGGCGTCACCACGCTGCAGGGCGACACCAACGGCGACAAGGTCGCCGATTTCGCGATCGATGTTTACGGGCAACGTCGCGATCTAGCCTGTCGGATCTGATCGGCGCCTACGTCGACCGCTCCGTGGTCGATCGAGTCCTTCGGTTCGACGAGCCTGGCGCAGTGCTTGGAAACAATTACTGCTCTGAACCCGGTCGGCGGCAGCAGCGGCCCGCTGTTGAAGTATACGGCGCAGCCGGTCACCGTCGGGTCAGTACGGCGCCTGGACGCTATCATCGGCGGCGGAGCAGACAGCCGGCGGCTACGAGGTCGCCCTGCATCATGTCAGGGCGCAGACCAGTACACGGTCTGGAACACCGACAACAACGGCAATGTCGTCGTCCAACGGCACCGGAGGCGTACTCGTCTCCGGATCGAGCTCCGCGCTCAAATCGCTCGAATCCGAGCTTCCAGCAGGATCTGAACGGCGATGGCGTGATTGGCGGTGCCGCTCCTTCCCACGGGACTGTGATCGAGTCGCTATGGTTCAACCAGCTTGGTGCATGGTTGGAAACAATTACTGCTTTTACCCGGTCGGCGGCAGCAGCGGGCCAGAAGTTCAAGTACAACGGCTCGCCGGTCACCGTCGGGACAGTATGCCGCCTTGACGCTATCATTGCGGCGGAGCAGACAGCCGGCGGCTACGAGGTCGCCCTGCAACTACCGGGCGCAGACCAGTACACGGTCTGGAACACCGACATCAACGGCAATGTCGTCTCCAACGGCAGCGGGGGCATCGTGTCGGGATCCAGCACCGCGCTGCAATCGCTGGAGCCGAGCTTCCAGCAGGATCTCAACGGCGATGGCGTCATCGGGGTCGTTTCCACCGTCGTGACGATCGAGGCGCACGGCAACACCATCCTCGCCATCGATGGAAACAATTACGCCCTGAACCCGGCCGGTGGCGGCAGCGGCCCGTTGCTGAAATACGGCGCAGCGGTCACGGTCGGTCAATACGGTGCCTGGACGTTCATCGGAGCTGAACAGATATCCGGCGGGTACGAGGTTGCGCTGCATCTGTCGGGCGCGGATCAGTACACGGTCTGGACCACCGACATCAACGGCAATGTCGTCGGCAACGGCAGCGGGGGCATCGTGTCGGGATCCAGCAGCGCGCTGCAATCGCTGGAGCCGAGCTTCCAGCAGGATCTCAACGGCGATGGCGTCATCGGGGTTGTTTCCACCGTCGTGACGATCGAGGCGCACGGCAACACCATCCTCGCCATCGATGGAAACAATTACGCCCTGAACCCGGCCGGTGGCGGCAGCGGCCCGTTGCTGAAATACGGCGCAGCGGTCACGGTCGGTCAATACGGCGCCTGGACGTTCATCGGCGCGGAACAGATATCCGGCGGGTACGAGGTTGCGCTGCATCTGTCGGGCGCGGATCAGTACACGGTCTGGACCACCGACATCAACGGCAATGTCGTTGGCAACGGCAGCGGGGGCATCGTGTCGGGATCCAGCAGCGCGCTGCAATCGCTGGAGCCGAGCTTCCAGCAGGATCTCAACGGCGACGGCGTCATCGGGATTGCTTCCACCACCGTGACCATCGAGGCGATCGGCAATACCATCCTCGCCATCGATGGAAACAACTACGCCATGAACCCGGTCGGTGGCGGCAGCGGCCCGCTGTTGAAATACGGCGCAGCGGTCACGGTCGGTCAATATGGGGCCTGGACATTCATCGGCGCGGAACAGATATCCGGCGGGTACGAGGTTGCGCTGCATTTGCCCGGCGGGGATCAGTACACAGTCTGGAACACCGACACTAACGGCAACGTCGTTGCCAACGGCAGCGGGGGCATCGTGTCGGGGGCCAGCAATGTATTGCAATCGCTCGAACTCAGTTTTCAGCAGGACCTGAATGGCGACGGGGTGATCGGCGTTCACGCAGGCCTGTTGCATGCTGGACTGGCAAGCGGCGATAACTTTGTGTTCAGGGCCGATCTTCTCGCGGCGGGCGGAGACGTGACTGACGGCAGCTTCGAGATCGCCGGGATTGCTCTCCATGGTCAAGCCCCGGCCTCCACTCCGGGCGAAGCGGCCATTTGGCTGGCTCCTGTCGTTGCCGCGCCGGATGCGCTGGTGGAGGACCATTTGGCAGGTCTGAAGTTTGGCCACTTCATCGTCCAATGAGCCCGGCGCCCAATAGCCGGACGGGATGAGCGCGCGGGCTCGACTTCCCTCTGCCGGGCTGATAGCTCGCTCACGATGTGCTTGAGAGGTTCAGCCCTTGATCGATGAGCCCGCTGACGTGGGTGGCAAAGCCAAGGTTTCGTCTCGTCTTCCCGCCCGGGCCGGGCAGGGCGGCTGTTTGCAGGATGGTCTGCGAATCTGGTCCAGATGGTGTTGGGAATCACCCAGCAGGTCGCGCTCGTTCCGGTTTTTCTGCACTTCTGGACAGGCGAAACGCTGGCGGCGTGGCTTGTCGATCTACGCCGTCGGGAATCTCGTTTTCATTGCCGATGCGGGCCTGCAGTTCCGCGCGATCAACCGCTTTCTCGGCTTCAAATCGGGCGTCGATTGCGATGGCAGAACCGCCCGGTTCTACGCCGCGATGCTGCGGATCTATTTCGGGCTCGTTGCGGCGCTGACGTTGCTGCTGCTTGCAGGTGCGCCGTTGCTGGCGCCATCAGCGGTGTTTGGATTTGCCGCGGTGCCGCAGTTCGATGCGGCTTTCGTCGTCATGGCCACCGGAATGCTGTGGACGGTGCCGTCCAATCTTGTCGCCGGCACTCTATCGCGCGCGAGGGCTCTATGGACGCGCGGCGAAGGTGCAGAATGTCGCCGTGCTGGCCGGACAGTTCGGCCAGCTGATCGCGGTCGTGGCGACCGGCAGCCTGCTGGCCGTCACGATCGCCTTTGTCGCCGCGCAGGTGCTGGCCGCGGCCTGGCTTCTGGCGATCGATGCTCCGCGGCTGTTTCCATATCTGCGTGGGGCGCGCGCCACGCATTCGTGGCGCTGGATCGTCGGGCAATTTCGCAAGGCGGCGCCGTTCGCGGTGGCGGCGGCCACCGATCTGGCATTGCTCAATCTGCCGGTGCTGCTGGTCAGCGCGTTTGTGTCCGACCGCGTGGCCGTCGCGCAATGGGGCCTCACCCGCGTGGTCGCGGGTCTGCTCCGTGTGCTCTGCGTCCAGACGACGCTGCCGCTGGCCGCGGAGCTCGGCCATGATTACGCGTCGGCGACACGCAACGGTTGCAAAGCCTCTATGCCCGCGGCTCGGTGCTGGTGACCTTGCTGGCAAGCGTCGTGGTCTCCGGCCTGTTGCCGTTCTGGCAGGATTTTTTCGCGCTCTGGACCCATGGCGCCGTTCCCTACGACCCGGTGCTCACGGTGACGCTGCTGATCGGGACAGCCGCGGCCGCGCCCTCGATCCTGGCGCTGGGCTACGCCAACTACAGCAATCGCGGCGATCTGCTGGTGCGGACCAAGGCGCTGCAGCTCGCGGTCTTCCTGGTTCTGTCGGTGATCCTGATTCCGTCGACCGGACTGCTTGGAGCGGCCATTGCCGTCGTCGCCAGCGAACTCCTGATTCAATTCGGTGTCCTGGGACGGATCATCCTGCAGCAAACGTTGCAGCACCCGCTGCGGCATCTGTGCTTTTCTGGCGGCGGTGATGATCGCGGTGACGCTGGCGGGCTGGGCGCTGGGAACGGCGATCCGGCTGGCGCTCCCGTGGACAGGACCGATTCGGTTCTTTGCCGAATGCGCGCTGTGGCTCGCGGTTGTCGCTGGCGGCCGCCAGTCCGCTTGTCGATCGAAAGCGTGCGCGCGAGACTGACTGCGGCGATCCCGCGCTAACGCGGCATTGCCGCCTGCCGGATCAGATACTGGCCGTAGGCGGTGTCTTTCATCGGTTCGGCAAGGCGCAGCAATTGCTCGGCGTCGATGAAGCCCTGGCTGAACGCGACTTCCTCGGGGCAGGCGATCTTCAGGCCCTGACGCTTCTCCACGATGTGGATGAACTGCGAGGCCTCGAGCAGCGATTCATGCGTGCCGGCGTCGAGCCAGGCGTAGCCGCGGCCGAAGCGCTCGGCATGCAGTTCGCCGCGCTCCAGGTACCATTGGTTGAGATCGGTGATCTCGAGTTCGCCGCGCGGCGACGGCTTCATCTCGCGGACGATGTCGACGACGCGTTCGTCGTAGAAATAAAGACCGGTCACGGCGTAGTTGGATTTCGGCGCTTTCGGCTTTTCGACGATCCGCAGCGGGCGATGGGACGGGATCGAACTCGATGACGCCGTAGCGCTCGGGATCGTCGACCCAGCAGGCGAACACGGTCGCGCCGCGGGGCTGCTGCGCCGAGTTGCGCAGCAGCGCCCGCAGATTGTCGCCGTAGAAGATATTGTCGCCGAGGATCAGCGCGGAGGAGCCGCCGGCGAGAAAATCCCGGCCGATCAGGAACGCTTCCGCGATGCCGCCGGGATGATCCTGGATCGCGAACGAAAGCTCGATCCCCCACTGCCGCCCGTCGCCGAGCAGGCGCTTGAACTGGTCGATCTCCTCCGGCGTCGTGATGATCAGGATCTCGCGCAAGCCCGCCATCATCAGCGTGGTCAGCGAGTAATAGATCAGCGGCTTGTCGTAGATCGGCAACAGCTGTTTCGAGGTCGCCAGCGTCAGCGGATAAAGCCGCGTTCCGCGGCCGCCTGCCAGAATGATGCCTTTGCGATTCATGCGCCGAACTCGTCGCCGTTGATGGGAGATTGGAGCGGCCTCGTTAGCATGCGCCAAGCGGCGCACAAAATGCTTTCCGGCGCCTTGCGTTAGTGGAAATATTTCAATGGTTTACGCCCACATGACCGCGTTGCGCCGTCGCATCGGGTGCGTATAGGAATGGCCCATTGCGGCGGTTTGCGACGCAATGCCGGTGACGCACCGGCGCAATTCGCGACCTGAGCTGCGACGGGGATCATGGCCAACCGCGTCTATTGTACCTACTTCGATCACAACTACCTGCCGCGCGGGCTGGCGCTCTACCATTCGTTGCAGCGGCACGCGCCGGGCGCGCCGCTTTGGGTGCTGTGCCTGAGCGAGGCTTGTTTCCAGGCCCTGACGGCGCTCGATCTGCCACACCTGGTTCCGGTGCGGCTGGCGGACTTCGAAGCCGCCAATCCCGACGTCGCTGCGACACGGTCGACCCGCAGCATGATCGAATACTACTTCACGTGTTCGCCGGCCTGGATCCTGTTCGTGCTGGAACAGCAAGCCGGATGCGGAGTGGGTGACCTATCTCGACAGCGATCTGTTCTTCTTTGCGTCACCCGATCCGATCTACGAAGAAATGAAGGATGCCGCGTTCGGCATCATCCCGCATCGTTTTGCCCGCGGCCTCGAAGACCAGCGCAGGTTCGGACTCTACAACGTCGGCTGGGTAAGCGTTCGCAGGCGCGACGACGGGATCGCGGCCTTGCGCTGGTGGCGCGAGCGATGCATCGAATGGTGCTATGACCGGGTCGAGGGCGACCGCTTCGCCGACCAGCGCTATCTCGACCGGTTGCCGGAAATGTTCGGCGGTGTCCATGTCATATCGCATCTCGGCGCCAATCTCGCGCCGTGGAATTTTGCCGATTGCCATCTGGAGTGGAACGACGGCGAGGTCGTGATCGAGCGACGATACAAGCTGCTGTTCTTTCATTTTTACGGGGTCAAACGCAGCGGCGGCTATTATTTCAATAGCCACCGGCTGTATCACGCGCCATTTTCCAGCCTGATGAAGCACAGACTCTACGAGCCCTACACGGCGGCGCTCGCGGAGGCCGAACGGATGGTGGCGCCCTATCTGAAGGAACAGCAGGGCGAGACGATCCGAAAGCCTGTTGTCGCTGGTCCCGGCGACCGCATACCCAATGCGCTGCGGAAGACGAGAATGATGGTCAATCGCGGCCTTGATATCATCACCGGTCGGGCTATTGCAGTCCGGTAGTCCGATCTACCTTCTTCGAGAGATTTTCGAATGCGACTGCTGATCCTTGGCTATTCCTCGATTGTCGAGCGGCGGGTGATGCCGGCCGCGGCGAAGGTCGAGGCCATCGCAGAGATATCGATCGCGAGCAAGAGCCGGCCGCGCCCGGCGGCTGGCCGAAGCAGGGGCGCTTCTTCAGCGATTATGAAGCCGCGTTGCGCGACAGCGATGCGGACCTTGTCTATCTTTCGCTGCCCAATGCGATGCATGAACACTGGGTCATGGCGGCGCTGGCAGCGGGCAAGCATGTCGTGGTCGACAAGCCGGCGATGATGACATTGGCGGGCAGCCAGCGCGCGGTGGCGGAGGCGCGCCGCCTCAACCGCCTGGTCGCGGAGGCGACGGTGTTCGGCTATCATCCGCAGTTCGAGGCGCTGCCGGCGTTTCTCGCCGAAAACGGTCCGCTGACGCAGGCTGCGGTGCAGTTCATCATTCCGCCGTTGCCGATCGCGCAATTTCCGCAATCACCGCGAACTGGGCGGCGGCTGCCTGCTGGACATGGGGCCCTATGCCGCCGCCACGATGCGAATCCTCGGCGGTGGCGCGGCATCGGATGTGACGGCGCTGGCCGGCGGCCGGCATCCCGAAACCGGTGTCGATATGGGCTTTTCGGTGCTGGCCCGGCTCGGCAACGGCGCGGCGTTTTCCGGCCAGTTCAGCTTCGAGGGCGAATATCAAAATCGCATGCTCATTGTCGGGCGTTCGGGGTCTGTGATAATAGAGCGCGTCTTCACCCCACCTGCCGATCACCGGATGGAATGGCGGCGGCGCGTACGCAATGTCGATGACGTCGTCACGTTCGAGCCTGCCGATACCTTCGCCCGCTTTCTGGAGGCGGTGACATCAGCGATTGCCGCCGGCGATCATGAGAGATTCCACCGCGATCTGCTGGACGACGCCCAATGCCGGGCCAGCATCGCGAAGCGCTCGCATCCAATCCGTCAGCAACCCGTGTAAGAACAATGCCAATCAACGTTTGGGACTATCTGCGGGAATACGACGAGTTGCGCGACGAGATTCTCGCAGCGGTCGATCGGGTGTTCGGCTCGGGACGGCTGATCCTGGGACAGGAAGGCGTCAAGTTCGAACGCGAAATGGCCGCCTATCTCGGCGTGGCCGATGGCGTCGGCGTCAACAGCGGAACCGACGCCATCTACATCGCGCTGGCGTCGCTGGGCGTGAAGGCCGGCGACGAAGTCATCACCGTGCCCAATACGGCGGTGCCGACGGTTTCGGCGATCCGCACGCATCGGCGCCACGCCGGTCTTCGTCGACGTGCGCGACGATGATTTCCTGATGGATGTCGATCAGGTCGAGGCCGCGATTACGCCGCGCACCACGGCGATCGTTCCGGTGCATCTGTACGGTCAGTGCGTCGATCTCGATCCGCTGATGGCGATTGCCGAGCGGCACGGGCTGAAGGTGATGGAAGACTGTGCGCAGTCGCAAGGCGCGCTTTACAAGAATCGTCAATCCGGCAGTGTCGGTCACGCCTCGGCGTTCTCGTTCTATCCGACCAAGGTGCTGGGCGCCTATGGCGACGGCGGCATGGTGATGAGCAACGACGAGGCGGTCGATCCGGCTGGCGCGCAGCCTTCGCTTCTACGGCATGGAAACGCAGTACTATTCCGAACGCCACGGCTACAATTCGCGTCTCGACGAGGTGCAGGCTGCGATCCTGTCGCTCAAACTGCCGCGCATCGAGGGCTGGATCGAACGCCGCCGGGAGATCGCCGCGCGCTACGATCAGGGTCTCGCCGGAAGCGGTCTCGTGCTGCCGCGCGAGAACGCCCACAGCCGCCATTCCTATTATGTCTATGTCGTCGAACATCCGACGGATCGCGACGGGGTGCTGGAGCGGCTGGCGAAGCGCGACATCAACTGCAATGTATCCTACCGCTGGCCGATCCACACCATGCGCGGCACCGCCGATCTCGGCTATCGCGAGGGCCAGTTCCCGGTCGCGGAGCGCAAGGCGCAGCGCATTTTCTCGCTGCCGATGTATCCGCACCTGAAGGACGAGGAAGTCGATACCGTGATCGACGTGCTCAGGGACGTGATCTGATGGCCGAGCGCGCGCATCTCGACTGGTTTCGCGAGCGGCTCGCGGCTTCCGCGGCGATCGAGCCGAGGGATCCCGCGCCGATCCTGGCGTGGCGCGACGAGCGGTGCCGGGCGATCCGGTTCAAGGCCGAGTTGATCGGGCTCGATGACGTCCGGGGCTGGTCGCGCGACGCGCAAGGCAATGTGCGGCACAAGATCCGGGCAGTTTTTCGGTGTCGAGGGCGTCCGGATCGAAAGCGGCGACCTGCGCGAAGTCGCGTCGTGGGATCAGCCGATCTACACCCAGCCGGAAGGCGGCATCCTCGGACTGATCGCGCGCGAGACGCCCGGACAAGGGCGTCCAGTTTCTGCTGTACGCCAAGGCCGAGCCGGGCAATATCGGCGTGCTTCAGCTCTCTCCCTCCGTTCAAAGCACGTGGTCGAACATCAGGCGTGCGCACGGCGGCAAGCTGTCGCCGATGCTGGAGGTGCTGACCGCCAAGTCCGGCGTTCGGATCGTCTACCGGGCCGAGCACAATGAAGAGGGCGGCCGGTTCTGGCGAAAGTCGAACGAGAATATCATCGTGTTTGTCGACGACGAGCGCGTGATCGAGAGCGACATGGCGATGTTCTGCTGGGCCAGCCTCAGCCAGATCAAGGAGCTTGCCCTGATCGACAACGTGCTGAGCCCCTTCGTGAGGACGATCATCGCGCCGCTGTAGTGCGGCGGTCTGGTCTCGCGTGCGGTAGCGCGCCTTCGTGAACAGGTAGGTCTCGGTCGTCGAGTGATGGCCCGTCACCTCGAATACGTCGTAGGGGATGCACGGCCATTCGCGCTCGAGGCGAAGTCCGGCGTCGCGGCACAGCGACATCAGTTCGCTCTTGCCGAAGACGATCTCGACGACCGGCGCGCCATAGGCGAATTTTCGCAAGATACGTGGTTTGGTGATCGTCGAACACCGGCACGGTGTGGAGGATGCAGTAGCGGCCGGCGACGCGCGCGGCTTCGCGGATCGCCGCGCTGATAGTCGATGATGTGCATCAGCGACACGCCGTTGAAGACGATGTCGAATGCATTGTCGGGGTAGGGCAGCCGGGTCGCGTCGGCGACCTCGAACGCGGTCGACGGATAACGCGAACGCGCGCGCGCGATCATCGCTTCCGAATAGTCGATGCCGGTATAGCGCACGCCGCCCGGGACGAGATCGGCGAAGACTTCCGAATAATAGCCGCTGCCGCAGCCGACCTCGAGCAGGCGGGGATTGGCAATGCCGGTGGCCGCGACGGCCTCCGCCGCGATCCGTGAAATCGAGCCGCGGTTCGCCGTTCTTCATGTCGGCAATCAGGCCTCGATAGGCGCGTTCCTGGCGCGCTACCGTGCGCGCCGCAAGCCAGCCGCCCGATGATGCGGCGGCATCGCGGGCTTCGTCGATGCCGCCGAGCAGCCTGTAGTCGGTCGAGGTCAGGATATGGCGGCGCAGGATCGGCGTCGCCTTGACCACGCGCTTGCCGATCTGCCTGACGAGGCGCGGCAGTTTCATCGCGGCGCCCGCAAGGTTTCGACGAAGCCGAGGATCTCGGCGGCGCGGTGGCGATAGGTATGCTGCGCCATGGTTCTCGCCTGGCCCGCGCGCGGCGATCGCGGCGCGGCCATCGGCGTCGCCGAGCGCGCGGTCGATGGCGGCAAGACAATCGTCGACCGAACGCCACACGGCGACCTCGCGGTCCGGCGCGAACAGGGTGTGCAGATTGTCCTTGAAGTCGGTCAGCAGGAAAGCGCCGACGCCGGTGGCCTCGAACAGCCGCATGTTTCCGGCTTCCCGCCCGGCCATGTCGATGTGCGAATTGAGCGTGATCTTCGAGCGCCGCAGCGCCTGATACATCTCGGCGCCCCAGACCTCGCCCTGAAAGCAGCGATGCAGCGGCGAGGAGGCGGGCAGCGCCTGCGGCGGGTTGCCGAACAGTTTGAGATCGTAACGTTCGGCAACGGCCTCGAGCAGCGCAATCCGCTGCCGGTGATCCGGCGACACGGTGCCGACAAAGGAAACCTCGATGTCGATCGCAGGCGCCGGCGGCAGCGCGTCGAGAATGGCCGGGCTCGAACGCCAGATGATTGACTTCCGCGCGCACGCCGAGGCGGCGGAAGAAATCCACCGTCGCCGACAGTTGCGACATCATCAGATCGTAGACCGACCAGTCCACGCCGCGCGACGGCGCAATCCCGATCTGTCCGATCAGGATCGGGTTGCCGATACGCCTTGATGCGCCGCATCAGGCCGGGGTCGACGTGAAACGTGTCCTGGTTGAGCACCAGGTCGGGTTTGAAATCCTCGATCTGGGCCAGCAGGATCGTCTCGGCCTGCGCGTCGAGGCTGGGGCTGAGGCCGACCTTGCGGGCCAATGGCCGCAGCATCGGCTTCAACGGCGTCACGGCGCGCTGCAGCCAGGCTGGAAGCGCGGTGCTTCCGCTCGGCGTCGGCGGGCCCGGCCGCTTCGACGGCCATCCCGTGCTCGCGCGCCCACGCCGTCTGCAGCCAGGCATTGTTGACGTGGATCTCCGCCGCGGGATGGCCGAGCGCGGCAAAATTCCGCGAATAGAAATCGGCGACGCCGAACAGGCTGGCGTTTCGCGCCGCCATCTGCGCCGCGTAACCGGCGCTTCCGAGCCCCGGCTGGCGGCGATAGAGCCAGCTCGAGGAAGCGCGGGTAGTCCGCATTGAGCACGAGGATGCGCATGAATGGCTAGACCGCGAGCCGGAAGCCGTAATTCTTGTCGATCCAGGCCTTGTAGGCGCCGCTGGTGACGTCGCGCCACCATGCTTCGTGGTCGAGATACCACTGCACGGTCTGCGCCAGTCCGCTCTCGAAACCGACGCTGCAGCGGCTGCCGAGTTCGGTCGCGAGCTTGGTCGCGTCGATCGCATAGCGGTGATCGTGGCCGGGGCGGTCGGTCACATAGCTGATGAGCGTGCGGCAGGAGCGGCCGGAGGCTGCGGGACAGGACGGAAAGCGCGAGGCGAGGGCGGGCTCGGCGGCGAAGGCGGCATCGATCGTGTCGCAGATCAGGCCCACCACGTCGCGGTTGTTGCGCTCGTTGCCGCCGCCGACATTGTAGGTTTCGCCGGTGCGGCCGCGCTCGATCACGTTCATCAGCGCGTCGCAATGATCGGAGACGTGCAGCCAGTCGCGGACATTGGAGCCGTCGCCGTAGACCGGCAGCGGCTTGCCTTCCAGCGCATGGATGATCATCAGCGGAATGAGTTTTTCCGGGTGCTGATAGGCGCCGTAATTGTTGGAGCAGTTCGTGATCAGCGCCGGCATGCCGTAGGTCGCGACGAACGCGCGGACCAGATGGTCGCTCGACGCCTTGCTCGCCGCGTAGGGCGAATTCGGACGATAGGGCGAGGATTCCGTGAAGGCGGGATCGGCCGGGCCGAGCGAGCCATAGACTTCGTCGGTCGAGACATGCAGAAATCGCGCGCTGTCGAGCATCGCCGCCGTCGCGCCAGGCAATCCAGCGCCGCCTTCAGCAAGCGTGAACGTGCCGAGCACGTTGGTTTGCAGAAACGCCTCGGGATCGCTGATCGACCGGTCGACATGCGACTCGGCGGCCAGATGCGCCACGCGCGTAAATTTGTGTTCGTCGAACAGGCGCTGCATCAGCGCCGCGTCGCCGATGTCGCCCTTCACGAACTGGATGCTGCGATCGGCGATCAGCGGCTCGAGGCTTCGGATGTTGGCCGCATAGGTCATCGCATCGACCACGATCAGGCGGTCGGCCGGCCGCGCGGCGCGCCACGCATGCACCAGGTTCTGGCCGATGAAGCCCGCGCCGCCGGTGATCAGAACGCTTTGCATCGAAGTCCTCCGGTCACGTCAGGTCCGAGGGTGGTCTTCGGTTCGATCGTCGGTTCGAACATCGCGCGCGGCATGACGTACCACAGCAGAAACAGGAATCCGGCGCCATGTGTCAACAATGCCGTCGTAAAGGGCACATTGAGAAAGGTCTGGGGAAGCAGCGCACTCGAGATCAGGACGAAGCGCGGCGGCAGTCCCGCCGACGCCCGGTTGCCGATCGCCATGACAAGTCCGCACACCAGCGCCGCCAGCGGCGCGAAATACAGTCCGACCGAGGCGATACCCTCCGTCGCAAACAGGGATGCGTTGAGGTTGCCGAGCTGGTAGGTCTTTTCCATCACGACCGACAGCGGCTCCTGATACGGACAGCTCATCAACGGTTTCAGGAAGGATATCTGGCAGAACCAGGTGCAGCGGGTGACTTGAGAAGAAGTCGTTGTAGATGTCCATGGCGCTGGATGGGGTCGCCATCATTCGGATGTTGACCAGGTCGAAATAATACAGCGTAGTACCGGTTGGGTACGCCGCCATCAAGATCACGCCGAGCAAGCATCGGCAGAAGGACCGACAGGATGGTCGTAGTCCTGGACTCGAAAATCCTCGAAAGCACCAGCACGACGACGCATCCACGCGGTCGAAAAAAGCGCAAACTTGCTGAGCGTGATCGGATAGAAAAGCAGCATCAGAAGCAACGGCAGGCCGCCCAGCCAGCGGCGATTGAGCGCCAGATAACAGGCAAAGGCGAACGGCAGCAGCACGGTAGACACAATTCCGGTCAGGTAGCGTATCGGCGACCGGAAAATGGAGTTCGTTGCGAAAATCGTAGATCTGCCTGATCGACACCAGCCTGAAATTGTAGAATGAGGCCGCGACGATCGTGCCCAGCGCCAGCACCAGAATGAATTTCAGAAGGTGCTCGAGGCCGCGGGGCGATAGCGCAAAGGCCTGTTTGACGGGGGCGTTGATCAGCAGGGCAGGCAGCAGAAACAGCAGCGCCGACGCGGCAGCCGAAAGGCCGGCCAGCCGGTGATCGTAATTGAACTTCGAGAAGCTGTTCAGCCAGATGAAGCCGAGCACCATCGTGAACAGGCTGAAGCCGATGAAGTAACCGAAGCTGAAGCGGGCGAATACGAAGAGCAGCGAGACGATCGAAAAGGCCGCGACCGCAACAAGCGCGTAGGGGAGCCGGTCGGCATCGTACAGCATGTACGATTGACAATGTGCGACCTGGACCAGCGAGGCGCAGCAGATGACGACGCGAAGGCAAATCAGGACGAACAGGCCGAAGCGCGAGCCCGAGCGCCAGACGAATGCGTTCCATGATGTCCGGAGCGCGCCTGCTGTCTGACGAGTGCATCATGGACGTGGCGCTGCCATGCGGGTACTGAGGCGAAATTGGCTCTGTCCGCCTACGACAGTTCGAGCGAGTGCTTGAAGTAGGCGATGGTCTCCTTGAGGCCGTCGGCGAGCGCGACCTTCGGCTCCCAGTTCAGCAGCGCCTTCGCCTTGGAGAGATCGGGCTGGCGTTGCCGCGGATCATCCTGCGGCAGCGGCTTGAAAATGAGCTTCGAGCGCGAGTTCGTATAGCTGATCACTTTCTCGGCCAGTTCCAGAATGGTGAATTCCGAATTGTTGCCGAGATTGATCGGTCCGGTGCATGTCTTCCTCGGTCAGCATCAGCCGGGTGATGGCCTCGACGAGATCGTCGACATAGCAGAACGACCGGGTTTGTCCGCCGTCGCCGAACACGGTGATCGGGTCGCCCTTGAGCGCCTGGACGATGAAGGATGAAACGACCCGGCCGTCGTTGGGCTGCATCCGCGGACCGTAGGTATTGAAGATGCGCGCAACCTTGATCGGCAGCGCGTGCTGCCGCCAATAGTCGAAAAACAGGGTCTCGGCGCAGCGCTTGCCCTCGTCGTAGCACGAACGAATCCCGATCGGATTGACGTTGCCCCAGTAATCCTCGGTCTGCGGATGGATCAGCGGATCGCCATACACCTCGCTGGTCGAGGCCTGAAAGATCGGCGCCCGCAGACGCTTGGCGAGGCCGAGCATGTTGATCGCGCCATGCACGCTGGTCTTGGTGGTCTGCACCGGATCGCGCTGGTAGTGGATCGGCGAGGCCGGGCAGGCCAGGTTGAAGATCGCGTCGACCTCGATGTAGAGCGGAAACGTCACGTCGTGCCGGATCGCCTCGAACATCGGGTTCGACAGCAGGTGGGCGATGTTCCTGCGGCTGCCGGTGAAGTAGTTGTCCGCGCAAACCACCTCCGCGCCCGCGGCGAGCAGCCGTTCGACGAGGTGGGATCCGATGAAGCCCGCGCCGCCCGTGACGAGTATCCTGCTGTCTTTGTAGTTTCGGTCAAACGACATCGCTATTCCCACGTTTTCCGCTTTCAGCGGTCGGCTGCCTCACGTCCTGTGACGGGCCGGCGGAGTGGTATCGGCAACGGCAAAGTTCGCCAATAGGTATATCCGGCCGGAGGACAGTAATATCGTTGGTGGTAATTTAATACCAATACAAGAAGTGGTCCGGGCGTTGCCCGGGTGCGGCATCGAACTTCGCGTCGTATTCCGCTTCAGGAGATCGGCGCGGTCAGTCAGAATTCTCGCCGCTTCAGCCATGCGCGGGCGCCCCAATGCGCGAAGCACCAGGCCGATTTGACCGGCGAAAGCTGCTCGACGTTGCGGTAGATGTGCCAGACCCAGCCGGCGGAGCGCATCGGACGGCTGGATACCGAACTGCCTCGCACGCGATAGCGGGCGAGGTCTTCGTTGAGCCCGTAGGCGACGTGTCCGGGCTTGAGGATGCTCAGCCAGAGACAGAAATCGTCATAGGGTTCGTTCTTCATGGCGATGTTGCCGGCGACGTCGCGGTCGACCAGCGCGGTCAGTGTCGCGATCGACGTGTTCTTGAGCAACTGCTCGTAGTTCAAGCGAGGCCGGCACCTCGATCAGTCGGCCGGTGACCGATCCCGTCTCGTTGATGCGGCGGAACGCCGTATAGCTCAGCGCCGCACGCTTCGCTCTGCGCGAAGGCGATCTGCCGTTCGAGCTTGGCCGGCAGCCACAAATCGTCGCTGTCGAGGAACGCGATGAAGCGGCCCTGCGCCTGTTCGATCGCGGCCTGGCGGGCCAGCGCCGGGCCGCCGTTGCGGGGCTGGCGGATCAGCTTGATGCGCGGATCGCTCGCCGCATGGCTTTCCACGACCGCGGCGGTCTGGTCCGTCGAGCAGTCATCGGCGATCAACAGCTCCCAATCCGTGAATGTCTGGGCCTGAACCGAAGCGATGGTCTCGCCGATCAGCGGCGCCACGTTCCAGGATGGGGTGATGATCGAAACGAGTGGCATGGAGAAGCCTTTCAACCCGCGCGGCGTCGGTTCGGCGATCGCGGACAAGCAACGAGGTCGCAAAAGTATCGAGCTGTCTGGGATCGCTGATATAGAGTTCGCCCGGGAAACGATTGCCGCCACGCCGTTTCGAAATAGGGCGCGGTATCGGCAGGGTCGAACGGCGGCGCGGCCAGCGCATCGTGAAGCCGCTGCGGAACGTCCGCGAGGCGGTCGACCGTGAACACCAGCGGGCAGGAGCGATAGAAGGCGTCGCCCATCACCACGACCGGCTTGCCGAGCAGCATCGCTTCGGCGCCGGACTTGCTGTTGACGGAGACCACGGCGTCGGCGCGGCCCAGCACGGCGTAATTGTTGGTCTGCGGCGGCAGCAGGATGAAATTGTCGAAGCGCCGCGCGAGTTCGAACAAGCGGCCGGCCGGGATGGCGCCGATCTGGGCCGGATGTTCCTTGACCACGAGCACGTGCGTGTCCGGGATGGTGCGCAGCAGGAAATCGATGGTCGCGACCTGGTCGAGATATTCCGGCGAGCGCAGCGTCAGCGCCATATCGGCCGGCACGTGCAGGGGATAGTAGACGAACGGTCCGTCCGGCATCGGGCGATAGAGTTTTCGAAGCCGCGTGGCGCCATACGCCATGGCGGCATGCGTGCGGGCATGCCGGAGGTTGTGTCCGAACTCCTGATGCTTGCCGAGTGCGAACTGGTCCCAGAGCTTCTCGACCAGGCGGCGCGCGTTCCGTGCATTGGCGATCTTGTTGAAGGCCGCCGAATATTGATGCCGGTCCTTTTGCGGAATGACGATGGAGTGCTGCCGCAAGGTGTCGTCGAGATAGGCGCGCACATCGGCGGAGACCGCGTCCGCCGGCATCCGGCATCGTGTCGGGCGCGCTGAAACTGTCCGGCGTATAGTAAAGCCTGCCGCGAAAGAACGACGGCTCGATGAACCAGTTCCGGACGCCTCGCTTCTTCGCGGCGTAGAAGCACGCGATGACCGAGAGAAATCCGCCGAGTTCCTGAACCGCAATCACCTGCCGTCCCGCGGCAGTCAACCGATCGAGCACGACTTCCATCGCGTTGGTGTAGATCATGAACCGCCGGCGCAGCGCGGCGGTATCGCGAATTCCGAACGTGACGCGCTCGTGGCTGAACAGGAAGTTCGTTCCATCCAGGCCGTAGTCGGCGATCCGTGCGGCGAAGGCGTGCTGGTCATCGATCGGCGCGCCGCCCTGAAGGCCGGTCCGGTACATGTTGACGACGGGGATGCCCTGCGCCTCCGCCATCTCCGCGCTGCGATCGTCGAACGCGAGCAGGTGCACCTCACGTCCGGCGTTGCGCAACCGCTGCGCCACCGGAATCCAGAACCGGGTCTGGTACTCGGCGAGCGTCGTGATCAGGATCGTTTCGGACGAGGCGGTCATGCGCGCTCGCGGCGTTTTTCGATGGCGATGCTGGCAAGCGGCAAGCCGGTGGCTTGCGCACCGCGCGCGCTCCGCGGCGAACAGCGAAGGGTCGCGCTCGTCGTGGAGCGGCGATCCGCTCAAGCAAGCGCCGGCGACGGAAGCCGGCTCGATTCGCTTGTCGCGCCGGGCCGGGCTGAACCAGGTGCGCAGCCGTCTCGGTCACCGCCGATCCGAACAGCAGGCTGGCGGCGCCCTTGGCGATCTGTCCCGAGGCTCGGGTTCGGCCGCGTGCCCCGGAGCGCGCTGGAAAGCGACACGAAGGGCTCGCGGCGGATGGTCGACGCCGACCAGAACATCGGCGACGCGCTCGGCGGCCCACCCGTCATTGCGATGGAAGAAGGCGTCGATGTTGGCGGCGTGAACGCCGGCGAAATCGAACTTCGCGCGTTTCCCCGTCGATATCGTCGACCACGGCGAGCAGTTCGTCGAACGACAGGCGGCGCCGGCTGACGCGCGCCGGCAGCAGCGCATGTCCGGCCGTGGCCGGCGTGTTGAGATATTCGAGCTGGATCGGCAGTTTATCCGAGCAGCACCGCCTCGATCGCCGTGCCGCAGTTGAGATGGATGATGGCCGCAGCATTTTGAATCATGTCGAGGACGCTGCCGGCGCCGTCGACGACGACATTGGCATGCCGGCCGAGTGCCGTCCCGATAGACCTCCTCGCTCTCGAAGGGATGCGGCCGCACCAGGATCTGTGCGATCCGGCCGCGCCGCCGCCAGGCGGCCGATCTCGACGAGATAGTTGGCAAAGACCTGCTTCGAGATCGACCAGGAAGCGGTCGATATAGGCGCCGTCCCATCCGGCCCGGATCATGGCTTCGCGCTCGGCGCCCGGCTTGCTGGAGAAGCGGGAATTCACCAGCGGAAAATTGGCGTTGACGAGCAGATAGCCGCGCCGCTCGCCGTCGAGCAGCGTTCGCCAGCGCGGCGCCGCGAAGTCGAAGCGCGGGCATCCGGTGAGGTGAAGCTGCTCGGGCTTCATCGTCTCGTTGTCGTTGAACGCCTCATGCAGCCGGCTCGCCCCAGAAGAAATAGCCCGACAGGATATCGGCGTACCCGCTGTCGCGGATATGGGCGGCCATCGCCGGGCGGCGAATTGCCGCCCTTTTCCGCCAGCACGCCGCCTTCGGTGTCGAGAACGTAGAGCGCAAGCCCTGCCTCGGCAAAACTGCGCATCAGGTCGAGATTGGCGGCGCGGGCATAATTGGCGACCAGCGTATCCAGTCCGAGGCGCGGCACGTCGACGCCCTGCTCGTACATCGGGATGATGGCGACCGATGCCCCGCGCGAGGCGAGCTGATACGCAGCCAGGACGCTTCCCGCCAAGTCACGCTTGGGGTGATCGACCACCCATCCGATGCGCACGATCTTCAGCTCCCCCGGCGAATCCGGCATCAGAGGCGCATTGCCGTGCGCTCGATTTCGTTCAAGGCGCCGGCCGCGCGGAAACGGGCGGGCGGTTCCGGATATATCCGCGGCGGCTGAATATAGGTGGCCGTGTAGAGCAGGCGGGTCCGGTCGGACAGGATGCGGCTGCCCATGTGCAGGCACCGCGCGGTGTTGACGATGAACGACGACAGCCGCGGCGCGACCATTTCCTTGACCGCGGATCGATCCACCCTGGAGAAGACCTTGTCGTCGCTCATGTGGCTCTTGATCGTGTTGCGGAACGGCTTCGACGACGGCGCCGGAATGAAGGTCAGCGGTCCGTCGGCGGTGTCGCGAACGTCGGTGAGATAGATGAACAGCTTGCAGACCCGCTTGTCGTCATGGTCGAGATGCCAGAGCTGCGAATAGCTCAGCGGCTTGTTTTCCGTCGGCCGCGACAGCGTCAGCAGGACGTCCGACAGCTGCGGCAGCTCGTGCATGAAATCGCCGATGATCCGAAGCGCCGCCGGGCTGCAGCGCGTAGCGCACGAACGGATGATCGGTGGCGAACGCGCCGTCGACCAGGTCTTCGTCGAGCAGGCTCACCCAGAACGATTTGTGGCCGAGCTGCTGCTTTCCGGCGAGTTCGTCCAGCCGGCTCGACCTTGCTCTTGCGCGACGGCGAGCGACGGCCTCCGCGAGGCTGCGGTCGACGATCGAGGTAACGTCGACATAGCCTTGTTCGCTGAGCTGGCGGCTGGCCTCGCTCCATTCCGGCGCTGACGGGAAGCGTATTGAGCAGTTCGATCCGCTTGGCGCGGGCGCCCAGTTGAAGACCGGTCAGGGCGGTCTTCGTTACCCAGCCCAGATCGGTCCGGTTCATGTGCCAGAGCAGGCGGCGGAACTGGCTGATCTTCTGCTTCTTGGCAACCGGTGCGGTGGAGGCGGCATTGCTCATGGTCATATCGGCTCCCAGCAATACAGAAACCCGTCATTGTTGATCGTCGGAGCAAACGGCATGCGTTCGCGCGCGATGATGCGAATCCGTCCCTCGCGTTCCAGCTCGTCGAGTGTCGTAGAACAGCTGCGTCTGGTAGTCGACCGAACGGATATAGACGAGGCTGACGAGATCGCGGGGATGAGTCAGGTCGAGCAGCTCGGTCGTCGGCTCGATGTTGATGACGCGCTTCGGTTTGGCGGCGATGATGTTTTCGACCACCTTCCGCACGTCGTACGGAATCTGCTCGATGCAGAAATAGGTGAAGGCGGTCTCGCCCGCGATCGCGGCAAGGTTGGGATCGGCTGGCGTCGGTCAAATCGATGCGGTCCGAGCGAAATCTTGTCCGACAGGGCGAAATGATCGGCGATTTCGCGTCCGGCGGCGATGCCGTTCGGAGAGATGTCGAAACCCTTGAAGGTCCAGTCCGGGTGGTTCAGGTGAAGCGAAAACAGATTGTAGCCGTAGCCGGTGCCGAGTTCCACGATCCGCCTGGCGTCGCCGCCATGACGCAGCGATCAGATCGCCCAACGCGCCGATGCGGTACCGGTAATACTTCTGGCCGCTGATCCGCAGAATCTGGTTGTCGACCTTTCGCAGGCGTTCGGTCGAGTTCGGCGGAGCCAGAAAGTCGGCGAGGTCTCGCGGCCTTGAGCCACGCCTTGCTGGAGAGCATATTTTGCCAATGCAGCAGATTGTACTCGGAGTTCACCTCGTCCCGGGTGCGCTCGATCCGCCGCAGGATCAGGCGATAGACGCTTCTTGCGATATCGACGGCGTAGGTGATCGCCCGGTCCGGCAGCGACGCCGGAGAAAGCGATCCCAACGATGTCGTTCGCGCCAGTCGTCTTCATTCCGTAGATCCAGTCAGCGTTCGGTCAGTTGCTTTTTGGGCGTCAGCCCCATCAAGTGGCCGATTGCGGGGAAAACGGCGCGGTGCCTTGCTTCCAGGACGAGGAAATACTGTGCAACCCAGCTGGTAAGGCAGAACGTTGCCGGCTACCAAAGCCAATTTTATCAGGCTGTCAACCCGAATGTAACTGGCAAGAAACCACAACAGAATGCTTCCAATTATCAGGATGGTGGCCTGGGTTCCGACGGCTCTGAGGAAGCTTCCGAGCTTCGAAATCCAGGGCGCGGCGCAGTGTGCCGATTTGCCAGGGCAGCACCAGCAAGGCTTCCGACGGCCTGGCCGAGAATCAGTGCCCGCTCGGCAAAAACAGCCAGCGTCGCGGCGGAGACCGCGGCCCAGATGAGCAATTGCAGGCCCATTAGCAAGTTCAGCCGTGCCTGGACTCTCGGTGCGCGTCAGGAATATGACGCTTGCCGATCGCCAGGTATTGCGCGCAGATTGGAATCACAAAACTCAGGCCCATCCAGAAAGCATAGGGTGCGAGCAGGGGGCCGATCCACAGTTGCAGGATCTCGGGCGAAAGGATTGCGGCCGCCGCGAGCGGCGGCAGCGTAAACATCGGCAGCATGATGAGGCCGAGTTCGCCGAGGCGCTGGAACGTCGTCGAACTGCCGCGCTCGTCGAGGCGGCTGGCGACCGGCAGCAAGGCCGAGGTGAGAAGACCGACCAGGATCTTGGATACGCGCGAGAGCCGAACCAGCGCATCGTAGATGCCGACGGCGGTCGGCCCGAACAACAGCCCGACAACGAACGGCTGAATCGGCCCGGTGATGCCGCCGATCAGCTTGCCCTGGAGCAGCAGCAGGCATCGATGCAACAACTCGCGACGAATCTGGATGGTCCAGGCCGCAAACCTCGCGTCCTTCGTTGTCAGCGCGGTGATGGTGGCCACCAGCACCGCGAGCGCGCGCAGCACGAGGGTGGCCAGATAGATGTAGGCGACAATTTCGAACGAGGCCGAAACCGTGGAAGCCCAGACGGTCAGGGCCACGTAGGCCAGCGTCGACGTGAACTCCGATATCCGCAGCAGATTGTAGCGTTCGAATCCCTTGACCGTTCCTTCCCAGACCAGCGCCGGAACCAGGACGAGATTTGCGAGCGCCGTATAGTGCAAGATGTCGGTGAACCTGCTCGGCATGGGCGGCGTCGACCTTCATCAGCGACCGTGAGATATGGCGCACCCAGCCAGATCGAGGCGCTCAAGGTCGCCGCCAGCAGGATCGATATGACCGTCAGAAACGAAAGCTGGCGGCCGACCAGGTCCCAGTCGCGATGTTCCCTGGCGCGGGCCACGACCTGGGTCGCGACCTCCGACAGGCCAAAGTCCAGAACGGCCATCATGCCGGACGGCAGCAGCAGCCGCGTGATGACGATGAGGCCGAATTCGGTCACGCCCCAGGTGCGGATGATCACCGGGATAACGATCAGACCAAGGATTGCGGCGGCGCCAAACGCGATAGTCGAAATGACGGTGTTCTGGATCAGGCGCTTGATCATCGGGATCGCATCACCATGCGCTCAGCCCGCCGTCGACCGCGATATTCTGACCGGTGACATAGGATGCCGCATCGGAGACCAGGAACAGCACGGCGCCGACCATCTCGTCGGCGCGCGCCATTCGGCCGAGCGGAACACGCGCGCCATAGCGCTGCTTGAACGTATCGTTCTGCCCGCTCTCGACGCCGCCCGGGGTCAGCGTGTTGACGCGAACGCCCTGTGCGCCCCAATAGGTGGCGAGGTGCTTGGTCAATCCGATCACGCCGGCCTTCGATGCGGTGTAGACCGCGGGCGTGTTGATCGCGCGTCCGAGATATTCGGAGCCTTCGTAGATGCGCTGGTCCGGCGCCATCAGGCCATAGATCGACGCGGTCTGAACGATGCTGCCGTAGCCGCGCTCGGCCATCAGGGTTCCGAAAACCTGGGCCACGTTGAACATGCCGTCGAGATTGACGGACATGATCTCCCGCCAGGTTTCCGCGGAGAACGTCGCGACCGGCGCAAAGAACGCATCGACGTCGCGGGTCTTGCTGGCGGCGTTGTTGAGCAGGATCGAAACCGGTCCGAGGTCCGCTTCGATGGCATCGGCCGCCGGCGGATCGTTTCCGGCTGCGTGATGTCGCAGGCGTAGCCCTTTGCGTCGATGGCGTAGCGCGCGGATAGTTCCGAAGCCGCGGTCTGAACCGCTTGCTGCGTCGAGATCGATGATGGCGACCTTGGCGCCGAACTCGGCCAGACCTTCGGTGAAGCGGCGTCCGAGAATCCCGCATCCGCCGGTCACCACGGCGGTGCGTCCCTTGAGGTCGAACAGATCCTTGAACGCGGTCATGATGTGGTCTCCGTTAACGCCAGCCGTTTGCGGAGCAGCAGTTCCACCAGCGTGAAATCGAGATCGGAATCGATGTCGACGGATCGCTCCTCCGGCATCTCGAACAGTTGCGTGTCCGGGTAGAACACCGACGGGTTTTCGAGAAACGGGGCGACGCGCCATGCATAGATCGAGGCGTTCATGTCGAAGCAGCGCGGCGCATCCTGCCGGCGTGCGATCGGCGGGTTCGGCGGCCTTGGACAGGCCGACCGTGCCGTCGGCGCGTCGCCTCGACCAGATTGAAATAGGGCGAGCGGCGCGCGGGCGCGCCGGTGATGACGTTGCGCGCGCCGGATTTCTCCAGCAGTTCGACCGCGCCGGTGATGTCGGATGGCAGCCGCAGCGGCGACGTGACGTCGAGATCGACAAAGATTTCCGGGGTATTTCCGGTATGGACGATCGCCTGTTCGAGACAATGGCGTATCGCGGGAAGCTTGGGGGCGGTATCGGTCGCCATCACGTCCGGACGCTTGACGGCGATATCCGCACCCGCCTTCAAGGCAGCCTGCAGCAGCAGATCGGAATCGCTGCTGAATGCGATCGCTTCGAACAAGCCGGTCTGCCTCGCCTGCTCGATGGTCCAGGCGAGCAGGGGCTTTCCCAGCAACTCGCGGGCGTTCTTGCCGACCACTCCCTTGGAGCCGCCGCGCGCGCATATCGTGCAGAACGACCTCATGCCGATATCCACATGCGCGACTGCAATGCGCGTTCGCTGGCGTCGATCAGATCCATGACGGCAAGTCCTTCCGCGAACGTGCAGATCGGGCCGCGCGCCGCTCGATGGCGGCAAGGTGCATGTTCTTGTAGCTCTCGTCCCGCTCGCTCGGGATATTCATGAGCCTTGCCATTGACGGTGAGGCGCCCGCCGAGAATATCGGCCTCGATGGTTTCCTCAGCCAGATTTACCCGTATCTTCCGGATGCCGGGTTGATCCAGATAGTCCATGTGGACCTGAACCGCCTGCGACCGCTGTCATTTCGAGCAGGAGGTCGAGGTGATCGTCCACATCGACCTGCCGCGCTCCGGACGAGCCGCCCAGCGCAGCGACCCGCTGCCACGGACCGAACAGCCATAGCAGATAATCCAGTTCGTGGCTGAGGTCCCGGAGTACGCCGCCTCCCGCCTGCAGCGTTGCCGATGCGGTCGTGCGGTGATCGCGTCCCGGCCGCCAGTCGCGGAGATCCTGCCCGACATAGGCCGAGACCGTGATTGCCTGCTCTGTCCGCCGAGCCGCTCGGCAAAGGCGGTCATGACCGGATGAAAGCGCAGATTGTAGCCGACGACGAGGCTGGCAAAGGGATAATCCGGAGCCGGCGCGGAATGCGCGAAGACCGGCTTCTCCACCAGAACGGATCCGCGGAAATCAGCCTCGGCGAGCTGACGAAGCGATTCGGCATGCTGCGACGTTTCCGTCGCGATAACCGCATATCCGGGACGGGCGGCGGCGATCGCGCTGGCGATCGATGTGTAGTCGCCATCGCCGCGACGGCTGACCGTCGTCACGCCGTGGCCGAGTTCCCTCAGCACGCGTGCATGCCGCTGCCCGATCGAACCGAGGCCGATGACAACGGCATTGATTGATCTCACGGGAAGACCTCGTTGAATTCCGCATGCGCCTGCTCGAAATCCTCCATCCGGCCGATATCGAGCCAGTACTCCCGGATCGGATAGACCGCGACGCGGCCCTTGTTGGCGACGACGCGCTCCAGCACCGTCGGCATGTCGATGTGCACGCCGCGTTCGACGTGATTGAATACGGCGGGGCCGACGACATAGATGCCGGCGCTGACATACCAGGATTCGGTCGGCTTTTCCCTGATGGTCTCGAGGTAGCCGTCGTTGGCGGTGACGACGCCGTAGGGCACGTGCACCTTGTGCTCGCGGACGGCCATCGTGGCTTCCGCTCGACGTGCCGTTGTGGAAGTCGAGCAGGGCGCCGTAATTGATGGTGGTCAGGATATCGCCGTTGGTGACGACCACAGGCAGTTCGGAGGGCTGCGGCAACAAACCCAGCGCGCCGGCGGTGCCCAGCCGTTCGGCTTCGTGAACATACTGGATCGTCGCGCCGAGCGCGGAGCCGTCGCCGAAATGCTCCACGATCATTTCGGCCCGGTAGTTCACCGAGATGAATATGTTCCGAAAGCCCTGCTGCACGACGTTGCGGATGATGGTCTCCAGCAGCGGCCGTCCGCCGACATTGAGCATCGGCTTGGGGCGCTCGCGCGTCAGCGCGCCGAGCCGTTCGCCAAGTCCACCCGCCATGATGAGAACCGGATTCGGATAGTGCGGCGCCTCGATCAACTCGTCGAACGTCTCGACGCCGATCAACTGACCGCTGCCATCGAGCAGCGGAAGCTGCTTGATGGATTTCTGCCGCATCAGGTGCAGCCGCTCCTCGCGCGACAGCGTCGCCGGCGCCGACACCGCGGAGCGGTTCATGACTTCGGTGGCCAATCCGGAAAGCTGAATGCCGCGCAGCAGGCCGCGGCGAATGTCGCCGTCGGTGACGATACCGACGAGGCGGCTCTGACCATCCAGCACCAGCGCGACCTGAATGCTGCCGCTCTCGATCGCGGCAATGGCCTCGCTCACCGTCGCCTCCGATCCGACGATGGCTTTGCGCCAGGATTTCATGGCTACTACCTTGCGTTTCGGCCGATCACTAGCGGCGCTCGATGGATCATGCAGGTATATCGCGGCTGCGAACCGCGGCGTCAATCCCCAATGGCGGAACGGTGGCCGGCCAACGTTGTTAATAGCGGTTTTGGCGGTGCAGACGGCCAGATTGCAAATTGTGCTTTCGACCCTAGATCGGATCGTCCGGATCGTAGGGGCGCGTCTGCCGTCGTGCCGATCAGAGACCAGTATTCGATCGGCGGACGGCCGGAGCCGGGACGCTTGCTGGTGATATCGTCCGGTGCCCAGACGTATCGCCGGCCTGAAGCGGCCGCGCCGCCACCAGGCTCTTGCGCGCGATCGGCATGTTCTTGATCTCGGAATTCTTCGGCGTCTTGATGCCGTCGCCGATCGCGCCCTCGATGTTGCGGATGGCCGACACCATGCGGGCGAAATCACCGGGCTCGAGCGAGGCCGCATGGTCCGGGCCCTCGGCGTTGCGGTCGAGCGTGAGATGCTTTTCGATGATGGTGGCGCCGAGCGCGACCGCGGCCAGCGATATTTCGAAGCCGTCGGTGTGGTCGGAGTAGCCGACCGGCAAGCTCGAACGCGGTGCGCATCGCCTGCATGGCCGCGAGGTTTACGTCCTCCGGCGGGCAGGGATATTCGGTCGTGCAATGAAGCAGGCTGACCTTCTCTGCGAGACGCCGCCGCGCCGCCGGATCGCGCCACGCCGCGCGAAACGCGGCAATGCCGGGCGCATCGTTGCTGCCGCCATAGCCATGGGCCAGCACGCCGAGCGCTTCCTCGACTTCGCCGAGCGTTGCCATGCCGGTCGACAGGATCAGCGTCGCGCCGGCCTTGGCCAGCGTCATGCAGCAATGGCGCATTGGTCAGGTCGCCGGAGCCGATCTTGATGCGCGGCAGGTCGAGCGACAGCAGGAATTCGAGTGACTTCGGGTCGAACGGCGTCGACAGGAATTCTATTCCGCGCTGCCTTCGCGCGCGCGATCAGCGGGTGATGCGCCGATTGCGGCAACTCCAGCCGCTGCAGCATGGCAAGCTGGCTTTCGCGCGGCGTCCGTGGTGCGCTGCTGATAATCGGCCTTTCGGGCCGCGCGTCCGGCCATTGAATTGGCGTTGAAGGTCTGGAATTTCACGATGTCGGCGCCGGCATCCGCGGCCGCGTCGACGAGGGCCAGCGCGGTCTCGAGACTGCCGGAATGATTGACGCCGGCTTCCGCGATGATGAGCGTGCGTCGGCCCGTCATTTCGCATGCCCCGCCGTTGCGGATGTCATGAAAGCCTTTTTGCAGCAGCGCGCGAAAATCCGCGATCGCTGGCGATGCCGTCGGCGATGCGCCGGCTGGCCTCGCCGTCGCCATAGGGGCTGACGGTCGGCTGCCGGCCGCGGCGCAGCGCCGCCGCGATGGCCGCGCTGATGGCCTGACGTTCCGGCGCCGCGTGGAACACCGAAGCGGCGCGCTCGCGGCCTTTCTGCCGGTCGCCGATGTCGACGCTGGGGGCGTTGAGCGACGGCGCCTCGTAGATGCCGCTCGAGGAATTGCCGACGACGACGTCGACCTGGTTCATCAGGCTGATGTAGCGAAGCTGCCCGAGCGAGGCGACCGCGATGGCGTTCGGCCGGCCCGTGACGAACGCCTTGATCCGCTCGTTCAGGGCGCGGCCTTCGGCGTCGGCATTGGCCAGCGTGAAGAACAGGCGGAACGCCGGATCGAGCGCGGAAAGCGCGGCGAACAGTTCATCGAGCGAGCCGACCGAGCGGTCCGCTTCCACCGTGACCGGGATGGAAGGTGACGAGAACGTTGCGTTCGCCGAGCGCCATTCCGACCTCGCGGCCGATGGTCTCGCGGTCCATCAGCTTCAGTCGCTTGATCGAATCGATGCCGGGCGATCCGACCGTGAAGATGCGCGACGGGTCCTCGCCGAGCTGGGTCAGCCGCCGCGTGGAATCGGCATTGCTCGTGAAATGCAGATGCGACATCTTGCTGATGGCGTGGCGGATCGATTCGTCGATCGCGCCCTCGGTGACGTCGCCGCCGAACAGATGCGCCATCGGCAGCCGCATGTACATCGCGGCCTGCGCCGCCGCGAAGGTCTCGTAGCGGTCGCCGAGCACCACGACGAGGTCGGGCGTCAGCCGCGCGAACGCATCGGCAAACCCGATGACGCCGAGGCCGACGGATTTGGCGACGCCGACGCCGGAGTCGCTGCTGAGCAGCGTCTCGACGGTGTCGTCGACGGTGAAACCTTCAGCCCGGATATTGTCGATGGTGTAGCCGAACTCGGGCGACAGGTGCATGCCGGTGGCGATCGAGCTGCAGCTTCAGCCCGGCGGTCTGCTGTATCGCGCGCATCGGCCATATCAGCAGGCCGAAATCGGCGCGGCTGCCGGTGACGAAGCAGATTTTCCGGGGCTGTGTCAGTCATCGCGGGCCTGAATGCTGGCGCTGCTCGGAAGGTTGATCAACCGGCGCTCGATCAATTCGGCGACGCGGAGATCGCCGCGCGGGCAGGCGGCGAACATGGGAAGCCGGTGCATCAGCGTCCAGGTCGGACGGGCGCCGAAACCGGAAGCGTTGAGCGCGGTCAGCACCTCGTCGCGCAGGCCGGCATGAGCTTCGTCCAGCAGGATGGCGTTGAGCCAGTAATTGCTGGTCGTTCCCTCCGGCTCGCGCGAGAACTGCGACGCCGGGAACGCCTGCGAAAGCGCGCTGATAGGCCGCGGCCAGCCGGCGCTTGCTGGCGAGGAAGCCGTCGAGCTGTTCGAGCTGCGCGCATCCGAGCGCCGCATTGAGGTTGGGCAGCCGATAGTTGAAGCCGACTTCGTCATGCACGAAGGCCCATTTGTGCGGCAGCTTCGCGGTGGTCGTGATGTGCTTGGCGCGGCGGCCGAGTTCCTCGTCATTGGTGAGGATGGCGCCGCCGCCGCCGGTGGTGACGATCTTGTTGCCGTTGAAGCTCAGCGCCGCGAGACGGGCCTGCGAGCCGACCGCATGACCCTTGTAGGTCGAGCCGAGCGATTCAGCGGCGTCCTCGACCACCGGAATGTCCCAGTGCCGCGCGATGGCGACGATCTCGTCCATGTCGACGGGATGGCCGAACGTGTGCATCGGGGCGATCGCCGCGATCCGGCGGCCGGTCTCGCGGTTGATCGTGCCGTCCGGGCCGCGTTGCGCGATCGCGTCGAGGCGGGCGCCGAGCGCCTGCGCATCCATTCCGAGCGTCTTGAACGAACTGTCGACGAAATGCGGGCTCGCGCCGCAATAGGCGATCGCATTCGTGGTCGCGATGAACGTCAGCGCCGGTGACATCACCTCGTCGCCCGGCTTCGACGCCGGCCAGCGTGAAGCAGGCATGCAGCGCCGCGGTGCCGTTGACGACCGCGATGGCGCGCCTGGCGCCGGTGACTTCTTCCAGCATGCTCTCGAAGCGGTCGACGAACTTGCCGACCGACGACACGAAGGTGCTCTTGATGCATTCCTCGAGATAGGCGATTTCGTTGCCGGCGAACACCGGCTCGTGCAGCGCCAGCGTGCCATTGGGCGTTCCCGCGGCGCGCTGAACCGCAGCAACGATCGTTCTGCACGTCGAAGCGATCGGATTTCGTTACCGCAATGCCCACATCTGCCCTCATACATTGTAGACGTCAGCCTTGTAGCGCGCGAGATTGGCCGGGTCCACGAACCATTGCGCCGTCTTTTCGAGCCCGCGGCGCATGCCGTCCAGTCCGCCGAATTCGGGTGACCAGCCGAGTTGCTGGCGGGCCTTGGAATTGTCGGCCCAAAGCCGCTCCACCTCGCTGTTGGCAGGTCGAAGCCGCGCCTCGTCGGTTTCGATTTCGAGTTCGGCCTGCATCACCTCGGCGATCATGCTCGCGGTCGCGCCGACCGATATCTCGAAGCCGCTGCCCAGATTGATCGTCTGTCCGACGGTCTGTTCTGCCGGCGCCGTCAGGCCCGCGATCAGGCCGCGCGCGGTATCCGTCACGAACGAGAAGTCGCGCGTCGGGCTGACCGCGCCGAGGCGGATCTTGCGCTTGCCGGACGCGATCTGGCTGATGATGGTCGGGATCACGGCGCGCGCCGATTGGCGCGGCCCGTAGGTGTTGAACGGCCTGACGACGACGACCGGCATGTCGAAGGAGGCATGAAACGACAGCGCCATCTGGTCGGATGCGATCTTCGACGCCGAGTAGGGCGATTGCCCGACCAGCGGATGGCTCTCCTTGATCGGCACGAACTGCGCGCTGCCATAGACTTCGCTGGTCGACGTCTGGACGAAGCGGCGCACGCCCGCATGGCGGGCGGCCTGCAGGACGTTCACCGTGCCGCGGACGTTGGTTTCGACATAGGAGTCGGGCGCGACGTAGGAAAACGGAATCGCGATCAGCGCGGCCAGGTGCATGACGTCGGTGCATCCGGCGGCGGCCGCGATCATGAAGTGCGGATCCCTGATGTCGCCGGCGACCACTTCCACCGATTTCATGACGTCGGCGGAAACCGTATCGAGCCAGCCCCAGGAGTTGAAGGAGTTGTAGAGCACGACCGCCTTGACGTTGGCGCCCGCGCGGACCAGTTCCTCGACGACGTGCGAGCCGATGAACCCGTCGCTGCCGGTGACGAGTACGCGGGCGTCCTTCAGATCATCCATGCCGGACCCCAAGAACGGCGATTATTGCAGTCTTCGCAATACGATGGCGCTATAGCACAATAGCCGCCCGCGCGCAAACGAACGGTGCGATTAATGCTGGAAAACCGGTGCATTCGGAGCAATCGGACCGGCTGCGCCGGATGTGGCCGGCGTCCGGCCTCGGCCGGCTATGGCGCGGAGGCGGGCCGGTGCGGCAGATGCTGCTTCACAAAGGTTTCGAGGTTGCCGCCCGAAAACAGGTGTCCCTTGCAGGCCGGCGGCCTGGGCCGCATCGAGATCGCTCGGCCTTGTCGCCGATCAGGATGCTGTCATCCGCATTGACGGGGAAGCGGCCGAGCAGATCGGTGATCATGCCCGGTCCGGGCTTGCGCCGATCGCTGACGCGGCGATATCGCTCGACGGTCCCGTCGGGGTGATCCGGGCAATATTCGAAGGCATCGATATGGGCCCCGATGGCAGCCATCTCGTCCGCCATCCAGCGGTGCAGCGCCTGCACGTGGCTTTCCTCGTAGAAACCTCTGGCGACGCCCGACTGGTTGGTGACGACGAATGCGAAACAGCCGGCATCGTTGACCGCCTTGACGGCTTCGCGGGCGCCTTCGATCCATTGCAGCTTGCCGGCCTCGAACGTGTAGCCTGAATCATGATTGAGGACGCCGTCGCGATCGAAGAAGACGGCCGGGCGCCGTCAGTCTTCTCGATTCAGTTCGACATCCGCGCGCGCGAGATCCTCGGGTATGCCGATATCGATGAAGTATCCGCGATAGGAAGTTCCGCTCATGGCGCCGGCGGCGGCCAGCGCAGGGAAGACGTCCTGCTCGAGAGAGGCGGGCAGCGCGCCGGCGCGGGCGACGATCGACCGGTCGAGCACGTAGACGCCGGCGTTGACCGGACCGGTCGCGCCCTGGCCCGGTGCGATGAAGGATCGAACCCGATCGCCGTCGAGCAAGACCCGGCCGTACCGGTCGCCGACGACGTCGGCGCGCAGGGCCATGTGAACAAGGCTGGTGTTGGCGCGCGCGACCAGATCGAGGATGTTGAAGTCGAAGAATGAGTCGCCATTGAGAAGCAGAAAGCGCTCCTGCAGCAGGTCCGTGGCGTGAACCAGCGCGCCGGCCGTTCCGAGCGGCGCCGGCTCGAGCGAAACGGCGAGACGGGCGCGTCCCCTGACCGTGCCGTCATAGCGCGCCTGAATGCTCTCGGCCTTGTGGCCCGCCAGCAGCAGAATTTCGTCGAAGACGTCGTATCGCGCGATTTCATCGATCAGCGTGTCGAGGAACGGACGGCCGCCGACAGGCAGCATCGGTTTCGGCGTCGTCTTGGTCCGCTCGCCAAGCCGGGTGCCGAGGCCGCCGACCAGAATGACAGCCTGTCTCAGCACAGGGCATCCTCGACGAAGCCGCACAGTATCATGTGTCCTGCCGCTAGGTGGGTCTCCTGAATGCGATCGTCGCTCTTAAAGAGTGAGGGGGCTCCGACGTGCTCCGTCATTCGATTTTCTCTGGGAGATTTTGAGGCTCGGGTCAAGCTGAACGGCGTGGCAGAACCCACTTCTGCCAATCTGCTTTTGGAATGCGAAACAATGACCACGGAACCAGCGGCATTCCGATCCGCGCAAGGCTGCTTTCCAGCGCCAGGGCAGCAACCAAAGCGCCGATCTTGAGCCAATAGATCGGGGTGGCCACGAAATTGAGCATTCCGCCGATATACATGACGTAAAAACCGTACAGGACGTAGAACGCCAGAAACGCGGAAGCATAGCGGCCCTGGATCACGCCCTTGACGATCAAGGCCGTCAATCCGGCGGCGATGTAACCCGCGCCGAAAATGAACGGCCACGCATAGAATGGTCCGAACAATTCGAAGTAGATCTCGGGGAAACCGCCTGCAAACTGTGCCCCCGCTGAAATGTGCTCATAGGTTCGCGGCTCGCCAATCGACTGGAGCATCAGATATTGGGGCGTCGTGTTCCTGCCGGCGTCGAGCGGCATCTGGAACAGAAAGTCGAAAGTCCGATAGGGTTGCCAGTGATTGAGCACGAAGACGCGTTGGTAGGATAGCCAGCCCAACTCGCTGGGCTGGATCAGCGCACGCTCCAGAAATTGCGGGAGGATTGCTGCACTCCTGGTATCCGCGGACGTTGGCGAGATTGTTGTAGATTCCGATGGTGATGACGATCGCAATGAGGCAGGCAATCACGCCGAACGCAATCAGGTCCCGGCGCTTGAATGCGCGGGTCATCCAGAGGAACGATCGGGAACCCCTGATGTTGCCGGCCTCCACGGCGATCACAGCCGACAGCGGCAAGATGAAGAAGCTGCCGTAGCTGTAAAACGCGGAGAAACGATTGCCGGTAAGAAACATGTAAAACATCAGCAATCCGATCAGCGCCATGTAGCGAATGTCGAACCGTCGATTGCGGAGCCGTTCCGCCGCGAGCATGACGCCCCACCAGAAACAGACGAAATTTCCGTACTGGACCAGCCATCGATGCGCGGCGCCGGCGTATTTTTCGGTGTAAACAAATCGCTCGATCTTTGCGAACAGCGGGATCGATCCATGGCGGATCAGGTCCACGAAAAGATATCCGAGAAACAGCAGCGATACGATGAACGTGAGGTCCGAGAGCGTCAGCATGCCCGGTGGCGCACTACGCCGGTCTGCATCGGCCAACCAGCCATCGACGAGCTTCTGCCTCAGCAGGAAGTAAAACGGCATCAAGGTAAGAAAATAGGCGAGGACGTGCAACGGCGTCATCAGCCCCGGCCCGACATACGAATAGGTTTGCGTCGACAGGACCGGGCCGGCAAGATCGATATACATCGACGCCGCTGTCCGCCAGACCAGTGTGAAGAGGATGAAAAAGAACGCCAGGAAAATAACCGGCCTGTAGGCTGCGAGGTGAAGCACACAAAGTATCAGCGCCGCGCCTGACAGTACGACTGCGATCTGTGCCGGAAGAGTAGCCATTGTGACAGTGCTGTCGTCTGCTCTGGTCCGGTTGAAGGGACGCTAGTCGGATGCCCGCGGGCGGGAACTCACAACGATGGTCAGCACGATCATTGCCGCCAGCATGCCAAGCCCTGCCAGGATCGATGCCCGCAACGCTCCAATCGAGCGAGCTGCGCGCGGGTAGGAATCAGGTTCAGCACGAAAAACCGTCGGTTCGCTGAACTTTATCAGATTCGAACCGCGTCGAATACGATCCTTCAGATCGTTCCAGGTCCGCATGGAGCGACGCGTCCGGCATCACCACGGGCGGGCGCGACTGGGACTTATCGTCGGCAACGGAGTCCGGAGCGCGACCGATCGATTCGAGCGATTTCTCGATCACGGCGATCCGGCTCTGCAGGTCTTCGACCTCAGCCGACACGGACTCAAGCCGCTGCTTGATAATCTCCTTGTGCTCCTTCTCGATTTCGGCAGCCAGCCCGCGGAGCACTGCCTGAACATCCTCGTCGGAGGCTGCCGAGACCTCGACCGCTACGTCACGGTCGTTATTGAGTGCAACGGCTCTGAGGCTGGATGCTGTCATCTCTCGCGAGAAGGCAGCTGTCGCCGGCTGGAACGCCGTCTGAGCTATAATTCTTTTCTTGAACAGCGGATCGGATATTTCGGCAATCACATCACGCTGCGTTTTGATCGGTGCGAGTGCCGATCCACCTTCCTGGATGAGATAGCTCTTGGTAGGCGCCATTCCGATCGTCAGAATTGTCTTGCCCGTCCAGACCTGAGGCGTGTCGGATCGGGACAGGGCGAAAGTCACCGAGGCGGCGGCAATGGTCGCTGCCGCAATCAGCCATTTGAATTTCCAGACCTGCGACTAGGATGGCCCTCAAGACAAGTTCCCCATTTGGCGCCGCACTCATGATCTGACCATTGATCCTCAATGCCGAGGCGGCACGGAATGTCGTTGGCCGCATAATTCCGCAATGCAGCAGATCCTGATTCCGCGGCCTCCGCCAACCGGTACCTTGGTAAGCTTCCGCAGGAGTTTTCACCTGGAGGTTGATAATTCCTGCGGGTTCTCGCAACAGTTGGCGAGTGTCGAGATGCATATTTCTTCGCCTTGCCTATTGCAAGGAAAAGGCAACGCAGGCCATCTTCGGCGCATACCGCGAAATGTTAGGGGCGTATGTCCGATAGACGACCAAGCACGTCCACGGTGACGATGCGCGAGCCTGGAAGAGCCCGGAGTAGGTTCAATTGCGGATGTCGAGCCGATCCGTTCAACCGACGGCAGGCTTTGGGGCCTACCATACGCTTCTGCCGCCATCCATAACGATGTTCTGGCCGGTCATGTAGCTCGATGCGTCCGAGCAGAGGAACTGGACGGCGGCGCGATATTCGTCGACCCGGCCATGCGTCCCATCGGGATCAGCCGCGTCAGCCGTTCGACGAAGGCCGGGATCCTGGTTGTTGAAGACGCCGCCGGGCGAAATCGCGTTGACGCGGACGCCCTGGTCCGCCCAGTAGGTCGCGAGATACTTGGTCAAACCGATCAGGCCGTGCTTGATGACGGAGTAGGTCACGGGCTTGACCGGCTGCTCTTCATCGCGCGTGACGTGGGGCTGCCGGTAGAGCCGCTGATCCGGCGCGATCACGCCGAGATCGGAGGCGATGTTGAGGATCACGCCGCGGCCGCGCCTGGCCATCGCGCCGCCGAACACCTGCGCGCACAGCATCGCGCCGGTCAGGCCGACCGCGATTTCGGTCTGCCATTGCGGAACCGGAAACGCCTCGAAGCGCGACGAATGCATGACGCCGGGCGTCGAGGTGACCTTGGGATCGATCGCGGCGTTGTTGACGAGGATGTCGACGGCGATGCCGCGGCCGGCGAGATCGTCGGCCAGCCGCGCGAACCGATGCCTGCGACGGTGACGTCGATGCACGGCGGCGATCGAGATCGGCGGCGGGTGCGATTTCCTTGACCGCAGTCGATGGTCGCATCGGCCTGCGTCAGTCCGATGTCGGTGACCACGACGCGCGCGCCGGCATCGACCAGCGCCGCGACATGCTGACGTCCCAGCAGGCCGCCGGCGCCGGTGACGAGCGCGGTGCGTCCGGTCAGATCGTATCGAGCGGAGAGGGCCGGTCATGGAACGCTCCTGTTCAAGCGCGCAACTGTCCGCCGTCGGCGACGATCACCGTGCCCGGTGACGAACGCGGCGCGGGGGGAGGCGAGAAAGGCGACGAGATCGGCGATCTCGTCCGGCGTTCGCCGAGCCGGCGCAGCGGCACCTCGCGCGTGAGCATCTCGTCCACGGCGGCTTTGTTCTCGGCGATCTTGCGCGCCCAGGTGCCGCCGGCGAACAGGATGTTGCCGGGCGCAACCGCGTTGATGCGGATGCCTTCAAGCGCCAGCGGCCGGGCGAGGCCGCGCACGGTCGCGTTCAACGCCGCCTTCGCCGCCGAATAGGTCACCGGCGCGCCGAGCGCGGCGAGCCCGCAGATCGACGAGACGCAGACGATCGCGCGGTCGCCGCTGCCGCGGCTCATCAGCGGCCGCGCGGCTTCGATCGTGTTGGTCGTGGCGAACAGGTTGATGTCCAGCACCCGCGTCCACTCCGCCGCGGTTTCCTTGCCCGGCGGCACCGAGGCGCCGCTGCCGACGTTGCAGACGAGAATGTCGATCGCGCCCCATTGCTTTTCGACCTCGTTCACGAGCGCCTGCGCGGCGGCGGGATCGGTGACGTCGGCGGCATGGAACGAGGCGCCGCGGCCGATCCTGCCGGCAGCCGATTTGAGGCCGTCGAGGCCGCGCGCCGCCATCGCGACCTTGGCGCCTTCGGCGGCCAGCGCATCGGCAATGGCAAAGCCGATGCCGCGGCTGGCGCCGACCACCAATGCGACCCGGCCCTCGATGTCGAGTTTCATCGCCCGGCGTCCTCGATCCAGCGCACGGTCATGTCGCGATATCGTGCCAGCACGCCGGCATGGTCGCCGTCGGTGGCGCGCGCCGTTTGCAGAATATATTGCCCGCGATAGCCGGACTGCTCGATCAGCCGGATGGCTCTTGGCAGATCCGCAGCGCCCGTTCCGAGCGGCACGGTGGTGCCGCCAAGCAACCGGTCCTTCACGTGCACATTGAGAATGCGCGGCGCGTAGGCCGAAATCTCCTCGGCGGAATCATAGCCGAGCGCGGCGCTGTTGCCGCTGTCGTAATTGATGCCGAACACCTCGCGCGGGAAGTCGTCGATGAACTGCGCGAGCGGGGCGGGCGGCAGATCGGATTCGAAAACGATCTTGACGCCTTGCTTCGACAGCGAGGAGGCGCGGTCGAGCAGAACGCGCAGCAAGGTTTCGGTCTGCGCGGCGTTCTCGATCCTGCCGTTGTCGACCAGCGGAATGACGACGAATTCGATGCCGAGGGTGCTGCAGGAGGCGAGCACCAGATCGAGATCGTCCACCAGCGATTTCTGCGTCTCGCCGTCCGCCTTCCAGAACGGCGCCTGCATGAAGCAGTCGCCGGTCAGGCTCGCCGGCTTGAGGCCGTGTGCGGCGCGACAGTTCGATGATTTCCTGCTGTCCGGCTGCGGTGTTCAGCGGGTTTTCGCGCAGCCGGTCCTGGTCGATGGTCCATTCGATCCGGGTCAGGCCGAGCGCGCTGGCGCGGGGAAATTCCTCGCGCCATTCGTTCCACGGGAAGGCCTGGATCTTGCCGTCGACCATGGCCGACAGCCGTCCCTGCATGAAGCCGATGCGTTCGAGTGTCGTCACGGCTTGTCACCCTCGCTGATCGCGAGGCCCTTCGCGGTCCAGCCGCCATCGACGAACAATTCCTGGCCGGTCACATAGGCCGATGCAGACGACGCCAGAAAAACCGCGGCGCCGGCCAGATCGTCCGGGTTGCCCCAGCGGCCGAGCATGGTGTGGCGGCGGCGATCCTCATGCATCGCGGGATCGGCAAAGCTTGTGGCGGTCATCTCGGTTGCGACATAGCCGGGCGCCAGCGCGTTGACGCGAATGCCGTCGCGCGCATAGTCCGCGGCGAGCGCGCGGGTGAGGCCGGCAAGGCCGGCCTTGGCCGCGACATAGCCGGGATTTCCGGGAAAGCCGCGCACCGAGTTGATGCTGGTGACGTTGATGATCGAGCCGCCGCCCGCCTTCTTCAGCAGCGGATAGGCCGCAAGGATCGTCGCGTAGACGCCGCTCAGGTCGACCGCCAGCGTGTCGCGAAATCGCTGGAGTTCGCTCATCGTCGCGGACGGCGGGAAGGCTGATGCCCGCCGCATTGACCAGCACGTCGAGCCGCTCGCCGGTTTTCGCGAGATGATCGAACACAGACCGGATGGCGGCGTCGTCGGCCAGGTCGCACTTGATCGCCGTGACATGCGAGGGCGCCGTGCCGCTCCGGCTGAGGCCGAACACCTTTGCGCCGCTCGCCTGCAGGCCGCTCGCGATGGCGGCGCCAATGCCGCGCGACGCGCCGGTGACGACGGCGGTCTTGCCTTCCAGCGAAAAGGCTGCGGGATTATGCATAGCCGTAGCTGCGCATGATGGCCGCACAAAGCTTGATGTCTTCCGGGCGATCGATCTGGAACATCTTGTGGCGCTCCATCAGGTGCATTCCGATCTTGCCGCCGAGCCGGTTGCTCTGTTCGCGCAGCAGCGAGGGAACGAGAACGTAGAACGAGCCGTTCTCCAAATAGCGCTTTTCGATCTGCTGCCGCATCCGCCGATTGCGGAAATCGTAGTTGATCGGCTCGGGCCCGTCGGCGCCGATGCGCCAGTTGAAATAATCCTCGACCTCGCAGACCGAGAGCAGGCTGTCGAGTTCCTCCCGCTCGAACGTCGCGAGCGCCTGCTCGATATCGCTGGATTCCCGGATCGGCGACGTTGCCTGCAGGCGACGACCCTTCCGAACGGGCCGCGCTTGCCATCGAGATGCTCCAGCGCGTGCAGCCATGCCGATTCCGACGAGGCGAGATCGCCGGAGATGTCGTCCGGGCGCCGGACGCCGACCGCGCCGGCGGCTTCCGCGGCTGCGAGGATCTGGTCGCTGTCGGAAGAGACCGCGACGACGTCGACGCCGCGCGCGGCGGCCGCCTGCATGACGGTCCAGGCAATCAGCGGCTTGCCGCACAGATCGATCAGGTTCTTGTGCGGAATTCCCTTGGAGCCGCCGCGCGCCGCGATCGACGGCCAGCGTCCGCCCGGACGTAACGCGTCGTCATATCCGGCCCTCGAGGCGCTCGAGCGCGGTCCAGAAGCCTTCGCCCATGTTCTTGTGGCCCTGCCAGATCTCGGGGATGAACGAGGCGCCGGGGGCGTGCTTGCGCAGCACGGCGCCGATCTCGTCGAAGTCGATTTCGCCTTCGCCGATCTGCAGGCCTTCGCCGTCGAGGCCCTTGGCGTCGCCGAAATGCAGATGGGCGGTATGCGGGCCGAGCTGCGCGAGGCCTTCGGCGAAATCGAAGCCGAAATGATTGGCGGCAAGCTTGGTGTGCGAGATGTCGACGCACATCCGCAAATCATGCCTGGCGCAGAACGCGGCCGACTCGTCCGGGAAAATGAAGATGTTCTGGTGACGCTGCCCGCCGAAATGCCACGGGAACGGCGCCATGGTCTGCGGAATCAGTTCGACGCCGTCGAGATCAAGCTCCGCGAGGCTGGCGGCGAAGATGCGGTAGCACTCCGCCTTCTGTTCCGGCGACAGCGGCTCGTCCATGGTGAAGCCGCCGATATTGGCGACGATCGGCGGGCGCTTGGTCTTGGGAAAGAACTTCTTCAGTCCGCGCGTGATGTCGATGACGGCCTGGGTCTGCTCCAGCGAATAGCGGCGCAGGCCTTCGTCCGATGTCGCCAGATCCATCAGCTTGCTGCCGGCAAACAGTTCGGGCGCGTGCACCACGAAGCCGAGATCGTAGGTGCCGGACAGATAGGCGGCCGGATCGCGCTCCATGTCGCTGTAGCTGAGATGGAATTCGATGATGTCGGGCTGGCAGATTTCCAGAAACCGCTGCGTGTCGTGATAGCGGACCGGCACGCCCCAGGGCCGGTCGAAACGATAGCGGCGCGCGGTGGCGGCGCCGTCGTCGAGGTCGCTCTGGAAGAAGTAGTCGTCTCGCGCCATCGCGCGGTTGAGGCGCCGGCCGATCAGGGCCGGCATTTTGAGCGGCGACAGGCCCTGGCCCGGGCTTTTGACGGCGACGTCGCTCTCGGCGACGACCGTGCCGGCCGGAATGTCGCGGGCGGCCACCAGGCTCTTGGCGAGGTTCTCGCGGTTGATCAGTTCGCCCTGGCTGAGCGCGCGCTCCGCAAGCTTCTCGCCGCGCGCCGTTTCCACTTCGCGAATGCCCGACACCAGCGCCTTGAATTCTTCCGGCTCGAGGCTTGCCGCGTGGTCCGGGCCTTCCATTTCGCGATCGAGCGTGATGTGGCGTTCGATCACGACCGCGCCCATCGCGACCGCGCCGATCGAAACCGCGATGCCGCGCTCGTGACCGGAATAGCCGACGAAGGGATGAATCTCCCGCAGCGTTTCCATGAAGCGCAGATGAATATTGTGAAGCGCGGCAGGGTAGGTGCTCTGGCAATGCAGCAGCACGTAATGCGCCGAGCGGTCGTCGAGAAATTTCGCCGCGGCACGAATTTCATCCGACGTGCTCATGCCGGTCGAGACGATCAGCGTCTTGCCGGTCGCGGCCAGTGTTCGCCAGCAAGGGCAGGTTGGTCAGGTCGGCGGAGGCGACCTTGTAGGCCTGAACCCCGAACGTCTCCAGCGTTGCGACGCTGGATGCGTCCCAGGGCGTGCAGAGGTACTGGATATTCTTCGAGGCGCAATAGGCCGCCACGCGGCGCTGCTGCTCGGTGGTCAGTTCGAAGCGGCGCAGCAGGTCGAGGGTGTATTCGACGGCGAGGTCGTCGTCCTTGCCGGAAAGGCTCGAGGCGCGGTAAACCTCGTCCAGCTTGCGCATCTGGAATTTGGCGCAATCCGCGCCGGCCGCGACCGCGGCGTCGACCAGCGCGATGGCGCGATCGAAATCGCCGTTATGGTTGTTGCCGACTTCCGCGATGACATAGCACGGCTGGCCGTCGCCGATCGTGCGATTGCCGATCCGGATTGGTGCCGCCTGGTTGGTCGAATTCATGAAGCCTTCTCGGTGTGTCTATTCCTGCGGCGCGCCGCCCCTGGCGGGCGCGCCGCGAATTCGGGATTTCCAGGTCCGCAGGCCATTTTCCTCGAACGCGATGCGCGAGCAGGACAGGCCTTTCTGCTCCAGCGCCGCAATCAGCGGATAGCGGTGGAACGGACGGACGAAGAAGATGAAATAGCCGCCGCCGCCGGCGCCCAGCAGCTTGCCGCCGACCGCGCCATTGGCTTTCGCAAGATCATAGATCGCGTCGAGTTCGGTGGAACTGATGAGCGAGCTCAGGCGGCGCTTGGCGTGCCACGCCTCGTCGATCAGGCGGCCGCATTCCAGCAGCTGGCCGCGCAGCAGATGATGCCGGATCTCGCGCGTCACTTCCTTTTGCCGGGCCGCAGCCGCGACGGCGTCGCTGGTTTCGTGCTGCTGCTTCTGGTCGCGGTGGATCGAGCCGGAGTCGTGGTTGGAGCCGGTGTAGCAAAGCACCAGGCTCTCCTCGAGTTCGGCGATGATATTGGGCTCGAGGCGAAGCGGAACGATGGTGTTCTGCTCCGACGAAAACTCCATGTGATTGAAGCCGCCGAACACGGTGGCGTACTGGTCCTGCCAGCCGCCGGGAATGTTCAGCATCAGCCGCTCGGCCTGAAACGCCATTTCCGCGATCTCGTGGCGGTCCCACCGGTCGGAGCGGAATTCGTTGAAGCAGCCGATGATGGCGGAGGACACCACCGCCGAACCGCCGAGGCCGGAACCGACCGGAAAATCGGCCGAAACGTCGAGATCGAAGCCGTATGTCGGCTGGATCAGGCGGATCACCGATTTGATCAGCGCCAGTTCGCCCTCGCTGCCGAGGCCTGCGAGATTTTCGGCTTCGACGGTGCAGCGAAAATCATGCGAGTAGATTCGGATCCGGTTGTCGTTGCGCCGCCGCAACGTCGCATGCGCATACATCGCGATGGTCGCGTTGATGACGGAGCCGCCGTCATTGTCGACGAAATAATGCGTGAGGTCGGTGCCGCCGCCGGAGAAACTGATTCGAACCGGCGAGCGCGCGCGGGCGAATACTTCGCTCTCTTCGCCGAGGGTGAAGAGATCGCGGCTGAATACGTCCACCAGCCGGCCGTCGGCATCGAGGATCGGAACGACATGGACCCGCTGGTCGAGCAGCTTGAGGATCTGTTCGCGGGGCGCGCCGGCGCGCGCCCAGACGAAGTTGCGGTTGATGCAGCTCGCCACCTCGCCCTGGATCGATATTCCCGTCAGCAGCCGCCGGCGGATGTCGCCGTCCGTGACGGCCCCGATCACACGCCCTGCGGCGTCACGCGCAAACAGGATTCCAAGCTTGTTGGCATTGAGCCGCTGGAACGCCTGCTCGATCGTGTCGCTTTCGGCGATGGTGAGGTGGCTCTTGTCTGGCAATTTGGCGGGTCCAAAGCGGGCAACCGGTTCCGGCCTTTTGGCGCGGAAACGCCTCTATTTTCGGGTCGTTAGATACGGCAGGGGGGCAGATCGTGCAAGCTCCCTTCAAGCTCCTGCGATTGGCATGGCCGAATTGGTCGGTCGAATGATCCAGGCGCAAAAGCGTGCATCACTGCAGTCAGGGTCGTCGTCGCCCGGCAACCGCCGCAACTCGCTCAGGACGGCTCCCAGCCGATCGCAAGCAGTTTTTTGGGAGGAGCCACCAGGGGGCGGCCGATCCGCTCCCAAATCGCACCCTGGCCGGTGGCCTTGAGGGACGCCTTGATCCAGCTTTCGGGCATCGGTATCAACCAGGGTGATCTGCCGAGGCTGACGCGGTGACGCGCGATGAGATCTGCGACCGTGACCGGTGCCGGATCGGACACGATGAAGGTTTCTCCCCGTGCGCGGGGATTGCTCAGCGCGGTCTCGACGGCCGAGTTGAAATTCTGGATCGACAACACGGATCGCTGCGCGGTCAGCGCTCCGAACGGAAGCGGAATCGGCAGGCGCGAAAGCCGGTGGACGATTGCGAAGTTTCCCTTCTCGCCTTCGCCGTAAATCACGACCGGACGCAAGATCGTGAACGAAATGCCCGCCGCGCGAATGGCCTGTTCGGCGGCGAACTTGGATCGTCCATACGCATTGTTGGGCGTCGGAAAATCATCCTCGGTGAGGTCATGATCCGCATAGGAGCCGGACTGGGCGGCGATCGAGGAAATGAACACCAGATGTTTTGTGCCGCCGCGCGATATCGCCCGTGCCAGCGCCGAAGTCGCGCGATGATTGACGCGATCGTAAAAGTCGTCGCCGGCGTACTTGTGAGCAATGCCCGCAAGATGAACCACGGCGTCGCATTGGTCCAGCAGGGGCTGCCAGTCGAACAACTGCGAGAGATCCGGAAGCGGAACGGCGGTGACGTTCGGATTGTCGAAAGTGGTTGCCGCTCTCGACGCCGCGATCACGCTGTATCCCTGCGCGACAAGATAGGGAACGAGATGCCGTCCGACGAACCCGTCGGCGCCGGTCACGAGCACCCTGGGGTTTTCCTTGTTGTCAGGCTGCTCCGCCAAGTCCGACGCTTCGGCGCGCGCTTGCGGGCGGGTCCGTGCCGCAAGCAGCTATGGGTCGTGAATTCATCAGCCCGGGGACACTCTCTCGCCGCTGAATTTCCTGCTGCATTTAACCTGAAAAAGCTGGTTTTGCGTTTGAAATCGACCGTGCGCTAGAGCCCAATATAGGCCGCACGAATCGTCATTGGGGCAACCGAGGGTTGATGGAACCCCCCGAACAGCGGTTCTTTCCTGCGTGGCATTCGGGCCGGACTTGAGTCGAGCCATTTGACCCATCGCCGAGCGGTGAAATCCGCCAATGGGATGCTGCGCGTCGTTGCAGCCTTCCGAGGCTACTGTCAACGCCTTCGGACGGACGAAAATCCGGCGGCTCCAGCGACAGTGCGTGGGGTCCGTCCGCCCTGAAGGGTTGGCTGCGGTCGATCAGGCGGCTAACGTCGAATTCGGACGGTTAACCGGAACAAGGCTCCCCATGATCAGATTCGGCCTGCTCGGATGCGGGCGTATCGCAAAGCGCCACTCGGACCTTTTGGGCGGCAATCATATCGACGGAGCCAGGCTCGTCGCCGTTTGTGACACCGTTCGCAACCGCGCCGACGCGATCGCGTCGAAATTCGGCGTGCCTGCGATCTATGACATCGACGACTTCCTCGCCCGGCAAGGACATCGACGCGGTGGCGGTGCTGACGCCGAGCGGAATGCATCCCGCCCATGTCATCGCCTGCGCGAAGGCCGGAAAGCACGTCGTCGTCGAGAAGCCGATGGCGTTGCGGCTGCAGGACGCCGACGACATGATCCGCGCCTGCGACGAAGCCGGCGTCAAGCTTTTCGTCGTCAAGCAGAATCGCTTCAACGTTCCCGTGGTGAAGGCGCGCGAGGCGCTGGAGGCCGGCCGCTTCGGCCGCCTCATTCTCGGCACGGTCCGCGTCCGCTGGTGCCGCGACCAGGCCTATTACGATCAGGATGCCTGGCGCGGCACCTGGGCCTATGACGGCGGCGTGCTCTCCAACCAGGCCAGCCATCACGTCGACATGCTGGAATGGTTCTTCGGCGACGTCGTCAGCGTTCATGCCCGTGCCGTCACGGCGCTGGCAAAGATCGAGGCCGAGGACACGGCGGTGGCAACGCTGAAATTTCGCAATGGCGCGCTCGGGATCATCGAGGCGACGACGGCGGTCGCGGCCGACCGACCTCGAAGGATCGCTCTCGATTCTCGGCGAGAAGGGAACGGTCGAAATCGCGGGCTTCGCCGTCAACCAGATCCGGCACTGGCGCTTTGTCGAAGAGCTTGCCGTCCGACAAGGACGTGATCGAGAAATTTTCCGTCAATCCGCCGAATGTCTACGGCTTCGGCCATCAGGCCTACTATCAGCATGTGATCGACTGCCTGGTGAACCAGCGTTCGGCGCTGGTCGACGGCCTCGAAGGGCGCAAGAGCCTGGAACTGATTTCCGCGCTCTACGAATCGATCGAGACCGGCGCCGAGGTGCCGCTTCGCTTCGCGCCGCGGCTGGGCCGGCTCGGTGTCGTGTCGTGAACCGGCCCGAGATACATCAGGCCGGCGTGCGTGACGTCGATTTCGGCACAGGCGTCAAAATCGTCGAGCCGTGCAATCTCTACGGCTGCAAGATCGGCGACGACTGCTTTGTCGGGCCGTTCACCGAAATCCAGAAGGGCGTCGTGATCGGCGCCCGCACGCGGGTGCAGTCTCACGCCTTCATCTGCGAACTGGTCACCATCGGCGAAGACTGCTTTGTCGGCCACGGCGTGATGTTCGTGAACGATACGTTTTCGACCGGCGGCCCGGCCCGCGGCAACAGGGAATTGTGGCGCGAGACCGTGATCGGCAACCGCGTCTCGATCGGCTCCAACGCCACGATCATGCCGGTCAGGATCGCCGACGACGTCGTGATCGGCGCGGGCTCGGTGGTAACCAGGGACATCACGACGTCAGGGACTTATGCAGGCAATCCGGCGCGCCGGCTGCTGGCGGACAAGTAGGAAAGACGACCGATGCCGGTGCCTTTTGCGGATCTGCAACTGCAGTATCAGACCATCAAGAGCGAGATCGACGGCGCGATAGCCGCCGTCATCCGCGACAACGCCTTCATTCGCGGGTCCTACGTCGATGCCTTCGAACGGGAGTTCGCCGCGGCCGTAGACGTCAAGCATTGCGTCTCCTGCGCCAACGGCACCGATGCGCTGTATCTCGCGATGGCCGCGCTGAAGGTCAAGCCGGGCGACGAGGTGATCACCACGGCGCATTCCTGGATCAGCACGTCGGCGATGATTACGCACGCCGGCGCCACCGTGGTGTTCTGCGATACCGATGGCGCCACGTTCACGATCGATCCGGCGGCGATCGAGGCCGCGATCACGCCGCGCACCGTCGGCATCATTCCGGTGCATCTGTACGGACAGCCGGCGGACATGGACGCGATCATGGCGATCGCGAACAAGCACAAGCTCTGGGTGATCGAGGATTGCGCGCAGGCGCATCTGGCCCGCTACAAGGGCCAGCAGGTCGGCACCTTCGGCGCGGCCGCGACCTATTCGTTCTATCCGGGCAAGAATCTCGGCGCGATGGGCGATGCCGGCGCCGTCGTGACCAATGACGATGCGCTGGCCGAACACATGACCATGCTGGCGCGGCACGGCGGCCTGGTGAAGCACCAGCATCATATCGAAGGCATCAACAGCCGGCTCGACGGCATGCAGGCCGCGATCCTGTCGGCGAAACTGCCGCATCTGGCCCAGTGGACAGAAGCGCGGCAGAACGCCGCGAAAGTCTACGATGCAGGCCTCAACCAGATCGAGGATGTCGTGGTGCCGCAGGTCGCGCCCGACCGCAGCCACGTCTATCATCTCTACACGATCAGGCATCCGCGCCGCGACGCGCTGGCCGCGCACCTGAACGCCAACGGCGTGCAGACGGCGATCAATTATCCGACCGCGCTGCCGTTCCTTGCCGCCTATGCGCGCTTCGGCCATCGTCCCGAGCAATTTCCGAATGCATCCAGCGATCAGGGGAGAATCCTGTCGCTGCCGATGTTCGCGGAGATCACCCGCAAGCAGCAGGACGAGGTGATCGATCTGGTTCGCAAGTTTTAGGCGGCTTCACGATCCCGCGATGCTGCATCGCTGCAAACCCTCATATACGGCTTGCGCCAGGATTTCGCTGCCGGCCGTGGAATAATGGCCTAGCGGCGCCTTGAGCGCGGGCATTCCGACCTTCGTTGCCTCCGCGGCGAGCGCCTGATGCGTATCCACGATGCAGGCGTCCGGCAACTGGCGAGACAAATCCTGGACGAACTGCGTGTATGCGGGTTGGGGGCTAACGGATTCTTCCACCTGAGGGATCATGACCACGACAAGCCGCTGCTTGCGCTGCTTGCTCTGGTCGCTTATGCGGACAAGGATTTTTTCGGCAAGTGCGACGGCATGGGAAGGGTGGCCGGGCTGCCAGAACTGGTTCGACGAAATGTTGTTGAGGTAATTTTCGTCAACGTAGCGGCGATATATCGCGCGTCCTGCGGCGTAGCTGTACGGAAAAGACAGTTGCGTCCAGAGCGAGTTGAGAAAGAAATCTTGCCGGTGATGCTGCACAATCGCCTGGCGGGTGACAGGTTGCGTCGGCCGCGCAACGAGTTCCAGCTTTGTCGTTGGCCATCACGAACATCGGCTTGGTGACGGAATAGGCAGGCAGGTTGTTCTGCGCAGGGCCTTGATAGAAGGTCCATGACGCCGCCAGGTCGCGGCGCAACATCTCGATAAAGAGACCGACGATCACGAAGTTTCCCGGTGGGCTAGCCCAGTTCGTAGCGCAGTGCTGCCTGGTCGAGGCCATAGCCACCGACACCGAAGTTTTGAACGTTGCAACCCAGCCGTTCGGACAACCGATGGAGCCAGGCCTCGTCGTCCGTGACTTCGTCACCATGGGTCATGGAATCGCCGAAGGCGGATCCGCAAGACGGGCTGAGCTCGGAAGACTGCGGGCGCGGAGCGTTGCTTTGCCAGCCAAGGGGGCCTGCGGTGTTTTCGCGCGTGAGCTGCTCCGGCGCAAGGTCGAACACGTCAGCTTGATAGAACTGGAACGAGTTTCCGTTTGCGATCGACAGCTTTCCAAAGGCGTAGCTCTGGATTTCAACGGCGATAAAAATCAGCAATAGCCCGATGCCGATGAACAGTCCGTGTCGTCTGGAAAGCCCCATGATCCCGATTCCTGAAATTCTTTGGTGCGCGCTGAAATTCCATGGCTGACCGCGTTAGCCGCGCCGCCTGCCGCTGACGATAAAGAGGGCCCCTTCCTCGGATGTCGTCGTGAGCCAGGATAGCTGTGTCAGTAGCCGCGAGACTTCGAGCCTGGACCCGTCGGCGACAACAGATCGGCTGCAGCGCCGCCACTGCCCATGATCGGCGGATAGCAGTTCAGGTAGTCGACATTATTCTCGGCGAACCACTCGATGACGTCGTCGATGCTGTGCCAGGTCTCATGCGGATTGTAATACTGGTCCTTGACCCAGATTTCCGCCTTTCGCTTGTCCCGGATCTGATTACGGACCACCGAGTCGATGTTCGCGCCGAACACACCGATCAGCTTTGATCGCATCAGCGTCGGCAGGCGTCCAAATGTATTGTAGAGGCCGACGATGACGATGCCGCCCGGCTTGGCCTTGCGCACGATCGAGGCGAAGGCCCGGCGCGCGTCCTTGGTGTGATGCAGTACGCCGGAACTTAGCACGACGTCGAAGGAATCATCCTTTACCGCCAGATCGAATATGTTCATCAGCGCAAAGGCGGATCGTTGCAGCCCGTTGCGAACCTTGTGCTCCATCGCAAGGCGGAGGCTGGACCTGGACAGGTCAATTCCGAGGACGTGGTTGTTGTTCAAGGAGAGGAATTGCGACATCTGGCCGGTGCCGCAGCCGCATTCGAGAATGAGCTTGTTGTGGCCGATGGCGTCGAGCAGGCCGCGCGCAAAACGATTCTTCTGGCCGCGGTTGACCAATTCGCCATACTCTTGGACGCCTTCATAGCTTGGAAACGGATTCTCTTCGTAGAACGCCTTGATCTTTCCGGTGACACCCTTGCTGTCATCCGCGTCGATGCCTTCCAGCAACGATGGAATGCCGTCGACATCAGGCATGATCGCGCCGGTAGAGGGAGAGCGGAAGCCGCCGGAAATCCTTTCGAGGGAGTTTTCGTTCGATCCGCCGGGCGGCTTGAGGCAGGCCAGCAGGCGCGGAGGAAACAGGTTGTCTCCGTGCGAGATCACCGACGGCAGCGGAGGAAGCTGCTCCTCCTTGCGCAGAATGAAGTTGCCGATGACGAGCACGTCCATCTCGCAGTTCATGAAACAACGATAGGCGTCCTCCGGACTGCACACGACCGGTTCGTCGCGAACATTGAAGCTGGTGTTGACGAGAACGCTGCTGCCGGTCCGTGCCTGAAACTCCCGCAGCAACCGGTGGAAGCGTGGATTGGTTTCCGAATGGACCGTCTGCACGCGAGCGGAATAATCGATGTGGGTGACCGCCGGAATGTCGCTTCTCGGCACGTTGAGCTTGTCGATCCCCTGCAGCGCAAGTTGATCGGCGCTCATGCGCGATGGTGCGGTCTTTCCGGACCTGGGCGACCTGCAGCATGTACGGGCTGTCGCTGTCGATCTCGAAATAGTCGGTGACGTCCTCGCGCGGTACGGCCGGGGCGAACGGGCGAAAACTCTCGCGATACTTGATCCGAAGATTGAGCTCGCGCTGCAGCCGGGGCGATCGCGCGTCGCCGAGGATCGAGCGATTTCCCAGCGCCCGCGGTCCGAACTCCATTCTGCCCTGGAACCAGCCGACGACCTTTTCCTCGATCAATGACGAGGTGACTTCGGCAAACAGCGTCTGATCGTCGAGCTCGCGGTAATTGGCGCCGTACTTGTCAAGCGCCGCCCGGGTCTCCGCTGCGGTGTATTCGGGCCCGAGATAGGCGCCTTTCATGCCGTCCGGCGTCTTGTTCACGTGCCGTGGGTTCGCTTGCGGTGCAGGTGATGCACCACGAGCGCCGCGCCAATCGCCCCGCCGGCGTCGCCGGCCGCGGGTTGTATCCAGATGTTCTCGAAAGCCCGGTCACGAAGCAGCTTGCCGTTCGCGACACAGTTCAGCGCCACACCGCCGGCCAGGCACAGGTTTCGCATTCCGGTTTCGCGGGCGAGCGAGCGGCCCAGCCGAAGCACGACCTCTTCGGTCACAACCTGAATCGACGCCGCCAGATCCATCTCGCGCTGCGGTAATTCTATCCTCCGAACGGCGCGGCGGGCCGCCGAAAAGGCGGTCGAAGTTCGCATTCGTCATCGTCAGCCCGGTGCAGTAATCGAAATATTCCTGCGCGATGCGGAAGCTGCCGTCGGGCTTCAGGTCGATCAGATGGTCGAGGATGGTCTGAACAAATCTCGGTTCGCCGTATGGCGCGAGCCCCATCACCTTGTATTCGTCGGCGTTGACCTTGAATCCCGTGTAGTAGGTGAAGGCCGCATACAGCAAGCCGATGGAGTGCGGAAAATGGATCTCCTTGTCGATGTTGATCCGGCTGCCCTGGCCGGTGCCGGCGGTCGTCGTGCTCCACTCGCCGACACCGTCGAGCGTCAGGATTGCGGCTTCCTCGAACGGGGAGGGATAGAATGCCGAGGCCGCATGGCTGAGGTGATGTTCGCTGAACATCAGCTTGCTTGCGAGCGCCGAGCCCGGGGTCGATGGCGTTCAACTCACGCAGCAGCAAATCCTTCTGAAACAGCTTTTCGCTGATCCAGATCGGCATCGCGGTGCGGAACGAAGTGAATCCCCTGGGGGCGAAAGCAAAATACGTTTCGATCAATCGTTCGAATTTCAGGAACGGCTTGTCGTAGAACGCGACGAAATCGATCTGATCGCCCTTGAGGCCGGAATTCTCAAGGCACCAGCGAATAGCGTTTGTGGGGAAGTCGCTCGTGTTCTTGGAGCGCGTAAAGCGCTCCTCTTGCGCGGCGGCGACGATCTCGCCTCTGCTGATCAGCGCGGCCGCGCTGTCGTGATAGAAGGCAGAGATCCCGAGAATGTTCATGTCGGCCGCTAAAAGATTGCGTAGATGAATGGTGCAATCGCCGACCCCTTGGTGAGGACGATGAGGCCGCTAAACATCAACATCAGCGCAAGCAGCGGCAGAAGCCAAAACTTCTTTCGCTGCCGCATGAAATCCCAAAATTCTGCGAAGAATGACACCGGATGCTCTTTGTCTGGAAAGCTGAAATGGTTTTAGAACTGCTTATGAAGTGTTTCGGCCGGGAGAGGAGGAAGCCGCCGTATCCAATAGCTGTCCGTCGGGGCCCCGTTTTTCATGCGTAGCGCATCCTTGCCTCTGAGCTGCATGATCAGGCCCATCGGCACGACGGCTCCGAAATAGATCAGCCCCATGAGAACCGGGTTGACGATGTGATGAAGCGCCAGGCCGAATTTGTACCAGACGAAGTTGAGCGGTCTCATGACCTGAGGTCGCAATACCGCCAATCCGGCAAAACACAGCGCGACGATAATGGCCCACCAACGCGGAGATTCACCGTGGAAGATCGTGGGCCAACACCCGATCAAGGTGAACACGCCGGCAAATACAAATCCGAACGAACGCTCCGACGGAAGCCGTTGCCCTGCGCCTGTCGTAGCCACGCGAATTCTCTTTGTTATTCTTTGCCTGAATTCGTCCCGTGGTCGAGCATCGGAATGCATCGACGGTTGTCAAGCCGATACGAAGGGTTCGCTGTCAAATGGACCGAGGTTTACGGGGTGATCTCGTTGTTCCCTTATCGCCGCCTGTCGGCAAGGAAACACGTCGAATGTCTTCGGTCCGCGTGGAACCTCCGTCATCGCTTCGGGCTAGCGACGCTCGTCGGATATCGCCTTGCCGTCATTCGGCAGCGAACCTGCGCCGACCAGTTCGACATTGCCGCCGAGCTTCGTCACCGCGCGCAGGCTTGCGGCGAGTTCGCGCTGAAGGGTTTCGCTGGGCGAGGCCGTTTCCGCCTTCAGCGTCATCAGATCGCTCTCGCCGGACCGCGTCACCACGAGGCGCAATCGTCCGAGTTCGGGATGGCGCTTGCCGATCTCGGCGATCTGCTCGGGGCGGACGAACATGCCCTTGACCTTGGTGGTCTGGTCGGCGCGGCCCATCCAGCCCTTGATCCGCATGTTGGTGCGTCCGCACGGGCTTGCTCCCGGCAGCGCCGCGGTGAGATCGCCGAGCGCGAGGCGGATCCAGGGATGCTGCGGGTCGAGCGAGGTCACGACGATCTCGCCGACGTCGCCGGGCGCGACGGGATCGCCGGTGCCGGGACGCACGATCTCCATGATCAGGTCCTCGTTGACGACCATGCCCTCGCGCGCCGGCGTCTCGAACGCGATCATGCCGAGGTCGGCGGTGCCGAACGCCTGATAGGCATCGATGCCGCGCGACTTCACTTCGTCCTGCAGCGATTTCGGAAACGCGGCGCCGGAAACCAGCGCCCGCTTGATCGAGGAGACGTCGCGCCCGGCGCTTGCGGCGGCGTCGAGCAGGATCTTCAGGAAGTCCGGCGTGCCGCTATAGCCGACCGGGCGATAGGCCTCGATCAATTCGAACTGCTGCTCGGTATTGCCGGGGCCGGCTGGAATCACGGCGCAGCCCAGCGCCCGCGCCGAGGCGTCGAAAATGAAACCGCCGGGCGTCAAATGATAGCTGAAGGTGTTCAGCACCACGTCGCCGGGCCGAAAACCCGCCGCGAACAGCGCCCGTGCGCCGCGCCAGGGATCGGCATGAACCGGCTCGGGCTCGAAAATCGGGCCGGGCGAAGTAAACAGCCGCCCGAACGATCCCAGCGGCCCCGCGACGAAGCCGCCGAAAGGCGGCGCGGCCTTGTGCAGGGCAGGGAGCTCCGATTTGCGCAGCACGGGCAGTCGCGCCAGCGCGGCGCGGCTGGTGACGGCAGCCGGGTCGACGCCCCTCAGGCGCTCGGCATAGGCGGGTGCGGCCAGCGCCTTGCGCAGTACATCCGGCAGGCGGGAAAACAGCTCGGTCTCGCGTTTGGCTGGCTCGCGCGTTTCGAGCGCGTCGTAATGTTCGGTCATGGCTGATGCCTTGGTTTTACACCGATTGCGTGCCGCCTCTGACGTGCTATCAGACGGCTACCGGTGTCGGAGATGTTCCAGGGAACCCAATGGCTGAAACGCATAGCGCTGCGGCGGCAGACACGCCGGATTCGGCCGATATCGTTGCGAGGCTGAAGCTTCGCATGATCGACCACTGCCTGCCGCTGTGGTCGAGCGAAGGCTGGGACCACAAAGCGGGCGGCTTTGTCGACAGGCTCGATGCGGACGGTCGTGCCGATCCGCTGGCGCCGCGGCGGGTTTTCGTGCAGGCGCGCCAGATCTATTGCTACGCCAAGGCAGCGCAAATGGGCTGGTATCCCGACGGCCGCGCGATCGCGCTGAAGGGGCTGGAGCACCTGCTGGCGAAGGCGAAGGCGCCCGACGGCAAACCGGGCTTTGTCCATACATTGAAGCCTGACGGCACCGTGCTGGATCCGCTGCGCGATTCCTACGACCACGCGTTCGTGCTGCTGGCGCTGGCGAGCGTCCATGCGCTCGATCGCGACGCGCAAATCCGCGCCGAGATCGACGCGCTGTGCCATTTCGTCGATACGCAACTGCGCTCGCCCCATGGCGGCGTTCACGAGGGATTGCCGGTGTCGCTGCCGCGGCGGCAGAATCCGCAGATGCATCTGTTCGAAGCGATGATTGCGGCGTTCGACGCGACGCATGACACGGTGTTCCAGAACCGGGCCGGCGATTTCTTCGCGCTGTTCCTGGCCAACCTCTACGACAAGCAGCGGCAGGTGCTCGGCGAGTATTTCGAGGAGGACTGGTCGAAGATCGAGCCGGTCAGCGTCGAGCCCGGGCATCAGGCGGAATGGGCCTGGCTGCTGAAGGGCTTTGAACGCATCACCGGCTGCCCGACCGGACGCTACCGCGGCGAATTGCTGGCGTCGGCGCTGCGCTATCGCGACGAAGCCACCGGCTGCCTCGTGGATGAAGGCAATGCCGCCGGTGACATCAGGCGGCACTCGCGGCGGCTGTGGCCGCAGACCGAAATCGCCAAGGCGTGGATCGCGCAGGCCGAGGCGGGCGAGGCGGGGGCCGCGGACGAAGCGCGCGCGGCGCTGGCGCGGCTCGAACGGCATTATCTCAGCCATCCCGTCACGGGCGGCTGGTACGACCAATTCGATCGCGACGGCAACTCGCTGGTCGCCACCATCCCTGCGTCTTCGTTCTATCATGTTCTTTGCGCGGTGACGGAAGCGGAGCAGGTGCTCGGCTGAGCAGGTGAATCTTTTTTGACGCGTTTTCTTCACGCGAACCGGTCTCCACTTCGCTTGAAAACGCTATGAGTCACAGCCACCGCTTTCGCCGCTTGAAGCTTTTCAGGTTCTTGAAACTCTTGCGCTGGTCGCCGGCGCCGCCGAGGTAGAATTCCTTGACGTCCTCGTTGTCGCGCAACTCGTCGGCCGAGCCGTCGAGCACCACCTTGCCCTGTTCCATGATGTAGCCGTGGCTCGCGACCGAAAGGGCTGCGCGCGCATTCTGCTCCACCAGCAGGATGGTGACGCCGAGGTCGCGGTTGATTTCCTTGATGATGGCGAACACCTCCTTGACCAGCAGCGGCGACAGGCCCATCGACGGTTCGTCCATCAGGATCATCTTGGGGCGCGCCATCAGCGCGCGGCCGATCGCCAGCATCTGCTGCTCGCCGCCGGAGAGATAGCCGGCGAGCCCGGTGCGCTCCTTCAGGCGCGGGAAATATCTGAAGACCATGTCGATGTCGGCGCCGACCTCGTTGTCGCTGCGGGTAAAGGCGCCGAGCTTCAAATTCTCGATCGATGTCATGTCGGATATGATGCGGCGGCCTTCCATCACCTGGAAGACGCCGCGGCGGACGATCTTGTCGGGGTCGATGCCGTTGATGCGCTCGCCGTCGAACACGATCTCGCCGCGGATGACGTCGCCGTCCTCGGTCTTGAGCAGCCCGGAGATCGCCTTCAGCGTCGTCGACTTGCCGGCGCCGTTGGCGCCCAGCAGCGCCACGATCGCGCCCTTCGGCACCTCGAGGCTTAGGCCCCGCAGCACCAGGATGACCTTGTCATAGACCACCTCGATGTTGCGGACGCTGAGCAGCGGCGCGGTGGCTTGCGCGGCAGGTAGGGGACGATTGATCTCGGTTGCTTCAGTCATGTCTGATCACCTGCTGTCGTCATCACCCGCGAAGGCGGGTGATCCAGTATTCCAGAGGCGCCTGCTGATGAACGAGAGGCCGCGGCGTACTGGATCCCCGCTTTCGCGGGGATGACGACGGAGTGTTGGGGGCGCCCGTAGGCGACCCGGGAAATTACCAGCCAAGCCACTCGGGCTTGCGCGGCAGGTCGATCGTCTTGACCTTCTCGAGCTTGATGCCGCCGTTCTTGACGAGATCGTTGAGCGGAGCGTCGGTCGCTACCTGCGACCTTCATGCGATAGAGATCGACCTTGAGCGTGCCGCGGTGATCCTTGTCGGTCCAGGTCGAGGGATTGCAGACGCCTTCCATGCCGGCCGGCACCCAGTCCTTCTTCTGGTAGAAGCCCTTCTTGACGTTCTCGCCGGTGGCGCCGCCGTTCTTGGCGGCCCATTCGACGGCTTCCTTCATGTAAAGCGCGGTGCAGACGCCGGCGATGTAGTGCACCGGCCGGTAGGCTGTCCCGGCCGCGTCCGACATTTTGGAAATCTCCATGACGGTCTTCATGCCGGGTGCGTTGCCGCCCCAGGCCACCGCGGTGCGCAACGGGAACACCACGCCATCGGCGGCGGCGCCGGCGGCCTTGGCGGCGTTCTCGTCCATGCCCCAGACGTTGCCGAGGAACTGGACGTCGACGCCGGCCGCCTTGCAGGCGTTGAGCACGGAGATGTTGGAGCCGGCGGTGTTGCCCAGATAAGCGTAGTTCGCGCCCGAGCTCTTCAAGGTCAGGCACTGCGCGCTGTAATCGCCGGGGGTCAATGCGAACACGATCGGCGGCAGCAGATCGAAGCCGAGTTCGGCGGCCATGGCTTCACCCGCCGCTTTCGGCGCGTTCGGATAGGGGTGGTTCGCACCCATATGCACGAACTTCGGCTTGCCGGGCTTGCCCTTGGCCTTCCAGTCCTCGGCTGCCCAGGTCAGCATGCCGCGAACCGCGTCGGAGTAGCTCGGGCCATAGAAGAAATTATAGGGCGCAGGCTTGGCCTTGCCGCCGGCACCTGTCGGGTCCGAAAGCGCCGCGGCATAGGACGCCGAAATGTCGGGGATCTTGTCCTCGGCCAGGAATCCCGTCAGCGCTTCGGTGTCGGCCGTACCCCAGCCGAGAATGGCGGCAACCTTGTCGGAACCCGACCATTTCTTGTACTGGGCGATCGCGCGCGGCACCTGGTAGCCGTAGTCGACCGTATCGACATCGACCTTCTTGCCGTCGATGCCACCGTTCTTGTTGATCCAGGTGTAAGCGTCGGCGACGCCTTGTCCGAACGGCGTTCCGACGTCCGAAGTGGCACCCGAATAGTCGGCGAGATGTCCCAGTTTCACCTGGGCCTGGGACGCCGTCGCGGCGCTTGCCAACAACAGAGCCAGCGAAGCGGTGCTTAGCAGTGTCTTCATCGTCATGGACCTAATCCTCCGGTCATTTCTCGAGGTCTTCCTTGTCCGTCCCGTTCCGACCTCAATGCGAGAACGGGTAGAGTTTCCAGTACGCCTTGATCTGCCGCCATCGATGCGCGAGTCCGTCCGGTTCGAACACCAGAAAGACGATGATGATCACGCCGATGGCCATCTCGCGCAGGAAGGCGATGTTGTTCTTCAGTCCCAGAAATTGATCGATGGGACTTCCACGCAGGGCAACGCTGAGCCATTCCATCGATTCCGGCAGCAGCACCATGAAGGCGGTGCCCATCAGCGTGCCCATGATCGAGCCGAGTCCGCCGATGATGATCATCGCAAGGAAGATGATCGAGCGGTCGATGCCGAAACCCTCGTTGGAGACCACCTGATTGTAATGCGCATAGAGCGCGCCGCCGACGCCGGCAAAGAATGCGGCGAGGCCGAACGACAGCGTCCGGTATTTCGTCAGGTTGATGCCCATGATCTCGGCGGAGAGATAATGATCGCGCACCGCGATCAGCGCGCGGCCGTCGCGCGAGCGGATCAGGTTGGTGACCAGCAGATAGCAGACCACGACATAGGCCAGCACGACGTAGAAATACTTCTTATCGCCGCGCAGCGAATAGCCGAAGATCGAGAACGGCTCGGCGCTGGCCGGAACGCTGCCGCCGGTGAACCATTCGGCGCGTGCGAAGAAGTCGAGCAGGATGTATTGCGCCGCCAGCGTCGCGATCGCCAGATAGAGCCCCTTCAGCCGCGCGGCGGGCAGGCCGAAGATCAGTCCGACCGCCGCCGTCACGACGCCCGCGAGCGGAATGCAGAAGAAGACGGGAATCCCGAACCGGTTGGAGAGATAGGCCGAGGTGAAGGCGCCGAAGCCGAAGAAGGCGGCGTGGCCGATCGAGATCTGGCCGGTGAAGCCGACGACGATATTCAGGCCGAGGGCTGCGATGCCGAAGATGCCGATCTGGATCAGCAGGCTGAGGACGTATTCGTTGACGATGTGGGGCGCAAAGCAAATCAGGACGATGCCTGCAATCATCGCGTTGCGGCTGGTCGCGGTCGGAAACACGGTGGTATCCGCCGCATAGGTGGTGCGGAAATCGCCTGATGGAATGAGGGTCTGGCCTGCCATAATCGTTTACACCCGCTCGATGTCTTTGGTGCCGAACAGGCCGTACGGCTTGATCATCAGGATAATGATGAGCGCATAGAACGGCGCGATCTCGTACAGATTGCCCCAATGCAGATATTCGCTGTCGACAAAATGCGCGACGTTTTCCAGAAGCCCGATGATGATGCCGCCCACCACGGCGCCGCCGACGCTGTCGAGACCGCCGAGGATCGCCGCCGGAAACACCTTGACGCCATAGGCCGATAGCCCGGCCGAGACGCCGTTGACGACCGCCACCACCACGCCTGCGACGGCGGAGACGGTCGCGGAGATCGCCCACGCCATCGCAAACACGCTTTTGACGGAAATGCCGAGCGACTGCGCCACCTGCTGGTTGAACGCGGTCGCGCGCATCGCAAGACCGTATTTGGAGAGGCGGAAGAACCACGCCATCCCGATCATCATCGCCACCGAGACCGCGAGGCTCATCAGGTAGACGGTCTGGACCTGCAGCCCGAGGATGTTGATGTTCTGGGTTTGGAAGACCCGCGGGAACGGCTGCAGGTTGACGCCGAACATCCACTTCATCAGCGCGGAAAACACTGTCGACAGCGCGATCGTCACCATGATCACGGAAATGATCGGCTCGCCGATCATCGGGCGCAGGATGACGATCTGGATCGCGATGCCGAACAGGAACATGAAGACGAGGGTGATCGGCATGCCCAGATAGAACGGCACCTGGTATTTGGTGAGCAGCCACCAGCACACCCAGGCGCCCACCAGCAGCAGTTCGCCCTGCGCGAAGTTCACCACCTGCGTCGCCTTGTAGATCAGCACGAACGACATCGCGACCACGCCATAGAGCGTGCCGACCACGAGGCCGTTGACCAGGAGCTGGATCAGGAGCTGGGTGTTCATGCGGTCTCACCGGACTTGCAGTTCGTCATCGCCGGGCTTGACCCGGCGATCCATCGCCTGAAAAAGCTTCTCGGAAGAGGATGGATGCGCGGGTCAAGCCCGCGCATGACGAGCGGAGGTGCGGCGATGCTGATGGAAAATCGCCTCATTCCGCGGCCTCCGCCATCGGCGCATCGCGGCCGAGGTCGACCACCCGGAGCGTGGTGCGGATGCGCTGGGTGGTGCCGTCCTGGAAGCGGATCACGGTATCGACCGGAATTTCGTTCGCGCCGCTGTAGATCGCGTCGATGATGGTGGCGTATTTCTCGTTGATGACGCTGCGGCGGACCTTTCGGGTGCGCGTCAGCTCGCCGTCATCGGCGTCGAGTTCCTTGTAGAGCAGCAGGAAGCGGGAAATGCGTTGCGCCGGCGGCAGCGTGGCGTTGACGCTTTCGACCTCCTTGCGCAGCAGCGCGTAGACCTCGGGGCGCGAGGAGAGGTCGGTATAGGTCGTGAACGAGATGCGGTTCTTTTCCGCCCATTTCGAAATGATCGAGTAGCGGATGCAGATCATCGCCGCCAGCGCGTCGCGGCCGGCGCCGAGCACCACGGTCTCGGCGATATAGGGCGAGAATTTCAGCTTGTTTTCCAGATATTGCGGCGAGAAGCGCTCGCCGCGGGAGGTCTCGGCCAGATCCTTGATGCGGTCGATGACGACGAGTTGCCTTTCGTCGTTGAAATAGCCGGCGTCACCGGAGTGCATCCAGCCGTCCTTCATGTCGGCGGCCGAGGCTTCCGGATTCTTGTAGTAGCCGAGGTACATATTGGGGTGGCGCACGACGATTTCGCCGACGCCGTTGATATCGGGGTTGTCGACGCGGATCTCGATGTCATCAGCCATCGGCACGCCGGTCGTATCGGGATCGACCTTGCCGAAAGGATGCAGCGTGTAGGCCCCTAACAATTCCGTCTGGCCGTAGAGCGTACGCAACGGCACGCCCATGGCCTGGAAGAATTTGAAGGTATCCGGCCCGAGCGCCGCACCGCCGGTCGCGGCCGAGCGCAGCCTTGTGAAGCCGAGCCGGTCGCGCAGGGCGCGGAACAGGAGCTGGTCGGCCAGCATCGAATGCTTGCCCTGCGCCAGCGCCGAAAGCCCGGCCTTCATGCCGACGTCGTAGAGCTTCTGCTTCAGCGGCGAGGAGTCCATCACGCCGGCGCGCACGTCGGCGGCGATCGATTCCCAGACCCTGGGCGCGAACAGCACGAAGGTCGGCGCGATCTCGCGGAAATCGTGCATCATGGTGTCGGGCTCTTCGACGAAGTTGACCTTCATCCGGCAGAGCAGCCCTTTGCCGAGCGCGTAGACCTGTTCCATGATCCAGGGCAGCGGCAGCACCGAAACATATTCGTCGTCGGGCCCCTTCGGATCGAAGGCGAGATAGGTCGCGCAGTGTCTCAGCACGCGCCCGGCCGCAAGCATCGCCAGCTTGGGGTTGGCGGTGGTGCCCGAGGTGGTGCAGAGGATGGCGACGTCCTCGCCGCGGGTGGCGTCGACCAGACGGTCGTAGATGCCCAGGCTCGCGCGCCGCGCGGTCGCGTCCCATCGCGGCCAGCTTTTCGGCTTCCAAAAGCCGCGGATCGTCATATTTCCGCATGCCGCGCGGATCGGAATAGACGATATGCTTGAGGTTGGGCGCGCGATCGGCCAGTGCCAGCAGCTTGTCGACCTGCTCTTCATCCTCGGCGAACACCAGCCTGGCCTCGCCGTAGCTGAGCAAATAGGCCGCTTCCTCATCCAGCACGTCGCGGTAGAGGCCAAGGCTCATGCCGCCGATGGCGTGGGTTGCGATTTCCGCCGCCACCCAGTCCGGCCGGTTGTCGCCGATGATGCCGACGACGTCGCCGCGCCCCAGGCCCAGTTCGACCATGCCGAGCGCGAAATCATGCACGCGGCTCTGGTAGTCGTTCCAGGTGAAGACGCGCCACAGCCCGAGATCCTTTTCGCGCAGCGCAATCTCGCCGCCGTGCTCTTTCGCATTGAGGCGCAACAGCTTCGGGTAGGTGTCGGCTTGGGCGGCACGTCCGGCGTAATCCATCATGCCGCGCTCTCCGCAGGCGTATCGTCGGGATCGACCAGAACCTCGTCCTCTTCACCGAGATAGGCGCGCTTCACATGGGGATCGGCGAGAACGGACGCCGGGTCGCCCTCGGCGATCTTGCGGCCGAAATCCAGCACCATGACGCGGTGGGAGATGTCCATCACCACGCCCATGTCGTGCTCGATCATCATCACGGTCATGCCGAACTCTTCATTGAGATCAACGATGTAGCGCGCCATGTCCTCCTTTTCCTCGAAGTTCATGCCGGCCATCGGCTCGTCGAGCAGGATCAACTGCGGCTCCAGCGCCATCGCGCGCGCCAGTTCGACGCGCTTGCGCAGACCGTAGGGCAGGGTGCCGGCGGTAGCCTTGCGCACCGACTGCAGGTCGAGGAAATCGATGATCTCCTCCACCTTGCGGCGATGCTCGAGCTCCTCGCGCCGGGCGCCGGTCAGCCAGTACAGCGATCCCGTGATGAAGTTGTTCTTCAGGAGGTGGTGCCGCCCGACCATGATGTTGTCGAGCACGCTCATATGATGGAACAGGGCGAGATTCTGGAAGGTCCGGCCGATGCCGAGCGCGGGCCGCGCATTCGGATTGAGGCCCGTGATGTCCTTGCCGCGATAGAACAGCTGGCCTTCGGTCGGCTTGTATCGGCCCGAAATGCAATTGACGATTGAAGTCTTGCCGGCGCCGTTCGGGCCGATGATCGAGAACAACTCGCCATCGTTCACGCCGAAGCTGACCTCGGTCAGCGCACGGACGCCACCAAAGCGCAGCGACACCCCGCGCACTTCCAACGTGTAAGCCACTCATTCCCTCCGGATACGGCGCTTAGGCAGCGCTCTTTATCTGTCGTTTGCACCCACAATCCTACATCGGCGGTGATCCGCAGGCCATCCGACTAACGGTGTCTGGCCTTGTGCGTGGTAACGCCGCACCCTGTCATCGTGCGGTGGGTCGCACGTGCCAAGGTGGTCCTCCATAAGGGAATGCGATAGTTTGAAATGTCATTTGCCTGACAATTGGTTGGGAAATTTCGTCAGGCGCGCTTCTGTTGCAGCGCAGCATCACAGGGACGGGGACGCGACGGTCGATGCGATCATGATTGCTGCGGATTACCTCAAGCGCATCGCGGCCTGGTCGCGCGAACTGAACGATCGGGAAATCGAGGTCGCCCGCGCCGGGATCGTGGAGAAATCCTACGCTGCCAACGAGTATATTTTCCTGCGCGGCGATCCCTTCGACTACTGGACCGGCATCGTCACGGGCCTTGCCCGGATGAGTACCGTGTCCAAGGGCGGCAAGGCCGCGAGTTTCGCCGGTCTCACCGCGGGCGCCTGGTTCGGCGAGGGCTCGGTGCTCAAGAACGAGCCGCGCCGCTACGACATGGTCGTATTGCGGGATACCAGGGTGGCGCTGATGGACCGCAGCACCTTCTTCTGGCTGTTCGAGAACAGCGTCGCCTTCAACCGCTTTCTGGTCAGGCAGCTCAACGAGCGGCTCGGCCAGTTCATCGGGGCGGTGGAATATGACCGCACGCTCGATGCGACCGGCCGCGTCGCGCGTTCCATCGCCTCGCTGTTCAACCCCATTCTCTATCCGGATCTCACGCGCCATATCGAGATCACGCAGGAAGAAATCGGAGCCCTCTCCGGTATTTCCCGGCAGAACGCCAACCAATGCCTGAAGCGGCTGGAGCAGGCAGGCCTGCTGCGGCTCGAATATGGCGGGGTCACCATCGTCGACCTCGAACGGCTACGTCAGTTACGGCGAATAGCGTCCTAAGGGACTGATTTCAAAAGGCTTTGCCGATAGACTTCGCCGGGGTCGGATGCTATGGCCTGCGCGGCCCCGCGTTTGGAGATGATATGGCGGTTCAGGATTCAAGACGGCGCGTCGCGTTGATTACCGGCGTCACCGGCCAGGACGGCGCCTACCTTGCCGAATATCTGCTCGGCCTCGGCTACATCGTCCATGGCATCAAGCGGCGGTCGTCCTCGTTCAACACCGCGCGCGTCGATCATCTCTACAAGGACCCGCACGTCGGAAATGTGCCTTTCTTGATGCACTACGGCGACATGACCGACTCGACCAATCTGATCCGGCTGATGCAGCAGATCAGGCCGACCGAGATCTACAACCTCGCCGCCCAAAGCCATGTCGGCGTCAGCTTCGAAAGCCCGGAATATACCGCCAATGCCGACGCCATCGGCGTGCTGCGGCTGCTGGAAGCGATCCGGATCCTCGGCATGGAGAAGGAGACGCGGTTCTATCAGGCCTCGACCTCGGAGCTCTACGGCCTCGTCCAGGAAGTGCCGCAGAGGGAAACCACGCCGTTCTATCCGCGCTCGCCCTACGGCGTAGCCAAGCTCTACGGCTACTGGATCACGGTGAACTACCGCGAGGCGTACGGCATGTTTGCCTCGAACGGCATCCTGTTCAATCATGAGAGCCCGATCCGCGGCGAGACTTTTGTGACGCGCAAGATCACGCGCAGCGTCGCCCGCATCGAGACCGGCCTGGAAGAGATGCTCTATCTCGGCAACCTCGAGGCCAAGCGCGACTGGGGCCATGCGCGGGACTATGTCGAGGGCATGCACAGGATCCTGCAGGCGGACGCGCCCGACGATTTCGTGCTGGCGACCGGCGAAACCCGTTCGGTGCGCGAGTTCGTCGAACTGGCGTTTGCCGAAGTCGGCCGCAGCATCGAATGGCGCGGCAAGGGCGTCGACGAGACCGGTGTCGACGGTAAGTCCGGCAAGACCATCCTGCGCATCGATCCCGTCTATTTCCGGCCCACCGAAGTCGATCTTCTGGTCGGCGATGCCAGCAAGGCGCGGGAGAAGCTTGGCTGGGAGCCAAAAACGTCCTTTGCCCAACTGGTCAAGGAGATGGTTGCGAGCGATCTCGCAGAGGCCAGGCGCGAGGTTGCCAATGGCAAGCATTCCGTTTGAGCTGAAAGGCAAGACGGTCTACGTCGCCGGGCATCGCGGCATGGTTGGCTCTGCGCTGGTGCGCAGGCTGGCGCGGGAGAATGTCGAACTGCTCACCGCGTCGCGCAGCGAGGCCGATCTGCGCGATCAGGCCGCGGTGAACCAGTGGTTCGCTGCCAGGCGTCCGCAGGTGGTGTTTCTGGCGGCGGCCAAGGTCGGCGGCATCGTCGCCAACAACACGCTGCGCGCCGAATTCCTTTACGACAATCTGGCGATTGCGGCGAACGTGATCCACGCCGCGCACGTCAATGGGGCCGAAAAGCTGATGTTCCTCGGCTCCTCCTGCATCTATCCGAAGCTGGCGCCGCAGCCGTTGCGCGAGGATTCGATGCTGACGGGGCCGCTGGAGCCGACCAACGAGCCCTATGCGATTGCGAAGATCGCCGGGATCAAGATGGTGGAGGCCTATCGCAGCCAGTACGGCGCCGACTTCATCAATGTGATGCCGACCAACCTGTATGGAAGCGGCGACAATTATCATCCCGAATACAGCCACGTCGTCGCCGCCCTGATCCGCCGTTTCCACGAAGCCAAGGTTTCCGGCGCCGACAACGTCGTGGTCTGGGGCACCGGCACGCCGCGGCGCGAGTTTCTCTATGTCGACGATCTCGCCGACGCCTGCATCCATTTGATGAAGACCTATTCCGGCGACGAACTGGTCAATATCGGCACCGGCGAGGACATCACCATCGCCGAATTCGCCCGCGTGGTGGCGGCCGACCGTCGGCTACACCGGCGCGATCTCCTTCGACGCCTCGCGGCCGGACGGCACCCCGCGCAAACTGCTCGACGTCTCCGGCTGGCCAAACTCGGCTGGCGTGCCTCGACCTCGCTGGAGGACGGCATCAGGCTCGCCTATCAGGCCTATCTCAACGAGACGAAGTGACACGGTAACCTCGCGCCTCTCCGGGGGAAAACCAGTACACATTCCCCAATCATGCTCTAGGATGCGCGCGCCCCTGGGCGGCCGCAAAGAGCCGCCAGCGCGGGTTTCGTTGGAGGAAGCATGAAGAAGTTTCAGCGTCGTCAATTCCTGCAGCTCGTCGCCGGTGCGGCTGCACTCCCGGCCGCATCGAGCATCGCCAGTGCGCAGGCCTATCCATCGCGGCCGGTGCGGCTGGTGATCGGTTACACCCCCGGCGGCTCGGCGGATCTCACGGCGCGTTTGATGGGGCAGTGGCTTTCGGAAAAGCTCGGGCAATCGTTCGTGATCGAGAACCGGCCGGGCGGCGGCACCAATATCGCGACCGAGCAGGTGCTGCGCGCGACACCTGACGGCTACACGCTGCTTCTGGTCGCACCCGCCAACGCCATCAACGCCACGCTCTATGACAAGCTCAATTTCGATTTCATGAAGGAGATGGAGCCGATCGCGGGCATCATTCGCTTCCCCAACGTCGTGGTGGTGCATCCCTCGCTGCCGATCAAGACGATTCCCGAATTGATCGCCTACGCCAAGGCCAATCCCGGCAAGCTCAACATGGCATCGTCAGGCAACGGGTCCACGATCCACATGTCGGGTGAACTGTTCAAGATGCTGACCGGCATCAACATGCAGCATGTGCCCTACAGGGGAGGCGCGCCGGCGCTCACCGATATGCTTTCCGGCCAGATGCAGGTCATGTTCGACAACATTCCGACCTGCGCCGAGCACGTCAAATCCGGCAAGCTTCGCGGGCTTGCGGTCACCAGCACGGTCCGCTCGGAAGTGCTGCCGGATCTGCCGCTGGTCGCCGACTTCCTGCCCGGCTACGAGGCGAGCGCCTGGTACGGCCTCGCGGCGCCGAAGGGCACGCCGCCCGAAATCGTCGACAGGCTCAACAAGGCGGTCAACGAGATCCTTGCCGATCCCAAGGCGAAGGCACGGTTTACCGAGCTCGGCGCCATCCTGCTGCCGGGCTCGGCCGCCGAGTTCGGCAAGCTGGTGGCGGACGAAACCGAGAAATGGGGCAAGGTGGTCAAGTTCGCGGGCGCGAAGGTGGATTAGCGGCATTCATCAACTGGCGGCGAGGTATGCCAGCACGCTGCTTCGCGGATAAAGCGGACGCGGGTCAGCTCGCGCCGCTGATCTCCGCAAGCGTCGACCCATCTGAGACAATGCGACGGGACGGCCCGCAGTCGCGAAGCTTGTCCTGATCGGTAGTACGCGCTGCCATGTGGAGGAATGTGACACCGTCGTCGGGCAGTCACAGTGCTTCATGGCCTAACCGATCTATGACTGAGCACGTTTGATGCGGTCTCCCGATGCGCGCATGTCACGTACATGTAGTTGCACCTCGAAACGGGATAGCCGAGATCGTCGTTCGAGCGAACGAGCGAGAACTGATGCCTCGGCAGGCACGCTACAAATCTGATCCGATCTCGGCTGCATGTCCATCGTTCACAGTTCGCGCCGAAGGCGCGCGACGCTCAGATCGCAGGCTCGTTGCACTGATCTTAGAAGCAGAACATCGTGAGCCGATCGTCGAATGTCAGCATTGGCAATTGTCGGCATCGGCTGCAGCGGCCATGTCTGGCCAGGCAGCACCTGGTCATGCATGCGAACATATGACCCTCCTGCCGAGGCACAGGAATTCGCGATGCGTCCTTATAGGCGCCACGCATCATTGCATCGCTTGTTTGTTCAGGCCGCGCGCAACGCTGTGACTGTCTTTGCCAGGTGACAGACTGCTGAGGATCAGCAGTGAAAATTCGACGCCCCCCGTCACGGTCGCGCAGGGCGCGACATGTCGCCGTACCGTCTCAACTGTGGACAGCTTCGACCGACTGCCAACGGACGTATCTTGGTCGCGGCCAAGGTATGAACCATCAAGTCATCGAGGTAACCGGGTGCTGAGAAAGCAGGCACGGCGACGCGATGATCGCCACCATGCGGCTCGCGAGCAGCTCGATGCTCTCGAGTAGTGCAATGCGCAGCGATTTCAGGCGCGATCCGACGAAACGTCACGCCATGGCTGAGCGCACTGGCTGCTCGGACAAGTGCGTTGACATCGCAGCATGTCACGCGTTCATCGGTCTGAGTGCGTGGTGCGAATGTCCGCGACAGTCGGTCGCGGACATCTGGAGGTCGGCGCGTCCTGCAGTTGCAGATCGGACGTTTGCTGGTTACGCAAGTAATCGAGTTCACGTCCTGATTGTCTCGCGCAGCCGCGCGCGGCGGATTTTTCGCAAGCGCCGCCGCCATCGCCGATATCAGCGGCCGCATGAAGAAGGCGTCCTCGGCCGGATAGATGTCGGTGCGCAGGCCGTGGGACTTGAGTTCATCCGATACGGCCGGTCCGACGGAAGCGATCGGCGTGCGCTCGAACCCCTTGCGTAAAGTGTCCTCGCAGCCGCGCGCGCGTGCGACCTCGATCAGGCGGCGAACCTGGCCGAGATTGGTCAGCGCGATCGCGTCGATGCGGCCGGCCGCCATCTCGTCGATCGCGGTGATGATGTTGGCGTCGGCGGCCTGCGCATCATAGGCATAGGGCAGGACGGTATCGACCTCGGCGCCCTGCGCCTTGATGGCGTCGATCAGCACGCCGTGGTCCTTGTCCGGGTAAAGCTGCAGGCCGAGGCGATGGCCTTTGATATCGACGCGCGACAGTATCTCGGCGACGCCTTCGGAGGTCGGCTTTTCCGTCGTGATCTGCGGCTCCAGCCCGATTTCGCGCAGCGCCCGCCCGGGTTTGGGGCCGCGCGCGAATTTGCGCGCCTTGCCGAGTGAGGCGACGAATGCTTCTTCGACGCCGATGAGCCGCACCACCTTCATCAGCCGGCGAAGGCCTTCGCCGGTCAGCAGCACCATGTCATCCAGCGGCTTTTCAATGGCCCGCACGATCCAGGCTTCGACCGGCGCCGGGTCCGATACATCGCGAATGGTGAACATCGGACATTGCAGCACGTCGGCGCCCTGTTCGGTGAGCAGGCGGGAAAACTGCGCTTCCTCGCGCGTTTCCAGGATCAGGATGCGGTAACCGTTCAGTCTGTCAGCCATGATCGTGCTCCAACGCTTTAGCTTCGCGCTTTGTTCATCCTGACTCCGGTTTCCGGATTGGCGCAAGCGCGCCGGCAGTGATAGAGCAGGGCGCAAATCGACGGTTTCACCCTTCTGCCTGAATTGTAATCAAGTCGCCATGCCCGATCATCAATTCGTCCTGACCCTGTCCTGCCCGGATCGCCCCGGCATCGTTTCCGCGGTGTCGACCTTTCTCGCCCATAACGGACAGAACATCCTGGACGCCCAGCAGTTCGACGATGTCGAAACCGGAAAATTCTTCATGCGGGTGGTGTTCACCGCCGCCGATCTCGCGGTCGAATTGCAGGCCCTGCAGACCGGCTTTACCGCGATCGCCGACCGCTTCGGCATGGACTGGCAGATGCGCGACCGCGCCAACCGCCGCCGGGTGATGCTGCTGGTGTCCAAGTCGGATCATTGCCTGGTCGATATTCTCTATCGCTGGCGGATCGGCGAACTGCAGATGATCCCGACCGCTGTTGTCTCCAACCATCCGCGCGAGACCTACGGCAATCTGGATTTCGGCGAGATCCCGTTTCACCACATGCCGGTGACCAAGGAAACCAGGCGCGAGCAGGAAGAGGCGGTCTGGAAACTGGTTCAGGACAGCAAGACCGATCTCGTGGTGCTGGCGCGCTACATGCAGATCCTGTCGGACGACATGTCGGCCAAACTGTCAGGACGCTGCATCAACATCCATCACTCGTTCCTGCCGGGCTTCAAGGGCGCGCGTCCCTACCACCAGGCCCATGAGCGCGGCGTCAAGCTGATCGGCGCCACCGCGCATTACGTCACGCGCGATCTCGACGAAGGCCCGATCATCGACCAGGACGTCGAGCGCATCAGCCACCGCGACACGCCGGAAGATCTCTCGCGCAAGGGCCGCGACATCGAACGGCGCGTGCTGGCCCGCGCCATGCGTCATCATCTCGAGGACCGCGTGATCCTCAACGGCCGCAAGACCGTGGTGTTCATGGATTGACGCAGAAACGCGTCAGGAAATTCAGAGTCTCACCGATCAGGAGCTAGATTAGCGAGTGCCCTGGGCGGCAGGCGCGGGCTTGGCCTCTTCGCCGCGCTCGGAAGCCGGCAACAGGCGCTTTCTCTCGCGCTCCCGCATGTACTCGTCGTACTTTGCGGTGCCGGGACGCGGCGGCGCATCGGCGGGAAGGCCGCCAACCGCTGCCGGAATGGCGTCGCTGACCCCGGCGGCGAGCTTCTCGTTGATCGTTCCACAAGCAGCCACGCCGCAGCCTGCGAGGGCAACGGTTAGAAGGGTGGCAATCTGGCGCGCGCTGGTCAGCATCGGTAGATGGTTACAACCTTAAACCTTTAAGGATGATGGATTTGGGGCAAGGCCCAACACCGCCGCCACTTTGTTGACAGCAGCATTTTATTTGTACAATTGTACAAATACGAGTTACTGCTTGACCACGCAGTACCTTGATACCGAGTAATTTCCTGCGTAGTGGGGCGGTTTGCCGTGGGCACAGAACCATCGTCCGATTGACAATTTCGCGCCGGAGAACGCCAAGTTGCCCGCGCCACACCGCCGAAAAATCTGGGCTATGGTACCGATAAGGGCCGGGGACTCGGTTCGAGGCACAAGACCGATCAGGGGAGGAACAACGTTCATGTCTATTCGCAGTCATATGTTGCTGGCCGCAGGCGCCGTCGCCGGAATGCTGGCTGCCGCGCCGGCCAACGCCCAGGAGACCGTCAAGATCGGCCTGATCCTGCCGATGACCGGCGGCCAGGCGTCGACCGGCAAGCAGATCGACAATGCGGTCAAGCTCTTCATGCAGCAGAACGGCGATACCGTCGCCGGCAAGAAGATCGAAGTCATCCTCAAGGACGACGGCGCGGTTCCCGACAACACCAAGCGCCTGGCGCAGGAACTGATCGTCAACGACAAGGTCAATTTCATCGCGGGCTTCGGCGTGACCCCGGCAGCTCTTGCCGCAGCACCCTTGGCGACGCAGGCCAAGATTCCCGAAATCGTGATGGCCGCGGGCACCTCGATCATCACCGAGCGTTCGCCCTACATCGTTCGCACCTCTTTCACGCTGGCGCAGTCGTCCACCATTATCGGTGACTGGGCCGCCAAAAACGGCATCAAGAAGGTCGCGACGCTGACCTCCGACTACGCGCCCGGCAACGACGCGCTGAACTTCTTCAAGCAGAACTTTACCGCCGGTGGCGGCGAGATCGTCGAAGAGGTGAAGGTGCCGTTGCAAAACCCTGATTTCGCGCCGTTTTTGCAGCGCATGAAGGACGCCAAGCCCGACGCGGTGTTCGTGTTCGTGCCGGCGGGGCAGGGCGGCAATTTCATGAAGCAGTACGCCGAACGCGGGCTCGACAAGTCGGGCATCAAGGTGATCGGCCCCGGCGACGTGATGGACGACGATCTGCTCAACGGCATGGGCGATGCGGCGCTCGGCACGGTGACGGCGCATCTGTATTCCGCAGCCCATCCCTCCGCGGCGAACAAGGAATTCGTCGCCGCCTACAAGAAGGCCTTCAACTCGCGTCCGGGCTTCATGGCGGTCGGCGGCTACGACGGCATTCGCCTGATCTACGAAGCGCTGAAGAAGACCGGCGGCAAGACCGACGGCGATGCGCTGATCGAGGCGATGAAGGGGATGAAGTGGGAAAGCCCGCGCGGCCCGATCTCGATCGATCCGGAAACCCGCGACATCGTGCAGAACATCTACATCCGCAAGGTCGAGAAGGTCGACGGCGAACTCTACAACGTCGAGTTCGCGACCTTCGAGGCGGTGAAGGATTCCGGCAAGACCAAGAAGTGACGCGAAGGTCATCCCGGGGCGCGCGTCAGCGCGAACTATGGTGCGCAATTGCGCACCTGAGGATCTCGAAATTGTTGCGCGAGATTCCGGGTTCAGCGCTGCGCGCTGCCCCGGAATGACGGTCTCCAAAGGCTCTAGGCTTTCCCATGACCACGCTGTTCACCATCCTGTTCGACGGTGTCGCCTACGGCATGCTGCTGTTCGTGCTCGCCTGCGGCCTGGCGGTGACGCTGGGGTTGATGAACTTCGTCAATCTCGCCCACGGCGCGTTTGCCATGACCGGCGGCTACATCTGCGCGGTACTGGTCAATAATTCCGGCTGGCCGTTCTTTGCGGCGTTGCCGCTGGCTTTTGTCGTGAGCGCCGTGATCGGCGTGGCGCTGGAGCGTACGCTCTACCGCCATCTCTACACCCGCAGCCATCTCGACCAGGTGCTGTTCACGATCGGCCTCACCTTCATGTCGGTGGCGGCGGTCGATTACATCATGGGATCGTCGCGCATCTTCATCAAGCTGCCGGCGGCGCTGGAGGGGCAGTTCGATTTCTTCGGCGTCGGCATCGGCCGCTACCGGCTGATGATCATCGTGATCTGCGGCCTGCTCACGGTGGCGCTGCAACTGATCCTGGCGAAAACCCGGTTCGGCAGCCGCCTTCGCGCGGCGGTGGACGATCCCCGCGCCGCCAGCGGCCTCGGCATCAACGTGCCGCAGGTCTTTGCCTTTACCTTTGCCTTCGGTTGCGGCCTTGCAGGGCTCGGCGGCGCGCTCAGCGCCGAAATTCTCGGGCTCGATCCGTATTTTCCGCTGAAGTTCATGATCTATTTCCTGATCGTGGTCACCGTCGGCGGCTCCTCCAGCATTACCGGGCCCTTCCTCGCTTCGCTGCTGCTTGGAATCGGCGACGTCGCCGGCAAATATTACGTGCCGAAGATGGGACCATTCGTCATCTACACCATCATGATCGTGATCCTGATCTGGCGTCCGAACGGCCTGTTCGGGCGCACTGCGGCGCGGTGAGCGAGCGATGACCGCTGTTTCCGACGTCTCATCCCATGCCATCGCCCGCGCCCGCTGGCGTCCGGCTGAAATCGCGTTCTGGATTCTCGCGGCTTCCTGCGCGTTCCTGTTTCCATCGCGCTATTTGATCATGACCGACATCCTGCGGCTGGCGCTGTTCACGCTGTCGCTCGACCTGATCCTCGGCTACGCCGGCATCGTTTCGCTGGGACACGCCGCTTTCTTCGGCGTTGGGGCGTACTCCGCCGGGCTGCTGGCGCTGCACGGCATCATCACCGAGCCCGTTTTAGCGCTGGTCGTGGCCGGCCTCGTCGCCATGGTGGTCGGCTTTCTGACCAGCTTCCTCGTCATACGCGGTGTCGACCTGACGCGATTGATGGTGACGCTTGGTATCGCGCTGTTGCTGGAAGCGCTGGCGGAACGGTTTTCCAACATCACCGGCGGCACCGATGGGCTGCAGGGCATCGAGATGGCGCCGATCCTCGGCGTGTTTGCGTTCGACATGTTCGGCAAGACCGGCTTTTTCTACTCGCTGATCGTGCTGTTTCTGCTGTTTCTGCTGGCGCGCCGGATCGTGAATTCGCCGTTCGGCCTGTCGCTGCGGGCGATCAAGAACAATCCCTTGCGGGCGTCCGCCATCGGCGTGCCCGTCAACCGCCGCCTGATCGCGATCTATACCGTGGCGGCGTTTTACGCCGGCATTGCCGGCGCGCTGTTTACCCAGACCACGGCGCTGGCCTCCCTCGACGTGTTCTCGTTCGAGCGCTCGGCCGATCTGATGCTGGTGCTCGTGATCGGCGGCACCGGCTATCTCTATGGCGGGCTGATCGGCGCGGTCGTCTTCAAGATGCTGCAGGAGTTCTTCTCGACGATCACGCCGCAATACTGGCAATTCTGGATCGGCCTCGTCCTGGTCGTGATCGTGCTGGTCGGCCGCGACCGCATGCACCGCTGGGCGCTGTGGCTTCCGAACCTCGTGATACGGCAGATCGCCGGGCGCAAGGCCGTCGTTGCCGTTCCCGAAAGCGATGCGCCATGACGATCGCGCTGGAAACAAAGGGCCTGGAAAAATCCTTCGGCGGCTTGAAGGTCACGCGCGACCTGTCGCTGAGGGTGGAGCAGGGCGCCCGACACGCTTTGATCGGACCGAACGGCGCCGGCAAGACCACCGTCATCAACCTCCTGACCGGCGTGCTCAAGCCCAATGCGGGACGGATTGTGCTCGAGGGCAACGATATCACCGATCTGCCGGTGCACACCCGCGTGCTGCGCGGGCTCTCGCGTACGTTCCAGATCAACCAGCTCTATGCCGATTTGACCCCGCTCGAAACCGTGGGCCTCGCCGTCTCCGAACGGCTCGGCCGTGGCGGCGACTGGTGGCGGCGGATGGGCACGCGCGACGACGTCAATCAGGAGATCGCGGAGACGCTGGCGCGTTTTCACCTGCTCGACGTGATGAATGAACCCACCGCGAAGCTTCCCTATGGCAAGCAGCGCCTGCTCGAGATCGCGGTCGCGATTGCGACCAGGCCGCGGGTGCTGCTGCTCGACGAGCCCGCCGCCGGCGTGCCCGAGAGCGAGCGTCACGATATTCTGGCGGCGGTCGCCGCCCTGCCGCGCGACGTCACGGTGCTGTTGATCGAGCACGATATGGACCTGGTGTTTTCCTTCGCCGACCGCATTTCCGTCCTCGTCAACGGCGCGATGCTGGTGGAGGGCCCGCCCGGCGAGGTGGCGCGGGACCCCCAGGTCAAGGCGGTCTATCTCGGCGAGGCCAGCGATGCCTGACCTCCTTGCCATCGACAGCCTGCGCGCCGGCTATGGCGAAGCGGTCGTGCTGCCTTCGATGTCGCTGACGCTTGGGGAAGGCCAGGTGCTGGCGCTGCTCGGTCGCAACGGCACCGGCAAGACCACGCTGATCAATTCGATCGTCGGCATCACCCGCCGTTTCGGCGGCACCCTTGCGCTCGGCGGGCAGGACATCACGGCGATGCGCCCGGACCAGCGGGCGCGGGCGGGGATCGGCTGGGTGCCGCAGGAGCGCAATATCTTCCGTTCGCTGACGGTGGAAGAAAACATGACGGCGGTGGCCCAGCCCGGCCCCTGGACCGTCGAAAAGGTCTACCAGATGTTTCCGCGGCTGAAGGAGCGCCGCAGCAATTTCGGCAACCAGCTTTCCGGCGGCGAGCAGCAGATGCTGGCGATCGGCCGCGCGCTGACCCTCAATCCCAAAGTGCTGCTGCTGGACGAGCCGACCGAGGGGCTGGCGCCGATTATCGTTGAGGAATTGTTAAGGGCGCTCGGCACTATCACCCGGGCGGGCGGCATTTGCTCGATCATCGTCGAGCAGAATGCGCAAAAGATTCTGGGGCTGGCCGATCGTGTTGTGATATTGGAACGCGGCGCGATCGTGCATGATGCGGCAAGTGGCGCGTTGAAGGCCGATCCCGCGGTGATCGAGCGTTATCTCGGCGTATCAGGTGCTGCGCATTGAGATCTACCAGGAGTTGAGACCATGCAGAGAACCAAAGCCCCGTTCCGCGCCGACGAGGTCGGCAGTCTGTTGCGGCCACCGCGCATCAAGGAAGCGCGCGCCAAGCTCGAGAAGGGCGAGATCACGGCGGAGGACCTGCGCAAGGCCGAGGACCTGGAAATCGAAAAGGTCGTGCACAAGCAGGCTTCGGTCGGCCTGAAACTCGCGACCGACGGCGAATTCCGCCGCTCGTGGTGGCATTTCGACTTTCTCGCCAAGCTCACTGGCTGCGAACTATTCCACCCCGACACCGGCATCCAGTTCGCCGGCGTGGAGACCAGGCACGACGCCGTCCGGGTGATCGGCAAGCTCGACTTCCCGGACAGCCATCCGATGCTGGACCATTTCCGCTTCCTGAAGAAGCATGCCGACAAGGCGCACGTCACGGCGAAGATGACGATCCCGTCGCCCGCCGTGCTGCATTTCCGCGGCGGCCGCAAGGCGATCTCGAAGGAGGTCTATCCTGATCTCGAGGAATTCTATGCGGATCTCGGCAAGACCTATCGCAAGGCGGTGAAGGCGTTCTACGACGCCGGCTGCCGCTATTTGCAGTTCGACGATACCGTGTGGGCCTATCTCTGCTCGCAGGAAGAGTTGCACAAGGCGCGCGAGCGCGGCGACAATCCCGATGGGCTGCAGGAAATCTACGCGCGCGTCATCAACTACGCGCTGGCCGATCGGCCGGCCGACATGGTGGTTACCACGCATGTCTGCCGCGGCAATTTCCGCTCGACCTGGATTTCGTCCGGCGGTTACGAGCCGGTGGCCGAGACCATGCTGGCCGGCACCAATTACGACGGTTATTTCCTCGAATATGATTCCGATCGCGCCGGCGGCTTCGAGCCGCTGCGCTATCTGCCGAAGGGCAACAAGGTCGTGGTGGTCGGCGTCATCACCTCGAAATTCGGCGAGTTGGAAAAGAAGGACGACATCAAGCGCCGCCTCGAAGAGGCCGCCAAATTCGCGCCCCTCGACCAGCTCGCGGTATCCCCGCAATGCGGCTTCGCCTCGACCGAGGAAGGAAACATCCTGTCCGAGGAAGAGCAGTGGGCCAAGCTCCGGCTCGCGGTCGAAGTCGCGAACGAGGTGTGGGGGAAGTAAGCGCTTCTCCGCGCGGCCTGATTATTTCTCCGCCAGATGGACCTCGCCGGGCAGGTTTCACGAAGGGCGCCCCCATTCGCAATCTGGACTGCAACCTCGTTGTGTGCTATGTGCTGTAGCACTATAGCTTGTAGCATTGGGGATGAGCAACATGTTGACGTGTCTCTGCGAGCTTCCGCGCTAGCAAGCCGCGAGGCCGGCTGTGCAAACGCCTTGCTGTAACGCCGCCGCGCCCCATCCCGGATGGGCGCCATCTGCCGTTCAAGCCGAGAAGCTTCAATGTCTCATTCATCTGCCGAGGCGCCCACCACGCCGATTTCCTCGTTTGTCTCCGATCTCGATCATCTCGCCGCCGATGTCATGGCCGACTGGAAGGTACCGGGCGTAGCGCTCGCCGTGGTACAGGATGGCAAGGTGGCGCTGACGCGGGCTTATGGCCAGCGCGACGTCGAAGCCGACCTGCCGGTTACGCCGGCGACGCAGTTCGTGATCTGCTCGATCACCAAATCGTTCACCGCGACCGCCATCGCGCTCCTGCACCATGAGGGGCGGCTCGACTGGACCAAACCGGTGCGCGACTACATGCCCGAGTTTCGTCTGAGCGACGCGGTCGCGACCGAGCGGGTCACGGTGCGCGACCTGTTGTGCCATCAGTCTGGGTTGCCGCGCCATGACTGGGTGCATTTTGCGGGCGATCGGGCGCCCTCCGAAATGCTCGGTGTCATGCGGCATCTCGAATTGAGCCGCGATATCCGCGCCGTCTGGCAATACAACAACCTCTGCTACAACGTCGCGGGTCTGCTCATCGAACGCCTCAGCGGACAGAGTTTCGAGGCGTTCATCCGCGCACGGCTGACAGATCGGCTCGGCATGACCGTCGGCTTCAGTCTGGACGATCTTGAAGCCTCGGATGGGGCGGCGCGGCCGTACATGATGCATGAGGATACAAGGCTGCCGGCGATGCGCCTGCCAATCCGCACCACCGCGGCCGGCGCGATCAACACCTCGGTCGCCGGCCTCGCGAACTGGATGCGGCTGCATCTGGGTAAAGGCGAGTTCGACGGCGAGCGTCTGCTGCCGGCCGCGCTGATCGGCGAATTGCATGCGCCGCGAGTCTACAATTCGGCGCCGGGCCACGCCGAGTTCGGCGAGGCGCATTATGGCCTTGGCTTCCAGTTGAACAGCTATCGTGGTGACCGGCTGGTGTTTCACGGCGGCGGCTGGCCCGGCTGGGGGACGCTGATGACGCTGGTGCCGGACTTCGGCATCGGAATTGCCGTCTTCACCAATCGCAGCCCAAGCGAAGTGCCGTCGACGCTGACCTGGTACATCATCGACCGGCTGCGTGGACGCGAGCCGGTCGAGTGGCGTGCGCGCTCCCGCAAGCAGCGCGACGAATTCATCGCCCATATGCAGGCCGACAAGGATGCGCGGGAGAAGGCGCGTCACAAGAACACGCACCCGGCGCACGAACTCGCGGCGTATGCCAGCGAGTACGAGCATCCTGCCTATGGCGTAATGTCGGTCAAGGAACAGGGCGGCGAACTGCACTGGGCATGGCGCGGCATGTCCGCGCCCTTGATACACCGTCACTACGAGACGTTCGAATTGCCCGAGGCGCCGGACCGCCTGCTGCCGGACCGGCTTGCCATCACCTTCCTGACCGATCGCGACGGCAACATTGTCAGCCTCTCGGCGCCACTGGAGCCTGCGGTGAAGGATATCGTCTTTGCACGTCTTGCGGCCGGCGACTGCATCGACCCCGCGTTCCGCGCGCGCTGCGTCGGCCACTTCAAGAGCGGTGCGATAACGCATCGTGTCACGCTGGATAGCGAAGGCCGCCTTGTGCTGAAGCCCGACTACCAGCCGGCCTATCGCCTCGCGCCCGAGCAGGGAAGAAGGTTTCGCATCGTCGAGCTGGAAGGCTTCGTCGTCGAATTTCGCGGCGAGGGGACGACCGTCGATGAAGTGATCTTTCATCAGCCGAACGGCACCTTCGTTGCGCAGCGCGTGGAGGAGTAGGCGCCTGCCTCACTTCTCCGCCAGATAGACCTCGCCCAGCAGCGACGAATTCGACCATGGCACCTGCTTGCTCTTGGTGGCGGCGACGACTTCGGCGCGCACCCGGGTCAGCATTTGCTGCACCTCGAGCCCGGGCGTGCCGATGTGGCGCGACAGCGCTGCCGAGAACGGGCTGTTGGCGCCTTCGCCGTCGAGCGCCACCTGTCCGGGCGCGGTCGCGAACGCGATCAGCGTTCCCGCGCCTAATGTCGAGCCGGCGCCGAGCGTGGCCGGCGCGGCCAGCCCCGATCCCGCTTCGATATCGCGGGCAGGGCCGGTGGAAGCGGCTTTCGGCGCCATCGGGTTGTTGCGGCAGGCGTCGAGGATCAGGATGTTGGTGCGGACCTGATCGTCGAGGCCGGCCATGATCGTATCCATGTCCATCATCGTATCGGTCATGCCGCTGCCGGGGCGAAATTCGATGTCGACCGGCACCAGATAATTGCGGCCGTCGACCTGAATGCCGTGGCCCGCGTAATAGACCACGGCGATCTGCGCCCGCGCCGCCTCGCGCAGGAAATCGCGGATCGTCGAGTGCATCGCCGTGCGGCCGAGGTCGAGGCCCTCGGTCACCGTGAACCCGATGTCGCGCAGGCTCTTTGCGATCGAGCGCGCATCGTTGGACGGGTTGGGCAGCGCCCTGACATGCGCATAGGCGCCGTTGCCGATCACGAGTGCAACGCGTCTGCGGGCCACCGCTGTGTCCTGCGCCCGCTCCTGCGCAGGCGGCGGAGCTGGACTTGCTGCGCCACTTGGCGGCGCTGCCGCAACTGGCGCTGACTTTGCCGTTCGCGGTGAGGGCGGTGCAATCGCCTCCGACAGCAGCGACAGGCGAACCTTCGCGGTCGCCTGATTGGCCTTGCTGCCGGCGTCGGAGGCCTTGCCTTCGAGGGCCGCGGCGTAATCCTGCTTGGCGCGGTCGAAATCGCCCTTGGCCTCGTAGGCGAGGGCGCGCTGCGCGTAGGCTGAAATCAGCACGCTGCCGGGTGGTGTCATGATGTTGGCCGGCGCCTTCGCCTTGGCCAGCCGGATCGCCTCGGTGGTGTCGGCGATGGCGCGGTCCAGGTCGCCCTTGGCGCGCCAGATCACCGCCCGGCTGATCAACGGCTGCGGCAGCGCCGGGTCGATCCGGATCGCTTCGTTGATATCAGCCAGTGCACCGTCGAGATCGCCCAGCGCCTGTTTCGAGATGCCGCGGTTCTGCCAGGAGAACGCTGACGGCGGACCCGCCTTGATCGAGGCATCGTAGTCGGCGATCGCCTTGGCGTAGTCGCCCTTGCCGCGCCAGGCATTGCCGCGGTTGTGAAAGACGATGCCGCTCGGCGGCCCCATCCGCAGCGCGTCGTTGAAGTCCGCAATCGCGATGTCGTACTCGCCTTTGTCGTAATAGGCCGAGCCGCGCAGATTGTAGGCGGCGACGCTCGGTTGCAGGCGGATCGCCTCGCCGGCATCCGCGATCACCTGCGCGTAATTGCCCTTCTTGTTCCAGCCGACCGCGCGCCAGAAATAGATCGATGCCAGCTTGTCGCCGGAAAACACCTTCAACGTGATGATCTTGTTGCAGGCGTCGATCTGCTGATCGGCGGGAGTGGTGTCGGTCGTGCAGAGCGGACCGAGTTGGTTGCGTTGCTGGGCAAGGCAGGGGGCCGGCCACAGCGCGGCGGCGAGCAGGGTCAGTGTCAGGATCGCGCGGCGCATCAGGTCCCCTTGATTGGCGGTCGCAGTGACGGATACCGCTTTGTTGCCCCCGGAGGGACGAGGGTTCACAGCTGGAAGGCCGATCTCGCCGGAGTCTGACTCGGGTATTTCCCTATTGGGCAGATAGTGGTAGGACAAACCGGCCATCCGAAGCTGCCCACTGGAACTTCCCAATACCCTCGCCCGATGAAGAACGACCAGATTCTCAGCCAGATCACCAACTTCTGCCGCCAGTCCGACATGGCGGAAACGACGTTCGGGCGCCGGTCCGTCAACGACGGCAAGCTGGTGCACCGCCTGCGCGAGGGCAAGCGCATTACCATCGACACGCTGGACCGCATCCAGGCCTATATCGCGGCGTCCACCGGCGCGCTTCCGCCGCCGCGCGGCCTCACAGTGCCGCCGGAGAAGCGCGATCCGCGCGGCAATTTCCGCTTCTTCGAGAACCGCCAGAAATACCTGCTGTTCGTGCACACCTGCAGCGAGAAGCGGGTGATCGCCGAACGGGTGGCGCTGGAACTGTCCAGCCTGCACCCGCGCCCGCCGGCGCTGCGGGTGTTCGACGCCGGTGTCGGCGACGGCACCGTGCTGGCGCGGGTGATGCGCGCGATGCACGGCCGCTTTCCCCATATGCCGTTCTATATTGCCGGCAAGGAGTTGAGCCTGGAGGACGTCCGGCTGACGCTCGACAAGGTGCCGGACCGGATGTTCGAGCATCCGGCCACTGTCGTCGTCCTGACCAACATGCACTACGCCGAGGCGCCCTGGCTGACGCCGGCCTCGCCCACTGCGGCCGCCGGCATGATCTGGCATGAAGTTGCCCTGCAGGGAGCGTCGTCGGGCGAATTCGAGGCGCAGATCGCCGAATTGGGTTCGTTTCTGGAGCAAAATTGGCGGGCCAATATCAGTCCCAAATCGGGCATGCCGATCTATGAACGTCCCGTGGCGTTGGTCGTGTACCGGGAAGACCACCGGTTCCTGCTTGATTCGATTATCCCCCGGGCAGGCCGGACCGAGGCCAATTTCGACCTGGTGATCGCTTCCCAGCCCTACCGGGCAAAATCCTCTGTGAATTTCCGCGCCAAGCGGATTATCGCACCGCTGGCCCGGGCGTTGCGAGCGGGGGGCCGCTTGATTGGAATTCACTCCCACGGGCAGGATCCGGGCCTTGAAATCATCCAGGCGGTCTGGCCGGGAGAAAATCCTTTCGCTGTGAGCCGTCATGAGCTATTGCGCGCGGTGAAATACGAGCTTGGATCGGCCGGGCGCGACCTCAACTTTAATGCCTACGCCGATAACCGTTCCATCTTCCGTTATGATATGGAAGCGCTGCCCAACGAGGTCACCGGCTCGATCGGAACCTCGACGGCCTTTGCAGCGTGGAACGCGGCGGTGTATGTCGCCCAGATCGAAGACGACCGGTTGACGGAAATGAATGAAAACGGCCGGACCCTCGATGCCACCAGAGAGGTTCTGCGCAAGCATAATGGGCTTTGGTTTTACGACGAATCCTACGTCATTTCGCGCCGTCGCGACTGACATTCCAGGATACAGAACACAGACAGCCGCCGGGAACCGGCGGGAACAAGGGGTTGGTTGATGCGCGCGTCCTATCTGTTCACCAGCGAGTTGGTTTCCGAGGGTCATCCGGACAAGGTCTGCGACCGAATTTCCGACGAGATCGTCGATTTGTTTTTCCGTGAAGGCCCCAAGGCCGGCATCGACCCATGGGCGATCCGCGCGGCCTGCGAAACGCTCGCCACCACCAACAAGGTGGTTATCGCCGGCGAAACCCGCGGTCCGAAATCGGTCACCAACGACCAGATCGAAAGCGTCGTTCGCGCTGCGATCAAGGACATCGGTTACGAGCAGGAAGGCTTTCATTGGCAGAAGGCCGACATCGAAATCCTGCTGCATCCGCAATCCGCCGATATTGCACAGGGCGTCGATGCGCTGCAGCCGGGCACCAACAAGGAAGAGGGCGCGGGCGACCAGGGCATCATGTTCGGCTACGCCACCAACGAGACGCCGGACCTGATGCCGGCGCCGATTTTCTATGCCCACAAGATCCTGCGGCTGATCTCGGAAGCGCGTCACTCCGGCAAGGAGAAGGTGCTGGGTCCGGACTCCAAGAGCCAGGTCACCGTGCAGTATGAAAACGGCAAACCGGTCGGCGTGCGCGAGATCGTGGTCTCGCATCAGCATCTCGTCGAGGACATGACCTCGAACCAGGTTCGCGAGGTTGTCGAGCCGTATGTGCGCGAGGCGCTGCCCAAGGATTGGATCAACGGCAAGACCATCTGGCACATCAACCCGACCGGCAAATTCTTCATCGGCGGTCCCGACGGCGACGCCGGCCTTACCGGCCGCAAGATCATCGTCGACACCTACGGCGGCGCAGCCCCGCATGGCGGCGGCGCGTTTTCGGGCAAGGACCCGACCAAGGTGGACCGTTCGGCCGCATACGCGGCGCGCTATGTCGCCAAGAACATCGTTGCCGCCGGCCTTGCCGATCGTTGCACGCTGCAGCTCGCTTACGCCATCGGCGTGGCGCGGCCGCTGTCGATCTACATCGACACCCATGGCACCGGAAAGGTGCCGGAGGACAAGCTCGAAAAGGTTGTGTCCGAAGCGGTGGACCTGACGCCGCGCGGCATCCGCAGCCATCTCGATCTCAACCGGCCGATCTACGCGCGTACCTCGTCCTATGGCCATTTCGGCCGCACGCCGGACAATGAGGGCGGCTTCTCCTGGGAGAAGACCGATCTCGCCGAAACGCTGAAACGCGCGATCTGACTCTTGCGTCGTTCCGGGGCGCTCGCGACAGCGAGCGTACCCGGAATGTTCATCCATCACTTCGAGATTCCGGGTTCGCCTGTTCGAGGCGCCCCGGAATGACGAGCTAAACAACAGGAAGCTCTCATGACCGCCGCCGCCAAGAAGCCCGCCTTCACCGACTACATCGTCAAGGACATGTCGCTCGCCGAATTCGGCCGCAAGGAAATCTCGCTGGCCGAGACCGAAATGCCGGGCCTGATGGCGACCCGCGAGGAATACGGCCCGAAGCAGCCGTTGAAGGGCGCCCGCATCGCCGGCTCCCTGCACATGACCATCCAGACCGCCGTGCTGATCGAGACGCTGGCAGCGCTCGGCGCCGACATCCGCTGGGTGTCCTGCAACATCTATTCGACGCAGGACCACGCCGCGGCAGCCATCGCCGCCGCCGGCATTCCGGTGTTCGCCGTGAAGGGCGAAACGCTCTCCGAATACTGGGACTACACCGCAAAACTGTTCGACTGGCACGGCGGCGGCACGCCCAACATGATCCTCGATGACGGCGGCGACGCCACCATGCTGGTGCATCACGGCCTGCGCGCCGAGCAGGGCGATGTGGCCTTCCTCGACAAGCCGGCTTCGGAAGAAGAGGAAGTGTTCTTCGCGCTGATCAAGAAGCTCCTGAAGGAAAAGCCGAAGGGCTACTTCGCCGAGATCGCCAAGAACATCAAAGGCGTTTCGGAAGAGACCACCACGGGCGTGCATCGCCTCTATCAGATGGAGAAGGAAGGCAAGCTGCTGTTCCCCGCCATCAACGTCAACGACAGCGTCACCAAGTCGAAGTTCGACAACCTCTATGGCTGCCGCGAGTCGCTGGTCGACGGCATCCGCCGCGGCACCGACGTGATGATGTCGGGCAAGGTCGCGATGGTCGCGGGCTTCGGCGACGTCGGCAAGGGCTCGGCCGCCTCGCTGCGCCAGGCCGGCTGCCGCGTCATGGTCTCCGAAGTCGATCCGATCTGCGCGCTGCAGGCGGCGATGGAAGGCTATGAAGTCGTGACCATGGAAGACGCCGCTCCGCGCGCCGACATCTTCGTCACCGCTACCGGCAACAAGGACATCATCACCATCGAGCACATGCGCGCGATGAAGGATCGCGCCATCGTCTGCAACATCGGCCACTTCGACAACGAGATCCAGATCGCGGGGCTGCGTAACCTGAAGTGGACCAACATCAAGCCGCAGGTCGACGAGATCGAATTCCCCGACAAGCATCGCATCATCCTGCTGTCGGAAGGCCGCCTGGTGAACCTCGGCAACGCCATGGGCCATCCGTCGTTCGTGATGTCGGCGTCGTTCACCAACCAGACGCTGGCGCAGATCGAGCTCTGGGCCAACAACAAGGACGGCAAGTACGAGAAGAAGGTCTACGTGCTGCCGAAGTCGCTGGACGAAAAGGTGGCGCGGCTGCATCTCGCCAAGATCGGCGTCAAGCTGACCGAATTGCGCAAGGACCAGGCCGAGTACATCGGCGTCAAGCCGGAAGGCCCGTTCAAGGCGGATCACTACCGCTACTGAGTACGACACCTTCACCCACAAGGCCCCGCAGCGATGCGGGGCCTTTGCTTTTGCGACGGAGCTATCGTGCGCAACGGTTTGGACGGCCAAAATCTTTAACGAGGTGCTAACGCTCTTGCCGCATGGTGCGCGCTCAGCCCCGTGAGCACAGTCATGACCTCGGTAGATCAAGCTGGGAAAAATCCGGTGCCGTCGCAGGCCGAGGACTCTGGCCTGCTGACGAATCCAGAACGGCTTCGGCTCATCGCGCGGTTGTGGATCGGTCTTGCGGCCGTCACGTGGCTCATCGACTTGCTGCAGCAGACCAGGGAGGGCCTGAGCAACGGCCTCGGTCGCCCGTTCGGCGACGATTTTGTAAACTATTGGTCCGGAGCTTTCCTCGCGTTTCACGGTCGCGTCGCCGAGGTCTATGATTTTGCCGCGTTCCATGCCTTCGAGCAGTCGGTCACGGCGCAGAGCATCCAGTACTATCACTACTCCTATCCGCCGGTGTTGCCGCTGCTGACCTTGCCGCTGGCGGTCATTCCCTATGTGCCGGCGCTGTTCGTCTGGCTCGGCGCGACCTGGTACGCGTTTTATCGCGCGCTCAATCTCACCGGTCACGCGGGCGCGCTGCTGCTGTCGCTGGCGGTGCCGGCGCTGTTCATCAGTGCGGTCGGCGGACAGAACGGCGCGATGACCGCAGCCTTGCTCGGCGGCGGGCTGATGCTGGTCGATCGCCGGCCGATCATCGCCGGGATCCTGTTCGGCATGATGATCTACAAGCCGCATCTGGCGCTTATGCTGCCGTTTGCATTGCTCGCGGGACGACGCTGGCTGGTGGCGTTGGTAACGGGTGCGACCGCTGTGCTGCTGGTTGTGGCCAGCGTCGCCGTCTACGGCGTCGATGCCTGGCTGCATTACCGGCACAACATCGACTTGCTGCGCACGGTGATCCTGGAAGACGGCACCGGCGTCTCGCACCGCATGGTGTCGGTATTCGTGTTCGCGCGGCATTTTGGTGCGGGCGCGGCAATGTCCTATGGCTGGCAGGCGGTCGGCGCGCTGGTTGCGGCGGTCTTCATTGCACGCTCGTGGTGGCGCGACGAGCCGGCTCATATCCGTAACGCCGTCCTGATCATCGGCACCTGTCTGGCGACGCCTTATTTGCAGGATTACGACCTGGTGTTTGGCGCGTTCGTCGTGGTGTGGCTGCATATGGCGGAGAAGGATTCGAAGGTGCCACTGCAATGGGTCCGCGGCGCCATGGCCATGGTCCTGCTGTTGCCCTTGGTGAACGCGCCGCTGGCAAAATTCATCGGGCCGTCGGTCGGGCCGCTGGTCTTCCTTCCCGTATTCGCGCTCCTGATTTATCTCGGCGCGGAACATGCCCGCACGCGAGCCTGCGAGCTGCCAGCAGCGTCCTGACGCAAGGTTGCGGATCGCATCTTTCTCTCTGCCAGCCGATTGACTGACTGCGGCCGCGGTCGGACAATCCGGCTTTCGGAGACCGCCATGCAGAACGAACATTTCGACGTGCTGATCGTCGGCGCCGGCCTGTCCGGTATCGGCGCGGGCTATCACTTGCAGGAGAAATGCCCGGGCAAGAGCTACGTCATCCTCGAGGGGCGCGATTGCATCGGCGGCACCTGGGACCTGTTTCGCTATCCCGGCATCCGCTCCGACTCGGACATGTTCACGCTGGGCTACTCGTTCAAGCCGTGGACCGAGCCGAAGGCGATCGCCGACGGACCCAACATCCTGAATTACGTCCGCGAGACCGCGATCGACAACGGCATCGACAGGAAGATCCGCTTCAACCATCGCGTCAAGCGCGCCTCGTGGTCGTCGCCGGAGGCGCGCTGGACCGTGGAGGCCGAGCGCACGGTGGGCGAGGGCGCGACCGAAATCGTGCGCTTCACCTGCAATTTCCTGTTCATGTGCTCGGGCTATTACAAATACGAGGAAGGCTACACGCCGGAATTTTCCGGCACGGCTGACTTCGCCGGGCGCATCGTGCATCCGCAGAAGTGGCCCGAAGACCTCGACTATGCCGGCAAGCGCGTGGTGGTGATCGGCTCGGGGGCGACCGCCGTGACGCTGGTGCCTGAAATGGCCAAGACTGCGGCCCACGTCGCCATGCTGCAGCGCTCGCCGACCTATGTGGTGGCGCGGCCGGCGGAGGACGCGCTCGCCAACAAGCTGCGCAGGAATCTCTCCGCCAAGCTCGCCTATCACCTGATCCGCTGGCGCAACGTGCTGTTCGGCATGTATTTCTTCCGGCTCTGCCGCCGCAAGCCCGACCGCGCCAAGCAACTGATCCTGGGCGGCGTCAAGATGGCGCTGGGACCGGAATACGACGTCGGCAAGCATTTCACGCCCCGTTATAATCCGTGGGAGCAGCGGCTCTGCCTGGTGCCCGACGGCGACCTGTTCAAGTCGATCCGCGACAAGCGTGCCTCCGTCGTCACCAGCGAGATCGACACCTTTACCAAAGGCGGCATCAAGCTGAAGGACGGCAGCGAACTCGAAGCCGACATCATCGTCACCGCGACCGGGCTGGTGCTCCAGGTGGCCGGCGGGCTCGAAGTCAGCGTCGACGGCCGCGCAGTCGATTTCGCGCGCACGCTGAACTACAAGGGCATGATGTATTCCGACATCCCGAACATGGCCTCGGCGTTCGGCTACACCAACGCGTCCTGGACGCTGAAATGCGATCTGACCTGCGAATATGTCTGCCGGCTCATCAACTACATGGACCGGAACGGCTACAAGCAGTGCATGCCGCACAATGTCGATCCTGATGTGACCGAACTGCCGTCGCTGGATTTCTCGTCCGGCTATGTGCAGCGCTCGATCGCGAAAATGCCCAAGCAAGGCTCGAAGCGGCCGTGGCGGCTGTACCAGAACTACGCGCTCGACATCGTCACGCTCCGCTACGGCAAGATCGACGACGGGGTAATGCAGTACTCCTGACCCGGACCCTGACCCTGCGCCGGGGTGCGTCCGGACGCCCCATGCGTTATTTCGCGTATACGTAGCCCCTCGCGAATCGTCCTACATGTCCGAACGGTTAACGCCGTATTAACCGGCGTACCGCTACGCTGCGTGGCCGGTGGCACCTGACAGCACGAGGAAGCCCATGGACGCCCAGCGAATTGCCGTCGACGCCATCGTGGCGCTGACCGATTGCGACCGCGAAGCAGCCGTCGCCTTCATCCGCAAGTTCTATCTGGCCGGCGTCAGGGACCCCAAGCGCCTGACCTTCAAGGGCCTGCAGGCGCTGCGGAACTGAGGCTTTATCCCGTACTACGACCGTCATCCCCCGCGCAGGCGGGGGAACCAGTACGCCGCGGCTCATCGATTCTATCACTGCTGCCTCTGGAATACTGGATCGTCCGCCTTCGCGGACGATGACAATTGAGTATGTGTTCGCGTTCTCGCGGCGCGATGCGCCCGAGGCTTGCATGAACATTGTCCCTCGAAAGAAAGAGGGAGCAGGGAATGCCGGGTGCACGCTGCACCCGCGGTCTCGTGTGCAAAGTGCGCATAGAAAACGCACACGAGCATACAGGTACAGTCGGAACACTCCGGCATTCCCTGCGCAGTGGTTTTACGGCTTATGCCGAGTTCTCCCCGGAGACGAATTCCTTTTGCCTCCGTCGCTGGCGAATCAATGGTTCGCTTGGCCCGGTCGGGCCTTGCAAACCTCCGCCAGCTTGACGCCAGCCACGGGCGCCAGGACCACACGGTTTTGCCGTACGCAGCCGTCTACGCCAAAGGCTTCGACGGGCTTTCGGTACCCGTCCCGCCGAAGCTTTAGCGAAGGCGGAATCAACGCCGTTCGTCTTGCGCGCCGTTCGATCGCTCACGGAAATCCGCCCTGCGATCACGTGCGCGCCCGACGCTGCCGCGTCCACCACATCCTGCCCCAACGTCCGTGACGATCGCGATACGCCCCTCTCGTGGGACAGGGTGCGCGAATTTTAGCGCTGATTTGCCCGACGGGTTAAGCGGAATATTTTTCGCAAACGGGCTGGACAGGATTTCATTGATTTGCCCGACAGGCAATCGGCGGCGCTATACGTGCTCTCTCGCGCGTATCACGATGACAACGCTGCGATGACAAGGCGTCGATCGTGTACACGCGAAAGGAGCCTGGCGTTGTGTTATTGGCCGACGACGACCTCGCTGATCTGGATGATGGGGGAGAGGTCGGTGTAGTTCGGGATGTCTGCCATGATCTCCTTGGCATGAGGCCCAAAGCCGCTCTGAAAGGTTTCGACGGAGTCGCAGAAGATGTGACACATTCCGACATAGGTCGCGGGAGCGCCGGGGGCTCCGCCCGCCAGACCCTTGTCGACCGTGTAGAACTTGCAGGCATCGCCCATGCGGGCTTTCACGAGCGGCATGTGCTTGTCGCGGTAGTACGTGTGGTCGAAGCGCGCGCCCTGTGTATTGGGATACATAACGCTTACCTTGATCATGGTGGCCTCCCTGTTACGACATTCGCCGTTTTGCCTTCGGCGTCATCCGAAATCTGCGTCAGATTTGCGGATACTGCAACTCGGGTGCTGCGGGTGCCCGGCGATCGAATTGTTGCGGTGCATGAGTGAGCATGACACTTTTCGGACAATCTCAGGCGCGAAAGGCAATGTTCGCTGTCGAGGCAGCGTGGACATCGCAAGTGGGAGATTGAAATGGACGATCGAACCGTGCGGGTGGCGCTGGAGCGCCATTGGGATGCTTCGGACGCGAGCGATTTCAAGGTCGAACATGAAATCTACCGCGAGGATGCTGTGCTCGATTATCCGCAATCGGGCGAACGGATCCGCGGTCGGCACAACATTCAAGAGAGCCGAACCGTCCAGCCAAACAAGAAGCGTTTCACGGTCCGGCGAATTATCGGCAGCGGCGATCTCTGGATCACCGAATTCGTACTTGCCTATGACGGCATACCAACCTACGCGGTGAGCATCATGGAGTTCCGCGAGGGACTGGTGGCCAACGAGACGCAATATTTCGCCGATCGGTTTGACCCTGCGCCCTCGCGTGCGCATCTTGTTGAGTGAGCCGGCGAAATCACGTCATGTCCGGCCGGCATCAAGCCGGCCAGACATTGCAAGACTACGCAGGAGATTTCTATCGCTCGCCGTTCACCAGCCGATAGGCGCCGCGTTCGAACGCGTCGTAGGTGGCCAGCGCCTTGGCGTCGGCGAACGGCAGGTACTGCATCATGATCACGCCGGCGATGCCGCGCGCGGGATCGATCCAGAAGAAGGTGTTGTTGATGCCGCCCCAGCTCAAGCTGCCGGGAGAGCGCTTGCCTTGTACCTGGTCGGCCGTGATGAGGAAGCCGAGCCCCCATTTGTCGCGGCCGTCAGCGATGAAGGTGAAGTCGGCGCTGCGCGGCAGCGCGCTCTTCAGTGCAGGCACCGAGACCGCGCCGATGTGGTTCTGGCCCATCAATGCCACCGTCTCGGCCTTGAGCACGCGGACCCCATCGAGCGCGCCGCCGTTGAGCAGCATGCGCACGAAGCGCCCGTAGTCGTCGGCGGTGGAGGCGAGGCCGCCGCCGCCGATCGGCGAGGCTATCGTGAGCCCGAGCTGCGGCTTCTGCAGTTCAATGTCGCCGTCCATGCGCGCGCCGGCGCGCTGCTGTTGCGCGACGAGGCGCGGACCCTTTGCCTCCGGCACGTTGTAGGAAGTGTCATCCATCTTGAGCGGGGCAAAGATGTGCTGGCGGAAATAATCCTCGAGCTTCTGGCCGGACACCACCTCGACCAGCTTGCCGACGACATCGGTGCTGGTGCTGTAGTGCCAGCGCTCGCCCGGATCGAACAGCAGCGGTGGGCCGAACGGAAAGGTTTCGCCGGCGCGCGGCTCGAAATCGCGCCAGATCGTGCTGGTGAACGGATAGGCCAGTCCGGACGTATGTGTCAGGAAGTGTTTGACTGTCGCCGGTCTCGATGCCGGGCGCAGCACGTAGGCGCCGGTCGCCGCGTCGAACGATTCAAAGACCTTCAGGCCTGCGAGCTCGGCCAAGTATTGTTCGGCCGGGTCGTCGAGACCGATGCGACCTTGCTCGATCAGTTGCATCAATGCCACCGAGGTGACCGGCTTGGTCATCGAGGCGATGCGAAACAGCGCGTCCGGCGTGAGCGGACGTCCGGTCGCGACATCCGCCACGCCGAATGCGCTCTGGTAAAGCACGCGATCGCGATCGGTGACCAGTGCGACCACGCCCGGCACGTCCTTGCGCTCGACCGCCTCGCGCAGGCTGGTGTCGAGGGCTGCACTCCCTGGTGAATTTTGCGCACTTGCAGTGCCGGCCAACGCAGAAATTCCAACGCCCATCATGACGACAATTCCAACGGTCTTTCGATTCAGGGAAGCCTCCCTGCTGCGCATAGCCCGGGCATCGCCCGCGCAGTTCTCCGGAGGCTTGTTTTTCCTTCTTCCTTCGACGCCGGCGCAATGACGCCGGCGTGCTATTCGTGACGCCTTTAACGTCGGCCTATTCCGGATTGCCGATGTTTACCTTCAGCGTGCCGACGCCGTCGACGCCGCATTCGATTTTGTCGCCCGGCTTGAGCTGGGAGACGCCGGCCGGCGTGCCCGTCATGATGATGTCGCCGGCGGCGAGCCTCACCTGCTGCGAGAGCTGCCAGATGATCTCAGGCACGTTCCAGATCAGCTCGGTGAGATCGCCTTTTTGCGTTTCAGTCCCGTTCACCGTCAGCCAGATCTTGCCCTTGGTCGGGTGGCCGATCTTCGCGGCCGGCTGGATCGCGGAGCAGGGCGCGGAATAGTCGAACGACTTGCCGATTTCCCACGGCCGCTCCTTCTTGCGCGAGGCGATCTGCAGGTCGCGGCGGGTGAGGTCGATGCCGACCGCGTAGCCGTAGACATGGTCGAGCGCCTTGTCGGCGGGAATGTTGAGGCCGCCGCTCTTCATCGCGACGATCAGTTCGACCTCATGATGCAGATCCTTGGTCAGCGGCGGATAGGGCACCGTGGCGCCGTCGGGCACCAGCATGTCGGCGTGCTTGGCGAAGAAGAACGGCGGCGCGCGCTCGTCATTGCCCATCTCGCGGATGTGCTCGAGATAGTTGCGCCCGACGCACCAGATGCGGCGAACCGGATAGGAGCTTGCTTCGCCGACGACGGGAAGCGAGGCTTGCGGGGCTGCGGGAATGACGTAGGAGGCTGCGGTCATGAAAGGGGTCTCGACGGGTTGCAGTTGGAAAATGCGATGGAAGCCTTACGCGGTTGCGCTGACCGGCGCCAGACTGGGGGTGCCGCTGCCGCGCTGCTGCAGGCGGAAGAACGAGGCGTAACGGCCGCCGCGGCGCAGCAGATCGTCGTGCTGGCCGCGCTCGACGATCTCGCCGGCCTCGACCACCAGAATGGCGTCGGCGTGCATGATGGTGTGCAGGCGGTGGGCGATGACGATGGTGGTGCGGCCCTGGCAGAGATGCTCGATCGCCTCCTGCACGGCCTTTTCGGATTCCGAATCCAGCGCGGCGGTGGCTTCATCGAGCAGGATGACCGGCGCGTTCTTGACCAGCGCTCGCGCGACCGCGATGCGCTGGCGCTGCCCGCCGGATAGCTGCGTGCCGTGCTCGCCGACCGGGGTGTCGTAGCCCAGCGGAAAGCCCATGATGAAGTCGTGCGCGCAGGCCGCTTTCGCGGCAGCCACGATCTCGTCCTGGGTGGCGCCGACCTTGCCGAAGGCGATGTTGGCGCCGATGGTGTCGCGGAACAGATAGACGTCCTGCCCGACATAACCGGTCTGCGCGCGCAGCGAATGCCGCGACACATCGGAGATCGTCTGGCCGTCGATCAGGATCGCGCCGTCACTGACCTCGTAGAGCCGCAGCAGCAGCGCCAGCACGGTGGACTTGCCGCCGCCGGACGGCCCGACCAGCGCGGTGGTCTTGCCGGGTTCGGCGACAAAGCTCATGCGGCGCAGCACCGGCTCGTTGTGCCGGTAGCCGAACGTGACGTCGCGGAACTCGACGCGGGCATCGCTGAGCTTCAGCGCCGGCTTGTCGCTGTCATCGGGCTCGCTCGGCGGGCTGTCGACGATTTCCAGCAGCTTGCGCGCGCCGATCAAATTGCTGTTGAGCTCGATATTGAGTCGCGCCAGCCGCTTGGCCGGCTCGTAGGCCAGCAGGAACGCGGTCAGGAACGAGAAGAACTGCCCGGGCGGAGCGCCCATCGCGACCACGCGGTAGCCGCCGTACATCAACCCGCCCGCGATCGCAAAGCCGCCGAGCGTTTCCATCAGCGGGCTGGAACGGTTGGAGACGCGCGACATCTTGTTGGCGTTGCGCTCGACCGCGGTGATGCTGGCGTCGATACGCTCGCGCATCGTCTGCTCCAGCGTGAACGCCTTTACGGTGCGGATGCCCTGCAGCGACTCCTGCATCGTCTCCATGATGTCGGCGGTGCCGGAGAACTGGTTGTGCGCAAGGCCCTTGATTCGCTTCACCAGCTTGCGCAGCACGATCATTGCCGGCGGCGCCACCGCAAAGCCGAGCAGCGCCATCAAGGGATCGGTCATCAGCATGACGATGACGAGTGCGATCAGCGACAGCAGATCGCGTCCGATGGCGTTGATCAGAAGATTGAGCACCTGCGTCACCGCAGTGGCACCGGCGGTCAGCCGCGCCAGAAATTCCGAGGAATGCCGCGCGGAGAAGAACGCGATGTTTTCGCTCATCAGCTTGGCGAACAGCGCCCGCTGGTTGTTGGCGAGGATCGCGTTGCCGATCTGCGACAGGATCACGGTGTGGCCGTAGGTCGCCGCACCCTTGATGGTGAAGATGACGACGGTGACCAGCGACAGGATCGCGATGCCGCGCACGTCCTTGTCGACATAGGCCTTGTTGATGACCTCGCCGAGCAGATAGGCGGAACCGGCGGTGGTCGCCGCCGCTAGCCCCATCAGCGCAAACGCCACGAGATAGCGCCGCCAGTAAGCCAGCCCCTGCTCGGCGACGAGACGGCGGATCAGGATCGCCGCGCCATAGGGGTCGTCGGTGATTTTTCGAGGCGTTTCGCTTGGAAGTTCGGTCATCCGCGTTCCATTGACGGCGCCGGGCCGATGGGCCGCGCGTCAGGGCTGCTGCGATGCCTCCTTGCCTGCTAAAGCAGGGTTTTTCAAGCCAAATAAGTGCTTGATTTCACGCCGATTGCGCCTGCTGCGGAAGGCCGCCGCGTTCGCGGACCAGCTTCTCTTCCCAGATCAGCGCGTGGGCGGCGATGGTTTCGAGATCGTCATATCGCGGCTTCCAGTCCAGCGTGGATCGGATGCGGCTGATATCGGCCACCATGGTCATGATGTCGCCAGGGCGGCGCGGCGCATACTGGACTGCGAAATTGCTCGACGAGACGCGGCGGACCGCCTCGAGGGTTTCCAGCACGGAGTAGCCGCGGCCGTAGCCGCAGTTCAGCGTGACCGAGCTGCCGCCGCCACGCAAATACGACAGCGCCGCGCGATGCGCCTGCGCGAGGTCGGAGACATGGATGAAGTCGCGGATGCAACTGCCGTCCCGGGTCGGATAGTCGGTCCCGAACACGTCGACCTTGGCGCGTTGTCCGGTGGCGGCTTCGACTGCGATTTTCAGCAGATGTGTCGCGCCGACGGTGGCGAGGCCGACGCGTCCGAATGGATCGGCGCCTGCGACGTTGAAATAGCGCAGCACGACATAGCTCATGTCGTGCGCCCCGGCTGTATCGTGCAGCATGATCTCGGTCATGAGCTTGGAGGAGCCGTAGGGCGACAGCGGTCGTGTCGGCGCATTTTCCGGCACCGGCACCTGGTCGGGATTGCCGTAGACGGCGGCCGTCGATGAAAAGATGAAGCGCTTGACGCCGCCCTTGACCGCGGCATTCAGCAGGCTCCGTGTCGTCATGGTGTTGTTGCGGTAATAGCCGAGCGGGTCGCGCATCGAGTCCGGCACCACGACGGAGCCGGCGAAATGAATGATGCTCTCGATACCGTGCTGGGCGATCACGCCCTCGACGAGGTTTTCATCCCCGGCATCGCCGATGAACAGCGGCACGCCTTCGGGCAGGAAGGTGGAAAATCCGGTGGACAGGTTGTCGATCACGACGACGCTTTCGCGGGCTTCCACCAGCGCATGAACCATATGGCTTCCGATATAGCCGGCACCACCGGTGACGAGCACGGTCATGAGTTCAACTCTCCCATTTATTGGGCGCGATGCTAGTCGGGAGGCGGTGAAGAGGGAGTTTCGGCCCAAGTGAACTGGCCAAGTGAACTGGCCACTATGCTTAATGTTGCGTATAGGAGCGTTCGGAAACGGAGCCGGACGTGCCGATCGAGAACAATTCCATCCGCGATCTGCAACTGATCGTGCCGAATCTGCACAGGCGCTACTCGGGCGTCACGGCGACCAATCGGATGGTGGCGCCGAAACTCGCCCGGATGTACCGGGCGGCATGGCTGGGGCCGCACGCACCCGACGGCATCGCGCGGATGGGGTTTGCGGATCTCCTGAAATTGTGGCGCCGCCGCACGCCGTTGTTCTGGCACGCGCGGCGCAATGACGAGATGATTGCGGGCGTGTTGCTGCGCGCGCTCGGCTGGCCGCTGAAACTCGTGTTCACCTCCGCGGCGCAGCGGCATCACACCTGGCTGACGCGCTGGCTGATCCGGCAGATGGACGCGATCATCGCGACCTCCGAACTTTCAGCCTCGTTTCTCAAGCGCCAAGCGACCGTGGTGATGCATGGCGTCGACACCGATCGTTACGCACCGCCGGCCGATCGTGCGGCGGCATTTGCCGAAGCGAAATTGCCCGGCCGTTACGCGATCGGCTGCTTCGGCCGGGTGCGCGCGCAAAAGGGCACGGATGTGTTCGTCGAGGCGATGTGCCGGCTGCTGCCGCGCTATCCCGATTTCACCGCCGTCATCGTCGGCGCCGTCGTGCCGGAGCAGCAGGGTTTTGCCAATGGGCTGAAAAAGCAGATCGAGGCCGCCGGGCTGGTTGCGCGCGTCGTCATCACGGGCGAACTCGACATCGAGGACGTGCAGCGCTGGTACCAGCGGCTGACGATCTACGCCTTCACCTCGCGCAACGAAGGCTTTGGCCTGACGCTGATCGAGGCGATGTCCTCGGGCGCGGCGCTGGTGGCGGCGCGCGCGGGCGCGGCCGAATTCGTGGTCGAGGACGGCGTGACCGGCGTGCTGACGCCGCCGGGCGATGTCGCCGCGCTGGTCGCCGCGCTGGAGCCCTTGATGCGCGACCCGGCCTCGGCGAATGCGATGGGTGCGCGCGCACGGGATCGTGTAGTGCAGAGATTCAGCCTCGATGCTGAGGCGGACGCGATCGCGGCGGTCTACACCACCCTGGTCTGAGACATCACCTCCGCGACAAAGGCATCGAGATCACCGCCTGCGAACAGGTAGCCTGGAATCTCCGCGGCCTGCGCCGCTTCGATATCGCTCGGGCGATCACCGATGACGAAGCTGCCAGCGTGCCGGACTGGCCAGTGCTGCATCAGATCGTGGATCATCCCAGCACGTGGCTTCCTCCAGGGATGATCTTCGAGGTAGCCGGGGACGGAGCCCGCGGGATGATGCGGGCAATACCTGACGTCGTCGACCACGGCGCCTTGGGCAGCGAGCTCGGCGCGCATCCAGTCGTGCAAGACATTAACCTCCATTTCGGTGAAGTACCCGCGCGCTACGCCCGACTGGTTAGTGAACAAAAACACGAAATAACCAGCCTCGTTCAGCCGTCGGATTGCTCTTGATGCATTTGGCATCCAGCGAATGCGTTCTCGCGTGCCCACGTAGCCGTCGTCGTGATTAATAACGCCGTCTCGATCGAGAAAGGCCGCCGGCCTTTGTATCGCCTGGCCGCTCATGTTTTGGGGTACCTCACTAGCAGGCGCTGCGCGATCTCGGCAACATATGAAGCGTCGATGTCGCGCATGCAGCGATGGTCGTTCATCGTGCAGACGGTGCGCTGGCAGGGCTGGCACGTCAGTTGCGATTTGGTCTGCAGCACGGTCGCCGCGAGACCGTTCAGCGGCGCCCACAGATAGGGACTGGTCGGCCCGAAAATGCCCATGGTCGGCGTCCCGATTGCAGCGGCGATATGCATCAGGCCGGAATCGTTGGAGATGGCGACGCCGGCTGCCGCCATCGCCAGGACACCGTTGCGCAGATCCGACCCGGTGAGGTCGCGGACTTTGCCGCCGCCCGCGGCGACGATCTCCTGCGCCAGCGCCTTCTCGCCGGGACCGCCGACCACCCAGACGTCGAGGCCGCGTTCGATCAACATCCGCGCGGCTTCCGGGTAATAGGTCCAGCGCTTGGAGACGCCGACCGAGCCGGGCCCCAGCGCCACTGCGGGCGCGGTGCCGAGCCCGTTGGCCTGGCGCCAGCGGGCGATTTCCTCCGGGGAGACGGCAAGCTGCGGTACCGGCCATTCCGGCGGCAGCGGCGCGCCGTCGGGCAGCGCCAGGGCGGCATTCTTGTCGATGAAACGGGGCAGGGCCTTTTCACCCCAGCGCATCCGGTTGATCAGCCCGAACCGCGCTTCGCCGAAAAAGCCGACCCGTTCCGGAATCCCGGCCAAGGCGGGCGCAATCGCGGATTTCCAGGTACGGGGCAGGACGAGGGCGGTTCCGTAGCCCCGGGCGCGCAGCTCGGCCGCCAAACCGCGCTGCTTGGCTACCGCCAGCCGGCTGCGGGGCAAATCCCAGACGATGCCGGCGCGGACACCCGGCATGTAATCGACCAGCGGCGCGCAGAGGGAGGTCACCAGCAGGTCGACCGGCCGGTTCGGCCAGCGCTGCTTCAGGACGCGCACCACCGTATGACCGCGGACGAAATCGCCGATCCACATATAGGGAACGATCAGGATCGGCCGCGTGTCGGCGGCATCCTCCATCTCAATCCCATTTAATGAACTTTGGTTCATATCTTTAATGCGCGTAACCGAGCCGAATCCGGCCCCGTCGGTAACCGCTCTGTGCTGGCAGGTAAAGCCGGGGCCACCTGCCTTCACCACCCCAAAGAAGCCAAGTTGCCTGCTAAGCAGGACTGGGGCAAAGGTCTTGCCGCACAATCATGGCAGGGGACGGCATGTTGCTGGTGACCGGGGGCGCCGGTTTTATCGGATCGAACGTCGTGGCCGCGTTGAACGACGCCGGCCGCGACGTGGTGGTGTGCGACGTGCTCGGCCACGACGGCAAATGGCGCAATCTGGCCAAGCGCCAGCTTGCCGATTTGGTGCCGCCGGCCGAACTGATGGAGTGGCTGAAGGGCCGCCGGCTGGAGGCCGTGATCCATCTCGGCGCCATCTCGGAGACCACCGCGACCGACGGCGATCTCGTGATCGAGACCAATTTCCGCCTCTCGATGCGGCTGCTCGACTGGTGCACGGTCAACGCCACGCCGCTGATCTATGCGTCCTCGGCGGCGACCTATGGCGATGGCGAGCAGGGCTTTCGCGACGAGCCTTCGATGGACGCCCTGAAGAAGTTACGGCCGATGAATCTCTATGGCTGGAGCAAGCATTTGTTCGACATGGCGGTGGCTGAGCGGGCCGCGCGCGGCGAACGCCTGCCGCCGCAATGGGCCGGGCTGAAATTCTTCAACGTGTTCGGCCCCAATGAATATCACAAGGGCACGATGATGAGCGTGCTGGCGCGGCGCTTCGACGACGTCAAGGCCGGGCGCCCGGTGCAACTGTTCAAGTCCCACCGCGAAGGGATCGCCGATGGCGACCAGCGCCGCGATTTCATCTATGTCGACGACGTCGTCCGCGTGACGATGTGGCTGCTGGCTTCGCCCGGGGTCAGCGGGCTGTTCAACGTCGGCACCGGCACCGCGCGCAGTTTTCGCGACCTGATGCTGGCGGCCTATGCCGCGCTCGGGGCCAAGCCGAATATCCAGTATATCGACATGCCCGAGCAGATCCGCGGCAGCTATCAATACTTCACCCAGAGCGACGTCGATCGGCTGCAGCGCGCCGGCTACAATGGCGGCTTCACCGGGCTGGAAGATGCGGTCGATGCCTATGTGAAGGGTTTCCTCGATCGCGCCGATCGCTTTCGCTGACGGGCCGCAGGTACACAGATGTTCGATTTTGAAGCCCTGAGCCAGGCGATCCCCAACCAGACCGTGCTCTGCGTCGGCGACCTCATGCTCGACGAATTCGTCTATGGCGAGGTGTCGCGCATTTCGCCGGAAGCGCCGGCGCCGGTGATTGCGGTCCAGCGCAGCGAGACCAATGTCGGCGGTGCCGGCAACGTCGCGCGCAACATCGCCTCGCTCGGCGCGCGATGCATCTTCGTCGGCCTGGTCGGCGAGGACGAGGCGGGCGCCAAACTGAAGGCGGAGCTGGCGCGGGAAAGCCTGATCGAGGCGGTGCTGGTTTCCGATGCAAGCCGTCCGACGACGCGAAAAGTGCGCTTCGTCTCCGAGCATTTTTCCACCCATATGCTGCGAGCGGACTGGGAGATGGCGCTGCCGGCCGCAGCCACGATCGAGCAGAAGCTGATCGACGCGATCCTGCCGCTGTTGCCGCGCGCCGATATCGTGCTGCTGTCCGACTACGCCAAGGGCGTGCTGACGGCGCGGGTGATCCGCAACGTCATCGACGCCGCCAAGAAACTCGGAAAGCGGGTGATCGTCGATCCCAAGAGCGCCAATTTCGCGATCTATCGCGGCGCGACGCTGCTGACGCCCAATCGCAAGGAGTTCGCGGAAGCGACCCGCAGCCGCGCCGATACCGACAAGAACATTGCCGACGCCGCGCAGGATGCCATGTATCTCGCCGATTGCGAGGCCATGCTGGTGACGCAGAGCGAGCACGGCATGACGCTGGTGGTGCGCGGCGGCGAAGCGATCCACGTGCCCGCGCTTCCGGTCAAGGTGCGCGACGTCTCCGGCGCCGGCGACACGGTCGCTGCGGCGCTGGCGCTGACGCTTGCGGCCGGGGCCGATTGGGAGACGGCGCTGCGGATGGCGAATGCGGCGGCCGCCGTCGCCGTCGGCAAGAAGGGCACGGCCACGGTGACGCCGGCGGAGCTGCGGCGAAAAATCCTGCCGCATGCGTCGCTGGCGGCCGAGGAAAAAATCGTGGCGGCGGGCGGCGACATCGCCACGCATCTGGCGGAGTGGCGCAGGCAGGGACTGCGTATCGGCTTCACCAATGGCTGCTTCGATATCCTGCATCCCGGCCACGTCAAGGTGCTGACGGCCGCGCGCGGCGCCTGCGACCGCCTGGTCGTCGGTCTCAACAGCGATGCCTCGACGAAACGCCTCAAGGGCGAAGACCGTCCGGTGCAGGATGAGCGCGCGCGGGCCGAAGTGCTGGCGGCGCTGGAAGCGGTCGATCTCGTCGCCCTGTTCGAGGAAGACACGCCGATCGACCTGATCACCCGCGTCAGGCCGAGCGTGCTGGTCAAGGGCGGCGACTACACCCGCGAACAGGTCGTCGGCCACGAAATCGTCGAAGCTACCGGCGGCGAGGTCGTGCTGGTCGATATCCTGCCGGGCCACAGCACGACCTCGCTGGTCGACCGCGCGCGGGGAGGCAAGACATGAACGCAGGTGTTGCGGATTCGCCGATATTCCTGGTGCCGCGGCATTGGCGGGACCGGGTGCAGTGGATGACGATTGCGGACGTTTTCGTTATTCTGACCGCGCTTGCGCTGCCCTGGTCCACGTCGCTGGTGGCGATCTTTATGGTGTGCTGGCTCGTCACCGTGGCGGGGGTGATCGATTGGCGGGCTTACTTCCGATTGCTCAAACAGCCCATTTGCTATTTGCCGCTCTTGCTGGTCGGACTGGCTGTGATTGGCACGCTCTGGTCGGACGCGGCATGGGGCAGGCGGCTTTACGCCATCGATCCCACCGTCAAGCTACTGGTGCTGCCCGGGCTTTTCTATCATTTCCAGCGGTCGTCCCGCGGAATGTGGGTCTTCGTTGCATTCCTAGTGTCGTGCGTGCTGCTGATGTTTATGTCGTGGATTGTCGCAATCAATCCCAGCCTTTCGCTCAAGGCCCCGGGCGAACCGGGGGGGCGCGGCATCTTTGTCAAGAACTACATTGCCCAGAGCCAGGAGTTCGCGCTGTGCGCGGTGGCGCTGACTTATCCGGTCATTAGTCGGCTGCGGACGAACAGGGTGTGGCCGGCGCTAGTGCTGGGCACGATCTCGCTGGGCTTTATCTCCAACATGGCGTTTGTCATCGTCTCACGGACAGCGATGGTCACGATTCCGATCATGCTTGCGATGTTTGCGCTGCTGCATCTGAAATGGCGAACCAGCCTGATGGTCTTCGGCGTATTGGTCATCATGGCGGGATTGGCTTGGGTGACATCGCCGCAATTGCAGCGGACGACGGCTACCTTTTCCACCGAGTATCAGACCTACAAGTCGGAAAATCGTCGAACGTCGATAGGATTGAGGCTTGAGTTTTGGAAGAAGTCGCTGGGGTTCTTTGCCGAGGCGCCAATCGCCGGACACGGCACCGGTTCGACTCGCGGCTTATTCGAGCGGGCAGCCAGCGGCGAGATCTCTAGCGCCAGCCGCGAGGTTATTGGCAACCCACACAACCAGACACTGAATATCGCCGTGCAGTGGGGTATTATCGGGATCATCCTCCTGTACGCGATGTGGCTCGCGCATCTCCTGCTGTTTCGTGGTGAGGGACTGGTGGCTTGGATCGGACTATTAGTCGTCGTGCAGAATATGTTCACCTCACTCTTCAATTCGCACATCTTCGATTTCCATGAAGGATGGATGTACGTGCTCGGCGTCGGTGTCGCCGGCGGAATGGTGCTGCAAGCGAGAGCCCGCGGCGTGGCCGGGGAGCGATCTGGAACCGTCTGGTCATGATTGCTGGCATGCACGCCGCGGATAAGATATCAGCGAGCGCGGGATGCCCAGCGAATCATCCCTCTATCGTCCGCTGCTGGCTTGTGGAATGACGCCCCTTTCGCAACTGACCAATCGTAACTACCTGATCGCAACGCATGATGCGTTGGCGACCGCCTTTGCATTGCTGGCAAGCTTTTACCTGCGTTTCGAGGGAAGCAATGCCTTCTTCGACCGCCTGCCGTTGCTGCTGCTGCTACTGCCATTCTTTATCGCATTCAGCATTGTGATCTGCTTCGTATTCAATCTGACGACGACGAAATGGCGCTTCATTTCGCTGCCGGACGCATTAAACATCCTGCGCGTGGCGACAGTTTTGACCGTTGCGCTTGTCGTGTTGGACTATGCCTTCTTTTTTATCGAGCCGAGCGGCAAGCCCCCGGTTGTGTTCGGCCGCGTAACCATCGTTCTCTACTGGTTTCTCCAGGTGTTCGCGCTGAGTGCGCTTCGATTCGGCTATCGCTATTTCCGCTATTCGCGCGTCCGCCGCCATGCCCGGACCGAAGGGGCGTCGTCGACGCTGTTGATCGGCCGCGCTGCGGACGCCGAGGTGCTGCTGCGTGGGATCGAGAGCGGCGCCGTCAAGCAGCTCTGGCCGGTCGGCGTGCTGTCGCCATCGGCCGCCGACCGCGGGCAGTTGATCCGCAACGTGCCCGTACTCGGCGGGATCGATGATGTCGAGGATGTCATCCGCGACTATGCCCGACGCGGAAAGCCGATATCGCGGCTGGTCATGACGCCATCGGCTTTCGAACCCGAGGCTCATCCCGAAGCGGTTCTGATGCGCGCGAAGCGGCTCGGCCTGTTGGTCAGCCGCCTCCCGTCTCTCGAAAGCGGCGACGCGCCAAGGCTGACCAATGTCGCCGTCGAAGATCTGCTGCTGCGGCCCGACTGAGAAGATCGACTACGCGCGCCTCGAGTCGCTGGTGAAAGGCAAGGCGGTCATCGTGACCGGGGGAGGGGGCTCGATCGGCTCGGAGATTTGCGACCGCGTCGCGACCTTCGGCGCCTCGCGACTGCTGGTGATCGAGAATTCGGAGCCTGCGCTTTACGCGGTGACAGAGGCTCTGAGCGAACGCGCGACTGGCGCCGTCGTCGAAGGCCGCATTGCGGATATCCGCGATCGCGAACGGGTTATGCGCTTGATGGCCGAGTTCAAGCCTAACATCGTATTTCATGCCGCGGCCCTAAAGCACGTTCCGATCCTCGAGCGCGACTGGAGCGAGGGTGTCAAGACCAACATCTTCGGCTCGGTCAACGTTGCCGACGCGGCGGGGGCGGCGGGCGCCGAAGCGATGGTGATGATCTCGACCGACAAGGCGATCGAGCCCGTCTCGATGCTGGGTCTAACCAAGCGCTTTGCCGAAATGTATTGCCAGGCGCTCGATCACGACCTGATGACGCAATCGGACGGCAAGCCGCGCATGCGGCTGATCTCTGTGCGGTTTGGTAACGTGCTGGCGTCGAACGGGTCAGTGGTGCCGAAGTTCAAGGCGCAGATCGAAGCCGGCGGTCCGGTCACGGTCACGCATCCGGACATGGTCAGGTATTTCATGACCATCCGCGAAGCCTGCGACCTGGTGATCACCGCGGCCACCCACGCGTTGACGCCGCCGTGGCCCGACGTTTCGATCTACGTGCTTAATATGGGGCAGCCAGTCAAGATTGTGGAACTTGCTGAGCGGATGATCCGGCTATCGGGTCTCGAGCCTGGTATTGACATCGAGGTCGTGTTCACCGGCGTGCGGCCGGGTGAACGGTTGAACGAGATCCTCTTTGCTAGCAAGGAGCCGACTGTGGAGATAGGTATCGCCGGAATCATGGCGGCCAAACCAAACGAACCGCCAATGCGAACATTGCGCAATTGGCTCGCAGCGCTGGAGGAGGCGATTGCGAAGGATGACCGGTCAACCATCAGGGCGGTGCTCAAGGATGCCGTGCCCGAATTCGGATCGAACGCCGCCTGATCGTTTTTCTGGCTCTCCGCATCGCTCGAATATGTCATCCGCCTCCAGGCCAACCCAGCTGTGTCGAAAGCCATGATGTCCAATCGTCAACTTAGCATTATTGGCCAAATTGGAGCGCGACCGTTAAGCCTGCTTATCCAAGTACGATGGCCTGCGCGAGAAGCGGTACATTACTGGGCCGTCGCAATGCCTCCGACGACGAGAAGCAGGCCAGAAATCGTAGGCGACGAGATCGTCACCGAGGCGAGCGCCAGTGCCGCCAGCACGATATTGAGCGCGAATACCTCGCTCACCACGCGCCAGACGGAGAAGCCGTTGTCGGTGGCACGCTGGTAGAAGTGCGTACGGTGCGCCGCCCAGAACGGATCGCCCCTCGCCATTCGCCGCAACAGGGTGACGGTCGCGTCGGCCAGATAATAGAGCGGCAACAGCAGGGCGGCCGCAAGTTGCTGATGCCAGGCGAGCTGCAGCAGGCACCAGCCGACCAGCAGGCCGATCGGCAGGCTGCCGACATCGCCGAGAAAGATCTTCGCCACCGGCCGGTTGAAAGGCGCAAAGCCGAGCATCGCGCCGAACAGCGCCGCGGCGACCATCGTCGTCTCAGGGGGAATATCGCCAAGCCAGCCGAGCAGGACGACCGCGCCGGTGATCGGGACGATCTCGGCTGCCGTCATCAGGTCCAGCCCGTCCATGAAGTTGACGAGGTTTACGAACCAGAGGCCCGCCACCAGCAACAGGCCGCGTTCGAGCCAGAGCGGGCAGGCGGGAACGATCCTGCAGATGTTCGGGCGCGGCAAAAATCACGGCCGCGACGGCGAGCCCCTGCAGCAGCAGCCGCGGCAGCACCGGAATCGAATGGATGTCGTCGGCAAAGCCCACGGCGGCGATGAACAGGGTCGCGCCGAAAACCGCGACGGGGATATTCATCCCGGCCCTGCCGGCAAGCGCGATGACCGCTGCGGCGACGATCAGCGTGGCCGCAATCACCGCGATGCCCGCGCCCTGTGGCGTCGGGACGCGATGGGAAGACCGCGCATTCGGCTTTGCCAGCGCGACGGCGCAGGAGCAGCGGCCGTATCGCCCATGTCACGACGGCCGACAACAGCGCTGCTGCCGCGGCGGCAAACGACAGCAGTAGTTGCGAATGTGCCATTCTACCCGACGCAGAAAATCACTTGAAGATGACTTGATGATTACATGAAGGCTACGTGAAAGCTATTTGGGAACCTCGATCGGCGCCGCTCCCTGCGCTGCCTTTTCGGCGCTGAGAATCCAGACCACCCCGCCGATTGCCCCGACGATGAAGTATACCGCGCCGAACAGCAGCGAGATATTGACCCCTTCGTTGGCCATCAGCCCGGCATATCCGAACGCCAATCCCATCGTGGCCTCGCGGACCCCCCAGCCGGCAATCGAGATCGGCAGCATGGTGATCAGCATCACCGGCGGGACAAGCTGGAAAATCTGGCCGAACACCACGGGGGCGTCGATCGATTGCACCACGCACCAGGCGATGACGACGGTGAGCACGTGTACGAGCAATGACAGCACCGCGACTTTCGGGCCGTGGGTGCGGCTGAACAGCACGCGGTTGGCGATGACCGAACAGGCGTGGAGGTGATGGGTTCCCCACCAGCGCTTCAGCCACGGCCAAGGCAATCTCCCGAGCACGAGAAATCCGAGGCCGCCGGCAAGCGCTGCGAAATCGACGAACAGCAGCGCCGACCTGCCGTTGGGATCGGCAATCAGGCGGTAGCTCCAGGGCAGGCTCGCCACGATGACGACGGCGAGCGCGATCATGCCGATGCCGCGGTCGACGAAGATGGAATAGGTCGCAGCGCGCCAGCCGGCGCCGGTGCGCGCGACGAGCCACAGCCGCACGGCGTCGCCGCCGATCGAGGACGGTAGTGTCTGGTTAAAGAAGGTTCCGATCACGTTGAAGCGCATCGCCTGTCGGATCGGCAGCGGCGCCCCGCACTCCGCACCGATATCGCGCCATCGCAACACGCCGACCAAGATCTGCAGGAAGGTGACGGCGACTGCGAGCCCGATCCAGCCCAGGCTGGAAACGTCGAGGCGCGAGGCCAGTTCGGCCAGATCGATCTTGCGCAGCGAGAAATACAGCAGCGCCGCCGAGACGAGAATCTTCAGTATCGAAAGCAGGATCCGGCGCATCTCGCCCGTGCGGGGTTTGAGAGGGGGTAAACAGCGCAAATTCGCCGCCATGCGCCGAACTTCGCCGCCTTGGTATGGTTTTCGGCCCGGTCTGGCAATAGCCGCGCCGGTAGGTATTGCGGCCCCCTCGACGTGGCGGGTAATAGAGGTCTAGGCGGAACGGCAGGCGCCAGCGGCGCCAGGTTTGAGGATATGATGTCGGATCAATCCATATTGGTCACCGGAGCTGCGGGTTTCATCGGCTTCCACGTCGCCCGCGCGCTGCTGGCCGAAGGCCGAACCGTGGTCGGTCTCGACAATCTCAACAGCTATTACGATCCGGCGCTGAAGCGGGCCCGCCTCGACATCCTGCGCGGCGAGCCGCGCTTCGCGTTCGAACAGATCGATCTCGCCGATCGCGCCTCGATGGAGCGCCTGTTCGCAACACACCGCTTTCCACGAGTAGTCCATCTCGCGGCGCAGGCCGGCGTGCGTCATTCGATCGATCATCCGCATGACTATGCCGACGCCAATCTGGAAGGCTTTCTCAACGTGCTGGAAGGCTGCCGGCATCACGGATGCGGCCATCTGGTCTACGCGTCGTCGTCGTCGGTCTACGGCGCCAATACCAAGCTGCCGTTTTCGGTGGACGACAAAACCGATCAGCCGATCAGCCTCTACGCCGCCACAAAGAAGGCCAACGAGCTGATTGCGCATTCCTACAGCCACCTTTACCGCCTTCCAGCGACGGGGTTGCGGTTCTTTACCATCTACGGGCCGTGGGGACGGCCCGACATGGCGATTTTCATGTTCACCAGGGCGATCCTGGAGGGCACTCCGATCAAGCTCTTTAACCATGGCAGGATGCGGCGCGATTTTACCTATATCGACGATGTGACCCGTGTCGTATCGCGGCTGGTTGACCAGATGCCCGCCGACGGCGGCCCGGCCGCCGGCGCGCCGGCAAAAATTTACAATGTCGGCAATAATCATCCGGAAGAACTCACCCATGTGGTAGCGGTTCTGGAGCAGGAACTCGGCCGCCCGGCGGTCAGGGAGATGTTGCCGATGCAGCCCGGAGACGTGACCGAAACCTTCGCCGACGTCGCGCGAACTCATGCGCGACATCGGGCTTCAGGCCGCAGACCTCGATCGAGGACGGGCTTCGCGATTTTGTCGTCTGGTATCGCGACTACTACAGGATCTGAAACGCCGATGAATCGACGAATTATTCCCTTGATCATGTGCGGCGGCGCGGGAACGCGGCTGTGGCCGGCCTCGCGCGAGGTGCATCCCAAGCAGTTTCTGTCCTTGTTCGGAGCGCGTTCCACGTTCCAGGACACGCTGTTGCGGGTCTCGGACGCTGCGCTGTTCGAGCGGCCGGTCGTCATCACCAACAATGCCTATCGTTTCATGGTGCTCGAGCAACTGGCGGAGATCGGCCTGGAGGCCGACGTGCTGCTGGAGCCGATGCGGCGCGATTCCGGGCCTGCGATCGCGGCCGGCGCGGCCTTTGCGCAGGCGCGCGACAAGGAAGCGATCGTGCTGGCGCTTGCCGCCGATCACGTGGTTTCCGACACGGCGGCGTTCCTCGCCGCGTGCCGCGAGGGGCTGACGGCTGCGGAAGCCGGGCACATCGTGACGTTCGGCGTGCAGCCCGAACGCGCCGCCACCGAATACGGCTACATCAGTCCCGGCGAGATCATTTCCGGCAAGGTCCGCGCGGTTGCGAAGTTCGTCGAGAAGCCGGATCCGGCGACCGCGGCCGGCTACGTCAAGTCGGGCTATCTCTGGAACAGCGGCAACTTCATGTTCCGTGCCGCGGTGCTGTCGGATGAATACCGCAAGGTCGATGCGGAGAGCGTGCAGGCGGTCACCGATGCCGTAACGAAAGCCGGAAGCGATCTGGGATTCGTCAAGCTCGACGAGCGCGCGTTTGCATCGGCAAAGTCGATCTCGATCGACTATGCGGTGATGGAAAAGACCTCGCGCGCCGCCGTGGTGCCGGTGGCATGCGGCTGGTCCGACGTCGGCTCCTGGCATGCGGTGTGGGAATTGTCCGACAAGGACGGCGAGGGCAACGCGGCGCGTGGCGTTGCGGTGTTCGAGGATTCCCGCAACTGCAACGTTTCGACCGACCGCGCGCTGGTGGCGCTGGAAGGCGTCGACGACCTCGTGGTGGTCGCGACCCAGGACGCCGTGCTGGTGAGCCGGCAAAAGGACGCCAACGGGCTGAAGCGGCTGGTCGCGAAACTGAAGACCGTGGCGCCGCAGGTGACCGAGGATCACATCAGGGTGCATCGTCCCTGGGGATCCTACCAATCGGTCGACAACGGCGACCGTCACCAGGTCAAGCGCATCATCGTGAAGCCGGGCGGCCGGCTCTCGCTGCAGAAGCACCACCACCGCTCCGAGCACTGGATCGTGGTGCGCGGAACGGCGCAGGTGACCGTCAACGAACTGGTCAAGACCGTGCACGAGAACGAATCGATCTATATCCCGATCGGCGCGGTGCACCGGCTGGAGAACCCCGGCAAGATCCAGCTAGAATTGATCGAAGTTCAGACCGGCAGCTATTTCGGCGAGGACGACATCATCCGTATCGAGGACGACTACCGGCGCACCTGAACGGACTTCGCCGCGCGCCCTGGTATCGCGATCGGTAGTTTTACCGGGTCCGGGGCTTAAATCTTAGGCCCAAATCCTGGCCACAAGTCTTCGCCATAAGTCTTCGGCAGGTCAGGACTACCGCCACTATGTAATTCTTTGAATCAAAACGTGTCCGGAAACGGCCGATGGCATTCGCCACATTTGTGACGGCGTGGTAGAGAACCGCCGGGGTGTTTGGGCGCTGAAAATTCTGTTGGGGTCGATCACATGAGTTCCAAGGAGACCGCATCGGGCGCGCGGGGCGATGCAAATCGCGCGCTGCGCGTCGGCGTCATCGGCGCCGGCGTGATGGGCAGCAACCATGCGCGCGTGCTGGCCGGTCTGCCCGGCGTGACGCTGGTCGGCATCGTCGATCCGTTGCCGGAACACCGCGCGCGGGCCGCCGCACTGGTCGGCTGCCGTACGTTCGAGCGCCTCGAGGAGATGTTCGACCAAGACGTCGACGCCATCACCATCGCAGCGCCGACCCATCTGCATCACGAGATCTCGCTCGCCTGCATCACGCGCAACATCCACATCCTGGTCGAGAAGCCGGTCGCCTCGACCGTCCAGGAGGGGCGGGACATCGTCAACGCCGCGCGCAGCGCCGGCGTGACGCTGATGGTCGGCCATGTCGAGCGCTTCAACCCGGCGGTGGCCGCGATCAAGCAGGCGATCGCGGGCGAGGACATTCTCTCCATCGGCATCACCCGCGTCGGGCCGTTTCCGCCGCGCATGTCCAATGTCGGCGTCGTCATCGATCTCGCCGTCCACGATATCGATTTGATCCGCTGGTTCACCGAGTCCGATATCGTCGAGGTGCAGCCGCAGCTATCGAGCGCCGTCGCCGAACGCGAGGACATTGCGCTGCTGCAATTCCGTACCGCCTCGGGCGTGCTCGCCCACATCAACACCAACTGGCTGACGCCGTTCAAGGCGCGCAACGTCACGGTCGCGACCCGCGGCAAATATGTGATGGGCGATCTCCTGACCCGGCAGGTGACGGAGTGTTTCGGCTTCAAGCCCGACGGCAGCTATTCGATGCGCCATCTGCCGGTCGGCCATGACGAACCGCTGCGCGCCGAACTGATCGCATTCCTCGATGCGGTCCGCACCGGTAACGTGCCGGCCGTCTCCGGCGACGAGGGCGTTGCCAGCCTCGAGATCGCGATCCGCTGCCTCGAACAGCCCGCCAAGCCCGCGGCCTCCGCCGCGCGCAAGGGACCGCGCCGCATCGCCGGCTGAACTTGTTAAATTCCGATCCAAGCAAGGCTCCATGAACCAGCACATGCGTCCAGAACCCGTTCCCTTCATCGACATCGCCGCGCAGCGCCGCCGGCTTGGCAAATCCATCGATGAGGCCGTTGCCCGCGTGCTCAACCACTGCCAGTTCATCAACGGCCCGGAAGTCACCGCGCTGGAAGCCGCGCTTGCGGAATTTTCCGGCGCCAAACACGTCGTGAGCTGCGCCAGCGGCACCGATGCGCTGCTGATGGTGCTGATGGCAAAGCAGGTCGGCCCCGGCGACGCGGTGCTATGCCCGTCGTTCACGTTTTGCGCGACCGGCGAGGCGGTGGCGCTGACCGGCGCGACGCCGGTTTTCGTCGATGTCGACGAGGCGACGTTCAATATGGATCCCGCCTCGCTCAAGCGCGGCATCGCGACCGCGCGGCAGCGCGGCCTGAAACCCCGGGCCGTGATTCCGGTCGATTTGTTCGGGCAGAGCGCCGACCATGACGCGATCGGCGCAATCGCTGACGCCGAGGGCCTGTTCGTGCTCGATGACGCCGCACAGGGCTTTGGCGCCAGCTACAAAGGCCGCCGGCTCGGCACCTTCGGCCTGGCAACCGCCACCAGCTTCTTTCCGGCAAAGCCGCTCGGCTGCTTCGGCGACGGCGGCGCGATCTTCACCGACGACGATGCGCTTGCGGAAACGCTGCGCAGCATTCGCGTCCACGGCCAGGGTTCGGACAAATACGACAATGTCCGGCTCGGCATCACCGGACGGCTCGATACCATGCAGGCGGCGGTGCTGATCGAGAAGCTGAAAATCTTTGAAGACGAGATCGCGGCGCGCAACGCGGCCGCCGAGCGTTATACGCGCGGGCTCGGCAATGTCGTGACGGTGCCGAGACTAGCCTCCGGTTGCACCTCGGTATGGGCGCAGTACACCATTCGGCTACCTAAAGGCACCAACCGGGATGATTTCGCGGCGGCGCTGAAGGCGCAGGGGATTCCGACCGCGATCTACTATACGAAATCGATGCACCAGCAGACCGCCTATCGGGAATTCCCGGTCGCGGACGGCGGGCTGCCGGCAAGCGAGCGGCTGTCGGACGACGTCATCAGCCTGCCGATGCACGCCTATCTCGACGAGGCGACGCAGCAGCGGGTGATCGAGGCGGTGCGCGGCGCGCTTTCTTCCTGATTTCGCCGTTTGCCGAATATGCGCTAGAAGCGGCGCATGCTCGGACGCATCTTCACCGTCGGCGGATTTACGCTTCTTTCGCGGCTGACCGGATTCGCGCGCGACATCATGCTGGCCGCCATTCTCGGCGCGGGGCCGGTGGCGGACGCGTTTTTCGTGGCGCTGCGGCTGCCCAATCATTTTCGCGCGATTTTCGCCGAGGGCGCCTTCAACGCCGCGTTCGTGCCGGCCTACACGCATGTTCGCGGCCAGGGCGAAGCCTCGGCGAGGTTGTTCGCCGACCGCATCTTCACGCTGCTGTTTAGCGCGCAAATCATCCTGCTGGGCCTGGCGTTGTGGTTCATGCCAGAGGTGATCGCCATTCTCGCGCCGGGGTTCAAAGACGATCCGGCACGCGGCGAACTGGCGATTTCATTGACGCGAATCACGTTTCCTTACTTGCTGCTGGTCACGCTGGTGACCCTCTACGGCGGCATGCTCAACGTGATGCACCGCTTCGCCAGCTACGCGGCGGCGCCGATCTTTCTCAATTTGTCGATGATGGCGACGCTGGCGCTGGCGGCGTTCTTTCCGGGCGCAGGCTACGCGGCGGCGTGGGGCGTGTTGCTCGCCGGCATTCTGGAATTCCTGCTGCTGGCCGGCGACGCGGCAAAAAGTGGCATTCTGCCGAAATTCGCCATCTTCAAGCTCGATGACGACGTCCGGGCGTTCTTTCGCGCGCTGGGGCCTGCGACCATCGGTTCGATGGGAACGCAGATTGCGCTGTTCGCCGACACCATCATCGCGACCTTTCTGCCGGCCGGGGCGCTGTCGGCGCTGTATTACGCCGATCGTCTCAACCAGTTGCCGATCGGCGTGATCGGGATTGCCATCGGCACCGTGCTGCTGCCGGAGATGTCGCGACGCCTTACCGCGAACGACATCTCCGGCGCATCGGCCGCGCAGCGGCGGGCGTTCGAGTTCTCGCTGCTGTTTTCGGTGCCGTTCGTGGCCGCCTTCCTGACCGTGCCCGACGTCATCATGCGCGCGATGTTCGCACGCGGGGCGTTCTCCAAGGCGGATGCCGTGACCGCGGGCGCCACATTGGCGGCCTATGCCATCGGGCTCATTCCGTTTGTGACCATTCGCAGCGCGGTCGCAACCTTCTATGCCCGCAAGGACACCGCCACGCCGATGAAGGCGGCGCTGACCGGAATCGCCGTCAATGTGGCCCTGAAGGTCGCGCTGATGGGGACACTGGCGCAAATCGGCCTGGCGCTCGCCACCGCCGTCGGCGCCTGGATCAATCTGCTGCTGGTGCTCTTCTTCGCGGTGCGGGCCGGCTATCTCGAAATCGACCGCGCCTGGATGATCTCCCTGGCCAGGTTTGCCGCAGCCGGTGTGCTGCTCGCCGCCGCCCTGTGGGGCACCGCACGGTTCGCGAGCGTTTATTTCGCGCAAATGCAGACCTTCCGCGATGAGACCGTGTTGTTGCTGCTGATCGCCACCGGCGCGTTCGCGTATGGGGTCCTGATCCTGCTGCTGTTTGGCCGGGGATGGCTATTTTCGCTGGTTCGCGATCGCAAATATTCGCGCTAAGTATCTGAACGAAAAAGAGAACCCCTACGCTGGCACCGGCCAGCACGATTTCGGCAAATGTGGACACGCGCTTTCATGACCACGTCCTGCGCGTCGGCGTGAACTACAGGTTCGCCGGCCCGGTGCTCGCGAAGTATTGATCTCGGCACAGGCTCCTCTTCCGTGAAATTAAAGCCCCGGCATCGTCCGGGGCTTTTTTGTGCAAGCGCGAAGCGTTGTCCGAATGATCTTCCTCATGCGCAGGGTGATTCGCGGGCCGAAAGCGGTTTGCGCTGACGCGCGAACCACTGCAATATGGAACGCTTCCAGAGTGTGATCCGGAAAAGTGGGTACCGGTTTTCCGAAAACATCATGCTCAAATCAATGAGATAGAGGAGGGATGACGGTTCAAATAGCGTCATCATGCTCCCGGACAATTGGAGATACGATGGCAGCTCCCATCAAATTCGGCGTCGGTCAAAGCGTTCTCCGCAAGGAAGACGACGCGCTCATTCGCGGCAAGGGCCGCTACACCGACGACCATTCGCCACAGCCCGCGATGCACGCGCTGATGCTGCGCTCGCCGCATGCGCATGCGAAATTCACCATCAACGTCACCACGGCCCGCGGGATGCCGGGCGTGTCGCTGATTCTGACCGCGGCCGAGGTCGGCGATCTCGGCGATCTGCCGTGCCTGTTCAACCTGGAAACCGATCCGTTCACCGGCCCGCCATACCCGATCCTCGCCAAGGACGAGGTGCGCCATGTCGGCGACGCCGTGGCGTTCGTGGTCGCCGATACCATCGACCAGGCGCGCGACGCGATCGAGGCCATCGATGTGAAGTGGACGCCGCTGCCCTCCGTGGTCGGCCTCGCCAACGCCGTGAAGCCGGGCGCGCCGCTGGTCTGGCCCGACCAGCCCGGCAATGTGCTGTTCGACGTGCCGATCGGCGACAAGGCGGCAACCGATGCCGCCTTTGCGAAAGCGTATGCGGTTGCCGAAGTGTCGATCGTCAATCCGCGCGTCATCACCAACTTCATGGAGACGCGCGCCGCGGTCGCCGAATACGACGCCAAGCGCGATCATCTGACGCTGACCATCGGCAGCCAGGGCAGCCATCGCCTGCGCGAAATCCTGTGCGGCATGGTGCTGAAGATGCCGATGGAAAAGATGCGGGTGATCTGTCCCGACGTCGGCGGCGGCTTCGGCACAAAACTGTTTCCGTATCGCGAGTATGCGCTGATCGCGGTCGCCGCGCGAAAGCTGCGCAAGACCATCAAGTGGACCGCCGATCGCGCCGACCACTTCATGGGTGACGCGCAGGGGCGCGATAACGTCACCACTGCGAAGATGGCGCTCGCCGAGGACGGCAAATTTCTGGCCATGGATGTCGACCTGATGGGCGACATGGGCGCCTATCTCTCGACCTTCGGGCCCTACATTCCGCACGGCGGCGCCGGCATGCTGCCCGGGCTCTACGACATCCAGGTCTTCCACTGCCGCGTCCGCACCGTGTTCACCAACACCGTGCCGGTCGACGCCTATCGCGGCGCCGGACGGCCCGAAGCGGCTTACGTGATCGAGCGCCTGGTCGATGCCGCCGCGCGAAAGCTTGGGCTGACGCCGGACGCCATCCGGCGCAAGAACTTCATTCCGCCAAAGGCGATGCCCTACAAGACCGCGACCGGAAAGGTCTACGATTCCGGCGACTTCGCCGCGCACATGAAGCGTGCGATGGAAGTCGCCAACTGGAAAGAGTTTTCCAAGCGCGCCAAGGCAGCGAAGAAGCAAGGCCTGGTGCGCGGCATCGGCATGGCGAGCTATGTCGAGGTTTGCGGCACCATGGGCGAGGAGACCGCCAATGTCGCGCTCGATCCCAATGGCGACATCAACATCCTGATCGGCACCCAGTCGAGCGGGCAGGGCCACCAGACCGCCTATGCGCAGCTGGTCGCCGAACAGTTCGGGGTGCCGCCGGAGCGCGTCCACGTCCTGCAGGGCGACACCGACAAGATCGCCACCGGTCTCGGCACCGGCGGTTCGGCGTCGATTCCGACCGGTGGCGTCAGCGTCGAACGCGCCACCCGCGACCTCGGCGGCAAGCTGAAGGAGATCGCGGCCGAAGCGCTGGAAACCAGCGCCGGCGATCTCGAGATCAGCAACGGCACGATCCGGATCGCCGGCACGGACCGCTCGATCAGCTTTGCCGATCTGGCAAAGCGCCCGGGCACCGATCCGTCGAAGCTGAATGCGAGCGCGACCTTCGCGCAGGCCGACGGCACCTATCCGAATGGCACGCACCTCGCCGAAGTCGAGATCGATCCGGCGACCGGCATCATCAAGATCGTCAACTACGTCATCGTCGACGATTTCGGCGTCACGCTCAATCCGCTGCTGCTCGCCGGCCAGGTGCATGGCGGAGCGATGCAGGGGATCGGTCAGGCCTTGATGGAGCAGGCGGTCTACAGCGCAAGCGACGGCCAGCTCGTCACCGGCACCTTCATGGACTACGCGTTGCCGCGGGCCGCCGACGGCCCGTCATTCCACTTCGAGACGCACAACGTGCCGTGCACGACCAATCCGCTCGGCGTCAAGGGCGCGGGCGAGGCGGGCGCGATCGGCTCCTGTCCCGCGGTGGTCAACGCGATCGTCGAAGGCCTGTGGCGCGAGTACAAGATCGATCATATCGACATGCCCGCAACGGCCGAGCGGGTCTGGATCGCGATCCGCGAAGCGCAGAAGCGCCATAATCTCTGATATTTTGTCGCAGGTGGGGGAATAATCCACCGCGCACGGGATTCGAACTTGAGATAGCCGCGGGCGCATCTGCGTTCGCGGCGTCGTTTTGGAAACGCTTGCCAGACGGAGAATGGGCGGATGAAACGGATCATGGTTGCCGTGGGGGCCTTGTTGCTTGGTGCTGGTGCCGTCATGGCGCAGCAGGAAGTCGCCGTTCAGCAGCAGAACCTGATGAAGGCACAGGGCAGGAGCATGTATGGCGTCTTGCTCAAGATGGTGAAGGGCGAAACGCCCTACGATCAGGCCGGTGTCAATGCCGCGCTGACGGCACTCGAAGCCGACGTGACCAAGATCCCCACCGTGTTTACACCGAACCCGAAGGTGGACGTGGTGGACGCGACCTTCGGGTCGTCGCAGAAGATCTGGCAGAGCAAGGCTGATTTCGACGCGAAGGTGCCGCCCGTTATCAAGGCCATTGCCGACGCGAAGGGGACGGCGAAGGATGCCACCAGCCTCAAGGCTGCGTTCGACGCAATCCAGGCCAAATGCACCGATTGCCACGAGACGTTTCGCGTCAAGCTGAAGTGAGGCATTGGGTTGGCCGACAAAGGGGCGGACGCCTGGATGCGTCCGCCCCTTTTCTGTTCGACCGCAGCGACCGGGCTTACTTCGTGACCTGGCCGCGGATCTCGCCGCCCGGATTGGCTGCGGTGTGAATGTTGATGTAGTACCTGCCGGCCGCGAGGTCGGCGGCCTGCGCATCGGTCAGCGTGGCGCTGCCTTCGACCGGGCTCGATGTTGCGTTCGGAATAGCAACCGCCACGCCGGCGTTCTTGCCGGCCTCGGCAGGGCCATGGAAGTGCGCGGCGGTGGCGGGACCGGACAGACCGGAATAGCTCAGCTTCCAGCTCAGCTTCTTGCTGGCGGGATCGTAGTCGAGGTCGGCGGCACCGGTGGCGGCGCTGGTGTTCGGGGGCACCTGAGACTTGCCGTCGAGCGTTGCTTTCATCTTGTCGGCGAAAGCGGGGGCAGCAAAAGCAATCACGGTGCCCAGCGCAAACGTGGCAAGCATGGTCTTGTTCGACATGGTGTTTCTCCCTGTTGACGTCACGCGACGAATGTCAGCCTCAAAACAACGACTTTCCAGATTTATTCCCGGAACGATGGCGAGTGTTCCGAAATTTGATGGAAGCGCATGACGCAAAGTGCGGTCATACTGGCCTTTTGAATGTGGATCGGTAAATGCTGCGACGAATTCTTCTTGGCGTGATTTTGGCTGGCGCTGTCGGCGTCGGCATTTTCTGGTGGCTGACGATTCCGGCAGTCGTTGCCGCGGCTGCGCTTCCTGCTCGCACACCGAATCTCGCCAACGGCCTCACAACGTTCAATGCCGGTGGATGTTCCTCCTGCCACGCCGTCCCCAACCAGCCCGACCGGCTCAACCTGGGCGGCGGCCTCGCCATTCCTTCGCCGTTCGGAACGTTCTATGTCCCCAACATTTCTTCCGATCCGACCTACGGCATCGGCCGGTGGAGCGAGGCGGAATTCGTGACGGCGGTGCTCAAGGGGACCTCGCCGGACGGCGCACATTATTTTCCGGCCTTTCCCTACGCGTCCTACCAGCATGCGAAGGTCGAGGACGTGCGCGATCTCTTCGCCTACCTGAAGACGCTCGCGCCGGTGGCCGGCAAGACGCGCGATCACGACGTGCCGTTCCCATTCAACATCCGCCGCAACGTCGGCATCTGGAAATGGCTGTTCATGGACGGCAAGTCCTTCGTGGCCGACGCGTCACATACCGCGTCGTGGAATCGCGGCGCCTATCTCGTCAACAGTCTCGGCCATTGCGCGGAGTGCCACAGCCCGCGCAACTTCCTCGGCGGCATCGTCGAGGCGCAGCGCTTCGCCGGAGGACCCAATCCGGAAGGCGAGGGCTGGGTACCCAACATCACCCAAAAGGGCGGATTGGCCGAGTGGAGCGTCAAGGATATCGCCTACTTCCTGGAAACCGGGCAAACGCCTGACGGCGACACCGCCGGCGGATCGATGGCGCGCGTCATCAGGAATACGTCGCAATTGTCGGCGGAGGATCGCGCCGGCATGGCCGAATATCTGAAGTCGCTGCCGCCGGTCGAGGGACCGCCGCGGCCGAAAAAAGCAAAGGCCGGCTAGGGCACGACGGAGAAGCAGCCTCGCTATCCGGGCGTCAAGGCCGCGGTGATCGGGGTTCGCCTGTCCAGTTCGGGTGCAAACGCGGAAGGCGGCACGATGGACAACGGCTTGCGCGGTACCGGCGCGGCATTCCTGGTTTTCTTCGAATCCGTGGCGCGCTTGACCGCCGACATGTCGGTCAATGGACGGTCGGAAGCGCCGTCGCCATGCAGGACGATGCCGTGATCGAAATAGGCGGCTGCGAAGCGCGGATAGTACTGAACCGCCAGATTGTACGAGGCGAAGGCCGGGACGGGTTCGAAACGGCCGATTGGACCGGCGGCAGCTTCCTTCGTCACGGGCGCAGCCTCTCGCGTCGCGACCGTTACGTCGGTCGATGCTTTGCCCTCACGCTGAACGCGCGTTTCGGTCGGGTTGGGGAGGAAAGGCAGCGCCGCCGCGAAGGCCTGGAGCGTTGCGCGAGCGCTGCCGCTGTCGGCCTCGATTTCCGCGGCGCCGGGCGGCTTTGAAAAGAGCCCGAACAGGGTATAGCCCCCGACCAGCACCGCCGAAATGATCGTCGCCGCCATCGTGTTGGAGGCGTACTTGCCGACGACCTCGTAAGTGCGTGTTGCCGGTGGGGCAGGAGGCGGCTGAAGGGCGATGGCGAGCAGTTCGTCGTAGGTCGCGCGCTGCTCGGCGTCCGTCAGGATGTCATAGGCGCGCACGAGCTCCCTGAATCGGAGCGCGGCATCCGGAGTATCGGGATTGATGTCAGGATGGGTGGCCTTAGCAGCCTTGCGGAACGCGGTCCGCAAGCTTTCAGCGTCATCGCTCGGAAGAGCTCCGAGCAAATCGTATAGCGTCCCCATGGTGGTACTCGCGACTGTTTCCCCCTCGGAAATCCCCCGCCGCGGAGTCTCCGATTGACGACCTCCTAGATAATCAAAAATATCGAGGCGGTAGGATGATGCAGTTGTGGCGAAAGCATGCCATTGGCCGCAGCGTTAACCATTCGATGTCGATGGCCCGATGGACTTGGCGCCCCCGGGGCGGGGCTTTCGGTCCTCGCATTCACTCCGGCGTGCTAGCCCGTGCCGAACGCCTTGAAGGTGATGATGGTGTGGGTGTCCTGAATGCCGGGAATGACCTGCACCTTCTCGTTGACGAAATGGCCGATGTCGGTGTCGTTGTCGACGTAGAACTTGACCAGCAAGTCGTAGTCACCGGCGGTGGAATAGATCTCCGAGGCGATCTCGGCTTCCGCGAGCGCATTGGCGACGGCGTAGGACTGGCCGAGCTTGCATTTGAACTGGACGAAGAAGGGAACCATCGCTGTCGTCTCCGAAAATGTCGGTCACAATAGGCCAAAAACCGCGGGCCAAGGCAAGCCAACTTGCTGCCAATGCCGCGGCGCGCTAGACCAAATCATGGCCGGGAAGACAGCATTTTCACGAGACGTTCGATGACGACGCCGATCGCGCTGACCATCGCAGGCTCGGATTCCTCTGGAGGCGCGGGCATCCAGGCCGACCTCAAGACGTTTGCCGCGCTCGGCGTCTACGGGGCTTCCGTCATCACGGCGCTGACGGCGCAGAACACGTCAGGCGTCAGCGGCATCCATCAGGTGCCGGCCGAATTCGTCACCGCGCAGATCGACGCGGTGTTTTCCGATCTCGACGTCGGCGCCGTCAAGATCGGCATGGTGGCGCATCCGCCGGTTATCGATGCCATCGTGGCGGGGCTCAAGCGCTGGTCGCCGAAGCATGTCGTGCTCGATCCCGTGATGGTTGCGACCTCGGGCGACCGGCTGCTCGCGATGGAAGCGGTTGAGGCGCTGCGAAAGAAGCTCATTCCCATGGCGTCGATCATCACGCCCAATCTGCCGGAAGCCGCCGCCTTGCTCGATGAGGCCGTGGCGAGGGACGAAGCCGCCGTCGAGAACCAAGGCCAGCGATTGCTTGCCCTGGGATGCAGGGCCGTGCTGATCAAGGGCGGCCACGGGGAGGGCGCCGAGAGCATCGACTATCTGGTCGGATCGAGTGGCACGATCGCGCTGGCTGCGCCGCGCATTGCGACCAGGAATACCCATGGCACCGGCTGCTCGCTGTCGTCGGCAATTGCTGCCGGGCTCGCAAAGGGCGAAGACATGGAGACCGCGGTGCGCAGCGCCAAGGCCTGGGTCAGCGCGGCGATTGCAGCCGCGGACCGTTTCAGCGTCGGGCGCGGCCACGGGCCGGTCCATCATTTTCATCGGTTTTATTAGGATCATCCTCCCGTCGTCCCTGCGGGACGGCTCGCGGAAGCGTGACGCCGGCACATCGGTTGACGGCCGCCATATCGATGGTCAGCGGCTCGTCGGTCACTGCGCCCCGGCTTTTTCCAGGATGGCAACCATCTCCCGATAGCCGCGATTTCTCGCGAGCCTGATTGGCGTCGATCCACTGCCGTCGGGAATATTGACGTTGGCACCGGCGTCGACCAGTGCGCGCAAGGTATCGGTATGGTTCTTGCCACCATCGCCGAGCACGATCAATTCGATCAACGCGGTCCATTTCAGATTGTTGACGTGATCGAGCGGCGCCCCGGCGGCAATCAGCAGGCGCACGACTTCAGCGTGACCGAGATGGGCTGCCGCGATGAGGGCCGTGCCATCGTAGCGGCTGGTGATGGCTTTCGGATTGCCGCCGCCTTCAAGTGCTATTCTGAGCATCGGCACGTCATTGGCGACCGCCGCAATGGTGATGATATCGTAGCGGTCGATTTCAAGCTTGTTCGGATCGGCGCCCAGCCGGATCAGGGTGCGGGCGGCATCGTACTTCTTGTGGTAGACGGCGACATGCAGCGGCGTGCGATGGCGACTGTCGACCGCTTCCTTGTTTTCACCTGCGCCGATCCGCTTTTCTATATCGGCGACGTCGCCGCGGGCGGCGGCGGCATGCAGGCCGCCATAGGCGCGCAGTTCAGCTTCGGTCGGGGCGATCTGGGCGGACGCGGGCAGGGCGGTCAGGAGCGCGAGGAACAACGCGACAAGGATATGCATGGGCACGAAAGGCTCCGGCCGCCAACCGCCCGGGAACATAGCACCGATGCCTCAACACACCAATCGGGCGGCTCGGTCCCTCGGACCTGCTGGTCATGGTCCCCCAATTGAGGAGCGCGGCTGGTTGCCTTCGTCAACAATGGGTGCTCGTGGTTAACGGTCTCTATGTCCGCCTGGACGCTGCTGCGATGTTGCCGCTGCCAAGCCGCTGCCACCGCTGCATGTCGCTTCCCTGTCGCATGGTGCTGTTATCCGCAAAGTTAAGGGCGCGGCACTGATTCTCACGGGGCCATCGGTCGCGTCGCCGGTCATCGCCCTGTCACACAAATCTGTCAGGTGAACAGGTATGGGTAGTGACTCCCTAAGTGAAGAAAGCCCGGAGCGGCGCTTTCGTACCTTATTCATCTCCGACGTGCATCTCGGAGCCCGCGGCTCGCAAGCCGAGCAGTTGCTGGACTTCCTCAAGAGCCACGATGCCGACACCATCTACCTGGTGGGCGATATCGTCGATGGCTGGGCGCTGAAGTCCGGCTGGTACTGGCCGCAATCGCACAACGACTTCGTGCAGAAGATGCTGCGCAAGGCGCGCAAGGGCGCCAAGGTCATTTATGTGCCGGGCAATCACGACGAGTTCCTGCGCAACTATTACGGTACGCATTTCGGCGGCATCGATGTGGTGGAAAACATCATCCACGAAGGCGCCGACGGAAAGCGCTATCTCGTCATTCACGGCGACATCTTCGATCTCGTGGTGCAGAACGCGCGCTGGCTCGCCCATCTCGGCGACAAGGCCTACGACTTCGCGATCCAGATGAATCGGCTGGTCAACTTCTTCCGCCGCATGTTCGGCGTGCCGTATTGGTCGCTGTCGCAATGGGCGAAGCTGAAGGTCAAGAACGCCGTGAACTATATCGGCGCGTTCGAAAAGACGCTGGCGGGCGAGGCGAGGCGGCACGGCGCCGACGGCGTGATCTGCGGCCATATCCACTACGCCACCATCCGCGACGAGCACGGCATCCGCTACATGAATTGCGGCGACTGGGTCGAAAGCTGTACCGCGCTCGTCGAGCACGAGGATGGCCGGTTTGAAATCATCACCTGGGCCAACCCGCTGCGAAGGGCTGTGCCGGCCCCCCGGGTTGCGGCGCGCGCCGCATGACGCATATCCTCGTCGCAACCGATGCGTGGCATCCCCAGGTCAACGGGGTGGTGCGGACGTTGACGATGATGGCGGAAGCGGCGAAAAGCTTTGGCGTCGACATCAGCTTCCTGACGCCGCAATCGTTCCGCACCTTTGCGATGCCGAGCTACCCGGATCTGCGGCTCGCTTTGCCGGGCCCGGCGAAGATTGCCAGCTTGATCGAAGCCGCGAAGCCCGACGGCATTCATATCGCGACCGAAGGTCCGATCGGCTTCATGGTGCGCCGCTATTGCCGCAAGCGCGGGCTGCCGTTCACCACGAGCTTCCACACCCGCTTTCCCGAATATGTCTCGGCGCGTTCGCCGGTGCCTGAAGCCTGGGTGTGGCGTGGGCTGCGCTGGTTCCACAAGCCGAGTCAGGCGGTGATGGCGGCAACGCCGGCGCTGGCGGCCGAGCTGCGGGCGCGCGGGTTCCGCAACGTGGTGCTGTGCTCGCGCGGGGTCGATACCGCGCTGTTTCATCCGCGTGCGATCGATCTGTGCCTGCCGGCGCCGGTATTCCTCAGCGTCGGCCGCGTCGCCGTCGAAAAGAATCTCGAAGCCTTCCTCGAACTGGATTTGCCCGGAACCAAGGTGGTGGTCGGCGACGGCCCGGCGCGTTTGGCGCTGGAGCGGCAATACCCGGATGCCGTTTATCTGGGCGCGCGGCATGGCGAGGAACTGGCGGAAATCTATGCAGCGGCGGATGTATTCGTGTTTCCGAGCAAGACCGACACCTTTGGCCTAGTCCTGCTCGAGGCGCTGGCCAGCGGCCTGCCGGTCGCCGCTTTTCCGGTCGCAGGCCCCCGCGACGTGATCGGTACGGCGCCGGTCGGCGTCCTGCACGAGGATTTGCGCACGGCATGCCTCGGAGCGCTGCAGATTTCGACTGAAACTTGCGTCGAATTCGCCGCTGCCCATACCTGGCAGGCTTCGGCACGGGTCTTCGTCGAACATGCCCTGAATGTTCGCCCCGTGGCACCGGAAGGCGAGGTTGCCGAATTTGTGGCGGAAGACCCCCATTTCGCCGCCTAGAGTTTCAGTTCTGATTGAATCTGAAACTCTAGATCCTTGTTTTGACGCGTTTTCTTCACGCGAACCGGTATCCACTTCGCTCGAAAACGCTATCTGGTCACTTGAATATCTGTCTTGCCCGGGCCTCCGGCGCCGCGTTACAAACGGGCATGACCGAACAAGCCCCAATTGCAGCGGTCGGCGCTGCGGATATCGATGCGGCGGCGCGGGTGGTTGCGCCATTCGCGGTGCGGACGCCGCTGTTGTCGTTCCCCGTTCTCAACGAACGCGTTGGGACCAAAGTCTTCCTGAAGCCTGAAATGCTGCAGCGGACCGGATCGTTCAAGTTCCGCGGCGCCTTCAACAAGCTGGCGTCGATCCCGCAGGACAAGCGCAGCGGCGGCGTGGTCGCGTTCTCTTCCGGCAATCACGCCCAGGGCGTGGCGGCGGCGGCGAAGATCCTGAACATGCAGGCGACCATCGTGATGCCGGCGGACTCTCCCTTGACCAAGCGGGAGCGCACCAAGGCCTATGGCGCCGAGGTGGTGCTCTACGACCGCGACAAGGAAGACCGCGAAGCCATCGCCAACGGTATCGCCGGCAAGCGCGGCGCGACGCTGGTGCGTCCCTATGACGATCCCTTCGTGATTGCCGGCCAGGGCACCGTGGGCCGGGAGATCGCCGAGGACATGACGGCGCTCGGGCTCGCGCCCGATATCGTGGTGGCGCCGGCATCCGGCGGCGGGCTGATCGCCGGGGTTGCGACCGCGGTGAAGGCGAAGTTTCCGCAGGCCCAGGTCATCGTCGCCGAACCCAAGGACTATGACGATCACGGCCTGTCGCTGCGCGCTGGCCATCGCGAGGCCCATCACGCCGCCGGCCGCACCATCTGCGACGCGCTGATGGCGCAGATGCCCGGCGAGATGACCTTCTCGATCAACAGCAAGCTGCTGGCTAACGGCGTGACGGCTTCAGATGAGGAAGTCGGCGCGGCGGTAGCCTATGCCTATCGGGAATTGAAGCTGGTGGTAGAGCCCGGCGGCGCCGTCGGTCTCGCCGCCTTGCTGGCCGGCCGGATCGACGCCAAGGGCAAGAACGTCGTCATCGTTCTGTCCGGCGGCAATGTGGACGCCGACCTGTTCTCCAAGCTCGTCGCCTGATCGAACCAATCTCAAACGAAGGCGGGCAGAGCATCGGATGCTCTGCCCGCAATCATTTTGCGTTCAACGTTGCCGTCAGCGCCTGAATCCACCACCGCCGCCAAATCCGCCGCCGCCAAACGAACTCCGGGACTGCGTCGCGAAGCGCGGACCGGAATTGCCGCCGCCGAAGGAGCCACCGAAGTTGCGCGGGGCCACCTTGACCGCCGGGCTGCTCTGGACCCGGATCGGGTTGGCGTTGATCCTGCCAGGGAAGGTCGTGACCTTGCCTGCACTGCCGTTGTTCTTGGTACCGGTAACAGGAATGGTGTTGATCTTGCCGGGCAGGGTGGTGACCTTTCCGCTGGTGCCGTTGTTGCCGGCAGGATTGGTCTCGATCTTGCCGGGCAAGGTCGTGACCTTGCCTACGGTGCCGTTGTTGTTGCCGCCGTTGGCCGGGTTGATCGACGTTCCCTTGGCAGGCAGCGTGATGATCTTCGACGGGGTCGGCAGATTGGCCTGCGCGCCGAGATTATCCTTGGAGATGCCAAGCTTGGGCGAGATGCCGATGTTGGCCGGCTTGAACGCCGGCGACTTCGTCAGATGCGTGAACTGCATCAGCGGCACGGCCTTCGGCTGCACCTGCAGCTTCAACGCGGACTTGGCGTAGGGGCTGTTGCCGTAGTTGTCGTGGAACGATTTGTAGATGACCGGTGAGTTCGCGAGCACCGCCTTGTGCCACGCCGTTGCCACCAGCAAATTGCCGAGCAGCAGGCGGATGCGGTCGCACAGCGGATCGTGTGGATAGAGCCGGATGAACTCCTCATAATATTCCGGCGAGCCTTCGGACAGCACGTAGTCATAGGCTTGACGTACCGAACGCGAGGGCAAATTCGACGCGGTCTGGATGATCGGGCTGCGATCCGGCGCCCGGGTTGCGGCGACCGCCGTATCGCCGAAGAAATAGAAGTCGGAGGTCAGCGACGAGCTTTCCCATGGCGTCTGCCGGCCGTCGGTCCGGTTGTTCACTTCGAGCCGAACGCGCTTGAACAATTGTTCGATCGGCAGGTTCGGTTCGCGCGCGACGTTCAGGAAAGCCGACGTATACGGGCTGTGGTTGCCGTCCCCGTCCTGCGCTTCCATGCCCGGCGCGGTCGAATAGCCGACAATCGAGCCGCGCGGCGCATCGACGATGGCCAGGCCGCGTCCGGCGTCGTTGATATCAGGGAATGGATTGTTGCGGCAGGCGTCGAGCACGACGATGCGCATCCGGCTCGGGATCGATTCCAGCGTCCCCATCACGTCGACCAGCCGCAGCGAGTTGCCGTCGAGATCGGACGGCGAAGAGATCTTCGCATCGACGGGCAGCAAATAGTTTTCGCCCGCCAGCTGCACGCCGTGGCCGGCGTAGTAGATCATCGCCACCGTGCCCGGACCGCGGGCGGCGACCTTGTCGGAGAAATTCTGCACCGCCCTGACCATGTCGCTGCGCGTCAGGTCGGTCGCCTGGGTAACTTCAAAACCTGCCGAGTTCAGCAGCTGCGCCACCGATTGCGCGTCGTTGCCGGGATTGGCGAGCCTTGGTGCGGTCTGGTAATCCGAATTGCCGATCACCAGCGCGACCCGCTGGTCGGCCGGCGGCGGCGCTTGCACGCCGTTGCGGATATCGGCGTTCGGGGCTTCGGCGAAAGCCGCGCCGGCAGCAGCGAAGCCCAACAGGCCTGCCAGCAGACCGGCGCATATCTGTGACTTGAAACGGGACATGGCGGCGCTCCTTGAAATCTCGATGCGAGATTTCGGAGCACGCTAGGTGCAGGCGGTGCCGCTGTACGTGATTTCTGTCACCCTCACGCCGCGAGACCCAACGCGCCAGCTAATCAATCGGAAAGGGAAGTGATCGCCGTTGCAACAAGGACTTGGGGCAGATTGCGGAAGAAGAGCTTCACGCAGCTGAGCCGGCGCTTCAGGAGAAGAACGCGATCTTCTCGGCCTGGCTCATGCGCCGGATCGGCGCCAGCGGATCGTTGGCCGGAACGGCCGGCTTTCGCAGCATGCCGCTCGCGATGATGCTCGAGCCGAGCGACATTCCCGTCGGGGCCGCAGGTGCGGGCGCTGGCACAGGGACCGGCACAGGCGCAGGCGCGGGTTCGACGGCGCGAGGCGGGGACGGTTGAGCCGCCTGTCGAATCGGCGGCGCCGGCACGGCGACCGGTTCGGGCGCAATCTTTGGCTCGACCGGCGCGGCCGGCGCCAAGGGGGTTTGCAAATTGGTTTGCAAGCGAGTCTGCTCGGCGACCGCCTCGGCGATCTCCTCCTCACTGATCGGGTCCGGCGCGCCCATCTCCATCGCGATCATGTCGAGGAGCGCCTCGTCATGCGCTTCGGCATTTTGGGCTTCGGCATCTTGCGCTTCGGCGACACCATCGGTGAGCCCGGCCACCGGGAGAGCTTCCGCGGCTTCTGCGAGCACGGCTTCGGCCTCCACAAGCGCGGCCGCGGCGGGTGCAGCCTTCGAGCCGTAGAGTGCTTCGGAAGCCTGCTGTACAGCGGCCGTTGCGATCGTCTCCGGGGGCAGTTCCTCTAAATCCGGCGAAGAAGGCGCAGCCGCCTCGATCTCTGCCGCGGGCGCATGGCCCTCGTCGCCGAACTCCGACAGCCGTCCCTCAAGTGCGGCAAATGCCGCGTGGAGAGCGGCGCTCGCCTCGTTGGAGGTTATCTGTTCGGCGCCCAATTCGATGATGGCGACCTGCGAATCGATCAGATCGCAGATTCGCCCGTCATTGCCGATTTCGCGCAGGCGCCAGGCGATCTCCCGCAGCACCCGCGCACCCTTGCGCACCGGCGCCAGGCGCTGTTCCAGCGCGAGGCTGCCGAGCGCCTCGCTCGCCGATTGCTGGGCCGCCTCGACCGCGCCGCGCATGGCGGCGAGTGCGTCGTTCAAACTGTTTCTCGCGGCGGTTGCAGCAGCGGCAGCTTCCTCGGCCTGCTGCTGGTGCGCCGCTAGTTTTTCCTGAAGGAGGCTTTCCTGAAGGAGGTTTTCCTCCCGGTGGAGGCTTGCTTCCTTCTGAAGGCTCTCTTCCTTTTGCGTGGCGAGGCTTTGCTCGATCCGCGCCACCGCGTCGAGCACCATGCGGGTATCGGTGTTGCGGTTGCGCTTGGCGTATTCGGTCAGGAACCAGCGGCCCCGCGAAGTCTCCATGAAGGCTTCGGCAATCGCGGCATAGTCCTCCTCGCTCGGCAGCGCGGCGCGTGCTGAGATCGGCGAAAGGGCGAATGCTTCGTCGGCCATGCTAAACTCTTCGCGCAAATCACCGCGCGTTACGATAACGAAACAACACGATATTAACCGAATCGCAATTGAATTGATGCCGAGCGAATCAGAAATCCCCATCGCTTCTCAAGGCGCTTCGAGGCGGTTCGCCACCCGGCTGGCGCTGTTTTACGGCGCGACCTTTGGGATGATCGGAACCCATCTGCCGTTTTTCACGGTCTGGCTGAAGGCGGTCGGCATCGAGGCATGGTGGATCGGGGTGATCAGCGCCGTGCCCGCGCTGACGCGGTTCACGATTCTTCCCTTCGTGACCGGAGCTGCGGAAAAGTACTCGCTGCGCGGGGCGCTGATCGTGACTGCGCTCTCGACGGCGCTGGGCTTTGCCGTGATCGGCACCCAGCATCTGCCGCTTGCCGTGCTTCTCGTCTATGCCGTCACATGTTCGCTGTGGACGCCGATGATGCCGCTGACGGACGCTTATGCGCTCCGCGGCGTGGCGCGGTTCGGCCTGAATTATGGACCGTTGCGGTTGTGGGGCTCGGCGGCCTTCGTGGTGGGGGCACTGGCTTGCGGGATGCTGGTCGACATCGTCGCGGCCAGACACCTGATCTGGGTCATCGTGGCCCTAGGCCTTCTCGGCGCCATTGCCAGCCTCGGGCTGCAGCCGCTCGACCGTCCCAAGACCTCACCAGTGGCGGTGAAGGGCGCAAGCGCGCTGCTGCGCGATCGCGGTTTTCTCGCCATCATCATCGTGTCGGCGCTGACCCAGGGCAGCCACGCGGCCTATTACACCTTTGCCTCGATCAGCTGGCAGGCGGCAGGGCTGGGCGGACTGACCATTGCCGGGCTGTGGGTGCTGGGCGTGCTTGCCGAGATCGCGGTGTTCGCGCTGTCGCCGCGCTTTACGCTGCCGCCGGCGCTGCTGGTGGTGATCGGCGCGCTCAGCGCGGTCGCGCGCTGGCTGATCACCGCGCAGGAGCCGTCGGTCGCGGTGCTGGCGGTGGTCCAACTCGCACATGGGCTCACCTACGGGCTGACCCAGGTGGGCACCATGAGCCTTCTGGTGCGCCACGTGCCGATCCACATCATGGCGCGCGGGCAGGGCTACCTCGCAGCCTGCGGCGGCATGGTCACCATGGCGGCATCGATCCTGTCCGGCATGGTCTATGCGGGCTACGGCGCGCGGGTCTATTACGTGATGGCGGCGATGGCGCTCGTTGCCGCCATGATCATGTGGTTCGCACGCGGATTATTGGCGCATCAGCCCCATAGTGCTGCTTCCGGCGGGTAGACGAGACTGCCGTCGTAGCGCAGGCCGCCGTCGCGGTCGCGGGCCAGCAGCAGCGGTCCGTCCAGGTCGACGAAGCGGGCCTGCTGCGCGAGCAGCATGGCGGGAGCCATCGCCAGCGAAGTCGCGACCATGCAGCCGATCATGATCTCGAAACCGAGCGCCTGGGCGGCATCCGCCATCGCGAGCGCCTCCGTCAGCCCGCCGGTCTTGTCGAGCTTGATGTTGACGGCATCGTAGCGCGCGCGAAGGCCAGCGAGCGAGGCGCGATCGTGCACGCTTTCGTCGGCGCAGACCGCGATCGGCCGCTTGATGCGCGCCAGCGCCTCATCCTGTCCGGCCGGCAGCGGCTGCTCGACCAGCGTCACGCCGGCCGCCGCGCAGGCGTGGAGGTTCTGCTCGAGATTGGCCGGCGTCCACGCCTCGTTGGCATCCACGATCAACTCGGATTCGGAGGCTGCCTTGCGCACTGCCGATATCCGCTCGCCATCGCCGTCGCCGCCAAGCTTGATCTTGAGCAGCGGCCGATGCGCGGCCTTGGCGGTCGCTATCGCCATCGCCTCCGGCGTTCCCAATGAAATCGTGAAGGCGGTGGTGCAGGGACGCGGCGCGGGACGGCCCAGCACGGTCCAGATCCGTTGGCCACGGCTTTTGGCTTCCAGGTCGAGCAGCGCGCAATCCAGCGCGTTCCGGGCGGCCCCCGCGGGCATCGCCGTCTGCAGGGCATGCCGGTCGAGCCCTGCGGAGACCGCCTCCTGCATCGCCTCGAGCGCGGCTAATGTCGCTTCCGGCGTCTCGCCGTAACGGGGGTAGGGCACGCATTCCCCGCGTCCGGTATGATCGCCATGGCTGACGGTCGCGACCACAATGACGGCCTCGGTCTTGGCGCCCCTGCTGATCGTGAAGGAACCCGCGATCGGCCAGCGTTCGATGATTGCGGAAAACTTTCGGGAAAGGCTGGAAGTCATTTTAAAATCTGGCAATTTCCGAATCGTGAGCTTGCCCGGTGCAACCAATTATGGCTGGTTGGAGCATGATCCGGAAAAGTGGACACCGGTTTTCCGAACAGATCAATTAGTAAGAACCTGATCATCACTCATCGGACATGATCTGGAACAGATTTCGACAAGGCAATGTGGCGTGCGAAACCTTACGTTTTGCATCGGTGGCGTATTGGCCTAAGGGATGGGCATCGTGAACGGCAACCCGACATTGGAGCGGATAGCCAGGGGCGACGCGCTGGCGCTGTGTGCGGCTGGCTCGTGGACGGCCCGGTTTGCTCCGGTGCTGGAACGAATGGTGGCCGACGCCGAGAAGCTCAGTGGCAGCCGCCCCGACATCTTCATCGACGCCTCGCAAGTGTCCAAACTCGATACGTTCGGCGCCTGGCTGATCGAGCGGCTTCGCCGCAGCCTGACCCATGGCGGGGTCGAGGCCCAGATCGCGGGGCTCTCGGCCAATTATTCGAGCCTGGTCGACGAGGTGCGCCGCGTGAAGGCCGAGCCGATCGTCGAAACCCAGACGGTGACGATCGCGGGCATGCTGGAACAGATCGGCCGCAGCGTGGCCGGCATCGGCGGCACGTTGGTCGGATTGATCGAGATGCTGGGGGCGGTGCTCGCCGCAGCCGGCCACGTCTTGATCCGACCCCGCGGCTTCCGCATGACCTCGACCATCCATCATCTGGAGCAGGTGTGCTGGCGCGCGGTGCCGATCGTAGTGCTGATCACGTTTTTGATCGGCTGCATCATTTCGCAGCAGGGCATCTTCCACTTCCGCAAGTTCGGCGCCGATATTTTCGTGGTCGACATGCTGGGCGTGCTGGTGCTGCGCGAGATCGGCGTGCTGCTGGTGGCGATCATGGTGGCGGGCCGCTCGGGCTCGGCCTACACCGCCGAACTCGGCTCGATGAAGATGCGCGAGGAGATCGACGCGCTGCGCACCATGGGCTTCGATCCGATCGAAGTTCTGATCCTGCCGCGGATGCTGGCGCTGGTGCTGGCGCTGCCGATCCTGGCCTTTCTGGGGGCGATGGCCGCACTTTACGGCGGCGGCCTGGTGGCATGGCTCTACGGCGGCGTCGATCCCGAAGCCTTCCTGCTGCGGCTGCGCGACGCCATCTCGATCGACCATTTCGTCGTCGGCATGATCAAGGCGCCGGTCATGGCGGCCGTGATCGGCATCGTCGCCTGCGTCGAGGGGCTGGCCGTGCAGGGCAGCGCTGAATTGCTCGGGCAACACACGACTTCCTCGGTGGTGAAGGGAATCTTTTTCGTGATCGTCATGGATGGCGTGTTCGCCATCTTCTTCGCATCGATCGGAATGTGATCATGGTGGACGAGATTTCCGACGCCATCATCCGCGTTCGCGACATCACCGTGCAGTTCGGCAAGACGCGGGTGCTCGACGGGCTCAATCTCGACGTCAAGCGTGGCGAGATTTTGGGATTCGTCGGCCCGTCAGGCGCGGGAAAATCGGTGCTGACGCGGACCATCATCGGCCTCGTGCCGAAGGTCAGCGGCCGGATCGAGGTGTTCGGCGTCGATCTCGACGCGGCGAGTGCTGCGGAGCGCCGTGGCGTCGAACGGCGCTGGGGCATCCTGTTTCAGCAGGGCGCGCTGTTTTCCTCGCTCACCGTGCGGCAGAACATCCAGTTTCCGGTGCGCGAATATCTCCGGGTCTCGCAGCGGCTGCTCGACGAAATCATGGTGGCCAAGCTCGGCATGGTGGGGTTGCGGCCTGAAGTCGCGGACCGCTATCCGTCCGAACTCTCGGGCGGCATGATCAAGCGCGTGGCGCTGGCGCGCGCGCTCGCGCTCGATCCCGAACTGGTGTTCCTGGACGAGCCGACTTCGGGGCTGGATCCGATCGGCGCCGGCGATTTCGACGAACTGGTGCGCACCCTGCAGCGAACTTTGGGCCTGACCGTTTTCATGGTAACCCACGATCTCGACAGCCTCTACACGGCCTGCGACCGCATCGCTGTTTTAGGGAACGGTAAGATCATTGCTGCAGGTTCGATTGCCGACATGCAGGCCTCGCAGCATCCGTGGTTGAGGCAATATTTTCACGGCAAGCGCGCCCGCGCGGTCATCGGGGCATGATCCCGAAGAGCGGGTACCGGTTTTCGGACCAGATCGTGGCCAAACAGACGAGAAACGACGGGTCTGATCAGCGGAGCTGAACAGACCCTACGTACCGGAGCACTTTGAGTATGGAAACGCGGGCGAACTACGTCCTGATTGGAGCCTTCACGCTGGCGGTGATCGCCGCCGCGTTCGGCTTTGTCTTGTGGTTCCAGAGCCTGCACACCACCAAGCTGCGCAGCCCGATCCGCATCGTGTTCGAGGGCGCGGCGTCCGGCCTGCGCAATGGCGGTAGCGTCAATTTTAATGGTATCCGGATAGGGGAAGTGGTCTCGGTGAAGCTCGATAATCCGCGGCGGGTGGTCGCACTGGCGATGGTCGAGAACAACGCGCCGATCCGCAAGGACACCCTCGTCGGCCTCGAATTCCAGGGCCTGACCGGCGTCGCGGCGATCTCGCTCAAGGGCGGCGAGGAATCCGCGCCTCCGGTTCCGCTCGACGAAGATGGGGTGCCCGTGCTGACGGCCGATCCGGCCGCGCTGCAGGACGTGACGGAGTCGATCCGCGCCACGTTGCAGAACGTCAACCGGATCGTCGCCGACAACCAGGAATTGGTGAAGAACTCGCTGCGAAATCTCGAAACATTCACAGGCACGCTCGCGCGCAACTCCGAGAAGATCGACAACATCATGCTCAGGGTCGATGGCGTCATGGGCAAGGCCGACAATCTGATGCTCGGGCTGAACACGATCGCGGGCGGGACCGCCGGCGGGGAATTGAATTTGATGGTGAAGTCGATCCGCGAACTCGCCGATGACTTCGACAAGCGCTCGGGCGCGCTGATGGCCGACGGCCGCCGCACGCTGTCCGACATCAGCCGCGCCGTGAACAATTTCGACCGTAACCCTAGCCGGGTGATATTCGGCGGAAGCAACAACGCCGTGGCGGCGCCACCGCCGCCAACCCAGCCAACCGCGCCGGCGGGACCGAGGGCGCCGAGCGGGCAGAAGCGGCAGTAGGTCGTCCTCGAACGCCAAACGTCTGTCAGTGGCTTACTTGCGGCCGACGCAGGGCCGTGCGTGAACTTGGGTCCGGCAAAGATGCCGCGGCGCTTGAGATCCTCGCTGTGTCGCTGCAGTCGCGACCAGTTTCGCGCAACGGCTGGAAATTACGGAAAACACCCGCTGGCGCGGTTACGGTCATGTTGAGTGCGCTGCGTGGCCGCCGATCGTGGCCGTTCGCATCGGTCATCAGCTGAGCCCAGATTAGAGCCGCGTACCTACTGGTCCCCGTGCTGCGAAGGGAACGAGCACGCGGCGAGCGCACCGGGCGCTGGGCGCGTCGGGTTGTCCGGACTTTCGGCGAACCAGGTTTGCCAGCACCGCGCGGATTTCCTCCGGCAGCGCGTTTCTGCAGCAGCCCGCGCTGCTGCAATTTGTGCGACGGCTTCGGTGCCTTCGGAGGATGAACAGGTCCGTGTCGCCTGTTCCGACATCCTGCCGGCAGATTTTTCGAGTCTGGAAGTCTTTCCGCTGCTGCGCGCTGTCGGACCCTGACGGTCCTGCGAAGCACGCGCATCGACGAGACAAACTCTGGAAGATGAAGCGAGACGTTGGTAGAGACGCTACGGACCTCCCGAAAACAAAACGGAGGCCGCGAGGCCTCCGTTTTTCATTCGCTATTCACCACTCGCTATTCGAAGCCTACCCCAGCCGGCCCGCGGCGTGTGCGAGCAGGGTATAGACCAGGCCGGTCTCCGAGGTGAGGTGGCCGCGCAGCGCCTGCGGTCCGCGCTCCTCGCGCGCGACCTCGTCGAGCAGCCGCTCGAACTCGGCGATATAGCGGTCGACCGTCTGCTTGAAGCTGCGGTCGGCGCGATATTTGCGGGCAACCTCGTCGAATGCCTTCTGGCCGGCGGGCGTGTAGAGCCGCTTGCTGAACGCCTTGCTCTCGCCGCGCTGGTAGCGGTCCCACATCTCGGCCGCGAGATTGCGGTCCATCAGCCGGGCGATGTCGAGCGACAGCGATTCCAGCGGGTTGACCGCGCCCTGCGGCGAGCGGCCACGCGGCGCGTCGCGTCCACCGGCGCCGCTTGCGTCGGTGCGATTGAGGAGGTCGGACAGCCATCCGTCGCGTCCAGCGTCCTGGCTGGTCGCCGGCGAGACCGGCGGCGCCTCGGTGCGGCGTGAGGCCGGCAGGCCGAGATCCGGCGGCGGGAGCGTCGACGCGCTGCCACCTCCGCTGTCGCGCATGCGCACTTCATTGCGGCCGCCGGACGCCACCATCGCCACGGGCTCTTCCTGCCGCTGCACGCTGGCACGGCCTGACGTTACGACGTCGAGGCCACGGCCGTGATGCGCGACGATGCGGTTGAGCTCGGCGAGCGCCTCGATCTGGTCGACGATCACCTTGCGCATCTGCGCGGTGTTGTCGGCCGCCTCCTGCGGCATTTCCAGCACGCCGCGGCGCAGTTCGTTGCGCGTCGCCTCGAGCTCCTGGTGCATCTCGGAGGCCATCTGCTTCATGGCGTGCACCATCGTGCCGAACTTCTCGGTCGACTGCTTGAACATCGATTCCGTTTCGTGGGTGCTCTGCTGGTAGAGGTCGTTCATGGCCTCCAGCGTCTGTTGCCGTTCGTTCTCGGCCGCAGCCCGCACCGCTTCGAACTGCCGGCCGATCGCAGCCGATCCGGCGCCTGCGGTTTCCGCCACCACGCGCGCGATATCGCGGGCCCGCTCTTCGGCCGCGGCGAGCGATTCGTCGAGCAGCCCCGTGAAGCGCGACAGGCGCTGGTCGAGATCGGTGGTGCGCAGGTCGATGGTGGTCACCAGCGAATTGAGTTGCGACTTGCGATCGGCGACGGACGTCGTGGTGTTGCGGTTGGCCTGTTCGACCACCGCAGCCGCCTCTACCAGCGACTTGCCGTGGCTTTCGAACTCGGTCGACAGCGCGCCCAGATCTTCCAGTGCCTTCGACGTCTTGGAATTGAAGACGGTCAGCTGGTCTTCCAGCGTCTGGGTCGCAATGCCGTTGCGCGACGTGACGTCGTTCATCGCCGACACGAAGTCGGCCACGCGCGTCACCAGTGCGCGCTCCAGCGAGTTGAGGTTGTCGTGGGCACCGGTCAGCACTTCCTGCAGCAGGATGTTGCCCTCGCGCAGGCGTTCGAACAGCGCGACCGTATCGGTGCGCAGGATCTTGCTGGTCTCCTGCATTTCGGTGACGGCCGCGATCGAAACCTGACGCGACTGGTCGATGGCCGAGCGTGACGATTGTTCGAGATCCTTCAGCGACTTGGCTACCGCGCCGGTGGCGAGATCGCCTGCCGAGGTAATGTTGCGCGCGACTTCCGAGCCGTGGGTCGACATCGACTGCGAGAACGCCTGGCCGCGGGATTCGATCTGCCGCAGGGCGTCGGCGGTGACGCGGTCGATGTCGGTCGTCAATTGCGTGGTCTTGGTGCTCAGCGCCTCGACCAGCGAACCGCGGCGGCTCTCGACGATCTGCGCCAGGCGATCGGTCTGCTGCTGAACGTAGGTGACGATTTCGTCGGTCTTGCCGGTCATCGTCGAGCCGAAAGTGCTGCTGGCGGCGAGCACCGAGCGCTCGATATCGGTCGAGGTCGACTTGACCTTCGAACTGACTTCGTTGGTTGCGGCCACGAGCGCGCTCTGCGCGTTCTGCGCAGATGTCTGGATGTTGTCGATCGTGTTGGCGGTGACCGTGCTCAGCGAGCGTTCGATGTCGACGGCGATCGCCTTGATCTGGCTCGCCGCGTCGGTCGACGTCGCCGTCAATGAGCTCTGCGCTTCCCGTGCGGTTCCCAGGATGGAGGCGGCGGTGTCCGCCCCGACCGCGCTCAGCGTGCGTTCGACGTCGATCGCCAGCGACTTGACGTGGTTGGCGGCTTCCGTGGAGGCCGTGACCAGCGTGCTCTGGGCCTCGCGCGCGCCCGCAGTGATCGACTCGGCGGTGGCATTGCCGGCCATCGATAGCGCACGCTGCATGTCGGCCGCGAGCGACTGGACCTTGCCCGCAGCATCGGCAGAGGAGGTGATGAGGGTATTTTGGGCTTCGCGCGCACCCGAGGTGATCGCCTCGGCCGTCGCGGTGCCGGCGATCGACAGCGAACGCTGCACGTCGACGGCGAGCGACTTGACCAGGTTGGTGGCCTCCGTGGAAGCGGCGACCAGCGTGCCCTGCGCCTCGCGGGCACTGGCGGTGACGGCTTCGGCGGTTGAAGTGCCGGCGATCGACAGCGAACGCTCGACGTCGGCGGCAAGCGACTTGACGTGGTTGGCGGCGTCCGCAGACGCCGTCACCAGCGTGGCCTGCGCTTCACGTGCGCCCGCCAGAACCGATGCCGCCGTGGCGTCGCCTGCGGCCGAGAGCGTGCGCTCGACGTCGGCGGCGAGCGACTTGATCTGGGAAGCGGCGTCGGACGAGGCCGCCAACAGTGTCGTCTGGGCGTCGCGGGCGCTGGTCAGGATCGAGCCTGCGGCCCCGGTGCCGACGGCGGTGAGGGCGGTTTCGACCTCGGCGGACGCCAGTTTCAACTGCGTGCCGACGTCGGAGGAAACCGTCAGCAGCGCCTGCTGCGCGGTGCGCGCGCCGGTCTGGATGGTCTCTGCGGTGTTGACCACGAGGTTGGTCAGCGAACGCTCCGCGTCCTCGACATGCGACTTGATGCCGGTAGACAGCATTTCCGCGCGCGACATCAGGTCTTCGCTGGCCTGGCGGCCGCTGCTTTCGATACGGCCGGCCACGGCTTCGATGCGCGAGCCGAGCAGGTCCTCGAACTGCGCAACGCGGGTATCGATGTCGCCGGCAATGGCGCCGACCCGAGTCTCGATGCCCTGGTGGATTTCCTGGAACCGCGCCTGGATGGTGTCGGTCAGATGGGCACTGCGGCCGTCGATGGTCTCGGTCACGTTGGAAATGCGATGGTCGACCGCTGCGATCGCCTGGGCGGTGCCGTCGGTGAGCGAGGAGGTGAGCAGGCCAAGCCGCTGGTCGATCGACTGGATCGCCTGGGCCGCGCCGTCGGTCAGCGAAGTCGTCAGCGTGCCGAGGCGGCCGTCGATGGTTTCGGTGACGGATCTGGCGCGGGTATCGAAGGTCACTTCGAGCGATTTCAGGCGACCGTCGACGGTCTCGTCGAACGACTTGATCTTGCTGTCGAGCGAAGTGTCGAGGTTGCTGACGCGGGAGCCGAGCGTGGTTTCGAACTGCAGCAGGCGCTGATCCAGCGAAGCGGTGATCTCGCCGGCGTTCGAACTCAGGCGGTTGTCGAAAGTGTCGACGTAATTCTTCAGGCTGTCGCCGATCTCCTGGGTCCGCTGTCCCATGCGCTCGACGATCTCGCCGCCGAACGTCTTGACGGTGCGGTCGAACTCCGAGATGTGGCGCGTGATCAGCGCTCCCAGCGTGCCGCTGTCGCGGGCGAATTTTTCCGCGAGTTCGCCGCCCCGATCCTTCACCAGGTCGTCGAAGGCGTTCATCTGCAGAGAGAGGCTGTCGTGCGCGGTCTCGGTCTGGCTGATCACCTTGGCGACCAGCGTGTTGACGGTCGCATCCAGCGCGTCGCTCGCCTTGTCGCCGGAGGAGAGGATGCGGGTCGCCAGGCGGTTGCCGGCTTCGTCGATCTTGTTGACGAGGTCGCCCGAGCGCAACTCGAGTTCGAGCAGCAGCGAGTCGGAAGAGTTCTTCAGCGAGTCGTGGACCTGCTCGGTGCGGTCGGAGATGCCGTCGACGATGGTCGAGGAGCGCTGTTCGAATTCGCCGGTGATGCGGTCGATGCGTTCGTTGAGCATCTCGTGGACGCGGTCGGCCAGATCGACGAACTCGTCGTGGACGTGGCCGGTCTTGAAGTTGAGGCTGGTGGTCAGCCGCTCGGAGGCGTCGAGCACGGCGCGCGTGGTCTCGGCGCTGGCTTCCTCGAGGCGATCGAGCAGGTCGCCGCCGCGCTCGCCGAGCGCGAGGATCATGTTGTCGCCGGCATGGCTCAGGGCGCTGGTGATGTGCTGGCCGCGCTCTTCCAGCGCGCCGGTGATGCTTTTCGCGACTTCGTCGACGCGCGAGGCGATCGCGTCCGAGATCAGCGCGATATCGTGGCGCAGGTCGATCTGGACGCCGGAAATGGCGCTGCGAACCTGCTCGGCCTGGCCGACCAGGTTGTCGCGCTGATGGGCGATGTCCTGCAGCAGGGCGCGAATGCGCACTTCGTTGTCGCTATAGGCGCGCTCGAGCGCGGCGACCTCGTTGGCGACGAGCGTTTCAAGTTCGCCGGCGCGCGCGATCGCGCGTTCGACGCCGTCGCCCATCGCGGCGACCTCGCGGCGGATCGCCTGACCGACCGTCACCATGGAATCGGCGGCCGCGGCTTCGGGCTCGGAGAACCGGATCGCGACCTGCGCCATCGACTGCGCGATCATCCGCATTTCCTGGCCGCGCCATGCAAGGCTGGCGAGGAAATAGAACAACAGCACCGGCGCAAAGAACAGCGCCGCAAGGCCCGCGAGCACCAGCACGCCGCCGCTCTGTCCAATCGCCGCCTGCAGCGACGGGAGGAAGGCGAAGGTCAGCAACGCGCAGCCGACGATCCAGACACCGCCAAAGACGGATGCAAGCGTATAGACGCTGCGGGCAGGGCGGCCCTTCTGGATCGCCTGCAGAATCTGCCCGATGGTTTCGCGATCGTCATTGGCGGCGCGACGGGGACTGCGCGGTTCTTCGATCGAATCGAACACCGGCCGCTCCGCGCTCACGCGCGTGTCGCGCCCGTCAAAAGACAATTCGGAATAGGAAGGCGGAGCCGACGGACTAGGAGGCTGCAGTTCATTGCCGAGCGAATTTCGGCCGGTGTCGGCGGTCGTATCGCTGATGTTGAGCGCTTCCTGAATGGCGGAAAGCGCGACTTCGGTGGGATCTTTGACCTTCTTTGGATTGTTCGCCATGTTCAGTCTGAGCCCTCTTAACCTTTACGCATCCGGCCGTTCTTGCAAAAAATGCCCGCGCAAGCTCGAAGCCGGAATAACCCCCCGCAGACGCAAGCGCACCCCGCCGGCCGCTCGTCCGCAACACCCGCAAACATCCTATTGGCTGCGCCATACGAATGAAATGGCTGCGGTTAAGACATTCTTAATCATCCTTAATCATCGTTAACAGCTAAGTTGCATAAGGCCTTACGGATACACAGATTTCTCGCGGAGTCCTGTGGATTGGAGCTATACAGTGTCCAAAACAAGGCAAATTGGCGGCAAAGTCTGAGAACGTTCCGTTAACAAATCTCGTGTTGGCTCGCCTGATCGGCCCCTGCGAGAATCGGTGCGGCAGGGCGATCTGGGTTCGGCCATGACGCTACATCTCGAACGGATTGAATGGATGCCATCGCCGCCGCTCGCCCCGGACGACGGTCCGATCGATTTCGAGCACCTCAAACGCATGACGCTCGGCGATGCCCGCCTCGAGCAGGAGGTTTTGGCGATGTTCTCGGCCCAGGCGGCCAAGCTCGTCAACACGCTTGCCGCCATGCCTTCGGATGCCGGCGCGCTGGCGCACACGCTGAAGGGCTCCGCCCGCGCAATCGGCGCCTTTGCCGTCGCAGATGCCGCGGCCCGGCTGGAGGCGGTCATGGGCAGCGGCTCCGACCCGTCCGACTCGCTCGCCGAACTCGGCGATGCGGTTTCGCTGGCGCGGGCCGCGATCGAGGCGCTCCTGCGCCGTTCCTGAGCGGAACGCCGTCGATATCGGCAAAAAACCCGGAAAAATGCCCCCTCAAGGTTTTCGTCCCGACCGCTGGCGCTGTGCGGATCGACCCGTTATACGAACTTCCGGGACTCTCCTTTTACTATTCCGGTAGCACGAGCGATCATGGCCAAAATCCACTTTGTCGACCATTCCGGCGAAAAACGAACGATTGAAGTCGAAAACGGCGCGACCGTGATGGAAGCCGCGATTCGTAACGCCATTCCGGGCATCGAAGCCGAATGCGGCGGCGCCTGCGCGTGCGCGACCTGCCATGTCTATGTCGACGAAGCCTGGCGCGAGAAGGTCGGCGCTCCGACTCCGATGGAAGAGGACATGCTTGATTTCGGCTTCGACGTGCGACCGAATTCGCGTCTGTCGTGCCAGATCAAGGTGAGCGACGACCTCGACGGCCTCACGGTGTCGACGCCGGAACGGCAGGCGTAAAGCTTCGGTTCTGATTGGAACAGAACCGAACCTTTAGATTCTTTTTTGACGCGTTTTCTTCACGCGAACCGGCATCCACTTTCGCTCGAAAGCGCTAAGTTCCCTCAGTTCGGATTAACGCCGCGGCGAATCCAGCGCTGAAAATTTGCCAGGATATCCGGCGTCAGCGGCGTCGGCTTGCGGGTGGCCTCATCGAGCAGCACCGATACCGATTGCGCCGATGCCACGCATTTCCCTTCGGAGAACACGACCTGATCGAAGGTGACTGAGGTCCGGCCGAACTTGACGAGGCCGAGCCCCATTTCGATCGTGCCCGGCCAGCGCAATTCGGCGCGGAAATGCATGTCGAGCCGGACCATGATCCAGGTGACGCCATCCGGCATCAGCCCGTAACTGCGATCCTTCATCAGCGTAACGCGGCCGGTCTCGAAATAGGTCGCATACACCGCGTTGTTGACGTGCTGGTTGGGGTCGAGGTCGGCAAACCTCACATTGTCCGACAGACGATAGGGAAAATCTTCCAGACGGGGCGTGGCGTCGGAACGCAAGGGGGCATTCACGGGGCAATCTCCGAAAATCTCGTTCCCTTACAGCCCACTTGTTGCGTGACGGCAAGGGGTTGCCGCGGCCACGACCGCCATATTATGGCTTTCCTGTTAGTCCCGTGTTGGCTAGACAGTTGCGACCTTCCCACCAGGTTCAACCGAAAAGAAGCTGACATGAGCGAAGCGATCAAAACCGATGTGCTGATCATTGGCGCAGGCCCGTGCGGCCTGTTCGCCGTTTTCGAACTGGGCCTTCTGGACATGAAGGCGCATGTGGTCGACATCCTCGACAAGATCGGCGGCCAGTGTGCCGAGCTCTATCCGGAAAAGCCGATCTACGACATTCCCGGCATCCCCCTGGTCACCGGCCAGGGCCTGACGGAGGCGCTGCTGGAACAGATCAAGCCGTTCAACCCGACCTTTCATCTCAACGAGATGGTGGAGACGATCGAGAAGATCGGCGATCCCGGCTTTCGCGTGACCACCGATGCAGGGCAGGTGTTCGAATGCAAGGTGGTGGTGATCTCCGCGGGCGGCGGATCGTTTCAGCCGAAGCGCCCGCCGGTGCCGGGCATCGAGGCCTACGAAGGAAGTTCGGTGTTCTACGCCGTGCGCAAGATGGAGCAGTTCCGCGACAAGAACATCCTGATCGTCGGCGGCGGCGATTCCGCGCTCGACTGGACGCTCAACCTTCATCCGGTCGCCAAGCGCGTGACGCTGCTGCACCGGCGCGATGATTTTCGCGCCGCGCCCCACAGCGTCGAGCAGATGCGCGCGCTGGTGGCTGGGGGAAAGATGGATCTGAAGATCGGTCAGGTCACGTCGCTCGAGGGCGAGGGCGGCAAGCTTGCCGGCGCCATGATGAAGGGCAACGACAACGCCATCTCGAAGGTCGAATGCGATACGATGCTGCCGTTCTTCGGGCTGACCATGAAGCTCGGCCCGGTAGCGAACTGGGGCGTCGCGCTCGAGAACAATCTGGTGCCGGTCGAGACTGCCGCGTTCGAGACCAATGTGCCCGGCATTTTCGCGATCGGCGACATCAACACCTATCCCGGCAAGCTGAAGCTGATCCTGTCCGGATTCCACGAAGGCGCGTTGATGTCGCAGAAGGCGCACCGCTACGTCTATCCGGACAAGCGGCTGGTGTTCCAGTACACGACCTCCTCGTCGAGCCTGCAGAAGAAGCTCGGCGTCAACTGATTCCAACCAAAATATGACAGCGGAGGCCGCGGCGTGCTCGTCGCGGTCCGCGGTGGTCGCCGCGGCCACTGGTACCGTCCGCGAAATGGCCGTAGTCTGCGGCCATTCATTTTGTTGATTGATCAGGTGATGCCGATGCGCAAAGCAATATCCGGATTTCGACTGATACTGCCGATTGTGTTGGGGCTCGCGTTTGCCTCCGAGCTTGCCGCGCAACCGGCGGAGCCGTCGGCGGCCGGGCTGTGGCAGAAGCTCGAGAAGGGCAAGGCAGTCGGATGGTTTCTGGTGATCGATCACGACGGCACCTTCGAAGGCGCGTTCGCCAAGCTCTTTCTCGAACCTGGCGATCCGCCCAATCCGACCTGCGCGAAATGCACCGACGATCGCAAGGATGCGCCGTGGCTCGGACTCCCCTTCATCCGCGACATGAAGCGCGACGGCCTGAAATACGAGAACGGCAACGTGCTCGATCCGCGCGACGGCAAGATCTACAAGGCCAAGATGACGCTCAGTCCCGACGGACAGGTGCTGACGATGCGCGGCTATCTCGGCATCTCGCTGTTCGGCAAGGATGAGGTCTGGAACCGTCTGCCTGATACGGCGATGGCGCAGGTCGATCCCGCCATCATCGCAAAATATCTGCCGGCGCAGGCCGCAGTGACAAAGCCGCCCGCCGGTCCGGCAAAGGCCCCGGCCGTGGCAAAGAAGACCACCGTTCCCGCGCCGGCGCCTGCGCCCGCCAAGTAGTGTCAAAAATGTTTCCGGTTACGCCGACAAGTCGGCGTAACCGGACGACGTATCGCAAGCGAAACCGAGGGAGATCAGTTCGCTGCGAACCGCGGCGTGGTGCAACCGCCGCAGACCCACGGCCATGACCAGTCGGCGACCTTGCCCTTGTTGGCTTCCACGTAGGGGCTCCAGGCATTCGGCGGCAATGCCTTGCTCTTGTGGACGATGCTGAACTGGCCGTTGGCCTGCACCTCGCCGATCATGACGGGCTTTGCCATGTGGTGGTTGCTTCCCATCACCACCTCGAAACCCGACGGCGATTTGACCTTCTGTCCGATCATGGCCTGGCGAACCGCTTCGACGTCGGTGGTGCCGGCCTGCTGAACGGCCTGAACCCACATATGGAACAGGATGTAGGCCGACTCCATCGGATCGTTCGTCACCCGCTTGGGGTTTTTGGTGTAGGCGCGCCACTTGGCGATGAAAGCCTTGTTCTCCGGCGTGTCGACGGACTGGAAGTAACTCCAGGCGGCGAGATGCCCGACCAGCGGCTTGGTATCGAGGCCAGCGAGTTCTTCCTCGCCGACGGAGAAGGCGATCACCGGGATATCGGTGGCCTTGACGCCCTGATTGCCGAGTTCCTTGTAGAACGGCACGTTGGCGTCGCCGTTGACGGTCGAGATCACCGCCGTCTTCCTGCCGGCCGAACCGAACTTCTTGATCGCCGCCACCTCCGTCTGCCAGTCGGAGAAGCCGAACGGGGTATAGTTCTCCATGATGTCCTCATCCTTGACGCCCTTGGACTTCAGATAGGCGCGGATGATCTTGTTGCTGGTGCGCGGATAAACGTAGTCCGTGCCCTCGAGCACGAACCGCTTTACCTCGCCGCCATCCTTGCTCATCAGGTATTCGACGGCGGGTACCGCCTTGTTGTCCGGCACGGAGCTTCCGTAGAAAATGTTGTAGGACGCTTCCTCGCCCTCATATTCGAGCGGATAGAACAACAGCCCGTTGAGTTCCTCGAACACCGGCAGAACCGATTTGCGGGACACCGACGTCCAGCAGCCGAACACGGCCGATACCTTGTTCTTGGCGATCAGCTCGCGCGCCTTCTCGGCGAATAGCGGCCAGTTGGACGCAGGATCGACGACGACGGGTTCGATCTTCTTGCCGAGCAGTCCGCCCTTGGCGTTGATCTCGGCGACTTCCATCAGCATCAGATCCTTCAGGATGGTCTCGCTGATTGCCATGGTCCCGGACAGCGAATGCAGGACCCCGATCTTGATGGTGTCTTCGGCCTTTGCCCTTCCGGTGCCCGATGTGGCGGCGATGAGGATGGCGGCTGCGGCGTAAAGCCAGCGATGTCGAGCTTTTCTCATAAGGTCTCCTGTTGGTTCGTGTGGATCGATGAGAGCTTCCTGACGCGCTCCCTTGGCGCCCCGGTCTATGGTTCGGACGCTTGCATGCAGGGCTGCGGCTACCGAGTGCCACCGGTGTAAAATGCAATCGGTCCATCGGCTGATGTCACGATGGGCGCGGTTTTTCTCGCATTGCCCAGGAGTTGGACGGCCGCGCCGGATTTAAGGCAGCGCCTGCATGGGTCGTGGGCAACGGCAGGCGGCTGCGAGCCGGAATGAGGCCAGTTGCTGGCAAAGCAAGGGAGCCAGTTCGATTCATCCGACAAACTGGCTGACATGATCGAAAAACCGGTCGAAGATTGCGATCGAAGGAGAAGGCCGGCTCCTGGTGTCGCTCAAGCAGATCCAACCGGGTGTGGCGAAATATGCAGATCTCAGTTCTCCTGGATCGGTCCCGGCCCGAGTCGCTAACGACACAAATGGTCGATCAGATTCGCGAAGCGATCCGTTGCGCGAGGATTGCGCCCGGCACGCGATTGCCATCGTCCAGGCGGCTGTCCGAGCAACTGATGATCTCGCGCAATACCGTCGTGCGCGCGTACGATCTCTTGCTGATGGAAGGCATCGTCGAGTCGCGCCCGGCGTCGGGAATCTATGTGGCCGAACTGCTCGCCCGCCAGCCGGTACCTATCCACGCGCCGCAGGAATCATCCGATCGCGGCTTGCAGATTCGCATGCCGCTGCCGCTGCGTCAGGGACGCGTGCAAAGCGCCTTGCAGCCGGTCCGTAATCGCCTGCTGTTCGATTTCTTTCCGGGCCGGCCCAGCGCGGAACTGTTTCCGCTCAAGACCTGGCGCCGTTTGCTGCAGGCCAACCTGTCCCACGGCGGCGCGGCGGGCCTGACCCAATACGGCGATCCGGCGGGGCTTCCCTCGCTGCGCACGGCGATTGCCAATCATTTGGCGGCATCGCGCGGCATTGTCGCCGACCCCGCGCGGATCGTGATCGTCTCCGGGGTGCAGGAAGGCCTGGCGATCGCGGCGCGATTGTTCCTGGCCCGCGGCACGCTCGGCGTTGTCGAAGATCCCTGCTATCAGGGCGCCGCCTCGGCGTTCGAAGCTTCGGGGGCCGAAGTTGCAAGTGTGGCCGTCGACCGCAACGGCTTGATCGCGGATCGATTGCCTGACCGAACGACGTCGCTGCTCTACCTGACGCCGTCGCACCAATACCCGACCGGCGGCACGCTCTCGGCTGACCGGCGCGGCGAAATCATTGCCTGGGCGCGACGATATGGCTGCTACGTGCTCGAGGACGATTACGACTGCGACATCCGCTATGAGGGCTCACATCTGCCGCCCATCGCGGCGCTTGCGCCCGATTGCACCATCTATCTCGGGACGTTCTCCAAGTCCCTCGGCGGCGGGTTGCGCATCGGTTACATGGTCGTTCCCGGACCGATCGCCGAGGCGGTGCGGTCCGAAAAATGTCTGCTCGGCAATGGCACTCCGTGGCTCGAGCAGGCAACGCTCGCCGATTTCATCCGGACCGGCAGCTATGCCGCGCATCTACTGCGGCTGCGCGCGCACTACAAGGAAAGCCGCGACTGTCTCGTGGACACGTTGCGGCGCAATTTCGGCGACGTTGCGGTCGAGGGCGACCAGGGAGGGCTGCACCTCGTCTGGTATCCGCCGCCGGGTATTCCGGACGCCGTGACGGTGGAGGCAACCGCACTGCGCGCGAGAGTCGGCGTCTATTCCTTCGCGGCCGCCGGCGTTCAGGTGCGCGCGCCGACGGCGCTGACCGGCCGGGCCATTCTGCTCGGCTATGCCGCGCTGTCGCGGAAGCAGATCGAGAAAGGGATCGCGCGGCTGTCGGACGCCATCGACGATGCCATTGACGATCCCGCCACCGACATGACGGCCTATTTTTCCCAGCAGTCCACTGCTGCTGCCGCGCTGCCGCATCCGGCGCGCAACCCGTCACCACGAATGCTGGCACCCAGACTTCGGCAGCAACCGGCTCTACGCCGGGCGTCGCCTCCTCGTACACTGTCGGCGCGGATCACCGCACGACAAGGTAACGCACCGATGCCCGTCCTGAAGAATATCTATCGCTATCCGATCAAGGGATTGAGCGCGCAGCCGCTGGCCCGGGTCGAACTGGAAGCCAGGAAGCCGCTTCCCCACGACCGCATCTTCGCGCTGGTGCGGCCCGGGGCGCCATTCGACACCAGCGATCCCCGATGGGGCAAGAAGGGGCTGTTCGTCATGCTGATGCTGGAAGAAGCATTGGCGCGCGTGCGGACCACGCTGGATGTCGAGACGATGCAGCTCACGATCGCCCAGGACAATCATCAGCTCATGATCGCCGACCTCAGCGACGCTGCGGCGCGTGCCAGGGTCGAGGAATTCTTCTGGCAACTGGTTCCGGCGCTTCGCAGCGCGCCGACGCTGGTGCGGGCGCAGAACGGGCATTTCATGGACAAGCCCGACAACGTGATCTCGCTGATCAATCTGGCCACGGTGCGCAGCCTCGAGGAGCAGTGGGGTTACAACATCGATCCGCTGCGCTTCCGCGCCAATTTCTACATCGATGGCGCGAAACCGTGGGAGGAGTTCGAGTGGGTCGGCAGCGATATCCGGATCGGAGACGGGCTGTTTCGGGTCGACCGGCGCAACGGCCGATGCGGCGCCACCAACGTCAACCCCGAAACCGGCCGCCGCGACCTCGATCTGCCGGCGTCGCTGCGTGCCGCCTTCGGGCACAAGGAACTCGGCATCTATCTTGTCGCGCGTGAGGGGGCGCAGGTGACCGTCGGCGATACCGTTTCCGCTCCCATGACAACAGGCGGCACCAGCGCGGTGCGGCCGCTCGCCCTTCATCGCCCTGCGGGCCGCCAGCTCTTTATCTGCGGCGGATGCTATTTCATCTACGACCCTTCCGCCGGATTGCCGGACCAATCGATCCCGGCGGGTACGTCGTTCGGCAGCATTCCGTCGAAATGGCGATGCCCGGATTGCGGCACCGACAAGACGACGTTTCGCCCTCATGTCGAAACCCAGCGCAAGCAGATCGTGGGCTGAGGCGTGCGACCGGCTTAACGCGTGCCTGGCGGCAACGCGATTGGCGGCACCGGCTGCGACGTGACTTCAGGCACCGCGGCATCGAGTTGCAGCACGGCTGCCGCCGCTGGCGTTGCCGCATCCGCCATCGCGGCGTGGCCTTCGGCGCTCGGATGCACGGCGCCGCCATAGACCGCAGAGAGAATTCCCCAGGTCGCGTCGTGGATATCGGCCGGCTGCTGCGACGACGGCAGGCCTTGCGGATAGGTCATGGCCGCGAAGTAGCTGTCATTGGCGTCGCGGATCCAGCGCGCGCGCGGCAGATAGGCGCGGTACTCGCCGGCGCTGCGGCCGCACAGCATCGGCTGGCTGGCGGCGTTGACGATGTCAGGATCGAAGCTGTCGCCCTTCGCCGAAAAGCATTGCCGGTCGAATTCCGGATCGCTCTCGGCGCGCGCGCAGAAACCGTGGCTGCCAAAATGGGTCTGATGGCTGTCGACGAAGGTCATGCGATCGCCGCGCGGATCGCGGCACAGGATGCCGCCCTGGCACAGCGCCAGCGCTTTCAACCGCGGCAGGAATTCGTTTTCGACGAAGCTCGAGACGGCGGCGAGCCGCTGCGGCTGCGCGTTGAAGGAGGGATGGATATCGAAGCCGGCGCGTCCGCCGGGGCAGGGCGCGCCGCCACCCGTCAGCGTCGGATTGGCGTAGGAGGTATAGACGACGCGCGACAGGTCGCCGCCGACCAGCGGCTTCAGCGCCTCGCGCAGTTTTGCAAATCCCTGCGGCAGATCCTGCGCCAGCGCCCCGCGTGCGTCGTCCACCGAGGCCATGACGCCGCTGCGCCGAAACAGGGCGCGTTCGGTCATCGTGTCCACGATCACGTCGGCGACGAGCCCGGAAAAATAGATGTCGTTGGCGCCGACCGACAGCAGCACGAGATCGAGCTTGCGATCGGGTTGCCGGCGCTTGGCGGCGGCGACGGCATCGCGCAGTTCGCCGAGTTGCCCGTTGACCGTTCCCTGGCACGCGTTGCCCGATTTCGACGGCAGGCAGTCGCGGGCACGCTGCGAGCCGAACAGCCCGTCGGCGATGGTGGCGCCGGTGCAGGCCAGCGGCAGATAGGTCACCGCGATGTGCGGATATTGCACGGCGAGCGCCATCGCGGTCCGCGTCTGATAGCTGTACAGCGAGCGGTGGCAGGCCGGGTTGAACCAGAGCGCGCTCTGCCGCTGCCAGACGGCGAGCGAGTCCGGCGCCTCGCAGGCCCGCCCGCCTTTATAGCCGGCGCGGCTCGGGCGGTAATATTGCGCGGCTGCCGTGCCGAGATAGGAGCGGAAGCAGAAGCCTTCATCGGTCAGGGCGATCGCCCGGTCCGGATTTCCCTCGCCGGAAGCGACGCTGTCGCCGAGGCCGGCAATGAAGATGTCGCGTACCGAGATTTCGGTGGTGGCGCGCTGGTTGCCCTCCGCGCTGGATATGTCGGCGGTCGCAACCGTGGTGCGGCCATAGCGGACCCGGAGATTGACCGGCTCGGCGCAGTCGAAGGTGGAGGCTTGCGGGCCGTCGCCATCGTCGAACGACCAGGCGCAGGTGGCGCCAACCGGAATCGGGCCGGTCAAGCGAACCACGACCGGATGATCGATCGGCGTGAGATAGCTTTCCTTGACGTTATCGCGGGTGCAGGGCTCGCTGACGCGGCCGGCGAGATCGATGCACAGCCGGTTCACGATGTTGCGCGCCCAGCCGCGGCCGTCGCTTTGCATCGCCAGCGCCTGTTCGGCGGCGAGAACGCTGCGGCTGCGGCCAGCCTCAGCGTGCAACAGGAAATCCCGCTCCTCGCGGAACAACCGGAAACGGTTGCGCACTTCCCACGAAATCTGCAGCGGCCCGTAGCCGCCGGCAGTCTGGGCTTCCGCAGCGGACGCGGCGAGCCCGACCAGCGCGCCGGCAAGCAGCGCGACAGCGATCATTGTGCGTGGGAGAATTCCGGCCATGGCGCGTTTGACGTTAGCGGTAAGGCAGAAATAAGAGAATGGCGGCATTGCCCAAAAGATTAATCGGCGGAGATAACGTCGCTGTTACCGGCGTCAGGATTGGCGGCCGTTGATCGGCTGCCGCACCCTGGCCTTGGCCGTGCAGGCCTCGCTGAGCCGGCGGCGTTCCAGCCAGGGCTGCAGCACGCTGAGCCACAGTTCGCGCGTCCCCATGATCCAGATCGAGATGCCGAACGGGATCAGGAAGTACAGGATGCGGAATACCACCAGCGTCGCCAGCAACTGTTCCTTGCCGAACTGTGGCAGTGCCACCAGCATCGCGGCGTCGAACACGCCGAGGCTGCCGGGCGCATGGCTGGCGAACCCGAGCAGCGTCGCCAGGATGAACACGACAGCCAGCGAAACGAAATCGATATGCGGGTCGGTCGGCATCAGCAGGTACATCGCCAGCGCGCAAAAGCCGAGATCGACGACGCCGATCAGGACCTGAAGCAGCGTCAGCCTGGCCGAAGGCAATACGACCTTCCAGCCGTTCTGGCCGAGCTCGCGGCGGTTCTTGCCCATCACCAGCCAGACGAAATAGGCGGCAATGCCGGCAAGGCAGCCGAATGCGATAAGCCGGTTCATCGCCGGCGGCAGCAGATCCATCGCCGTTGCCGCTTCGGGATGCCAGGCCATGCCTACCCCGAGCACGAACAGGTTGCCGAGCCAGAAGGTCAGGCCCGAGAGGAAGCAGATCTTGGCGACATCGATCGCGGTCAAGCCGTAGTCGGAATAGATCCGAAACCGGATCGCGCCGCCGGTAAAGACCGTGGCGCCGATGTTGTGGCCGATGGTGTAGCTGGTGAAGCTCGACAGCGCTGCGATACGGTAGGGGACGTGGGTCTTGCCAATGGTTCGCAACGCAAAGAAATCATAGAAGGTCAGCGTGCAGAACGCGCCTACCACGCACAGGGCGGCCAGCGCGATGCGATGCGGCGCGATTTCCGTCAGTGCAGTCAGGATAATCCCGGTGTCGACCCCCTTCAGGGTGCGAACCAAATGGGTGACCGCAAGAACGATGATGAGGAGACTCGCAGCGATCCCTAGCCGTTTCCAGCCGATCTTATCCTTGAAGCCACGCCCTAGCGTGGTCAGCAGCCGATGCATTCATCCTCCCGGCGGGGCGGCAATACGAAAGTTTAAGGCTGTCACGACAGGTGACAGTCGACGGTCAGTCAGAGGCACCGTGCGCCGAAGACCCATAAGCTAAAACCGGGCCGTTGTGCAGTCCTTGACAAGCCCGCCTTTTGGCTTCGTTCGCCGCCGTTGTCATACGCCTTACATATGTCGTCCCGTTAACGATTTGAGTCGCATTGAGGTCCCCGCGCTCTTTCCGCATGGCTGTTCAGACGTTCCATCGCGGCGTTTTCGAGGCTTTCAGGAACATCCCAATGGCGAGCCAGTTAGCCCCGAATCAGCATCGAACATGATGGCGTGCGTGAGGCATCGGAAGCCCAGCGCTTTCGTGTTCCCAGCGATAGGGATCCACGCAATGGGACTTTTTACCAAAGACATCAAAACCATGAACGACCTGTTCATCCACCAATTGCAGGACATCTACTACGCCGAGAAGCAGCTCGTGAAAACGCTGCCCAAAATGGCCGAAAAAGCCACCGACAAGCTGCTGAAACAGGGATTTTTGACCCATCTCGATGAAACTAAAACCCATGTGCAGCGCCTCGAAGAGGTGTTCCGGATGCACGGCGCCGAAGCGAAGGCGGTCAACTGCCCGGCGATCGACGGCATCATAAAGGAAGCCGACGAGGTGGCGGGCGAGGTCGCCGACAAGGACGTGCTGGACGCCGCCCTGATCAACGCTGCCCAGGCCGCCGAGCATTATGAAATCACCCGCTACGGCAGCCTGATCGCGTGGGCGCGTCAACTTGGGCGCAGCGATTGCGCCAGCATCCTGCAAAAGACGCTCGATGAGGAGAAGATCACCGACAAGAAGCTGACCTCGCTTGCCGAAGGCAAGGTCAACCTCCGAGCCGCGAGCTGATCTTTTTCCGATAAATGAGGCAAAAAGCCGCGCAGGACGTCCTGCGCGGCTTTTTCACGCTTTGTTTGCCTAATGCGCCATCCACCCGCGGCCCATTTCGCCTAGTCGCGAACCGCTCGACGAAAGCGGGTATTATACGCGGCGCTCAACCCCCAAAAGCGTTTGTTCACCATCCGTGCAATCGAAGCCGCGGTGGTTACGCCAAATATACGACTGGAACCGTAATCGCAGACTAACGGGGAGTCTGCAATGTATCGGGTCCTGAATTGTCTCGTCACCGAGCATGACTGGCGTCTGGTTGTGCTGGCAGGCGCCATTTGCTGGTTCGCCAGTGCGGTCGCCATCAGCTTGTTTCATCGTGCGAGGTCTTCGCATGGCCGAACGCGCGCCGTTTGGGTCTGCCTGGACGCGGCCGTCGGCGGTTGCGGAATCTGGGCTACGCATTTCGTTGCAATGCTGGCTTACGACCCCGGTGCGGGCGCCGGGTACAGCATACCCATCACGCTGTTGTCGCTGCTCTTCGCCGTGGCCATTGTCGCCGTCGGGCTCTGCGTTGCGCTGTCCAGCACGCGCCGGTCGGTCGTTGCGATCGGCGGCGCGGTCATCGGCGCCGGTGTCGCGGCGATGCACTACACCGGCATGCTCGCGATGGATCTTCCGGCCTATATTGTGTGGGCACCCGGTATCGTCGCCGCCTCGATCGTCCTCGGAAGCCTATTTGCGGCCCTTGCCATGCTCGTCGCCGTGCGCCGCGACAATACCGTTCATACCGTGGTTGCCACTGGTCTGCTGACGATTGCAGTCGTCTCACATCATTTCACGGCCATGGGCGCCGTCAGGCTCATCCCGGATCCGACGCTCGGCTCCGACGCGTTGACGGTTTCTCCGGCCGCGCTTTCATTTCTGACCTCGGTCGGGGCCTTTGCCATTCTCGGGATATCGCTGCTGGCGGCCATGTTCGATCGCCGCGCAAAGGGCGAACTCCATGCGCAGAAGATCCTGCTCAATTCAGCCATCACCAACATGTCGCAGGGACTTTGCATGTTCGATGCGCAGGGCCGCATCCTCCTGTTCAACCAGCGCTACGTCGAACTGATGGACCGGACCGGCATGCCGCTTCAGGGCCGCCTGCTGGTCGACGTCCTGCGCGAACTGAAAG